>NZ_JBIURK010000006.1:0-415880 GCF_044740745.1 Pseudomonas sp. NPDC088322 | reverse complement strand
GAGAGTAGGTCATCGTCAAGATTCATTTCGCAAAACCCCTATCTGCGCGAGCAGGTAGGGGTTTTGTCTTTTCCGGGATCCGGAAATCTGGGGCTACATAGCGGCCCCCATCGCACCACCCCCGCCCATGATATGGTTCCCCCCAGGACGAACGCCTTTCAGAGAGAGCGCAATGGCAGATACCCGCTTGCACCCCGGCTTCATGATTGTTCACGGCAACCGCCTGGACGACCTGCGCAGCCTGGTGGTGAGTATGATGCGCCGCTTCCCTCTGGCCCCGTTGGAAAACGAAGTCGCCCTGGTGCAAAGCAATGGCATCGCCCAATGGCTGAAACTCGCCCTGGCCGAAGACCCACAAGACGATGACAGCGGCGGCTGTGGCATCGCTGCCGCCATCGATGTGCAATTGCCCGGTACCTTCATGTGGCAGCTGTACCGCAAGGTGCTCGGCCGCGACGAAATCCCCGAAGTATCCCTGCTCGACAAGGCCCCACTTACCTGGCGCCTGATGCGCTTGCTGCCGGCACTGATCGAGCGCCCGCACTTCGAGCCGCTACGGCGCTTTCTGACTGACGACAGCGACCTGCGCAAGCGCTACCAGCTGGCCGAGCGCCTGGCTGACCTGTTCGACCAATATCAGGTCTACCGCGCCGACTGGCTGCAGGATTGGGCAGCCGGTAAGCATGTTCTCAACACCGCCCGCGCCCAGCGCAAGCCACTGGCTGCCGGCAACTGCTGGCAGGCCGAACTGTGGCGGGCGTTGCTCGAAGATGTCGGCCAGGCCGGTATGGAGCAGAGCCGTGCCGGCGTGCACCAGCGCTTTATCGAGCGTATGAACAGCCTCGAGCAGCCGCCCAAGGGCCTGCCAGCGCGAGTCATCGTCTTTGGTATCTCGTCCCTGCCGGCGCAGGCACTCGAGGCTCTGGCGGCGTTGGCCCGTTTCAGCCAGGTGCTGCTTTGCGTGCACAACCCATGTCGTCACCACTGGGGCGATATCGTTGCCGACAAAGACCTGCTCCGTCACCAGTACAAGCGCCAACAGCGCAAGCAGGGCATGCCCCTGCAACTGGACGACGAGAGCCTGCACCAGCATGCTCACCCGTTGCTCGCTGCCTGGGGCAAACAGGGCCGTGATTACATCAACCTGCTCGACAGCTACGACGACCCTGCCAGTTACCTTGGCGTGTTCAACGAAGGCCGCATCGACCTGTTCAGTGAGGCCCAGCCAGGCAATCTGCTCAATCAGTTGCAGGATGACATCCTCGAGTTGCGGCCATTGGCCGAAACCCGCGAAGTCTGGCCCGCAGTGGACCCGACCAAGGACCGCTCGGTCAGGTTTCACATCGCCCACAGCGCCCAACGTGAAGTCGAGATCCTCCACGACCAACTGCTGGCCCGCTTCAGCGCCGATCCTACTCTGCGCCCGCGCGATATCATCGTCATGCTGCCGGCCATCGATGACTACGCCCCGCATATCCGCGCGGTGTTCGGCCAGCTCGATCGCCACGACCCGCGCTATATCCCGTTCACCCTGACCGATCAGGGCCAGCGTGGCCGTGACCCTTTACTGATCGCTCTTGAGCATCTACTCAAGCTGCCCGACAGTCGCTTTGCCGTTAGTGAAGTACTCGATCTGCTCGATGTGCCCGCACTGCGCGCGCGCTTCGCCATTCAGGAAAGCGACCTGCCGACCCTGCATCGCTGGATCGAAGGCGCCGGCATCCGTTGGGGCCTGAGTGCCGCCCAGCGCGCCAGCCTCGGCCTGCCCGAAGGGCTGGAGCAGAACAGCTGGCGGTTTGGCTTGCGCCGGATGCTGCTCGGTTACGCAGTGGGCGTAGGCGAGGGCTGCGATGGCATCGAGCCCTACGACGAGATCGGCGGCCTCGATGCCGCCTTGATCGGGCCGCTGGTGGCGTTGCTCGATGCGCTTGATGTGGCCTGCGTCGAGCTCGCGCAAGCGGCTACAGCAGTTGAGTGGGGCGAGCGCCTGAATGCACTGCTGCAGGTGTTTTTCCTCGCCGAAAACGAGCATGACGAGTTTCTCCTGGTACAGCTTCAGGACCTACGCGACACCTGGCTGCAAACCTGCGATACGGTCGCCCTGCACGAGCCACTACCACTGACGGTAGTGCGCGAGGCGTGGCTGTCAGGTCTCGATCAAGGCAAGCTTTCGCAACGCTTTCTCGCCGGCTCAGTAAACTTCTGCACGCTGATGCCGATGCGAGCGATCCCCTTCCGGGTGGTCTGCCTGCTGGGCATGAACGACGGCGATTACCCACGAGCCCAGCAGCCGCTGGATTTCGACCTGATGGCCAGTGACTACCGCCCAGGCGACCGCTCGCGCCGTGAGGATGACCGCTACCTGCTGCTCGAGGCCCTGCTGTCTGCCCGCGACCAGCTGTATGTCAGCTGGGTAGGGCGCAGCATCCGCGACAACAGCGAGCGGCCGGCCTCGGTCCTGATCGGCCAGTTGCGCGATCACCTGGCCGCCGGTTGGCAAGTCGCCAACGCCAAGCCAGGCCTGCGCGAAGACGCCGGCCAGCAACTGCTGCACGGCCTGACTCAGGAGCACCCGCTGCAGCCGTTCAGCCAGCGCTACTTCCAGAAAGGTAGCCCGCTGTTCAGTTACGCCCATGAGTGGCAACTGTTGCATCAGGCCGAGGCTGCCACACCGCCCGCAGACGACACGCTAGCGCCCTACGTCAATGACGAGCCGCTGAGCCTGACCCAACTGCAGGACTTTCTGCGTCACCCGGTGCGGCATTTCTTCCGCCAGCGCTTGAAGGTGTTCTTCGAGTCACTCGAGGCACCGACCCCGGACGAAGAACCGTTCGTGCTCGACGCACTGCAGCGCTACGGCCTCAGCGAAAGCCTGCTGGATGCCGCCCTGGCTGACCCAGGCAACGCCGAATCGGCCCTGTACGCCCAGGCGCGCCGCCTGCAAGGCCATGGCCTGCTGCCGTTGGCCGGTTTTGGCGAGATCCTTCAGGCCGAGCTGATCGAGCCCCTGCCCAATCTGCTGCAACGTCATCGACACCTGCTGCAACGCTGGCCGAGCCTGGTCGAAGGCGCGCTGCCGATTCACTTCGAGCATGGCCGCGAGCGCCTGCAAGGCTGGCTTGGGCGGGTGTATCAGGCGGCCGACCAAAGCCTGCTGAGCATCACTACCATCCCCAACACCATCAGTGCCGGGCGTAACAACCTCAAGCGCCATCGGCTGATTCCGACCTGGGTCATGCACCTGGCTGGCTGCGCTGCCGGCTACCCGCTGCACAGTGCACTGGTGGCCAGCGACCTGACCCTGCTGCTGGAACCTTTGCCACAGGCTGAGGCCAGTGAGCGGCTTGCTGATCTGCTGGTCGCACGCCAAGCCGGCATGAACGCGCCGCTGCCGGTGGCGGCCAAGACCGCCTTCGCCTGGCTCGGCCAGGACGACCCGGACAAGGCCTTGGCCGCTGCCGCCCGGGCCTACGAAGGCGACGGCCAGAACAGCTTTGGCGAACGCAGCGAAAGCCTCGCCCTGGCGCGCCAGTTCCGCGACTTCGCCGCACTCAGCGCCGATGAAACCTTTGAAGGCTGGTGTGAAGCCCTGTACCGCCCCCTGTTCGCCGCGCCCTGGCAAACCCAGGGCAATCCGGAGAGTGCCGCATGACCCAGGCCCGCCCCTTGGCCTTGAGCTTCCCGCTGCATGGCAGCCAGCTGATCGAAGCCAGCGCCGGTACCGGCAAGACCTTCACCATCTCGGCGCTGTACCTGCGGCTGATCCTCGGCCATGGCGATGTGCACGGCTTTGGTCGCGAGCTGTTGCCGCCGCAGATCCTCGTGGTGACCTTTACCGATGCGGCCACCAAAGAGCTGCGTGAGCGCATTCGTACGCGACTGGCCGAAGCCGCACGGTTCTTCCGTGACGAGCTGGGCGACGCCGACCCGCTGCTGCAGATGCTCCGTGCCGACTACCCGGCAGAGCTCTGGCCACGTTGCGCCAGCCGCCTGGAAGTGGCCGTACAGTGGATGGACGAAGCCGCCGTGTCGACCATTCACGGATGGTGCCAACGGATGCTGCGCGAACACGCCTTCGACAGCGGCAGCCTGTTTACCCAAAGTCTTGAGACCGATCACAGCGAACTGCTCGGCCAGGTCATGCGCGACTACTGGCGGCGCTTCTGCTATGGCATGCGCGGCGAGTCCCTGAACTGGGTACGCGGCAACTGGGTCAGCCCCGATGCCTTGTTGCCGCGCCTGCGTCCGCTGTTTGGCCGTGTCGCCAGCAGCGCCGATGATATCGAGCCGCAGGCACTGATCGAGACCACTCTGGAGCAACGCGCGCAGCAGCTGTGCCAGCTCAAGGCGCCTTGGGGCGTCTGGGCCGACGAGTTGCAGCAGATCTGCCACGCGGCGGTTGCGGCCAAGCACGCTGATGGGCGCAAGCTGCAGGCGCGTTACTTCGAGCCGTGGTTCGAAAAACTGCGCGCCTGGGCCGGTGACGATCAGGTCCTCGAACTGGATCTGGGCACTGGCTTCACCCGCCTGACTCCAGCCGGCATGGCCGAAGCCTGGAAGCAGGGTGACCCACCCGATCACCCGGCCCTGCGCGCCATGGAAACCCTGCGCCAGCAGCTACAAGGCCTGGCCAGCCCCGAAGTGCCTTTGCTCGAGCATGCCGCCAGTTGGGTGTCGGCACGCTTCGAGCAGGAGAAGCGCCGGCGCGCCGAGATGGGCTTCGACGACATGCTCCTGCGCCTGCAGCACGCGCTCAATCAGGAGTCCGGCGAACGCTTGGCCGCGCTCATCCGCGAGCAGTTCCCGGTCGCCCTGATCGACGAATTCCAGGACACCGACCCGGTCCAGTACGGCATCTTCGAGCGCATCTACCAGATCAGCCAGAACCACGCCGAAACCGGCCTGTTCATGATCGGCGACCCGAAGCAGGCGATCTACGCTTTCCGCGGTGCCGACATCTTTACCTACCTGGCGGCCCGCCGCGCCACTGCCGGGCGCCTGCACAGCCTGGACACCAACTACCGTTCCAGCAAAGCCATGGTCAGTGCGGTCAACCGCCTGTTCCTCGCCGCAGAAGGGCGTAGCAGTGGCCGCGGCGCATTCCTGTTCCGTGAGGGGCAAGACAATCCCTTGCCGTTCATCGAGGTCCATGCCAAGGGCCGCAGCGAGCAACTGCTGATCAACGACCAGCCATCCGCCGCGCTGCATTGCTGGCGGCTGGACAGTGACGAACCGGTGTCCAGTACCCTCTATCGTCAGCAACTGGCCGCCAGCTGCGCCAGCCATATCGTCGGGCTGCTCAACGGTGGTCAACAGGGCGTCAGTGGATTCAAAAAAATCGATGGCAAACTCAGGGCGTGCCTGCCTTCGGATATCGCCATCCTTGTGCGCGACGGTCGCGAAGCGCAGCTGGTCCGCGCCGAGCTGGCAGCGCGCGATGTGCGCAGTGTGTACCTGTCGGACAAAGACTCGGTGTTCGCCGCCCAGGAGGCGCACGACCTGCTGGCTTGGCTCAAGGCCTGCGCCGAACCCGACTCCGAGCGCCTGCTCAAGACCGCCTTGGCCAGCCCGACCCTCGAGCAGTCACTGCTTGAACTCGAGCGGCTGAATCAGGACGAGCGGGTCTGGGAAGACTGGGTCATGCGCTTCCGCCAGTACCGCGAAACCTGGCAGCGCCAGGGCGTATTGCCGATGCTGCGGCGCCTGCTGCATGACTTCGAACTGCCGCGCCGGCTGATTGCCCGCAGCGACGGCGAGCGGGTGCTGACCAATTTGCTGCACCTGGCCGAACTGCTGCAGCAGGCCGCTGGCGAACTGGATGGCGAGCAAGCCTTGATCCGCCATCTGGGCGAGAACCTGGCCGGCTCCGGGCAGGCGGGCGAAGAGCAGATCCTGCGCCTGGAAAGCGACGAGCAACTGGTCAAGGTCGTGACCATTCACAAGTCCAAGGGGCTTGAGTATCCGTTGGTGTATCTGCCGTTCATCTGCACCAGCAAGCCGGTCGATGGCCAGCGCCTGCCGCTGATCTGGCACGACAGCGACGGCCACGCGCACCTGACCCTGACACCCGACCAAGAGCAGATCGAGCGCGCCGATGATGAGCGCCTGGCCGAAGATCTGCGCTTGCTCTACGTCGCCTTGACCCGCGCCCAGCATGCCTGCTGGCTCGGTGTCGCCGACCTCAAACGCGGGAACCAGAAACACTCCCTGCTGCATCGCTCGGCTCTGGGCTATCTGCTCGGCGGCGGCCTGCCGCTGGCCTCGTCGGCACAGCTGGCCGAGTGGCTGCAAAGCCTGCAAGCGAGCTGCGCGGATATCGTCTGTGAAGAGCTGCCTGGCGCAGACGAACAGCGCTATCTGCCCCCACAAGATGGTCACGAGCTGATTGCTGCGCGCAAGCCACGCCGGGCTGCGGCAGAGAACTGGTGGATCGCCTCCTATAGCGCCCTGCGCATGGGCGACCAGAGCCTTGCCGGTGACAGCTCGCTGGCCCAGCAGCTGACCGATGACGAGCGCATCGACGCCCAGCAGTTGCGTGATATCCCGGCTCAGAGCGGCGACATTCATCGCTTCCCACGCGGGCCCAATCCTGGCACCTTCCTGCACGGTCTGCTCGAGTGGGCCGGGCGTGAGGGCTTCGCCGAAGTCAGCCAGCAGCCTCAGCTCATCGAACATACGGTCGGCCAACGCTGCAACCGGCGCGACTGGAAAGGCTGGATCCCGGGCCTCACCGAGTGGCTGCAGCATCTGCTGGTCGAGCCGCTGCCGTTACATGGCGAGGATCGCCAATTGACCTTGGCGCACCTGCAGCAGTATCAGATCGAGATGGAATTCTGGTTTGCCAGTCACAAGGTCGATGTCATCGAGCTTGATCAGTTGGTGACCCGGCATACCCACGGCGGCGCCGCGCGTGCCGCCGCCGAGCCGAGCCAGCTCAATGGCATGTTCAAAGGTTTTATCGACCTGGCCTTCGAGCTGGACGGCCGTTATTACGTGACCGACTACAAATCCAACTGGCTCGGCCCGGACCTGCACAGCTACAACGCGCTGGCCATGGAACAGGCGATTCTCGATCACCGCTACGACCTGCAGTACGTGCTCTACTTGCTCGCGCTGCACCGCCAGTTGCGCGCGCGCATGCCCGACTACGATTACGACCGCCATGTCGGCGGTGCGCTGTTCATCTTCCTGCGTGGCGCCAGCCGGGCAGGCCACGGGGTGTATTTCAGCAAGCCGCCACGTGAGCTGATCGAAGCCCTCGATGCCCTGTTCCGCGGTGCCCCGGTACCGGCACAGCAGGACCTGTTTGCCGGAGCCGCGCCATGAGCCGCCGCCTTGAAGACCTGTTGCCAACCCCCCTGCAAGCCGAGCAGCTGGCTGCCTTGGCGCCGCTGCAGAGCAGCCATGACCTGCTGATCCTGCTCGACCGCTGGGTTGAGCGCGGCTGGCTGCGCGCGCTCGACCGCGCACTGGTGGGTTTTCTTGAAGAGCGTGCGCCCGGCAGCGATCCGCTGCTGTTGCTCGCCGCTGCCCTGGCCAGCCACCAGTTGGGTCACGGGCATGTCTGCCTGGACCTCGCCCAGACCCTGGCCGAGCCGGACTTCGCCCTGTCGCTGCCACCGGAAGGTGATGCCCTCGACGGGCCATTGCTGCTGCCATCCCAACTGCTGACCAAGCTCGATCAGCACACCTGGTGCGAGCGCATCGCAGCCAGCCCGCTAGTGGCCACTGGCAATACGCCAGGGCACAGCGCGCGACCACTGGTCCTCAGCGGCTTGCGCCTGTACCTGCGCCGCTACTGGAGCTACGAGCGGCAGATCGACAACGCGCTGCGCCAGCGCCTGGCAGCGGATCAAGTCATCGCGCCAGCGCTGCCGGAACGGCTTGAGCAACTGTTCAAGGGTGGCGCGCCGCAAGGCCAGGTCGACTGGCAGAAACTCGCCTGCGCCTTGGCTACCCGCGCCTCGTTCAGCATCATCACCGGCGGCCCCGGCACCGGCAAGACCACAACAGTGGTGCGCCTGCTGGCACTGCTGCAAGGGCCTGCGGTGGAGCAGGGCAGGCCGCTGCGGATTCGCCTGGCAGCGCCCACCGGCAAGGCCGCTGCGCGCTTGACCGAGTCGATTGGCCAACAGGTCGAGTTGCTTGAGGTCAGCGCTGAGGTCCGCCAGCAGATTCCGACCGACGTCAGCACCGTGCACCGCTTGCTCGGCAGCCGCCCAGGCTCGCGCCATTTCCGCCACCATGCTGGCAACCCGTTGCCACTGGATGTGTTGGTGATCGATGAAGCATCGATGATCGACCTGGAGATGATGGCCGTGCTGCTCGACGCCTTGCCACCGTCGGCGCGGCTGGTGCTACTGGGTGACAAGGACCAGTTGGCCTCGGTCGAAGCCGGTGCAGTGCTCGGTGACCTGTGCCGCGACGCCGAGGAGGGTTTCTATTCGGCGGCCACCCGCGCCTGGCTGGAGCAGGTCGGCGGACAGTCCCTGCAGGACCGCGGGCTAACCCCCGGCGACGCCGAGCAGCACCCACTTGCGCAGCAGGTGGTGATGTTGCGCCACTCGCGGCGTTTTGGTGAAGGCAGCGGGATCGGTCAGCTGGCCCGCCTGGTCAACCGCCAGCAAGCTCAGGCGGCGCGCGAACTGCTGACGCAAAAGCTCGACGACGTGCAAGGCCTGTCGCTGCAAGGCGAGCATGATCGACGTTTCGACAGACTGCTGCTCGATGGCCTTGATCGCGGCACCGACGGCCCACAGGGCTACCGCCATTACCTGCGCAACATCGGTCGCCTGCGCCCCCCGCCCGCGACCGCAGCAGACGACCCGCGCTGGGAGCAGTGGGCCGGCCAGGTGCTGCACAGTTTCGAGGAGTTCCAGCTGCTCTGTGCTGTACGCAAGGGGCCGTGGGGCGTGCAGGGTCTGAACGAGCGCGTCACCCGCGTGCTGCACAACGCTGGTCTGATCGACAGTCAGCAGCCGTGGTACGAAGGCCGGCCGGTGCTGGTCACCCGCAACGACTATGGTCTGGGCCTGATGAACGGCGATATCGGCATTGCCCTGCGCCTGCCCGACGAGCGCGGCGTCGCCTTGTTGCGCGTGGCCTTTGCGCGTAACGATGGCAGTGGCGGGGTGCGCTTCGTGTTGCCCAGCCGGCTCAATGAAGTCGAAACCGTCTATGCCATGACCGTGCACAAGTCGCAGGGCTCGGAGTTCAGCCACACCGCTCTGGTGCTGCCGGACACGCTCAATCCGGTGCTGACCAAGGAGCTGGTATATACCGGCATTACCCGCGCCAAGCACTGCTTCAGCTTGATCGAGCCGCGTGCGGGAGTATTCGAAGAGGCGGTTGAACGCCGCGTGCGGCGCATCTCCGGCCTGATGTTGGAGCAAGGCTGACGTTCTGCCGCAGCGGCAATATGCTATCGTTGCGGCATCATCTGACAAGATTTTGAGAAAATTCCCACATGGTGGCTGTCTCGACCTGGGCGCGCGCAACGGGCGCTGCGCTTGCCCTGCTGCTCGCTGCCCTGTTGCTCTACGCCAGCCCCAGCCGGGCAGAGCCCGCTGCCAGCGCCGCCCTGGCGCAGCAGCGGGGCAAGGCCGTGACCCAGGTGGTGTTGGGCATTTTCAGCTACGCGCGCTGGCCCAGTGAGCCGGCTCCGTTGCGGCTGTGCCTGATCGGCCCGACCGAATACGCCGATGACTTGATCAAGGGCACCGAGCAGAACTCTGGCAAGCCGCTGCAGACCCGTCGCCTTCTGGCCGACGATCCGCAAACCGCCGGTGCTTGCGATGCGGTGTATATCGGCAAGCTCGACCGTGGCCAGCGCGAGCGGTTGTTCCATGCCCTCAGCGGCCGGCCGGTGCTGAGCATCAGCGAAGCAGACGACCCCTGCACGGTCGGTAGCCTGTTCTGCCTGCGCGTGAGCGACGAGCAGGTAACCTTCGAGGTCAACCTCGATTCGGTAGCCCGCAGCGGTGTGCGTATCCACCCCAGCGTGCTGCAGCTGTCGCGTCGCCGCGCGGTGCAGCCATGATCCGCTCAGCCAGGCGCGACCGCCGGCCGACCCTGCGCGCTGTGCTCGGCCGCGGGCATTTGGGCGTGGCCCTGCTCGCGGTCGGCCTGGCTGGCCTGTGCGTGACCCTGCTTGGCGTGCTGGCCTTGCGCGTATATGCCAATCAGAACCTGCACCTGATCGCGCGCTCGATCAATTACACAGTCGAAGCCGCGGTAGTGTTCGACGACAGCGCCGCCGCCAACGAGTCACTGGCGCTGATCGCCGCCAACGAAGGCGTGGCCGACGCCAAGGTGTTCAACAACGAGGGTGAGCTGCTGGCCCACTGGCAAAGGCCCGAAGACGGCGTGCTGGCGCCGCTGGAACGGTCGCTGGCAAGCAGCTTTCTGGTCGAGCCGGTGCACATGCCGATTCTCCATCAGCAACAGCAGGTCGGCCACATCGAAGTCACCGGCCAGGGCCGCAGCGTATTGCGCTTTCTGCTCAGCGGGCTGACCGGCATCCTCTTGTGCATGCTGCTCAGCGCCTGGGTTGCCAGCCACTGGTCGCGGCGCCTGTTCGGCGACATCATCCGACCTCTGCGCAACCTTGCCAGCGTCGCCCACGCCGCCCGCCGCGAGCGCAGCTTCGACCGCCGCGTACCGGAAACCCACATCGCCGAGCTCAACGAGCTGGGCAACGACTTCAATGCCCTGCTCGACGAACTGGAGAACTGGCAGAACCACCTGCGCAGCGAGAACGCCACCCTGGCCCATCTGGCCAGTCACGACAGCCTGACCGGGTTGCCGAATCGCGCTTTCTTCGAGGGGCGCCTGAGCCGCACCTTGCGCACTGCCGAGCGTCACCAGGAGCATCTGGCGCTGCTGTTCATCGACTGCGATCACTTCAAGCAGATCAACGACAGCCAGGGCCATGCCGTTGGCGACGAGGTGCTGGTCACCGTTGCTGCGCGGGTGCGTGCGCAGTTGCGCGAGCATGATCTGGTCGCGCGGCTGGGCGGTGATGAGTTCGCGGTATTGCTGACCCCGCTGCAATCCTGCGAGGACGCCCAACGGATTGCCGAGAAGATCGTTGCCAGCATGAAGCTGCCGATAGCCCTGAACGATGGCACCAGCATCAGCGCCTCACTCAGCGTTGGCATCGCGTGTTACCCGGACGATGGCCATGACCCGGCCAGTCTACTCAATGCCGCTGATGCGGCGATGTACCAGGCCAAACGCGCACGCCGCGGCCAGTGGCATGTGGCGCATACGGAAAGTAGCGCCGCAGATTTTGAAAAAAGGAGCTGATCGTGTTGCAACTGTTTGTACGTTTGCGCCTGCCTTGCATGGCAGTGTTGTTGAGTCTGCTGGCCTTGAGCGGTTGCCAGAGTGTGCCACCGCCGGGACTGACTGCCGAGCAGATCGCCGTGCTCAAGCGCGAGGGCTTCACCCCCACCGATGATGGATGGAGTTTCGATCTGTCCGGCAAAGTGCTGTTCGGCAGTGACCTGGACAGCCTCAACAGCCAGAGCCGAACCATCGTCGAGCGTATTGGCCGGGCCTTGCTCAGCGTCGATATCCAGCGTGTCCGCGTCGACGGCCACACCGATGCCTCGGGCAAAGCGGCCTACAACCAGCAACTGTCCGAACGCCGCGCCCAGAGCGTGGCCAAGGCGCTGATCGAGATCGGCATGCAACCGCAGAACATTCAAAGTCGCGGCCTCGGCAGCAGCCAGCCAGTCGCCGACAACCGCACCAGCGCCGGGCGCACGGAAAACCGCCGGGTGTCGATCGTGGTGGCGTCCAACTGAGTCAGTCCTGGGCGAAGCGCATCTCGCGTGATTCGCCTAGCAACAGCGGCGCATTGGCCTCGGTCACCTCGCGGATGTAATCCCACAACAGGGTAATCCGCTTGAGCTTGCGCAAATCCTCCCGGCAGTACATCCAGAACTGCCGGGTAATCGCGATCTCCTCCGGTAACACTGTCACCAGCCGTGGATCCTGTGCAGCCAGGAAGCATGGCAGAATCGCCAACCCCCGCCCTTGCAGCGCAGCCGTGTACTGGGCAATGACGCTGGTGCTGCGCAGGTGGGCGTGGGCGTTGGGGATCAGGTTGGCCAGGTACAGCAGCTCTGAACTGAAGGCCAGGTCGTCGACGTAGCTGATGAACGGGTGCTCGGCCAGGTCGCTGACCTGGCGGATCGGCGCGTGGTTGTCGAGGTAGTCCTGGGTGGCGTACAGGCGCAGGCGGTAGTCGGTCAGCTTGCAGCACACGTAGGGGCCATGTTCTGGGCGCTCGAGGGCGATAACGATGTCGGCTTCGCGCTTGGACAGGCTGATGAAGTGCGGTAGCGGCAGGATGTCCACGGTGATCGCCGGCCAGGCGTCGACGAAGTGGCTCAGTTGCGGGGTGACGAAGAAACTGCCGAAACCTTCGGTGCAGCCCATGCGCACGTGCCCGGACAAGGCCACGCCGGAGCCTGATACCTGCTCGCAGGCCATGTGCAGGGTGCTCTCGACGGATTCGGCGTAACCGAGCAGGCGCTGGCCTTCGTTGGTCAGGACAAAGCCATTGGTGCGCGACTTTTCGAACAGCAACGTGCCCAGCGCCGCCTCCAGCGAGCTGATTCGCCGCGACACCGTGGTGTAGTCGACATTCAGCCGTTTCGCCGCGCTGCTGGCCTTGCGCGTGCGCGCCACTTCAAGAAAGAACTTCAGGTCATCCCAGTTCAGCGAACTGAGGGAGGTAAGGTCTTTTTGCATGATGATCCGGTTTTTATGTGCGTTCTTATTGGATGTTTGCACATCTATACTCGAAATCAGCGCCTCGACGCCAGCCCCGCCTGGCGATCTCGTCTCCCACAATAATTCCAAGGAACGCGCAGATGAACGCACCCCAATCCCCGACCCAGACTCAGATTGAGCAGGTCAAGCTGCTGATCGACGGCCAATGGGTCGAGTCGAAAACCACCGAATGGCGCGATGTCGTCAACCCGGCTACCCAGCAAGTGCTGGCGCGGGTGCCGTTTGCCACGGTCGACGAGATCGATGCCGCCGTCGCTGCCGCCCAGCGTGCATTCGCCAGCTGGCGCGACACGCCGATCGGGGCGCGCATGCGCATCATGCTCAAATTGCAGGCGCTGATCCGCGAGCACAGCAAACGCATCGCCCAGACCCTCAGCGCCGAGCAGGGCAAGACCATTGCCGACGCCGAGGGCGATATCTTCCGCGGCCTGGAAGTGGTCGAACACGCAGCGTCGATTGGCACCCTGCAGATGGGTGAGTTCGCCGAGAACGTCGCTGGCGGCGTGGACACCTACACGCTGCGTCAGCCGATCGGCGTCTGCGCCGGGATCACCCCGTTCAACTTCCCGGCGATGATCCCGCTGTGGATGTTCCCGATGGCCATCGTCTGCGGTAACACCTTCGTCCTCAAACCGTCCGAACAGGACCCGCTGTCGACCCTGATGCTGGTCGAGCTGGCGCTGCAGGCCGGGGTGCCGGCCGGTGTACTCAACGTGGTCCACGGCGGTAAGCAGGTGGTAGATGCGATCTGCACGCACAAGGACATCAAGGCAATCTCGTTCGTCGGTTCGACCGAGGTCGGTACCCACGTCTACAACCTCGGCAGCCAGCACGGCAAGCGCGTGCAGTCGATGATGGGGGCCAAGAACCACGCGGTGGTGCTGCCTGACGCCAACCGCACGCAAACCATTAACGCCCTGGTCGGCGCTGCTTTTGGTGCCGCCGGGCAACGCTGCATGGCCACCTCGGTGGCGGTGCTGGTCGGCAAGGCCCGCGAGTGGCTGCCGGACATCAAGGCTGCCGCCAGCCAGCTCAAGGTCAACGCCGGTTGCGAGCCAGGCACGGATGTTGGCCCGGTGGTCTCGAAACGGGCGAAGGAGCGCGTGCTGGGCTTGATCGAAAGCGGCATCGCCGAGGGCGCCAAGCTGGAGCTGGATGGCCGTGACGTCAGCGTGCCGGGCTATGAGCAAGGCAACTTCGTCGGCCCGACGCTGTTCTCCGGGGTCACCACCGAGATGCAGATCTACACCCAGGAAATCTTCGGCCCGGTGCTGATTACCCTTGAAGTCGACACGCTCGACGAGGCCATCGCCCTGGTCAACAGCAACCCGTTCGGCAACGGCACCGGCCTGTTCACCCAGAGCGGCGCTGCGGCGCGCAAGTTCCAGAGCGAGATCGACGTCGGCCAGGTCGGCATCAACATCCCGATCCCGGTGCCGGTGCCGTACTTCAGCTTCACCGGTTCGCGCGGCTCCAAGCTCGGCGACCTCGGCCCGTATGGCAAGCAGGTGGTGCAGTTCTACACTCAGACCAAGACGGTCACGGCCCGTTGGTTCGATGACGACAGCGTCAACGACGGCGTCAACACCACCATCAGCCTGCGCTAAGGAGGCTCCATGCGTATTGCATTCATTGGTCTGGGCAACATGGGCGCGCCCATGGCCCGCAACCTGATCAAGGCTGGGCATCAGCTCAACCTGTTCGACCTCAACCAGAACGTACTGGCCGAACTTGCCGAGCTTGGCGGGCAGATCAGCGCCTCACCCAAGGACGCTGCGGCCAACAGCGAGCTGGTCATCACCATGCTGCCGGCGGCAGCGCATGTGCGTGGCGTCTACCTCAACGATGACGGCGTGCTGGCCGGGATTCGCCCAGGTACGCCGACCGTCGATTGCAGCACGATCGACCCACAGGCCGCCCGCGAAGTGTCCAAGGCTGCTGCGGCCAAGGGCGTCGACATGGGCGATGCGCCGGTGTCCGGCGGTACCGGTGGCGCAGCGGGCGGCACCCTGACCTTCATGGTCGGCGCCAGCGCTGAACTGTTTGCTCGCCTGGAGCCGGTGCTCAAGGACATGGGCCGCAACATCGTCCATTGCGGCGAAGTCGGTACCGGGCAAATCGCCAAGATCTGCAACAACCTGCTGCTGGGCATCTCGATGATCGGCGTGTCCGAGGCGATGGCGCTGGGCAATGCGCTGGGCATCGACACCCAGGTGCTGGCCGGCATCATCAACAGTTCCACAGGCCGTTGCTGGAGTTCGGATACCTACAACCCATGGCCGGGGGTGATCGACACGGCGCCTGCCGCGCGCGGTTATACCGGCGGCTTTGGTGCCGAGCTGATGCTCAAGGATCTGGGGTTGGCCACTGAAGCTGCGCGACAGGCGCATCAGCCGGTGATTCTCGGTGCCGTGGCGCAGCAGCTGTATCAGGCGATGAGCCTGCGCGGCGATGGCGGCAAGGACTTCTCGGCAATCGTCGAGGGCTATCGCAAGAAGGATTGAGCGTCACGTGTCTTGATCGTGGCTCGAAGCGCCCTCCCACTGTAACTGCGCACCTGGGGGAGGGCGGTTCGAGTCGCGATTTTTTTTGCCTTGCGCTTAGCCGATCAACTCAATCTTTGATCAGGCAAAGACAAAATACTTGCGCACGGTTTCGACCACTTCCCAGGTGCCTTTCATGCCCGGCTCGATGACGAACACATCGCCGGCCTTGAGGTGCTTGGGCTCTTCGCCTTCCGGGGTGATGATGCAGTAGCCGTCGAGGAAGTGGCAGAATTCCCACTTGTCGTAGTTGACCTCGAACTTGCCCGGGGTGCAGATCCAGGTGCCCATGATCTTGCTGCCGTCAGCCGACAGGTAGGCGTTGAGGTTGACCGTGTGCGGGTCACCGCCAATGCGCTTCCACTTGGTCGCGTCGACTACCGGGATCGGGCAGGTTTCACGCAGGACGGTAATGAAATCGGACATGGCAGGTGTTCCCTTTGGGATGCTTATGGACGCATCACCATAGGGCTATCGCGCGTGGCCCAGTTGCCTGCGCTCGACCTCTACCTGCCTGCCCGCGCTATCGCCGCGCGGTTATGCCCACCAGTAACGCACAAAGTGAAAGAACACCGGCGCGGCAAAACACACCGAGTCGATGCGGTCGAGCATGCCGCCGTGGCCTTCGATCATGTGCCCCCAGTCCTTGACCCCGCGGTCGCGTTTGATCGCCGACATCACCAGCCCGCCGAAGAAGCCCATGGCGTTCACGGTCAGCGCCATCAACGCCGCCTGCCAGAAGCTGAACGGGGTAATCCAGCACAGCGAGGCGCCGATCAGAGTGGCCAGGGCTACACCGCCGAGCAGGCCCTCGAGGGTTTTCGACGGGGACAGGTTGGGTGCCACTTTGCGCTTGCCGAACAGCTTGCCGCAGACGTACTGCAGCACATCGCTGATCTGCACTACCAGGATCAGCCAGGCGATCAGCAGCAGGTTGCGGCCTTCGAAACCGGGGATGTCGAGGGTCATCAGCGCCGGCACCGCCGACACGCAGTAGACGGCAATCATCAGCCCCCACTGCACTTTCGAGGCGCGTTCGAGAAAGCGCGTGGTATCGCCGCCAAAGCTGGCCAGAATCGGCAGCAACAGGAACAGGTACACCGGGATGAAGATGCTGAACAGGCCGTACCAGTCCATCGCGATCAGCAGATACTGCAGCGGCAATGCCACATAGAACGCCGCAACCAGTGCCGGGTAGTCGCTGCTCCGGGTCGGGGTCAGGGTCATGAACTCGCGCAGGGCATAGAACGACACGCAGTAGAACAGCACGATCACGCCGTACTTGCCGAACAGGAAGGCGATGCCGATCACCAGCACCATCACCCACCAGGCGTTGATCCGCGCATTGAGGTTGTCGATCACCGCATGGGGGCCGGCGCCGGCGCGCCACTTGAGCAGGCGGCCGATGACGCTGGCGAGCAGCAGCAGCGCGCCGATCCCGGCAAACAGCAAAACAGTGTTGTGGTCCATCTCAGGCTTCCTTGGGGGCCAGGTTCAGCAGGGCCTGGCGGGCCCGCTCGAGAAACGCGTGCTTGTCTTCAGCGGCCTGCACCTGCAGCGGTTCGCCAAAGCTCAAGGTGCACAACAGCGGCAGCGGCAGGGCGCGGCCCTTGGGCATGACCCGGTTGAGGTTGGCGATCCACACTGGCACCACTTCCATGTCGGGGTTGGCGACGGCGAGGTGGAACAAACCGCTCTTGAACGGCAACAGTGGCTCATCGCCGAGATTGCGCGTGCCCTCGGGGAAGAAGATCAACGAATCGCCACCGGACAGCGCATCAAGCACCGGCTGCAGCGGGTTGGCCTGGACTTCGCTGCGCTGCCGGTCGATCAGCACACCGTTGAATACCTTGCGGATGACGAAGTTGCGCAGGCCCGGTTTGGCCCAGTAGTCGGCGCCTGCAACCGGTCGCGTGCGCTGGCGCAGCGGCCCCGGCAGCGACGCCCAGAGCAGGACGAAGTCGCCGTGGCTACTGTGGTTGGCGAAGTACAGGCGCTGCACCGGCTGCGGCGTGCAGCCGAGCCAGAGGGCGCGGGCGCCGGTGATCAGGCGCGCGGCGGAGGTGATGGCAAAGGCAGTCAGGGCGGTGAGCATGGCACGGGTCTTATCCGATCAAAGGGAGTGTCAGCAGCGTAGTCAGGCACAGCGCGATCTGCAGGGCCAGGCACAGGCCTTGGCGGCGTAACAGGCCGAGCGCAGCCTGGCTGCGCGTGGTCCAATCGCGCGGGTCGCTGGCGCTGGGTTTGAGGTTGAGGTCGAACAAGGCGCGGTCGAGCTGGCCCGTAGCGGCTGGCAGGTCGCTCCGCGAAGCCAGCTCGGCAAATAACTCGGCATCCAGCGCGACTCGCACCGCCAGGTATTTATGCACAAGGCCGAGTATCACCAGCAGGGCGCATAACCCACTGCCCAGTAGCGGCAGTGGGGCGCCCAGCAGCGGCGCCAGGCCATAGCCCAGCGCGATCAGGCTGATGCCGTCGGACAGTCGCTCCAGTTGCTGGCCGCGGCCGAGCAGGCTGGCGGTTACGCGCAGGTGCATGCTTGCCCCTCCAGTTGCCTGAGCATGTGCTGGTGTGCGCTGCGCAGGACGATGCCCGGGCGCGCCTGGCGCAAGCGCAGTTCGGCTTCAGCCAGGCTCGTGCAGCGGCCACTGAGCAGCAACCAAGCGGCGACGGCGGTGGCGCTGCGCGAGTAACCCAGCGCGCAACAGACCAGCAACGGCCCTTGCTGGCGCAGCGTCTCGATAGCGTCGGCGGCGGCGCGGCACAGCTGTAGATCGGCGACCACCAGATCCAGGGTCGGCAGGCTACGGTAATGGTTTGCCAATGGTTTGGCTGCCAGGCATGGCAGTTCGGCACACAGGTCGACAATCGCCGAAAACTGCCCCGCCTCACCGGCTGCCGGAATACGGCCGAGGAAGACCCCGTCACAGATTTCGTCCGCCTGCGGATGGCGTCGCGTCCACAGCCGCGAGTTGATCCAGGCGCCGAGCAGGTAGGGTGCAAACAGCCAGCTGGCGGCCATCGACAGGCGCCCATCAGCGCCTTTTTGAAACGCGCTGGCACCGAGTACCGCGTAGCTCAAGGCCACCAGCAGCAGCGCCAGTGCCGGCCACAATAGCCACAGCCAGGCGCCGCCGGCCCAGCTCGCCAAACCGGTGCACAGCGCAGCGCCCAGGGTGTAGTAAAGCGCCAGCCGCCAGCGCTTGGGATCCTGCGCCAGACGCGCAGCTTGCAACGGCGGTTGACCGTCGCGAGGCCACAGCCAGACGCATAGCAGCCCGACCAACGCACCGCTCGGCAAGTCGATGAAGTGGTGCTGCCAGGTGGTCAGCACCGACACCCCGATCAGCGCCATCCAGCCGTGCATCAGCCAGCGCCCACGCGGGTTGCGCAGGTGGCGGGCGAACATAGTCCAGATGATCACCAGCAGGGCGATGTGCAGCGAGGGCGCCTGATTGAACGGTTTGTCGAAGCCCATCAGTACATCGAACAGCCAGCCGAACAGGCCGCTCAGCTCCGGTCGCTCGAAGGTAAAGCGCAGCGGCCAGAGCAGAAAGCCGGCCACGCAGATCAGCTGCGCGCTCAACAAGGCCAGGGCGTGGCGGTCCATCTCGCGGCGGTTGCGTGGCAGCAGAAACGACAGGCCGTAGAGCAGGTCGATGGACCAGTACGGGATGATCGTCCACGGCCACAACGGCATCTGGCTTTCCCAGCCGAACACCAGGCTGCCGACATCGGCACGGCCCGCCGTGTAGGTGTTGGCCAGGCCGTAGCTGAGAAAGAAAAACGGCCCGAGCAGCAGTAGCCACAAGACCCCACGGCGGATCAGCCCGGCTTCACGCGCCATCACTCGACCCGCTGCGCCAGGCTGACACTGAAGATGCCCCATTCGTCGATGCGCTGGGTGATCTTGCGAAAACCAGCGGCGGCAACCAGCTGATCCATTTCGGCCTGGCTGCGTCGACGCATGACCCAGGCCTGACCGCCACGGTGGCTGGTCAGGGCGCGGGCGATCATCTCCAGCTGCGGGTGCCACGGCTGGCCGGTATAGACCAGATAGCCGCCCGTTTCGACGGCATCAGCCAGGCCGGCCAGCGAGGTGCTGACCATCTGGTTGCTGGCGAATAGTTCGTACAGCCCGGAAACCACAGCCAGGCTCGGGCGCGGCTCGAGTGTGGCCAGGCTCTGCCGGTCAAAGGCGTCGCCCTGGACGAAACGCGCGATATCGCCCAAGCCCTTTTCGGCAATCAGCGCCGTGCCCTGCTGCACATTCAGTTCGCTGTAGTCGCGCAGCAGGATCGAGTCCGGCAGTTGCTCGAGTTCCTGCAAGGCTTCAAGAATGTAGCGGCCATGGCCGGCGGCGATGTCGACGATATCGACTGTGCGGCCCTGCTCGCGCAGGCGCCGGATCGCTTCGCGCAGCAGCTCTTCGACATGCAGCTTGCGCTGGCGAATACCGCGCCAGCCAATGGCGTCGAGGTAGTTGCGGTCGATCATCTGGCCCAGCTTGCCCTTGCCAGTGGCCTGGTTGCGATAGACATAGTCAAGGGTGCTGCCGGAGTCGAAGCCGGTATCGAAGCCCAGCTTGAGCCCGTCTGCCATGCCTTTGCCCAGACGCAGGCCGGCGCGGGTGGCGCGCCAGTACAGATCCCGTGGCGAGTAGCGCGGCAGCTTTGCTGCGAGGCTTTCGGCTTCGGCGCAGCTGGCGCCGGACTGGTCGGCATCGAGCAGCGAAGGTGCCGCCAGCGGGGCATCGAAGCAGTGCTCGACGAAGCGCTTGATGCGCGGCAGTACATGGCTGCGGTCACGCTCGCCAAGGGTGTCGTGGAAGAACCCAGGCAGCAGGTGCAGCTCTTTGCGGGCACTGCCCAGGCGCTCGAAGAACTGCTCCTGCGGCGCCCGCTCGACCACCAGGTCGGCGCCCGAAACCAGCAATTGGGTCGGCAGTTGGATCGCCTGAGCGTCCGCCACTACCCGGTCTGCGGCTTCATACAGGCCGAGCAGCATGGTCACCGAGATGGGCCGGCTGATCAGCGGGTCGGCCACATACGAAGCCACCCGCTCCGGGTCGTGGGTGAGCAGCCGTGGCTTGACGTAGCTGTTGACGAAGAAGTTGCCGCGCGCGGCTTTCATCAGCTTCAGGCCAGGGCGGGCGAACGGCACGTAGAGTTTGACCTTGAACGCCGGCGAGGCCAGCACCAGGCAGCGTACCTTGGGCGCGTAGTCATGCGCCCAGGTGGCAATCAGCACGGCACCGACGCTTTGCGCCAGCACCACGGTGTTGTCTTCGGCGATGCCGTGGCGGGTTTGAATGTGCTCGATGAAGGTCTGCACATCGCGCACGCTGGTGGCAAAGCTCGGGCTGTCGCCGCGCGCCCCTGGCGACTGGCCGTGGCCACGTGCGTCCCAGGCAAAGAAGTCATAGCCGGGCATGTCCAGTTCGTCTGCCAGGTGCGCCAGGCGCCCGCCGTGCTCATGGCCGCGGTGGAACATCACCACCGCCCGACGCGGCTGATGCTCGCTGCGGATGGCCGGCCAGTAGCGATAGTGCAGCTCGACGCCGTCATGGGTAGAGAAGTGCAGCGATTGCGCCTGGCGCATGGCAAAGGTCCTTTTGGCTGGCGGCGGTGCGGTCAGTGGCGACGATCAGTTGGCGTGGGTCAGGCCCTGACGTACCCGGTTGTAGAGGGTATAGAGCGAGAGCAGCAGAATCACCAGCAGCAGGCCGTTGATCCAGGTTGGATCGAGCAGGCCAAAGGCGACACCGGTACCGAGCAGGCCAAAGGCAAACGCGCGATCGCTCTTGCCCATCGGCCCGTCGTAGCGCCGCGCTGCACCGGCCAGCGGGCCCATCACCCCCGCGTATTCGCTGATCAGTGCGCTCAACACCAGCAGCACCACCAGCACGGGCGATACCCCGACCAGCAGGGCAAACGGCAGGTACAGCGCAGCGTCGGCGATCACGTCGCTCAGTTCATTGAGGTAGGCACCAAGCCTGGACTGCTGGCCAAACTCGCGGGCGAGCATGCCGTCCACCGCGTTGAGCGCCATGCGCAGCAGCATCCAGATCGGCAGCAGGATGAACAGCCCGTGGATGTCGGCAAAGCAGGCCAGCAGCAGGCCCAGCAGCAGCGAGACTATCCCAGCGGCAACCGTGACCTGATTGGCCGTCACCCCGCGGTCGTACAGGCGCTGCACGGTGGGCCGCAGCAGGGCCTGGAAGCGGGGTTTGAGCTGATAGATGGACGGCACGGGGAGATCCTTATCGGGTGCGCAATGAAAGCTAATCCGTGGATTGTGAGAAGCCCGGCGGCTGGCGGCAAGCGACATTTGTCAGCTATTTGAACGGCTCAACGTTTACCCGAGGCGACGCTGAGCATGTCGATGCGTTGCACCTCGAAATCGTGCTCCAGATAGTCCATGCGCTGCGCGGCAAACTGCTGCATATGGGCCAGCGCGCAGTGCGCATCGAACGCCGCCTGATCGGCCCACACCTCATAGAAGATGAACAGGCTCGGGTCCTGCTGATCGCGCAACATGTGGTATTCGACGCAGCCCGGCTCCTGGCGGCTTGGTTCGACGTAGGCGCGGAACAGTTGCTCGAATGCTTCGGCCTTTTCCGGGCGGGTCTTGGCTTTGAGAATAAAGGCGTATTGAGCGTTCATGACTGCACCTTGCAAATAAGTGGAGAAGCGATTTTAAAGCAACAGTCTGGTGATGATTCGTGATTACAAGGCAAAACTGATTTGCCCAATGCTGGCTGTTTCCGCCACGGGCGAGCCTCTAACCTGCAGCCATCTGAAGTGCATCGGTCTGCGGATCGACACAGAACCTTAGAGGCTCGATATGAAAAAGATTCTTCTGCTCAATGGCGGCAAACAGTTCGCCCACTCCGACGGCCGCTTGAACGAAACCCTGCACGATGCCGCGCTGGCCTATCTGGACCGGGCCGGTTTCGATGTCAAACAAACCTTCATCGACGGCGGCTACGACATCAAGGAAGAAGTGCAGAAATACCTTTGGGCCGACGTGATCATCTATCAGATGCCCGGCTGGTGGATGGGTGCCCCGTACACCGTCAAACAGTACTTGGATGAAGTGTTCACCGAAGGCCACGGCAGCCTCTACGCCAGCGACGGCCGGACCCGCTCCGACGCTTCGCAGAAGTACGGCAGTGGCGGCCTGATCCAGGGCAAGCAGTACATGATTTCGGCCACCTGGAACGCGCCGCAACAGGCCTTCGACGACCCCAACGACTTCTTTGAAGGCAAGGGCGTGGATGCGGTGTACTTCCCGTTCCACAAGGCCAACCAGTTCCTCGGCATGAGCGGCCTGCCAACCTTCCTCGCCGTCGATGTGATGAAGCGCCCGGATGTGGCCGCTACCGTGGCAGCCTACGAGGCGCATCTGGCCAAGGTGTTCGGCCAGGCCCGGTAAGCGATGCGCGGCGTGACCGACGCGGCAGTTGCTTGCCCGGCAATAAACGGCCGACAATCCAGGCCTCATCCTGGCCCAGGCACTGCCGTGAAAACCCGCTCAGAAGAACTCCAGGTATTCGTCAGCGTGATCGACTGCGGCTCGATTTCCGCCGCTGCCGAGCAACTCGGGCAAACCCCGTCTGCGGTCAGCCGCACCCTGGCGCGGCTGGAAGGCAAGCTTGGCACCACGCTGATCAACCGCACCACGCGGCGCATGGACCTGACCGAAGAAGGGCGGTTCTTTGTACTGCACGCGCGGACCATCCTCGAACAGATGAGCGAGCTCGAAGAGCGCCTGTCGCTGCACCGGCAGACGCCGTCGGGGCGCCTGCGCATCAACGCCGCAGCACCATTCATGCTGCACGCGATCGTGCCCTGGATCGCTGAGTTTCGCGCGCTGTACCCGGCCATCGAGCTGGAGCTGAACACCGATGACCTGATCATCGACCTGCTCCAGCAAAGCACCGACGTCGCCATCCGCATCGGCGAGCTGGCCGACTCCAGCCTGCATGCGCGCTCGCTGGGCTGCAGCCCGATCCAGATTCTGGCCAGCCCCGAATACCTGCAACGCCACGGCGTGCCGCGCCAGGTCAGTGACTTGAGCGAGCACTGCCTGCTCGGCTTCAGCTCGCTGGACAGCCTCAACCAATGGCCGCTGCGCCACGCCGACGGCGACAGTTGGCGAATCCGCCCGCAGTTGACCGCATCCAGTGGCGAGACCTTGCGCCAGCTGGCGCTGGCCGGGCAGGGTATCGTCTGCCTGTCGCATTTCATGACCCACGAAGATATCCGCGCCGGGCGCCTGCACGTGCTGTTGAGCGAGGCCAACAATGGGTACCGGCAGCCGATTCATGCGGTTTACTACCGCAACACCCAGCTGGCGCTGCGGATTCAGTGCTTCCTTGATTTCATCCAGACCAAGCTGGCGGCGTATGCCTGCTGAGCGCGTGGTACTGGTCCGGGATTGCCGGGGGTGCTGCGCACCCCTTTCGCGACACAAGGCCGCTCCTACGCCGACCGCGTCCACTCAGGCTGACGCGGCCCCAGCAATCTCGATCCTAAGAACCGTTCTAAAAACGACACGAATGACGCAATGCCGTCGTCCTGTGTCTGGTGCGTTTGCTTAGTCAAAACGCTTCAGTGTTAATAAGTGATCAACAAAAACAACACCAAGGAAGTGCTCATGCGTCTCGTCATGTTCCAATCCATGGCCCTCGGGGCCGCGATCCTGAGCTGTTCGTCGGCCTTCGCGGTGACCCTTGAAGGCGGCGCAGTGGCCGCGCCCGATCAATATGGCGCACAGGTCGCCGCCGATATCCTGAAAAAAGGCGGCAACGCCGTCGATGCCGCCGTGGCCACTGCCTTCACCCTGGCAGTCACCTATCCAGAAGCCGGCAACATCGGCGGCGGTGGCTTCATGACCCTGTACGTGGACGGCAAAGCGTACTTCCTCGACTACCGCGAAGTGGCGCCCAAGGCGGCCACCCGCAATATGTACCTGGACGAAAAAGGCGAGGTCATCGAGAACCTCAGCCTGGTCGGCGTGCGCGCCGCTGGCGTGCCGGGCACAGTAATGGGCTTGTGGGAGGCGCATCAAAAGTTCGGCAAGTTGCCCTGGAGCGAGCTGCTGACTCCGGCCATCGGTTACGCCAACAACGGCTTCAAGATCGCCCAGAAGCAGTACCAGTATCGCGACGATGCCCAAGGCCTGTTCAAGACCGCGACCAACTTCAACGATTATTTCGGCAGCATGAAAGTCGGCGAGCTGTTCAAGCAGCCGGAGCTGGCGCAGACCCTCGAACGCATCGCCGACAAAGGCGTCAGCGAGTTCTATCAAGGCAAGACCGCCGACCTGCTGGTTGCGCAGATGAAGGCCGATAACGGCCTGATCAGCAAAGACGACCTTAAGGACTACAAAGCCCTCTGGCGCGAGCCGATGGCCATCGACTGGCGCGGCAACGTGGTCTACACCGCGCCACCGCCAAGCTCAGGCGGCGTAGCGCTGGCGCAGTTGCTCGGGATCAAGGAAAACCGCGCGGCAGACTTCAAGGGCGTCGAGCAGAACTCGGCGCGCTACATCCACCTGCTGGCCGAGATTGAAAAGCGCGTGTTCGCCGACCGCGCCGACTATCTTGGCGACCCGGCCTTCACCGAGGTACCGGTGGACAAGCTGGTGGCCAAGGACTACCTGAAAAAACGCGCCGAGCAGGTCAACCCAACCGCCATTTCCGCCACCGACACGGTCCGCCCGGGGCTGGAGCCGCATCAAACCACGCACTTCTCGATCGTCGACAAACAGGGCAACGCGGTCAGCAACACCTACACCCTCAACCTCGACTACGGCAGTGGCGTGGTGGTCAAGGGCGCAGGCTTCCTGCTCAACGACGAGATGGATGACTTCAGCAGCAAGCCCGGTACCGCCAATGCCTTTGGCGTGGTCGGCGGCGATGCCAACGCGATTGCTCCGGGCAAACGCATGCTGTCGTCGATGAGCCCAAGCCTGGTGACCCGCGACGGCAAGGTCAGCCTGGTCATCGGTACGCCGGGCGGCTCGCGCATCTTCACCTCGATCTTCCAGGTGATGAACAACCTCTACGACTACGACATGCCGCTGGCCAAGGCCGTTGCAGCGCAGCGCGTGCATCACCAGCTGCTGCCCAAGGACACTATCTACTTCGACAGCTATGCACCGTTGACCGGCAAGGTCGCCGACGAGCTGAAAAAGATGGGCTATGTGCTTGAGGATCAGGGCTGGGAGATGGGCGATATCCAGGCCATTCGCGTCACCGATGGCAAGCTTGAAACCGCCTCCGACCCGCGCGGTCGTGGTGTTGGCATGATCGTCAAGTAACGCCAGTGCTGCTCAGCCCGGCCAGCATTGCGCTGGCCGGGCTGAGCAGTTCACAAGGCAGCGGTCACACGCGGAACTTGCTTACCAGCGTCTGCAGATGACTGCCAAGGCGTGCCAGCTCGACGCTCGACGCGGCGGTTTCATCACTGGCTGCGGCTGTCTGTTCCGACACATCGCGTACATTGAGAATGCTCCGGCTGATCTCCTCGGCAACCGCGCTCTGTTGCTCGGCGGCTGCGGCGATCTGCTGGTTCATCGACTGGATGTTGGACACAGTGCGGGTGATGTTCTCCAGCGAACCACCGGCCTTGCGCGCCAGCTCGACGCTGCTTTCAGTCAGGTTGCGGCTGCCCAGCATGGCGTTGGCCACTTGCTGGGTGCCGTTCTGCAGGCTGGCGATCAGCTCTTCGATCTCTTCGGTGGACTTCTGCGTACGCTGCGCCAGGCCGCGCACTTCGTCGGCGACCACGGCAAAACCACGCCCGGCTTCACCGGCGCGGGCAGCTTCGATGGCCGCGTTCAATGCCAGCAGGTTGGTCTGCTCGGCAACCGACTTGATCACGTCCATGACACTGCCGATCTTCTGGCTTTCCTGCTGCAGCAGGTTCATTGCGTCAGTCGAGCGCTGGACTTCGTCGGCCAGGCGTTCGATCTGGTTGATCGCCTCGCCCACCACCCGGTCACCGGCACGCGCTTCATCATCGGCACCCGTTGCCGCGCGCGAAGCCTGTTCAGCGTTGCGGGCGACTTCCTGCACGGTCGCAGCCATCTCGTGCATGGCAGTGGCAACCTGGTCAGTCTCGACTTTCTGGCTGTTGGCACCGGCGCTGGTCTGCTCGGTCACGGCCGACAGCTCTTCGGCGGCGCTGGCAATCTGCGTTACGCCATCACGAATACCACCGATCAACTCGCGCAGGGTGCTGCCCATGCGGCTGATGCTTTGTTGCAGCACGCCCAACTCGTCACGGCGGGTGACCCGCAGCTCACTGGACAGGTCGCCACCGGCAATACGCTCGACGGCGTCCATGGTTTCGCGCAGCGGGCGGGTGATCTGGCGGGTGATGATGATCGCGGCGCATACCCCGACCAACAATGCCAGCAGGGTCGAGATGATCTGCAGATGGCGCGCCTGGTCGCTTTCGATGTCGCGGCGCTCGAGCTGGATCTTGTACAGGGCGTCGCTGCGTTTGACGATGTCGGCACCTTGCACGGTCATCTCGGCGCGGGCCACGGCGATGGCGGCGGTGGCGTCGCGGAAGTCACGCACGGCCGAGCGGTAAGCCTGCACGCTCTGGTCGAACTGTTGCAGGCGGGTGCTTTCGTTGGGTAGCTGGCGCTTGAGGTTGTCGATCTCGACCAGGGCCGCGTCGAGCTGGCGCAGGGCGGCCTGTTCATTGGCTGCGCTGTTGTCAGCGATGTAGCCGCGTACATCGACGCGCACTTGCAGCAACTGCTGACGCGTCTTGCTGATGGCCTGATACTGGGCCAGGCGTACGCTGTCGACTTCCGGCTGGGCCAACACGTCGCGGCTGATCGCATCAAGGATCTGATCGGACTTGGCGGCAGTCTGGTTCATGTTCTCGCGGTTGGCGAGGGTGGTCTTGTAGCCCGCGCGCATCTTGCTCAGCGACAGTTTGTAGTCGCTGATGATCGCGCCCAGCTCGTTGAGCAGCTTGACGTTTTCAGGGCTCTTGAACGAGGCCACCAAGCGCTGCTGCTGGGCACTGAAGGTGTCCAGTTTGGTCTGGGTGTTGGCCGCAGCGGCGTCATCGCCGTTGGCGATCATGTACTGCAGACGTGCTACGCGCAGGTCGGTGAGGTCTTTGTTGAGCTGGCTGATGTCGCTCATCCAGTTACTGCGGTCGATCAAGCTGCCCAAGCTGTTCCAGCCGGTCAGGGCCAGCAGGCCGGTCAAAAGCAGGACCAGGCCAAAGCCCAGGCCCAGTTTGAAATTGACACTGATGTTGGCAAACCAACTGTTCATGCACGCACTCCATAAAGATCATTCGCTCAGTTGTTGTCAATCGCTGGCGTTATTCTTCCCGGGGCCCGCTGATTCGTGCATGAGTTATCGGCCACAATCGGGCTAGCTGAAACGCTTTTTCAGCAGATTTGTAACTGTCTGAAAATCCGAGGGTTTTACTGCGGCATTGGCGTTAAAAAGCGGCGCATTCAACGACACCTCCTGAGCGCAAAGTGCTCAAGAGGCGTTGTTGCATGCAGATTGGCGGGGAATTACAGCGTGCGTGCGTTGAAGGTATCGCAGCGGTTGACGTCACCGTCGCTGAAGCCGGTCTTGAACCAGCGTACGCGCTGCGCCGACGTGCCGTGGGTGAACGAATCCGGCACCACGCGACCTTGGCCTTGCTGTTGCAAGCGGTCATCACCGATGGCGTTGGCGGCGTTAAGTGCCTCTTCGATGTCACCCGGTTCCAGCCAGTTCAGGCGTTTCTGCGCCTGATAGGCCCAGACCCCGGCAAAACAGTCGGCCTGCAATTCCTGACGCACCAGCAGGCCGTTGTCACCCTCCATCTTCTGCCCGCGCTGGCGAGCGGCCTGGACCTGATTGGAGACGCCGAGCAGCGTCTGCACATGATGGCCGATCTCGTGCGCGATGACGTAGGCCTGGGCGAAGTCGCCGGCGGCGGCAAAGCGCGTTTCCATTTCGCGGAAGAAGGTCATGTCCAGATACACCCGCTGGTCAGCCGGACAGTAGAATGGCCCGACCGCCGAGGAGGCGAAGCCGCAGGCCGAATTGACCTGGCCGCTGAACAGCACCAGCTTGGGGTCACTGTATTGCTTGCCGGCCTGGGCGAACAGCGCCTTCCAGGTGTCTTCGGTGTCACCCAGGATCGAGGCAACGAACGCGGCCTGATCATCATTGGCCGGCGGCGCCTTGCCTTCGACGTTGGCCGGCGCGCTTTGCTGCATCTGCCCGGTCAGTTGGCCGAGAATCTGCAGCGGGTCCTGGCCGGTCATCCAGCCGATGCCGACGATCAGCAGGATGGCGCCCAGGCCCAGCCCCTTGCCGCCGCCAAAGCGCATGCCGCCGCCACCGCCGCCGCCTGCACCGCGAGCATCGACCACATTGTCGCTACGCCGACCTTTTCGCCATTCCATCGAGCTTCTCCAAACCGCGAGGTTGAGGGTATAGATTAGTTCAGTGCTGCTGCCTTGTGCAGGCACGCTGCAAGGCATAACCAAACAGTTATGGCTAAGACCGCTGATTTCAATATTCATCCCATCCAGGCTATCGGAAACTGCAAGTCCGCCCGCCACGCACGGGCGCTCGCACAACTCCAATAAGAGGAACACCGGTATGCCTGCCGAGGACACCAGCCGCTTCGTGATCCGTGATCGCAACTGGCACCCGAAAGCGCTGACCCCAGATTACAAGACGTCGATTGCCCGCTCGCCGCGCCAGGCGCTGGTCAGCATCCCGCAGTCGATCAGTGAAACCACCGGCCCGGACTTCACTCACCTGGGCTTTGGCCAGCACGACAACGACCTGCTGCTCAACTTCGACAACGGTGGCCTGCCGATCGGCGAGCGCATCATCGTCGCCGGCCGAGTGATCGACCAGTACGGCAAACCAGTGCCAAACACCTTGGTGGAAATGTGGCAGGCCAACGCCGGCGGCCGTTACCGCCACAAGAACGACCGTTACCTGGCGCCGCTGGACCCCAACTTCGGTGGTGTCGGCCGGGCCCTGACCGACCGCGATGGCTATTACAGCTTCCGCACCATCAAGCCCGGCCCGTACCCATGGCGCAACGGCCCGAATGACTGGCGCCCGGCGCACATTCACTTCTCGATCAGCGGCCCGTCGATCTCGACCAAGTTGATTACCCAGCTGTACTTCGAAGGTGATCCGCTGATCCCGCTGTGCCCGATCGTCAAGTCGATCGCCAACCCGCAAGCGGTGCAGCAACTGATTGCCAAGCTCGACATGAGCAACGCCAATCCGATGGATTGCCTGGCGTACCGTTTTGACATCGTTCTGCGCGGTCAGCGCCAGACCCACTTCGAAAACCGCTGAGGAGCCGCGACATGCCAATTGAATTGCTGCCGGAAACCCCGTCGCAGACTGCCGGCCCTTACGTGCACATCGGCCTGGCCCTGCAAGCAGCGGGCAACCCGGTTCGGCCGACCGAAATCTGGAACACCCTGGCGCGCCCTGAAGCCGCCGGCGAGCACATCCTGCTGATCGGTCAGGTCTACGATGGCAATGGCCATCTGGTGCGTGATTCGTTCCTGGAAGTGTGGCAGGCCGATGCCGACGGCCAGTACCAGGATCAGTACAACCTGGAAAACCCGTTCAACAGCTTTGGCCGTACCGCCACCACCTTCGACTCCGGTGACTGGACGCTGCACACGGTCAAACCGGGTGTGGTCAAGAATGCCGCCGGCGTGCCAATGGCGCCGCACATCAACATCAGCCTGTTTGCCCGCGGCATCAATATCCAACTGCACACGCGGCTGTATTTTGATGACGAAGCCGAGGCCAACGCCAAGTGCCCGGTGCTCAACCTGATCGAGCAGCCGCAACGGCGCGAGACGCTGATTGCCAAACGCTGCGAAGTCGACGGCAAGACTGCCTATCGCTTCGACATGCGGATTCAGGGCGAAGGCGAGACGGTGTTCTTCGACTTCTGATACAAGCCTGAAACCAGCCTACGCCAGCGAGGCCCCCAAAAGCCTCGCTGGCGCCGGTATCAGCACATCGCACTGCTCGTCTGCCGGGCTGCGCAGCTGCAAGCGCTGCGGGTGGGTCAGGCGGCTGTAGCCGAGCAGGGCCTGGCTGGCCAGTTGCTCGATGCTGGTGGGGTGGCCGTGCCGAAGCATTGCAGCCCCGGCAGAGGTCGGTTCAGCGTCGGACCAGCAGCACACCGCTTTCCATATGGTGGGTATAGGGGAACTGGTCGAACAGGGCGCAGCGTTCGATCCGGTGCGTATCGTGCAACTGGGCGATGTTGGCCGCCAGAGTTTCCGGGTTGCAGGATATGTACAGGATGCGCTCGAAGCGTCGAGTCAGCTCGCAGGTATCCGGGTCCATCCCCGCGCGCGGCGGGTCGACGAACACCGTGCCGAACTGATAGCTCTTCAGGTCGATGCCCTGCAGGCGGCGGAACGGGCGCACCTCGTTCAGTGCCTCGGTCAGCTCTTCGGCCGACAGGCGCACCAGGCGCACGTTATCCACGCCGTTTTCGTCGAGGTTGTGCAAGGCGGCATTGACCGAGGTCTTGCTGATCTCGGTGGCCAGCACCTGGCGTACGCGGGTTGCCAGCGGCAGGGTGAAGTTGCCGTTGCCGCAGTACAGTTCGAGCAGGTCGTCGTCGCGCTCGCCGATGGCCTCAAATGCCCAGTTGAGCATCTTCTGGTTGACCGCGCCGTTGGGCTGGGTAAAAGCACCCTCGGGCTGGCGGTAGCTGAAGGTGCGCCCGGCGACGTTGAGTTTTTCCACCGCATAGTCACGGCCAATTACCAAACGCTTGCCTTTGGAGCGGCCAACCAGGCTCACGTCGAGCTCGGCGGCCAGCTCGCGGGCAGCAGCTTCCCACTCGTCGTCGAGCGGGCGGTGATAGCACAGGGTGATCATTGCATCGCCGGCCAGGGTGGTCAGGAACTCCACCTGGAACAGCCGATTGCTCAGCGTCTCGCTCGCCTGCCAGGCCGCTTTCAGGCGCGGCATCAGCGCATTGATGCGTTGGCTGGCAATCGGGAAATCCTCGATCAGGATCGCCTTGTGCTTTTCGCCCGGGGCGAACATGGCGTAGTGACGCTGGCCGTCTTCACGCCACAGGCGAAACTCGGCGCGCAGGCGGTAGTGCTCGCGCGGCGACTCGAACACCACAGGCTCGGGCGCGCTGAACGGCGCCAGCAGCTCGCGCAGGCGCTCGACTTTTGGCGCCAGCAGGCTTTGGTAGGCAGATGGATCGAAAACAGAACTCATGCGTTGAACCAGCCCAGCTTGATAACGAACAGAATCGACAGGATGATCAGCGCCGGGTTCAGGTCTTGGCGGCGGCCCGACAGCAGCTTGATCGCGGTCCAGGCAATGAAGCCGAAGGCGATGCCGTTGGCGATCGAGTAGGTCAGCGGCATGGCCAGGGCAGTCACCACCACAGGGGCGGCCTCGGTGACGTCGTCCCAGTTGATTTCAGCCAGGCCCGAAGCCATCAGCACGGCGACGAACAACAGCGCCGGTGCGGTGGCGAAGGCCGGCACGCTGCCGGCCAACGGCGCGAAGAACAGCGCCAGCAGGAACAACACCGCGACCACGATGGCGGTCAGGCCAGTACGGCCACCGGCGCTTACACCTGCTGCCGACTCGATGTAGCTGGTGGTGGTCGAGGTACCCAGCAGCGAGCCGGCCATGGCTGCGGTACTGTCGGCGATCAGTGCCCGGCCCATTTTCGGCATGTGGCCGTCCTTGCTCATCAGGCCCGCGCGTTTGGCCACGCCGATCAAGGTGCCGGAGTTGTCGAACAGGTCGACGAACAGGAAGGCAAAGATCACGCTGACCAGGCCCACATCCAGAGCGCCAGCGATGTCCAGCTGGAGGAAGGTCGGCGCCAGCGATGGCGGCATCGAGACTACACCGGCAAACGGCGTCACGCCCATCAGGATCGAGGCTACGGTGACGGCCAGAATGCCGATCAGTACAGCCCCGCGAACCTTCATTGCTTCCAGCGCGACGATCAGGAAGAAGCCCAGTGCAGCGAGCACCGGAGCAGGCTTCTTGAGGTCGCCCAAACCAACCAGGGTGGCTGGGTTATCAACGACGATGCCGGCATTGTTCAGCGCAATCAGTGCGAGGAACAGGCCGATACCGGCGGCGATGGCCGAGCGCAGCGGCAGCGGAATGCTGTTCACGATCCACTCGCGGATGCGGAAGATCGACAGCAGGAAGAACAACACCGCCGAGATGAACACCGCACCCAGCGCCACCTGCCAGGTATGGCCCATGTGCAGGACCACGGTGTAAGTGAAGAAGGCGTTCAGGCCCATGCCCGGCGCCAGTGCGATCGGGTAGTTGGCGATCAGGCCCATGGTCGCCGAGCCGATGGCCGCAGCCAGGCACGTCGCGACAAAGATCGCGCCCTTGTCCATACCGGTCTCGCCGAGGATGCTCGGGTTGACGAAGAGGATGTAGGCCATGGCCAGGAACGTGGTCACGCCCGCAAGTATCTCGGTGCGCACGTTGGTGTTGTGTGCTTTTAGTTGAAACAGCCTTTCCAGCATGCCCGCTCCCAAAGACGCCTCCGGGGCGCCGTTAATGTATCGACCTCATCAGCAAAGCACAGACCGTACCGGATGCCGTGGTTTTATCTGGGGTAGAAAAAAGCCGCGCATCATACCAGCATGCTTGCTGAGCGGTAATCAATGTCGCGATACACTGCGCATTCAGTGCCGATCACCCAGACGGCCGCCGCCGAGATGCCGCTGTGCAGCTGATTGACTACTCGCAGCTAACCCCGGCCCAGCGTGGGCAACTGCTGGAGATCCAGCTGCCGTCTGAGCAGCAGTGCTTCGCCGGCGATATCGCTGATGCCTTGTATCTGTTACTCGGTTGCGGCTCTGATCAGCGCCGCGGCGTCGCGCTGTTGCTCGATGATGTGCCCAGAGCGTTTCTGCTGCTTCAGCGTGGCGCATTTCTGCCCGCCTGGGGTCAACCTGATGCAGCGATGATGACTGCGTTGCAGGTCGACTGCAGGTTTCAGGGGCAGGGCCTTGGGCGCTTTTGCATGCAGGCGCTACCGGCTCTCTTGCGCACCATGTGGCCTGAGATCAGGCGCCTGCAGTTGTCAGTGGACCGCGCCAACCTCGGCGCTTTGGCCTTGTACCGTGCAACCGGCTGGCGCGAAAGCGGCAATGGCTTTCGCGCCCGGGTCGGCTACGAGCAGCAGATGAGCCTGCTGCTGGCGGGGTCAACCTTTGATCGGTGCGGCTGACGCCGCTGGCGCTTCTGCTACCGGCTGGCTGTGCAGTTGATCGCGGTTGGCCAAGCTCGGGAACAACTTAATCCACACCCCGGTCACCACCAGCGTGCCGACGCCGCCCAGCACCACTGCCGGTACGGTGCCGAACCAGTGCGCGGTAATGCCTGACTCGAACTCCCCGAGCTGGTTCGAAGCCCCGATGAACAAGCCATTTACCGCGCTGACCCGGCCGCGCATTTCGTCAGGCGTTTCCAGCTGCACGAAAGCGCTGCGGATGACCATGCTGATCATGTCTGCCGCGCCCAGCACCACCAGCACCGCCAGCGAGAACCAGAACGAGGTCGACAGGCCAAAGGCGATGGTGGCCACGCCGAACACGCCGACTGCGGTGAACATGGTCCGGCCGACCTTGCGCTCGAACGGGAAGCGCGCCAGCCATACCGACATCAACAGCGCGCCGACTGCCGGCGCCGAACGCAGCAGGCCCAGGCCCCACGGGCCAGTCAACAGGATGTCCTTGGCGAACACCGGCAACAACGCCGTGGCGCCGCCCAGAAGCACGGCGAACAGGTCCAGCGAGATGGCACCGAGGATGTCCGGCCGGCTACGGATGAAGCGTATCCCGGCCAAAAGAGACTCCAGCGTCGCCCGGCCGCGCTGCTGGACCTGCTGGCGGGCATCCAGGCTCAGGGTCAGGCCGCAGGCGATCACATACAGCGCCACGGTCGGGCCGTACACCCAGATGCTGCCCAGCGCATACAACAAGCCGCCGACCGCAGGGGCGACGATAGTGGCGGCCTGGGTCGCCGATGCCGAGGCTGCCACGGCCCGCGGGAACAGTCCGGGCGGGACCACGTTGGGCAGCAGGGCCTGAGTCGCCGGCATTTCAAACGAACGTGCGGCGCCGAGCAGGAAGGCCAGGCAGAAGATCAGCTCACGGCTGACGTTGTCGGTGGCACTGCCGAGCACCAGTGCCAGCGCAATCAGCGCTTGCAGGCTCTGGCACAGCGCCGCCACCCGGCGCCGGTCATAGCGGTCGGCCACGTGCCCGGTATGCAGCATGAACAACACCCGCGGGGCGAATTCGACCAGGCCGACCAGACCCAGATCGAGCACGTTGCCGGTCAGCTGATAGAGCTGCCAGCCAATCGCCACAGTGAGCATCTGAAAGCCGCTCGCGGTAAACACGCGGGCCAGCCAGAACGCGAGAAAGGGGCGGTGGTGACGCAACAACAGCGGAGCAGAGTCGGACATCGGCAGCCTGCGACCTATAAGAACCCGGGGCTCTGCAGCCTATCATCTGTTTGTAACAAAGAGTTGCACAAGTCCTGCTCAAGCACCTTTTGCCATTGCATGGAAGAGGGTGGGGCAATGCGCCACGCGGCATCCAGCCACAGGCCCTGGGGCGGAATTCGGGGCTATGCTGGATACAGCCATTGATCTGGGTCAATCGTTGCAAATGCATTGATCGGCCTGTGCGGCGTGAATCCCTGCAATCGAATAGAACAATTCCAACAGGTCGCACTCGATAACCGTGGGGGCAGTGGGCATCAGGGCCACAAGCCCGAAATGCCGGTTCACCTGAAGAGGAAGCACCATGTTCGGCTTAGAAGCCCTAGAGCTCGCCCGAATCCAGTTCGCCTTTACCGTGTCCTTTCACATTCTGTTCCCGGCCATCACCATTGGCCTGGCCAGTTATCTGGCGGTTCTCGAAGGCCTGTGGCTGAGAACCGACAACCGCGTCTACCGCGATCTCTACCATTTCTGGTCGAAGATCTTCGCCGTCAACTTTGGCATGGGCGTGGTCTCGGGTTTGGTCATGGCTTATCAGTTCGGCACCAACTGGAGCCGCTTCTCTGATTTCGCCGGCGCCGTCACCGGGCCATTGCTGACCTACGAAGTGCTCACTGCATTCTTCCTCGAAGCAGGCTTCCTTGGCGTCATGCTGTTTGGCTGGAGCCGCGTAGGCCGCGGCCTGCACTTCTTCTCGACGCTGATGGTGGCGCTGGGCACGCTGGTCTCGACCTTCTGGATCCTGGCTTCCAACAGCTGGATGCAGACCCCACAGGGCCACGAAATCATCGATGGCCGGGTAATCCCGGTGGATTGGCTGGCGGTGATCTTCAACCCGTCGTTCCCCTACCGCCTGGCGCACATGGCCACCGCCGCCTTCGTCGCCACGGCGTTCTTCGTCGGCGCCTCGGCGGCCTGGCATCTGCTGCGCGGGCGCGACAACCCGGCCGTGCGCAAGATGCTCTCGATGGCGATGTGGATGGCCCTGATCGTGGCCCCGGTGCAAGCGATCATCGGCGACTTCCATGGGCTCAATACGCTCAAGCATCAGCCGGTGAAAATCGCCGCCATCGAAGGCCATTGGGAGAACAAGCCCGGTGAGGCGACCCCGCTGATTCTGTTCGGCATCCCCGACATGGAAGCCGAAACCACTCGCTTCAAGGTCGAGATTCCGGTGCTCGGCAGTTTGATCCTGACCCACAGCCTGGACAAGCAAGTGCCGGCCATGAAGGAATTCCCCAAAGAGGATCGGCCCAACTCGACGATCATCTTCTGGTCGTTCCGGGTCATGGTTGCGCTGGGCATGCTAATGATTGCCGCTGGCCTGTGGAGCCTGTGGCTGCGTAGAACCGGCGCGATCTACCATTCGCGGCCGTTCCTGTACTTCGTGTTGTGGATGGGGCCATCCGGGCTGATCGCTATTCTGGCTGGCTGGTTCACCACCGAGATCGGCCGCCAGCCGTGGGTGGTATATGGCTTGATGCGCACGGCCGATGGCGTCTCCAACCACAGCTACGGCCAGCTCGGCTTCACGCTGGTGATGTTCGTGGTGGTCTACTTTGCGGTGTTCGGCACCGGCCTGGCGTACATGATGCGCCTGGTGCGCAAAGGCCCGCATACCGGTGAAGAAGAGCAGCCACCTGGCGGCCCAGGGCAAAAACGGACCCCGGCGCGGCCCTTGTCCGCTGCCGATGACGGCCATGAGGCCAACTCCAGCCTGACCGAGAGGAACTGAGCCATGGGTATCGATCTTCCGCTGATCTGGGCTGTGATCATCATCTTTGGCGTGATGATGTATGTGGTGATGGACGGGTTCGACCTGGGCATCGGCATTCTCTTCCCGTTCGTCAAGGCCGAGCATGACCGCGACGTGATGATGAACACCGTCGCGCCGGTCTGGGACGGCAACGAAACCTGGCTGGTGCTGGGCGGAGCGGGCTTGTTCGGGGCGTTTCCGATGGCCTACGCGGTGGTGCTGGAGGCACTGTATCTGCCGCTGATCCTGATGCTGATCGGGTTGATCTTCCGCGGTGTGGCCTTCGAATTCCGCTTCAAGGCCACTGCTGCCAAGCGCCACGTGTGGGACAAGGCGTTCATCGGCGGCTCGCTGCTGGCGACGTTCTTTCAGGGTGTGGCATTGGGCGCGTTCATCGAGGGCTTCAAGGTGGTCGACCGCCACTATGCCGGCGGCGCCTGGGACTGGGTCACGCCGTTCAGCCTGTTCTCCGGGCTGGGCCTGATCGTCGCCTACGCCTTGCTGGGTTGCACCTGGCTGATCATGAAAACCGAAGGCCCGCTGCAACAGCAGATGCATGTGCTTGGCCGGCCCCTGGCTCTGGTACTGCTGGCGGTCATCGGCATCGTCAGCCTGTGGACGCCGATCGCTTACCCGCAGATTGCCGAGCGCTGGTTCAGCATGCCTAACCTGCTGTGGTTCATGCCGGTGCCGATTCTGGTCATGGTGACGTTCTATGGCTTGTTCAAGGCGATTGCTCGCTCAGCGCACTACACGCCGTTTCTGCTGACCCTGGTGTTGATCTTCTTGGGCTACAGCGGCCTGGGGATCAGCGTCTGGCCAAACATCATCCCGCCGTCGATCTCGATCTGGGAGGCCGCCGCACCGCCGCAGAGCCAGGGCTTCATGCTGGTGGGGACGCTGTTCATCCTGCCGTTGATCCTCGGTTACACGTTCTGGAGCTATTACGTGTTCCGCGGCAAAGTCACCCATGACCAGGGCTATCACTAGGAGGTGCGCGGCATGACCGGTGTCGAACAGAAGAAGCCACTGTGGCAGCGGCTAGGTTGGCTGGTGATGATCTGGGCGGCGAGTGTCGCCGCCCTGGGTGTGCTGGCTTGGCTGATGCGCATGTTCATGAGCGCAGCCGGGCTGAGCACGCATTGACCGGGCGAATTACTTGCGCGCTTTGAGGATGACGAACTTGGGGGTCGCGGCAACTTGCTCGACCCCACGGAACAGGCGCGCCAGCTTGCTGTGATAGCCCAGGTGGCGGTTGCCGACGATGTACAGCGCGCCGCCCACCACCAGCGCATCGCGGGCCTGCTGGAACATGCGCCAGGCGAGGAAGTCACCGACCACCTGTTGTTGGTGGAACGGTGGGTTGCACAGCACCACATCCAGTGATTGCTTCTCGAACCCGGCCAGGCCGTCTGCCGCGAGCACCTCAACCGGCCGCTCGGGCAATGCCGCCTGCCAGTTTTCCAGTGCCGACTGCACGGCCATGTACGACTCATCGACCAGGCTGAACTGCGCCTGTGGGTTGAGCAGCGCACAGGCGATCGCCAGCACGCCGTTACCGCAACCCAGGTCGGCGACCCGGGCCTGACCAAGATCGCGCGGCAGGTGCGGGAGAAACGCACGGGTGCCGATATCCAGTCCTTCGCGGCAGAACACATTGGCGTGGTTGACCAACTCCAGGGGCGGTTGATCCAAGGAGTAACGGCTAGGGTAGGGCGATTGAGCCGGAGCCCGTTCGCTGAAGCTGGCCGTCAGCAGGCGCGCTTTTTTCTGCGCCAGCGAGGCCTGCACCGGGCCGATGTACTTTTCCAGCAAGTCGCCAGCGGCACGCGGCAAGTGCTTGATCATGGCCGTGGCGATCACCTCGGCGCCCGGTGCCAGGTGGCCTCGCAAGCGGATCAACTGCTCTTCAAGCAAGGCCAGGGTTTTCGGCACCCGCACCAGCACCCGATCGAACGTCCCCTGCCAGACCTGGTTGGACGGCACGAACGGCACGCTGTCGAACGCCTTGGCGTTGCGCACGAGGTTCTTTTCCAGAGCCATGCGGGCCAGGTGCGAGTCGCCGCTGCTGGTCACCTGCAGGCTGTCGCACAGGCTGACCGCCAGCGCGCCAAAGCTGTCATTGAGTACCAGCACACGGCAGTCGGCGGGCAAACCTTGGCTGGCGAGGTGCTCGAGCAGGTACTGGTCGGCAGCGTCGAACGCTTGCAGCGGGTCGTCGGCCTGTTCCGGTTGGCGGATCAGATCGAGTTCGGCGAAGGGGCTGGTCAGCAGGGGCATGGCGTGGGGCTCAGCTATGAATCTGCTCGGCGCAGACCACGACGAGCTTGAGGGGCGAGATTCTACAGGGCTTTATCCACGGGGGGGAGGTTGCGCTCAGAACAGCCCACGGCTGGCTGCGATGGCGATGGCGCCGGCTTTGTTGGAGGCGTTGCTCAACCTGCCTGACTCAGTGTAGGAAAAGAGTCGTCCTCTTGTTTGTTTTCTTTCTCATTAACGCTGTTCCCGCCATTCACTTCGCGCCTTGCCCCTGCAAACCGTCGGTGTTCATTCAGTCAGCTTTAGGCGAAACTGGGCGCATCTGATTTATGGAGCCCGTCATGACCGCCAGCGCCGACAAGTTCACCCGCCAGACTCTGCTCGACGTTCGGCCGTTGACGCCTAACCTGTTTTCCCTGCGCGTGACACGCGATCCAGGCTTTCGTTTTCGCGCAGGGCAGTTCGCTCGGTTGGGCGTGAGCAAAGCCGATGGCAGCGTGGTCTGGCGCGCGTACTCGATGGTCAGTGCGCCGCATGACGAGTATCTGGATTTCTTCTCGATCGTTGTGCCTGGCGGCGAATTCACCAGCGAGCTCAGCCGCCTGGCGCAGGGCGACAGCTTGCTTATCGATCGCCAGGCGTTCGGCTATCTGACCCTTGATCGACTGCCAGCTGGCCGCGATCTGTGGCTGCTGGCAACCGGCACCGGCATTGCACCGTTCATGTCGATCCTGCAGGACTTCGAAGTCTGGGAACGCTTCGACAACATCAAACTGGTGTATTCGGTACGCGAGGCCGCGGAATTGGCCTACGTCGATGAAATTGCCGGGCTGGAGCAGCGCGACTATCTGGCCGAATATGCCGGCAAGTTGCAGTTCATTCCAGTGGTCACGCGCGAAGCGTATCCGGGTGCACTGAATGCCCGGATTACCCAGTTGATTGAAAGCGGCGAGCTGGAGCGGGCGGCGGGGCTTGAATTATCCCCCGAGCATTCGCGGATCATGCTCTGCGGCAACCCGCAGATGATCGACGACACGCGCCAGGTGTTGAAGGCGCGCGATCTGCAACTCAACTTGAGCAAACGTCCAGGCCAGGTTGCGGTGGAAAACTACTGGTAAAGGGGCGCACCGCGCCCCTTTGTTTTAATCAGGGCAGACGGTTCTGATTCTGCGTCTTGAGCAGATCGCGAATCTCGGTCAGCAGGGTTTCCTGAGGGGTTGGCACCGGTGGCGTGGTAGGCGCCACGGCTTCTTCGCGCTTGAGGCGGTTGATCGCCTTGACGCCCATGAAGATGGCGAATGCGACGATGACGAAGTCGATCACGGTCTGAATGAACTTGCCATACGCCAGCACGACAGCCGGGATATCCCCTTGCGCGGCTTTCAGGGTGATTGCCAGGTCACTGAAGTCGACGCCACCGATCAGCAGGCCCAGTGGCGGCATCACCACGTCGCCAACGAACGACGAAACGATTTTGCCGAAGGCGGCGCCGATGATGATACCGACCGCCATATCGACCACATTGCCTTTGACGGCAAATGCCTTGAATTCACTGATCATGCCCATGGTTTATTCCTTGTAACAAATGGATAAGTAAAACGCAGTGTAAGCCACTAAAACGCTTCATGCGTGACGCTGCAGTGACTGAGGTTAGTAAGTGACTGCGGTTAGATCGAATAGTTTTGTCGCATCCTGCAGCGTTCGAGACACGTCTGGCTCGGCTATCATGACCACTTTTTTCCGGGAGACTGCCTTATGGCCAAGGCCAAGCGCTTGTATGGCTGCACTGAGTGCGGCGCGACCTTTCCCAAATGGGCGGGCCAGTGCGGCGAGTGCGGCGCCTGGAACACCTTGGTCGAGAGCATGATCGAGAGCGGTGGCGCAGCGGCGCCCAGCGGGCGTGCCGGCTGGACTGGCCAGCAGGCCCAGCTCAAGACCCTGGCCGAAGTCAGCGTCGAAGAAATCCCCCGTTTCAGCACCAGCAGCGGCGAACTCGACCGGGTGCTGGGTGGCGGTCTGGTCGATGGTTCGGTGGTGCTGATCGGTGGTGACCCGGGTATCGGCAAATCGACCATCCTGTTGCAGACCCTGTGCCACATGGCCGCCGCCATGCCGGCACTGTATGTCACCGGCGAAGAGTCGCAGCAGCAGGTAGCGATGCGCTCACGGCGTCTGGGCCTGCCGCAGGACAAGCTCAAGGTCATGACCGAAACCTGCATCGAGACCATCATCGCCACCGCTCGCGTCGAGCAGCCGCGGGTCATGGTCATCGACTCGATCCAGACCATCTTCACCGAACAGCTGCAATCCGCACCAGGCGGTGTCGCCCAGGTCCGTGAGAGCACGGCATTGCTGGTGCGTTACGCCAAGCAGAGCGGCACGGCGATCTTCCTTGTTGGTCACGTGACCAAGGAAGGCTCGCTGGCCGGGCCGCGGGTGCTCGAGCACATGGTCGATACCGTGTTGTATTTCGAGGGCGAGTCCGATGGCCGTCTGCGCTTGTTGCGTGCGGTGAAAAACCGCTTTGGCGCGGTCAACGAACTGGGCGTGTTCGGCATGACCGATCGCGGCTTGAAAGAGGTCTCCAACCCGTCGGCGATTTTCCTCAACCGCACCCAGGAAGAAGTCCCCGGCAGTGTGGTCATGGCGACCTGGGAAGGCACCCGGCCGATGCTGGTCGAGGTGCAGGCGCTGGTCGACGACAGCCACCTGGCCAACCCGCGCCGGGTCACCCTGGGCCTGGACCAGAACCGCCTGGCCATGCTTCTGGCCGTCTTGCACCGGCACGGCGGCATCCCGACCCACGATCAGGACGTGTTCCTCAACGTGGTCGGCGGGGTCAAGGTGCTCGAAACGGCCTCTGACCTGGCGTTGTTGGCCGCAGTAATGTCGAGCTTGCGCAATCGGCCCCTGGCCCATGACCTGCTGGTGTTCGGTGAAATCGGCCTGTCTGGCGAAGTACGGCCGGTGCCCAGCGGTCAGGAGCGTTTGAAGGAAGCCGCCAAGCATGGCTTCAAGCGTGCCATCGTGCCCAAGGGCAATGCGCCCAAGGAGTCTCCGCCGGGGCTGCAGGTGATTGCCGTGACCCGGCTTGAACAGGCCCTCGACGCGCTGTTCGAGTAACCAGGCAAAACCGCCGCATAAAAAAGGGGAGCCGACGATGCGCGTCGGCTCCCCTTGTTACTGCTCGGCCAGGCGTCAGTGCTCGGCCACCGCGTTGCGCCGTCGCGCCGCGCCGTCCTGCTCTGCGCCCTCTTGCAGTGGCACCTCGATGCCTTCGGCGTCGAACAGTTTGCCGTCCTTGAAGTAGTCGCCATCACGCAGGGCGGAGATGTCCGAGTACTGGATGGTGCGCTCGTAGGCTGCGGCGAACACCGACTGGTTCTCCGAGTTACCGGTGGTGAAGTGGTTGAACATCAGGTTGAGCAGAATCGCCATGATCGCCGCCGAGCTGATGCCGGAGTGGAAGATGGTCTCGAACCAGTTCGGGAAGTGGTGGTAGAAGTTCGGTGCGGCAATCGGGATCATGCCAAAGCCCAGCGAGGCGGCGACGATGATCAGGTTGACGTTGTTCTTGTAGCTGACCTTGGACAAGGTGCGAATCCCGCTCGCAGCCACGGTGCCGAACAGCACGATGCCAGCACCGCCAAGTACTGGCGTCGGCACTGCGGCGATCACCCGGCCCATCACCGGCAGCAGCCCCAGCACGACCAGGATCAGGCCGCCGGTAGCCACCACATAGCGGCTCTTGACTCCGGTCACAGCCACCAGGCCGACGTTCTGGGCGAAGGCGCTCTGGGTGAAGGAGCCAAAGATCGGTGCCAGGATGCTGGAGGCCATGTCGGCGCGCAGACCGTCGCCCAGGCGCTTGGAGTCAACCTTGGTATCGATGATCTCACCGACCGCAAGGATGTCTGCCGAGGTTTCGACCAAGGTCACCATGATCACGATGCACATCGACAGGATCGCGGCGATATGGAAGGTCGGCATGCCGAAGTGGAACGGCGAGGGCATGGCGAACATCGGGCCTTCGGCGACCTTGCTGAAATCGGCCATGCCCAGCGACCAGGCAATCAACGTACCGACCACCATCGCCAGCAGGATCGACAGTCGCGAGATGGTCGCGCTGCCGAGTTTGCTCAGCACCAGCACGATGGCGAAGGTTAGCGCGGCCAGGCCGATGTTGGCCATGCTGCCGAACTCTGGCGAGGCACTGTTGCCGCCCATGACCCAGCGCGCCGCAACCGGCATCAGGGTCAGGCCGATGGTGGTGATGACGATGCCGGTCACCAGCGGTGGGAAGTACTTGGTGATCCGCGAGAACACCGGCGTGATCAAAAAGCCGAGCACCGAGGCCGCCATCACTGCGCCGAGCACCCCCGGCAGGCCACCGCCACCTTCACTGCTGAGGATCGCGCCCATGGTCGCCACACCGGCGAAGGACACACCTTGAACCAGCGGCAGCTGGCAGCCGAAAAACGGTAAACCAAGTGTTTGCAGCAAGGTCGCCAGGCCACCGGCAAACAGTGAGGCGGCGATCAACAGACCGATCTCGGCGGGGTTCAGGCCCGCTGCCTGGCCTAGGATCAGCGGGACCGCAACGATCCCGCCATACATGGTCAGCACATGCTGCAGACCGTAGGCCAGGTTGGCGCCAAGGCCGAGGTTTTCGTCCTCGGGACGTTGGGTCGCAGATGTTCCAGGGGGCGTCGTCATGGAGCAGGCTCTCTGTTTATTGTTGTGGGGCTACTGTAGACACTTCCTACAAAGGATGGCCACAAAAATTGTATACAATATTTTGATCGGAGCGCGCACAAGAGTGCCCGTAAACAGCGTCTTAGCTGAATGCAGAAAGCGTTCCAACAGAGCGCAAGCGTGATTATAAAGTTGTGTACAAGTCCCCAGACCGCTTGCAAGAAGCTGTCTGGGTAGACAGGAAACACATGGAGGAGGGGCAGGTTAGCTAGCTAACAGATAGTATTATTCGATGAGTTCGCGCAGTTCGCGCATCATTTCGGTGCGATCAGCTAGGTTCAATTCCACAAGACGGTGCAGATGGCTCATCGAGTCGAGGTCGATGTGGAGGCAGACGAAGCCCAGCTTGCCGGTTTCTTCATGACGCAGCTCGACCTGCATTTCCAGTTGCACCTCAGGGCTGAGGTGTACCGTCGCTTCAAAATCCTGCGTGGCATCTGGCTCCCAGCGCTCGGGGCGGCTGACCAGAATGCCCTTGAGGGAGATATCCAGCAGCTTTACCTGCCATTTTCGCGAGCCTTGGCGCAGTTCTGCGGTGGCATCGAAAGCAATTCGCTGGAAACGCCGACGTTCGTCGTGATCGCTCATGGTCAAAGCCCTCTGCAAGACATCCTGACTATAGTTGAAGGTATGGGCGTATGTGCTTGCGCAATCGGGCGGCAAAGGCTCTAGAACAAAGCAAATGTGGCAATGCGCCTTGACTGGCCCTAGACTCGCTTGGCGGTCTTTCCAATCCACCAGCTGGAAGTAAACCATGAACAACAATAATAGCCTGCTACGCCACATTCCGTGGCTGGTGTTGGCAGTACTGGGAGCCTGTGCGCTGGGTGTAGTTGCCCTGCGTCGCGGCGAGGCAGTCAACGCCTTGTGGATTGTGGTTGCGGCAGTGGCCTTGTATCTGGTCGCCTATCGCTACTACAGCCTGTTCATCGCCACCAAGGTGATGCAGCTCGACTCACGTCGGGCAACCCCTGCGGTACTCAACAACGATGGTCTGGACTATGTGCCGACCAACAAGCACATCCTCTTCGGTCACCACTTCGCCGCCATCGCTGGCGCGGGGCCGCTGGTCGGTCCGGTACTCGCCGCGCAGATGGGTTACTTGCCCGGTACGCTGTGGCTGATTGCCGGTGTGGTCCTGGCAGGTGCCGTTCAGGACTTCATGGTCCTGTTCATGTCCACCCGCCGCAATGGCCGCTCGCTGGGTGACATGGTCCGTGAAGAAATGGGCCGGATCCCGGGCACCATCGCCCTGTTCGGCTGCTTCCTGATCATGATCATCATCCTCGCGGTGCTGGCGCTGATCGTGGTCAAGGCCCTGGCTGAAAGCCCGTGGGGCATGTTCACGGTGATGGCGACCATCCCGATCGCGATGTTCATGGGCATCTATATGCGCTACATCCGCCCTGGGCGGATTGGTGAGATCTCGATCATCGGCGTGGTCCTGCTGCTGCTGTCGATCTGGATCGGTGGCCTGGTGGCTGCCGATCCGGTCTGGGGCCCGGCGTTCACCTTCACCGGTGTGCAGATCACCTGGATGCTGGTGGGCTATGGCTTCGTTGCCGCCGTCCTGCCGGTATGGCTGGTACTGGCGCCGCGTGACTATCTGTCGACCTTCCTCAAGATCGGTACCATCGTCGCCTTGGCGTTGGGCATCCTGATCCTCGCGCCTGAACTGAAGATGCCTGCGCTGACCCAGTTCACTGACGGCACTGGCCCGGTCTGGAAGGGCACGCTGTTCCCGTTCCTGTTCATCACCATCGCCTGCGGTGCGGTATCCGGTTTCCATGCGTTGATCTCCTCGGGCACCACGCCCAAGCTGCTCGACAACGAAACCAACGCCCGTTACATCGGTTACGGCGGCATGCTGATGGAGTCGTTCGTGGCTATCATGGCCATGGTTGCTGCTTCGGTGATCGAGCCAGGCGTGTACTTCGCCATGAACAGCCCGGCAGCAGTGGTCGGCTCCGACGTGGTAAGCGTCGCGCAGACGGTCAGCAGCTGGGGCTTCCTGATCACCCCTGAGCAACTTGAAGCGGTTGCCCGCGACATTGGCGAGCACACCATTCTGGCCCGTGCCGGTGGTGCGCCAACGCTGGCAGTCGGTATCGCGCAGATCCTGCACCAGGTATTGCCGGGTGAAAACACCATGGCCTTCTGGTACCACTTTGCGATTCTGTTCGAGGCGCTGTTCATCCTCACCGCAGTGGACGCCGGTACCCGTGCCGGGCGCTTCATGCTGCAGGACCTGCTCGGCAGCTTCGTGCCTGCACTCAAACGCACCGAATCGTGGGGCGCCAACCTGCTTGCCACTGCTGGCTGTGTGGCGATGTGGGGCTACCTGCTGTATCAAGGCGTGATCGATCCGCTGGGTGGCATCAACACCTTGTGGCCGCTGTTCGGTATCTCCAACCAGATGCTGGCCGGTATCGCGCTGATGCTCGGCACCGTGGTGCTGATCAAGATGAAGCGCCAGCGCTACATGTGGGTCACCCTGGTACCGGCGGTATGGCTGCTGATCTGCACCACTACTGCAGGCTTCATCAAGCTGTTCGATCCGAACCCGGCTGTTGGCTTCCTGGCCCTGGCGAACAAGTACAGCGTCGCGCTGGACGCCGGTCAGGTACTGGCCCCGGCCAAGGACGTTGGTCAGATGCAGCACGTGATCTTCAACGCCTATACCAACGCTGGCTTGACCATCCTGTTCCTGGTGGTGGTGTTCAGCATCCTGTTCTTCGCCCTCAGAGTCGGTTACTCGGCACTGGGTCGCAAAGAGCGCAGCGATAAAGAAACCCCGTTCCAGGCGCTGCCTGACGCGTAAACGAGAGGACTGCAGCCATGTTCAACGACCTGGGTCGCCTGGGTAAGTACCTGGGGCAAGCTGCCCGGCTGATGGTCGGCATGCCCGACTACGACAATTATGTCGAGCACATGCAGGGCAAGCACCCGGACAAGCCGATGATGAGCTACGAGGAGTTCTTCCGCGAGCGACAGGAAGCCCGTTACGGCGGCAAGTCCGGGCCCAAGTGCTGTTGAACCAGCGGCAAGTGTGATCGAGTGGGAGCCCGGGCAACCGGGCTCCCACTTTCATTTATGGCCAAAGGAGATGTCTGCGTGCAAACGCCTATTCCTGTAACGGTCCTCACCGGTTTTCTCGGTGCGGGCAAGACCACCCTGCTCAAGCACATGCTCAAGGCCGAGCATGGCCTGAAGATCGCCGTGATCGAAAACGAATTCAGCGAAGCCGGCATCGACAGCCAATTGCTCGGAGACGAGCCGGTGCAGGTCATGACCCTGGCCAACGGTTGTGTGTGCTGCACCATCCACACCGACCTGACCAAAGCCCTGTACCTGCTGCTGGAGCGGCTGGATGCCGGCGACATCGCGTTTGACCGGCTGGTGATCGAATGCACCGGTCTGGCTGACCCGGCGCCAGTCGCGCAGACCTTCTTCATCGAAGAAGAGCTGCGCGATCGCTACATCCTCGACGGCATCATCACCCTGGTCGACGCTGCCCACGCCGATGTCCACCTGACCCAGGCCATTGCCCAGGCTCAGGTCGGCTTTGCCGACCGCTTGCTGTTGAGCAAGACCGATCTGGTCACGGCTGAGGCTGTCGAGGCCTTGCAGGAGCGCCTGGCGCGGATCAACGGCCGCGCGGCGATTCGCATCGTCGAGCAGGGCCGCATCGACCTGGCTGAGTTGCTTGATGTGCGCGGCTTCAATCTCAATCCTGACCTGGGCGCGAGTATCACCCGCAGCCTGCGCCCGGTGCTCAAGCCGGCGACCCCGGATCGCATCTCGACGCTGGTTTTGCGTACCAGCACGGCGCTGGATATCGATCGCCTCAGCGAGTTCATGAACGAGCTGCTGGAAAACCACGGCAAGCAGTTGTTGCGCTACAAAGGCGTGCTCAATATCGCTGGGGATGAGCGCCGTTTGGTGTTTCAGGGCGTGTTGAAGCTGTACGGCTTCGACTGGGACAGCGAATGGAAGGCCGACGAGGCGCGTGAAAGTGTGATGGTGTTTATCGGCGATGAACTGCCCGAAGACGAGATCCGTGCAGGCTTTGCCGCGCTGACCTGAGCAAAAAAAAAGGCCACTGCACGTGCAGTGGCCAATCTGGACGTTAGATCAAGGAGCTTCAAAATCAACGTCGTCGAGCGTGGCCTGCACTCAGGGCGGGGGAGTGCGCTGCGTGCTGGCCAGTGAACTCAGCATAAGCCGCTGTTGCGGCGAGAAAAATAGCCCCAGGCGACATTCACCTTTACGCGCCGAGTAAGAGTCACTGTTCAGGCCGCGTAGCCCATCCGCCAGCTGATGTCGCGGGTGGCCGCCAGCAACTGCTGCGCCGCCGGGCCATGCTCATCGGCATGAAAAATCGAGGTCGGCCCAACCACGGTCATCACCGCTACGATGTGCCCCATGGCATTGAAGATCGGCGCCGAAAGTGCGTCGACGCCAGGCATCAACAGCCCATGCACATGGTGCAGCCCCTGCTCGCGAATCCCTGCCAAAAGTGGCTGATAGGCGTCGAATGTCTGCGTCATGGCGGCCAACTCACGTTCACGCAGGTCAACCGTTTCGCGCTCGGGCAAATGCGCAGCGAACACAAGCCCGGTCGATGAGCTGAGCAGTGGCAACACCGAGCCGATCTGCGTCACCACGGTAACGGCGCGCACCGCCGGCTCGATACTGACCACGGTCGCGCCCTGATTACCCCACACAGCAATGAAGCAGCTCTCGTTGAGCGCGTCGCGCAATGCCGACAGCGGCAGCGCCGCCACCTTGAGCACATCGATGCTGCCCAGCGCGGCCATGCCCACTCGCAACGCTTCGCGGCCCAGGCCGTAGTGGTTGGTGGCGCGATCCTGCTCGGCGAAACCGCTGGCAATCAGCGCCTGCAAATAGCGATGCACCTTGCTCGCCGGCATGCCGACGTGCTCGGCCAGGCGCGACAGCGAGGTCGACGGCGAAAGCTCGGCAAGGGCCTTGAGGATATCGGTGCCGACTTCCGCCGAGCGGACCTTTTGCTTGCCGGTGTCGGCAGGGGTGCTGGCTTTGGACATGGAGAAAGGAATCCACATTGACAGATGGCGACTTTATAACTTGACGACGGGCGGCGAGCAAATTACGTTATTCGTAATCTGATTACGACAATAACAATGCAGACGCGCTGCCAGCCACCGTGATACGGCCCGGTTCAGCCCAGCAGCCCCTGCCAGCATGGCTCTCAGTGAGCCTGGAGGCACAGATGACCCGCGACACCGCCCTCGACTACCTCAGCGGCTTTGGCAACGAGTTTGCCAGTGAAGCGCTGCCTGGCGCCCTGCCGGTCGGGCAGAACTCACCCCAGCGCGCGCCTTACGGCCTGTACGCCGAATTGCTCTCGGGCACCGCGTTCACCATGGCCCGCAGCGAACTGCGGCGCACCTGGCTGTACCGCATTCGCCCGTCGGCGCTGCACCCGCGCTTCGAACGCCTTGCGCGCCAACCGCTGGCGGCGCCACTGGGCGCGGTGACGCCCAACCGCCTGCGCTGGAACCCGCAGCCGCTACCGACCGAAGCCACTGATTTCATCGAAGGTTGGCGGCCGATGGTTGCCACCGCCGCGGCGGACAAGCCATCCGGCGTCAGCATCTATATCTACAGCGCCAACCGCTCGATGCAGCGGGTGTTCTTCAATGCCGATGGCGAGCTGCTGCTGGTGCCTGAGCAAGGCCGCCTGCGTATCGCCACCGAGCTGGGCGTACTCGATGTCGAACCGCTGGAAATCGCCGTGATTCCGCGCGGCATGAAGTTTCGCGTCGAGCTGCTCGACGGTCAGGCGCGGGGTTATCTGGCCGAAAACCACGGCGCGCCACTGCGCCTGCCCGATCTTGGCCCGATCGGCAGCAACGGCCTGGCCAACCCGCGAGATTTCCTCACCCCCGTGGCGCATTACGAAGACAGCAGCGGCCCGGTCCAGTTGGTGCAGAAGTTTCTCGGCGAACATTGGGCCTGCGAACTGCAGCATTCGCCGTTGGATGTGGTCGCCTGGCACGGCAGCAACGTCCCGTACAAATACGACCTGCGTCGCTTCAATACCCTCGGTACGGTCAGCTTCGACCACCCGGACCCATCGATCTTCACCGTGCTGACTTCACCGAGCAGCGTCCACGGCCTGGCCAACATGGACTTCGTGATCTTCCCGCCACGCTGGATGGTCGCCGAGAATACCTTCCGCCCGCCGTGGTTCCACCGCAACCTGATGAACGAATTCATGGGCCTGATCCAGGGCGCCTACGACGCCAAGGCCGACGGCTTCCTGCCCGGCGGCGCGTCGCTGCATGGGGTGATGAGCGCCCATGGCCCGGATGCCGAGACTTGCCACAAGGCCATCAATGGCGAGCTGGCACCGCACAAGATCGACAACACCATGGCCTTCATGTTCGAGACCAGCCAGGTCCTGCGTCCGAGCCAGAGTGCGCTTGAATGCCCGCAATTGCAGGCCGACTACGACAGCTGCTGGGCCACCTTGCCGAGCACCTTCAACCCGAATCGGAGATAACCCATGAATCACACCGCGACTGCCCGTAGCTGGGTCGAACAGGCCAACGGTCACAGCGACTTCCCGCTGCAGAACCTGCCATTGGGGATTTTCAGCCGGCCGGGTGAAGCGCAGCGCTGTGGCGTGGCCATCGGCGATTCGATTCTCGACCTGCAGGCCGTGCTTGCCGCCGGCCTGTTCGAGGGTGACGCCAAAACTGCGGTCGAGGCCACCGCCGACGCCACGCTGAATGCCTATTTCGCCCTTGGCCGTTCGGCCCGGGTTGCGTTGCGCCAGCGTTTGCTGGAACTGCTGGGCGAGCACAGCGAACATCAGGCTGCACTGCAAGCGGCGCTGTACCTCGCCAGCGACTGCCAAATGCACCTGCCGGCCAAGGTGGGCGACTACACCGACTTCTATGTCGGCATCGAGCACGCGAAGAACGTCGGCAAGCTGTTCCGCCCGGACAACCCGCTGCTGCCCAACTACAAGTACGTGCCAATCGGCTACCACGGCCGCGCCTCGACCCTGCGCCCGTCGGGCACCGATGTGCGTCGGCCGAAGGGCCAGACCCTGCCTGCGGGTCAGACCGAGCCAAGCTTTGGCCCATGCGCCCGGCTCGACTTCGAGCTGGAACTGGGCATCTGGATTGGCCAGGGCAATGACATTGGGCAAGCGATCCCGATTGGCGATGCGGCCGAGCATGTTGCTGGTTATTGCCTGCTCAACGATTGGTCGGCGCGCGATATTCAGGCGTGGGAATACCAGCCGTTGGGGCCGTTCCTGTCGAAGAGTTTCATCACCACGCTGTCGCCGTGGGTAGTCACTGCCGAGGCACTGGAACCTTTCCGTTGCGCTCAGCCGGCGCGTCCCGAGGGTGATCCGCAGCCACTGTCGTATCTGCTCGATGCACGCGATCAGGCCAACGGCGCGCTCGACATCGAACTGGAAGTGCTGCTGATCACCGAAGGCCTGCGCGAACAGGGCTTGCCGCCTCATCGCCTGAGCCTGAGCAACACCCTGAGCATGTACTGGACCGTGGCGCAGATGGTTGCCCACCACAGCGTCAATGGCTGTCAGTTGCAAGCAGGCGACCTGTTCGGCTCGGGGACATTGTCCGGCGCGCAGCCAGGGGCATTTGGCAGCCTGCTGGAGATGACGGATGGCGGCAAGCAGGTGATCGAACTGGCCAGCGGCGAGGTGCGCAAGTTCCTCGAAGACGGTGACGAGATCATCCTGCGTGCTCGCTGCAAGCGCGACGGCGCGGTCAGCATCGGCTTCGGCGAGTGCCGCGGCAAAGTCATCGCGGCCAACTGAGAGGGCAGGCCATGCGGCTGTTCGGCTATTACCGTTCGACCTCGTCCTATCGGGTACGGATTGCCCTGGGGTTAAAGGGCCTCGCGTTCGACAACGTGCCGGTCAACCTGCTCAAGGGCGAGCAGCGCGGCGATGCCTACCTTGCGCTCAATCCGCAGGGCAGGGTGCCCGCGCTGGGCTGTGACAGCGGTAGTGTGCTGGTGCAATCGGCGGCGATCATCGAGTACCTGGAGGAGGTTTATCCACAGCCGCCGCTATTGCCTGCCGAGGCTGAGGCGCGGGCGAAGGTACGGGGCGTCGCGGCGATCATCGGCTGCGATGTGCACCCGTTGCACAACGTCAGCGTACTCAATCAGTTGCGTCAGTTGGGGCTGGACGAGGCGCAGGTCAATCAATGGATTGCCCAATGGATTGACCAGGGCCTGGCAGCGGTGGAGCAGTTGATCGATGACCAGGGCTTTTGCTTTGGCCCGGCGCCGGGTTTGGCTGATGCCTACCTGCTGCCACAGTTGTATGCGGCCGAGCGGTTCAGTGTCGATCTGAGCCGCTACCCGCGGATCAACCGGGTGGCAGCGCTGGCGGCGCAGCATCCGGCGTTTATCCAGGCGCATCCATCACGTCAGCCTGATACCCCGCTTCAGTGAATCGATGGGCTGCTGGCGGGCAGGTGGCCAAGACGTTCGCTCAGCTTCAAGCGCTGCGCCGGGTCTTCGCTGAGCAGCAATGCCCGTTCCAGGTCAAAGCGCTCGGCCTGCGGGCAGTCCAGGCGCTGGTACAGCGTGGCTCGCGCCAGATAGTCGCTGACCAGCACCGGCCCCAGCTGCATGACCCGTTCGGCGTCGATCAATGCGGCCAGGTCATTGTCGTTGCTGATATGCAGCTGGCGCAGGTTGCGTGACAGCCGCTGCAGCATTTGCAACGGGCTGGCAACCTGCATATGTTCAGCCGTCAACGCTACCTGTGGGCCGAACTGACGGGCCAGTAGCTGGCGGCACTCAGCCGGGTACAGACGACGACCGCCGCACGGGTCGAGCAGGTGATCCGCGCCAGGCACGCGCAGCAGGAAATGGCCCGGGAAGTTGACCCCTTCCAGCGGGATCGACAAACCCCGAGCCAACTCCAGGGCGAGGATTGCCAGCGCCAGCGGCTGGCCACGGCGGCGCTGCAACACTTTGTCCATCAGTGCCGCGTGGGCACGCAGTGGCAGCATTTCGTCTTGCTGAAAGCCCAGCGTGTTGAGCTGGCGCAACAGCGGCTGGGCGAGCTCACTGAGCGGCAACATCGGCAGGCTGGCATTGATTTGCTGGTGCAGCTCGCGCACCTGGGCGAGGGCGTGGGCGGGCACGACACTGGGATCGTGCTCGGCGGCGATCCACAAGGTTGCTTCCAGCAGGTCGACAGGCGCGCGTTCCAGGCACGCCAGGCAGGCTTTACGTGGGTTCATCAGACTCTCCCCCGACATGCTTGAGTATTAGCTCTGACAGCGTGGTTCGTCCAGTGGTCCGACCAGCCTGCGCTGTGCATCGCGCTGCCTATACTGTCAGGAGCACCTCGCTGGAGGCGGTCGATGTTCGCGCTCATGCAAAGCACCCGCACGCAGTCACTGCACCTGTTCGTCGATCCACCCAGCGGCCTCAGAGCCGTGGTGGCGATCCACAACGAGCAGTTGGGCCCTGCCATGGGCGGCTGTCGCTACCTGGCCTATGCCGACGACGAAAGCGCCGTCACCGACGCCATCCGCCTGGCTCAGGGCATGAGCTACAAGGCTGCACTGGCAGGCCTGGCACAGGGCGGTGGCAATGCCGTGATCATGCGCGGCGCCCATGTGGAAAACCGCGCAGCACTGTTCGAGGCGTTTGGCCGCGCGCTCGACAGCTTGAATGGGCGCTTCATCACTGCCGTCGACAGTGGCACCTCAACCCTGGACATGGACTGCATTGCCCAGAGCACTGCTCACGTTACCAGTACCACCGCTTCGGGAGACCCCTCGGCACATGCAGCCATCGGGGTGTTCGCTGGCATCCGCGCCACAGCAATGGCACGGCTGGGCACCGATAATCTGGAAGGCTTGCGGATTGCTGTGCAGGGCTTGGGCAACGTTGGCTTCGCGTTGGCCGAGCAACTGCACGCGGCGGGCGCGGAACTGTTGGTCAGCGATCTTGACGCGGGCAAGGTACGTTTGGCGGTGGAGCAATTCAATGCCCAACCAGTGACCAATGATGCGCTGGTCAGCACCCCGTGCGACATCTTCGCACCTTGTGGCGTGGGTCAGGTACTCAGTGGCCAAAGTGTCACGCAATTACGCTGCGCTGCCGTGGCGGGGTCTGCCAACAACCAGCTGACGACCCTGCAGGTGGCTGATCATCTGGAAAAGCGCGGGATACTCTATGCGCCGGATTATGTCATCAATGCCGGTGGCTTGATTTACGTGGCACTGACCCACCGTGGCGAGAGCCTCGGCACCATTACCGCGCATCTGGCCCGAATTCCGTCACGCCTGACCGAAGTGTTCGGCCATGCCCAGGCGGAAAAACGCTCGCCAGCGCGGGTGGCGCAGATGCTGGCGGAGCGTTTGCTGTATGGCTGACGGCAGTTATTCTGCCGCGTTGCCCTCAAGCAATTCGGCCAAGGCATCGGGCTGGCTCTTGAACGCTCGGGCGAACACATCGCGATTCTTCGCCATGTAAATGCCGGCTTCCTCGACTTGTTGTTCGGTCAGCGACGGCACCGCTTTTTGCAGCACATCAGCCAGGCGCTCGGCCAGCTCGAGCATCTTGTCGTGACGATCCGCTTCGGCTTTATCCATGAACAACTGCTCCGGGTCGCGACTGCTGCGGTATACCACTTCGACGGCCATTCATCACCTCTGTGCCTTTATAGCGGGTTATGCAAATAATTTACTGTATGGGTGTACAGTACTCGCATAGGCCACCCCAGCGCAACCCGATAGTGGCCATTTATCTGCACGAAAGCGTAGCTCATAGGTGCCTTGCGGCAATCGGTCGCCTTCCAACCCTCGTGTCTGGCCTTTTAACTGCATGGCACAAGCGTCACACAGGTGGCGCACCATCCTTCAGTCGTATCGGGGAATCGAGCATCGTGAACATCAAATGGGCAGAAAAAATGCGCAAGGGCCTGCACGGCTCTGCCGACTCGCTGGGCAACCTGTGCGTCGAGGGGTTTCACTACCTGGCGTTGTTCGGTATCGGCGGGATTACCGCGTGGGCGGCGGTCGAGGCGTTTCTGGACATGCTCAGCAAGGGCGGGGTCAGCGTCGATGACATTCTGCTGCTGTTCATCTACCTGGAGTTGGGGGCGATGGTCGGGATCTATTTCAAGACCAACCACATGCCGATCCGCTTCCTGCTGTACGTGGCAATCACGGCCCTGACGCGCCTGCTGATCGGCGATGTGTCCCATCACAAGGCGCCGGACGTCGGCCTGCTGTACTTGTGCGGCGGCATCTTGCTGTTGGCCTTCGCGATTCTGGTGGTGCGCTATGCATCGTACCGCTATCCCTCAAGCCGGGCGCTGGACGCTCACGGCAAGGAAGTCGACGAAGGCCGCTAGCGCTCAGTTGGCGAGCTGGCTGGCGGCGTGACGTTGCTGGCCAGGGTCGCGGGTGAGGGCGGCGAGTACCTGTAGCGGGTTTTCGCCTTGTTCGATGGCCAGGCCCAGACGGATGCTGTCGATGACCCGCTGCAAGCGTACCGGATCGTTGCGTTGGGCCTGGCTGATCAAACGCTTGGCGACGGCGCCGCTGTCGTCGGACAGGGTCAGCATGATGCTGCCGTCGAGGCGGGTGATGCTCAGGTTGACCCGATAACGCGGGGCGAAGGCATTGCTGATCTGATCGAATGGATTGTGCATGGTCGCGGATCTGCAGGTTAACTGGATGAAAAAGTTGACCGGGTATTCGCGCAGATGGTTCACAGCCGCTGATCGGCGTGGCTTTGTGGTGAGTTGGTTGAATCAGAAAGGACCGCGGAGCGGCCCTTGTGCAACTAACCGAACAGCGCTGTCATCACTCCTCGATTTCTTCGTTCACTTCCAGCACTACACGCTTGCTGCGCAGTTTGCCGAACAGGTGATCCAGTGCGTGGTCGAGCTTGGTCGTGGCACCCTCGACAGCCTGCTCCAGCGAAGTGGCCGTGTGGCTTACGGAAATCGGTTGATGGCCTTTGGGGCGAGCCTCCATCTGGCAACGTTTGTCATGCGGTCCGGGCTTGGCGCCGTTGTCGTCGCGCAGGTGCACCTCGATGCGGGTGAGATCGTCCTCGTAACGTTCAAGACTGCTCTCAAGAGTACTACGTACCCACTCTTCAAGCCGGATGCTGCCGTCGATCTGGTTGCTGCTGTTGACTTGGATTTGCATGACTTCAATCCTTATTCAGCTTGCTCGCAAGAGTCGCCCAGGCCATTGAGGCCTGTGGAAATTTATCGCCTCTTGACTGTAAGGTCAGGCATCCGCGCGGCGATTTCAAGCCCTTTTAAAATATAAATTTTTTGAATTAAATCAGCGCTGGATGGACGCAGCTGAGCGCAGCATGATTCGGCTTGGGGCGCCGATGCGCCCCTCACCCCGTCAGAATTCGACCGAGGTCTGAACGTACAACGTGCGTGGCTCACCGACATATTTGCCGCGATTGTTATCGTCAAACGAGCGCGTGTAGTACTCGCGGTTGAACAGGTTCTTCACCCCAACGGCGAGCTTCAGGTTAGATAGCTGCGGGCCAAAGTCGTAGCCCGCGCGGGTGCTTACCAGCATGTAGCCGGGGATGCGCCCATTGGCGCCATTGGCGCTTTCCTCGCGAGTGTTGGCGTTGTCGGCGAACTGGCTGCTCTGGAAGCTGCTGTCCAGGTTCAGCTGCCACGGCCCATCGGTATAACCCAGGCCGAGGGTGCCCTTGTGGCGAGACGAGAACGGCACCTGATTACCCTTGTTGGCGCCGTCTTCACGGATGGTCGCATCGACGAACGCGTAGCCAAGGTGCACATCGAAGCCGCTTAATACCGGGCTCAAACCATCGAGCGCGTAACGCAGGTTGGTCTCGATGCCCTGGTGGCGCGTTTCGCCGCGTGCGATGACCGCGTCGTTGCTCTGGTTGCTTTCATATTGGTTGTCGAAATTGATCAAGAATGCGCCGATCTCCGCCTGCAGGTCGCCATTGTCGTAGCGCGTGCCGACCTCCCAGGTGCGGGCTTTTTCCGGTTTTACTTCGCCGCTGCTGACGCGATTGGGCATCTGGCTGTACTGCACGCTGCCGAACGAGCCTTCAGTGTTGGCGTACAGATTCCAGCGGTCGGTCAGGTGGTAAAGCACGTTCAGGGCGGGCAGGGCGGTGTTGTAACTGCCCTGGTAACGCTGGCCGCTGATCTTGTTGCTCTGCTCGGAGTCGATCATCTCGTAGCGCACGCCCGGGGTGATGGTCCAGCGGCCGATATCGATACGGTCGTCCAGGTAAATCGCATGCGCTTCGGTGCTGCCGCGGGTGTCGCGACCGAGAAAGCTGCTGCTGGTCGGCAGGTCGCCATTGACCGGTGCCTGGTAGCGCAACTCGTGGCCGGCTTCGTTGATGTAACGGTAGCCGACGCCGACTTCATGCCAGCTGTCACCTAGGGCGAGGCCTTGCGAGAAGCGCGTTTCGATGCCGCGTACCCAGTATTCGCGTGGCGACAGCGAGACGAAGTTGCCCTGGTCCAGATAGCCGCTGCGCAGGGTCTTGGTGAAGAAGCTGTTGATGCTGACCTGGCGATCATCCTGCTTGTAGTCGTAACCGACGTTGACCAGCGTGCGCCGGCCCCAGAACTTGTCCTTGAGTCGGGTCGACTGATATGGATCGGCGTCGTAGGCTGCCTGGCTCAAGCCGCCGGGCATTTCGGCTTCGCCTTCATAGTATTGCGCCATGGCGTGCAGGCTGTTGGCCTCATCGAGCTGCAGCTTGCCCTTGAGCATCAAATCGTCGATCTGCGTATCGCTGTGCTCACGCCAGTCGCCGCCGCGGCTGCCGGAATACAGCAGGGCGCCGCCCAGGCCATGGGCGTTGGTGCCGCCGACCAGCAGGTTGGCGCTGTTCTTGATGCCATCGTGGCTGGACGACGGCGTCACTTGGTTCTGCATGGCCGCCTTGAACGTGGCCTGTTCGGGGATCGCCCGGGTCACGAAGTTGACGATGCCGCCGACGTTCTGCGGCCCATAGCGCACCGCACCGCCGCCGCGCACCACGTCTACCGCGTCCATGTTGCCCAGGCTCAGCGGGGCCAGCGACAACTGCGGCTGGCCATACGGCGCGAACGGCACCGGGATGCCGTCCATCAGCACCGTCGAGCGCGAGGCCAGGCGCGGGTTGAGGCCGCGGATGCCGAAGTTCAGCGCCAGGTCGTGGCCGCCGGTGCCGCTGGTGTCCGGCGCATTCACCCCTGGGATGCGGTTGAGCACTTCACGCGGGCTGCTGGCGCCGCTGCGTTCGAACTGCTTGCGGCGGATCACGTCACGTGCGCCGGGGTGGTCGAAGACATTGTCGGCTTGCGCTTCGGCCAGCCAGTCACCGACCACGGTGGACGCGCCCAGCTCGATCGGCGCGCTGGCCGCAGGTGCCGCGACAGGCTGCAGGCTGAAGGCATTGGCACCTTCCTGGCGAGCTTGCAGGCCGCTGCCGCGCAGCAGTGCCTCCAGGCCCTGATCGAGCGCGTACTCGCCTTGCAGGCCCGGGCTCTGCAAGCCTTGGGTGAGTTGCGAACCGTACGAAATCAGCGCACCGCTCTCGCGGCCAAACTGGTTCAAGGCCTGCTCCAGCGAGCCGGCGGCGATGTGGTACTCGGCGGCCAGCACGGCAGGCGCGGCGAGGCTGAAGGTGGAGGCAAGCAACAGGGCGAGGGAGCTGGGACGCAACAGCATGAGCGGGTCCTTGAGAGGGGGTCTGCCTTGTCTGTCACGCGAGCTTGCAGAAATGGCTCAGGTTATTTGAAAAATACTTGCTGACTAGCCAACGCGGCGCTCGACCGTGACCCAATAGCGGGTGAAACGACGCACGCTGACCGGCAGTGCCACTTCGAGCATCTGCAGGATCCGCTCGCTGTCATCCAGTGGATAAGAGCCGGAAATACGCAGGTTGGCGACTTGCTCGCTGCAGCTCAAGCGGCCGTGGCGGTAGCGGCTGAGCTCGTCGAGAAAGTCCGCCAGGCGCATTTGCGCGGCCACCAGCATGCCGTCGACCCAGGCACCGCGATCTGCCTGCAACGGCGCAATACCCTGCCAGCCAGCGTTGGCAAAATCTGCCTGCTGGCCCGCCAGCAATGATTGACCGCCTAGGCTGGCGCGGCCGCTGTACACCGCCAGTTGGCTGAAGCCGCTGAACTGACGCAGGTTGAAGCGCCCCGGCTCAAGCCGCAGCACGCCTTCGGCGCTGCGCAGCAGCATTGGCCGGCTATCGTTGACCACCTCAACCTGCAGCTCGCCCTCGACCAGCCGCAACAGCCGCTGCTGGCTGTCGAAACGCACATCGGCGGCGCTGCCGGTGTTGAGCTGCAGCTGGCTGCCGTCCTCGAGGCTCAGCCGCCGGCGCTGGCCGACCGGGCTGCGGTAGTCGGCCAGCAGCCCCGGCATGGGACTGTGTTGCTGCACAGCGAGCCCGCTTGCGCTGGCTACACCAAGCAGCAACAAAGCCTTGAGCGCACGCCGCCGGGTAGGCGATGGCGGCGCCTGCAAAGTCGCATGCACAACGGGCGAGGCGACCCCACGCAAGCGCTGGTTGACCTGTTGGATATGCGCCCAGGCGCGCTGGTGCTCGCCGTCAGCCTCCAGCCAGCGCTGCAGCGCATGCTGCTGGCGCACGTCGAAATCATCGCCCTGGGATTCGATCAGCCAGTGCACCGCCTGCTCGGCGACCTCGGCGCCAAAGCTGCTGTTCACAGGGCGAAGTAGCAGCGCAGGGCGGCCTTGCTCAGATAACGCTTCACCGTGGCCAGCGAGATACCCAGTTCACGGGCGATTTCGCTTTGCCCGAGGCCATCGACCTGGGCCAACAGGAAGGCGCGCTTGACCAGCGGCGGCAAGCCGTCGAGCAAGCGGTCCAGCTCCAGCAGGGTCTCGAAGATGATCGCCTTCTGCTCTTCGCACGGGGCGAACTGCTCAGGCACCTGCGCCAAAGCTTCGCGGTAGGCGCGTTCCAGCTCTTGGCGGCGGAAGTGATTGCACAGCACCCGCTTGGCCACGGTGGCGAGAAACGCCCGCGGCTCGAGCAGTTGCGGCGCCTCGCGGGCCTGGAGCAGGCGCAGGTAAGTGTCCTGGGCCAGATCGGCAGCGCTGTGCGGGCAGCCCAAACGACGCCGCAACCAGCCGGTGAGCCAGCTGTGATGCTCGTGATAGAGGCCTTCGACGGTTGCAGAAAGGGCGCTGGACACCGTAACGACTCCGGCGCTGATCGGCGCGAGTGCTAGTAAGAATGGTTCGCATTGTAATTTCCCTGCAGCATGTCGGCAATCCTCAAAAAACCGATAGCAGCCGTAGCTGAGCTTTGCTTATGAGAATTGAAATCATTATTATTGATGGCTTCAATTAGCGGACCTTGTCATGAAGCGCAAAGCTGGCGGGATTCTCCTGAGCTATCGACTGGCTGTAGCCTCGCGCTGCCTGGCGGCCTTGCTCGGCGGCTACCTGCTGGCGTCGATGGCAAGCGTCTGTATCACCTTGCTGGTGCCCATGACCCCGGTCGACGCGACCTTGACCGGGATGATGCTGTCGTTCGTGTTTTACCTGCTGGCGTTCATCTGGTGCTTCGCCTGCCGCACGGCCGCCCGCGCCTGGCTTGGTGTACTGTTGCCAAGCCTTGCGCTGGCGCTGATCAATGGGCTGGCTTACTGGATGAAGAACCCATGAAAGAAGGCTTTCGCCAGGCCATGGCCTGGCTGCACACCTGGACTGGGCTGCTGTTTGGCTGGCTGCTGTTCGCGATTTTCCTGACCGGCACGCTGTCGTACTTCAAGGACGAGATCACCCACTGGAGCCAGCCCGAGGTACAGCGCCATCAGCTCGACCCGGCTGCCAGCCTTGGCCTCGCCCAGCGGTATCTGCAGAGCAACGCCGCCACTGCCGGCAGCTGGTTCATCCGCCTGCCTAGCGACCGCGAACCTGCCCTCAGCGTCAGCTGGCGCGACCCCAACGCCACCGGGCGGCGCGGTTTCATCAGCCATGAGCTGGACGCGCGCAGCGGTGAGCGGGTAGAGGTGCGCGACAGCCGCGGTGGCGACTTCTTCTACCGCTTCCACTTCCAGTTGCAGATGCCGCACCCGTGGGGCCGCTGGCTGGCGACTTTCTGCGCGCTGATCATGCTGCTGGGGCTGGTCACCGGGATCATCACCCACAAGAAGATCTTCAAGGAGTTCTTCACTTTCCGCCCAGGCAAGGGCCAGCGCTCGTGGCTGGACGGCCACAACGCGATCGGCGTGCTGGTACTGCCGTTTCACCTGATGATCAGCTACAGCAGCCTGCTGCTGTTCATGTACATGGTCATGCCGGCGAGCATCATGGCGGCGTACAAGGGCGAATCCGACACTTACTTCAGCGAGCTGTTCGGCCGTGACGAAGCGCCCAAGGCCGCCGGCGTGGCAGCGCCGCTGACCGATCTGCCGGCGCTGTATGCCAAGGTGCAGACCATCGTGCCCGGCGCCCGCATCGGCTACCTGCAGGTTGCCAACCCCGGCGACAGCAATGCCCGGGTGACCGTGACCCAGGCCGCCGCCGATCACGTCGCCTATCAGCGCAGCGCCAACTGGACCTTCGATGGCGTCAGCGGCGCGCAGCTCAGCCAGGGCGAGCCGGAAAGCGCGGCGATGATGACCTCGTTCACTATCGCCGGCCTGCACATGGGCAACTTTGCCGGGCCGTGGCTGCGCTGGTTGTACTTTGTGTTTGGCGTGGCCGGTACTGCGGTGATCGGCACCGGCCTGGTGATGTGGCTGGGCAAGCGCCAGCTCAAGCACGCCAAGAGTGGCCGCTTGCCGTTCGAGTTGCGCCTGGTCGAAGTGCTCAATATCTCCAGCATGAGCGGGCTGTTGCTCGGCGTGGCAGGGTTCTTCTGGGCCAATCGGTTGCTGCCAATCGGCATGCCGGGGCGGGCTGATTGGGAGATCAACGTGTTCTTCCTGGCCTGGGCCCTGTCGCCGCTGCACGCGCTGCTGCGGCCGGGGCGCAAGGCCTGGGGCGAGCAATTGGCGCTGGGGGCACTGGCGTTTGCCGGGCTGCCGCTGCTCAACGCGGTGGTCACCGGCCACGGCCTTGATCAGTCGATCGCCCGTGGCGACTGGGCCATGGCCGGCTTTGACCTCACCGCGCTGGGCACCGGGCTGTTCCTCGCCTGGGCCGCTGGCAAGATGCTGCGCACGCCCAACGTGCAGGCCAAGCGCGCACCGCGTGCTGCCAAAGCCGCCTCGACCACGGCCGAGGTGAACTGATGCTGAGCGTTGCTCTGATCACCTTCGCCGGGCTGGTGGCCCTGTGTCTGGCGATGGAAAAGCACTTCGGTGAGCTGCTCAAGCGCAAACCCAAGCCTAGGCAATTACCTGCCCTGCGTTGGGCTGGCTGGGCGCTGCTGGTGCTGTCGCTGATCCTTGCTGTCAACGTTCGCGGCCTGGCCTTCGGCCTGGTTGAGTGGTTTGCGCTGGTGATGGCCGGGCTGACCCTGTGGGTGTTCGGCCTGCCTTATCAGCCACGGCTGTTGCTTGGCCTGGCCCTGGTCAGCGTGCTGCTCGGGCCGGTGCTGGCTGCGCTGGGTGTGTGAGCGCTTGAACGAGCCAACGCCCAGCAACCCGGCAGACGCCGACGCCGCCAGTGGCCGGGCGCGCTTCGTCCAGGTGTTTCTCGCCCAGCGCGGGCGCATGGAAGCACTGGTCAGCCGCCGGGTGGGCTGCCGGGCGACGGCGGCGGACCTGGTGCAGGAGTTGTTCCTGCGCTTCTGGCGCCGGCCCGAGGTCAAGGTCGAAGCACTGGATACCTACCTGCTGCGCTGCGCCGGTAACCTGGCGATCGACCACCTGCGCAGTGAGGGCAGCCGTGGCCGAGTAGTCGAAGGCTTGCCGGTTGCCGATGACAGCCCGGCGCCAGAGCAGGCGCTGGCCGCCGAGCATGATCTGCAGCGGATCGAGGCCGCGTTGCGCGGCCTGCCCGAGCGCAGCCGGCAGATATTTCTGCTCAGCCGCGTCCACGGCTGCACCTACGGCGAAATCGCCAAGGCCATGCAGTTGTCCCAGAGCGCTGTGGAAAAGCATATGATGCGCGCCCTCGAAGCGTGCAAGGCAAGCGTTGCCGCGCCGCGCAGGCCAGGAGGCGGCCGATGACCAGCCACACCGAGCCAAGCAGCCAGGATCCCGAGCAGGCGGCGCTGCATTGGCTGAACCGCATCATTCACAATCCAGGCGAAGCCCAGGCTGCGCCGTTCAAACGCTGGTTGCTGGCCGACCCGGCCAATCGCGAGGCGTATGCTCACGTGCAGCATGTCTGGCAACTGAGCCAACTGCCGGCGGCCAAACTGGCCGAAGAACAGCAGGCCAGTCTGCAGCCATACCTGGACGCTATCCGCCAAGCTCGCCAGCCCAAGCGCTGGGGCCGTCGTGGTGGTGCTTTGGCTGCCGCCGCCTGCCTGCTGCTGGCGCTGGGCAGCGTCGGCGGCTGGCAGCCGCAGCATTGGTTGCAGGATGCCCAGGCCGACTACCGCAGTGGCGCTGAGTTGCAGCAAATCACCCTGGCCGATGGCTCGCAGATGACCCTGGATGCGGGCAGCGCGGTGGCGGTCGACTTCGACCACGGTGAGCGGCGGATTCAGCTTTTGCGCGGCGCAGCCTTCTTCAAGGTGACCCACACCGGTCAACCCTTTCTGGTCGACGCCGCTGGCGGTGAAGTGCGCGTGCTCGGCACTCAGTTTGAAGTACGCGAGCAAGGCGAGGGCGCCCAAGTCACGGTGCGCAGCGGCCGCGTTGCAGTAACGCCGACGGCAGGTCAGTCGGCCCGCGAGCTGACGGCCAATCAGCAACTGACCTATGCCGCAGGCCGCGCCGGGCAGATCGAAGCCGTCGACAGTGACAGCCGCCTGGCCTGGCGTCAGGGCTGGCTAAGTTATCAACAGGTGCCGTTGGCCGACGTGCTGGAAGACCTGCGTCGCTATTACCCAGGGCGGATCGTGCTGCTCGATGACACCCTGGGCCAGCGCCTTGTCAGTGCCAGCATCCCGGCCAATCAACCGCTGCTGGCGCTGGATTCACTGGGCCAGGTGGTGGGTTTCTCGCGACAGACGTTGCTCGGCCGGCTGACTTTGCTCACATCATCAGCCGCCTCTGAAAAATAATTGCGAATTGTTGTGAGGTAACCGGCGACGCCATCCGTGTAGTGAGTGAAAAGCGATTCATTCGCATGCGATCACCCCTCTTTCAGGTCAGCGTCCATGAAGTTCACCTCGCGTTGCGTTCCCCTCTGGCTGGGTCTTGCCAGCCTGTCCGGCGCCGTCGTTGCCCCGCCTGTCAGTGCTGCGGCGCAAGCACAGCTGTACAGCTTCGCCCAGCCCAGCCAGCCGTTGCCGGCGGCACTCAACGCCTTTAGCCGCACCACCGGCCAGAGCCTGGTCTATACCGTCGAACTGCCCAATCTGCAGGCCCCGGCCTTGAGCGGTTCGCTCAGCGCCGAACAGGCCTTGCAGCAACTGCTGGGCAATGCCGGCCTGAGCTGGCGGCGCGTCGATGCACGCACCCTTACGCTGGAGCCGGTGGACACTTCCGGTGCGCTCAACCTGCAGGCGATCAACGTCAACTCGCAAAGCGACCTGTACAGCTATCAACCCCCCGCCAACGCCTCGATCATGCGCGGCCAGGGCGCGGTGCAGGACATCCCCCACACCATCAACGTGGTCCCGGCCCAGGTCATCCGCGACCAGGCGCCGCGTAACCTGGACGATGCCCTGGCCAACGTCAGCGGCATCACCCAGGGCAACAATTTCGGCGGCACTGCGGACACGGTGATGAAACGCGGTTTTGGCGACAACCGCGACGGCTCGATCATGCGCGACGGCATGCCGCTGGTGCAGGGGCGCAGCCTCAATGCCAGCACCGAGCGGGTCGAAGTACTCAAGGGCCCGGCCTCGCTGTTGTATGGCATCCAGGACCCGGGCGGGGTGATCAACGTGGTCAGCAAGCGCCCGCAACTGGAGCAGTACAACGCCTTGAACCTGCGCGGCTCGACCTACGGCAGCGGCAAGAACGGCAGCGGCGGCGGCTTCGACAGTACCGGCGCGCTGGGCGACACGCCGCTGGCGTACCGGCTGATCGTCGACCACGAAGACGAAGACTACTGGCGCAACTACGGCGTGCACCGCGAGTCGATGGTCGCGCCGTCGCTGGCTTGGTTGGGCGAGGATACGCAAGTGGTGCTGGCCTACGAGCACCGCGAGTTTCTCTATCCGTTCGACCGCGGTACCGCCTTCGGCAGCAATGGCCACCCGTTGAATATCCCGGCAACCCGGCGTCTTGATGAGCCGTTCAACGACATGCAGGGGCGCAGCGACCTGTACCGGCTCGAGCTGGACCACCAGCTCAGCGACGACTGGAAGGTCCATGCCGGCTACAGCTTCAACCGCGAAACCTACGATGCCAGCCAGGTCCGCGTGACCGGCGTCAACGAGGCCCGTGGCACCTTGACCCGGAGTATCGATGGCACCCACGGCGCGATGAGCCGCGACCAATTCGCCACCGTCAGCCTGAACGGCAACCTCGAATTGGCCGGGCTGCGCAATGACCTGCTGCTCGGCCTTGATCACGAAGACCGCAAGGTGTTTCGCGGCGACCTGATCCGCCAGACCAGCCGCTCGACCTTCAGCTACCAGAACCCGGTGTATGGCCAGGAGGTGGAAGGCAGCAACGTGCGCGCCAGCGACAGCGACCAGACCGACAAGCTGCGCACCGACTCGCTGTTCGTGCAGGACGCGCTGCACCTCGATGAGCACTGGATTCTGGTGGCCGGCGCGCGCTTCCAGCAGTACGACCAGTACGCCGGCCGCGGCCGCCCGTTCAAGGCCAACACCGACAGCAATGGCCAGACCTGGGTGCCGAATGCTGGCGTGGTGTACAAGGTCGATGAGCAGTTGTCGCTGTATGCCAGCTACAGCGAGTCGTTCAAGCCAAACTCGACCATCGCGCCGATCAGCGTCGGCGCTGGCCAGACCCTCACGCTGGATGGCAGCATCGCTCCGGAGGAGGGCAAGTCGTGGGAGCTGGGGGCCAAGCTGGACATGCCTGGGCAGCTCACTGGCAACATTGCCCTGTTCGACATCACCAAGCGCAATGTCCTAGTCGCCAATGGCACCAGCGACACTGGCACGATCATCTACAGCAACGCCGGTGAAGTTCGCTCGCGTGGGCTTGAGATGGACCTCAGCGGCCAGCTCAGCGAGCGCTGGAGCCTGATCGGCAGCTATGCCTTCACCGATGCCGAAGTGACCAAGGATCCAGAGCTCAAGGGCAAGCGTTTGCAGAACGTGGCGCGCAACAGTGGCTCGCTGTCGGCGGTGTATGACTACGGTAGCCTGTTCGGTGGCGACCGCCTGCGCCTGGGCGCTGGCGCCCGCTATGTCGGCGAGCGTGCCGGCAACGCGGCCAATGACTTCGACCTGCCGGCCTACACCGTGGCCGATGCCTTCGCCAGCTATGAAACCCAGCTCGACGAGCACAAGGTGCGTCTGCAACTGAACGTGAAGAACCTGTTCGACAAGGTCTATTACAGCTCGGCAGTGAATAGTTACTTCGTTGCTGTTGGCGATGCACGCCAGGTCAGCCTGTCGACCACCCTGGAGTTCTAACCGCGCCAGGCTGCCCGGTATTCGCCAGGCGTCGCCGCAAAGGCCTGGCGGAAACGGTTGCTGAAATGGCTGGCGCTGGCAAAACCGCAGTGCAGGGCAATCTGCAGCAAGGGCTGTTGGCCGTAACGCAACATCTGGCAAGCACGCTGCAGGCGGCGGGCCAGCAGGTATTGATGCGGCGGCAGGCCGAAGCTTGCACGAAACATCCGCGCAAAGTGGTATTCGGAGAGGTTGCAGCGCAGCGCCAGCTCGCCGAGGCTGAGCGGCTGGTCCAGGTGCGCTTCGATGTACTCGGCCAGTTGCCGGCGCACACTTGGCGCCAGGCCGCCCTTGAGGCGTAAGCCCTGGCGCAGCCCGGCCTGGCTGAGCACCGCATGGTCGACGATGGCATGCGCCAGGCTGCTCGCCAGCAGGCGTTCGCCGGGTTCGTCCCAGGCCATGCCGATCAGCTGGCGAAAGCGCTGCGCCTGCTCGCGGTCATCGACGAAGGTCGCTTCGCGCAGCTGCATTTCCCGCGGTTCACGGTCGAGCAGGCGAATGCAGCCGAGGGCGAACTGTTCCTCGCTGATGTACAGGTGGGCCAGGCGGATCGAGCCGTTGACTACCCAGTTCGACTCGGAGCCAGCTGGCATGATGCACAGCTTGTCCGGGGCGCCCTTGTCCGAAGGGCGCTGACGGCGAAAGGTGCCGGTGCCGTCGCTGATGTAGCACGACAGCGTGTGGTGGCTCGGCGCCTGATAATCGCGGGCGTCGTCGCGGTTGCTCCACACCGCCGCCGACAGGCCGTCAGCCAGCTGCACGCTGTGCTCCAGGCGTGCGTTGGGCGCTGCATGCATGACGTTGAAGACTTGCAACTGGCTGAATGGGGTCATGGTGAAATCCTCTGATTGCCATCCTACTGCGCTGGCGCGCGGATGGCAGCCGCTGGCGACGCAAAAGCGCAAGTTTGTGCAAGCGCCGCGAGCAGCCGAGCCGGACACTGCCTGCATCGTCATGCCTTGCCAGAGAGTCCCGCCATGAACCTGTCGCTGTACCTGCTGACCGTACTCATCTGGGGTACCACCTGGATCGCCCTGAAACTGCAGCTGGGGGTGGTCGCCATCCCGGTATCGATCGTCTACCGCTTTGCCCTGGCCGGGCTGCTGCTGTTCGTCATCCTGGTGCTCACCCGTCGCCTGCAACCGATGAACCGGCGCGGGCATCTGATCTGCCTGGCGCAGGGCTTGTGCCTGTTCTGTGTCAACTTCATGTGCTTTTTGACCGCCAGTCAATGGATCGCCAGCGGCCTGCTGGCGGTGGTGTTCTCCACGGCAACCCTGTGGAATGCGCTGAATGCGCGGATATTCTTCGGCCAGCGCATCGCCAGCAACGTGCTGGCCGGCGGTGCACTGGGCCTGCTCGGGCTGGGGCTGCTGTTTTCGCCAGAACTGAGTAGCCACGGCGCCAGCCGCGAAACCTTGTACGGGATCGGCCTGGCCTTGCTTGGCACGTTGTGTTTTTCGGCAGGCAACATGCTCTCGAGCATGCAGCAGAAAGCCGGGCTGCGGCCATTGACCACCAACGCCTGGGGCATGCTCTACGGTGCCGGGATGCTGGGAATGTACTGCGTGCTGCGCGGGATTCCGTTCGACATGGAGTGGAACAGCCGTTACATCGGCTCGCTGCTGTACCTGGTGATACCGGGTTCGGTGATCGCTTTTACCGCGTACCTGACCCTGGTTGGGCGCATAGGCCCGGAGCGGGCCGCGTACAGCACGGTGCTGTTCCCGCTGGTAGCGCTGAACGTGTCGGCGTTTGCCGAAGGCTACCAATGGACCACGCCAGCGTTGTTGGGCCTGGTGGCGGTGATGGCAGGCAACGTGCTGGTGTTTCGCAAGCCCAAGGTCAAGCGGCCCGGAGCGGTAGCGGTGGCGCCGTAACCTTTTAGATCGCCGGGAGCTGCCAAGCAGCCCCCGACGATAATGATCAGCCCTTCCACACCTGCGGATTGACCAGGTCGCGCGGGCGCTCGCCGAGCAGCGCTGCGCGCAGGTTGTCCAGCGCGCGGTTGGCCATCGCCTCGCGGGTTTCGGCGGTGGCCGAGCCGATGTGCGGCAAGGTCAGCGCGTTGGGCAGCTGGAACAACGGCGACTCAGCCAGCGGCTCATGCTCGTAGACGTCCAGGCCCGCGCCACGAATGGTCCCGGCCTGCAGCGCCTCGATCAGCGCCGCCTCATCCACCACCGGCCCGCGGGCGATGTTGATCAGGAACGCGCTGGGCTTCATCAGTTGCAGCTCGCGGGCGCCGATCAGCTTGCGCGTAGCCTCCGACAACGGCACCACCACGCAGACGAAGTCGGCTTCGGCCAGCAGTTGCTCGAGGCTGCGGTACTGCGCGCCGAGCTCTTGTTCCAGTGCCTGCTTGCGGCTGTTGCCGGCATACACGATCGACATGTTGAAACCGAAGCGGCCACGCCGGGCAATCGCCGCGCCGATATTGCCCATGCCGATGATACCGAGGGTCTTGCCGTGGACGTCAGTGCCGAAGCGCTCCGGGCCGACCGTGGCTTTCCAGTTGCCGGCCTTGGTCCAGGCATCCAGCTCGGCGGTGCGTCGGGCGCAGCCCATGATCAGCGAGAAGCCGAGGTCGGCGGTGCTTTCGGTGAGCACGTCGGGGGTGTTGGTCAGGGCGATGCCGCGCTCGTTGAAGTAGTCAACGTCGTAGTTGTCGTAGCCGACCGATACGCTCGATACCACTTCCAGTTTGGCCGCGCCTTCCAGTTGCGCGCGGCCGAGCTTGCGCCCAGCGCCGATCAGGCCGTGGGCCTCTGGCAGTGCTTCGTTGAACTGGGCGCTGATGTCACCCAATTTGGGGTTGGGCACGATCACGTTGAAGTCGTGCTGCAGGCGCTCGGCCATGGCCGGGGTAATGCGGCTGAAGGCCAGGACGGTCTTTTTCATCGGCAACTCTCTGCAAGGCGCTACGGGTATGCCGGCCTCGACCGCGTAGGTCGAGGCTGGCGCCAGAACAATGCATAGCAACCTACCATTGGTCCCGGCCCCAATGCAGCAGCTTTTTCAGTGGGCAACCAGCAGCTCGTGGGTTTTCAGGTCGGCTTCATGGGCGGCGAGGATCTCCGGCAGCGAGTTGCGCAGGTACTCGACCCAGGTCTTGATCTTGGCATCCAAATATTGCCGGGACGGGTAGATCGCGTACAGGTTCAGCTCCTGCAGGCGGTAGTCCGGCATCACCCGCACCAGGCTGCCATCGCGCAGGCCATCGATGGCCGAGTAGATTGGCAGCACGCCCACGCCCATACCCGAGCGGATCGCGGTCTTCATCGCATCGGCTGAGTTGACCTGAAACGGCGAGCTGTTGATGTTGACCAGCTCTTGGCCCTCAGGCCCGTCGAACAGCCATTTTTCCAGCGGAATGACCGGGCTGACCATGCGCAAGCAGGCGTGCTTGAGCAGATCGGCCGGCTTGTGCGCCATGCCGTGGCGGGCGACGTATTCCGGCGAGGCACAGACGATGCTGTAGGTGATGCCCAGCCGCTGCGAGACGAAGCCGGAGTCGGGCAGCTCGCTGGCGAGCACGATCGACACGTCGTAACCCTCGTCAAGCAGGTCCGGGACGCGGTTGGCCATGGTCAGGTCAAAGGTCACGTCCGGGTGGGTTTCGCGATAGCGAGCGATGGCATCGACCACGAAGTGCTGGCCGACGCCAGTCATCGAGTGCACCTTCAACTGCCCGCCGGGCCGCGCATGGGCGTCGCTGGCTTCGGCTTCGGCTTCCTCGACGTAGGTAAGGATCTGCTCGCAGCGCATCAGGTAGCGCTTGCCCGCTTCGGTCAGGGCAATGCGCCGGGTGGTCCGGTTGAGCAGGCGGGTTTGCAGATGGGCTTCCAGGTTGGAGACCGCTCGCGACACGTTGGCGGTGGTGGTATCCAGTTGCACAGCGGCGGCGGTGAAGCTGCCCAGCTGGGCCACGCAGCTGAACGCACGCATGTTTTGCAGGGTGTCCATGGGTCACTCTCAAAATAGAGGCCGAAATTGTGACATGAAGTTACGAATTCGTTGCTTCGACCAAAGGCGGATTATCGCTGTTTTGGTAACAAAGATTCGCAGGATTATGCGCTTATCGCCAGTCCGGCGGCCCCCTAGAATTGCCCGGCCTCATCCACTTCTCGGGAAATCGCAGCTGTGCCGCGTCGCATCATCGGAGCGCTGAATGCGCTCAGTGCCTGTGCCCTGAGCCTGACCTTGTCGGGCTGTATCGGAACCTGGGGCATCGCCCCGCAAACCCAGACGCTGCAAGCCAACACCCTGCTCACTGACCACGCCATCGCCGAGGCCGCCACGGACGCCCACTGGCCGCGCCAGCAGTGGTGGCAGGCCTATGGCGATCGCCAGCTGGATCGCTGGCTGGAACTGGCCATAGCCGGCAGCCCAAGCCTGGCCATGGCCGCCGCGCGGGTCCGCGAAGCGCGGGCACTGGCCGGTGTCAGCGAAGCGGCCGAGCAGCTGCAGGGCAATGGCCAGGCAAACCTGAAACGGCACAACTGGCCGGAGGACCAGTTCTACGGCCCCGGTGCGCTGTCGGGTGCCAACACCTGGGACAACAACGCTGGCCTTGGTTTGAGCTACGCGCTCGACCTGTGGGGCGGTGAGCGCAGTGCCAGCGAGCAGGCGCTCGACCTCGCGCACATGAACGTGGCCGAAGCGCGGCAGGCCCAGCTCGAGCTGGAAAACAACCTGGTCAAGGTCTACATCCAGTTTGCCTTGCACTTTGCTCAGCGCGACATCGTCCAGGCCGAGCTTGAGCAGCAGGAGCAGCTTGTGGTCCTGGCCAGGCGTCGCCTTGACGGCGGCATCGGGACCCACTTCGAAGTCAGCCAGGCCGAGGCGCCGCTGCCCGAAACCCACCGCCAGCTGGATGCAGTCAACGAGGCGATTGCCCTGGCGCGTAACCAGCTGGCAGCGTTGGCAGGCAAAGGCCCGGGCGAGGGCGCGCAGTTGCAGCGGCCGACTCTGGCCCTCGCCGCGCCGCTGCAATTGCCCTCGACACTGCCCGCCGAGCTGGTCGGCCAGCGCCCGGATGTAGTCGCCAGGCGGTGGCAGGTGGCGGCTCAGGCGCGCGGTATCGAAGTCGTCCACGCCAGCTTCATGCCCAATGTCGATCTGGTCGGCAGCCTGGGGTTCATGGCCACCGGTGGTGGTGCGCTGGCGTTTCTCAGCGGGCGCAAGTTCAACTACAACGTCGGCCCGGCGATCAGCCTGCCGGTGTTCGATGGCGGCCGCCTGCGGGCACAGCTGGGGGTGGCTTCGGCCGGTTATGACGTGGCGGTGGCGCGCTACAACCAGACGGTGGTCGGCGCGTTGAAAGGCATCTCCGACCAGTTGATCCGCCGTGAGTCGATGCACGAGCAGGCGCACTTCGCCGAGCAGTCGGTGGCCGCCGCGCAGAAGACCTACGACATCGCCCTGGTGGCCTTCCAGCGCGGCCTGACCGACTACGTCAACGTGCTCAATGCGCAGACCTTGCTGTTTCGCCAGCAGCAGATTCAGCAGCAGGTACAGGCCGCGCGCCTGACTGCTCACGCCGAGCTGGTCACGGCGCTGGGCGGCGGCTTGCAGGCCGGGGACGACGTGCCCGCGCCAGCGCAACAGGCCGCGCCGAAACCGCCGGCCAGCCTGGCCATAGTCGATCGTCTGGGCGACCGCCGATGAGCCTGCTCTGGAACTGGCTGCACAGCCTGGAATGGCGCCGCGGCTTCTTTGCCTGGGCGCGCACCGACGGGGTGACCTGGGTGTACATCTTCAAGGTGCTGGTGGCGGCGTTCATTACCCTGTGGCTGGCCATGCGCCTGGAACTGCCGCAGCCGCGCACGGCGATGATCACCGTGTTCATCGTCATGCAGCCGCAGAGTGGGCATGTCTTCGCCAAGAGCTTTTACCGTGTGTTAGGCACCTTGGCGGGCTCGGCGATGATGGTCGCGTTGATTGCGATCTTCCCGCAGAACAGTGAGCTGTTCTTGCCAAGCCTGGCGCTGTGGGTCGGCCTGTGCTCGGCCGGGGCCATGCGCTATCGCACCTTTCGTGCCTATGGCTTCGTGCTGGCCGGCTACACCGCAGCGATGATCGGCCTGCCGGTACTGGAGCACCCCGATCAAGCCTTTATGGCGGCGGTGTGGCGGGTGCTGGAAATCTCCCTGGGCATCCTCGTGTCGACTCTGGTCAGCGCGGCGATCCTGCCGCAGTCGGCCAGCGCCGCCATGCGCAACGCCTTGTACCAGCGCTTTGGCGTGTTTGCCGGGGTGGTGGTCGAGGCGCTGCGCGGCAACACCCCGCGCGACCGTTTCGAGGCCAGCAATGTGCGCTTCATCGCCGAGGCGGTGGGCCTGGAGAGCCTGCGCAACGTCACCGCCTTCGAAGACCCGCACATGCGCCGTCGCAGCGGCCGACTGGTGCGCATGAACAGCGAGTTCATGGCCATCAGCACCCGCTTCAATGCCCTTCATCAACTGCTCGAACGGCTGCGCGCGCGCGGCCCTTTGCAGATTGTCGGCGCCATCGAGCCGGGCCTGGAAACCCTCGTCGAGCTGCTCGAACCCTACGTGGGCCGGGCCCTGACCGAAGCCGACGCATTGCGCCTGACCCTCGAACTGGCCGCCTACAAAGATGGCCTGCAAGCCCAGGTGCGCGGCCTGCGCAGCGAGTATCTGCAAACCCATCCCAGCGAAGCCGAGCTGCTCGATTTTCATACGGCCTTTGAGCTGCTCTATCGCCTGGTCGACGAGATGTTCAGCTATGCCCAGACCCACGCCTCACTGTCGGCGCACAGCCACCAGCGCGAGCAGTGGGACGAACCGTACGTGTCGCGGACCAACTGGCTGGTGTCGCTGGCGGCCGGCCTGCGCGCCTCGGCGGTACTGCTCTTGCTCGGCAGCTATTGGCTGCTCAGCGACTGGCCGAGCGGGGCGATGATGACGTTGATTGCGACCGTGACTGTTGGCCTTTCGGCGGCTTCGCCAAACCCCAAACGCATGTCGTTCCAGATGGCCTGCGGCACGCTGCTCGGGGCCTTCATCGGCTTTTTCGAAACCTTTTTCGTGTTCCCCTGGATCGACGGTTTCCCGCTGCTGTGCATGGTGCTGGCGCCGGTGTTCGTGCTTGGCGCGTTTCTCTCGTCGCGACCAGCCTATGCCGGTTATGGGATCGGCCTGCTGGTGTTCTTCGCGATCGGCTCGGTGCCGAACAACCTGACTGTGTACAACCCGTACACCTTCATCAACGACTACATCGGCATGCTCCTGGGCATGCTGGTCTGCGCCGCCGCCGGAGCCATCATCCTGCCGCCGAACAGCCGCTGGTTATGGAGCCGGCTGGAGCAGGACTTGCGTGAGCAGGTGCTGTTCGCCATCGGTGGGCGCCTGCGCGGGCTCGGTTCGGCCTTCGACAGCCGCACTCGCGACCTGCTCCATCAAGCCTACGGCCTGGCTGCCGGCAAGCCGCAGGTGCAGAGCCAGCTGATGCGCTGGATGTTCGTCGTGCTGGAAATCGGCCACGCCGTGATCGAGCTGCGCAAGGAGCAGCACAACGCACCCGTGCACCCGGCCTACGCCGAATCGCAGCCGTGGCGCCAGGCGATCCGAGTCATGGGCCGTGCCCTGGCGCGGTTGTTCCTGCAGCCCAGCGCCAGCAACCACGAACGCGCGCTGGTCGCCGTCGACCACGCCATCAGCCGCGTGCAGACCACCGACGAGCCGTTCGCCCGGCACTTCGACACCTCGCTGCTGCGCCGTGCGCAGAGCTACCTGCACTTCATCCGCAGCTCGCTGCTCGACCCGCAATCGCCACTGGCGCAAGGACTGCCGCATGCCCCGTGAAATTGCCTTCCATGGTGTGTACATGCCGACCATGACCTTGTTGTTTCTGCTTGCCGCAGGACTGGCCTGGGGCCTCGACCGGTTTATCGCCAGCCATGACGGCTACCGCTTCTTCTGGCACCCGGCGCTGCTGCGCCTGTGCCTGTTCATCTGCCTCTTTGGCGCGCTGGCGCTGACTGTCTACTGGTGAGAACCCCTCGATGAAAAAGTTCTTCAGCCTGATCGCTACCCTGCTGGTGCTGGTCGCAGCCGTGGCCATCGGCCGCCAGCTGTGGCTGCACTACATGACTACCCCGTGGACCCGCGACGGCCGCGTGCGCGCCGACATCATCAATGTCGCCGCCGATGTGCCGGGCTACGTCACCGATGTGCCGGTGCGCGATAACCAGCGGGTCAAGAAGGGCGATGTGCTGATCCAGATCGACGCCGAGCATTACCAGGTTGCGGTCGACCAGGCCAAGGCGCTGGTGGCTTCACGCAAGGCCACCTGGGAGATGCGCAAGGTCAACGCCAAGCGCCGGGCCGATCTCGACAACCTGGTTATTTCCAAGGAAAACCGTGACGACGCCAGCAACATCGCCAACTCGGCCCAGGCCGATTACCAGCAGGCCCTTGCGCAGCTGGCCGCCGCCGAGCTGGACCTGAAACGCACGCGCATTCTTGCCACCGTCGATGGCTACGTGACCAACCTCAACGTCCACCGCGGCGACTATGCGCGCACCGGTGAGCCGGTGATGGCGGTGGTCGACGAGCACTCGTTCTGGGTCTACGGCTTTTTTGAAGAGACCAAGCTGCCGCACGTGCGTGTCGGCGATCAGGCCGAGTTGCAAATGATGAGTGGCGAGCGCCTCAGCGGCCATGTCGAGAGCATCGCCCGCGGCATCTACGACCGCGACAACCCACAAAGCCGTGAGCTGATCGCCGATGTCAACCCGACCTTCAACTGGGTACGTCTGGCCCAGCGCGTGCCGGTGCGGATTCATATCGATGCAGTGCCGGAGGGGTTTCTGCTGGCTGCGGGGACGACCTGTACGGTGGTGGTGAGGCCAGGTGGAAAGTAGCGAACGCGATAGTGGCCATTACTGCTGGAGCCGCTTCGCGGCCCTTTCGCGACACAAGGCCGCTCCTACAAGTGACCGCGCACGATCAACTCACGCGGTCCCCGTAGGAGCGGCCTTGTGTCGCGAAAGGGGTGCGCAGCGCCCCCGGCGTACTCGAACCAGACGCAAGCTTCTAATCCGTCACCCCCACCAACACCGGTATCTCGACCCGATCCAGCACCTTGGCGCTGATCGATGGATCCAGCAGCCGGCCCAGCCGTGACAGGTGGCGGTGGCCCATGACGATCAGTTCGCAGTCCAGCGCCTGGGCTTGAGCGACGATGGCGTCTACCGGTTGGTCGGCGCGCAGGCTGCCGTCGGTTGCAAAGCCGGCAGCGCGCAAGGTCTGTACCGCGGCGGCGATGGCGGCCTCTGCGTGTTGCTGCTCTTCGCAGGCAGCTGGGTATTCCTCGCGCTCAGCCTGGGTGAAGGGCGCGGGTTGCTCGTGCACGGCGAAGGTCGAGTCGATCGCCAGCAGCACATGCAACTGGTGCAGATCGGGGCGGCAGAAGCGCTGCGCCAGGGCCAGCAGGTTGCTGGTGGCAGGGGATGCGTCGATGGCGATCAGTACAGAGCGGAGCATAGGGGGTCCTCGCGAGGCGATGTGGCCGACAGGCCATTCTGAGCTGAGCGCCAGCTGTGGATAAATGGCCCCGCACGCACGGCGTCGTTGCGTCTGGCGCAATCGTGCGAGCTGTTAACATGCACATTCCCACAACAGTCACGGAAACCGGCCATGCAACTCCCGGACATGAACCTGCTGGTTGCCCTTGATGCCTTGCTTGATGAGGGCAGTGTGGTCGGTGCTGCGCAGCGGATGAACCTGAGCCCGGCGGCGATGAGCCGGACCTTGGGGCGAATTCGCGATGCGCTCGGTGACCCGATTCTGGTCCGCGCCGGTCGTGGCCTGGTGCCGACGCCACGGGCGCTCGCCCTGCGCGAGCAGGTCAGCGTGCTGGTGGAGCAGGCCGGGCAGGTCTTTCGCAGTGCCGATACGGTCGATCTGGCCAGCCTCGACCGCGCCTTCAACATCCGCACCAATGACCTGTTCATTGCCCTGTACGGCGCGCAGTTGCTGCGCATGATGCATGAGCAGGCGCCGCGCACGGTGCTGCGCTTCATCCCGGAAAGCCCAGGCGGGGACGACGACAGTGTGCTGCGTGACGGGCGCACCGACCTGATCATCAGCTCGACTGTCGATCTGGGCCCGGAGATCAAGATCCAGAGCCTGTTTCAGACGTTCTATATCGGCCTGGCGCGGCAGGACCATCCGATCTTCGCCGAGCCGGTGACCGCGCAGAGCTTTGCCAGTTATCCACAGATCAGCGTATCGCGCCGGGGGCGCGCCAACGGGCCGATCGATGTCGAACTGGCCCACTGCAAGGTGCAGCGGCGGGTAGCGCTGATCACCCCGAGCTTCCACTCGGCGTTGTTTTCTCTGCCCGATTCGGACCTGATCCTGCCGATGCCGGCGAATATTCTCAGCAGTGTCAGCAAGCTCGGCCTGCCGCTGCGCTCGTTCGAGATCCCGCTGGCGCTGGAGCGGGTCAATGTCATGCAGGCCTGGCACCCGCGCTTTGATAGCGACCCAGCGCACCGTTGGCTGCGCCAGACCTTGAAGGCCTGTTGCGGGCTTGAACCTTGAACTCGAGACACAAGCGGATTGCGTCTGACGCACTTTAAAGCTGGCGATAAGTCAGTTTTCGTAAGCATTCGATCTTTTTAAAATGCCTCCAGTGCAATTTGTTGCTGGAGATTTCCCTGATATGACCTCGCTTTCCGCCACCCCTGCGGCTACCGCCCCCGCTCAGGCCGCATTTGGCCTGCGCGTGGTGGTCGGGCTGTTCGGTGTGCTGCTGGCTGTGCTCTGCGCCGGGTTGAACGAGGCGGTCACCAAGATTTCCTTGAACGACATTCGCGGCGCGATGGGCATCGGTGCCGACGAGGGCGCCTGGTTGCTGGCGGTGTATGCGGCTGCGTCGGTGTCGGCGATGGCCTTTTCGCCGTGGCTGGCGACGACCTTTTCCCTGCGTCGCTTCACCCTTTGCGCAATAGCCGTGTTTGCCGTGCTGGGCCTGCTGCAACCCTACGCGCCGAACCTGCACAGCCTGATGCTGCTGCGGATCGTTCAGGGCTTGGCCGCAGGCGCCTTGCCGCCGATGCTGATGAGCGTGGCGCTGCGCTTTCTGCCACCGGGAATCAAAGTCTATGGCCTGGCCTGCTATGCCCTGACCGCCACCTTCGGACCCAATCTCGGCACGCCTCTGGCGGGCCTGTGGACCGAATACGTCGGCTGGCAATGGGCGTTCTGGCAGATCATCCTGCCGTCGCTGCTGGCCATGGCCTGTGTGGCCTGGGGCCTGCCGCAGGACCCGCTGCGGCTGGAGCGCTTCAAGCAGTTCAACTGGCGCGGCGTGCTGTTGGGCTTGCCTGCACTGAGCTGCATCGTCCTTGGGTTGTCGCTGGGCGACCGCTGGGGCTGGCTGGACTCGCCGCTGATCTGTTGGCTGCTCGGCGGCGGCCTGCTGCTGTTGCTGCTGTTCATGTACAACGAGTGGTCCGAGCCGGTGCCGTTCTTTCAGTTGCGCATGCTCTCGCGGCGCAACCTGAGTTTTGCCCTGCTGACCCTCGCCGGGGTGCTGATTGTGTTGTCCGGGCTGGGCTCGATCCCTTCGGCATACCTGGCGCAGATTCAGGGCTACCGGCCGGCGCAGTCCAGCCCGCTGATGCTGCTGGTGGCGATGCCGCAACTGATCGCGCTGCCGTTGACGGCCGCGCTATGCAACATCCGCGCGGTGGATTGCCGCTGGGTGCTGGCGCTGGGCCTGGGCATGCTGGCGCTGTCTTGTGTGGGCAGCAGCCAGTTGACCTCGCAGTGGATTCGCAATGATTTCTACGGCTTTTACCTGTTGCAGGTGTTCGGCCAACCAATGGCCGTGCTGCCGTTGCTGATGCTGTCCACCAACGGCATGTCGCCGCAGGAAGGGCCGTTCGCTTCGGCCTGGTTCAACACCGTCAAAGGCCTTGCCGCAGTGATCGCTGCGGGCCTGCTGGAAGCCGTCGGCACGCTGCGCCGGCACTTTCATTCCAATCACCTAGTGGACAGCCTGGGCAATGCACCGCTGCTTGATGACCGCACAGCCGGGCTGGCTCAGCGCGTGCACCAGCAGGCGCTGGTGCTGACCTCGGCCGACCTCTACCTGCTGCTGGCCTGCGTCGCCGTGATCCTGATTTGCCTGATTCCTTTTGCGCCCACCCGGGTCTACCCACCCCGCGCGGTGGCCTGAACCCGACTGAATTCGAGAACACTGAACATGAGCAACAATCGCAAGACTATCGTCATCGGCTCGGTGCTGGCCGTGGCTGTGCTGGCTGCACTGGTTGGGCCGTGGCTGCTGGGCAGTGATCACCGGCAGCAGACCAACGATGCCTATGTCAGCGCGGACTACACCGTGGTGGCGCCCAAGGTTGCCGGGTTTATCCAGGAGGTGCTGGTCGAAGACAACCAGCAGGTCCAGGCTGGTCAGCTGCTGGCCACCATCGATGCCCGCGACTATGAGGCGGCGTTGGCCGCCGCGCAGGCACAGGTGCTGGTGGCCCAGGCGCAGAGCGCCGATGCGCGCGCCACCCTCGAACGCCAGGCTGCGCTGATCGCCCAGGCCGAGGCCGCGTTCAAGGCGGCTCAGGCGCAGGCGGCGTTTGCCGAACAGGAGGTCAAACGCTACGGCCGCCTGGCCGAGCAGGGCGCGGGCACCGTGCAGAACGCGCAACAAGCGCGCAGCCGGGTCGATCAGGCGCGGGCGCAGCAAGCCAACAGCCAGGCCGCATTGGTAGCGACGCGCAAGCAGGTGGATATTCTCACGGCTCAGGTCGCCAGCGCCGATGGCCAGCTCAAGCGCGCTGAAGCCGGTGTCGACAAGGCCCAGTTGGACCTGTCGCACACCCGCATTACTGCGCCGGTAGCGGGCATGGTCGGCGAGCGCGCCCTGCGGGTTGGCGCCTATGTCACCCCCGGCGCGCGACTACTGTCGGTGGTGCCGCTGGAGCAGGCCTACGTGGTCGGTAACTTCCAGGAAACCCAGCTGACCCATGTGCAACCGGGGCAGCCGGTCAGCGTCAGCGTCGATACCTATTCCGACGTGACCCTCAAAGGCCATGTGCAGAGCATCGCCCCTGCCACCGGCGTGACCTTTGCCGCAGTCAAACCCGACAACGCCACCGGCAACTTCACCAAAGTTGTGCAGCGGATACCGGTGAAGATCGTTTTCGATGATGGCCAGCCGTTGCTGTCGCGCCTGCGCGTGGGCATGTCGGTGGTGGTCACTATCGACACACAGGGCGATTCGCTCGACAGCCAGCAGGTGAGCACGCGATGAGTGCACTTGTCCGCTTCAGCCCGTTGCTGCTCGCTGTCGCATTGGCCGGTTGCAGCCTGGGCCCAGATTTTCAGCGCCCGGCCAGCCAGGCTCCACAGCAATGGGCGCCGGTGCAAGGTGAGGCCGCCGCCAGCCAGCCCTTGGCCGAACCACTGCAAGTGCGTTGGTGGGAGAGTTTTCACGATGCCAGGCTGAGCGCGCTGATCCAGCGCGTTGCCGCCAACAACCTCGATCTGCAGATTGCCAGTGCGCGCCTGCTGCAAAGCCGCGCGCTGCGCAGCACGATTGCAGCTGACGAGACGCCTTCGATAGGTCTGGATGCCGGCTACAGTCGCGCGCGCAACAGTGCCGAGGGTCTGAATGACCCGTCAGGCAATGCCGGCAAATCGGCCTACAACCTTTGGCAGGGCGATCTGATTGCGGGCTGGGAGCTGGATCTGTGGGGCCGGGTGCGTCGTCAGGTGGAAGCTGCCGATGCGAGCGTGGCGGTTGCCGAGGAGGACCGCCGCGGCGTGTTGCTGGCGCTGCTCGCAGAGACCGCCGGCGATTACATCCAGTTGCGTGCCGTGCAGCAAACGCTGGAGGTGACCGAAAACAATCTCAAGGTCGCCCGGCACAGCCTGCAACTGTCCCGCGACCGTCAGGCCGAGGGCGTCGCGACGCGCCTGGATGTCGCCCAGGCCAGCGCTCAGGTTGCCTCGATCGAAGCGCGTTTACCTACCTTGCAAGCGAGGCGTGACGACCTGATCAATGCCCTCAGCCTGCTCGCCGCCGAGCCACCGCGCAGTTTGCAGGCCGAGCTGCTGGCGCCGGGCGAACTGCCGGTGCCGCAGCAGCGCTTTGCGGTTGGCTTGCCGTCGGAGTTGGCCGAGCGCCGCCCGGATATTCGCCAGGCCGAAGCGCGCCTGCATGCGGCAACTGCCAGCATCGGCGTGGCCAAGGCGGACTTCTATCCGCGTATTCGGCTGTCGGGCAACGTCGGTATGCAGGCCCTGCAATTGGCGGACTTTGGCGGCTGGGACTCACGACGGTTTGCTTTTGGCCCGCAACTGTCGCTGCCGATCTTTGAAGGTGGCCGGCTCAAGGGCACGCTGCAGTTGCGTGAAGCGCAGCAGCAGGAGGCCGCGCTGAACTATCGCAAGGTGGTGCTCGGCGCCTGGCATGAGATCGACGATGTGCTGCGCCTGTACAACGCCAGCCAGCTGCGTCGCGATCACCTGGCCGAGGCCGTGCGCGAAAACCGCATCGCCCTGGACACCGCTCAGCAGCAGTACGTGGAAGGCGCGGTGGACTTTCTCAACGTGCTCACGGTGCAGACGGCGCTGCTGGCCAGCGAAGAGCAGTGGATCGACAGCTCGGCGGCCGTCTCGCAGGCGATGGTCGGCTTGTACAAGGCGCTCGGTGGCGGCTGGCAAGCGTTCGCCGAGGCGCCGCCGAAGGCTTGGCTGTCAGAGCGGTCGTAACAGGCCAAAGCGCTTGCGCAGGATGCTGTCGAGCAAACGTCGCGGCAGCAGCCACGCCAACAGTGGCAGCGCCCGGCTGCCGTTGCCCAGCCGCACCAGGGCCGGCACCGGTGACTTGCCCGCTGCCGCCAGCACGCCTTGGGCGAACTCGGCGGTTGGCGTTGGCTTGTCCTGCGAGGCGCGCGCTCGCGCGCGGATGTGCTCGCGCAGCGGCCACCACGGTGAATCCGCCGCTATCAGGTGTTCAGCCTGCTGCTGGGCGTTGCTGGCAAATTGCGAAGCGATGGCGCCGGGCTGGACTTCCATCACGCGAATGCCAAACGGCGCCAGCTCCAGGCGCAGCGCGGTGTTCAGCGCGTGCACAGCGGCCTTGGACGCGCAATAAGTACCGGCGAATGGCGTCACCAGCACGCCAGAGACGCTACCGATGTTAATGACCAGGCCGCGATTACGCCGCAGCAGCGGGAACAGCGTGCGAGTGACCCCAACCAGCGCGAACACGTTGGTTTCGAATTGCTCGCGCAACCCATCGACACCGCCATCGAGCACAGGGCCCATGGCGCCGTAGCCGGCATTGTTGATGAGGATATCGAGGCCGCCATGGCTGGCTTGCAGCTCATCTGTGAGGCGTGTCAGCTCGGCGCTGTCATTGACGTCCAACTGTCGCGCGGTAAAGCCCGCTGCAGCCAGTTGGGCAACGGCTTCGGGCTTGCGCGCGGTGGCCCAGACCTCATGACCGGCATCACGAAAGGCATCGGCAAGGGCGCGGCCGATGCCGCTGGAGCAACCGGTGATCAGGACTGTGGGCATGGCGGGGCCTGTGGGCTGTGCAAGGTGCTCGATCATACCCCAGACAAATCAGCCTGCGGCTAGTTGGCAAACGAGCCCTGCAGGCGTTCGGCACGAAACTCCAGGGTTTGCGCGCGGTAGCCGGAGCGCAACGGCGGCAGTGGCAGGCAGTCGTTCCACTCGGCGCCTGGCTGCAGGTCGCCGGGGCCGCGATAGCGCGGCGTGCTGTAGGTGTTTTCGGCGAGGTTGACCGTGTCGCCGGGGGCGTAGGCGCCGACCTGCCAGCGCAGTTCGGTGAGCGGCACGCTGTTGGCGTTTTTCATGCTCACGCGCAGGCTGCGGTCGGCTGGGCACAGTTCAGGGGCATATTGCAGGCGCAGGTCGAGGCGGGCCAGCTGGTTGGATTCGCGGGTGTCCTGCCAGGCAACCCAGAGGGCGATCAAACCGAGGCCGAGTACAGCAGCCAGGGAAATCGGCAGGGCCTTGGCCGGGTAGCGAATGAGCAGGACCAGCCAGGTCAGGATGAGCAGGGCGCCGATGATCATGGGAAGGGCAAGCCTTGGGTGTGCGGGTTTGGCACATCCTAGCTGAAATAGTGGTGGGGGTGAAAACGGTGCGACATGGACGACGCGGTCGCGTGTAGGAGCGGCCTTGTGTCGCGAAAGGGCTGCGTAGCGGCCCCGCATTTTCAGCTTCGCCGCTGACATTGCCGGGCCAGCTACGCTGGCCTTTCGCGACACAAGGCCGCTCCTACACGGACCGTGTATGGCTGGAAGGGTTACTGGGCGATGGTTTTCACCGAAACGCCGCGCTCGATCGGCGTGGCGCTGCGGCCGTAGACGTCTTCGAAGCGTTCGATGTCGTCTTCACCCAGGTAGCTGCCGGACTGCACTTCGATGATTTCCAGCGGGATCTTGCCCGGGTTGCGCAAGCGGTGCACCGAGGCGATCGGGATGTAGGTCGATTGGTTTTCGGTGAGCAGGAACACGTTCTCGTCGCAGGTCACTTCAGCCGTGCCCGACACTACGATCCAATGCTCGGCGCGGTGGTGGTGCATCTGCAGCGACAGGCTGGCGCCGGGCTTGACGGTGATGTGCTTGACCTGGAAGCGGCCGCCCATGTCCACCGAGTCGTACGAGCCCCATGGGCGATACACCTCAAGATGGTTCTGGGTCTCGCTGCGGCCTTGCTTGTCGAGGGTGTTGACCATCTGCTTGACGCCCTGGACCTTGTCCTTGTGGGCAATCATCATGGCGTCCTTGGTCTCGACCACGACGATGTTCTCAAGACCGATCACCGAGACCAGCTTGCCGTTGCCGTGGATCATGCAGTTGTGGCTGTCCTGCACCACCACGTCGCCTTTGGTGACGTTGCCGTTGGCGTCTTTCTCGTGCACATCCCACAGCGACGACCAGCAGCCGACGTCGCTCCAGCCTGCGGTCAGTGGCACCACGCAGGCGCGCTGGGTCTTTTCCATCACGGCGTAGTCGATCGAGTTGTCCGGGCAGCAGGCGAAGGTGGCTTCGTCGATGCTCAGGTAGTCGCCGTCTTCTTCGCTGCGCTCGAGTGCCAGCAGGCAGGTGTCGTAGATATCCGGATCGTGTTTTTTCAGCTCTTCGAGGAAGCGGCTGGCGCGGAACAGGAACATGCCGCTGTTCCAGAAGTAGCCGCCGCTGCGGACGAACTCGGTGGCGCGTTTTTCGTCAGGCTTTTCGACAAACTGCGCAACCCGGGCGACGCCTTCCGGCAGCAGGGCATCCTGGCTGGAACGGATGTAGCCGTAGCCGGTTTCCGGTTTGGTCGCCGGCACGCCGAACAGCACCATCTCGCCACGCTCGGCCGCCACGGTGGCCAGGGCCAGGGCACGTTGCAGGGCCTTCTGGTCATCGATCACATGGTCAGCCGGCAGTACCAGCATCAGCTCGTCGCTGCCTTCATTGACCAGCTTCATCGCGGTGATGGCCACGGCCGGCGCGGTGTTGCGGCCAAACGGCTCCATCAGGATCGCCTGGGTCTGCAGGTTCAGTGCAGTCAGCTGCTCGTTGACGATGAACTTGTGGTCCTTGTTGCAGACCACGATCGGCGCTTGCATGCCGTCGAACACCAGGCGCTCGAGGGTTTGCTGGAACAGCGTGTGCTCACCGGTCAGGGCGAGGAACTGCTTGGGGAACTGTTTACGCGACAAAGGCCACAGACGCGAACCGCTACCACCAGAAAGGATTACCGGAATCATGATGTTTCTCCAAAGGTTGATAGAGGCAGAAATCAGTTGGTCGAGACAGGACGGGTTACCCACACCGGGGCCAGGCTGCTGCCGGAGCCGGTGACGTACAGCACGGCGGCTTCACCGCGTTCCAGCGCGACAGGTTTGATGTCGCTGACTTTCTTGTCGCCTTGGTACAGGGCCAGGTTGACCTTGACCGGATTGATCTCGCGCTCGCCGCGCGCATGGGCCGCTACCGGCTTGACCACTTCGGTCTTGCCGTCGGCGGTTTTCAGGGTCAGCGCCTGGTCGGTGAGGTTCTGCACCCGCACCAAAGCCTTTTGCTTGTTCTTGAACGGTGGCTCTTCGATCAGTTGCGGGCTGCCGCTGGCGTTGTTGACCAGGGTGTAATACTTGTCCGAGGCGAGCTTCACCGGCACCGACTTGCCACCGACCTGGGCGCTGTAGTCGCCGCCCGGGAGGAAGCTGAAGTCACTGCTGGACTGCGCGCCGACCTGCTTGATCTGGGTGTTGCCGACACTGGCGGCAGCCGGTGCGCTGCTGGCGTTGTACAGGCGCACGAAGCTTGAGCCTTTCGGTGCGCTGGGGCCGTACAGTGCGGCGTCGGCGCCGGCGAAGGCTTGCAGCGAGGCCAGCGACAGGCCCGCAGCGAGGGTGAAGACTTTGGCAAAAGATGGCTTGTTGGACATGTGCGTGTTCCTCTCTTTCAGTGTTCCGTCCGATTGGACGACAGGGCCAGGTTTTCTTCGGATTTACGGGTGTTCTTCAATTGCGCGATCCACTGCGGGTCGAACCCGCTGAGGTCGTTTTTCATCGGCAGGTAGCGTTCCGGGAATTCCCACACCACCACTTGCGGCGGGGCATCCTTGAAGGCGTCGCTTTGCAGGTACTTGAGCATCGGCAGCAACGGCCCATGGCCGTCTTCGGCGTAGTTGGCGACATCGCTGTGCAGCGCCTGCTGCAGCGCGCCGAGGAAATTCCAGTGCGGGTTGGCGCTGTAGCTGGTGCCAACCAGCGCCACCGGGATCTGGCTGTCGGCGAACAGCGCGTCACCGCTGTCGGCGTTGCCGGCCGCTGGGCGGGTAGTGCGTTTTTGCAGGTTGTCCGGCGCTGGCAGCAACTCGCTGAACAGCGGGTCGAGCGGCAGGAAGTTGGTCAGGTCGCCTTTGTACGGCGCACTGCTGCCAGCGTCGGTGACGTAGGCCTGGGGTTCGGCTTGCAGCAGTTTTTGCCGGGACACGGCTTCGGCCACGGTCTGCGCGGCGACTTCGGCGCCCAGCGGGGTCCAGTGCGTGTCGGTGCGCAGGAATACCTGGCCGCGGGCTTTGGCTTGCTCCATTGGCGCCTGCAGGTCAGGGGCAAACACGTTGGCCTGGCGTGCCTGGGCATGGAACTGGTTGTACAGGTCACCATGCAGGCTGGCCGGCTGCTCTTCGCCGAGGTACTCGGAGTAGATCCGCGCCTTGGCCGGGATGATCGCCAGCACCAGCTGCACGCCCTGGCGTTGCAGGGTGTCGCGCACGCCGCGGATCAGCGCCAGGTTGTCCTGCATCAGCTGGTCGGCACCGGCGGTGGGTTTGAACTCTTCGTCGCTGAACAGCCATTGCTCGCGGCCCAGCACCACGCCGGGGCGGCCTTCGTTGAACAGCTTGTAGTCCAGTGCGGCCCACAGGTTGGTGCTCAGGCGCTTGATCGGGAACTGCTCGTCGTAATGGGTCTCGGCGGCCTTGGCCAGCTTGCCGTTGAGCACCGTCATCTGCTCGGTGCGCTGAAAGCTCGAAGCGCCGCTCAGCGACCACACGCCAAGGCCGGTGAGCAGGCCAAGGAAGGTCAGCGAGTAGGTGATGCGAAGTGTCCGGGTCATGGTCGTCCGTGCCTCAGAACTGGAAGTAGAGGAATGGCGAATAGCTTTGCGCCGAGAGTTTCAGCACCGAGGCAACGAACAACAGCAGCACCAGCACGCGGGCCATGACCCGGCTCCAGTCCAGGCCGATCGAGCCGTCGCTGTTGATCTGTACCGGGGTTGCCTTGGGCGTTGGCTTGGCATTGCGGTAGAAGTCGCGCAGGCCGAAGAACGCCAGGGTTGCGTAGGCGATGAACATGGTTGCCACCTGCAGGCCGGTGAGGTTGGCGCGGTTGAGTTCCGACAGCTGCCATTCGCCGAAGCTGAACATGGCGGCGTACATGCGCCCGGCCACGTCGAGGTTTTCCGAGCGGAACATCACCCAGCCGGTCACTACCAGCAGGAAGGTGAACGCCCATTTGATCGGGTTGAAGCGCTGCGGGTTGGTGTCCAGGCCCAGCGCACGTTCGATCGCGAGCCAGATGCCGTGCCAGGCGCCCCAGAGGATGTAGGTGATGTTGGCGCCGTGCCACAGGCCGCCGAGCAACATGGTCAGGAACAGGTTGCGGTAGGTGTTGAAGGTGCCTTTGCGGTTGCCGCCCAGGGTGATGTACAGGTAGTCGCGCAGCCAGGTCGACAGGCTGATGTGCCAGCGCCGCCAGAACTCGGTGATCGATTGGCTGATGTACGGCTGCTTGAAGTTCTCCATGAAGCGAAAGCCCATCATCAAACCGAGGCCGATGGCCATGTCGCTGTAGCCGGAGAAGTCGAAGTACAACTGCGCGGTGTAGGCCAGGGCGCCGAGCCAGGCGTCACCGGTGGTAGGGTTTTCCAGGGCGAAGCAATGATCGGCAACCACCGCCAGGGTGTCGGCGATGAACACCTTCTTGATGAAACCCTGCATGAAGCGGGTGCAGCCTTCGGAGAACTTGTCGAGGGTGTGAGTGCGGTTGTTGAACTGGTCAACCAGGTCCTTGAAGCGCAGCACCGGGCCGGCAATCAAGTGCGGGAAGATCGCCACGAACGCTGCAAAGTCGATCAGGTTTCGAGTCGCCGGGGTATCACCGCGGTACACGTCGATGATGTAGCTGATCGACTCGAAAATGTAGAACGAGATCCCGATCGGCAGCAGCACGTGGGTGATGATGAACGGCTCGAAACCGAACGAGGTGATTATTGCGTTGAGGCTGTCGACGCCGAAGTTGGCGTACTTGAAGTAGCCGAGAATGGCCAGGTCGACACCTACGCCGAGCAGCAGCCAGCGCTGTGCGGGTTTGGTGCGCACGCCTGCGGCGCCGACTTTGAGGCCGATCCAGTAGTTCCACAGGGTCACGCCGGCGAACAGGGCGAGGAAGTCGACCCGCCACCAGGCGTAGAAGATGTAGCTGGCGACCAGCAGCAGCAGGTTGCGATAGCGTTGCCCGCTCAAGTAGTACAAGCCGAGGAAGATCGGCAGGAACAGGAACAGGAACACATTTGACGAGAAGACCATCCTCGTTCTCCTGATGGATGTACGTAGCTGGGGCAGCAGCCCCCCAAACCCCCCAGCCTGGACCGGGGAGCAACTTAATACCCTGTGGGAGCGGGCTTGCCCGCGAACAAAGGCGTAGCCTTTGCCTGGCATCACGCGGTGCCTCATTCGCGGGCAAGCCCGCTTCCATAGGGATGAGTGTTACTTGTTGCTAGCTGCGCTCGGGTCATACACCCGGGTCATGTTGCCGCCCAGGCGGAAACTGTCGAACGGCTGCATGCCATGCTTGCGCGACAGCGTGTCGCCAACGCACTGGTACAGCGCGCACCACGGCTCGAGCCAGGCGTACTTGCTGTCGACCTTGAGGTCTTTCATGTCCTGTTTGACGCCGGTACGGGCAACGAACTGACGCGGATCACGGGCACCGGCCAGCACCCCTTCGCCGAGGCGCTGCAGGGCAAAGTTGTTCTCGCTGCGCAAGTCGACCCCGTTGACCTTGGCGAAGCTGGCGATCATCGCCAGCGGCGGCAGAGCGTAGTTGTGGTAGGCCAGCGCGCGCTGGCGGCGCTTGAGCTCGTTAGGCAAGAAGCCCTGCTCGTCGATCTGGTTGGCGCCGACGCGGTATTCCTTCACGGCCCAGTCGAACAGGTCGCGGCGGTCGGTGGCGACGGCAGTAGCCATCACCGACCAGGCGGCCCAGTAGCTGTGGTTGTTGATCTTCTCCAGCGGCAGGTCGCTCCAGTCCTTGACGGTCTGTTCGGCCAGGCGGGCGAACCATTTTTCAATGGCTTCGGCTTCGGCCTTGTGCGCCGCCAGCGGCTGCGAATTGGAGAACTTCAAGCGCAGCCAGGAGCCGCTCATGCTGCCCAGTGCCCATTTGCGCATGGACTTGCCGGTGTGGTTGTAATCGGTCGAGAGCAAGGCGTCGGCCTGCGCCCACTGGCTCAGCCAGCCAAGCGCGCAATCGAGCTGCGCCGGGCGGCCGTCGCGCATGTACTGGCCGACCATCTTGCTGACGCCACGCTCGAGGGTGGTGATGTCTTTGGTCGAGTCGCGGAAGGCTTTTTCCGAGCGCAGGTTGAGCGTCGAGCGGGCCTTGTCCGAGCCTTCGTACTTGCTGCGAAACTGCAAGGCGCCGGTGTAAGGCTTGGGCGCCTGTTCACAGCGGAACTTGCCGTCGGTGGTTTTCATCTGCTCGATGCCGGCGTAGTAACCCTGTGGGGGTACCAGCTCGGCCTGCGCAGCGCCGGCAAACAGGGCCAGGGCGAGCAGGGCAGGGGCGAAGGTCGTGCGTGGCTTGATCATGTGCGCCTCACTGGCCAGCCTGCGCTGTGTGCGCAGGGCTGGCGAAGTTGTTGCGTTTGCAGAGCTTGGCTTCGACTTTCTGGGTGCCTTGTTCCGGGCCTTGCAGCTCCAGCGCGAGCAGGTTCTGGCTGGCCCAGTCTTCGTCTTCACGCAGCTGGAAGACAAAGCGCCCGTCGGTGTCGGAGGTCTCTGGTTTTTCGATCTTGATGTCCTCGTGGCGCCCGTTCAGATACCACAGGGTCGCTTGCAGGACCTTGACCGAAGTGTCTTCGAACTTGATGTCCATCTGCAGGTTGCGGTTGACCAGGTCCTTGATCACGCCGCCCTTGCCGTTGACCATGACTTCGTTGGTGCCGGGCTTGAGCGTGGTGCTGGCGCTCATCTGTGCTGGGCGGTCATCGCAGCCGTTGTCGAGCAGGCCGAGGATCTGCCGCCAGATGGTTTCCTGGTCGAGGCGATACAGCGGCGAGAATTCCCAGATGAGGATCTTTGGCGGGTGGGTCTTGAACTCTTCGCTGCCCAGGTACTGGATCATCGCACCTTCCAGGCCACCGCCCGGGAAGGCGACGTTGAGCACGTCGGCGCCGATGTATTGCTGCAGGAAGCCCGAGAAGTTGTAGTTCTTGCCGCTGTGGCTGGTGCCGACCAGGGTGATCTCGGCATTGCCGCTGTCGCCGAACAGGTCGTCGTCGCCGGCGGCGCCTTTCGGCTCGGTGGCGAACTGGTCCATGTACTGCACCGCGTAGCTGCTGCCGCAGAGCTGGCCGGCGACGTTGTGCAGGGTGCCGGTCTTGCCCATGCGCCCGGACTTGTGGGTTTCGAATTCCTTGCGCGGAATGTCGGCGAAGGCCGGCATCTGCTGCACGCTCTTGGCGATGATCTTCGCCGCTCGTTCAGCGCCATACGGCGTCCAGTGCTGGTCGCCGCGGAAGTAGAAGTCCTTGCCCTGATCGGCTGCCGCCAGCTGCTCGTTGGTCAGTGGCGACAGGTCCGGCACGGTGTAGCCCATCTTGGCAAAGCGCTTGAGCATGGCCTGGTAGTTGCCCAGCGCCTTCTGGTAATCGAACGCGGCCTTGTCGGCCGGATTGAGCATGTTGCGGTTAACCAGGCCACGGGTTGGCTGATAGACCATCACCAGCTCGATGCCGCGTTTCTTGAAGGCGTCGTGCACCTGCTGCAGGCGCTGGTAGCCGGCAGCGCTGGTGCTGAACTCGGTGCGCAGGTCTTCGCGGGTACGGAACAACCAGTCGCCCTGCGCCTGCACCAGGGTGGTGAAGTTCTGCTGGTAGCGGGTGGTGTAGCGGCTGGCGTCGTGCGCTTCCGGGCACAGCTGACAGCATGGCTCGGCGGTGAAGCTCGGCGCCTGGACCTGTTCGGCGCGCACGCCCTGGCTGATCGCCAGCAGGGCGGCAGTCAGGCCGAGCAGTTTCATCAAAGGTGCAGTGGTCATGGTCAGCATTCCTTAATCGATCATTTCGGTCTGGCGTTCGACCGGGTCGATCAGCACAGCCTTCTGCTGGCGCACCAGCAGGTCGAGTATTTCGTCCTGGCGCTCGCCGAGCACGCCATTGAGGCTGATGCCGCTGGCTTTGCGCGGGGCGAGCATGGCCACCTTGTACAGCTCGACCGACAGCGGCGAGTCGATCGACAAGGGGCCGGAGCCATTGGCGGTCAACTCGCCGCCGACCACGATCAGCGAAACCTTGGCGTCGAACGGGTCGAGGGCGATGTCGCGGTCGGTGTCGGACAGGTCCTTGATGTGCCCGTAAACACCGACCAGGCCGTTGGCCATGGCGATGTTCTCGTAAAGGCGAATGTTGACGCTGTTGCGCACGCGGATGCCGTGGCGACGGTTGTTGATGACCTTGTTGCCCCAGATCAGGTTGTCACCGCTTTCGTACACGGTGATGCCGTCGGTGTGGTTGCGGTAGATCTCGTTGTAGGCAATCAGGTTGTTGACGCTGTTACGGTCGATCACCACCCCGGAGAGCTTGTTGTCGTAGCTCTTGTTGTTGAAGATCCAGCTGTCGTTGACCTCACGCGAAACGATGATGCCGTGCTTTTTCTTGGTGCCATGCACGGTGTTGCCGGCGATGATCAGGCGGTGCGAACGGTCGTGCGGGTCGATGCCGTAGACGATGTTGTCGCGGTAGGTGCTGTCCTTGACCACGAAGTCGCTGGTCTCGTAGCAGTAGAAGCCGTACCACATGTCACTGAATTCGGAACCGATGATCCAGCCGGTCGGTTCTGCGCGGCCCATCTTTTTCGCCATGTTCGGCGTGTACTGCGAGATGCTCACGCCGTACGACTTGGACTGGGAGTAGCCAAAGCTGGCCATCTTGCTGTTGACGATGTAGGTCTCGGTGCCGCCCCACGACAGCAGGAACGGGCGGAACTCCTTGGGCGAGCGGAAGCTGGCCGGGCCGTTGTCCTTCTCGCGCCAGCCGGTGACCTGGGTGTCGCTGACGAACAGCTTGCCGTCGTTGACCAGAAACGCGCCGCGCTCCTGCGACAGACGCAGCTCTTTGACCTTGCCGTTGATTTCCAGCACGCCCTTCTGCCCGACCACGATCGGCAAGCGTGCCAGATACACGCCCGGCGACACTTCACTCAGGTACTGCTTGGGCACTTGCTTGCTCAGCTCGGTCAGGTCGACATGGCCGTCGTCGACAAAGATCGCCTGGGGGATACCCTGCTGGCGCTGGACCCACTCGGCGGCCTTGTTGTCGCCGCCGATGAATTCCTTGAGCGATTCTTCCTGAAGCATGCGGCGCACGCTGACCTTGCCCTTGCGGCTGCGATCGATCTTGGCTTGCACCGCTTGCGCGGTGTAGCCAGTCAGATCAGGCAGCTTGGGCGGCTCCATGTGCAGCGGCTCGACTGGCGCGCTGGTCACGGTGTAGGTCTTGGCCTGCTGCAGGCCCTTGGCCGTGCCTGGCTCGGCGGCCTGAGCCACGCCTGCGGCCAGCAGCAGGGCGCTGGCGAGCAGGCTGTAGCGAAGCTTGGGTTGCAGGTTCATATCCAGTCCTCGGCGCACGTCAGAAACGCCAGATCACGTCGACAAAGGCGCGGTGCATGTACGAGTCGGCCTCTTTGCCGTAGGCATCGCCAGGCTTGAACACGCCAGCACGCAGGCGTACCAGCGCCGACGGTTCGTCGATCGACTGGCTCAGCGATGCTGGCAGCAGGCCTTGCTTGAAGTACTTGGTGACGACCACGTCCATCTCCTGGCCCAGGTCCTTCTCGCCGTTGACCAGTGGGCGGTTGACGCCTTCGTCATCGACCACCGCATTGATGCCGCTGGAGCCGATGTTCTGCTGGCCGTTGACGCGCCAGAACTTGTGGTAGATCAAGCTGGCGTCGTAGTCGTCGCGCAGCTGCCAGGAGGCGAACAGGGTGGCTGCCTGCAGGTTGCCCAGCTCACCGCGGAAGGCTTCGCCGAAGCGGTGCACCCGTGAGCGGGTGCCGGTGAAGCTGGAGCGATTGCTCTCAAGGCCGGTCTGCTCGTAGTTGTTCGAACCCTTGCTGCCGCCGCCACCGCTGCCACGAGCATAGGCCGCGCCGACTTGCCACTGCGGGTCGAGGCGCAGGCGGATACCGAGATCGGTGGCCCAGGCATTGACGTCGCCGCTCTGCTTGCCGGTGGCGACTTGCTCGTTGCCGACCAGCTCGCTGTTGAGCTTGTCGCGGTCACCGGTCAGCCAGGTCAGGCTGCCCCAGTAGTTGACGGTGTGCTGGTTGCGCCAGTTGTAGGCATCGCTGTTGGCTTCCAGGCCCAGCCAGGTCAGGTCGCCGGTGCGGCGCTTGTCCAGGCCGTCGAGGCTCTCGCCAGTGTTTTTCAGGCTGCCGCTGTCATGGGTGTGGTGCGCGCGCAGGCCAACCCAGTGACCGGGGGTCCACTGCGTGGCAACGTCGCCGTAGAAATGGGTGCGGTCCTTGTCTTCCGGAGCCAGCTCGGTGAGGTCGGTGCGGTATTCGCTGAAGCGCTGGGCCATGCCCAGGTTGGCCCGCAGCAGGGTGGTGTCGAAGGTCCAGTTGAGCGCTTCGATGTTGCTGTCACGCCACATGCCGTCGTCGTTACGCAGGCGCTGGCGGCCGAGCCGCAGTTGCTCGCCGGGGTAGGCGGTGAAGCCGCTGTAGCCGACCCAGAACTCGCGCATGGCCAGGTAGCTTTTGTCGGCTTTGCGGCCGTCGGCAGCGGTGTCGACGGTGCTGCCATCGTCGGACTGGCGCAGGGTGTCGGTTTCGATGGTGTCGGTGGCCGCGACCGCCTGGCCCATGGCAAAGGCGCTCCAGTTGCCACGCTCGCCGTAGACCCAAGGGCGCAGGTCCAGACCCAGGCCTTGCACATCACCGCCGGAGCGGGTGCCGAGGTCGCGGTCGTCTTCCGACTGGCCGGTGATTTTCACGTCGAGGCCGAAGTTCTTCTCGGCGGTGATATCGGCCAAGGTCGGGCACGACCAGAGCAGGGCGAAGCTCAGGCCGATCCCGGCCTTCACGAAGGGGTTGAGCGTCATAGGGAGGAATCCTCGGCGTCTTCATCGTCTTGCAGGGCTTCGATGGCCATCATGCTGTTGCCGGCTTTGGCCATGCTGCCGCGTGCCTGCTGCTCTTGCGCAAGCAGGCGCTGGGCCTGGCTGCGCTGCTCAGGCGTCAGTTGCTGATCGAGTTGCTGCAGCAGTTCGGTCGACTGCTGCGACGGGTTGGCCTGCGCCAGGCTGGCGAATACCCAGGCATTGCCAGGGTTCTGGCGGATGCCGTGGCCTTCGCTGTACAGCTGAGCCAGCGCATAGTCGGCGCTGAGCTGGCCGCCGCGGGCGGCGTTGAGCAGGTGATCGACCGCCTTTTGCGGCTCGACCTGGCCGAGGTAACCACGGCGGTACAACTGGCCGAGGTAGTAATGGGCGCTGATTTCGCCGGCAGCAGCGGCGGCTTGCAGATGAGTTTCGGCTTTGGCCGCATCGGCTGGCAGGGTCTTGCCTTCGTAGTACAGGCGGCCCAGCAGCAGCTCGGCACGCGGCTGTTCGGCGGCGCGGCCTTTGTCGATGTAAGCCAGCAACTGGTCGGTGTCGCCCAGCTCGGGGAAGTCATACAGCAACTGCGCCAGGCTGACCCAGGAGGCCGGGTTGGCCGGGGCAACCTGCTCGAGCAGGTCCTTGGCGGTTTTCTCGTCGGTCTGGCCCAGGCTGCGATCAGCCAGTACCCGCGCCACGCTGTCGACCCGGCTGGCCGGTACGCTGCCGCGGGCATAGGCCGACTTGAGCTGCTCAAGCAGGGCAGTGCGTTGCTCGGCCTGGTTGCGTTTCTGGTAGACGGTGGCCAGCTCGACATAGCAGATGTCGGTGCTGTTCAGGGCGGTTTTGCAGATGCGCTCGACGTCATCCAGGTGCTGATCGTAGCTGCCCTGGGTGCGGTAGAGGAGGATCTGCGCCAGGCCCGCTTCCGGGTTGCCGGCAGCGCGCCATTGTTCGATCTGTTGCTGCGCGTTGACCTTGGGGAAGCTCTGCGGGTATTGCAGATACAGCATCGCCAGCGGGATCAGGGTGTTGCTTTCGCCCTGGGCGGCGGCGCGCTTGAGCAGGCTTTCGGCCTCTTCGCGCTCGGCCTGGGTGCTGTCCGGTTTGGCTACCAGCAGGCGGCCAAGACGGGCCTGGGCCCGCGACGAGGTGCTGGCGGCGGCGCGGTAGGTGGCTTCGGCCTGCTGCAGTTGCGCAGGGTCGCGCGAGGCCACCTGAATATCGGCCAGGCCGACCTGCGCATCGCTGTAGCCGAGATCAGCCAAGGCCTTGTAGTTGCGCTCGGCAGTGGCGGTGTCGCCACGCTTGAGCGCTTCGTTGGCCAGGCGCTGATCGGGCAGGCCGGCGCAGCCACTCAGGGCAATGGCGATCGCCAGTGAGCACCAGGTGGCTGGGCGCGCGCCGGGCGACGCCATGGGTAGGTTGAACAGGCTCATGGTCAGATCCTCTTACAGCCCACGGGCCGCAGCTTTGCTGATCAGCCAATCCAGCGAAGGGCCGCGATCGCTGTTGACCGCTGCCGGGCGACCGGCCAGTTCGGCGGGCAAGGCACCGTCGGGTTTGATCTGCACGCGGATGTCGGAGGCCAGGTCTTCGCTGTTGAGGCTTGCGCTGCTGACGATCTGGCCAGTGCGCACTTCGTCTTCACCGGCGATCTGGAAGTTAACCTTGGTGCCCGGCTTTACCTCGTCGAACTGGCGGTAGCTGAAGCGCGCCTCGATCATCGGGTTGGTGGTGCGCGGTACCAAGTGGAAGATCGGCTGGCCTTTGCTGGCGTACTGGTCGTCATCCACCAGTTGCTCGGCGACGACGCAATCACACGGGCTGGTAAGGGTACCGGCGAGTTGCTTGCCGAACAGTTCCTCGACCTTGGCCGGCTCCAGCTGCGAGTCGTCCAGGTGGCCTTTGAGCATGTCCAGCATGCTGGTGCTGAAGCTTGCCAGTGGCGCGCCCTTGACCACTTGCCCGCCGCTTTCGACTAGGCTCTTGACGGTGCCGTCGCGGGGCATGGTCACGGTGGTGGTCGGCACGGCGACCACACCGGCTTCGGCGTGGCTGACGAAGTACATGCCATACAGCGACTTGGCGACAAAACCAAAGGCGGCGATACCGACCACGAACACGCCCAGGGTCACGGTCACGGCACGCAGGCGGCCAAACGCGCTCAGACCCGAGCCGCCGTCCTTCTGCTTGCGCGCCTTGGTGAAGTTGTCGCGTTGCAGGGTACTGAGCACGTCACCGGCAGTGATCAACTCGCCCGACAGGTGCGAGGTGATGATGTGGCGCAGGGTGGCGATGTCGCGTGGCTCGAGATTCTGGAACTCCGCACCGGTACGGCCGGTGGCGGCGTCGCTGGTGCGCACCAAAAACTCGATGTCCATCGACAGGCCGAGGTTGTCGACCACGAACTGCAGGCGACCGCGGATCACTTCGCCGATCGGCAGTGCGCGCTTGGCCTGGAAGGACAGGCCGCCAGCAGACAGGTCATCGACCTTGGCCTCTTGCGGCTCACGGTTGCCGTCCACAAAACGCAGCTTGGCGGGGATACGCACCCGGGCGTGTTGGCGCTGGGCTTCGGACTCATGCACGACATTGACGTTGACGGCGTTATTCATGGCGATTTCAAGTTCCTGTTAGTTCTGATCCGGAGGGGCTCACACGACCATGAACAGCACAGCAACGAAGATGCTGGCCGCCGAGAAGGTCATGGTCCGCGAGGACCAGGTGTTGAACCATTGTTGAAAGCTGGCAAGGTCACGCTTGAGGGCAGTCGGCTGACGCGTCCAGGACTGCTTGTCGAGGCGGAAGAACACGTAGATCTTCATCATCGCGCCGACGATCTGGTTGTAATAAAGGATCACGGGATAGGCCGGGCCTACCTTGTGCCCCGAGCACAGCAGCATGATCGTCAGGATCAGCCGGGTGATGCCGATCCACAGCAGGTACACCAGCAGGTATGCCATGCCGAATTTCAGGCTGGCGATCACCGCCACAGTCAGCCCGAGCAGGCTGGTCCACATCGACACACGCTGGTCGAACAGCACCAGGCTGGTGAACGGGCCGAGGCGCTTCAGGCCCAAGCCAAGGGCGCGCGAGTTCTGCCGCAGGTTGTTGCCGTACCAGCGGTACATCAGTTTGCGGCTGGCCTTGAGGAAGCTCTTTTCCGGCGGGTGCTCGACCGTGTTGATCGCCGCGTCCGGTACGTAGAAGGTGTCGTAGCCAAGGCGCATCAGGCTGAACCAGCTCGACTTGTCGTCACCGGTAAGGAACTTGAAGCGGCCCAGGCGCCAGTGCATCAGTGAGTCGCTTTCGACATCGGCGATGAACTCGGGGTTGGTCACCACGCTGGCGCGGAACATCGACATGCGCCCGGTCATGGTCAGTACGCGCTTGGACAGGGCCATCGAGCACATGTTGATATGGCGCTGGGCGAAGCGCAGCTTGTGCCACTCGCTCATGATGTAGCCGCCGCGCACTTCGCAGAATTCGTTGGTGGTCAGGCCACCGACATTGGGGTACAGCTTGAACCAGGGTACGGTCTTGCGCACGATGCCGTCGCCGAGCACGGTGTCGCCGTCGATCACGGCCACTACGGCATGCTGGTCGGGCATCATCCGCGAGATGGCACGGAAGCCGAAGGCCAGGCCATCGCGCTTGCCGGTACCGGCAATACGCACGAAATCGAGGGTGACGTGCTCTGGTGGGTTGTATTTGGCCCACAGGCTTTTCACCAACAGCTCATCGCACTTTTCCACCAACGAGCAGACCACGGTGGTCGGGTAGCCGCAGTTGATCGCTTCGCGAATCACCGAGCTGTACACCTGCGCGGTGGTCAGCGCATCGATGCGAAAGCTGGTGACCATCAGGTACACATGCGATGGCGCGGCGTCGTCGCCCAGCTTGCGTACCTTGTTGCGCAGGTACGGATAGACGCCATACAGGAAGATCATGCCGCGGATGAAATGGGTGGCGCCCATCGAGTAACGCCAGATGCCGACCGCACCGACCAGGAAGATGAAATGCTTCGACTCGGAATCGAAGATGTCGCTGGGCAGGGCCAGGGCGATCAACATGAGCAAGCTCATGTAGAGCAGCCATCCGGCGCACTGCATCAGTACTGTCTGGAACCTATGCATGTTCGGCATCCGTCACGAAATTCAGTAGAGAGCGGGGCCTTGCGGCCCCGCGTCAGGCTGGCTTACCAGCAGATGCCTTCGGTGCGGCTGGTGCTGCAGGTGGGCTTGCTCATGAAGCCAACCAGGTCGATCACTTGCTTGCCGGCCGGCGCTTGCTGGGCAAGGGCGCGGAACTGCTCGTCACGGTTGCCGAGGATGATGATTTCGGCGTCGTTGATGACTTGCTCGAAGTTGGCGTTGAGCAGCGACGAGACGTGCGGGATCTTCGACTCGATGTACTCTTTGTTGGCGCCGTGGACACGGGCGTACTCAACGTTCTGGTCGTAGATGTTGAGCTGGTAGCCTTTGCCAATCAGGCGCTCGGCCAGTTCCACCAGCGGGCTCTCGCGCAGGTCGTCGGTGCCGGCCTTGAAGCTCAGGCCGAGCAGGGCGATCTTGCGTTTGTCGTGGCTCTCGATGATGTCGAAGGCGTTCTGCACCTGCGATTCGTTGCTGCGCATCAGCGAGTCGAGCAGCGGGGCACGTACGTCGAGGCTGGCAGCGCGGTAGGTGAGGGCGCGCACGTCCTTGGGCAGGCACGAGCCGCCGAAGGCGAAGCCTGGGCGCATGTAGTACTGCGACAGGTTGAGTACGGTGTCCTGGCAGACCACGTCCATCACTTCGCGGCCATCGACGCCGACCGCCTTGGCGATGTTGCCGATTTCGTTGGCGAAGGTGACCTTGGTTGCGTGCCAGACGTTGCAGGTGTACTTGATCATTTCGGCAACGGCGATGTCCTTGCGGATCACCGGCGCATCGAGCTCTTCGTACAGCGCTTGCAGGACGTCGCCGCTGGCGGTGTCGAACTCGCCGATGACAGTCATCGGTGGCTGGTCGTAGTCCTTGATCGCGGTGCTTTCACGCAGGAATTCAGGGTTGACCGCGACACCGAAGTCGACGCCGGCCTTTTTCCCCGAGCAGTCTTCCAGGATCGGGATGACCACGTTCTTGACGGTGCCAGGCAGCACGGTGCTGCGCACCACGATGGTGTGGCGGCTGGCTTTGTCACGCAGCACGTAACCGATTTCGCGGCAAACCGATTCGATGTACTCAAGGCCCAGGTCGCCGTTTTTCTTGCTTGGCGTGCCCACGCAGATCATCGACACGTCGCTGGCGCGGATGGCCTCGGCGAAGTTGGTGGTGCCACGCAGACGGCCATTGGCGATGCCCTGTTGCAGCAGTTGCTCAAGGCCCGGCTCGACGATGGGCGACTTGCCCTTGTTGATCAGGTCGATCTTGGTCTGCGACACATCCACACCAATCACTTCATGGCCCCGTGCCGACAGGCAGCCTGCACACACTGCACCCACATAACCCAAACCAAAAATGCTGATACGCATCGCTTTCACCTCAAGTGTTTATCACGCCGACTCTTCCACGGAAGTGCCGGCCGGTTTGATTAACCAGCATTAATTCGGGCGCACTTTGCCAAGGCGAGTGCACACTTCACCGAACGCAGGCATGAATAAATCCGGAGTGCACAACGGTGTGCACTCTAAGTAGGCAGTCAAAGACCGATCATTAAAAAACGTGCCCTGAAATGCAGCCGTCTTTACTGCAGCGCGCTACGTGGCGAACTGCTGTGCTTGTTCTTTCAAGTGGATAAATCCTTTGAAATCAACCACTAGGACGTTTAAGGGGCTTGCATCTCCTTCAGCTGGCAGCGCGCTTGGTGGTTACCGTGGCGTCTGCCTAAGTTCTTCGGCCGGGTAGTAGGTACCTGCCGCTTGTCATCTGTAAGTCATCTCTCACATGCAGCGATGAAGATTCGTTACGGGTCCTATGAGGGGCACCTTGGGGGCAAAGTTCCTGAACCGAAACTGACGAAATGAAAGATTTCTAAATATTTATCTAAGTGCGCATAGTTGCATGGTGATAGCACGCGACGGTTTCACCCCGGTATATAAAGGGTGAAAACCCAGCGGGATGGTTATATGCCATCACCGGAAAAATAATTGCAAAATTCGTCAAAAAATTACGAACGGTCTGCTGGCGCGGCGGCGTCGAGCTTGTCTTGTCGATTATTTGGCGCCTGATGTTTGGCGTTTAATGCCGCTCCGCCCCGTCTATCACGCGGTGCTCTGCAATGGGGCTCACATGCCGTAACAGAGCAAGACCTTACGAACCTTAAGGGTTTGAGGCTGGGTGCCGTTAGAGATGATGGATGAGCTGCAGGTGCTGGCCTGGAACGATGGAGCGTCGTGGGCAGCCTTGGATCAGAAGTCACCTTCAGCAGCCAGTGAGCAGCGCCCATCCGATGAAGGGTGCGCGCTGCCACCCAGCAGATCCGATCCACGGAGCTGCCCAATAGGGAAGAGTCAATATGAGAAATCTGATGGTAGGCATCATGGGCGCTGTATCCCTGTCCACTGTGGGGCTGGCGCATGCTGGGCCGCCTGTAGAGGTAACATTCAAAAACATGGGGTCGGCGAAAGCGACCCTGAAAATAGTTACTTCCAATGAGTCCAGCACTTACTTGGCTGCCAAGCCAAAGCCCGCTGAAGAAGTCCCTGCTGGGGCTAGCAATAACTTTACGGTACAGCGAGTAATTAGTCCTGACGTGAACGCGGCTATGGTGCGATACACGATCGGTCAGAAGACGTGTGCTTTCGGCACCACGTTTCAGATGCGCGTGTTGCCCGGGGGAATAAAAAAGCCGGAATGGACCAAAACGGCCACCCCGTCTGGGGGAGCCACCTGTACGGCGATCATTACTGCTACTGCTGCTAATTACTCATGGCGAGTTGAGTTCGTGATGAAGTAGCGTTTTACCCAACAGCGCCGCCCGCTCAGGTGTAACGAGTGGGTTGCACATGATCTGGGCGTGCGCTTAATCCAAGGCGGGCGCTCGAAATGAACAGGTGCATGATGCAAATAAAGAATAATGAATTCACCCTGAATAGCGCCAGTGAGGTACGAGTTTCCGCACGCAATACTGGTGATCAAAGCTCACCTGTAAATGGTGTGGTTGTCAGCGAAAACAGCCAGGAAACCCTATCATCACTTGCTCAGAGGCTGAGTGCAGCTGAACAACGCGCAAGTGCTCGTGACAGTCAATTAAGCCGTAAGGAACTGACCGCTTTGGCTGCATCCATCAGAGAAAAAGTGTATGGGGCAAGTTACGATCTCAACAAAGCAAAACATGATGCAGAATTACCTGGCAGCGATGACCCTCAGTGGCTTGCAAGTGCCCGGCAAGCGACGGATTTTATCAATGGTCGAAGTGAGAACCCATTCTTTGGCATGAGTGCACAGCAGTTGAGTGTTATTGCCTATGACGAAGGAGGTTCGTTCACGACTAATGAACGTCAGGCGGCGATGATTGAGTCAGGTCGGCAGTACAGTGAATGGTCAAAGTCTGTTGTTGGGAAAATGTGGAATGAGTATCAGCAGAGAGGAAAAAGTACCGAAGGTCTTAAGGAGATCTTGGCATATTACAAGGCGCTGCCAGCAATAGAGGAATCACGTTACGGCAATTATGAAGTGGAAATCATGCTTCAGCTGGACGTGCAGGAAGTTGACTGGCCAGAATTCAATACGTCTCTTCTTGATATGTTGGCCAACGAATGGAAACCCGCTAATGAACGCAAGGATGCGGCCGGCGACGAGGGCAGCGCCAAAGGTCTTGGCAACGAGGCAAGTCCCTCATGAGTCCCGCCATCTCGCTTGAACACGTCCACCATTCACTCGGCGGCGAGGTGATCCTTGGTGATGTCTCGCTGTCGATCGCTCATGGTCAATCCTGCGCCATCGTTGGCCCGTCAGGCTCTGGCAAAAGCACGCTGCTTAACCTGATCGGTCTGCTCGATGAACCCTGTCAGGGCCGTGTGCTGATCGGTGGTGAGAACATGACCGGTGCCAGCGGTGCGCAACGGGCAATGATGCGTAACCGCAGCATCGGCTTCGTCTTTCAAAGCTTCCACTTGCTGCCGCGCTTGACTGTGCTGGACAACGTTGCCTTGCCGCTTTTTTATCGCGGCATGCCTGTGCTGCGGGCCAGATGCGCCGCGCGACGGCAGCTGCAGTCGGTCGGGTTGGGGGCGCGCATGAGCCATCGGCCAGCCGAGCTTTCCGGCGGCCAGCGTCAACGCGTCGCGATCGCCCGCGCGTTGGTCGGCGAGCCGCAGTTGTTACTCGCCGATGAGCCCACCGGCAACCTTGATGGCGAAGCGGCGGCAGATGTGCTTGAGCTATTGAAAGCGCTCAATCGTGAGCGCGGTGTGACGCTGTTGCTGGTCACTCATGATCCCGCGATGGCCAGCCACATGCAGCGCTGCTTGAACGTGTGGGCAGGGCAGGTCGGCGATGCTCGCTGAACATTACGGGCCGAGCGCTTCTCAGCGGCTGGCCGAATCGATAGCAAACCTGGGCACGATGGGGCGTCGCGCCTGGCTGGGCTTGTTGGGCATTGCGGTGGGCTGCGCCGCAGTGGTGGCGTTGCTCAATGTCGGCCATAGCGCCGCCTTGCAATCTCGGCAGTTATTTCAAGGCATGGGCAGCGAGTTGCTGGTCGCCACTTTGCAGCGTGATAGCGAGACCCCGGCGATGACGGCTCAGCCGCCGCAGCTGTCAGCGGTTTCACCACTGCTGATCAGCGCAGCGCCGCTGGCGATGGCGCCGGTCGAGGTGCGTCTGGGCGCTATCAGTGAAGCGCTCATGGTCACAGGCAGTACACCGGCGTTAGCCACTGTTCTCGACCTGACCGCCGACCAGGGACGGTTGTTGTCAGAGCATGACGCCCACAGCCCTTACCTGCTGCTGGGGGCGATCGCTGCGCAGCAACTGCAGGCGTGCGTGGGCGACCAGTTGCAGCTGGGTCGCTATCTGTTCGAAGTGATCGGCATCCTTGCTCCGATTGGCTACAACCCGTTGCTGCCAGTGGCGGTCGATGACGGCTTGCTGATACCGCTGCAAGCCATGCGCCGCTTGTCATCGGCACCGCAGATCAGCGCGGTAGTGGCGCTGGCGCGCAATTCACAAAGCGTGCGCGTTGCTGCTGATGAATTGGCCGGTGATCTGCGCATGCAACTGCCCGGCGCTGAAGTCGAAGTGCAGGTACCCCAGCAGTTGCTTGATGGCATGGCCAGCCAGGCGCGTCTGTTCAGCTGGTTGTTGGCAGGCCTGGGCGCTATCGCACTGCTGGTTGGCGGCGTAGGCGTCATGAATGTAATGCTGATGAGCGTCATCGAGCGGCGGCGTGAGATCGGCGTACGCATGGCGCTCGGCGCACGGCCTGTGGATATCGCTTGGTTGTTTCTGCTCGAGGCGGTGATTCTGGCAAGTGGCGGGGCTGTGCTTGGTTCGATGGTTGGGGTACTGGCCGCCTGGTTGTTCGCTTGGCTGTCGGGCTGGGATTTTGCCCTTGATCCCTGGTCGATACCGCTGGGCGTGGTCAGTGCGCTGCTGATCGGGGTGTTCTTCGGCCTGCAGCCGGCGCTGGCTGCTGCGCGTCTGCAACCCGTGGCAGCGCTGCGTGATGAATGACCGGATGATGCGCTGCTGCCTGCTGCTGTGCCTGCTGCCTGGTATCACCGCAGCCGCCTTGCGCTCGCCTGGCCAGATCATCCCCGGGGCGGTTTCGGCCAAGGCGGTTACAGCTCGTGACCAGCTGGTGTTGAGTCTGAGCGACGCGATTGCCTTGGCCTTGCGCGACAACCGCAGTATTCGCAGTGCTTACTTGCAGCGCATTGCTGACAAGTTCGAGCTGCGCGTTGCAGTTGACCGCTACGCGCCACAACTTTCCTTCAAGGCGCAGTATCAGGCCAACCGCAATCAGGACGATCGCTATCGCCAGGCAGAGTTAACGCCCAGCGCGAGTGTGCTGACGGCTTACGGCACCCGCGTGAGTCTCGACTGGGCCTACGGCCAGACTCGGGGCAATGCAGTTGGGCCGCGTTATCGTGACGGTGCTAACCTTATGCTGATCCAGCCGCTGCTCAGAGGTGCAGGGCGTGACATAGCCATGGCACCGTTGCATCAGGCGGAACTGGCTGAGCAGGCCAATCGACTGGCCCTCAAAGATCAAGTGTCACACACCATCACCAGCATCATTGGCTTGTATCGCGACCTGTTACGTGCGCAGGAACAACTAAACATCACCGATGATGCACGGCAACGGGCCAGCCAGCTGATTGCCGTCAACCGCGAGCTGATTGACGCCGGGCGCATGGCCGCGTTCGAGATTGTTCAGGCCGAAGCAGAGCTGGCCAATCAGGAACTGGCTCTGGAGGGCAGTCGTAATAACCTGCACGCTGGCCGCCTGGCGCTGCTGCAAGCACTGGCTCTGGACCTGGACACGCCCTTGCGCGTTAGCGAAGAGGCGGAAGCCGAGCCGACCGGACTAGATCCGAGGCGGGCTTTAGCCCAGGCTGAAGCCTTGCAGCCGATCTATCTGCTGCAGTTGCTGGCCGATCAGCAGGCAGACCTCGATCTGCGCCTTGCCAAGGATCAGCAGCGCTGGGACTTGTCGTTGATCGGTGCTACCAGCCAGGCCCGTGAGCGGCCAAGTTCCGGCAAGGTCTGGGAACACTATCTGGGGTTGCAGTTGGAAATCCCAATTGCTGACTTGAGCCGGCGGCAAGGGCTGGTACGGGCCCAAGTCGCCGTTGATAGTCGACGCTTGCAACTGGCCGACGCCCGTCAGCAACTGCAGCGCGAGGTTGTCGATGGCGTGCGCGAAGTGCAGGTCAGTTGGCGCCAGTTGCAAATCGCCGGGCGAGCATTGGATCTGTCACGGCGCAAGCTCGCCATCGAACAGGAGAAGCTAGCGCTCGGCCTGTCGAGCAACTTTCAGGTGCTCAGTTTCGAGAGCGATCTGCGCGGCGCACAGAGTGCACGGCTGGACGCGCAGATCGCCTATTTGAATGCGCAGACCGCTCTTGACTTGATTCTGGGCACGACATTGGACAGCTGGGACGTGGCCATCAATGACTAGGCAGCAGGTGTTGGCAATTTCGATGCTGGTGCTTGGCTGCCTTCTGCTTAGCCCATGGCGCCCTTGGCCGGCAGAGGTGAGCGAGAATAGCGTCGGCTCATGGCTGCGGATCGAGCCGCAACTCATCGAGCAGCGCCTTGGCGTGCTCGGGCGGATTCAGGCTGTTCGTCAAGTGACCGTGGCGGCGCCGTTTGCCGGCCTGCTTCAGGCGCTGCCGATAGCGCCGGGGCAGCAGGTGGCAGCGGGAGAAATCATTGCTGTACTCGACACTGCTGAACTGGACCCGCAGCTTCGCCAAGCTGAAGCGCAGCTGCTGCAGAGCCAGCGCGCGTTGCGGCAGCTGCAAGCCTGGGCAAGCGGCTCGGAGATGGCCCAGGCCAAACGAGCGCAGGCTATGGCCAGCAGCAGCCTGGAGCTCGCGCAGGCAGCCTTGAAGCAGACGCAGCGGCTGTTCGACCGGGGTATCGTCGCCCGTCAGGAAGTGGAGGCCTTGCAGCAACAAGTGGTGATGCTGCAGCAGGACCTGCTTGATGCCAGGCAGCATCTGCGACAAACCCGTGAGCGCGGGCAAGGCGTAGATTTGCGACTGGCGAGCATTGAACTCGACGCTGCTCAAGCGCGCCAGCGCGAGTTGGCGGCGTTACGTAACCAGCGCGAGGTACGCGCGCCGTTCAGTGGGCTGCTGGTGCCTCGGCCAAGCGAGGACCGCCAACTTGCGCTGCAAGTCGGCCAGTTGGCCAGTCAAGGCACGCCGCTGTTTGTGCTGGTCGATCTGAGCCAGTTACAGGTGCGCGCCGCACTGGAGCAAAGCGATCTGCACAAGGTTCACGAGGGGATGTTCGTGCAGGTAAGCGGGGAGGGGTTTGCTGGGCACACGCTCAACGGCCGGGTCGTCGCGGTTGGTCAGCAGGCCAGGACCGAGGATGGGCAGGGCGCCTGGTTCGATTTGTTGATTGCTCTGGATACTCAGCCAGACCCGGTCGCGCTGGGCGTTCGGCTGGGGATGAGCGCGCAGGTGACCGTGTTGCTGTACAGCAATGAGCAAGCGCTGGCGGTGCCTGCAGCGGCGCTGCGTACTGACGACGGCAGTGGCCACTACGTGCTGTATCGCGCGGACGACTATCAGCCAGGGCGCAATGTTGTCGTCACTCCTCTTCGCGCAGTGCCGCAAGGCGTCGAAGTTCAAGGGCTGGAGGCGGGTTGGGTCTGGGTGGAGTAAGACGCTGGCGGTCAGCACCTCCATTGGCGTGTAGGAGCGGCCTTGCCGGAACGCCGGACCGGTCGGAAAGGCGCGCGTAGTGTGCCCTCATTTTCAGCTTCGCCGCCGACATCGCCGGGCCCGCTTTGCGGGCCTTTCGCGACACAAGGCCGCTCCTACAGGTGATCCCGCAGAAACACCAGCTGATCCGGCTTCGACTGCTCAACACTGTAGTAGTACCCCTGCACATCGAACTGCTTGAGCTGCTCCGGATCGGCGATTCGCTCCTGGATCACGAACCGGCTCATCATCCCACGGGCTTTCTTGGCGTAGAAGCTGATGATCTTGTACTGGCCGTTCTTCCAGTCCTTGAAATCGACACTGATGATCCGTGCCTTGAGCGCGCTGCGTTTGACCGCACTGAAGTACTCGTTACTGGCCAGGTTGAGCAGCACGTCGTCGCCTTGCTCGGCCAGTGCCTGGTTCAGCCATTCGCTGATGCGCGTGTCCCAGAAGGCGTACAGGTCCTTGCCGCGTGGGTTGGCCAGCTTGGTGCCCATCTCCAGGCGGTAGGGTTGCATCAGGTCGAGTGGACGCAGCAGGCCGTACAGGCCGGAGAGCATGCGCAGGTGATCCTGGGCGTAGCTGAAGTCGTCTTCACTGAGGCTTTCGGCGTCGAGCCCGGTGTATACGTCACCTTTGAACGCGAGCAGCGCTTGTTTGGCATTGTCTGGGGTGAAGTCTGCGCTCCAGCTGCCAAAGCGTGCGGCGTTGAGGCCGGCCAGTTTGTCCGAGAGGTGCATCAGCTCGCTGATCTGTGCCGGGCTCAGGTCGCGCAGTTGGCTGATCAGCGCCTGCGAGTGATCCAGATACTGCGGCAGGGTGAAACGCTCGGTCACCGGCGGGGTGTCGTAGTCGAGGGTTTTGGCGGGGGAAATCACCGTCAGCATCGGGTCGGCTCCTGAAATCGAATGGGGCCGATTCTACGGGCTGAACCGGGCAAGTCCAAACTATGCCGACGATAGTCACAGAACATCGACGAGGGTCGCGCTATAGTGCCGGCCAGGATGAAATGGAGAATCTGATCGTGCGCATTGCCTTGGCCGTGCTGGCCAGTGTGTTGAGCCTGGCCGTGCAAGCCGCCCCGGTCGTCCCGGCCAGCTTTGATCGCAGCCTGTGGCCTGAGCAACTGGACAGCCCGGTGCTGTTCGATGTGGCGTCGCGGGCCGAGATCCTGTCGTTTGCCCAAGTGCTGCAGGAGAGCGAAATGCTCGACGAGCCGGCGCTGGCGGCGCGGCTGCAGCTCAGGCAGGTCAACCTGCCGGTAGTGCGTGCGGTGCGGGCGCGGATGTGGCAGCGGCTGTGGCAGAACTACCAGCAGGCGCAGCGCAGTTGCGAGCAGGATGCGTCGTTCTGCTATCCGCTCGAGTCGATGGCCGAATTGCGCACCCGGGCGGCCACCTTCAATGCCGATGTCGGCGAGTTCTATGTCGGCTGGACCGAACCCAGCCATAGCTTCCATCGGCGCTACCTGGATGAACAGCTGCGCAAGGCGGCGCTGTTCCCGCAGACCAGCAGCGAGATCGAACGGCTGTCCAGCCGCGAGCGCAACGGCGATGAACTGAATGACCGGATGTTCCTGCTGACCTTTGTTGGCGGACCAGGCGGGCAGGGCAGCAGCACCGACAACCTGGCCGATTACCTGCGCCGGCAGAAACTCAACGCCACCTTCTTCGTCCTTGGCAGCCGTCTGCAGCAGCGCCGCGACAGCGGCGCTGGCCGATTGCAGGACGTGTACCGCAAGCAGTGCGTCGGCATCCAGGGCTGGGAGTATCGCTCCCACGCGCAATGGCAGGGTTGGCAGGATTCGCTGCGGCGCAGCCAGGCGTGGGTGCAGGCCGAGTTGCCCGAGCAGTACGTGCCGCTGTTCCGTCCGCCCTATGGCCAGCGGCGCAGCGATGGTGAGGCGTTCATGGCCAGCGAAGGGCTGCAGGTGTCGTTGTGGGATATCGACGCAATGGACGATGGCGCACTGACCGCCGAGGCATCAGCCCAGCGTGTGGTGACGCTGATGCTGTTGTGGCGCAAGGGCGTTATCCAGTTTCATGACAACCAGAGCAAGGCTCAGCCGGCGCTGGAGTGGCTGCTGCAGCACACGGTGCAGAGCGGTATCGGTTGGCAGGACTGCAAGGAATACGGGCGCGGCGCAGACGCTGGCGCAACGGCGCAGAGCGGCGTAGGCGGGTGATGGCGATTGAGCTTGATATATGACTCTAGACCCATGCCGGGGCTTCGCCAAGGTCGGATCGTCATTCGGAAAAATAAACTTCATCAACACGTAAAAAAGCTTTTTTTGTTCATCGTTTTTGCGGTATGAAAGAACCAGACAGCCGATTCCTGCAGCACAGGTGGCGTCATCCAGACCCTCCTTTGCCAGGTGAGCCCCCCGCCCGTAACAACGCGGATACGGGGAGAACGGCGTCACTCTGCGACGCAGCCAGAATGCGTCGCGCGGTTCTGACATAAGGTGCCCGAGTATGGATGACCATGGACGCAACCCTTCCTCCAGCAAGCCAATCCTGTATGTGCTCGATACCAACGTCCTGATCCACGATCCCAACGCCCTGCTCAACTTCGAGGAGCACCACGTCGCTATCCCGATGACGGTGCTGGAGGAACTCGACAAGCTCAAGACGGGCACAAAGACCATCGCCGCCGACTGCCGCCAGGCCATTCGCCTGATCGACCAGACCCTTGCCGACGCGTCACCCAATGACGTCGAACAGGGCGTGCCGATCCAGCGTGGCAAGAGCGGACCAAAAGGCTTCCTGTCGATCCTGATGGGCCCGCGCAGCGAGCCCAATCGCCTGCTGCCGGAAAACCTCGCTGACAACATCATCATCAACCAGTTGCTGGAACTGCGCGCCAAACGTGCGGATCTGGACGTGGTGCTGGTCACCAAAGACATCAACATGCGCCTCAAGGCGCGCGCCTGCGGCATTGCCGCCGAGGACTACAGCACCGACCAACTGGTTGACGACGTATCGCTGTTGTCCAAGGGCTATCACTCGGTCAGCGGTTCCTTCTGGGACCGCGTCAACAAGGTCGACACGCGTCAGGAGCGCGGCCGTACCTGGCACCGGGTACAACTGACCGACCCGTTGCCGTCGGTGCACGTCAACGAGTTCATCATCGACGAGCAAGGCTTTGTCGGCTGGGTCAAAGGCATCCGCGAGGGCGAACTGCTGTTGCTCGACCTGCACCAGGAGCCGCTGTTGCACCAGGAAGCCTGGGGCCTGAAACCGCGTGACATCCACCAGAGCCTGGCGCTGTTCGCCTTGCTCGATCCGGATATCCATCTGGTCAACCTGACCGGCGCAGCGGGTTCGGGCAAGACCATCCTGGCGTTGGCGGCAGCCATCGAACAAACCATGGTCAGCAAACGCTACCGGCGCATCATCGCCACCCGCAGCGTGCAGGGGCTGGACCAGGAGATCGGCTTCCTGCCCGGTACCGAGGCGGAGAAGATGGAGCCTTGGCTGGGCGCTATCACCGACAACCTCGAAGCCCTGCACATGGACGACGAGAGTACCCACGGCAGTGTCGAGTACATCCTTGAACGGGTACCGCTGCAGTTCAAATCGCTGAACTACATCCGCGGTCGCAGTTTCCAGCAGAGCCTGATCCTGATCGATGAATGCCAGAACCTCACCCCGCACCAGATGAAAACCATCATCACCCGTGCCGGTGCTGGCTCCAAGGTGGTCTGCCTGGGCAACCTGGCGCAGATCGACACCCCTTACCTGTCCGCAACCAGCTCGGGCCTGACCTACCTGACCGAGCGCTTCAAGGACTTCCCCCACGGCGTGCACATCACCCTGCAGGGTGTTCCGCGCTCGGTGCTCGCCGAGTACGCCGAGTCGCATATGTAAACCATCTGGCCGGGCGGTTCGCCGCCTGGTTATTTTCGCTGCGAAATGCTGACTTGCAGGTTTACACTCTCTGCTCCCTTCACAGGAGCAGAGCAGTGCTGACTCATCTCGATTCCCAGGGGCGCGCCAATATGGTCGACGTCACTGAAAAAGCCGTGACCCAGCGCGAGGCAGTGGCCGAGGCGCGGGTACGCATGTTGCCGCAGACCCTGCAAATGATCGTCGACGGTGATCACCCCAAGGGTGATGTGTTCGCCGTGGCGCGTATTGCCGGTATCCAGGCGGCGAAAAAGACCAGTGACCTGATCCCGCTGTGCCACCCGCTGATGCTCACCAGCGTCAAGGTCGAGCTCACAGCCGATGGCGTTGATGGCGTGCGTATCGTTGCCCGCTGCAAGCTCGCCGGGCAGACCGGAGTGGAGATGGAAGCACTGACGGCTGCCAGCGTCGCCGCGCTGACCATCTACGACATGTGCAAAGCCGTCGACAAAGGCATGGTCATCGAACAGGTACGCCTGCTGGAGAAGGTCGGTGGCAAGAGCGGCGACTTCAAGGCGGCCGCGCAATGAGCGTCGAGGTGGTGTACTTCGCCCGTTACCGTGAGCTGCTTGGGCGCGACGGTGAGCGCCTGGAGGGTGACTTCGGATCTGTCGAAGCAGTCCGCCAGGCACTGCTTGGCAAAGGCCCGGAGTATGCCGTGCTCGCCGAACAGAATCTGATGTGCGCGCGCAACCAGGACCTTTGCCGTTTGGCTGAACCACTGGCAGATGGCGACGAAGTTGCATTTTTCCCACCGGTGACCGGAGGCTGAACATGGCCGTACGAGTGCAGCAACAGGCGTTCGATCCCGGCGCCGAGGTCAATGCCATGCACGCGGCAAATGCCGGCGTGGGTGCGGTGGTGAGTTTTGTCGGCTATGTGCGCGACTTCAACGATGGCCGCGAAGTGGCGGGGATGTTTCTCGAGCACGCCCCCGGCATGACCGAAAAGGCCCTGACCAAGATCATCGTCGAAGCCGAGCAGCGTTGGCCGTTGCTCAAGGTCGAGGTGCTGCACCGTATAGGGACGCTTCAGCCCGGCGAGCCGATAGTTTTCGTCGGCGTTGCCAGCGCGCACCGTCAGGCCGCCTTCGATGGCTGCAACTTCATCATGGATTACCTGAAAACCCGCGCGCCGTTCTGGAAGAAAGAAACCACCGAAGACGGACCACGCTGGGTCGAGGGCAGGCACAGCGATCAGCAGGCTGCCGAACGCTGGTAGTTCGGCAGAGCCTGCGATCGGACTATCAGTGCGCCTTGCGCGGCACCGCCTGAAGCAGTTCGTCAGGCGGCATTTCGCACTTGATCTTGCGACCCAGCAGGGCTTCGATGCCCGGCAACTGATACGAGTCGTCTTCACCCGCAAAACTGATCGAGATGCCAGCGGCGCCAGCGCGACCGGTGCGGCCGATGCGGTGCACGTAGTCGTCCGGATCTTCCGGCAGGGTGAAGTTGATCACGTGGCTGATGCCATCGATGTGAATCCCGCGTCCGGCAACGTCGGTAGCGACCAGCACGGTGACGCGCCCTTCGCGGAAATTCTCCAGAGTACGAATACGCTTGTGCTGCGGTACATCGCCGGACAGCTGAGCGGCGTTGATGCCATCGCGCACCAGGCGCTCTTCGATACGCCGCACTTCGTCCTTGCGGTTGGCAAAGACCATCACCCGTTCCCACTTCTGCTGGGTGATCAGGTTGTACAGCAGCTTGTACTTGTCGCTGCCGGCAACGGCGTAGACGTGCTGCTCGACAGTTTCGCTGGCGACGTTTTCCGGCTCGATCTCGACGATCGCCGGGTTGGTGGTCCACTGCTTGGCCAGGTTCATCACGTCGTCGGTGAAGGTCGCCGAGAACAGCAGCGTCTGCCGTTCGCTCTTCGGCGGGGTCTGGCGGATGATCTGCCGGACCTGAGGGATGAAGCCCATGTCGAGCATACGGTCAGCTTCATCGAGCACCATCACTTCGACCATGTCCAGGTGCACTTCGCCGCGCTGGTGGAAGTCCAGCAGGCGGCCCGGGGTGGCCACCAGAATGTCGCAGTGACGGGCTTCAAGCGCTTTGAGCTGCTTGTCGAAGTCCATGCCGCCAACAAAGGTCATGACGTTGAGGCCGCTGTACTTGGTCAGGTCGGCGGCGTCCTTGGCGATCTGCACCACCAGCTCGCGGGTCGGCGCGATGATCAGCGCACGCGGCTCGCCCATGTAGCGCTCTTTCGGCGGCGGCGTCTGCTGCAGCTGGGAAATGATCGAAATCAGAAACGCGGCCGTCTTGCCGGTACCGGTCTGGGCCCGGCCGATGGCGTCCTGACCGCGCAGGGTATAACCCAGAACCTGGGCCTGGATCGGCGTGCAGTACGGGAAGCCGAGGTCTTGAATGGCATGCATCAGCTCGTTGCTGAGCTTGAAGTCGTGGAAGCGGGTCTTGCCTTCCTGAGCTTCGACGACGAAATCTTCCGGCTTCCACAGGCTGGCCTGTGGCTTGGGCTTGCGTTCGCGGCGAGGCTTGGCTTGCGCAGGCTTTTCGCTGCGCGGCGATACAACCGGCGCAGCAGCAACGGCAGGCTCGGGGTGAGGCTTAACCTCGGTAGCAGGCGGTAGAACCGCAGGTGCGGGTGCTGTCTCAGTGGCTTGGGGAGCAGCTGTTTGCGCTGCGGCGTCTCCCTTGCCGAATATCTTTTTCAGTGCCTTCAGCACGGTCATCTCGTTATTTGATTGAGGAATATACGCCGGCCAGTGTAATGCAAGATTCGGGCGCGGCGTAGGAGAATGCACCGGCAGCTGCCTGCCGGCCGGGTTCAACGCAGCCGTTCGCTGAGCCAGTCGTGGATATCAGCAAGCTCGGCCACGGCCACTTCATGCTCCATCGGGTACTCCTGCCAGCGCGCGGCGACGTTCCATTGGCTCAGGTACTCGAAGGCGGTGCGGCCCATCGACGGGATCACCACCGGGTCATGGATGCCGTGCAGGCACAGTGCAGGAGTGCGCTCCTGGCAGGCACTGAGTTGGTGCTCGGCACTGAAGGTCGGCGCGTAGGTCGACAGGGCAATGACCCCGCCGAGCGCTTCCTGCCACTTTATATAGGCAGTGTGCAGCACCACCGCGCCGCCCTGGGAAAACCCGGCGAGGATGATCCGCGCCAAGCTGATGCCTTTGGCCTGCTCGGCCTTGATCAACTGGATGATCTGCTCGGCCGACTCGTCCAACTGCGCTTCATCGATGGCGCGCGCCGGGGTCATCGCCTTGATGTCGTACCAGCTGGGCATGGCGTAGCCGCCATTGATGGTGACTGGGCGGGTCGGCGCCTGGGGCATGACGAAGCGCGTGCTGAGCAAACGCTCCTGAAGAAATTCGGCCACCGGTAGGAAGTCGTAACGGTCGGCACCCAGGCCGTGCAACCAGATCACACAGGCGTCAGCGGTGGTTTGCGGTTCGATAATCAACGGGTTGGTCATAACTGCTCCGAATTTGTGCGCGTGTACGTATTAGGTGCATTAAAAAAAGGCAGGGGTAGCGAATGCCTTAACAAGATGTCGCAACTGTACAACTTTTCCTACTTGACGACCGCTTAAACGCTTAAGCCGGCAACTGTGGTACGCGCCTTGCTATGGGTCTACCGATGCGAAGGGATTGACCGGCGACGGTAACACCCCTCGTTTGGATCAAAGGCTGTCACAGAACAGCTCATTGCACCACGTGACCCAAAAACAAGCCAACAGGGGTCGGATGCGCCTCATAAGGGTGCGGTGCAATTCCGGCTCGACACAACAAGAGCGATTTGGAGGTTGTAGATGAAGATGTTGAAAACCACGCTGGCAGTCCTGACCGCTGCCGCCGCGCTGGGTGCAACCAGTTTTGCCCAGGCCGGCGCTACGCTGGATGCGGTAAAGAAAAAGGGCTTCGTCCAGTGTGGCGTGAGCGATGGCCTGCCGGGTTTCTCGGTACCTGACGCCAAGGGCAACATTGTCGGCATCGACGCCGATGTGTGCCGTGCGGTAGCCGCTGCAGTGTTCGGCGATGCCACCAAGGTCAAGTTCAGCCAGCTCAACGCCAAGGAGCGCTTCACTGCGCTGCAGTCCGGCGAAGTCGATGTACTCTCGCGCAACACCACCTGGACCAGCTCGCGTGATGCTGGCATGGGCCTGGTCTTCGCTGGCGTGACCTACTACGACGGCATCGGCTTCCTGGTTAACAAGAAACTTGGTGTTTCCAGCGCCAAGGAGCTCGACGGCGCGACCGTCTGCATCCAGGCAGGCACCACCACCGAACTGAACGTCTCCGACTACTTCCGCGCCAATGGCCTGAAGTACACCCCGATCACCTTCGACACCTCCGACGAGAGCGCCAAGTCGCTGGAATCGGGCCGCTGCGATGTGCTCACCTCGGACAAGTCGCAGCTCTACGCACAACGCTCCAAGCTGGCAGCACCGACCGACTACGTAGTACTCCCGGAGACCATCTCCAAGGAGCCACTGGGCCCTGTCGTGCGTAAAGGTGATGAAGAGTGGTTCAGCATCGTCAAGTGGACCCTGTTCGCCATGCTCAATGCCGAAGAAGCCGGCCTCACCTCGAAAAACGTCGAGGCTGAAGCCAAATCCGGCAAGAACCCGGACAACGCCCGCCTGCTCGGCGCTGACGGCGAATACGGCAAAGACCTCAAGTTGCCCAAGGACTGGGTGGTACAGATCGTCAAGCAAGTGGGTAACTACGGCGAAGTGTTCGAGAAGAACCTTGGCAAGAGCACCCCGCTGCAGATCGATCGTGGCCTGAATGCCCTGTGGAACAACGGCGGCATCCAGTACGCACCTCCGGTGCGCTGATGGCTGCACCTGCGGCGGCATCCTGCCGCCGCAGGCTGTTCTGATCCCTTTTTTCCGGGGCACTTCATGCAAAATCAAATCGGCGCACCCAAGGGCTTTTCCCTTAGTGATCCACGTGTGCGCGCGTGGCTGTTCCAGATCCTCACGGTGGTCTGCGTGGTCGGTCTGGGCTGGTACCTGATCCACAACACCCAAACCAACATGCAGCACCGGGGCATCACCTCGGGCTTCGACTTTCTCGAGCGCAGTGCTGGCTTCGGCATTGCCCAGCACCTGATCGACTACACCGAAGCGGACACCTACTCGCGGGTGCTGCTGGTCGGCCTGCTCAACACCTTGCTGGCGAGTGTCATCGGTATCGTCCTGGCGACCTTGATCGGCTTTACCGTGGGGGTCGGCCGCCTGTCCTCCAACTGGGTGGTCTACAAGCTGGCCACGGTCTACGTCGAGACCTTCCGCAACATCCCGCCACTGCTGCAGATCCTGTTCTGGTACTTCGCGGTGTTCACCGCGTTGCCTGGGCCGCGCGGCAGCATCAATATCGATGACCTGTTCTTTATCAGTAGCCGCGGCGTGAACATGCCGGGCGCGTCGATGGCCGATGGCTTCTGGCCGTTTGTGGTTTCGCTGGTGGTCGCCATTGTCGCGGTGGTGCTGATGGTGCGCCAGGCCAACAAGCGCTTCGAGCTAACCGGGCAACCGTTCCACAAGTTCTGGGTCGGCCTGGCGCTGATGGTCGGCATTCCGGCCATGTGCGTGCTGCTGTTCGGCAACCCGCTGCAGTGGGAAGTGCCGCAGCTCAAAGGCTTCAACTTTGCCGGTGGCTGGGTGCTGATCCCCGAGTTCATGGCACTGACCCTGGCGCTATCGATCTATACCGCTGCGTTTATTGCCGAAATCGTGCGTGCCGGCATCCGCTCGGTCAGCCACGGCCAGACCGAAGCCGCCCGTTCGCTGGGGCTGCGCGAAGGCCCGACGTTGCGCAAGGTGATCATTCCCCAGGCGCTGCGGGTGATCATTCCACCGTTGACCAGCCAGTACCTCAACCTGACCAAGAACTCCTCACTGGCAGCCGTTATCGGCTACCCGGAACTGGTCTCGCTGTTTGCCGGCACCGTACTCAACCAGACCGGCCAGTCGGTCGAGGTCATGGCGATCACCATGGCGGTTTATCTGACGATCAGCATCAGCATCTCGTTGCTGATGAACTGGTACAACAAGCGCATTGCGCTGATCGAGCGGTAGGAGTCGCGCATGAACGCCCATGTTTTCAAACCTGATATGCCACCACCGGTGAAAACCGTTGGTGTGGTGGCCTGGATGCGCGCCAACCTGTTCTCCAGCTGGATCAACACGCTGCTGACCTTCTTTGCCATCTACCTGATCTGGCTGGCCGTGCCGCCGCTGCTGCAGTGGGCGTTCATCGACGCCAACTGGACCGGCAATACCCGCGCCGACTGCACCAAGGAGGGCGCCTGCTGGGTGTTTGTCCAGCAGCGCTTCGGCCAGTTCATGTATGGCTATTACCCGAGCGATCTGCGCTGGCGCGTCGACCTGACCGTGTGGCTGGGCGTGATCGGCGCTGCGCCGCTGTTCATCCGTCGCTTCCCGCGCAAGGTGGCCTACGGCATTGGCTACCTGCTGGTCTACCCGACCGTGGCGTACTTCCTGCTGCATGGCGGCAGCTTTGGCCTGAGCCAGGTACCGACCTCGCAGTGGGGCGGGCTGATGCTGACCCTGGTGATCGCTACCGTCGGTATCGCCGCGGCATTGCCGTTGGGGATTCTGCTGGCACTTGGGCGGCGCTCGCGGATGCCGGTGATCAAGTCGGTGTCGGTGACCTTCATCGAGTTCTGGCGCGGTATTCCGCTGATCACCGTGCTGTTCATGTCTTCGGTGATGCTGCCGTTGTTCATGCCGGAAGGCATGAGCTTCGACAAGCTGCTGCGGGCGATGATCTTCGTCATCCTGTTCGAGTCGGCGTACATCGCCGAGGTGGTACGGGGTGGCTTGCAGGCCATCCCCAAAGGCCAGTACGAAGCCGCGTCGGCGATGGGCCTGGGTTACTGGCGCTCGATGGGCCTGGTGATCCTGCCGCAGGCCTTGAAGCTGGTCATCCCGGGCATCGTCAACACCTTCATTGCCCTGTTCAAGGACACCAGCCTGGTAATCATCATCGGCCTGTTCGACCTGCTCAACAGCGTGCGCCAAGCCACGGCAGACCCGGCCTGGTTGGGTATGGCGACCGAGGGCTACGTGTTTGCCGCCCTGGTTTACTGGATTTTCTGTTTCGGTATGTCCCGCTACTCCATGCACCTGGAGCGCAAGCTGGACACTGGCCACAAGCGTTAGGAGTTTCAAAATGAGTGAAGCGATCAAGCAGCCTGCCGGCCCCGAAGGCATCATCCAGATGCAGGGCGTGAACAAGTGGTACGGCCAGTTCCATGTGCTCAAGGACATCAACCTGAACGTGCGTCAGGGCGAGCGGATCGTCTTGTGCGGGCCGTCCGGCTCAGGCAAGTCGACCACCATTCGTTGCCTCAACCGGCTCGAGGAGCATCAGCAAGGGCGCATCGTCGTTGACGGCGTCGAGCTGACCAACGACCTCAAGCAGATCGAAGCGATCCGCCGCGAAGTCGGCATGGTGTTTCAGCACTTCAACCTGTTCCCGCACCTGACCATTCTCGAGAACTGCACCCTGGCGCCGATGTGGGTGCGCAAGATGCCCAAGCGCAAGGCCGAGGAAATCGCCATGCACTATCTGGAGCGCGTGCGCATCCCGGAGCAGGCGCACAAGTTCCCTGGGCAGTTGTCGGGTGGTCAGCAGCAGCGAGTGGCAATTGCCCGAGCGCTGTGCATGAAGCCGAAGATCATGCTTTTCGATGAGCCGACCTCGGCGCTCGACCCGGAGATGGTCAAGGAGGTGCTCGACACCATGGTGGGCCTGGCCGAAGACGGCATGACCATGCTCTGCGTGACCCACGAGATGGGCTTTGCCCGCACCGTGGCCAACCGGGTGATCTTCATGGACAAGGGCGAGATCGTAGAGCAGGCGGCGCCGGATGACTTCTTCGACCGGCCGCAGAGCGACCGCACCAAGTTGTTCCTCAGCCAGATCCTGCACTGATACAAAAAGGGGCCGCGATTGCGGCCCCTTTTGTTTATTTCTCTTCGCTCGGCGCTACCGGCGCCGGCGGTGGGCGCAGGCCCACTTCGGCGATCAGCTTGAGCTGCTTGCCATTGCGCATCACCTCGATCGCCACCTTGTCGGTCGGCTTGATCCGCGCCACCTGGTTCATCGACTTGCGCCCATCGCCCGCCGGCTCGCCGTTGATGCTCAGAATCACATCACCCAATTGCAAGCCTGCGCGCTGCGCCGGGCCATCGCGGAAGATCCCCGCTACGACGATCCCTGGTTTGCCTTCGAGGCCAAACGATTCGGCCAATTCCTGGCTGAGTGGCTGCACCTCGATCCCCAGCCAGCCGCGAATCACCTGGCCGTGTTCGATGATCGACTTCATCACCTCAAGCGCCAGTTTTACCGGGATGGCGAAGCCGATACCCTGCGAACCGCCGGACTTGGAGAATATCGCCGTGTTGATACCGACCAGGTTGCCATTGGCGTCGACCAGCGCACCCCCGGAATTGCCGGGGTTGATCGCCGCATCGGTCTGGATGAAGTCTTCGTAGTTGTTCAGGCCCAGCTGGTTACGCCCGGTGGCGCTGATGATGCCCATGGTCACCGTCTGGCCAACCCCGAACGGGTTGCCGATGGCCAGCGAAACGTCGCCGATGTGGATAGTGTCGGAGCGGCCGATGGTAATCGCCGGCAGGTTCTTCAGGTCGATCTTGAGCACCGCCAGGTCGGTTTCCGGGTCGCTGCCGATCACTCGGGCCAAGGTCTCGCGGCCGTCCTTGAGGGCGACCACGATCTGGTCGGCACCGCTGGTGACGTGGTTGTTGGTCAGCAGGTAGCCTTCGGGGCTCATGATCACCGCCGAACCCAGGCTCGATTCCCAGCGCCGTTGCTTGGGCAGGTTGTCACCGAAGAAGCGGCGGAACTGCGGGTCTTCGAATAGCGGGTGGGCACTCTTGTTGACCACTTTGGTGGTGTACAGGTTGACCACCGCTGGCGCCGCCAGGGTGACGGCGTCGGCGTACGACACCGGGCCCTGCATGATCCGCGTGGTCTGCGGCGCCTGCTGCAGGTTGACGTCCTGGCTGGGCAGGCCGACCCACTCGGGAAAGCGCTGGATGACCAGCATGGCGATCAATATGCCGGTAAGCAGTGGCCAGCCAAAGTAACGCAGAACCTTGAGCATCGAATCAATCCTGGAGTAGGGCAGGGCCGTCGCAGAGCGGCCCGGGGAGGCGCGCGCGATGATACACCTGAACACGGCGCGCGGCGACGGCCACTGCGGCGCATCGTCGGCGTGCGTTTGGCGGGCGCCTGCCAGCGGTATCCGCAGCGCCGGCGACAGCTCATAATGGCCGCCATTATAGGGCCTTGTGCCCTGCCTACATGCCACTGCGAGGAGATTTTTCATGGCCGTCGCCCTCACCACGCTGGTCACCGAAGCCGAACGCTATCTGAACAGCGCACGGATCCAGGATTACTGCCCCAATGGCCTGCAAGTCGAAGGTCGGCCCCAGGTCAGCCGCATCGTCAGCGGCGTTACCGCAAGCCAGGCATTGCTTGATGCGGCAGTAGAAGCCGAGGCTGATCTGGTGCTGGTGCACCATGGTTACTTCTGGAAAGGCGAAGACCCGTGCATCACCGGCATCAAACAACGTCGCCTGAAGACGCTGCTCAAGCATGACGTCAGCCTGCTGGCGTTCCATCTGCCGCTGGATGTGCACCCCGAGGTTGGTAACAACGTGCAACTGGCGCATCAGTTGGGCATCACCGTCGAAGGCCCCCTGGAGCCAAACAATCCCAAGGTGGTAGGCATGCTCGGCTCGCTCGACGAGCCAGTCTCGGCGCGTGATTTCGCCCGCCGCGTGCAAGAGGTGCTGGGGCGCGAGCCGTTGCTCATCGAAGGCGAGCAACTGGTGCGGCGGATCGGTTGGTGCACCGGCGGCGGTCAGGGCTACATCGACACGGCGATTGCCCAGGGCGTCGACCTGTTCATCAGTGGCGAGGCCTCCGAGCAGACCTTTCACAGCGCCCGCGAAAACGGTATCAGCTTCATCGCTGCCGGCCACCACGCTACCGAGCGCTATGGCGTGCAGGCGCTGGGTGACTATCTGGCCCGGCGCTTTGCCGTCGAGCACCTGTTCATCGACTGCCCGAATCCGATCTGAGCGCCAGATTGCGTGCTCTTACACCTGTTGAAGCCCCAAACCGGCAGTCATATGGTTAGACCGTTTCGATCTAGCCGCCTGCCTAAATAGAAGCAGTCGCTGTGCTAAAGTGGCTCGCTCGAACACGGCCCGCTGGCCGTTCATAAGATCGTTTTACGTGAGTAGCCATGGTCGACAAACTGACGCACTTGAAACAGCTGGAGGCGGAAAGCATCCACATCATCCGCGAGGTGGCCGCCGAGTTCGACAACCCGGTGATGCTCTACTCGATCGGTAAAGACTCTGCCGTGATGCTGCACCTGGCGCGCAAGGCCTTCTTCCCGGGCAAGCTGCCGTTTCCGGTGATGCACGTCGATACCCAGTGGAAATTCCAGGAGATGTACAGCTTCCGCGACAAGATGGTCGAGGAAATGGGCCTGGAGTTGATCACCCACGTCAACCCGGAAGGGGTGGCGCAGGGCATCAACCCATTCACCCATGGCAGCTCCAAGCACACCGACATCATGAAGACCCAGGGCCTCAAGCAGGCACTGGACAAGTACGGCTTCGATGCTGCCTTCGGTGGTGCGCGCCGCGACGAGGAAAAATCCCGGGCCAAGGAGCGGGTCTATTCGTTCCGCGACAGCAAGCACCGCTGGGACCCGAAAAACCAGCGCCCTGAGCTGTGGAACGTCTACAACGGCAAGGTCAACAAAGGCGAGTCGATCCGCGTCTTCCCGCTGTCGAACTGGACCGAGCTGGACATCTGGCAGTACATCTACCTTGAAGGCATCCCGATCGTGCCGCTGTACTTCGCCGCCGAGCGTGAAGTCATCGAGAAGAACGGCACCCTGATCATGATCGACGACGAGCGCATTCTCGAGCACCTCTCCGAGGAAGAGAAAGCCCGGATCGTCAAGAAGAAGGTGCGCTTCCGTACCCTTGGCTGCTACCCGTTGACGGGCGCGGTGGAGTCGGATGCCGACAGCCTGACCGACATCATCCAGGAGATGCTCCTGACGCGCACTTCCGAGCGTCAGGGCCGGGTCATCGACCACGATGGCGCAGGCTCCATGGAAGACAAAAAACGCCAGGGCTACTTCTAATTTTCAGGGTTACTCCATGTCGCATCAATCCGATTTGATCAGCGAAGACATCGTCGCTTATCTGGCTCAGCACGAGCGCAAAGAACTGCTGCGGTTCCTTACCTGCGGCAACGTCGATGACGGCAAGAGCACCCTGATCGGGCGCCTGCTGCACGACTCGAAAATGATCTACGAGGACCACCTCGAGGCCATTACCCGCGACTCGAAAAAGTCCGGCACCACGGGCGAAGAAGTCGACCTGGCATTGCTGGTCGATGGCCTCCAGGCCGAGCGCGAGCAGGGCATCACCATCGATGTCGCCTACCGCTACTTCTCTACTGCCAAGCGCAAGTTCATCATCGCCGACACCCCGGGCCATGAGCAGTACACCCGCAACATGGCCACCGGTGCGTCGACCTGCGACCTGGCGATCATCCTCGTCGATGCCCGCTACGGCGTGCAGACCCAGACCCGTCGGCACAGCTACATCGCCTCGCTGCTGGGCATCAAGCACATCGTCGTTGCGGTCAACAAGATGGACCTCAAAGGCTTCGACGAGCAGCTGTTCGAGTCGATCAAGGCTGATTACCTGAAGTTTGCGCAGGCCATCGACCTGACCCCGAGCAGCCTGCACTTCGTGCCGATGTCGGCGCTCAAGGGCGACAACGTGGTCAATCGCAGCGAGCGTTCGCCGTGGTACAGCGGCCAGACCTTGATGGAAATCCTCGAGACCGTCGAAGTCGCTGCCGACCGCAACTTCACCGACCTGCGTTTCCCGGTGCAGTACGTCAACCGGCCCAACCTGAACTTCCGCGGCTTTGCCGGCACCCTCGCCAGCGGCGTGGTGCACAAGGGCGACGAGATCGTCGTACTGCCGTCGGGCAAGAGCAGCCGGGTCAAATCCATCGTCACCTATGAAGGTGAACTTGAGCACGCCGGCCCAGGCCAGGCCGTGACCCTGACCATGGAAGACGAGATCGACATCTCCCGTGGCGACCTGCTGGTGCATGCCGACAACGTGCCGCCGGTGACCGACCAGTTCGACGCCATGCTCGTGTGGATGGCCGAAGAGCCGATGCTGCCGGGCAAGAAGTACGACATCAAGCGCGCCACCAGCTACGTGCCGGGCTCGATCGCCAGCATCACCCACAGGGTCGATGTGAACACCCTCGACAAGGGCGCGGCCAGTTCGCTGCAGTTGAACGAGATCGGCCGGGTCAAGGTCAGCCTCGACTCCGCCATCGCGCTGGACGGCTACGACAGCAACCGCACTACGGGCGCGTTCATCGTCATTGACCGCCTGACCAACGGCACCGTTGGTGCCGGCATGATCATCGCACCGCCGGTACTGCCGCACGGCAGCACTGGTCAGCATGGCAAGCAGGCCCATGTCACCACCGAAGAGCGCGCTCTGCGCTTTGGTCAGCAGCCAGCCACCGTGCTGTTCAGCGGCCTGTCCGGCGCTGGCAAGAGCACCCTGGCCTACGCCGTGGAGCGCAAGCTGTTCGACATGGGCCGGGCGGTCTACGTGCTCGATGGCCAGAACCTGCGCCATGACCTGAACAAGGGCCTGCCACAGGACCGCGCCGGGCGCACCGAGAACTGGCGTCGCGCCGCGCATGTCGCGCGTCAGTTCAACGAAGCCGGCATGTTGACCCTGGCTGCGTTCGTCGCACCGGATGCCGAAGGCCGCGAACAGGCCAAGGCGCTGATCGGCAAGGAGCGCTTGATCACGGTGTACGTGCAGGCTTCGCCACTGGCGTGCCGCGAGCGTGATCCACAAGGTCTGTATGCCGCTGGTGGCGACAACATTCCGGGTGACAGCTTCCCGTTCGATGTGCCGCTGGATGCAGATCTGGTGATCGATACCCAGAGCAGCAGCGTCGAAGACGGCGTCAAGCAGGTGCTGGAAGTGTTGCGTCAGCGTGGTGCTATCTAAGACCCGTTGAGGTAACTGAAAAACCCCGCTTCGGCGGGGTTTTTTGTTTGTTGCGTGTGCCTGAAGATCGACAAGGGCTGCAGTGGGGCCGTCAAATGTGCTTCTCGGATACCGGAATCACCCGCCGCTCCTTGACTGCCTTGTACGAAAAACTCGAATAGATCTCCTTCACCCCAGGCAGCCGCTGCAGCACCTCGCGGGTAAATTCCCCAAACGATTCCAGATCCCGCGCCAGAATCTCCAGCAAAAAATCGTAGCGTCCGGACACGTTATGGCAAGCGACGATCTCGGGAATTTCCAGCAATCGCCGCTCAAATGCCAAGGCCATCTCTTTGGTATGTGAATCCATCATGATGCTGACGAACGCGGTCACGCCAAAGCCCAAGGCCTTGGGCGAGAGCACTGCCTGATAGCCAGTGATGTAGCCGTTGTCTTCGAGCAGCTTGACCCGCCGCCAGCAGGGCGAAGTGGTCAGGGAAACCCGATCGGCGAGTTCGGAAACCGTGAGGCGGGCGTTGTCCTGCAAGGCGCCGAGCAGGGCGCGATCGGTGCGGTCAAGGGTCGTAGGCATGGCTTGCCCTTCCAGAGAGTCAATTGTTGTTTTTATGCCCGCAGACGCCGATTTTGCTGGGCGACTTTGGAAAAATCCCGGTGGTTCGTTGGCATAAGCTTATAACAAACCACAAGAGGCTGTAGCCATGGACGTTGCCAAGCGCCAATCCGGATTCTCCACCCGAGCCATTCACCACGGCTACGATCCGATCGCCCATGGCGGGGCGCTGGTGCCGCCGATTTACCAGACGGCTACCTATGCCTTCCCCACGGTCGAATATGGCGCAGCGTGCTTTGCCGGGGAGCAGCAGGGGCATTTCTATAGCCGTATTTCCAACCCTACCCTGGACTTGCTGGAACAGCGCATCGCCTCACTGGAAGGCGCTGAGGCAGGGCTGGCGCTTGCCTCAGGTATGGGCGCGATCACCGCCACCCTGTGGACCTTGCTGCGCCCTGGCGATGAGCTGATTGTCGGCCAGACGCTCTATGGCTGCACCTTTGCCTTCCTGCACCACGGTATCGGCGAGTTCGGCGTCAAGATCCGGCACGTCGACCTCAACGACGCGCAGGCGCTGGCCGCTGCGATCAACGACAAAACTCGCATGATCTATTTCGAGTCGCCCGCCAACCCCACTCTGGAACTGGTCGATATTGCCGCCGTAGCGCAGGCCGTGCACGGTCGTGATATCCATGTGGTGGTCGACAATACCTTCTGTACACCTTACCTGCAGCGGCCGCTGGAGCTTGGCGCGGACCTGGTCGTGCACTCGGCAACCAAATACCTGAGTGGCCATGGCGACATCACTGCCGGGCTGGTGGCGGGGCGCAAGGCGTTGATTGACCGTGTTCGTCTGCAAGGTCTGAAAGACATGACTGGCGCGGTGCTGTCGCCGCACGATGCGTCACTGCTGATGCGCGGAATCAAGACGCTTGGCCTGCGCATGGATCGGCATTGCGCCAATGCGGCGCAGGTGGCTGCGTTTCTGCAGGGCCAGCAGCAGGTCGAGTTGCTGCATTATCCCGGCCTGGCGAGCTTCGCCCAGTACCCGCTGGCGCAGCGGCAGATGCGCTTGCCCGGCGGCATGATCGCCTTCGAACTCAAGGGTGGTATCGAAGCCGGTCGGCGCTTCATGAATGCCCTGCTGCTGTTCAGCCGCGCGGTCAGCCTGGGTGATGCCGAGTCACTGGCCCAGCATCCAGCGAGTATGACCCACTCCAGCTACACCCCTGAAGAACGTGCGCAGCACGGCATAGGCGAGGGGTTGGTGCGGTTGTCGGTGGGGCTTGAGGATATCGAGGACCTGCTGGCTGATATCGAGCAGGCATTGCGCGCCAGCGTTTGAGCGGGCTCAGGCTTCGCTCATGAATCGAAAAGGGGCCGCTTTGCGGCCCTTCGCGGGTGAACCCGCTCCCACAGGTTAAGGCGGCGCTGCAAAAACCTGTGGGAGCGGGTTCACCCGCGAAGGGCTGCAAAGCAGCCCCAACATCAGCAATAAAACCTTGAAGAACCAGTGCTTACAGCTCGGATCAGCGCTTGAGGCCGTAGCTCTCGTCGAGCATCCCCGGCGAGTTAGGCGTCTTGGGCGCGTAGTCACGCGGCACTTCGGCGGTGTCTTTCGGCGGCGTCAGGCGATCGCGATGGCTTTGCGCAGCCTCCGAATGCAGCGCTGCCAGCAGACGCTGACGGGTCAGCTCGTCCAGGGCCAGGCGGTTGGCACCGTCGGCCAGGTGATCCTGCACGTCCTGGTAGCTCTGGGTCAGGCGTTGAACCAGGGCTGCGGTGCTGTTGAAGTGGGTGACCACTTCACTTTGATAACTGTCGAAACGTTGCTGGATATCATCCAGTTGACGCTGTGTGCTGCTGGGCGCTGCGTTGGGCAGCAGGCGGGCCACGACGAAGCCGACGACTACGCCGACGACCAGGGCCAGGGTCGGCAACAACCAAACAAGGAGCGAGAGTTCCACGAGTCCTTCCTCTATAAACGGCTTTGCTTTACGTTAACGGCTCAGACCTGCGCTGTATACCGCGAACGATCGCAAATATTTCAGAACAGAATTCATCAGCTAGACGAGTCGACCCCTTCCGAGGTCACGGAGTAGTGCTTTGCTTATCCGCGAAACCCCCTTGTTCATCGATGGCCCATGCGGCCAACTGGAAGCCTTGCAGCTGGAAGTGGCCGAGCCGCGTGGCGTAGTGCTGATCTGCCACCCTAATCCGGTGCAGGGCGGCACCATGCTCAACAAGGTGGTCTCGACCCTGCAACGCACTGCTCGCGATGCTGGCTACAACACGCTGCGCTTCAATTACCGCGGCGTCGGCCAAAGCGCTGGCAGCCATGACATGGGCGCGGGTGAAGTGGCTGATGCCGAGGCCGTCGCCGCCTGGGTGCGGACCAGCTATCCCGAGCTGCCGCTGGTGCTGATGGGCTTCTCGTTTGGCGGTTTCGTTGCCGCGAGTCTTGCCGGGCGTCTGGAAAGCCAGGGCGCAACGCTGCAGCAGCTGTTCATGATCGCACCTGCTGTGATGCGTTTGAATGACGACTTCCCGCTGCCGCAGGTTTGCCCGTTGACCGTCATCCAGCCAGACAGCGACGAAGTCGTCGATCCTCAGCTGGTTTACGAATGGTCCGACAGCCTGTCGCGCCCCCATGAGCTGCTGAAAGTGGCAGAATGCGGACACTTTTTCCATGGCAAGCTGACCGATCTGAAGGATCTGGTGCTGCCGCGCCTCTCGAACTGAGCCAAGCCTGATCAAGCGATTACCCATGACTACGCGCATTCTTACCGGTATCACCACCACCGGCACCCCGCACCTGGGCAACTACGCCGGCGCCATTCGCCCGGCCATCCTTGCCAGCCAGCAGCCCGGTGCCGACTCGTTCTACTTCCTGGCCGACTATCACGCGCTGATCAAGTGCGATGACCCGCTGCGCATCCAGCGTTCGCGCCTGGAGATCGCCGCCACCTGGCTGGCGGGCGGGCTCGACCCGGACAAAGTCACCTTCTACCGTCAGTCCGACATCCCCGAGATCCCTGAGCTGACCTGGCTGCTGACCTGCGTTGCCGGCAAGGGCCTGCTCAACCGCGCCCACGCCTACAAGGCGTCGGTAGACAAGAACCTGGAAAACGGCGAAGACCCGGATGCCGGCGTGACCATGGGCCTGTTCAGCTACCCGGTGCTGATGGCGGCGGACATTCTCATGTTCAACGCGCACAAGGTGCCGGTTGGCCGTGACCAGATCCAGCACGTGGAAATGGCCCGTGACATTGGCCAGCGCTTCAACCACCTGTTCGGCCAGGGCAAGGAGTTCTTTGCCATGCCTGAGGCGGTGATCGAAGAAAGCGTGGCGACCCTGCCGGGTCTGGATGGGCGCAAGATGTCCAAAAGCTACGACAACACCATCCCGTTGTTCGCCAGCGCCAAGGACATGAAAGACGCCATCTCGCGCATCGTCACCGACTCCCGTGCACCCGGCGAAGCGAAAGACCCGGACAGCTCGCACCTGTTCACCCTGTACCAAGCGTTCGCTACCCCGGCGCAATCGGCAGAGCTGCATGAAGCACTGCTGCAAGGGCTGGGCTGGGGCGAGGCCAAGCAGCGCCTGTTCCAGCTGCTGGACGGCCAACTGGCCGCGCCACGCGAGCATTACCATCAGCTGATCGCACGTCCTGCTGACCTTGAAGACATCCTTTTGGCCGGCGCGGCCAAGGCGCGCAAGAGCGCGACGCCGTTCCTTGAACAACTGCGCGAAGCGGTCGGCCTGCGCTCGTTCCGCAGCAGTGTCCAGGCCAGCACCGACGTGAAGAAAAAGGCCGCCAAGAGCGCCCGCTTTGTCAGCTTCCGTGATGAAGACGGCAGCTTCCGCTTCCGCCTGCTGGCCGCCGATGGCGAGCAATTGCTGCTGTCGCGCAGCTTCGCCGACGGCAAGAGCGCCGGTGCGGTGAGCAAGCAACTGCAGCAGGGTGGTGAAGCCGATGTACGCGTCGACGGCCTGAGCTTTGCCCTGTGGCTGAACGGTGAGCAGGTCGCGGAAGGCCCGCAGTTTGCCGATGCATCAGCGCGCGACGCTGCCGTGCAAGCCCTGCACGCAGCGCTCCAGCCACAAGCCGACTGAGGCATTTCGCCGCAAGTCTGATTGCCATTATGCGGGCCCGTCGCTACAGTGACGGCCCGCTTTTGTTACCTCGCCAGCGAATTATGACGCCTTTAGAACGATATCAAGCAGATCTCAAACGTCCCGATTTCTTCCATGATGCGGCGCAGGAAACAGCGGTGCGTCATCTGCAGCGTCTGTACGACGACCTGGTCGCGGCGCAGAACAACAAGCCCGGCGTGCTCGGCAAGCTGTTCGGCAAGAAGGACCAGGCCCCGGTCAAGGGCTTGTACTTCTGGGGTGGGGTAGGGCGCGGCAAGACCTATCTGGTCGACACCTTCTATGAGGCGCTGCCGTTCGAACAGAAGATGCGCACGCACTTCCACCGCTTCATGAAGCGCGTGCACGAAGAAATGCGCACGCTCAAGGGCGAGAAGAACCCGCTGACGGTGATCGCCAAGCGCTTCTCCAACGAAGCCCGGGTCATCTGTTTCGATGAGTTCTTCGTCTCTGACATTACCGATGCGATGATCCTCGGCACCTTGATGGAAGAGCTGTTCAAGAACGGCGTATCACTGGTCGCGACCTCCAACATCGTGCCTGACGGCCTGTACAAGGATGGCTTGCAGCGTGCGCGCTTCCTGCCAGCCATCGCCATGATCAAGCAGTACACCGATGTGGTGAACGTCGACAGCGGCGTCGACTATCGTCTGCGCCACCTCGAGCAGGCCGAACTGTTCCACTTCCCGCTCGACGCCGCTGCGCACGAGAGCCTGCGCCAGAGCTTCAAGGCGCTGACCCCGGAGTGCACGCAGGCGGTCGAGAACGACGTGCTGATGATCGAGAATCGCGAGATTCACGCCCTGCGTACCTGTGACGATGTCGCCTGGTTCGACTTCCGCGCCTTGTGCGACGGGCCGCGCAGCCAGAACGACTACATCGAGCTGGGCAAGATCTTCCATGCCGTGCTGCTGAGCAATGTCGAGCAGATGGGTGTGGCTACCGACGATATCGCCCGGCGCTTCATCAACATGGTCGATGAATTTTACGACCGTAACGTCAAGCTCATCATTTCAGCTGAGGTTGAGTTGAAGGATCTGTACACCGGCGGGCGGCTGAGCTTCGAGTTCCAGCGTACGCTGAGCCGTTTGCTGGAGATGCAGTCGCACGAGTTTCTGGCGCGAGCGCATAAGCCTTAATTCGGTGTAGTTGGGGCCGCTTTGCGGGTGAACCCGCTCCTGTGGGAGCGGGTTCACCCGCGAAGGGCTGCAAGGCAGCCCCAATGTGGCTCACGCTTCCTGCATGAACTGCTGCCGATACTGGTTCGGCGACAGCTCGGTATGCTGGCGGAACAAGCGGGCAAAGAAGCTCGCATCGTCGTAGCCCACCTCATAACTGATGGTCTTGATGCTCTTGCGGGTACTCGACAGCAAGCCCTTGGCGGTTTCGATGCGTAGCCGTTGCAGATAGTGCAGGGGCTTGTCGCCGGTAGCCGTCTGGAACCGGCGCATGAAATTGCGAATGCTCATGCCATGGTTGCGGGCGACGTCTTCAAAGCGGAATTTGTCCGCGAAATGCTCTTCAAGCCAGTGCTGAATCTGCAGGATGATCAGGTCCTGATGCAGCTTCTGCCCACCAAAACCCATACGCCCTGGGGTGTAGTTGCGTTGCACTTCATAGAGGATGTCGCGGGCTACCGCGCGGGCGACATTGGCCCCGCAGAAGCGCTCGATCAGGTAAATGTACAGGTCGCAGGCCGAGGTCGCGCCGCCCGCGCAGTACAGGTTGTCGGCATCGGTCAGGTGCTTGTCCTGGTTCAGCCGCACAGCCGGGAAGCGCTCGGCGAAGTCAGTGAAGAAGCGCCAGTAGGTGGTCGCCTCCTTGCCATCGAGCAAGCCCGCTTCGGCCAGCCAGTACACGCCGCTGGCTTCGCCACAGAGCACCGCGCCACGCGCATGCTGCTCGCGTAGCCATGGCAAGACCTGCGGATAACGCTGCTGGAGGTTGTCGAAGTCATCCCAGAACGCCGGCAGGATGATCACATCGGCATCGCCCAGGCCGCCGTCTACCGGCACCTGCACGTTGCTGAAGCTGTCCACCGGTGCAGCGTCGGGGCTGACCAGGCAGATTTCGAACATCGGTTGCAGGCCCAGGCCCATTTGCTTGCCGTAGCGCAGGCTGGCCAGGTGGAAGAAATCCTTGGCCTGCATCAGGGTCGAGGCGAACACATTATCGACGGCCAGAATGCTGACGCGCCGCAATGAAGCGGTGGGTTGGGTAAAGATCATTGTCATTGTTCTTATTAGGGTAGAGTGGTCAATCACCGGCTGGATCGTCTTATTTTTTGGCGATTGTGTCTACCCCGTCCCGATCCAGCTGCCTGCGGCAGCGGGCTGACCCGCTGCCGCTTTGTTACGGCTGAATCACGGCGCCGGGTTTGGCTGATCCTGGTGGACCGCTTCGATGGCTGCCAGCAGCTCATCGCTCAAGTTCAGGTCGGCGCTGGCGAGGTTGCTTTCCAGTTGTTCAAGGCTGGTCGCACCGATGATATTGCTGGTCACGAACGGCTGGCGGGTGACGAACGCCAGGGCCATCTGGGCCGGGTCCAGGCCATGCTCGCGGGCTATCTGCACGTAACGGCTGCAGGCGGCCACGGTCTGCGGGTTGGAGTAGCGGGCAAAGCGGTTGAACAGCGTCAACCGCGCGCCTTCAGGTCTGGCGCCGTTTTCATACTTGCCGGCAAGCATGCCGAATGCCAGCGGCGAGTAGGCCAGCAGCCCGCATTGCTCGCGGATCGCCACTTCGGCCAGGCCGATCTCGAAGCTGCGGTTGAGCAGGTTGTAGGGGTTCTGGATCGATACTGCCCGCGGCCAACCGCGGCTCTCGGCCAGCTGCAGGAACTTCATCGTGCCCCATGGCGTTTCATTGGACAGGCCAATGTGACGGATCTTGCCGGCACGAACCTGCTCGTCGAGCACCTCAAGGGTTTCTTCCAGTGGCGTGAAGTGGTCCTGCGGCAGGTGCTGATAGCCGAGCTTGCCGAAGAAGTTGGTGCTGCGCTCCGGCCAGTGCAGCTGATACAGGTCGATGTGATCGGTCTGCAGGCGCTCAAGGCTTGCGTCCAGCGCGGCAACGATGTGCTGGCGATTGTGCTTGAGCTGGCCGTCGCGGATGTGGCTGATGCCGTTGCCCGGGCCGGCAACCTTGCTCGCCAGAGTCCACTGGTCGCGATCGCCGTTGGCCTTGAACCAGTTACCGATGATTCGTTCGGTGGCGGCGTAGGTCTCCGGGCGCGGCGGCACCGGGTACATTTCGGCGGTATCGATGAAGTTGATTCCGCCGGCCTTGGCCCGGGCGATCTGGGCGAAAGCCTGGTCCTGATCGTTCTGCTCGCCCCAGGTCATGGTGCCCAGGCACAGGGCGCTGACGTTGAGGTCGGTACGGCCGAGCTTGCGGTATTCCATCTGGAAGCTTCTCTCTGGCGAAAAAGACCATAAAAGCAGGTTGAATTTTTTTCTGCAATCTGGATAATCCTGCCCCTCTCCGTTTTGCGGAAGTGATGCACTGCATTACGAGAGAAACCCGCCGGATATTGGACGTGCCCGACCCGAGCCCCCAATAGCGTCCGTATTCGGCTGCGTGCTTGCTTGTCAAGTTGCGCACTATCCAGTAAGATTCGCCGTCTATTTTTTATTGCTTGGGCGGCCTCTGAGGCTTTAGAGATAATGAAAACTTTTACTGCTAAACCAGAAACAGTTACGCGCGACTGGTTCGTCGTCGACGCCGCTGGTCAGACCCTGGGTCGTCTGGCTACCGAAATCGCTCTTCGTCTGCGTGGCAAGCACAAAGCTGAATACACCCCTCACGTTGACACCGGCGACTACATCGTCGTAATCAACGCCGAGCAGGTACGTGTCACTGGTGCTAAAACTACTGACAAAATGTACTACTCCCACTCCGGCTTCCCAGGTGGCATCAAGGAAATCAGCTTCGACAAGCTGATCGCCAAGGCCCCTGAGCGTATCATCGAGACCGCGGTCAAGGGCATGCTGCCTAAGAACCCGCTGGGTCGCGACATGTACCGCAAGCTGAAAGTGTACGCGGGCGCTGTTCACCCACACACTGCTCAGCAGCCTCAAGAACTGAAGATCTAACGGGATAGTTCATTATGTCGGCGACTCAAAATTACGGCACTGGCCGTCGCAAGACCGCAACCGCTCGCGTTTTCCTGCGTCCAGGTACCGGTAACATCTCCATCAACAACCGTCCTCTGGACACTTTCTTCGGTCGCGAAACCGCTCGCATGGTTGTTCGTCAACCCCTCGAGCTGACCGAGAACGTTGCCAAGTTCGACATCTACGTCACCGTTTCCGGTGGTGGTGTCAGCGGTCAAGCCGGTGCGATCCGTCATGGTATCACCCGCGCTCTGATGGCCTACGACGAAGCCCTGCGCCCTGCTCTGCGTCGCGCTGGCTACGTAACCCGCGATGCTCGTGAAGTCGAGCGTAAGAAAGTGGGTCTGCGTAAAGCACGTAAGCGTCCTCAGTACTCCAAGCGTTAATTTCGCTTCGGCAGTCGAAAGAAGCCCGGTTCCTTGGAACCGGGCTTTTTTTTTGCCTTGAACTAACCTGTCAGCATGTCCGTGGCAAGTCGCCTTATAGACGCAGATCAAGCAAAGCGTGGGTTGTAGCCCGGCCGGGGCTAATCACCTTGTCAGTGTGTGGATTTGTTTCTTACCATGGCGACCAAAATTTAGTGCCACAGACATTCACAAAATACAGGCCTGGTTCAACAGGCCAGAGCAGCTGATGGGAGAGGACTGAATGAGTAATGACGGCGTCAACGCAGGCCGGCGCCGCTTCCTCGTAGCCGCCACGTCCGTGGTGGGTGCAGCGGGGGCTGTGGGGGCTGCGGTACCGTTCGTGGGGTCATGGTTTCCCAGTGCCAAGGCGAAAGCCGCCGGTGCACCGGTGAAGGTCAATATTGCCAAGATTGAACCCGGCCAGCAGATGGTTGCTGAGTGGCGCGGGCAGCCAGTATTCATCGTGCGACGCACAGAAGAGATCCTCGGCAATCTCAAGAAAATCGTCGGCGAGCTCGCTGATCCGGAATCGCAGGCCTCGGTGCAGCCGACTTACGTCGACCCAGAGGTGCGCTCGATCAAGCCGGAAATCCTCCTGCTGGTTGGCCTGTGCACCCACCTGGGCTGCTCGCCGACCTTCCGTCCTGAAGTGGCGCCGGTCGATCTGGGGCCCAAGTGGGTCGGTGGCTATTTCTGCCCCTGCCACGGCTCTCACTACGACCTCGCTGGCCGCGTCTACAAGTCCCAGCCGGCACCTCTCAACCTGCCAGTGCCTCCGCACTCATACGAGACGGACGACATCATCGTCATCGGCGTCGATCAGGAGAACGCATGATGAGCAAGTTCATGGACTGGATCGATGCGCGCTTCCCCGCGACCAAGATGTGGGAAGAGCATCTGAGCAAATACTACGCGCCGAAGAACTTCAACTTCCTGTACTTCTTTGGCTCGCTGGCGTTGCTGGTGCTGGTCAACCAGATTGTTACCGGCGTCTGGCTGACCATGAGTTTCACCCCTTCGGCCGAAGAGGCGTTCGCCTCGGTCGAGTACATCATGCGCGATGTCGAGTACGGCTGGATCCTGCGCTACCTGCACTCCACCGGCGCCTCGGCGTTCTTCATCGTGGTCTACCTGCACATGTTCCGCGGGCTGCTCTACGGCTCTTATCAGAAGCCGCGTGAGCTGGTCTGGCTGTTCGGCATGCTGATCTATCTGGCGCTGATGGCTGAAGCGTTCATGGGCTATCTGCTGCCTTGGGGCCAGATGTCGTATTGGGGGGCGCAGGTAATCATCTCGCTGTTCGGCGCCATCCCGGTGATCGGCGATGACCTGACCCAGTGGATTCGCGGCGACTACCTGATCTCGGGGATTACCCTGAACCGCTTCTTCGCCTTGCATGTGGTGGCCTTGCCGATCGTCATTCTCGGCCTGGTGGTGCTGCATATCCTGGCGCTGCACGAAGTCGGCTCGAACAACCCTGACGGCGTCGACATCAAGAAGCACAAGGACGAAAACGGCATCCCCCTCGACGGTATCCCGTTCCACCCGTACTACACCGTCAAGGATATCGTCGGCGTGGTGGTGTTCCTCTTCGTGTTCTGTTCGGTGGTGTTCTTCTTCCCGGAAATGGGCGGCTACTTCCTCGAAAAACCAAACTTCGAGCAAGCCAACGCCTTCAAGACACCCGAGCACATTGCTCCGGTGTGGTACTTCACACCGTTCTACGCGATCCTGCGCGCGGTGCCCGACAAACTGTTCGGCGTGATCGCCATGGGCGCCGCCATTGCCGTGTTGTTCGTGTTGCCCTGGCTTGACCGCAGCCCGGTACGTTCCATGCGCTACAAGGGCTGGCTGAGCAAGATCTGGCTGCTGGTGTTCTGCGTCAGCTTCGTGATTCTCGGTGTGCTGGGTGTGTTGGCGCCTACTCCGGGGCGGACCCTGCTGTCGCAGGTCTGTACCGTGCTGTATTTCGCCTACTTCCTGCTGATGCCGTTCTACACAAGGCTGGAGAAGACCAAAGCGGTTCCGGAAAGGGTGACTGGCTGATGAAAAAGCTTATTGCAGTACTGTTCCTGGCAGTGATGCCTGCCTTGTCCTTTGCCGCGGAACACGGCCTGGAGCTGGACAAGGTCGATATCGACCTGAGTGACAAAGCCGCCATGCAGGATGGTGCGCGGACCTTTGCCAACTATTGCATGGGCTGCCATAGCGCCAAGTTCCAGCGCTATGAGCGGGTCGCTGATGACCTGGGTATCCCCCATGAGCTGATGCTGGAAAACCTGGTGTTCACCGGTGCCAAGATCGGCGACCACATGCAGATCGGCATGCAGCCGGCTGATGCCAAGACCTGGTTTGGCGCTGCGCCGCCAGACCTGACCCTGGTTGCGCGGGTGCGTGGTACCGATTGGCTGTACTCGTACCTGCGTAGCTTCTATGAGGACAAGTCGCGGCCATACGGGGTCAACAACAAGGTCTTCCCCAACGTCGGCATGCCTAACGTGCTGGTTGGCCTGCAGGGTAATCAGGTGATTGGCTGCAAGCAGGTGCAGAGCGTCGTCGACGGCAAGAAGCAATATGACCCGTTGACGGGCAGCCCATTGACCCATGAAGCATGTGATCAGCTGACCATCGAGCCGAAATCCGGTACCCTGACGCCCGAGCAGTTCGACGAGAAGGTCAAGAACCTGGTGACCTTCCTGGCCTATTCGGCCAACCCGGTCAAACTGGAGAGCCAGCGCATCGGTACCTATGTGTTGCTGTACCTGGCTTTCTTCTTCGTGTTCGCCTACTTGCTCAAGCGCGAATACTGGAAGGACGTGCACTGATCACGCAGTAGTTTCTGGTTAGTTGAACGCGCCCTGAGGCGCCCCGTGCAACTGCATTGGGCCCCTCAGGGCGCGTTTGCATTTGTGTTTTACAAGCATCCCCACGAGGAGGCGCTGCATGGGCGTAACCAACAGGTTAGCCTGCTATTCCGATCCCGCTGATCATTACTCGCACCGGGTCCGCCTGGTGCTCGCCGAAAAGGGCGTCAGCGTGCAGATCATCGACGTCGATCCTGGGCGTGTGCCACCCAAGCTGGTTGAAGTGAACCCTTACGCCAGTGTGCCAACCCTGGTTGATCGCGATCTGGCGCTGTACGAGTCGACCGTGGTCATGGAATACCTCGATGAGCGCTATCCGCACCCGCCACTGCTGCCGGTGTATCCGGTCGCACGCGGCAACAGCCGCCTGCTGGTGCACCGCATCCAGCGCGACTGGTGCTCGCTGGCCGACGTGCTGCTCGACAAGCGCAGCACCGAGGCTGCGCAGGCAAAGGCGCGCAAGGAACTGCGCGAGAGCCTGACCGGGGTTGCGCCATTGTTTGCCGAGATGGCCTGCTTCATGAGTGATGAGCAAAGCCTGGTCGATTGTTGTCTACTGCCCATACTCTGGCGTTTGCCGGTGATGGGTATCGAACTGCCGCGGCAAGCCAAGCCGCTGCTTGATTATATGGAGCGACAGTTCGCCCGCGAGCCATTCCAGGCGAGCCTGTCTGCTGCTGAACGTGAAATGCGCAAGCTTTAAGGAGCCGTTGATGAACTCCAGTCGCCCCTATCTGGTTAGAGCACTGTACGAGTGGATCGTCGACAACGATTGCACGCCCCATATGCTGGTCAATGCCGAGTTTCCGGCAGTCCAGGTGCCCCAGGGCTTCGCCAGTGATGGTCAGATTGTCCTGAACGTGTCGCCCAGTGCGGTGCGCAGCCTGCACATGGATAACGACGCAGTGAGCTTTGAAGGCCGCTTCGGCGGCGTCGCGCATTCGTTGTTCGTGCCCACTGGTGCGATCCTGGGCATCTACGCCCGCGAGAACGGTCAGGGCATGGTGTTCGAGCTTGAGCCTTCGCTGCTGGATGATGAAGAGCTTGAGGATGAAGTTGACGAGCCGGATAACGACGGCCCGCCCGAAGGTGGTGGCCAGCCGCCGCGTCCTAGCGGACGACCGAGTCTGAAGGTGGTCAAGTAACGAAAAAGGCGATCCGAGAGGATCGCCTTTTTCGTAAGCGTTGGATCAGCAATTACAGGTCGGTAATGGTACGAACCTGATCCTTGTTGATGCGCGTGCGCTTGCCGTCCAGCTGTTCGAATTCATAGAAGCCAGAGGCGCGATCGAAGTGGGGCTGGTCCAATGCCTGCAGCTCACGGCCATCATTCAGGGTGATGATGCTCGGGCTGGAGCAGCCAGCCAGGGATGCGCAGGCGCCGATCAGCAGCGCGGGCAGCAGAAACTTGGTCATGGAGTATTTCCTGGATCGGGTGAGGAGGGCGGGAGGACGCAGCCCTCCCGCCGGGTGCGACTTAGTCGATGTATTCGAACAGTTTGACGATTTTCTGCACGCCGGAAACGCTTTGCACCACGCTGGTCGCGGCGTTGGCTTCGCCCTGGGTAACCAGGCCGAGCAGGTAGACGATACCGTTTTCGGTGATGACCTTGATGCGCGAGCCAGGCACATTGGCGTCGCCAAGCATCTGCGCCTTGATCTTGGTGGTCAGCCAGGCGTCGTTGTTGCGCGCCAGAATCGAAGACGGCTGCATCACCTGGATTTCGTTATGCACCTTCTTGACCCGTTGCACCTGGCCGGCGGTCTGCTCGGCGAGGCTTTTGAGGTCGGCACGCGGGGTTTGCCCGGCCAGCAGGACAACGCCGTTATAGCTGCTGACAACGATGTGCGAGCCTTTGTCCAGGTCAGGGTTGGCCTTGGCGATGTTGACCGAGACCTTGGTTTCGATCAGTGAATCGTCAATCTTGCTGCCGATGGTGCGGGTGCCGCGATCGTCCTCGATAGGATTGTCGCGGGTAGAGGTCAATACCGAACTGCAGCCGGAGAGGCTCAGGCACAGAGTCAGGGCCATCAGGCCAAAACGCTTGGGGATCATTCTTCACTCCCGAACAGTTGGCTGTCGATCAGATCACACAGGCAGTGGATCGCCAGCAGGTGGACTTCCTGGATCCGCGCAGTCACGTTCGACGGTACGCGAATCTCGACATCTTCGGGCAGCAGCAGCGAGGCCATGCCACCGCCGTCGCGCCCGGTCATTGCTACGACAATCATTTCACGATCATGTGCGGCCTGGATCGCTTGAATCACGTTCGCCGAGTTACCGCTGGTAGAGATCGCCAGCAGCACGTCGCCGGGCTGGCCGAGGGCGCGGATCTGCTTGGAGAACACTTCGTTGTAGCTGTAATCGTTGGCAATCGAGGTGATCGTCGAGCTGTCGGTGGTCAGCGCGATCGCCGGCAAGCTCGGGCGCTCACGCTCGAAACGGTTGAGCAACTCGGACGAGAAATGCTGAGCATCGCCGGCTGAGCCGCCGTTGCCGCAGGCGAGCATCTTGCCCTCATTGAGCATGGCATTGACCATGACCAGGCTGGCCTGCTCGATATGCGGCGCCAACATGTCCATTGCCTGTTGCTTGGTGTCGATGCTGGCCTGAAACAGCCGGCGAATTCGGGATTGCATGTCCATCTGGTGTGACCTTAAGAGGGGCGGTGGCCCGCGCGACGCGCAACAGGGACCAGCCCGCGAAACATAGAGCAAAAAATTCGCAGTGGGTTCAGCATTCGAAGGCGTTTTTCAGCCATTGCAGCGGTTGCCCTGCATGGCCGCTGCCTTGTAGAGCGATGACATCGACGCGGCAGGGGTGATTGGCCCAGCGGAACTCCTTGTGCAGAAACATGCTGGCGGCCAGCGCCAGGCGTTGCTGCTTGCGCCCATCGATACTGCCGAGGGCGCCGCCGAAGTCTGCGTGCAGCCGATAGCGGACTTCGACGAATACTACTGTATCGGCGTCGAGCATGACCAGATCAAGCTCGCCTCCCTTGCATCGCCAATTGCGCGCCAGCAACTGCAGACCTTGCCCGAAAAGATACTCCAGGGCGTAGTCCTCAGCATCCTGGCCGGCGCGACCAGGCGATGCCGCCTGCATCAGCGCGGCGTGTCCGGCAGGCGTTTGACCTGGCCGCCGGCGAACTCTGCCCATGGCAGTTGACGCTCGATGCGCTGGCTCGGGTTCATGCTCAAGCTGCCGGACAGGCCCTGTACGCGGTTGTCAGGCAGTGCCTTCAGTTGGCCCAGACGCGGTGCCAGGCTATACGCATCAACGCCCATCGCATAAAGCCGGCCGAGGCTGCCAGCGGCTTGTGGCCACTGCTGCACGACTTGTTGGCGCAGGCTGTTGCTGCTGTCGAGCAGCCACGGCGTTTCGCAGAAGCGGATGCCGGTCATGTCGTTGTACTGGTTGACGTCACCGCTGGCGCTGTACAGGTTGGAGGTGGCGTAGACCGGCACATCCCCTGCGTACTGGAAGTTCAGCGTCGGCTTGATCTGTTGCGCCTGCTGCGGGGTGGCAGCGAGGAAGATGAAGTCGATGTCCTGGCGGCGTGACGGCTGTGCGGCAATGTTGCCACCGACCGTGCTTTGCAGGCTCTTGGCACGGCCTTCACTCTGGCGCAGCTGGAACAGCTCGGCGATTTGCTGGGCGAGGGCGACCGGCTGGGCGATACGCTCGGCAGCCAGCAGGGTGCCGCCGTTGCTTTCCCAGTCCTTGCGGAAGGCGGCCAGCACGCGGTCGCCCCATTCGCCGCTCGGCACCAGCGCAACAGCGCGGACCAGGCCGTCGGCGCGTGCACGGCGCGACACTTCACGGGCTTCGTCTTCTGCGGCAAGGCCAAACTGGAACAGCTGCGGCGGTGCGCTCTGGCCTGCTTCGGCGTAGTTCAGGGCCAGGGTCGGCAGTGGCAACTGCGGGTAGGCGGCGAGCTTTTTCACCAGCGGTTTTTCCAGCGGGCCGACTACCAGTTGCACGCCATCGGCCTGAGCCTGGCGGTAGAAATCGTCCAGCGAGCTGATCCGCGAGCTGTCATAGACCTGGATCGCAGGTGCCTGTTGGCCTGCCTGCTGGGCCTGGAAGTGCGCGGCCATGAAGCCATCGCGCAAGGCGCGGGCGACGCCTGCCAGCGAGCCTTCCTGAGGCAGCAGCAGGGCGATCTTGGTCAGGGGCTGGCTGGCCAGTTCCTTGAGTTTGCTCAGCGCGGTCGGCAGTTGCTTGGCTGCGGGGTGCTCTGGATGCTGGTTGCGCCAGGCGTCGATCGCAGCCTGTTGCTGCTCCAGCGTGCCGGCGCTTTTTACCGCCAGGGCCAGGCTGGTCCAGCCGGCCAGGGTGTCGTTGCCAGTCGATTGCAGCTGCTCGGCAGGCAAGGCAGCGACCAGTGCCCAGATCGCGTCGTTGTTGGCGCTGGCCGCCTGGCCGCTGAGCAGAGGCGCCAGTTGCACCCGCTGCTGCGCTGCGGCCAAGGTCTGGCCATCGGCTTCGAGGGCAGCGGCATGCACGCTGTAGGTGCGCACTTGCAGCTCAGCCGGCATCTCGCCCAGACGCTGCAGGCTAGGGTGGGCGAGGGCGGTCAGGGCAGCTTTGGGCTGATTGCGGCTCATGGCCAGCTCAGCGCTCAAGGTGCTGGCGAACACCTGCTGAGCAGGCTTGAGCGGGTCCAGTGGTACCTGTTCGAGAATCCGCGCTGCGCGTGGATAGTCCTTTTGCTTGTAGGCCAGGTCGGCAGCGCTCAGGCGCAGCAGGGCTGCGTCCTCGGGCGACTTGCTGGTGGCTGCCTGCTCGAGCAGTTGCTCGATACTGGCGTCCGGGGTGCGCGGGAGTTCGCCCAGGCTGGATGAGGGCGAGCTTGCGCAAGCTGCCAGCAAGGCAGCGAGGCAGAGGGCTGTGAGCAGCCGCAGACAAGCGATCATGTAAAAGTCCTGTTACTCGATCTGGTTGGCCGACGATTGTACCCAACCACTGGCCGGGGCGCGATGTCGCTGACGTGCAACCTTCACTATAGGTGGCCTGAAGCGGGCCGCCGGTGAAGATGTTTGCGCCCTGTTACCGGTGCTCGGGCTACAATGGCGCCTTTGATCCGAAAGACAGGTGCGCGCAGTGACAGATGTAGCAGGGGCTTCGAAATCCACCACAGGCACGCTGTACGTGGTGGCCACGCCGATCGGCAACCTCGATGACATGAGTGCCCGCGCGCTCAAGGTGCTGGCGGATGTAGCCTTGATCGCCGCCGAAGACACCCGCCATTCAATCCGCCTGATGCAGCACTTCGGTATCAACACGCCGCTGGCTGCCTGCCATGAGCACAATGAGCGCGACGAGGGCGGGCGTTTTCTGACTCGCTTGCTGGCGGGCGACGATATTGCGCTGGTCTCTGACGCTGGCACGCCGCTGATTTCCGACCCGGGTTATCACCTGGTGCGCCAGGCTCGCGCTGCCGGCGTGAAAGTGGTGCCGGTGCCCGGCGCCTGCGCGCTGATTGCTGCGTTGTCGGCCGCTGGCTTGCCGTCTGACCGGTTTATCTTCGAAGGCTTTCTGCCTGCCAAGACTGCTGGGCGGCGTGCCCGCCTGGAACAGGTTAAGGAAGAGCCGCGCACGCTGATCTTCTATGAGGCCCCGCACCGCATTCTGGAATGCCTCGATGACATGCAGGCGGTGTTCGGTGCGGATCGCCCGGCGCTGCTTGGGCGTGAGCTGACCAAGGCGTTCGAAACACTCAAGGGCCTGCCGCTGGGCGAGTTGCACGCGTTTGTTGCCGCCGACAGTAATCAGCAGCGCGGCGAATGCGTGGTGTTGGTGGGGGGCTGGAGTGCGCCCGAAGACGAGCAGGCGATCAGCACCGAGGCGCAGCGCGTTCTGGACTTGCTGTTGGCGGAATTGCCACTCAAGCGCGCAGCGGCGCTGGCAGCGGAAATTACCGGGGTGCGCAAGAACCTGCTGTATCAGGCGGCCCTGGAAAAGCAGAAAGCCAATTGAGCATTAGCGACATCCTGTTGCTCTAAAGCTTGTTCTTGAGCGCGCCTGACGTTACCCTTGTCGGCGGAGAGTCGATTGGACAGTCGCTGCCTTCTTTTGTTCCGCAAAAGAGGGGGGAGGAAAGTCCGGGCTCCATAGGGCAGAGTGCCAGGTAACCCCTGGGAGGCGTGAGCCTACGGAAAGTGCCACAGAAAATAACCGCCTAAGCACTTCGGTGCCGGTAAGGGTGAAAAGGTGCGGTAAGAGCGCACCGCGCGACTGGCAACAGTTCGTGGCTAGGTAAACCCCACTCGGAGCAAGACCAAATAGGGTTCCATTAGGCGTGGCCCGCGTCGGAACCGGGTAGGTTGCTAGAGGCGTCCAGTGATGGCCGTCGTAGAGGAATGACTGTCCTCGACAAAACCCGGCTTATAGATCGACTCTCCACCTCTCCCTCCCTGCTGTAATCGACGGCAGAAGCACCTTGGTAATACCGAAAAAATCTTACTCTTAATAAATCACTTTAACTTCGGTCGCTATCTGACTGAGTTCGCACATTTTTTGCCCGCCATTTTTCCTTCTTTTTATCTTCCTTCATCTCTTTGTTGAGCTAAATCTCCGCCGTGTAAGGGATTTCCCTACGAGCGCGCCTTGACGGTGTACCGGGCGGATTCCTATAGTGTGCGCAAGTGGCAGAAAGTGGGTTGAAGTGGGTTTTCTGGCCTAAAAACGATAACATTGTGGGGAATCGCAGCCGTGTTCCGCGGAGCCAATGCCGTCAGCCTTGATGCAAAGGGCAGACTCGCCATGCCGAGTCGGTACCGTGACGAGTTGGATTCGCGTTGCCAGAGCCAGTTGATCGTGACCATCGATGCAGTCGATCGCTGCTTATGTGTATATCCCCTCGATGAGTGGGAACAGATAGAAGCCAAGTTGCGTGCCTTGCCGTCTTTGCGTGAGGAAAACCGCCGCCTGCAGCGCTTGCTGATCGGTAATGCGGTAGACCTGGAGCTCGATGGCAGTGGCCGTTTTCTGGTACCGCCGCGCCTGCGTGAGTACGCCAATCTGGACAAGAAGGCGATGTTGGTGGGGCAGCTGAACAAATTTCAGCTGTGGGATGAGGATGCCTGGAACGCGGTTTCGGCAGACGATCTTGCAGCTATTCAACAACCGGGCGCTTTGCCTGACGAATTGCGTGACCTGATCCTGTGACCATAGATAGCGGCTTCAACCACATCACCGTGCTGCTCGACGAAGCTGTCGAGGCACTGGCCCTGCGCGCCGATGGCTGCTACCTCGATGGTACCTTCGGCCGCGGTGGCCACAGCCGCCTGATCCTCAGCAAGCTGGGGCCGCAGGGGCGGCTACTCGGGTTCGACAAAGACCCACAAGCGATTGCCACGGGGCAAGCGCTGGCGGCCGAAGACGGCCGCTTCGTCATTGTGCAGCGCAGCTTTGCCGAGCTGGGCGAAGAAGTAGCCGAGCGCGGCCTGGCCGGCAAGGTCAGCGGCGTGCTGCTGGACCTAGGTGTGTCTTCACCGCAGCTTGATGACCCCGAGCGCGGCTTCAGCTTCCTCAACGACGGCCCGCTGGACATGCGCATGAACCCTGCGCAAGGCATCAGCGCCGCCGAGTTCATCGCCACCGCCCCGGCTGAAGAGATCGCCCGCGTATTCAAGCAGTACGGTGAAGAGCGCTTCTCCGGGCGTATGGCCCGGGCCGTGGTCGAGCGCCGCGAAAAGCAGCCGTTCACCCGCACGGCCGACCTGGCTGAAGTGCTCAAGGTCGCCAACCCGGCCTGGGAAAAGGGCAAGAACCCCGCGACCCGCGCCTTCCAGGGCCTGCGCATCCACGTCAACAACGAGCTTGGTGACCTGGAGGCGGGCCTTGAGGCTGCGCTGGAGTCACTGGAGATCGGTGGCCGCCTGGTGGTGATCAGCTTCCACTCGCTGGAAGACCGCATCGTCAAACTGTTCATGCGCAAGCTAGTCAAGGGCGAGGCGGACAACCTGCCGCGCAACCTGCCCGTGCAGCACACCGTCTTCGAGCCAAAAGTGCGCTTGATCGGCAAGGCGCAGTTCGCCTCCGAGGCCGAGCTCAAGGCCAACCCCCGCTCACGCAGCGCAGTCATGCGCGTTGCGGAGAAGCTCCGTTGAGCAAGCTCTTCGCCAAGCCATTGCCCGGCGGCAGCTCGCTGATGCTGCTGCTGTTTATCGCTGTGCTGGTTTCAGCGGTGGCGGTGTCCTACAGCGCGCACTGGAACCGGCAACTGCTCAACACCTTGTTTGGCGAACTGAACGAGCGTGACAAGGCGCAGGCAGAATGGGGCCGGCTGATCCTTGAGCAGAGCACCTGGACTGCCCACAGCCGCATCGAAAGCCTGGCCAGCGAACAGCTGAAAATGCGTGTTCCGGCCGCCGACGAAGTGCGGATGGTGGCGCCATGATGAAACTCGAAGGCGCACTCTACCCTTGGCGCTTCCGCGTCGTGATCGGCCTGCTGGCGCTGATGGTCGGTGCCATCTGCTGGCGCATCATCGACCTGCAGGTCGTCGACCGTGCCTTCCTCAAGGGCCAGGGCGACGCCCGCAGCCTGCGCCACATTCAAATTCCGGCACACCGCGGGCTGATCACTGACCGTAACGGCGAGCCATTGGCGGTCAGTACGCCAGTCACCACGCTGTGGGCCAATCCCAAGGAAATGCAGGCGTACAAGGAGCGCTGGGCGCAACTGGCGGCTGTGCTTGGGCAAAATCCGCAACAACTGACCGAGCGCCTCACCCAGCAGGCCAACAAAGAATTCATCTATCTGGTGCGCGGGCTTACCCCTGAGCAAGGCCAGCAGGTGCTCGACCTGAAAGTGCCGGGTGTGTACGGCCTCGAAGAGTTCCGCCGCTTCTACCCGGCCGGTGATGTTACCGCGCACATGGTTGGCTTTACCGACCTTGACGACCACGGTCGCGAAGGGGTCGAGCTGGCCTATGACGAATGGCTCGCCGGCGTGCCTGGCAAGCGCCAGGTGATCAAGGACCGGCGTGGCCGCTTGATCAAAGACATTCAGGTCACCAAAAACGCCAAGGCCGGTTCGACCTTGGCGTTGTCGATCGACCTGCGCTTGCAGTATCTGGCTACGCGCGAACTGCGCAACGCCATTGCCGAGCAGGAAGCCAAGGCCGGCAGCCTGGTGATCATGGACGTCAAGACCGGCGAAGTGCTGGCCATGGTCAACCAGCCTACCTACAACCCGAACAACCGCCGCAGCATGGTCCCGGCCGCGATGCGCAACCGGGCCATCATCGATGTGTTCGAGCCGGGCTCGACGGTCAAGCCGCTGTCGATGAGCGCTGCATTGCAGAGCGGCCGCTGGAAACCGACCGACAAAGTCGAAGTGTATCCGGGCAGCCTGCAGATCGGTCGCTACACGATCAAGGACGTTTCGCGCAGCGAGGGCCCGGTGCTCGACCTGACCGGGATCCTGATCAACTCCAGTAACGTCGGCATGAGCAAGATCGCCTTCGACATCGGCGGCGAAGCCATCTACCGGGTGATGTCGCAGCTGGGTCTGGGTCAGTACACCGGCCTGGGCTTCCCTGGCGAGCGCGTCGGCAACCTGCCTAACCACCGCGAATGGCGCAAGGCCGAGACGGCGACCCTGTCCTATGGCTACGGCCTGTCCGTGACCGCATTGCAGCTGGTACACGCCTACGCCGCACTGGCCAACGACGGCAAGATGGTGCCGTTGAGCATCGTCAAGGTCGACAAGACCCCTGACTTCACCCAAGTGGTGCCCAAGGAAACCGCCGAGACCATCCAGGGCATGCTCCAGCAGGTGATCGAAGCCCCGCGCGGTGTCTACCGCGCGCAGGTGCCGTTCTATCACGTTGGTGGCAAGTCCGGTACGGCGCGTAAGGCCACCGTCGGCTCCAAGGGCTACACCGAAAACGCCTACCGCTCGCTGTTCGCTGGCTTCGGCCCGATGAGCGATCCGCGTTACGCCATCGTCGTGGTCATCGATGAGCCGAGCAAAGGCGGCTACTTCGGTGGCCTGGTCTCGGCACCGGTATTCAGCAAAGTCATGTCCGGGACCCTGCGGTTGATGAACGTACCACCAGATAACCTGCCACCGCCTGCACCCGTTGCGCCTGCCGTACCGGCGCAAGTGAATGCCGCCGTAGCCAAAGGAGGGCGTGGTTGATGACGATGCCATTGAGCAAGCTGTTTGCCCATGCCAGCCGCGATCCGATGATCCGCGAGTTGACCCTGGACAGCCGGGCCGTGCGCCCGGGCGATCTGTTCCTGGCCGTGCCAGGTGCGCTGGTCGATGGTCGTGACCATATCGCCGACGCCTTGCAGCGCGGCGCGGCTGCCGTCGCTTATGAAGAGCAGGGCGCCACCGTGCTGCCGCTGACCGACGTTGCACTGATTCCGGTCAAGGGCCTGATCGCGCAGCTGTCGGAGATTGCCGGGCGTTTCTACGGTGAACCGAGCCGTCAGCTCAACCTGATCGGCGTCACCGGCACCAATGGCAAGACCAGCGTGACCCAGTTGCTGGCGCAGGCGCTGGACGCCCTCGGCCAACGCTGCGGCCTGATCGGCACGCTGGGCACCGGTTTCTCCGGCGCGCTGCAGAGCGGCCGCTTGACCACGCCTGACCCGATTGCAGTACAGGCAACCCTGTACGACCTGAAAAAAGCCGGCGCCAAAGCCGTGGCCATGGAAGTGTCGTCGCATGCCCTGGAACAGGGCCGCGTTGCCGCCCTGGCCTTCGACATCGCCGTGATGACCAACCTGTCCCGTGATCACCTCGATTACCACGGCAGCATGCAGGCGTATGAAGCGGCCAAGGCCAAGCTATTTGCCTGGCCGAACCTGCGTAGCCAGGTGGTCAATCTGGATGATGAGTTCGGTCGGCGCCTGGCCGAGGACTTTGCTCGCAAGCCAATCGCCGATCACGTCGAGACTCGCTTGCTCAGCTACAGCCTGGAAAATCCAGAAGCTTCGCTGTACTGCCGCGAAGCCAAATTCGACGACGACGGCGTGCGTGCGGTGCTGGTTACGGCACAGGGTGAAAGCATACTGCGCAGCCAGCTGCTCGGTCGCTTCAACCTGAGCAACGTGCTCGCCGCGATTGCCGCGCTGATGTCGCTGGATTATTCGCTGGACGAAATTCTCAAGGTCGTGCCAACCCTGCAAGGGCCGGTCGGCCGTATGCAGCGCTTGGGCGGCGGTAATAAACCGCTGGTGGTGGTCGACTACGCGCACACCCCGGATGCCCTTGAAAAAGTACTCGAAGCCCTGCGCCCACACGCCCACGGCAAACTGCTGTGCCTGTTTGGTTGCGGCGGTGACCGTGACCGCGGCAAGCGCCCGTTGATGGCTGAAGTCGCCGAGCGGCTGTCTGACCGCGTGTTGGTTACTGACGATAATCCACGCACTGAAGAGCCTGCGGCCATCTTCGACGATATTCGCCCGGGCTTTGCCAAACCGTCAGAAGTCAGCTTCGTCGCTGGCCGCGGCGCCGCGATCGCGCAGTTGATCGCCTCTGCTGCGGCCGACGACGTGATCGTGCTGGCCGGTAAAGGCCACGAGGACTATCAGGAAATTCACGGTGAGCGCCATGCGTTCTCCGATCTGGTTGAAGCCGAGAAAGCCCTGGCAACCTGGGGGAGCCCACATGCTTAAGCCCTTGAGCCTGAGCCAACTGATCGCAGCGCTGCATGCGCGCCTGGTTGGCAGCGATGTCAGCTTCGATGGCGTCAGCATCGACAGCCGCAGCGTCGGCGCCGGCCAACTGTTCGTTGCCCTTACCGGCCCGCGCTTCGATGGCCATGATTACCTGGCTGATGTACAGGCCAAGGGCGCCGTCGCGGCGCTGGTCGAACGTGAGGTCGAAGGCGTCGATCTGCCGCAACTGGTTGTCGCTGATTGCCGTGTGGCGCTAGGTCAACTGGGCGCGCTCAACCGTGCCGGGTTCGACAAGCCAGTAGCAGCCATCACCGGCTCCAGCGGCAAGACCACTGTGAAAGAGATGCTTGCCTGCATCCTGCGCACCCGTGGCCCGGTGCTGGCGACCCGCGGCAATCTCAACAATGATCTGGGTGCACCGCTGACCCTGCTGGAAATCGCCAGTGAGCACAGCGCGGCAGTCATCGAACTGGGTGCGTCGCGCCTTGGCGAGATTCGTTACACCGTTGGCCTGACCCAGCCTCAGGTGGTCATCCTCAACAACGCCGGCACCGCCCACGTTGGCGAGTTTGGCGGCCCGGAAAAAATCGTCGAGGCCAAGGGCGAGATCCTTGAAGGCCTGGGCGAGGGTGGCACTGCGGTGCTCAACCTGGACGACAAGGCGTTTGCCATCTGGCACAAACGTGCTGGCGACAAACGCGTGCTGAGCTTCGCCCTGAACAACCCGCAGGCGGATTTTCACGCCAGCGATATCGGTCGCGATGCCCGTGGCTGCCCGGCGTTCACCTTGCATAGTGCCGCCGGTTCGGTGGCGGTGCAGTTGAATCTGCTCGGCACCCACAACGTCAGCAACGCCCTGGCTGCAGCGGCTGCTGCCCATGCCTTGGGCGTGAGCTTGCCCGGTATTGCCGCTGGCCTGAACGCGGTGCAGCCGGTCAAGGGCCGTACGGTCGCGCAGATCACTGCCAACGGCGTGCGCGTGATCGACGACAGTTACAACGCAAATCCCACCTCGATGTGTGCGGCCATTGATATACTCGCCGGCTTTTCCGGGCGCACCGTTCTGGTGCTCGGGGATATCGGCGAACTGGGTCAATGGGCGCAGGAAGGCCACCAGCTGGTGGGCGACTACGCACGCGGCAAGGTCGATGCCTTGTACGCGGTAGGTAGCAACATGACTCATGCGGTCCGGGCGTTTGGCGCCGAAGGCCGACATTTCGCAACTCAGGCTGAGCTGATCGACGCTGTTAGCAGCGAAACCGCCAGCGACACCACAATCTTGATCAAGGGCTCGCGCAGCGCTGCGATGGAAAACGTCGTGGCTGCACTGTGCGGTGTCAGCGGGGAGAAACATTAATGCTTTTGCTGTTGGCTGAGTATCTACAGCAGTTCCATAAAGGCTTTGCGGTCTTCCAGTACCTGTCCCTGCGCGGGATTCTGGGTGTTCTGACTGCTTTGTCGCTGTCGCTGTGGCTGGGCCCCTGGATGATTCGCACCCTGCAGATCCGTCAGATCGGCCAGGCAGTGCGCAACGATGGTCCGCAATCGCACCTGTCCAAGTCGGGTACACCGACCATGGGCGGCGCGTTGATCCTGTCTGCAATCACCATCAGTACCTTGCTTTGGGCTGACCTGAGCAACCGCTACGTGTGGGTCGTGATGATCGTCACCCTGTTGTTCGGCGCGATTGGCTGGGTCGACGACTACCGCAAGGTCATCGAGAAAAATTCGCGTGGCCTGCCAAGCCGCTGGAAGTACTTCTGGCAATCGGTGTTCGGCCTGGGCGCGGCGGTGTTCCTCTTCATGACCGCGCCGACCAGCGTCGAAACCACCTTGATCGTACCGTTTGCCAAGGACGTCACCATCGCCCTGGGCATCGGTTTCGTGGTGCTGACCTATTTCGTCATCGTCGGCTCGAGCAACGCGGTAAACCTGACTGACGGCCTCGACGGCCTGGCGATCATGCCAACGGTCATGGTCGGCGGCGCGCTGGGGATCTTCTGCTACCTGTCGGGTAACGTGAAGTTCGCCGAGTACCTGTTGATCCCTTATGTGCCAGGCGCTGGCGAGCTGATCGTGTTCTGCGGCGCGTTGATCGGTGCCGGCCTGGGCTTTCTCTGGTTCAACACCTATCCGGCTCAGGTGTTCATGGGCGACGTCGGCGCACTGGCGCTGGGCGCTGCTCTGGGCACCATCGCCGTCATCGTTCGGCAGGAAATCGTCCTGTTCATCATGGGCGGTGTGTTTGTCATGGAAACCCTGTCGGTGGTGATCCAGGTCGCCTCCTTCAAGCTGACCGGCAAGCGGGTGTTTCGTATGGCGCCGATTCACCACCACTTTGAACTCAAGGGTTGGCCCGAGCCACGGGTGATTGTCCGTTTCTGGATCATCACCGTGATTCTCGTGCTGGTCGGCCTTGCCACCCTGAAGCTGAGGTAGATGAGCGTGTCATTGATCGCTTCCGACCAATTCCGCATCGTTGTCGGCCTCGGCAAGAGCGGCATGTCCCTGGTTCGCTTCCTGGCGAGCCGGGGCATTGCCTTTGCGGTCGCCGACACGCGCGAGCAACCGCCGGAACTGGAAACCTTGCGCCGGGACTACCCGCAGGTGGAAGTACGCTGTGGTGAACTGGATGTCGACTTCCTCTGCCGCGCCAACGAGCTGTACGTCAGCCCGGGCCTGGCGCTGGCGACGCCTGCCTTGCAGGCTGCTGCCGCGCGCGGAGTAAAGTTGTCTGGTGATATCGAGCTGTTTGCCCGTAACGCCAAGGCGCCGATCATCGCGATCAGCGGCTCCAATGCGAAAAGCACGGTGACAACGCTGGTGGGCGAGATGGCGGCCAAGGCCGGCAAGCGTGTGGCGGTTGGCGGCAATCTCGGAACGCCGGCGCTGGACCTGCTTGACGACAGCATCGAGCTGTACGTGATGGAGCTGTCCAGCTTCCAGCTGGAAACCACTGACCAGCTCAACGCCGAAGTGGCCACCGTGCTCAATATCAGCGAAGACCACATGGACCGCTACAGCGGCCTGCCGGCCTATCACCTGGCCAAGCACCGGATCTTCCGCGGTGCCCACCAGGTTGTGGTCAACCGTCAGGACGCGCTGAGCCGGCCACTGCCGGTTGAAGGCCGGCCATGCTTCAGCTTTGGTTTGAATACGCCGGACTTCAAGGCTTTTGGCCTGCGCGAAGTCGAGGGCGAAAAATACCTGGCCTTCGAATTCCAGAACCTGCTGCCGGTGCGCGAGCTGAAGATCCGTGGCGCGCACAACCAGAGCAATGCGCTGGCCGCACTGGCCCTAGGGCATGCCGCGGGCCTGCCGTTCGAGCCGATGCTTGCAGCGCTGCGCGAATTCGCCGGCCTGGCGCACCGCTGCCAGTGGGTGCGCGAGCACAACGCTGTCAGCTGGTACGACGACTCCAAGGCGACCAACGTCGGTGCGGCCCTGGCCGCCATCGAAGGGCTGGGCGCCGACATCGACGGCAAGCTGGTGCTGATCGCCGGCGGCGACGGCAAAGGCGCTGACTTTGCCGCCTTGCGCGAACCCGTCGCACGCTACTGCCGCGCAGTAGTGTTGCTGGGCCGTGACGCTCAGCGTCTGGGTCAGGCCTTGGCCGAGCAAGTACCGCAGATTTACGTCAACACCCTTGATGAAGCTGTGCTGCAGTGCGCTGCGCTGGCGCAGCCCGGCGATGCCGTGCTGCTCTCGCCAGCCTGTGCCAGCCTCGACATGTTCAAGAACTTCGAGCAGCGCGGGCAACTGTTCGCGCAAGCGGTGGAGGGCCTGGCATGATCTTCGGCATCCTCAAACCGTATCCGTCGCCACTGATCAGTGGCCGTGGCATCGATCTCGATTTCGCTTTCCTTGCCGGCTGCCTGGCATTGCTCGGCCTGGGCCTGGTGATGATCACCTCGGCCTCGTCGGAAGTGGCTGCGGCCCAGTCGGGCAACCCGCTCTACCACATGTACCGCCACCTGGTGTACGTGGCCATCGGCCTGGCCGCCGGCGGCGTGACCATGCTGGTGCCGATCGCCACCTGGCAGCGCATGGGTTTCATGATGCTGATCGGCGCCTTTGGCTTGCTGGTGTTGGTACTGGTGCCCGGTATTGGCCGTGAAGTGAACGGTTCGATGCGCTGGATTGGTTTCAGCTTCTTCAACGTGCAGCCGTCGGAGATCGCCAAGGTCTTCGTGGTGATCTATCTGGCTGGCTACCTGGTACGCCGTCAGCAGGAAGTGCGTGAAAGCTGGATGGGCTTCTTCAAGCCGTTCATCGTGCTGTTGCCGATGGCCGGGCTGCTGCTGATGGAGCCGGACTTCGGCGCCACTGTAGTGATGATGGGCGCGGCTGCCGCGATGCTGTTCCTCGGCGGGGTGGGGTTGTTCCGCTTCTCGCTGATGGTGGTGCTGGCGGTGGTGGCCGTGTTCGTCCTGGTGCAGGCCCAGCCGTATCGGATGGCGCGGCTCATCACCTTTACCGACCCGTGGTCCGATCAGTTCGGTTCCGGCTACCAGTTGACCCAGGCGCTGATCGCCTTTGGTCGCGGTGAGTGGTTGGGGGTTGGCCTGGGCAACAGCGTACAGAAGCAGTTCTACCTGCCCGAAGCGCATACCGACTTCGTCTTCTCGGTACTGGCTGAAGAGCTCGGCGTGGTCGGCACCCTGTGCACCGTGGCGCTGTTCGTGTTCGTCACCGTACGTGCCTTGTACATCGGCCTGTGGGCCGAAAAGGCCAAGCAGTACTTCGCTGCTTATATGGCGTTCGGCCTGGCATTCCTGTGGATTGGTCAGTTCCTGATCAACATCGGCGTGAACGTCGGCCTGCTGCCGACCAAGGGCCTGACCCTGCCGTTTCTCAGTTACGGCGGCAGCTCGCTGGTGATTTGTTGCGCCTGCGTCGGCTTGTTACTGCGCATCGAGTGGGAGAGTCGCACCCACCTGGGCAGCGAAGAGCATGAATTCAACGAAAGCGATTTTGCCGAGGAGACCAGCAATCATGGCCGCTGACGGTAAAAACGTACTGATCATGGCCGGCGGCACCGGTGGCCACGTGTTCCCGGCGCTGGCCTGCGCCCGCGAATTCCAGGCGCGCGGCTATAGCGTGCACTGGCTGGGTACCCCGCGCGGCATCGAAAACGAGCTGGTGCCACAAGCGGGTCTGCCGTTGCACCAGATTCAGGTCAGCGGCCTGCGTGGCAAGAGCAAGCTGTCGCTGCTCAAGGCGCCGTTCACCCTGATCAAGGCCGTACTGCAGGCGCGCAAGATCATCGCCCAGCTCAAACCAGTGTGCGTGATCGGCTTTGGTGGCTATGTCACCGGCCCCGGCGGCGTCGCTGCCAAGCTGTGCGGCGTGCCACTGGTGATTCACGAGCAGAACGCCCGCGCCGGCACTGCCAACCGTCTGTTGGTACCACTGGCTGCGCGGGTCTGCGAAGCCTTCCCGGACACCTTCGCCGCCAGCGACAAGCGCCGTACCACGGGTAACCCGGTACGTCCGGAGCTGTTCCTCGACGCCCAGCGCGCCCCACTCGGCGAGCGCCGGGCACGGCTGTTGGTGCTGGGCGGCAGCCTGGGTGCGGAACCATTGAACAAATTGCTGCCTAAGGCCCTGTCGGAAGTAGCCCCTGAGCTGCGTCCGGAAGTGTTCCACCAGGCTGGCAAGCAACATGCGCCGATCACCGCCGAGCGTTATCGCGAGGCTGGCGTCGAGGCGCAGGTCGAGCCGTTCATCAAGGACATGGCCCATGTCTACGGCTGGGCCGATCTGGTCGTGTGCCGGGCCGGTGCCCTGACCGTCAGCGAACTCGCGGCGGCAGGCCTGCCCTCGATGCTGGTGCCATTGCCGCACGCCATCGACGACCACCAGACCCACAATGCCCATTATCTGGCCCGGGAAGGCGCTGCCTTCCTGCTGCCACAAGCGACAACTGGCGCAGCGCAACTCGCTGACCGCCTGAACGAGGTGCTGATGCAACCCGAGAAACTCAACACCATGGCCGGCACCGCACGGCGCCTGGCCAAGCCTGCTGCAACCAGCACCGTAGTCGATATCTGCCTGGAGGTGGCCCATGGTTGAAGCGCAGAAAGCCATGCCGCAACCAAAGATGGGCCGTATTCGCCGTATCCACTTCGTCGGTATCGGCGGTGTGGGCATGTGCGGCATTGCCGAAGTCCTGCTCAACCTGGGCTATGAAGTGTCTGGCTCCGACCTCAAAGAGTCGCCGGTCACCCAACGCCTGCAGTCGTTCGGCGCACAGATCTTTGTCGGCCACCGTGCCGAGAACGCCGCCAATGCCGATGTGCTGGTGGTGTCCAGTGCGATCAACCCGGCCAACCCGGAAGTCGCCACTGCGCTGGAGCGTCGCATCCCGGTAGTACCGCGTGCGGAGATGCTCTCCGAGCTGATGCGCTATCGCCATGGCATTGCCGTGGCCGGCACCCATGGCAAGACCACCACCACCAGCTTGCTGGCCTCGGTGTTCGCCGCCGGTGGGCTGGATCCGACCTTCGTCATCGGTGGTCGTCTGACCGCAGCGGGCACCAATGCCCAGCTCGGCGCCAGCCGTTACCTGATTGCCGAAGCAGATGAAAGCGATGCCAGCTTCCTGCACCTGCAACCGATGGTTGCCGTGGTCACCAATATCGATGCCGACCACATGGCCACCTACGAAGGCGACTTCAACAAACTGAAGAAGACCTTTGTCGAGTTTCTGCACAACCTGCCGTTCTACGGGCTGGCAGTGATGTGCCTGGATGACCCGGTGGTGCGCGAGATCCTGCCGCTGGTGAAGCGTCCGACCGTGACCTACGGCTTCAGCGATGAGGCGGACATCCGCGCCATCAATGTGCGCCAGCAGGGCATGCAGACCCATTTCACCGTGCTGCGTCGCGACTGCGAGCCGCTCGATGTGTCGGTCAACATGCCTGGCAACCACAACGTCCTCAACGCGCTGGCGACCATTGCCATCGCCACTGACGAAGGCATCAGCGATGCCGCCATCGTTCAGGGACTGTCGGGCTTCCAGGGGGTCGGTCGACGCTTCCAGGTGTATGGCGAACTGCCGGTCGAAGGCGGCGACGTGATGCTGGTCGACGACTACGGTCACCACCCAACCGAAGTGGCTGCCGTGATCAAGGCCGTGCGCGGCGGCTGGCCGAGCCGGCGCCTGGTGATGGTCTATCAGCCGCACCGCTATAGCCGCACCCGTGACCTGTATGACGACTTCGTTCAGGTCCTGGCCGACGCCAACGTGCTGCTGTTGATGGAAGTCTACCCAGCCGGTGAGGAGCCGATCCCGGGCGCCGACAGCCGTCAGCTGTGCCACAGCATCCGCCAGCGTGGTCAGCTCGACCCGATCTACATCGAGCGCGGCGTCGAGCTGGCGCCGTTGGTAAAGCCCCTGCTGCGTGCCGGCGACATCCTGCTGTGCCAGGGCGCCGGTGACATTGGTGGCCTCGCCCCACAACTGATGAAGAGCCCGCTGTTTGCCGGTGCCGTCGCCAAACAGGAGAAGCCACAATGACCGCCACTTACGCCCAACTGCACTCGACGCTCGACGTCACCGCCTTTGGCCGCGTAGCGGTGCTGTACGGTGGCAAGAGCGCCGAGCGCGAAGTGTCGCTCAAATCCGGTGAGGCGGTAATCGGCGCGCTGCAAAGCGCCGGTGTCGACGTCGTGGCCATCGATGTTGGTGATGATCTGCTCGAGCGTCTGCAGCGCGAGAAGATCGATCGCGCCTTCATCATCCTGCACGGCCGTGGCGGTGAAGACGGCAGCATGCAGGGCCTGCTCGAGTGCCTCGGCATCCCTTATACCGGTAGCGGCATCCTCGCTTCGGCGTTGGCCATGGACAAATTGCGCACCAAGCAGGTGTGGCAAAGCCTGGGTATTCCAACCCCGCGTCACGCGGTATTGGCCAGCGAACAGGACTGTATTGCAGCCGGCACGGAACTGGGCTTCCCATTGATCGTCAAACCGGCCCATGAAGGCTCAAGTATCGGCATGGCCAAGGTGAACAGCACGCAAGAGCTGGTCGCCGCCTGGCAAGACGCCGCCAAGTACGACTCGCAAGTCCTGGTCGAGCAATGGATCCACGGCCCGGAGTTCACCATCGCCGTATTGCGTGGCCAGGTGCTGCCGCCGATCGCCCTCGGTACGCCGCATGTGTTCTACGACTACGACGCCAAATACATCGCCAATGACACCCAGTACCGCATTCCGTGCGGGCTGGACAGTGTCAAGGAACAAGAACTGATCGATCTGACCGCGCGCGCCTGTGATGCCATCGGCATCGAAGGCTGGGGCCGGCTGGATGTAATGCAGGACGAGCAGGGCCGCTTCTGGCTGCTCGAAGTAAACACCGCGCCAGGCATGACTGATCATAGCCTGGTGCCCATGGCGGCCCGCGCGGCCGGCCTGGACTTCCAGCAGTTGGTGCTGGCGATCCTGGCTGCCAGCGTCGAGACGCGAGGTTAATCAGCATGCAAGGCGCGATGCTTCGTCAGCAGCCTCCTGCACCCGGCCGTAACAAGCCGGTGCCGCGCGGTGCCAGCCGAATGGTGGCCCAGGAGCCGATGTCTGCGCGCCTGCCCAAGGCCAACTTCAGCGTGCTCAAGCGCTTGCTGTGGCCGGTGCTGCTGGTGGCTGCGGGCTTTGCTGCCTACGAAGGCGCTGTGCGGTTGATGCCTTACGCTGACCGGCCGATCACCAAGATCGCCGTGCAGGGTGACCTCAGCTACATCAGCCAGCAGGCGGTGCAGCAACGTATCGCCCCGTTTGTAGCGGCCAGCTTCTTCAGTGTCGACCTGGGCGCGATGCGTGCCGAGCTTGAACAGATGCCATGGATAGCCCACGCCGAAGTGCGCCGGGTCTGGCCGGACGAAGTGGTCATTCGCCTGGAAGAACAACTGCCCGTGGCGCGCTGGGGGGATCAGGCGTTGCTCAACAACCAGGGCGAAGCGTTCACCCCGCGCGAGCTGGCCAACTACGAGCACCTGCCGCAGCTGTTCGGCCCGCAGCGCGCTCAGCAACAAGTCATGCAGCAGTATCAGGTGTTGAGCCAGATGCTGCGCCCGATGGGCTTCTCGATTGCGCGGCTGGAGCTGCGTGAACGTGGCAGCTGGTTCCTGACCACCGGTGCCGGCAGTGCCGGCCCAGGTATCGAACTGCTGCTCGGGCGCGACCATCTGGTCGAAAAGATGCGCCGTTTCATTGCCATATACGACAAGACACTCAAAGAGCAGATCACCAATATCGCCCGCATTGATCTGCGCTACGCCAACGGCCTGGCTGTTGGCTGGCGGGAACCGATTGCACCGACGACGGCCCAACCCGCCGTTGCGAAGAATTAGAGAGAGGCAGGACCATGGCAAACGCGCATAGCGGCAAAATGATCGTCGGGCTGGACATTGGCACTTCCAAGGTGGTGGCGCTGGTCGGGGAAGTCGGCGAAGACGGCACCCTGGAGATTGTCGGGATCGGCACTCATCCTTCCCGCGGCCTGAAGAAGGGCGTGGTGGTGAACATCGAGTCGACCGTGCAGTCGATCCAGCGTGCCGTCGAAGAAGCCCAGTTGATGGCGGGCTGCCGCATTCACTCGGCCTTTGTCGGTGTGGCCGGCAATCACATCCGCAGCCTCAACTCGCACGGCATCGTCGCGATTCGCGACCGCGAAGTCAGCACGGCCGACCTCGAGCGCGTGCTCGACGCTGCCCAGGCGGTGGCGATTCCGGCTGACCAGCGCGTGCTGCACACCCTGCCGCAGGACTACGTGATCGACAACCAGGAAGGCGTTCGCGAGCCGCTGGGTATGTCGGGCGTGCGTCTGGAAGCCAAGGTGCACGTGGTGACCTGCGCGGTCAACGCGGCGCAGAACATCGAGAAGTGCGTACGCCGCTGCGGCCTGGAAATCGACGACATCATCCTCGAGCAACTGGCCTCGGCCTACTCGGTGCTGACCGATGACGAGAAAGAACTCGGCGTGTGCCTGGTCGACATCGGCGGTGGCACCACCGATATCGCCATCTTCACCGAAGGCGCGATCCGCCACACCGCAGTGATCCCGATTGCCGGCGACCAGGTCACCAACGACATCGCCATGGCCCTGCGTACACCGACTCAGTACGCCGAAGAAATCAAGATTCGCTACGCCTGCGCCCTGGCCAAGCTGGCCGGTGCCGGCGAAACCATCAAGGTGCCAAGCGTTGGCGACCGGCCGCCGCGCGAATTGTCGCGTCAGGCCCTGGCCGAGGTGGTCGAGCCGCGCTACGACGAGCTGTTCACCCTGATTCAGGCTGAGCTGCGTCGCAGCGGCTACGAAGACCTGGTCCCAGCCGGCATCGTCCTCACCGGCGGCACGGCGAAGATGGAAGGCGCGGTGGAGCTGGCCGAAGAGATTTTCCACATGCCCGTACGCCTCGGCGTCCCGCACAGCGTGCGTGGCCTCAGCGACGTGGTACGCAACCCGATTTACTCCACCGGTGTGGGCCTGCTCACCTACGGTCTGCTCAAGCAGTCCGAGGACCTGACCCTGACCGGCAATAGCAACAGCAGCAACAGCTATGGCGAGGAACCGAAGGCTCCAGTGCTTGAGCGTCTCAAGCGTTGGGTCCAGGGCAACTTCTAAGTTTCAAAGCAGTAGTGGTAGGCGAAACAACTAGAGAACTGTAAGGAGAGGGAAAATGTTCGAGCTCGTAGACAACGTCCCGCAAAGCCCGGTCATCAAGGTGATCGGCGTCGGTGGTGGTGGTGGCAACGCCGTCAATCACATGGTCAAAAGCAGCATTGAAGGCGTCGAGTTCATCTGCGCCAACACTGATGCCCAGGCGCTGAAAAGCATTGGCGCACGGACCATTCTGCAACTGGGTACTGGTGTTACCAAGGGCCTTGGTGCCGGTGCCAATCCGGAAGTCGGTCGTCAGGCCGCGCTGGAAGACCGTGAGCGCATTGCCGAGGTGCTGCAGGGCACCAACATGGTCTTCATCACCACTGGCATGGGTGGCGGTACCGGTACCGGTGCAGCGCCGATCATCGCCGAAGTGGCCAAGGAAATGGGCATCCTCACCGTTGCGGTGGTGACCCGTCCATTCCCGTTCGAAGGCCGCAAGCGTATGCAGATCGCCGATGAAGGCATCCGCATGCTGGCTGAAAGCGTCGACTCGCTGATCACCATCCCCAACGAGAAGCTGCTGACCATTCTCGGCAAGGACGCCAGCCTGCTGTCGGCCTTTGCCAAGGCTGACGATGTGCTGGCAGGTGCCGTGCGCGGTATCTCCGACATCATCAAGCGTCCCGGCATGATCAACGTCGACTTTGCCGACGTGCGCACCGTGATGGGCGAGATGGGCATGGCTATGATGGGCACTGGCTGCGCCAGCGGTCCGAACCGTGCGCGCGAGGCCACCGAAGCGGCCATTCGCAACCCGCTGCTCGAAGACGTCAACCTGCAGGGTGCCCGCGGTATCCTGGTGAATATCACCGCAGGTCCTGACTTGTCGCTGGGCGAGTACTCCGACGTCGGTAGCATCATCGAAGCCTTCGCCTCCGACCACGCGATGGTCAAGGTCGGTACCGTGATCGACCCGGACATGCGCGACGAGCTGCACGTAACCGTCGTGGCCACTGGCCTGGGTGCGCGCATCGAGAAGCCGGTCAAGGTTGTCGACAATACTTTGCAGACCGCTCAAGCGGCCTACGAGGCGTCGAACCCGGCTCCAGCTCGCCAGGAGCAGCCAGCGGTCAACTACCGTGACCTGGAGCGTCCAACCGTGATGCGTAACCAGGCCCATGCAGGTGCCGCCGCAGCCGCTAAACTCAACCCGCAAGATGACTTGGATTACCTGGACATCCCAGCCTTCCTCCGTCGTCAGGCTGATTGATGGAATTTATCAGGGCTATAAAGGTGATTGGTATTCAGCAAAGGACGGGTCTGTTATCATCCTCAGCCTTTGTTGATACCAATTCGCAATTTGCGCTGAAGCGGCCAATGCCATGATTAAACAACGCACCCTGAAGAACATTATCCGTGCCACAGGTGTCGGTCTGCACTCCGGTGAGAAGGTCTACCTGACCCTCAAGCCTGCGCCTGTGGATACCGGCATCGTCTTCCGCCGCGCCGACCTCGATCCTGTGGTCGAGATTCCGGCTCGTGCGGCCAACGTTGGCGAGACAACCATGTCGACGACGTTGGTCAACGGTGACGTCAAGGTCGATACGGTCGAGCACTTGCTCTCCGCCATGGCGGGTCTGGGCATCGATAACGCCTACGTCGAGCTCTCCGCCTCGGAAGTGCCGATCATGGATGGCAGCGCCGGTCCCTTTGTATTCCTGATTCAGTCTGCCGGCCTGGAAGAGCAGGACGCAGCCAAGAAGTTCATCCGCATCCTGCGGGAAGTGTCAGTGGAGGATGGCGACAAGCGCGCAACCTTCCTGCCTTTCGAAGGGTTCAAGGTGAGCTTCGAGATCGACTTCGATCACCCGGTCCTCAAGGACCAGACCCAAAGTGCCAGCGTCGACTTCTCCAGCACCTCGTTCGTGAAAGAAGTCAGCCGTGCACGGACCTTCGGGTTCATGCGCGACATCGAGTATCTGCGCGAGCAGAATCTGGCACTGGGTGGCAGCGTCGATAACGCCATCGTTGTCGATGAGACTGGCGTGCTCAACGAAGACGGCCTTCGCTCCGAAGACGAGTTCGTCAAGCACAAGATTCTCGATGCCATCGGCGATCTGTATCTGCTCGGCAACAGCCTGATCGGCGAGTTCAAGGGCTACAAGTCCGGACACGCGCTGAACAACCAGCTGCTGCGCAAGCTGATTGCAGAAAAAGATGCCTGGGAAGTGGTCACCTTCGAAGATGCCAGTACGGCACCGATCTCCTACATGCGCCCTGTTGCGGCTGTGTAAGTTCGAACACTCTCTAGTTCATTGAGGCCACCTTCGGGTGGCCTTTTTATTGCGCCAGATTCAACGCTGATCCTTGTGCTGGGCATGGCTGGCCAGGCGTTCCAGAGCTGCCTTGAGCTTGGGGTCGTCAATGCCTGCGGCCGTTTCGCGCAGGCTCTGCGCGGCATCGCCGGAGAGCTGGGTTGGGTGCCCGCCGCGTTTGGCCGGGATCACTGGTGGCTGCACCTTGAACAGGATCCGCCGCAGGTTGGCGAACACTTCAAGTTCGATCAGTTGCCGTTGCAGGCGTTTTTGCTGATAGCGCAGGCGCGTGGCCCAGTGGCCATCGGTGACCACCAGCAGCAACACACCGTCGCGCCAGGAGGCCACGTGGCAGTGCTCACGGGCCGCCGGTTGCAGCTGACTTTCGAGCAAACGCTGCAGATGCACCAGGCGTTCAGCCTGATTGAGCAGCAGCCGTAGCGGTCGGACTTCACGCAGGAGCGCGGCCGGCAGCCGGGCGGGCGAGGGTTTGTAAGCCATGACGGTACGCAGCAAGTTACAGAATGGCCATCTTAGCATCTGCGTGCGCAGCGCTGATTGATTGCCGGTGGCGACAGATGATGCAGTTGCCCTGGATCAGCACGCAATGGCCGGGGGCAAGGCATGTTGTGCAGGATAATAGCGATTCTCGGCAGCTTTCATCTTCAGCAAACCTTGAACTTGTAATAATCACCCTCATCTAAGAACCGTCCCCACCCTAGCGCTGTGCCAGCATCGTGGCAATCGACCACTTTCCTCACCATCGTTTCCGGGTAGAATGCTCGTTCGCATGCGGCCCAAGGGCTGCTCGGGCGACTCATGGGGCCGCCCTCCATCCCTAAGTGTGGAAGATCCTGCCGATATGTTTGCGCCTTTGTTAAAGAAACTTTTTGGAAGCAAGAACGAGCGCGAGATCAAACGCCTGCTCAAGACGGTGACCACCGTCAATGCCTTCGAAGAGAAAATGTTGGCCCTCTCCGATGAGCAACTGCGCGGCAAGACCGCCGAGTTCAAAGAGCGTCTGGCCAAAGGCGAAACCCTCGACCAACTGCTGCCGGAAGCCTTTGCTGTAGCCCGCGAGGCCGGCAAGCGTGTGATGGGTATGCGCCACTTCGACGTCCAGCTGATCGGCGGCATGACCTTGCATGAAGGCATGATCGCAGAGATGCGTACCGGTGAAGGCAAGACCTTGGTCGGTACCTTGGCGGTGTACCTCAACGCATTGTCCGGCAAGGGCGTGCACGTGGTCACGGTCAACGACTATCTGGCCCGCCGCGACGCCAACTGGATGCGCCCGCTGTACGAATTCCTCGGCCTCTCGGTTGGCATCGTCTCGGCCTTTCAGCCGCCGGAAGACAAGCGCGCCGCCTATGCTGCCGACATCACCTACGGCACCAACAACGAATTCGGTTTCGATTACCTGCGCGACAACATGGCCTTCAGCGTCGACGAGAAGTTCCAGCGTGAGCTGAACTTCGCCGTGATCGACGAAGTCGACTCGATCCTGATCGACGAAGCGCGGACCCCGCTGATCATCTCCGGCCAGGCTGAAGACAGCTCCAAGCTGTATATCGAAATCAACCGCCTGATCCCGCAGCTGACCCAGCACATCGAAGAAGTCGAAGGCCAGGTCACCCAGGAAGGCCACTTCTCGATCGATGAGAAGAGCCGTCAGGTCGAGCTCAACGAAGCCGGCCACCAGTACATCGAAGAGATGCTCACCCAGGCCGGCTTGCTGGCTGAAGGCGAGAGCCTCTATTCTGCGCACAACCTGGGCCTGCTGACCCACGTCTATGCCGGCCTGCGCGCGCACAAGCTGTTCCACCGCAACGTCGAGTACATCGTCCAGGACGGTCAGGTGCTGCTGATCGACGAGCACACCGGTCGGACCATGCCGGGTCGTCGTCTCTCCGAGGGCCTGCACCAGGCCATCGAAGCGAAGGAAAACCTGAACATCCAGGCCGAAAGCCAGACCCTGGCTTCGACCACCTTCCAGAACTACTTCCGTCTGTACAACAAGCTGTCCGGCATGACCGGTACTGCAGACACCGAAGCGTTCGAATTCGCTCAGATCTACAACCTCAACGTGATGGTCATTCCGCCGAACAAGCCGTTGGCGCGTAAAGACTTCAACGACCTGGTGTACCTGACCGCCGAAGAGAAGTACCTGGCGATCATTGCCGACATCAAGGAAAGCATGTCCAGCGGGCGTCCAGTATTGGTCGGTACGGCGACCATCGAGACCTCCGAGCATATGTCGGCCTTGCTCAACAAGGAAGGCATCGAGCACAAGGTGCTCAACGCCAAGTACCACGAAAAAGAAGCCGAGATCATTGCCCAGGCCGGTGCGCCAGGCGCTTTGACCATCGCCACCAACATGGCCGGCCGTGGTACCGACATCCTTCTGGGCGGCAACTGGGAGTCGGAAGTCGCGGCACTCGAAAACCCGACCGCCGAGCAGATTGCGCACATCAAGGCCGACTGGCAGAAGCGTCATCAGCAAGTGATCGAGGCCGGCGGCCTGCACGTGATCGCTTCCGAGCGCCACGAGTCGCGCCGCATCGACAACCAGCTGCGCGGCCGTTCCGGTCGTCAGGGTGACCCGGGTTCGAGCCGCTTCTACCTGTCGCTGGAAGACAGCCTGATGCGCATCTTTGCCTCTGACCGGGTGAAGAACTTCATGAAGGCCCTGGGCATGCAGTCCGGTGAAGCCATCGAGCACCGCATGGTGACCAACGCCATCGAAAAAGCTCAGCGCAAGGTCGAAGGGCGCAACTTCGATATTCGTAAGCAACTGCTCGAATACGATGACGTGGCCAACGAACAGCGCAAAGTGATCTACCACATGCGCAACAGCCTGCTGGCTGCGCAGGACTTGGGCGGCACCATCGAAGAGTTCCGTAAGGAAGTCCTCGATACCACCATCAGCCAGCATATTCCGCCGCAATCGCTGCCTGAGCAGTGGGATGTGGCCGGTCTCGAAGCGGCGCTGGCCAGCGATTTCGCGATCAAGCTGCCGATCCAGCAATGGTTGGATGAAGACGACCACCTGTACGAAGAAACCCTGCGTGAGAAGCTCCTGAGCGAGATCACCAGCGCATACACCGAGAAAGAAGATCAGGCCGGCGAAGAGGCTCTGCGCACCTTCGAGAAGCAGATCCTGCTGCGCGTGCTGGACGACCTGTGGAAAGACCACCTGTCGACCATGGACCACCTGCGTCACGGTATTCACCTGCGTGGTTATGCGCAGAAGAACCCGAAGCAGGAGTACAAGCGCGAGTCGTTCACCCTGTTCCAGGAACTGCTCGATTCGATCAAGCGCGATGCCATCCGTGTGCTGTCGCACGTACAGGTTCGCCGCGAAGACCCGATCGAAGAAGAAGCCCGTCTGCGTCGCGACGCCGAAGAGCTGGCCCAGCGCATGCAGTTTGAACATGCGCCGGCACCAGGCCTGGAAAGCGAGCAGCTGAGCGAAGAGGGCGTTGAAGTCGCCGTTGCCGCCGCGCCGGTCCGCAACGACCAGAAGCTTGGCCGTAACGAGCCATGCTGGTGTGGGTCGGGCAAGAAGTTCAAGCATTGCCACGGCACCATTGAGTGATGCGAGTGATGTGAGTGATCTAAGGCCGCTGCTGGCTTGAGATTTTTGGGCTGCTTTGCAGCCCATCGCGACACAAGGCCGCTCCTACAGCCACCGTAAAGGTGTCAGTTGGGGCGGCTTTGTTTCATGGAACCTATCTGTTTTTATCTAGGAGCGCTCTAATGGCTGTTGGTCTTGGTCCTTTGCCCACCCTGCACCCGGTTCCCGGTTTTGAACTTGGCATCGCTTCGGCGGGCATCAAGCGCCCTGGGCGCAAGGACGTCGTGGTAATGCGCTGCGCCGAAGGCTCCAGCGTGGCTGGCGTGTTCACCCTCAACGCGTTCTGCGCGGCGCCGGTGATCCTCGCCAAGCAACGCGTGCAGGGCACCGTGCGTTACCTGCTGACCAATACCGGCAATGCCAACGCCGGTACCGGCGCACCAGGCCTGGCCGCCGCTGAGCGCACCTGTGCCAAGCTGGCCGAGCTGACCGGCGTTGACGCCCAGGCGGTGCTGCCGTTCTCCACCGGTGTGATTGGTGAGCCGCTGCCGGTCGAGAAGATCGAGGCCGCGCTGCAGGCTGCACTGGACAACCTTTCGGAAAATCACTGGGCTGAAGCCGCTACCGGCATCATGACCACCGACACCCTGCCCAAGGGTGCCAGCCGTCAGTTCCAGTTCGATGGCCAGACCATCACCGTCACCGGCATCAGTAAAGGCGCCGGCATGATTCGCCCGAACATGGCGACCATGCTTGGCTACATCGCTACCGACGCCAAGGTCGCTCCGGCGGTGCTCAAGGACCTGATCCTCGACGGCGCCAACAAGTCGTTCAACCGCATCACCATCGATGGCGATACCTCGACCAACGACTGCTGCATGCTGATTGCCACCGGCCAGGCCAAGGTCGCTGAAGTGACCGAAGCCAAGGGCGAGCTGTTCGACGCCTTGAAGCAGGCAGTGTTCGAAGTGTGCATGGAAGTCGCCCAGGCGATCGTGCGTGACGGCGAAGGCGCGACCAAGTTTGTTACCGTGCAGGTCAACGGTGGTGGCAATCATCAGGAATGCCTCGACGTTGGTTATGCCGTGGCGCATTCGCCGCTGATCAAGACTGCGCTGTTCGCCTCCGATCCCAACTGGGGCCGTATCCTCGCTGCCGTCGGCCGCGCTGGCGTGCCTGAGCTGGACGTCAGCCTGATCGATGTTTTCCTCGGTGACGTGTGCATCGCCAGCAAAGGCGGGCGCAGCCCAAGCTACACCGAAGAGCAAGGCTCCAAGGTGATGGCTGAAGAAGAGATCACCATCCGCATCGAACTGGGTCGCGGCCAGTGCAGCGAGACCATCTGGACCACCGACCTGTCCCACGAGTACGTCAAGATCAACGCCGAATACCGGACCTGATCATTGGCCTGCGCCCTGGTCTGGCCACTGGCCGGGGCGCCTGACGCAGCAACGGAGGGTACAAGGTGCAGCGGATTCATGTAGTAGCGGCGGTTATCCGCGGTGGCGACGGGCGGATCCTCATCGCCCGTCGCGCCGATAGCCAGCATCAGGGCGGGCTGTGGGAGTTTCCCGGGGGCAAGGTCGAGGCCGGCGAAAGCGTCGAAGCAGCGCTGGCCCGTGAACTGCGCGAGGAGCTCGGTATCGAGGTCAGCGGATCACGGCCGCTGATCAAGATCAGCCATGACTACCCGGACAAGCAAATCCTGCTCGACGTGCGTGAGGTTGACGCATTCAGCGGCGAGCCGCATGGGGCCGAAGGTCAGCCGCTGGAATGGGTCGCGCCGCGTGACCTGCACCAGTACCAGTTCCCTGCGGCAAACAAGCCCATCGTCGCCGCTGCACGCTTGCCGGATCAGTACCTGATCACCCCTGATGGCCTCGAAGTGCCGCCGATGTTGCGCGGTATCCAGAAGGCTGTGGCCAACGGCATCAAGCTGGTTCAGCTGCGCGCGCCGGACATGTACGACCCCAAGTACCGTGATGTCGCGGTAGATGCGGCTGGACTGTGTGCGGGCAAAGCCCAACTGATGCTCAAAGGTCCTTTGGAATGGTTGGGCGACTTCCCCTCGGCGGGCTGGCACCTGACTGCCGCGCAATTGCGCAAGTACGCCGCCAAGGGCCGGCCGTTCCCGGAGCACCGTTGGTTGGCAGCGTCTTGCCACAATGCCGAAGAGTTGGCTCTGGCGGAGCAGATGGGGGTCGACTTCGTCACTCTGTCGCCAGTCCAGGCGACTCAGACCCACCCCGATGCACTGCCATTGGGTTGGGAGCAGGCCGCGGCGTTGATTGACAGCGTCAGCTTCCCGGTGTTCTTGCTGGGTGGCGTCAGCGCGGCAGACCGTGAGCTTGCCTGGCAGGCGGGCGCCCAAGGTGTGGCGGGTATCCGCGCGTTCTGGCCTGAGCTTTAAACAGGGGCCGCTTTGCGGCCCTTCGCGGGCAAGCCCGCTCCCACAAGGTCCTGTGGGAGCGGGCTTGCCCGCGAAGGGCTGCGAAGCAGCCCCAAATCAGCAACTGGATTGCAGGATCAAGCCTCAGGCTTTTTCGCCGCCTGCCACAGCACTTCTGCAACGCCCTGACGGCGGCCAATGATACGCGCTGCAACAAACAGCAAATCCGACACCCGATTGATATACGCCAAGCCAACCCCTTCCAGCGGCTCCAGCGCATTCAGCGCCTGGCAGCGGCGCTCGGCGGTGCGCGCCTGGCTGCGGCACACGTGGGCTTGCGCGACCAAGGCCGAGCCGCTGGGCAGGATGAAGTTTTCCAGCGGCCCAAGTTCGTCGTTCCAGAGATCGATGGCCGCTTCCAGGCGCTCGACTTCAGCCTGGTTCAGCGCCTGATAACTAGGCATCGCCAGCTCGCCACCAAGGTCGAACAAGCGGTGCTGGCAAGGCGCGAGCACCTCGCTCAACTCGCTCAGCCCGGCCTCACTCAGCCCTGCCAAGAGCACGCCTAGCTGGCTGTTGAGGGTGTCGACCTCGCCAATCGCCTCGATCCGAGGGTGGTCCTTGGGCACACGGCGGCCGTCACCGAGGCCGGTTTCGCCTTTGTCGCCGGTGCGGGTGTAGATTTTCGACAGGCGAAAGCCCATGTCATGTCTCCGTTGGGGCCGGTGCTGCAGGCACGGGCGAGCCGAGGGGCAGGCGCAGGGTGAAGCAGGTGCCCTGGCCGGGCGAGGACTGCACCTCCATCTGCCCCTTGTGGTTGTTGGTGATGATGAAATACGAAACCGATAGGCCCAGGCCTGTGCCCTGGCCGATCTCCTTGGTGGTGAAGAACGGCTCGAAGGTACGCTTGCGCACCGCTTCGGGCATGCCGATGCCGTTGTCCTCGACCTGAATTTCCGCCCACGGCGGATTGAGCCGGGTGCGCAGGATGATGCGGCCTGGCTCGCTCGGTTGCGGGCGCAGGTGGATCGCCTGGGCGGCGTTCTTCAACAGGTTGAGCAGTACTTGTTCAAGCTCGTTGGCGGTACATGGCACCGGCCCCAGTTGCGGGTCGAACTGGCGGACGATGGCCTGGCCCTTGAAGTCGAAACCAATTGCCAGATCGAAGTCGTTGCCGGCAATTTCCACCGCCTGGTCGATCAGCGCGGGCAGGCTGCAGGGGGCCAGCTGGCGATTGCTGAGACGGCTGAAACTGAGCATGTGGGTGACGATCTTGGCCGCACGGGCTCCCGCCTGCTGGATGCCGTCGAGCAACTGCGGCACTTCGCGGCTGTGCAGGTAGCGGTTGATCTCGGCCAGGTCCAGGCCAAGCTCGGCGGCCTGTTCCTGGTTGCGCGGCAGGTCGGGCGACAAGCGCCGGCGGATGTTCTGCACGTTGTGCAGGATCGCCCCGAGTGGGTTGTTGATCTCGTGGGCCATGCCTGCGGCGAGGCCGCCCACCGAGAGCATCTTCTCTGACTGCACCATCATCTCTTCCAGCGACAGGCGCTGGGTGATGTCATCGATACGGATCACCACGCCGCGGCCGCCACCGCCGGTCAGTGGGTAGAAGGTCAGCGCGTAATGGCGGGCGTCGTCACCTTTGGGCCAGGTGACCCGCTCGATCTTGGTCACCCGGTGCTTTTCGACGGTGTCTTTAAGTTGCGGCAAGAACGGCTTGAGCGGCTCGAAGGCGATAAAGATCGGTTGGTTCAGCGCCTCGTCCAGGCGCGTGCCGGAGAGGGCGCTGGCTTCCTGGTTCCACTGAGTCACGTACAACTGCTCATCGAGTGCTATCAGCGCCGATGGCATCGAATCGATGATGCTGTTGAGGTAGTTCTGGAAACCCGTGAGCTTCTTCTCGATCTTGCTGCGAACCTGAACCTCCAGCTCCAGCTTGCGGTTGGTATTGCGGGTTTCTTCGGCCAGGCCCTGGGCCTGGTCGTAGGCGTTCTGGAATTCGTCGCGGGTGCGCTTGAGCTGCTGCTCGCGGGCCTCGATGCGCGACAGCATGGTATTGAAGGCGTTGGCCAGGCTGCCGATCTCATCGTCGTTGCCGCGCTGCGCGCGCATGGCATAGCTCTCTTCGCGGGTGACCTGGCGGCTGAGTTCTTCCAGCTGATTGATCGGCTGGGTGATCAGCCGTTTGATCTGCCGGGCGATCACCAGCCAGAGCAGGATGCTGAACACCAGAATCGCCAGGCTGGCGGTCAGCGTGCCGGTGTAGAACGCGGTCGGCAGCTCGCTGCTGGCTACCAGAAGGAGAAACGCCGGCGGGTTGCCCGGACGCGGCAGGCGAATCAGTTGAGTGCTGCGAAACTCCATCAGACGCCAACCGTCGATGTTGCGATAGCGCTTGGGCAGGGCCAGCGGTTCGCCGTGCTGCAGTTGCGCGAGCATGCGCCCGTCGCTGCCGTAGACCGCTGCGGCGCGCAGTGGGGTGTAGCTGTCGAGTTCCTTGAGCAGGGCGTTGGCGTTATCGCTGGAATCACCGGCGCGGGCCGACAGCTGCGGGTTGGCGACCAGCCTGCCGATGGTTTGCAGCGCCTGTGGCGCCATGCTTTCCTGGGTGATCCAGTAGGCCGCGCTGATAAAGGCCAGGTTGGCCACCAGCAGGATGGTGATCAGCAGTACCAGCAGGGCCGCAAGCAGTTTCTGCCCGACCGGGAGGTTATCCAGGCGTTGGCGCAGTTTCATGGGCAAGGCAGTGTCCGTATTCGGGTCAGAGGGCAGCGATCAGTCACTGGGCAGGCCGCGTGCCTGCAGGTTATCGACCAATCGCTGGCGCAGGTGTTCCAGCTCCACCAGGGCCAGGCCATGGCGGTGGGCGGCCCGGCAGGCGTAGCCGAGCAGGTAATGCAGCTCGGTGCGGCGGCCATGGCGCACGTCTTGATACATGGAAGAATAATTGGCTGCAGTCGCCAGAATCACCCGCTGCACTTCTTCGTTCAGGCCCTCGGCCGCTTGCGGCTGGCCGCAGCAGTGCAGCAGTTGCGCCAGCTCAGCGCACAGCGCATCCACCTCACTCAAGTGTTCGAGCAGGCCACCGTTCTGGCAGTCGTGCATTACGGTCAGCGGGTTGATCGCGCAGTTCAGGGCCAGCTTGCGCCACAGCCGGCTGAGAATGTCCACCGTCCACTGGGCGGGGATGCCGGCCTCCTCGAGGTCACTGAACCACTCGGCCGGGGCGGGGTTGAGCGGGTCGCCCAACCAGTTGAAGCCATGCCCGGCAAACTGCACCTGCCAGTCTGCCGGACGAAACGCGCCTTCGGTACTGGAGGCAAAGATACAGCGCGCATGGGGCACCTGATCGGCCACCTCGTCCTGGCTGCCAAGGCCGTTCTGTAACAGAATCAGCTCTGCGCCCACAGCCAGGCGCGGGGCCAGCCTGGCCAGGGCAGGGGCGGCATCGTAGGCTTTACAGGCCACCAGCAAGCGATGAATCGGCGCGTGCGCTTCATCGGCTTCGGCGGGGATGGCAAAAAAGCTGCTGTGCGCTTGCTCGATCAAGGTCAGGCCGCCGACGGCCTGGTACGCCGCCAGGCGCTGCGGGTCGCGCAAGATCAAACGGACCGCCTTGCCTGCGCGGGCCAGCCGGCAGGCCCAGAGGCTGCCCAGGCTGCCGGCGCCGAGAATATGCCAGGTGCTGCTCATCTACGTTTCGCAACCCGTTATAATGTGTCCCGCATTTTAACCATCAAACCCTGCGCGCTCCATCTTCACGCTGAGCGCGGCGCTTTCATATTGGAGAACAACCATGCCTTCGTTCGACGTGGTATCGGAACTGGACAAGCACGAAGTGCAGAACGCAGTCGACAACGCCATCAAGGAGCTGGACCGCCGCTACGACCTCAAAGGTAAGGGTAGCTTCGAATTCAAGGAAAAGGACCAGACCGTGCTGATGACCGCCGAGGCCGAGTTCCAGCTCGAGGCGATGGTCGAGATCCTGCGCAGCGCATTGGTCAAGCGCAAGATCGAAGTGAAGTGCCTGGAGGTCAAGGACGCCTATGCCTCGGGCAAGGAAATGAAACAGGAAGCGACCTTCCGCGAAGGCATCGACAAGGAGCTGGCGAAGAAGATCGTCGCCCACATCAAAGACGCCAAGCTCAAGGTCCAGGCCGCCATCCAGGGTGAGCAGGTACGCGTCACCGGCAAGAAGCGTGACGACCTGCAAGAAGCGATCGCCGCACTGCGCGCCAAGGAATTCGACATGCCGCTGCAGTTCAACAACTTCCGCGATTGACCTGGCTGCAGGAACCCCATTGCCACACTGAGGTCCATGGGGCTCCTCGCCGCGGCCTGTCTGCGGCCTGCTTCACTGTGTACATGCCGTTTGGCATCAGGAGAAAGTTATGGATTTGACCAATGAGGTCGATCAACTGGTTCGCCAATCGCAAACCTGGCTGCCATTGATCATGCAATACAGCAGCCGTCTGCTGCTGGCGCTGCTGACCCTGGCGGTTGGCTGGTGGATTACCAACAAGCTCAGCGCCCGCCTGGGCAAGCTGGTTGGGCTGCGCAACGCCGATCTGGCCTTGCAGGGCTTCATCAGTACCTTGGCAAATATCATCCTCAAGATCTTGCTGCTGGTCAGCGTCGCTTCGATGATCGGCATCGAAACAACCTCGTTCGTCGCGGCCATTGGTGCTGCCGGCCTGGCCATTGGCCTGGCGTTGCAGGGTAGCCTGGCCAACTTCGCCGGTGGTGTGCTGATCTTGCTGTTCCGCCCGTTCCGCATCGGCGACTGGATCGAGGCGCAAGGCGTCAGCGGTACTGTCGACAGCATCCAGATCTTCCACACAGTGCTGCGCACCGGTGACAACAAGACCGTGATCATGCCGAACGGCAGCTTGTCCAATGGCATCATTACCAACACCAACCGTCAGCCGACGCGCAAGGTGGTGTTCGATGTGGGCGTTGATTACGAAGCTGACCTGCAGAAGGCGCGCAATGTGCTGCTGGAGCTGGCCAACGACCCGCGCGTGCTGCCGGACCCGGCGCCGCAGGCGGTGATCTCCACCCTGGGCGACAGCTCGATCACGGTATCCCTGCGTCTGTGGACGAAAACGGCCGACTACTGGGACGTGATGTTCATGCTCAACGAGCGCACTCGCGACCGGCTCAAGGCAGAAGGGATCGATATCCCGTTCCCGCAACGGGTGATCCGCGTGGTGCAGGAGACTGCCGCGCAGTAAACCGCGTTCGCTGTAACTGCGCGGGCTTGTTCCGCGGGTGTACCCGCCGCAACGATGTTGCTGGCGCTGGGCATTCGCGGGCAAGCCCGCGTTTTGTTTTGTCCCTAATTACACTTGTTCACAGCCAGAACGTGCCATTTCTGGCATATAACCTGACCCCTTTCGTATCCACTGATGTCTGCCATGAAACCACTGCTGTATATCACCCCGGCCCGTGCCTTGCTGTTTGGTCTGACCCTGGCCTTGTTCGAGCTGCTCACCTACCTGGCCAGCGATGCGGTCATGCCGGCCATGCCGGATGTGGTCACCGAGATGAACGCCAGTCCGGAATTTATCCCGCACGCGCTGAACCTGTACCTGCTGGGTGGGGTGGTCCTGCAATGGCTGATCGGTCCGCTGGCCGACCGCTATGGCCGGCGGCCCTTGCTGCTCGCTGGCTGCGTGATCTTTGGTGTAGCCTGCCTGGCGACCTTCTGGGTGCAGGACATCGGCCTGTTCAACCTGCTGCGGCTGTTGCAGGGGATCGGCCTGGGCTTTGTCGTCACCGTCAGCTACCCGGCCTTGAACGAGGCTTTCAGCGAGGCCGATGCCGTACGCATGATGGCCTTGCTGGCCAATATCGCCTTGCTTTCGCCCTTGCTCGGGCCGCTGGTGGGCACGTTGATGCTGCAGTGGCTGGACTGGCGCTGGTTGTTCGTGGCTTTTGCCGTGGGTGCGCTGCTGACCCTCGGGCTGCTGTATCGCTTCATGCCGGAAACCCTCGGCGTCGAGCGCCGCGACGGTAGCCGCCTGCCGTTCACGCCGATTCACCTGCTGCCGCTGTTGTCTGGTTATGTCCAGTTGCTGAGCAATCGTCGCTTCGTCGCCGGCAGCGCTGCGCTGGGCCTGGTCGGCTTGCCGCTGATCGGTTGGATCGGCCTGTCGCCGGTGCTGCTGATTCACGACGAGGGGCTGAGCAAGATGGCCTATGCCTTGTGGCAACTGCCGGTGTTCGGTGGCTTGATCGCGGGCAACCTGATCATCAACAGCATCGCTGAGCGCTACCCATTGCCTGCGCTGGTGCGTGGCGCACTGTGGCCGTATCTGGCGGGGTTGGGCCTGATGATGCTGGCTACCTGGCTGTGGCCGTCAGTTACCAGCGTGGTTGCGGGCATGACCCTGTATGCGCTGGGGCTGGGCGTGGCCAATGCCGTGCTGTACCGCATGACCTTGTTCGCCAGCGAGCAGAGCAAGGGCCTGGTTTCAGCCATGCTCGGCATGATCACCATTGCCGTATTGGGTCTGGGTGGCGCGCTGCTGGCGATGATTGGCGCTGGCGCCAGCTTGCTGCACTTCGCCGTCCTCGCCGGCATAGCCGGGGCGCTGGCGCTGGTGCCGCTGTGGTTTGTGGTGGGTGGCAAGGGCGCTGGCGCGACCGTCGCGCAGTGAAGCGAGCGCCGCTGTGCCTGTGCAGGCGACAGCGGCGCAACGCTCTGTCAGGGCTGGTCCGGGGTAGGGCCAGGCACCGGCTCCAACTTGCCGCGCCGTGCCTCCTGGCGCCACTGCAGGAGGATCAGGATCAACGTAGGCACGCCCAGCAGCGCGGTAATCAGGAAGAAGTCGTGGTAGCCAAACTTCTCCACGATTACACCTGAGTAACCCCCGATCAGCCGCGGCAACAGCAGCATGATCGAGCTCAGCAGGGCGTATTGGGTGGCCGAGAACTTCAGGTTGGTCAGGCTCGACAGGTAGGCAACGAACGCCGAAGTGGCCATCCCGGAACTGAAGTTGTCCAGCGAGATGGTGACCACCAGCATCTCCACGTTCGGTCCCATGTCGGCCAGCATCAGGAACAGGATGTTGGTGCTGGCCGAGGCGACGCCGCCGATGAACAGGATCGGCATGATGCCGAAACGCACGATCAGCAAACCGCCGGCGCCGGCGCCAAGCAGGGTCATGATCAGGCCGAAGATCTTGCTGACGCTGGCGATCTGGTCCTTGGTGAAGCCCATGTCGATGTAGAACACGTTGGCCATCACGCCCATGACCGTATCGGACATGCGATAGGTAGCGATCAGCCCGAGCAGCAGCAACGCCTGCCAGCGATAGCGGGCGATGAAGTCGTTCACCGGCGTCAGCACCGGCGCCAGGCCACGGCGGCCGAGCGATGACAGGCAGGCCCAGGTCAACAGTGCGTAGAGGACCAGGCGCATGAAGGCGCGGTCCTCCAGCACCAGTTGCACCACGGTCGAGTCGCCAAATACCACGCTGGCCCAGTCGGTGTTGTACAGCTGGGTGAAGCTGGCCGGCACCGACACCAGCAGAATGATCAGCACGAACACTGACGCCAACTGATGGCTCAAGCCATAGCGAGCAGCCGACAGCTGCGTGCGCAGCGGCACTGGCGGTTCGCGCATGATCAGCGTGGTGAACACGGCCGGTAGCATGATCACGCCGAACAGCACATAGGTGCCGGTCCAGGCCTGGTGCAGATAACTGAAGCCAGTGGAGCCGAACCATTCAGCGAAGAACAGCGCGCCGGCCGTGGCCAGCAGGGCGGCAACCCGGTAGCCGGCCATGTAGCTGGCGGCAAGCGCAGCCTGGCGCTGGTCATCGGCGATTTCCAGGCGGTAGGCGTCGACGGCGATGTCCTGCGTTGCCGAGGCGAAGGCCACCAGCACCGCCAGGGCGATCAGCCAGGACAGGTGTTTTTGCGGATCGCACAGGCCCATGCCGACCAAGCCGATGACCACCAGTACTTGCGACAACAGCAGCCAGGAGCGACGTCGGCCAAGCCCGCCGAGCAGCGGCAGGCGCCATTGGTCGAGCAGTGGCGACCAGACCCACTTGAAGGCATAGGCCAGGCCGATCAGGCTGGCATAGCCAATTGTCTCGCGGGCCACACCGGCCTCGCGCAGCCACACTGAAAGGGTTGAGAACACCAGCATGTAGGGCAGGCCGGCAGCGAAGCCCAGCAGCAACAGCACCAGAGTTGACGGGCTGGCATAGGCAGCGAGCGCAGCGCGCCAGGTTTTACGGGGCATGGGCCAACATCTGCCTCAAGGTTACGAAAACAAAGCGCGCACTCTAACCGCTGTGCTCCATCGGGCGCCAGCCATGGCGCAACATATCCACACGATTATTGGCTACATTGACGCCTTCGGCGCGTAGCCGAGCGCGTTGTTCGTCGCCTGAAGGTGTGCCCGGCTGCAGGCTCAGTCGACCACTCGCGCCGATCACTCTGTGCCAGGGCAGGCGGCTGCCCTGCGGCAGTTGGCCCAGCGTGCGCCCGACCCAGCGCGCGGCTCGGCCAAGGCCAGCCAAATCCGCCAACTGGCCATAACTGACGACCTTACCCTCGGGCACTTGCCCGAGGGCGGTATAGAGCGCCGTTCGTCGGGCTTCGGCATCCTCTGCCGAAAGGCGTGCAGCGCCAGACATCAGGCGCAGCCCGGCGATCGGCGAGATTGCCGGCGAAGTGGCTTATAGATGAGAGTTGAACTCATTGGCATCGGTTTGGTCTGTCCTTGCTCTGGTCGCGCGTATCTGGATAATGCCCGGCTTTTTTCCGCAAACCGAGCCCGTAGTCAGCTTATGTATTCTAGAACCTTGCTCTGCCTTCTCGCCGCTTCCCTGTGTACCCCAGCGTTCGCCGACACCGTCTGGATGAAGAACGGTGACAAGCTCAGTGGCAAGATCAAAGTCTTCGATGGCGGCAAGCTGCTGCTGGAAACGCCCTATGGTGGCTCCATCGCGCTGGACTGGAAACAGGTTCAGACCCTCGAAAGCGATCAGGAGCTGCTGGTCAAACAGGATGCCTACACCGGCGAAAAGGCCAAGTCGCTGCAGGCAGCCGAGCCGGGCAAGGTGACCCTGGCCAATGGCGAGGCGCCGAAAACCGTCGAGCTGGCCAGCATCGAGCAGATCATGAAGCCGCGGCCAGTAGTTGAGGATCTGGTCTGGAAAGGTAACGTCGACCTGGCCATGGACTTCAAGCGCGCCGAAAACGACACCGACGATTACGATGTCGGTTTCAAGACCTCGGCGCGTCATGGCCGTTGGCGGCACAATGCCCAGGGCGAATACAACCGCGAGAGCAAGGACGACGTCACCACCACCAACAACTGGAGTGGTGAATACGCGCTTGACCGCTTCATCACCGACAAGTGGTTTTGGCAGGGGCGTCTCGAATACAAGCGTGATCATATTGAAGACCTGGCCCGCCAGCGCACGGTCGGTACCGGCCCGGGCTACCAGTTCTGGGACGACGAGTTGGGGGCGTTCTCGCTCGGCTCGCTGCTCAACCGCACCGACTATCAGTACCGCGATGGCGGCAAGGACAATTTCTACTCGGCTGCCATGAAGTGGGATTACACCCGCTACCTGATCGGCAAGAACGTCCAGCTGTTCACCAATGGTGAACTGGGCAAACCGCTGGGTGGGGTTGCCGATTACTCGCTGGATGCCGAAGTCGGCCTGCGCTACAAGGTCACCGAGTGGGCCTCGCTCAATCTCAAGGCCGAGAAGGAAATGATCCAGGGCACCAGCAACAGTGACCTGGACAAGACCCGCTACACAGCGGGCTTTGGCGTCGCCTGGTAAAACCGCTCTGTTGCACTTCTGGCGTGGCGGTCACGGCTGATAAATGCTTATCTTGTCAGCTGACCCGCCTGCCGCCAGGAGCATCTGTTGTGAGTAACGTCGTTACCAACACCGCCCTTCGTCCCGCCCGCGAACTCCTGCTCAAGGAATACCGCGGCGTCCTCTCGACCCATTCCAAGTCGATGCCCGGCTTCCCGTTCGGCTCCGTTGTGCCGTACTGCCTGGATGCCGAGGGTCAGCCGCTGATCCTGATCAGCCGCATTGCCCAGCACACCCACAATCTGCAGAAAGACCCCAAGTGTTCGTTGCTGGTGGGCGAGCGCGAGGCGCTCGATGTGCAGGCAGTCGGCCGGCTGACGGTGATGGCTGAGGCGCACAAGCTGATCGACGGCGAAGCCATCGAAGCGGCGGCGGCTCGCTACTATCGCTACTTCCCGGACGCCGCCAATTACCACAAGGCCCATGACTTCGACTTCTGGTGCCTGCGGCCGGTACGCCATCGCTACATTGGCGGTTTTGGTGCGATTCACTGGCTCGATCAGGTGACGATGGCCAACCCGTTTGCCGGCGCCGCCGAGGCCAGCATGGTCGAACACATGAACAGCGACCACGCAGCGGCCATCGCTCACTATGTCGCCCTGAGCGATCTGCCAGATACGCCTGCCGCTGAATTGGCAGGTATCGACAGCGAAGGGCTGCATCTGCGCATTGGTCAGGCTATCTATTGGCTCCCATTCCCGAAGACTTGCAATACGCCGACACAAGTGCGCGAGGCCTTGGTATTACTGGCCCGCGCCGACAAATGGCCGGCTGTGGATGAAACTCAGGGTTGAAATAGCGACCTTGCGCATCCATCTGTTGTCCTAGTGGAAGGTTGTCTTCCGTCGAGGAACCCTTGATGCGTGTTTTTTTATTGTTGTTGCTGCTGTTTCCGGTGCTCGAGCTGTTCGTGTTCGTCAAAGTCAGCGCCGCGATCGGTTTCTTTCCAGCGTTGCTGCTGATTATCGGCGGCTCCGCGTTGGGCTTGCTGGTGATGCGGGTGGCCGGTATCGCCACCGCACTGCGTGCCCGTGAGAGTCTGCAGCGAGGCGAGTTGCCCGCTGAAGACATGTTCCAGGGCCTGATGCTGGCAGTGGCAGGTGTGCTGTTGCTGATTCCGGGCTTCATCAGTGACGTGCTCGGCCTGATCTGCCTGATGCCGTTCACCCGTCATTTTGCCGCGCGCAAGTTGCGTCAGCGGGCCGAGGCGCAGGCAATGCGGCAGCGTGCATTCCAGGATGATCCATTCGCAGCACGGCCGCCCGAAGGTGGCCACCGGCCAAACGTGATCGAAGGCGAGTACCAGCGTCGCGATCAGTAACCCTGTGCAGTTTGTGTGCAAAGCGGCCCCGTGAGGGGCCGTTTGCATTTGCGCGGGTAGCTGTTGAAAAAAAATTCACAGGTAAGCCCTTGTAATCGTTTCGCCCGGCCTCATCTATGTGGTCACCGCAAGGTTTCTGGTGGCAACGCCAGACAAGACAAAGGGGTTCGCCGAATGCGGGCCCCTACCGGCAACGCCGGAATGCATCAACCCGCCGGTCTCGACACCGGCCGATGAAAACCACTAATTGGGAGAGATCGACAATGAAGCTTCGTCCTCTGCATGACCGCGTCGTAATCCGCCGCAGCGAAGAAGAATCGAAAACCGCTGGCGGTATCGTTCTGCCAGGTTCGGCCGCTGAAAAACCAAACCGCGGTGAAATCGTTGCCGTCGGTACCGGTCGCATCCTGGACAACGGCGAAGTTCGCGCGCTGGCCGTGAAAGTGGGTGACAAAGTGGTCTTCGGCCCGTACTCGGGCAGCAACACCGTGAAAGTCGATGGCGAAGATCTGCTGGTGATGGCTGAGAACGAGATTCTCGCTGTCGTCGAAGGCTGATTTTCCCGACTTCCCGTTACTCCAAAGTATTTCAAGGATTAAACGATCATGGCTGCTAAAGACGTAAAATTCGGCGATTCCGCCCGCAAGAAAATGCTCGTTGGTGTCAACGTTCTGGCTGACGCTGTCAAAGCCACCCTCGGCCCGAAAGGCCGTAACGTTGTCCTGGCCAAGAGCTTCGGCGCGCCAACCATCACCAAAGACGGTGTATCGGTTGCCAAAGAAATCGAACTGAAAGACGCTTTCGAAAACATGGGCGCTCAGCTGGTCAAGGAAGTTGCTTCCAAGGCCAACGACGCTGCCGGTGACGGCACCACCACTGCGACCGTTCTGGCTCAAGCCATCGTCAACGAAGGCCTGAAAGCCGTCGCTGCCGGCATGAACCCGATGGACCTGAAGCGCGGCATCGACAAGGCCACCATCGCCGTCGTTGCCGAACTGAAGAACCTGTCCAAGCCTTGCTCCGATTCCAAGGCCATCGCTCAGGTTGGTACCATCTCTGCCAACTCCGACAGCTCCATCGGTGAAATCATCGCCGAAGCCATGGAAAAAGTCGGTAAAGAAGGCGTCATCACCGTTGAAGAAGGCTCGGGCCTGGAAAACGAACTGTCGGTTGTCGAAGGCATGCAGTTCGACCGTGGCTACCTGTCGCCGTACTTCGTCAACAAGCCGGACACCATGGTCGCCGAGCTCGACGGCCCACTGCTGCTGCTGGTCGACAAGAAGATCTCCAACATCCGTGAGCTGCTGCCAGTTCTGGAAGCCGTTGCCAAGGCCGGCCGTCCACTGCTGATCGTTGCTGAAGACGTTGAAGGCGAAGCCCTGGCTACCCTGGTAGTCAACAACATGCGCGGCATCGTCAAGGTTGCAGCGGTCAAGGCACCAGGCTTCGGCGACCGTCGTAAAGCCATGCTGCAGGACATCGCTGTCCTGACTGGCGGTACCGTCATCTCCGAAGAGATCGGCCTGTCGCTGGAATCGGCTACCCTGGAAAACCTGGGTAACGCCAAGCGCGTCATCCTGTCGAAAGAAAACACCACCATCATCGATGGCGCTGGTGTTGAAGACGACATCCAGGCTCGCGTTAAGCAAATCCGCGCTCAAATCGAAGAGACTTCGTCCGACTACGATCGTGAAAAACTGCAAGAGCGTCTGGCCAAGCTGGCTGGCGGTGTTGCCGTGATCAAGGTCGGTGCTGGCACCGAAGTTGAAATGAAAGAGAAGAAAGCCCGCGTTGAAGACGCCCTGCACGCTACCCGTGCAGCCGTTGAAGAAGGCGTGGTACCTGGCGGTGGTGTTGCTCTGGTCCGTGCCCTGAGCGCTATCATCGACCTCAAAGGCGACAACGAAGACCAGAACGTCGGTATCGCTCTGCTGCGCCGTGCGGTTGAATCGCCACTGCGTCAGATCGTTGCCAACGCCGGTGACGAGCCAAGCGTCGTGGCCGACAAGGTCAAGCAGGGTTCGGGCAACTACGGCTACAACGCCGCTTCCGGTGAATACGGCGACATGATCGAAATGGGTATCCTCGACCCAGCCAAAGTCACCCGTTCGGCACTGCAAGCCGCTGCTTCGATCGGTGGTCTGATGATCACTACCGAAGCGATGATTGCTGATGCTCCGGAAGACAAGCCAGCTGGCGGTGGTATGCCAGACATGGGCGGTATGGGTGGCATGGGCGGCATGATGTAAGCCTGCCTTAGCGCCTGCTGTACCGAAAAGCCCCGCCTAGTGCGGGGCTTTTTTGTGGGTACTTAGAACGGCACCGGACTGTAGGAGCGGCCTTGTGTCGCGAAAGGGTCGCGCAGCGGCCCCAGATTCCCAGCTTCGCCGCTGAAATTGCCGGGCCAGCTCTGCTGGCCTTTCGCGACACAAGGCCGCTCCTACACAGAGCGCGTTTGCCTGGAAAGGCTTGGACGGTAGAGCACCACGTAGTAACACGCCAAGCCGATCAACCAGCAGAACACCGCTGTCCAGGCATTGTGTGAAAAGAAATGCGCGCCCTGCAGCATCCGCCCAAGCGACAGCACGCTGCCGAGGGTAAACGCCAGCAGCAAAGCGCCTCGGGCCAACCGCGGTCGGCGATCACGCAATGCAAAAAACAACGCAAACAGGCTAAAACCGGTCGCCGCATGGCCTCCGGGCCAGCAGCGTCCGGGTTTGTCGGTTTGCGGCCTGGCTTCGAGCAATTTGCTGTAGGTCTGCTCACCGCCAAACTGGCTAAGGCTCCACGGGCACTGCACCGCCGTGGCAACCTTGAGCGGGGTGACAAAACTGGTCGACAGGGCCAGCGACAGTACCAGGCAGCCCAGCTCTCTGCGCCAGGCAAACAGCCGCTGCCAGAACAGGCTGGCAAAAAACGCCAGCACCGCCACCAGCGCCAAGGCAATGACCACCTGCTTGACCCCATCATGGAGGATGTTTTCCAGGACATAGCTGTGGCGACCGATGAACTGCCCGGCGCCCGGATCGAAGGCGAGGGCAGCCAGGGACATATCCAGTGATGTCGATTCGAGCAGCAGCAGTGCGAGTGCGCAGCCCAAGGGGATCCCCAGGTATAACCACAGATTCAGCGGACGCGGGCGGACGGCGGGGGGCATGGTGACTCCAGGCGCAGAAAAAGGCGGCGATTGTCTGCCTGGGGCTATATTTGCGCTGTGAAGTTTTGGTGAAAAATATGTCAGCAGCAGTGATCAGCCGGCAAGGCTGGCGCCGCGCCAGCGATGTCCGTAAGCTGCGCCTGCCGCGCACTGCGAAAGCGCCGCACAGGAGAAACCGATGCGCATTCTTTTGGTTGAAGACAACCGCGATATCCTCGCCAACCTGGCTGACTATCTGGGTATGAAAGGCTACACGGTCGATTGCGCCCAGGACGGTCTGTCCGGTTTGCACCTGGCCGCAACTGAGCACTATGACCTGATTGTGCTCGACATCATGCTGCCCGGCATCGATGGCTACACCCTGTGCAAGCGCCTGCGCGAAGATGCCCGGCGCGATACCCCGGTGATAATGCTCACGGCTCGCGATCAGCTCGATGATCGACTGCAGGGCTTTCGCTCGGGCGCCGACGACTACCTGCTCAAGCCGTTCGCGCTGTCGGAGCTGGCGGCGCGTATCGAAGCAGTGCTGCGCCGCGCGCAGGGCGGTGGCCGGCGTACGCTGCAGGTGGCAGACCTCAGTTACGACCTCGACACCCTTGAGGTCACCCGCGAGGGCAAGCTGCTCAAACTCAACCCGGTCGGCCTCAAGCTGCTCGCGGTACTGATGCAGAAGAGCCCCCACGTACTGCGCCGGGAAGTTCTCGAAGAAGCCCTGTGGGGCGATGACTGTCCCGACAGCGACAGCCTGCGCAGCCATGTGCACCAGTTGCGCCAAGTGATCGACAAACCGTTCGAAAAGCCCCTGCTGCACACCGTGCATGGCGTTGGCTACCGCCTCGCCGAGGGTCGCGATGGAGTTTAAGCAAAGCCTCGCCCAGCGCATCATCATCGCCTTTGCCTTGATGAGTGCATTAGTCGCAGGCGCCTTCGCCTTCGGCATCGTGGCGACGGTCCATCTGGTCGAGGAGCGGCTGATTTCAACCGTGCTCGGCGGTGACCTGCAGCGCCTGCTGCGCATGGACAGCGTCAGTGACTGGAGCCATCGACCACGGCCCGACCAGCTGTTCTATTTCAGCGGCGGGCGCGATGACTTCGAGCTACCCAAGGACCTGCATCACCTCGAACCGGGCTTTCATGAAGTATTTCGCGATCAGCTTTCTTACCACGCGATGGTCGAGGTTGTAGACGGCCGCCGTTATGTACTGCTGCAGGACCAGAGCGATTTCGAAGAGCGCGAGCGACTCCTGTTTGCAGTGGTGGTGGTAGGTTTTGTGCTCAGCCTGGTACTGGCAGTATTCCTCGGCTGGCTGCTGGCGCGCCGAGTGATGGCGCCGGTCATCCGCCTGGCACGGCAGGTGCGCCATCGTGACCAGTTGCTGGGCCTGGCCCCGCCGCTGGCGCCGGACTATGCCGCCGATGAGGTAGGGCAGCTGGCAGTGGCGTTCGACGATACCCTTGGCCGTCTGCGCGATGCCCTCAACCGCGAGCGGCTGTTCACCAGTGACGTCAGTCATGAATTGCGCACGCCATTGATGGTCCTGGCGACCTCCTGTGAACTGCTGATCGAGAACCCGAGCCTGGACACCCGTTCGCGGGCGCAAGTGGAACGCATCGCCCGCGCCACCGAAGAGATGCAGGAGCTGGTCAAGACTTTCCTCATGCTCGCCCGGGCGCAGCATGACGAGGGCGCCGTGGCCTCGCGGGCCAGCCTGCGCGAAGTCGGCGATGACTTGATCGGTGTCTGGCGCGACACTATCGAGCAAAAGGGCCTGACCCTGCACTATGACGGGCGTGCCAACGCCAGCCCGGTCTTGTACAACGCGACCTTCCTGCAATCAGTGATGGGTAACCTGTTGCGCAACGCAGCGCACTACACCGATTCTGGTTACATCCGCTTGACGCTCGACGCCCAGGGTTTCAGCGTCGAGGATAGCGGTGTGGGCATCCCCGAAGAACAGCGCGAAGAAATGTTCAAGCCGTTCGTGCGCGGCGGTGAACGTCGTGGCGAAGGCCTGGGCTTGGGCCTGTCGCTGGTGCAGCGTATTTGTGACGACCAGGGCTGGCAGGTGACGCTGACGGCGACGGCGCCACATGGCTGCCGCTTCCAGGTCGATCTTAGCCCCGGTGGGGTAGATACGCCGCCCGACGACATCGCCTGATATCGGTAATCGCTTGTAATGATGTAGGAAAAGGCTTACAAGTTTTTCACATCTGCATCACCTGAGCCCGACGCGCGTCTTTCTAAATTGCGCGCATCAGCTCAGGAGATGCCCGATGCGCAGCCCGATAAAACTCGAGTTTTCCGAAAAGTACGACCAACAACACGCGCAGGATTACCTTTACAAGCACCAGAACGGTTTTGCCCGGCGGCTGTCCCATCTGCGCGACGAGCAGTTGGCTCGGCGTGCGCTGACACTGGCTGGCGACCCTGGTCTGGTGCTGGATCTGCCGAGCGGGGCAGGGCGCTTCTGGCCATTGCTGGCCGAAAAAGCCAATCGGGTGATCATCGGTGCAGACAACTCCAAGGCGATGATCGAGACAGCCTGTGCCGCGCAACCGCCAGCCGTAGTGGCGCGGGTACGGCCCTTGCAGACTTCTGCTTTCGCCATTGATCTGCCGGACAACGCAGTAGACAGCATTTTCTGCATGCGGCTGTTTCACCACATCGGTGAAGCCAGCCATCGGCGCACGATTCTCTCGGAATTTCATCGGGTTAGTCGCGACAGCGTGATCGTTTCGTTGTGGGTGGATGGCAACTTCAAGGCTTGGCGGCGCAAAAAGCTGGAAAAGCGCCGCAACAACATAGCCGACAAGGACAGTTACCAGAATCGTTTCGTGTTACCTGCTGACACAGTTGAGCAGGAGTTTCTTGCGGCCGGCTTTCGTATCCAGGAGCGCCTGGATTTCCTGCCGCTCTACGCCATGTGGCGGGTCTACGTGTTACGCAAGGGGTAGAGAATATGGTGGTGACTCAGGGCCGTGAATCGCAATTCGATTTCTACTGGCAGCAGCAGGGCGAGTGGGTCGAGGAGCCCAATCAGCGCCGCGGTGGCGAAAGCGGAGTGCAGCGTCTGAACGACGCCAGCGGCCAACTGCTGTATGCCAAGCGCCAGATCGGCCATACCTACCGCAGCCTGCTGCACCCGTTTGGCCGGCCGACAGTGCTGCGTGAGCTGGATGCGCTGCACAGCTTCGAGCAGCTTGGCGTGCGCGTGCCACGTATAGTCTATTGCGGTGCACAACGCGATGAGGAGCACCAGTGGCGTGCGCTGCTGGTCAGCGAAGCGCTGGATGGCTTTGTCGACATGGAGACCTGGTACGCCAACGGCGCTCGTCAAGCGTATCCAGCAGTCCTCCACGAACGCATGCTCAAGGATCTGGCCGAAAACCTCGCGCGCATGCATCAGGGCCATTGGCAGCACGGCTGCCTGTATGGCAAGCATGTGTTCATCAAGGTCAGCGGCGAAGGTGAGCAGGCTACCGCCGAAGTCGCCTTGCTTGACCTGGAGAAGTGCCGCCGACGGATCAGTCGCCAGCGCGCGGCACTCAACGACCTCGGTCAGCTACGGCGCCATTCGTCACTCAACGATACTGAATGGCAAACATTGCTCTACTTTTATCAGACGGCGTTTGGCAGCGCAGTCAAAGGTTTAGGGTAATGAAACTAGAAATCGCTCGAACTTTGTTCCTGGTGTCGTCGCTGGTAGTGACCACGGTTGCGTTCGCCGCTTGGGAGCAGCCGCGGCCTACGGTTTTCAGCAAATCGGATCTGCTCAGCCAATGCCCGCCACCGCGCAATGTGAAAGCCCAGGTCACGGTACAGCCGGATCAGGACTTGTTGCTGCTGTTGTTTGGCCTGCGCCAGGGCGTGCGACCGTTCGGTTGAAACACACTGCGGTGTTGGTGATGTAACTGTCGTGCAGGGGAAAGGCGCACACGGGGGAGGGGTGATACGGTCTTGCTTCGAGCCCGGTCCGTCCGTGTGCCTATCCCTAACGTCAGGACGAAGCACTCACTATGGAAATCCGCCTGCTGCACGGCGCCGCTATCGCACCCTTTATCGCAGAGCTTGGGCAATTACGCCTGGAGGTGTTGCGAGAGTACCCCTTTCTGTATGACGGGACCGCAGAAGAAGACGCTGACTATCTGGCAGACCTTACCCGTTCCGAGCGCAGCTTGTTGGTACTCGCTCAAGCGCATGGGCAGGTAGTGGGTGCATCCATTGGCCTGCCTCTGGCCGATGCGGCGCAAGCGCTACAGGAGCCATTTGTGACGCGCGGCCAGGATCCGGCCAAAATCTTCTACTTCGCTCAATCGTTGGTGTTGCCGGCTTATCGCGGGCAAGGCCTGGGTGTGCGGTTTTTTATCGAGCGCGAGTCCTACGCCCATAAGCTGGCCGATTTCGATTTCTGCGCGTTCTGCAGCGTGGAGCGGCCTGGCGTTCATCCGTTGCGGCCCGCCGACTACCGACCGTTGCATGGCTTCTGGCGCAACCGCGGCTTTTTACGAGATCCGTCATTGCGTTCAGGCTGCGTCTGGCGTGACTTGGATGAGCAGCAGACGAGTGAAAAGATCATGGCGTTCTGGCTCAAGGCATTGTTGAAGTGAAGTGTTTCTATGAGGCTCTGTGGAGCGTCAGCAATATCTTCGGCAACCCCGGGTGCGCCAAGGCCTGACATGTGAAAACAAAACGCCCGGCAAATGCCGGGCGTTTTATTGACGCAGTGAAGGATTACTTCACTTCAACCGCCAGGCTCTGGGCAATCTTGCTCTGCCACAACGCAGGCCCAGTGATATGCACTGACTCACCATTGCTGTCGACCGCAACGGTAACCGGCATGTCTTTGACCTCGAACTCGTAGATCGCTTCCATGCCCAGTTCGGCAAAGGCCAGCACTTGCGATTTACGAATCGCCTGAGCGACCAGATAGGCAGCGCCACCTACGGCCATCAGGTACACCGCCTTGTTGTCCTTGATCGCTTCGATCGCAGTCGGGCCGCGCTCGGATTTGCCGATCATCCCCAACAGGCCGGTCTGCTCGAGAATCTGCCGGGTGAACTTGTCCATCCGCGTGGCGGTGGTCGGGCCGGCCGGGCCGACCACTTCGTCACCGACCGGATCGACCGGGCCGACGTAGTAGATGAAGCGGCCTTTCAGATCGACCGGCAGCTCTTCACCGCGGTTGAGCATCTCGACCATGCGCTTGTGCGCGGCGTCGCGGCCGGTGAGCATCTTGCCGTTGAGCAGGATGGTTTCGCCTGGCTGCCAGCTGGCGACTTCTTCCGGGGTGATCTCGTCGAGGTTGACGCGGCGCGCGCTCGGGCCGGCTTCCCAGACGATTTCCGGGTAGGCGTCCAGCGACGGCGCTTCAAGCTCTGCAGGACCGGAGCCGTCAAGCACGAAGTGGGCGTGACGGGTAGCCGCGCAGTTGGGGATCATGCACACCGGCAGCGAAGCGGCGTGGGTCGGGTAGTCCATGATCTTGACGTCGAGCACGGTGGTCAGGCCGCCCAGGCCCTGGGCGCCGATGCCCAGCTGGTTGACCTTGTCGAACAGCTCCAGGCGGATCTCTTCGATGCGGTTCTGCGGGCCACGGGCCTTGAGCTCATGGATGTCGATGGATTCCATCAACACTTCCTTGGCCATGACCGCAGCTTTTTCGGCAGTACCGCCGATGCCGATGCCGAGCATGCCAGGCGGGCACCAGCCAGCGCCCATGGTCGGCACGGTCTTGAGCACCCAGTCGACAATCGAATCGGACGGGTTGAGCATGGCCATCTTCGACTTGTTCTCGGAGCCGCCGCCCTTGGCTGCGACGTCGACTTCCAGCTTGTCGCCTGGCACTACCGAGTAGTGGATGACGGCTGGGGTGTTGTCCTTGGTGTTCTTGCGCGCCCCGGCCGGGTCGGCCAGGATCGAAGCACGCAGGACGTTCTCCGGCAGGTTGTAGGCGCGGCGCACGCCCTCGTTGATCATGTCGTCGACGCTCATGGTGGCGCCATCCCAGCGCACGTCCATACCCACGCGCACGAACACGGTGACAATACCGGTGTCCTGGCAGATCGGGCGGTGGCCAGTGGCACACATGCGCGAGTTGATCAGGATCTGCGCGATCGAGTCACGGGCAGCCGGCGATTCTTCACGCAGGTAGGCTTCGTGCATCGCCTGGATGAAGTCAACGGGGTGGTAGTACGAAATGAATTGCAGGGCATCGGCGACGCTCTGAATCAGGTCGTCTTGCTTGATCACGGTCATGCAGCGCGCTCCTCTTGAAGACGGGAACATCGGTAAAAGGCTTTTCGACCACTAGCGTGGCGAAACGCCTGGCAACGCGGCGGCAGGTCAGGCCGACGCAAAAAAGGCGCGGCAGTATAGCGCGCATACCGGTGCGACACACCACCGCATGCGCGGGACCAAGGTCTGAAGCGGGTTGGCAGTGATGTTGCGTGTGTTCTGTACAATACCCGTATAACCCCGGAGGCCTCTGAACCATGCCCGATGTCTACGTAGGCGCGCAGCGAATCAGCGTGCCTGCCGCCAGCAATTTGCTCGATGCCCTCAATGGCGCAGGCTTCAATGTGCCCTACAGTTGCCGCGCCGGCAGCTGCCATGCGTGCATGGTGCGCTGTGTGGATGGCGCTGTAGCGGACGCTTTGCCCGATGCGCTGCCCCTGGCCAAGCGCGAGCAAGGTTGGCGCCTGGCCTGTCAGTGCAGCGTGCTTGGTGACCTGCAGGTGGCATTGTTCGACCCGCGTCTGGACGGTCTGCCTGCCAGCGTCTGCGCGATGGACTGGCTGGGCGAGGTGTTGCGCCTGCGTTTGTTGCCGGAGCGGGCGTTGCGCTATCGCGCCGGTCAGCATCTGTTGTTGTGGCTCGGCGGGGTCGCACGGCCTTATTCGCTGGCGAGCCTGCCGGGTGAAGACGATTTTCTGGAGTTTCACATCGACTGCCGGCGCCCTGGAGCTTTTTGCGATCAGCTACGGCGGTTACAGGTGGGAGACAGTCTGCGCCTGGGCGAGCTGCGTGATGGTGCCCTGCATTACGACCCGGACTGGCAGGCCCGGCCGCTCTGGTTGTTGGCCTCCGGCACCGGCCTTGCGCCGCTCTGGGCCGTTGCCCGTGAGGCCCTGCGTCAGGGGCACACGGGTGAAATCAAAGTATTGCATGTAGCTGCCAGTGACGCCGGCCATTATCTTGCCGACGCCCTGCAGGGTTTGCCCGGGCTTGCAGTTGAACAGGTGCTCGCCGAGCATCTGGACAGTGCGTTGGCTCAATTGCGGCCGACATCGCGGCAGACCATGGCATTGCTCTGCGGCTCGCCGAGCAGCGTCGAGCGTTTTGCCAAACGCTTGTTCATCGCCGGCGTACCGCGTAACCAGGTCCTGGCCGATGTGTTCGTCGAACACGCCTGAGTCACTGCGGTGTATACAGCTGCATGGTAGCGATCCGGTAACGCCGGGTATCAGTGAAATCAACCTGGCCAACCAGCGCTGCTACATCGAGGACCCACCAAGCAACGGCCGACCCAGCAAAAGCTGCCTGATAAATGAATTAAACGGTGCCAGGCGCAAGCTCCTTACCCGGCACGTTGCACTCGGTCTCTGACCCCCCCCTGACGTTCTGGCAGCGCCATGGCCTGACGCAGGCAAAAAAAGACCGCTCCGGGGAGCGGTCTTTCCTGATGACCTGAAGTTGCTACAACTTAGGCATCAACCAACCAGCGGATCACCGACGTGCAGGATCTTCATGCCATTGGTGCCACCGATGGTGTGGTAGCTGTCGCCTTTGGTCAGGATCACCCAGTCGCCTTGCTCAACCAAACCGCGCTGCAGCAGCTCGTCGACGGCCGCCTGGCTGACCTTGTCGGCCGGCAGCGAGGCCGGGTCGAACGCGATCGGGTAGACGCCACGGAACATCGAGGCACGTGCCTGGGTCGCGCGGTGCGGAGACAGCGCGTAGATCGGCACATGCGAGCGCAGGCGCGACATGATCAGCGGGGTGTAGCCACTTTCGGTGAGGGCGATGATCGCCTTGACGCCGGGGAAGTGGTTGGCGGTGTACATCGCCGCCAGGGCGATGCTCTCGTCGCAACGCTCGAAGGTGGTGTGCAGACGGTGGCTGGAGCGCTGGTTGGTCGGGTGCTTTTCAGCGCCCTGACAAATCCGCGCCATGGCCTGTACGGCTTCGATCGGATAAGCACCGGCAGCACTTTCAGCCGACAGCATCACCGCATCGGTGTTATCCAGCACGGCGTTGGCCACGTCGGAAACTTCGGCGCGGGTCGGCATCGGGTTCTGGATCATCGACTCCATCATCTGGGTCGCGACGATCACCGCTTTGTTGTTGCGGCGGGCGTGCTGGATGATCTTCTTCTGGATACCGATCAGCTCGGCATCGCCGATTTCCACGCCGAGGTCGCCACGGGCAACCATCACGGCGTCGGAGGCAGCGATCAGGGCGTCGAGGGTTTCGTCGTCGGCAACCGCTTCGGCGCGTTCGATCTTGGCCACCAGCCAGGCGCTGCCGCCGGACTCGTCACGCAGTTTGCGTGCGTATTCCATGTCCTTGGCATCACGCGGGAAGGACACGGCCAGGTAGTCCAGGTCCATCTCGGCAGCCAGCTTGATGTCGGCCTTGTCTTTCTCGGTCAGGGCCGGTGCGGTCAGGCCGCCACCTTTGCGGTTGATACCTTTGTGGTCAGACAGCGGGCCGCCAACCAACACCACACAGTGCAGGGAGTCGGCGGTAGCGGTCTCGACGCGCATGACCACACGGCCATCGTCGAGCAGCAGCTCGTCGTTCACGCCGCAATCCTTGACCAGGTCGGGGTAGTCGATGCCGACGATATCCTGGTTGCCTTCGGTCAGCGGGTGCACGGTGGAGAAGGTGAACTTGTCACCGATCTTCAATTCAATGCGCTTGTTGCTGAACTTGGCGATGCGGATCTTCGGACCCTGCAGGTCGCCCAGCAGTGCGACGTGACGGCCGTTCTTGGCGGCGATCTCACGGATCAGGCGGGCGCGAGCCTTGTGCTCGTCCGGCGTGCCGTGGGAGAAGTTCAGGCGGGCAACGTCGAGGCCGGCAAGGATCAGTTGTTCGATCACTTCTGGCGAGTTGCTGGCAGGGCCAAGGGTGGCAACGATTTTGGTACGGCGGATGGTCATGCATAGACTCCTGTAGTGAAGCGCAGCGAGAGGCTACTCCTCAATTGCGCTGTAGTCATTGTTCCGTTGCACTACCTTGCGTGTTGCGGGGGTGGCATTTGTACGGTCGCGCTATGCTTGCAAAAGCGTGTGAAGATTTGCCGCGTCGGGCCGATACACTGCCTATCAAAGGAGAATCCCCATGCGAACCCTGATCGTTCTGGCGATTGCCGCCAGCGTCGTTGGCTGCACCCGTTGGTCGATGGACCATCACCTGAACAACGCCTACCGCGCCTATGATCGTGGCGATTGCCAGCGGGTGATGCTCGAGCTGTCCCAGGTCGATCGGACCAGCCGCGCGCGGCCGTTCATCCATCCTGAAGTGGCCCTGCTGCGTGGCCAATGCCTGGAGCGGCAGAAGCTCTACGTCGATGCTGCGCAGACCTACGAGTACCTGGTTCAACGCTACCCGCAAAATGAGTACGCCTACCGCGCCCGTGCGCGTCTGCTGACGCTGGAAAAGCTCGGCCACTATCGCCAGCCTGCCGTGGCCAGTCCGGTGCACACCACGCCTTGGCGCTAATACCAAGGTGTCATTGATTTCACGAGATTCGCCACAGCGGCTGGGCTAAGCTGTATCTTAGCTGTAACAGCAACCGCCAGTACCTCGTATTCCTGGCCGCGGAAACGGGACACTACCTGTCATCATGTTTATCCAGCGCCACATCCAGCGTCACCAGTTGCCTTGTGTACTCAAGGTCTACAACCGCTTTACCGATCAGCAGATCGGCTACCTTGGCAATGCCTCCGAAGACGGTTTGATGCTGATCAGCTCGCTGCCGGTGCTGGTCGGGCCCGACTACGAACTGCAGCTGCGCGTGCCCTTGCCCGGCGGCGCCTGGCAGTTTATCAACCTGTCGGCAAGCTGCCTGTGGTGCCGCGAAGACCAGACGCCCATGCATTACGACTCAGGCTTCATGCTGCTACAGGCACCGCGCGAGTACGATGAGTTCGTGCATTCATTGCGTGACTTCTTCAGCTTCCGCCCTGCTGCCAACGCCTCTGCCTGACCCTGGCGACACATTCTGCCTGCATTAGAGGTGCGAACTGCCCGCCCGGGCCGCTAGACTCACGGTCGACCTAGCTACAGGACGAACCCGTGAGCTCCAGCATCTTCTGGCACGACTACGAAACCACTGGTATCAACCCGCGTTGCGACCGGCCGTTGCAACTGGCGGGGCTGCGCACCGATTTCGACCTCAATGAGATCGAAGAACCGGTCAATCTGTTCTGCCAACCGTCGGCAGACATCCTGCCGCATCCAATGGCCTGTCTGGTCACCGGCATCACCCCCGAGCAACTGGCCAGCAATGGCCTGTGTGAAGCCGAGTTCATGACCCGTGTGCACGAGCAACTGGTGCGGCCTGGCACCTGTGGCGCCGGCTACAACACCCTGCGCTTTGACGACGAGGTGACCCGTTACAGCCTCTATCGCAACTTCTTTGACCCGTATGCTCGCGAGTGGCAGGGCGGCAACAGCCGCTGGGATCTGATCGATGTGGTGCGCACGGCCTATGCTCTGCGCCCTGAAGGCATCGTCTGGCCGCAGCAGGACGGGCGCACCAGCCTGCGTCTGGAATTGCTCAGCAAAGCCAATGGCATCGATCATGGGCATGCTCACGAAGCGCTTTCCGACGTGCGGGCGACCATCGCTCTGGCGCGATTGATTCGGGATAAACAGCCAAAGTTGTATGACTGGTTATTTCAGTTGCGCAGCAAGCATAAAGTCATGGAGCAGATTCGGCTATTGCAGCCATTGGTACATATTTCCGGGCGTTTCTCCGCTGAGCGAAATTACCTCGGCGTGGTACTGCCGCTGGCCTGGCATCCACGTAACCGCAACGCATTGATTGTGTGCGACCTGCAGTTGGAAACCTCTCCGCTACTCGATGAAAGCGCCGAAACATTACGCAAGCGTTTGTACACTCGGCGTGACGAATTGTCCGACATGCAATTACCGGTGCCGCTCAAGTTGGTGCAAGTCAACCGCTGCCCGGTACTGGCACCGCTGTCGGTATTGCGCCCGGTTGACCAACAACGATTGGGGATTGATCTGTCCCTGCTGCAAGCACGCGGCGAGCAACTGGCACAGCAACAAAACGTCTGGCAAGACAAACTCGCCGCTATCTATAGCGCCGAAGAATTTGGCGCAAGCGACGACCCCGAGCAGCAGTTATATGCAGGCTTTATTGGCGACCGTGACCGCCGTCTGTGCGAACAGGTGCGCGTGGTCGACCCGGCGCAACTTGGCCGATCACAATGGATGTTCGATGATCCACGGCTGCCTGAACTGTTATTCCGCTACCGGGCGCGAAACTTCCCCGAGACCCTGGATGAGCCAGAGCGACAGCGCTGGCTGCAGTTCTGCCAGCAACGTCTTGGCGACCCTGCGGCGGGCGCGCCGATTACCCTGGAGGGTTTCGAAAAGGCCCTGCAAAGCGCATGGGCAACAGCTGACGAAGGCGGGCGGCAGGTACTGCTTGCCTGGCAGCAGCATGCCGAGAAACTGCAGCAGTCGTTTGTACTGTAATGTGTCCAGACAATAAAAAACGCCGGCAATAGCCGGCGTTTTATTCAAGGCAGCAAAGCGGACTTATCAGTCCAGCAGGGTTGCCCAGCCTTCAACCACATCGCCACCCCATTTGGCTTTCCATTCTTTCAGGGTCTTGTGGTTGCCGCCTTTGGTTTCGATAACTTCACCATTGTGCGGGTTCTTGTATTGCTTGACCTTGCGCGCACGCTTGGTAGTGGTGGTCTTGACGCCGCCACGTGGGGCCTTGCTCAGTTTCGATTCCGGGTCGAGCAGGGCAATCACATCACGCAGCGATTTGGAATATTCGCCCATCAGGGTGCGCAGCTTGCCTTCGAATTCCAGCTCTTTCTTCAGCTTGTCGTCTTGCGACAGGTTGGCCAGACGAGCTTGAAGTTCTTTGATGGCTTCTTCTGTGGCGCGGTATTCGTTGATCAGAGACATGAAGTGTTCCTTAATAGTGCATGTACAGGGAGTCAGTGGGCTAATAATAGACAGCCGCTAGTCTCAAGTAAACAATAATCAAGGCACGCTCGCTTAAATAGGCGAGTGTTAACAATGTATTCAGGTTAAGAAAAATTTACATATCACTGGCGGCGTCCGCCGCTGTCATGCTCGGCGCCGCAGCGATGGCTGAACAATTGCTGCGCGGCGCGGCCCGTACGGCAGCTGCTGATGATTACTGTGTTTTTTCTGCCAGCTCGCTAGAATATGCGCCTTTGCGAAGTTCCTGGAGTCTCATTCATGCGCACCTATCGACTGGTGATTGCCTGCCCCGACCGTGTCGGCATCGTGGCGAAAGTCAGTAATTTCCTGGCTCTGTACAACGGCTGGATTAACGAAGCCAGCCACCACTCGGACGAGCAGAGCGGTTGGTTCTTCATGCGCCATGAGATCCGCGCCGAGTCATTGCCGTTTGGGATCGAGGCCTTCCGTGAAGCATTCACGCCGATTGCCGAAGAATTCTCGATGATCTGGCGGGTTACCGACTCGGCGCAAAAGAAGCGCGTGGTGCTGATGGCCAGCCGCGAATCGCACTGCCTGGCGGATCTGCTGCATCGCTGGCATACCGATGAGCTGGACTGTGATATCCCTTGCGTGATTTCCAACCATGATGACCTGCGCAGCATGGTCGAATGGCATGGCATCCCGTTCTACCATGTGCCGGTCGACCCGAAAGACAAGCAGCCGGCGTTTGCCGAAGTCTCGCGTCTGGTCGAAAGCCATGGTGCCGATGTCGTGGTGCTGGCGCGCTACATGCAGATCCTGCCGCCACAGCTGTGCCAGGCCTATGCCGAAAAAGTGATCAACATTCATCACAGCTTCCTGCCTTCGTTCGTCGGTGCCAAGCCTTACCACCAGGCCGCCCTGCGTGGCGTCAAGCTGATCGGTGCGACCTGTCACTACGTCACCGAAGAGCTGGATGCCGGCCCGATCATCGAACAGGACGTGGTCCGCGTCAGCCATGCCGACAGCATCGAAGACATGGTGCGTTTCGGTCGCGACGTGGAGAAGATGGTGCTTGCCCGTGGCTTGCGTCATCACCTCGAAGACCGTGTGTTGGTGCACGGCAACAAGACCGTGGTGTTCGACTGAGAGGAGGGCGGGCCAATGGCGGATCCACTCGACAAGGCCGCGGCCAGTGCGCTGCCGACGCTGGGTGAGGGCTGCCTGGCTCGCTTCGATCCTGACGCCATGAGCGACGAGCACGGCACCGAGTTTGTCGGTGCCGCCGAACTCTGGCGGCAGCTGCTCAATCCATTTGCTGACGGCGCCAGCGCTGGAGTAGCGGTCGCCCCAGCAGGCAGACAAACACCGGCCCCCCGGCCAGTAGGTAAAAGTAATAAGTAACAGCGCGCCAGAGCAAGATCGCCGCTGCCGCCGTCGAGCTGCCCACCAGTGGTGTCAACAAGCTCGCCGATGTCAGTTCGGCAGCGCCGGCCCCGCCCGGCAACAGGCTGAACTGACCAGCACTCAGTGCCAGCATCTGCACCAGAAAGCTGGGTATCCACGCCAGCTCCACGCCAAGCCCGCGAATCACCAGATACAGCACGCTGAAGCGCAGGCTCCAGTGCAGGCACGTCAGGCTGAATACCAACGCTAACGTACGTTTTGGCAGCTGCCAGGTCTGCGCCAAAGCCTTGATGAAGCTCAGCAGCTTGCGCGCCCAGCGGCGCCGACGTTTTTCGCCCATGCCGACCCTGCGCAGCAGGCGGCCATTGAGCCGCATGATCTGCCGCCGATAGCGCAGCAACAGTACGATCAGCACCAAGGCTGCACACAGCATCATTGCGCTGCCCATGAGCATGCCTTGTTGGCTGCGGCCCAGGCTGTGGCTGAGCGCGTAGCCGGCAACGGCGAGCATGGCGCAGAAGAAAAACAGCAGGTCGTTCAATTGATCGATAGCGAATACCGCGCCGCTGCGGGCCGCACCGATGCGCTCGCGCGCCAACAGCGCCATCAGCGCCAATGGCCCACCGCTACCGCCTGGGGTGGTGCAGATGGCAAACTCGGTGGCCATGATCACCCCAAGACTGCGCCAACGCCCCAATTGCGCACCTTGCTCACCCAGCAGCAGGCGCAGACGTGCCGCATTGATGATCCAGCACAGCAGGATCATCCCCAGCAGGGTCGCCATCAGGCTCGGGGAGAAGCTCTGCAGTCTGGGCAGTAGCTCGGCGCCGCCGAGCAATGCCGGCACCAGCAGGGCCAGCACCAGGGCCAGCCCAAGCCAGGCATAGCGCTTCATGCCGCGACCTGGCGGTCCAGCCAGGCTGACTTGGTCAGAGGCTCGCGGCCTTGTTCGATGAGCGTTTTCAACGTTTGCAGCCAGTAATCGCGAGAGCTGCGATGGCGCATGTCGACTGGGTGCAGGCCCAGGCGCAAGGTTGGCGCACTTTGCCAGCGTTGCAGCTGCGAATTGCACAGTGCCCGCGACAAGCCCCGACGCCAGGCACTACGGGCGCTCCAGACCAAGCCAGGCGCGTCTATCGCGGTGAATTCTGGTAGCCGATAGAGGTGCTGAGGCGTGCTGGTGTAGCGCAATGGCAACTGGCGCAGGGCCTGGCGGGTGCCCTCGCTCATCAGCCAGGCCGGGGCGACGAAGCCCGCCACCGGCCAGCCCTGGCTATTGAACAACTGCAGGCCCGCTTGCAGGCGCTGCAACGCCTGAGCTTGTTCCAGCGCATAAAATTCACCTTCATGCGTATAGATCCGGCGCATGAAGAAGTCCCGCGGCGTGCGTGGCGTCGGCCCGAGGTCGGCGTGGTAATAGCCATGTAGCGCCAGCTCGTCGCCCTGCTGCAGGCGCCAATCTAGCAGACGGCAGAAGGTCGGCGAGCGCTCGAGAGCATTGCGCTGATGAAAGTCGGGCACCACCAGCCAGGTCATCGGCACGTTGCCCAGCTGGTCGACCGCCTCGACAAACGGCTGGTAGTCAGGCCAGGTCTCCGGCGCCACGTCGTGCAGCACCAGCATCACGCTGCGCTGCTCGGTAGTCTCTTCAAGCATGTGCACGCACCAATGGCTGATGGCCGAGCACGGCTTGGTAGTGCTGCAGCAGGCCGTTGACCACGTTGTCCCAAGAGTAATGCTGCTCGACATGCCGGCGTGCCTGCTGGCCAAGCCGGCGCACGCCGTCCTCGAATACCTCGCGTACGGTGGCGGCCATGGCCTGGCCGTCGTTTGGCGGGCACAGGCGGCCACATTGCTCGGTGACTATTTCGCTGAACGCGCCGGCGCGCACTGCGACAACCGGGGTGGCACAGGCCATGGCTTCGAGAATGACCAGGCCAAAGGTTTCCTGATCACCGGCATGCACCAGCAGGTCGGCACTGGCCATCAGCCGCGCGACTTCCGGCAAGGGGCAGAAGTGATTGATCACGCTGACGTTGGCAGGCACGTTGCTGGGCATGGCCGAACCCACCAGCAGCAGGTGATAGTGAGGGCCGAGGTGACGCATGCAGTCGAGCAATACCGGCAGGTTCTTCTCGCGCGAGCCGCGCCCGGCAAACACCAGCAGGCGGGTGGTGTCGGGGATCCCCAGTTCCGCCCGCAGGCGGTTGTCGCGCTGCTCAGGGTTGAACGTGCTCAAGTCTACGCCCAGCCGCTGCACATGCACGTCGCGCACGCCCAGCCGACGCAGTTTGTCGGCCATCACCTGGCTTGGCGCCAGGACCCGGTCGAAGTTGCCATAGAGCTTGCTGACGTAGGCCTCGACGTTGGGCGTGAACCAGTTGCCCATGCGATTGCCCACCAGCAGCGGCAGGTCGGAGTGATAGAAGCCGATTACCGGCACATCCAGCTTGCGCCGCGCTTCCAGCGCTGCCCAGGCAGTCAGATACGGGTCGCCGACTTCGATCAGATCAGGCTGCAGCTCGCGCAACACCTTGCACCACGGCGCCAGGCGGACCGGGAAGCGATAGCCCTTGCCGAACGGCAGTGGCGGGGACGGCACCCGGTAGACGCCATCGGCGTGGCTGGCGCTGGCGCCAGGGATCAGCAGGCTGTGGTGAACGCCAGTCATGGCGTCGAGACGGCGGTGTTTGGCATCAAGATAGGTACGCACGCCACCGCTGGCGGGTGCGTAGAACATGGTGATGTCGGCAATGTGCACGATCAGCATCCCTCCGGGGATCGACTTCAGGTCTGTCATGCGCGGTAACAAAGCGGCGATGACATGCCTAGAGGTTGACCTTCAGGAAGAATAGTTTGTTCGATCGAGGTTGGCCCGGGCGCGCATCGGCATTATTGCCGGCAAGCCCGTGGCCAAGGCCCCGCCGCCAGTATCGAAATGGCGGCGGGGAGGGTTGCACCCAGAGGTCAGATGCGGAAGCTGCCCACCAGCTGTTTCAAGCGGCTGGCTTGCTGCTCCAGATCCGAGCAGGCGCGCAGAGTAGCCTGCAGGTTTTCCACACCTTCCTGGTTAAGCATGTTGATTTCGCTGATGTCCATGTTGATCGAATCGACCACCGCCGTCTGCTCCTCGGTTGCCGTGGCCACCGACTGGTTCATGCCGTCGATCTCGCCGATGCGCACAGTCACGCTTTCCAGGCGCTCCCCGGCCTGGTTGGCAATCTGCACACTGTCCTGGCTGTGACGCTGGCTCTGGCCCATGGTCTCGACCGACTCCCGGGCGCCGACCTGCAGCTCTTCGATCATGCCCTGAACTTGCTGCGCCGACTCCTGGGTGCGGTGGGCGAGGTTGCGCACCTCATCGGCGACGACGGCAAAGCCGCGGCCGGCTTCGCCCGCGCGGGCAGCCTCGATGGCGGCGTTGAGCGCGAGCAGGTTGGTCTGCTGCGAAATGCTGGTGATCACTTCGAGGATCTGGCCGATGTTGACGGTCTTGCTGTTCAGCGTTTCGATCTGCGCGCTGGAGCCAACGATCAACTCCGACAGGCGGTTCATCGCGGCAATGTTGCGGTCGACCACCTGCTGACCTTCTTCGGCAAGATGCCGCGCCGAGGTCGCGTGCTGCGAGGCCTGGGCAGCATTGCCGGCGATTTCCTGGGCGGCAGCACCCAGCTCGTTGATGGCAGCGGCAACGCTGTTGGTGCGGTTGGACTGCTCGTCGGAGTTGGTCATCGACGAGTTGGAGGCGCTGATCACCCGCAATGCCACTTCGTTGACCTGTTCCGTCGCCGAGGACACCTCGCGGATCGAGCTGTGAATACGTTCGACAAAGCGGTTAAAGGCGCTGCCGAGTACGCCGAATTCATCCTGGCTGTGAATGGTCAGGCGCTTGGTCAGGTCACCTTCGCCCTGGGCAATGTCTTCCATGGCGCGAGTCATGGTGTGCAGTGGCTGCAGCAGCACCCGAATCAGCAGGCCGAGCAGGGCAATGATGATCACAACCGCGACGACCGTGGCGATCACCGCCGAGGTGCGGAAGGTGCTGAGCATGGCGAAGGCTTTGTCTTTGTCGACCGACAAGCCGATGTACCAGTTGGCCGCAGGCAGGCCTTTGATTGGGGTGAAGGTGACCAGGCGGTCCTTGCCGTCAGCGCTGACTTCGGTCAGTTCAGCGGAAAGCCGTGGTGTGTTCTGCGGGAACAGATCCGATAGCGGCTTCATGACCAGGTCTTTGTCCGGATGAACCAGAATCTTGCCTTGGTCGTTGACCAGGAAGGCGTAACCCATGCCGCCGAAGTTCAGCGAGTTGATGATCTCGACCAGGCCGTCGAGCGCCAGGTCGCCGCCAACCACGCCGACGCTGGTCGAAACCTTGCTGATGATGCCGATGACCATCTTCTGGGTGGCCATGTCGATGTACGGCTCGGTCAGGATCGCTCCGTTAGCAGCCATGCCATCCTTGTACCAGGGCCGCACACGCGGATCGTACCCAGCCGGCATCGGCGAGTCGGGGCGCACGCTGAAACCGCCATCGACCTTGCCCACATAGACTGTGAGGAAGCTTGAGATCAGGGCATTCTGGCCGAGCAAGGTCTCTGCGTCGGCGGGCGCCTGGGCGATGTTCTGCGCCAGGTTTTCTACCAGCTTGATCCGGCCATCGAATAGATTGCGCACGTTGGTCGAGGTCGATGCGCCCATCTCTGTCAGATAGTTTTCCAGATCCTGGCGAATCGCATTACGCTGCAGGTAATCGTTGTAAAGGGTGAACAAGCTGAACGCGAGTATCACGATAAGCGATGCGGCAATAAGGATCTTGTGGCTGAAACGAAGGCTTTTGTTCATGGCGTGATCGGTTCCGCTAAGGTGATATCGGGTCGTTCGCACAAAGCGCTGAAAACAGTGCAACTAGTCCCGCAAGTCACTTTTGGGATGTTCCTGTCTTTAAGGCAATTATCACCAAGACATATCGGCCGTTATTCGGCAAAGCTTGAGGAGAGGATGAAACAACATGTCAGATTCTTCGCAAATCGTTGTAGGGGCGGGAGCTGACGGCCAGCCTGTCAGCCAGGCCATGCGCCTGGCCAACCGCCACGGTCTGGTGGCCGGTGCCACCGGCACAGGCAAGACCGTAACCCTGCAGCGCCTGGCAGAAGTCTTCAGTGACGCGGGCGTGGCCGTATTCGCTGCCGACGTAAAGGGTGACCTGTGCGGCCTCGGTGCCGCCGCGACGCCGCAGGGCAAGGTTGCCGAACGCATTGCCGGGATGCCATGGCTGGGGCACAGCCCGAAGGCGTATCCGGTGACCCTGTGGGATATTGCCGGCAAGTCTGGCCATCCGTTGCGTACCACGCTCAGTGAAATGGGCCCCCTGCTGCTGGGCAACCTGCTGGAGCTGAGCGACAGCCAACAGGCTGCCTTGTACGCAGCGTTCAAGGTGGCAGATCGGGATGGTTTGCTGTTGCTCGATCTGAAAGACCTCAAAGCCCTGCTCAATCACCTCAAGGACAATCCGCAGGTGCTTGGTGACGACAGTGCGCTGATGACCAGCAGCTCCACCCAGGCGTTGTTACGGCGCCTGGCGACCCTTGAGCAGCAGGGCGCCGAGGCATTGTTCGGCGAGCCGGCCTTGCAGCTTGAAGACCTGCTGCAGCCGACGGCTGATGGCCGTGGGCGCATTCATCTACTTGACGCCAGCCGCTTGGTGCATGAAGCGCCCAAGGTCTACGCGACCTTCCTGCTGTGGCTGCTGGCTGAGCTGTTCGAGCAGTTGCCCGAGCGCGGGGATGCGGAAAAACCACTGCTGGCGCTGTTCTTCGACGAGGCGCACTTGCTGTTCAATGGCACACCCAAGGCGCTGCAGGATCGCTTGGAGCAGGTGGTGAGGCTGATTCGCTCGAAGGGCGTTGGGGTGTACTTTGTCACCCAGTCGCCCGCGGACCTGCCTGATGCAGTGCTGGCCCAACTCGGCTTGCGTATTCAGCATGGCCTGCGAGCATTCACCGCCAAGGAGCAGAAGTCGTTGAAGGCGGTTGCCGATGGCTTTCGAGCGAATCCCGCTTTTTCCACCCTTGGCGTGCTCACCGAGTTGGGCATAGGCGAGGCGCTGGTCGGCACCTTGGAGGACAAGGGCACGCCGGCGATGGTCCAGCGCGTGCTGGTCGCCCCACCACAGTCGCGGATCGGGCCGTTGAGCAGTGCCGAGCGCGATGCATTGCTCGCAGCCTCCAGCCTGCGGGGCCGTTACGACCAGCCGATTGACCGTGAGTCTGCCTATGAAATGCTCACCCAGCGTAAAGGTGAGCCGGCCGAGCCGGTGCCGCAGGCCAAGCCTGAGCAGGACAGCTTCGCCGATAAGGCAGGGGAGTTTTTGCAAGGTGCGGCGGGACAGGCGATCAAGTCGGCAGTGCGTCAGGCGGCCAACCAACTAGGCCGGCAGCTGATGCGTGGGCTGATGGGCTCGTTGCTGGGCAACAAGCGGCGTTGATCCTCGCTTGCGGTCGGCAACAACGAAAAAGGCGCCCGCAGGCGCCTTTTTCAGATCATCACAATGTGCTTCAGCTGATCGCCTTGGTCGCCAGCCAGAACAGCCCGGCAGCCAGACCGACCGTTGCCGGCAGGGTCAGTACCCACGCCAGCAGGATGGTCTTGACGGTGCCGCCTTGCAGGCCGCTCTTGTTGGCGACCATGGTCCCGGCTACGCCCGAAGACAATACATGGGTGGTCGATACCGGCAGGCTGAACACGTTGGCCATGCCGATCGCACAGGCCGCGGTGATCTGCGCCGACATGCCTTGGGCATAGGTCATGCCCTGCTTGCCGATCTTCTCGCCGACAGTCAGTACCACGCGTTTCCAGCCGACCATGGTGCCCAGGCCCAAGGCCAGCGCAACCGCGACGATCACCCAGAACGGTGCATATTCAGTGGTGGCGGTGAGGTCTTTGCGCAGTTTTTCCAGGTCGGACTTCTCACGCGGCTCAAGGCCCGGCAGCTTGCCGACCTTTTTCGCGGTGTCGTCCAGGCACAGCAGGTAGCGGCGCACTTCGACGCGCTGCTCGGCGCCCAGCGCGCGGTAGTCGGTCACGCCTTGCAGCGACGATTGCAGCGCGGCAATGGTCGGTTCGGTTTGCTGCGGGTTGCAGCTGAACTTCTCCGGCAGATCGCCCGCCTGGGCTTTGCCCAGGGCCAGGAACTCGCCCAGCATCGCTTCATTGCGCTGGTAGAACTGGCTCAGGTGCAGGGTTGCATCCCGGGTGCGTTCGATCTGGTAGGTGGTGCTGTTCAGGTCGAGTACGAACTTGTCCGGGACGATGCCGATCAGCACCAGCATGATCAGGCCGATGCCTTTCTGGCCGTCGTTGGAGCCATGCACAAAGCTCACGCCCATGGCCGAGATCACCAGTACCAGGCGGTTCCAGAACGGTGGATGCTTCTTGTCGTCGAGCTTGCGGCGCTGCTCCGGTGTCTTGTGCATCTTCGACAGCGGGCGCCACCACTTCAGCCCCAGCAGAACCAGCGCCGCCACGGCAAAGCCGGCCAGTGGCGAGAGCACCAGCGACATACCGATGTCGATTGCCTTCTGCCAGTTGACGCCATCACCCAGCGGGATGTCGCTGATCAGCGCGTTGGCCAGGCCGACACCGAGGATCGAGCCGATCAGGGTGTGCGAACTCGAGGCCGGGATACCGAAGTACCAGGTGCCCAGGTTCCAGGCGATGGCCGCGGCCAGCAACGAGAAGACCATGGCCAGGCCGTGACCGGTGTTCACATTGATCAGCAGTTCCACCGGCAACAGGTGGACGATGGCATAGGCCACGCCAACGCCGCCAAGCAGCACGCCGAGGAAGTTGAACACGCCGGAGAAGAACACGGCGAGGTGCGGGGGCATGGCTTTGGTATAGATGACAGTAGCTACCGCATTGGCGGTGTCATGAAAGCCATTGATGAACTCGAATGCGAGTACAAAGGTGAGCGCGAGCACCAGGCTCACTACTACCCAGGCATCCAATCCGCTGAATAAATCGATCATGAAGGTTTTCTGGCGGTCGTAGGGGGGCCGGATTATGCCAGAAAACCATGGCAGCCGATGCACCCCCGGCAGACCGATGGCAGCAAAAAAAGCCCGGTACGGTTACCAGTGCGCTGTACAAGGATCGATATTTTTTGGCGTAAATTCCGCCAAGTGCTCTAAACGCCGGCGAATTTACGCAAAGCGCGTACCTTCACGCTCATTCAAACGTCTGTATGAAATTTGTGTAATTCCATTTCATGGGCAGCTAGGACGCTGCCTTGGCGCTACTCGACACAGTCAATGCCTAGCCTGAATGCTCAGGCCTCGTCGCCGCGCAGGTCCTTTTCCATCTTTTCCAGTTCCTGGGCGAATACCTGGTCCTGGACAGTCGCGCGTTTGCGCCACGGTTTGCGCTCGGGTTCGGATTGAGCGGCGTAGGTGGTGACTTCACCACCGTACACATCCTTGAAGCGTTCGGCCTGGCGCTCGAGCTCGGCGCGCAGTTCATCTTTCGTCACAGTAAATACCTGACTAGTTAGAGTAAAGACTCCGGCTTCGACATGCAGTATCGGGCATGCGGCCACGCAACCAGAGCGAGTGTGCTGTCGCAGCGACAGGGTTCAAGCAAGCAAGGGCATCAGAGCATGCGATGTTAGGATCAAGGCTATATAGGGAGGCGGGGAGCCGGCTATCGCCGATCTGGCATGCTCGAGCAGTGATTCAAATGATTCAATTGTAGCAACCGGCTGAAGTTTGATCATCGGTCTTCACTGATAGTGAAGCAAGACTTTGACGATGAGCAAGTAGCAGGTGATCTCATCATTTGTACTGCAAGAACTTGGAGTGGAGAGAAACGATTAAGTTCGTATTGCAGCACAGAAGGAATAATAAACGGCCCCGCGTCAGCGAGGCCGTGCCTGGGGACTTCTACGGTGGGTACCTGACCAGTCTCTCCAAAGAAGCCACATGTGGCAGGGGAAAGGTATAAGCAAAAGTGTCAGCGGTCAATTGCGATTATCGGCCGTTCGTTCGATAATCGCACGAAGCGCCCATTATTTTTCGAGGTCAGCCATGAGCGACGAAAGCTTGCCCACCGTTTCCCCGATGCCCGAGCGCACTGGCTCTGCAGCGATGGCGCCGCCCATCGTTGCCTCACCGGCCAAACGCATTCAGGCCTTCACCGGTGATCCGGACTTCATGACCTCACTGGCGCGCGGCCTGGCGGTGATTCAGGCGTTCCAGGAGCGCAAGCGGCACCTGACCATCGCGCAGATCAGCCACCGTACCGAGATCCCCCGTGCAGCGGTGCGGCGCTGCCTGCACACGCTGATGAAGCTGGGTTACGCCACCACCAATGGGCGGACCTATTCCTTGCTGCCCAAGGTGCTCACGCTTGGCCATGCCTATTTGTCTTCGACGCCGCTGGCGATGTCGGCCCAGCCTTATCTGGACCGCATCAGCGACCAACTGCACGAAGCCGCCAACATGGCCACCCTCGAAGGCGATGACATCCTCTATATCGCCCGCTCGGCCACGGTCGAGCGGTTGATCTCGGTCGACCTCTCGGTGGGTGGCCGGCTGCCCGCCTATTGCACCTCGATGGGGCGGATTCTGCTGGCCGCGCTGGACGACGCCAGCCTGCACGAATACTTCGATCGCGCCGATCTCAAGGCCCGTACCAGCCGCACGTTGCATGACAAGGAGTCGCTGCTTGCCTGCATCCAGCAGGTTCGCGCGCAGGGCTGGTGTGTGGTTGATCAGGAGCTGGAGCAGGGCCTGCGTTCGATTGCCGTGCCTATCTACGATGCCTCGGGGCAGGTACTCGCGGCGCTCAACGTCAGTACGCATGTCGGCCGGGTCACCCGTAGCGAGCTTGAGCAGCGGTTCTTGCCGATCCTGCTCGCCTCGAGTCGGGATCTGTGCACCCAACTGTTTGGCTGAACCGCGAGTGCTGCGCAATCTACTGTTCGATAAACGCCCATACTTACGGCCAACGAATTGCGCAGCCATCGCGTGCTGATTAATGTTTCTCGCAACGGTCGGCTGTGCCGACCGAACAAGAACAACATGCGAGGCAACACCATGATCACTGTCTTTTCTGAGCTGCGGGCGTACCCGCATCCAGTGTCGTTGTATCCAGGCTGACGCCAGGCCGTAACCGTCTCTTCGCAACCCGCGGCAACAGTGCGCCAGGGTTTTGCTTGCGCCGATTTTCTGGATAACAACAATGAACAAACCGCAAACCAACGTCGGCAGCTGCCTCGACGTTCAGTCCTTTATCAATCAGCAGCCGCTGTCGCGCTATCAATGGCGGGTAGTGATCCTGTGCTTCCTGATTGTCTTCCTCGATGGCCTTGATACTGCCGCCATGGGCTTTATCGCTCCGGCGCTGTCACAAGAGTGGGGTATCGACCGGGCCAGCCTCGGGCCGGTCATGAGCGCCGCGCTGATCGGCATGGTATTCGGCGCGCTGGGCTCAGGCCCGTTGGCTGACCGCTTCGGCCGCAAGGGTGTGCTGGTCGCTGCCGTGTTGGTGTTCGGCGGCTTCAGCCTGGCTTCGGCCTACGCGACCAATGTCGACCAGTTGCTGATCCTGCGCTTTCTGACCGGCATCGGCCTCGGCGCTGGCATGCCCAACGCGACCACGCTGCTGTCTGAATACACCCCGGAACGGCTCAAGTCGCTGCTGGTGACCAGCATGTTCTGCGGTTTCAACCTGGGCATGGCCGGGGGCGGCTTCATGTCGGCGAAACTGATCCCGGCCTATGGCTGGCACAGCCTGCTGGTTGTTGGCGGCGTGCTGCCGCTGATTCTGGCAGTGGTGTTGCTGTTCTGGCTGCCGGAGTCGGCGCGTTTTCTGGTTGTGCGCAACCGCAGTATCGACAAGATCCGCAAGACCCTGGCGCCGATTGCGCCGGCAATCGTGGCCAAGGCTGCCAGCTTCAGTGTGCCGGAACAGAAAGTGGTCGCCGCGCGCAGCGTGTTTGCGGTGATCTTCTCCGGCACCTATGGGGTGGGCACCATGCTGTTGTGGATGACCTACTTCATGGGTCTGGTCATCGTCTACCTGCTGACCAGCTGGCTGCCGACGCTGATGCGCGACAGTGGCGCGAGCTTGGAGCAGGCGGCGTTCATCGGCGCGCTGTTCCAGTTTGGCGGTGTGCTCAGTGCGGTCGGTGTCGGTTGGGCGATGGACCGTTACAACCCGCACAAGGTCATCGGCGTGTTCTACCTGCTGGCCGGGGTGTTTGCCTACGCGGTTGGCCAGAGCCTGGGCAACATCACCATTCTGGCAACGCTGGTGCTGGTCGCGGGTATGTGTGTCAACGGCGCGCAATCGGCCATGCCGTCCCTCGCCGCGCGCTTCTATCCGACCCAGGCGCGGGCTACCGGGGTATCGTGGATGCTCGGCATCGGCCGCTTCGGGGCGATTCTCGGGGCATGGAGCGGGGCGACCTTGCTCGGCTTGGGCTGGAACTTCGAGCAGGTGCTGACTGCGCTGCTGGTGCCTGCGGCGCTGGCCACGGTCGCTGTGATCATCAAAGGCTTGGTAAGCCACGCCGACGCAACCTGATGCAGCTTGGGCAACGACCGCAGGCCGCTCGTACAGCGGCTTTGCGGCATTGAACAGCAATGGATAGCACAACGACAAAATGTTCGATAATCGAACGAGTAATCGATTATCGGATTGTGCGACGTGTCCTGCTTGCTTAATCTGAGCTCAACGCAGCATCCTGACCAGGAGTCTCCAATGGCAGCAATCCTCTCGCTTCACGAGGCCGTGAAGCAGTTCATCCAGGACGGCGACACCGTCGCTCTCGAAGGCTTCACCCACCTGATCCCGACCGCCGCGGGCCACGAGATCATTCGCCAGGGCAAACATGACCTGACCCTGGTGCGGATGACCCCGGACCTGATCTACGATCAGTTGATCGGCGCCGGTTGCGCCAGCAAGCTGATCTTCTCCTGGGGCGGTAACCCAGGTGTCGGTTCGCTGCACCGCCTGCGTGACGCCGTGGAAAAACAATGGCCGCACGCGATCGAGATCGAAGAGCACAGCCACGCCGACCTGGCCAACGCCTACGTCGCCGGCGCTTCGGGCCTGCCCTTTGCTGTACTGCGTGCTTATGCCGGTTCCGACCTGCCCAAGGTCAACCCGCTGATCCAGAGCGTTACCTGCCCGTTCACCGGCGAAGTCCTGGCAGCGGTGCCTTCGGTGCGCCCTGACGTGACCGTGATTCACGCGCAGAAGGCCGACCGCAAGGGCAACGTCCTGCTGTGGGGTATCCTCGGCGTACAGAAAGAAGCAGCCCTCGCCGCCAAGCGTTGCATCGTCACCGTCGAAGAAATCGTCGACGACCTGCAGGCGCCGATGAACGCCTGCGTGCTGCCGACCTGGGCGCTGTCTGCCGTGTGCCTGGTGCCAGGTGGCGCGCATCCGTCCTACGCCCACGGTTACTACGAGCGCGACAACCGCTTCTACCAGGCCTGGGACCCGATCGCCCGTGACCGCGCGACATTTACCGCCTGGATCGACCAATACATCCGCGGCACCGCCGACTTCAGCGAATTCAAGGCCAAGCTGGCCAGCACCACGGAGGCCGCACAATGAGCTACTCCACTTCCGAAATGATGACCGTCGCCGCCGCCCGCCGGCTGCGCAATGGCGCGGTATGCTTCGTCGGTATCGGCCTGCCGTCCAAGGCCGCCAACCTGGCGCGCCTGACCTCGTCGCCTGACGTGGTGCTGATCTACGAATCTGGCCCGATTGGCGCCAAGCCAACCGTACTGCCGCTGTCGATTGGTGATGGCGAGCTGGCCGAAACGGCCGACACCGTGGTGCCGACTGGCGAGATCTTCCGCTACTGGCTGCAGGGCGGGCGCATTGACGTGGGCTTCCTTGGCGCTGCTCAGGTCGACCGCTTCGGCAACATCAACACCACTGTCGTCGGTGACTACCACGCCCCGCGCACGCGCTTGCCAGGTGCCGGCGGCGCACCGGAAATCGCCGGTTCCGCCAAACAGGTGCTGATCATCCTCAAGCAGTCGCCGCGTGCATTCGTCGACAAGCTCGACTTCATCACCTCGGTCGGCCACGGTGAAGGCGGCGACTCGCGCAAGCGTCTCGGTCTGCCCGGTGAAGGCCCGGTGGGGATCATCACCGACCTGTGCATCATGGAGCCGGAAGCTGGCAGTAACGAATTCGTGGTCACCTCGATTCACCCAGGTGTGACCCGCGAGCAGATCATCGCCGCCACCGGCTGGGCCATTCGTTTTGCCGACGACGCGCAGACTACCGCTGCGCCGACCGAGCTGGAACTGACCGCGCTGCGTGATCTGGAAGAGCGCACCGCTGCCGCCCACGGCCAGAAGCCAGGAGAAGCGTGATGCGTGAAGTATTCATCTGCGACGCCATCCGCACCCCCATCGGCCGCTTCGGCGGCGCCCTGGCCAGCGTGCGTGCCGACGACCTCGCGGCAGTGCCGCTCAAGGCGCTGATCGAGCGCAACCCATCGGTGCAATGGGATCAGGTCGACGAGGTGTTCTTCGGCTGCGCCAACCAGGCCGGTGAAGACAACCGCAACGTTGCGCGCATGGCGCTGCTGCTGGCCGGTTTGCCGGCGAGCATTCCCGGGGTAACCCTGAACCGCCTGTGCGCGTCGGGCATGGATGCCATCGGCACTGCCTTCCGCGCCATCGCCAGCGGTGAAATGGAACTAGCGATTGCTGGCGGCGTCGAGTCGATGTCGCGTGCGCCGTTCGTCATGGGCAAGGCCGAGAGCGGTTACTCGCGCAACATGAAGCTGGAAGACACCACCATCGGCTGGCGCTTCGTCAATCCACTGATGAAGAGCCAGTACGGCGTCGATTCGATGCCCGAGACAGCCGACAACGTTGCCGACGATTATCAGGTATCGCGTGCCGATCAGGACGCCTTCGCCGTGCGCAGCCAGCAGAAGGCCGGTGCCGCACAGGCAGCGGGTTTCTTCGCTGAAGAGATCGTGCCGGTGCGCATCGCCCACAAGAAGGGCGAGACCGTGGTCGAGCAGGATGAACACCTGCGCCCCGACACCACCCTTGAAGCGCTGACCCGGCTGAAACCGGTCAACGGCCCGGACAAGACCGTCACCGCCGGCAACGCCTCGGGCGTCAACGACGGTGCTGCGGCGCTGATTCTGGCCTCGGCCGAAGCGGTCAAGAAGCACGGCCTGACCCCACGCGCGCGCGTGCTCGGCATGGCCAGCGCTGGCGTTGCCCCGCGGGTAATGGGCATCGGCCCGGTGCCTGCGGTGCGCAAGCTGACCGAGCGCCTGGGCATCGCCGTGGCAGATTTTGATGTCATCGAGCTGAACGAAGCCTTTGCCAGCCAGGGCCTGGCGGTTCTGCGTGAGCTGGGTGTGGCGGATGACGCGCCGCAGGTCAACCCGAACGGTGGTGCTATCGCCCTTGGCCACCCACTGGGCATGAGCGGCGCACGCCTGGTGCTGACAGCGCTGCATCAGCTGGAAAAAACCGGCGGGCGCAAAGGCCTGGCGACCATGTGTGTAGGCGTCGGCCAAGGCCTGGCGTTGGCTATCGAGCGGGTCTGAGCAAGCGCAACATGCAGCCTGGCCGTTTTGTGCCAGCGTGCCAGCAGTGCTCAGGTCCACGCAACCTGAGCACTGCTGGTCTGGGTTCGCAACGCGGCCAGACTGCCTTTCAACCCCGATCAAAGCCGGGCTGGCGGAACATGAGTGTTACTGAGTATGTCTAGATTCAACGGTAACCCTCAGGAGTAATCCCACCATGACCTCAATTCATTACACCGGTGAAGAGCGCAGCAAGCGCATTTTTGCCATTGTCGGTGCATCATCAGGCAACCTGGTGGAGTGGTTCGACTTCTACGTCTACGCCTTCTGCGCAATCTATTTTGCGCCAGCCTTCTTCCCCTCCGATGACCCCACGGTGCAGCTGCTGAACACGGCCGGGGTATTCGCTGCGGGCTTCTTGATGCGGCCAATCGGTGGCTGGATCTTCGGTCGGCTGGCCGACCGCAAAGGCCGCAAGCATTCATTGATGATCTCTGTGCTGATGATGTGCTTCGGCTCGTTGATCATTGCCTGCCTGCCTACCTACGCCAGTATCGGCGCCTGGGCGCCGGCGCTGCTGTTGCTGGCGCGCTTGATCCAGGGCCTGTCGGTAGGCGGTGAATACGGCACTACGGCTACCTACATGAGCGAAGTGGCATTGCGCGGCCAGCGCGGCTTCTTTGCCTCGTTCCAGTACGTGACCCTTATCGGCGGCCAGTTGCTGGCAGTGCTGGTGGTGGTAATCCTGCAGCAGTTGCTCAGCGAAGATGAGCTGCGTGCCTGGGGCTGGCGCATCCCGTTCGTGGTCGGTGCCGTTGCGGCTTTGATCTCGCTCATGCTGCGCCGCTCGCTGCACGAAACCAGCACTGCCGAGGCGCGTCAGGACAAGGATGCAGGTAGCGTCAAAGGCCTGTTCCGCAACCACGCTGCGGCGTTCATCACCGTGCTCGGTTACACCGCCGGTGGCTCGCTGATCTTCTACACCTTCACCACTTACATGCAAAAGTACCTGGTCAACACCGCCGGGATGAACGCCAAGAGCGCAAGCTTCGTCATGACCGGGGCGCTGTTCCTGTTCATGATCCTGCAGCCGGTGTTCGGCATGCTCTCCGACCGGATCGGCCGGCGCAACTCGATGCTGCTGTTCGGCGCCCTGGGCACCGTGTTCACCGTGCCGCTGTTGATGGCGCTGAAAACCGTCACCAGCCCGTTCATGGCCTTCGTGCTGATTACCCTGGCGTTGTGTATCGTCAGCTTCTACACCTCCATCAGTGGCCTGGTAAAGGCCGAGATGTTCCCGCCGCAGGTACGCGCCCTTGGCGTCGGCCTGGCGTATGCGGTGGCCAACGCGCTGTTTGGCGGCTCGGCCGAGTACGTTGCCCTGGGCTTGAAGACTCTGGGCATGGAAAACACCTTCTACTGGTACGTCACGGCAATGATGGCGATTGCCTTCCTGTTCAGCCTGCGCCTGCCCAAGCAAGCGGCGTACCTGCACCACGATGACTAAGGATCGATAATGACCCACCGAGCGGACAACCAGCTGTTCGACGCCTACTTCACCGCGCCGGCCATGCGCGAGATCTTCTCTGACCGTGGCCGTCTGCAGGGCATGCTCGACTTCGAAGCAGCCCTGGCGCGCGCCGAGGCCAGCGCCGGGCTGGTGCCGCACACGGCGGTGCCGGCGATCGAGGCGGCGTGCAAGGCGGAACGCTACGATGCCCATGCGCTGGCCGATGCCATCGCCACTGCGGGCAATTCGGCGATTCCGCTGGTCAAGGCATTGGGCAAGGTGGTCGCCAGCGGCGTACCCGAGGCCGAGCGTTATGTGCACCTTGGCGCCACCAGCCAGGACGCCATGGACACCGGTCTGGTCCTGCAACTGCGCGATGCATTGACGTTGATCGAGGCCGATCTGGCCCGCCTGGCCGACAGCCTCGCTCGCCAGGCGCTGCAGCATGCCGACACGCCGCTGGTTGGCCGAACCTGGCTGCAGCACGCCACGCCGGTCACTCTGGGCATGAAGCTGGCCGGGGTGCTCGGCGCACTGACCCGCCATCGGCAACGGCTCAAGGAGCTGCGTCCGCGCTTGCTGTGCCTGCAGTTCGGCGGCGCCTCGGGCAGCCTTGCGGCATTGGGCAGCAAAGCGCTGCCGGTGGCCGAAGCGCTGGCCGAGCAGCTCAAGCTGACCCTGCCTGAGCAGCCGTGGCATACCCAGCGTGATCGGCTGGTCGAGTTCGCCTCGGTGCTAGGCCTGGTGGCTGGCAGCCTGGGCAAGTTTGGCCGTGATATCAGCCTGCTGATGCAGACCGAGGCCGGCGAGGTGTTCGAACCCTCGGCGCCTGGCAAAGGCGGCTCGTCGACCATGCCGCACAAGCGCAATCCGGTCGGCGCCGCGGTGCTGATCGGCGCGGCCACACGCGTGCCGGGCCTGCTCAGCACGCTGTTTGCTGCCATGCCGCAAGAGCACGAGCGCAGCCTCGGCTTGTGGCACGCCGAATGGGAGACCTTGCCGGATATCTGCTGCCTGGTGTCTGGCGCCCTGCGCCAGGCCCAAGTGATTGCCGACGGCATGCAGGTCGATGCCGAGCGCATGCGCCGCAACCTCGACCTGACCCAAGGCCTGGTGCTGGCCGAGGCGGTGAGCATTGTGTTGGCGCAGCGCCTGGGCCGTGACCGCGCGCATCATCTGCTCGAACAGTGCTGCCAGCGTGCGGTTGCCGAACAGCGCCACTTGCGCGCCGTGCTCGGCGACGAAGCGCAGATCAGCGCCGAGTTGTCCGGCGAAGAGCTCGACCGCCTGCTCGACCCCGCTCATTACCTTGGTCAGGCCCGCGTCTGGGTGGCGCGTGCCGTGGCTGAACACCAACAATTCATTGCCTGAGGAGACCGCTGTGGCGCATTTGCAATTGGCTGATGGCGTACTGAACTACCAACTCGATGGCCCCGAAGGCGCTCCGGTGCTGGTGCTGTCCAACTCGCTGGGCACCGACCTGGGCATGTGGGACACGCAGATCCCGGCCTGGAGCGAGCATTTCCGGGTGCTGCGCTACGACACTCGCGGCCACGGTGGCTCGCTGGTGACAGACGGCCCGTACCGCATCGAGCAACTGGGCGCCGATGTACTGGCGCTGCTGGATGCGCTGGACATCCGCCAGGCGCACTTTGTCGGCCTGTCGATGGGCGGGCTGATCGGCCAGTGGCTGGGGATCAATGCCGGCGAGCGTCTGCTCAGACTGACCCTGTGCAACACTGCGGCCAAGATCGGCAGCGATGAAGTGTGGAATCCCCGTATCGAAATGGTCCTCAAGCAGGGCCGTCAGGCCATGCTCGACCTGCGTGATGCGTCGATCGCCCGCTGGTTCACTGCAGATTTCGCCCAGACCCAGCCAGCGCAGGCGCAGCGCATCACCGAGATGCTCGCGCAGACCTCGCCGCAAGGCTACGCCGCCAACTGCGCCGCTGTGCGCGATGCCGATTACCGCGAGCAACTGACGGCGGTGAAGGTGCCGACCCTGATCGTTGCCGGCACCGCCGATGTGGTCACCACGCCTGAGCACGGCCGCTTCATGCAGAACGCCATCGCCGGCGCGGAGTACGTCGAATTCCCCGCGGCACACCTTTCCAACGTCGAAATTGGCGCGCCGTTCACGGCCCGTGTACTCGACTTTCTGCTGGCCCGCTGAGGAGCGCACCATGGACGAAAAACAACGTTACGACGCTGGCATGCAGGTGCGGCGCGCCGTCCTCGGCGATGCCCATGTGGACCGCAGCCTGGAGAAACTCAACGACTTCAACGGCGAGTTCCAGGAGATGATCACCCGCCACGCCTGGGGTGATATCTGGACCCGTCCTGGCTTGCCACGGCACACCCGCAGCCTGATCACCATCGCCATGCTGATCGGCATGAACCGCACCGACGAGCTCAAGCTGCACCTGCGTGCCGCTGCGAGCAACGGTGTGACCCGTGAAGAAATCAAGGAAGTGCTGATGCAGAGCGCGATCTATTGCGGGATTCCGGCGGCCAATGCCACTTTCCACCTGGCCGAGTCGGTGTGGGATGAGCTGGGCGTCGAGTCGCGTCAGTAAACGCCTGACCTGAGCTGGCTTGCCTCACCCTGAGGCAAGCTGCACCGGCTGTTACGCCGCCGCCTTTTTCTGGCGGATGGCGACTGGCCCGGCATTCGCCTCCACGGCCTGTTTCAATTGCGGGCACAGCCCGAGCATGAACGCCGCTTCCGCTACCACGAACAATGGCCCGATGATCAAGCCGCTGAGGTCATCGACAAACGCCGGCTTGCGCCCCTCGTAGTAATGCCCGACGAACTGAATGATCCAGCCCAGCACGAACGTGCCCAGCCCGGCGCTCAGCCACACGCCGGTGCTCTGCACCGCCAGCGCCTGACCGAGCCACAGGCACAAGCCCAGCAGCAGCCCCATCACCAGGCCGAAGCGCAGGTCCAGACGCAGGTAGAACCACACCGACGCCGCCGCTGCCAGCAAAGCCGGTGACAGCCACACGCCCGCCAGCTCCCAACCGGGCCGTGACAGCAGCACGGTCACCGCCAGCACGATCAGCGGGATACCGACGAAATGGGTAGCGATGTTGCGCGGGTCGCGATGGTAGTTGGCGTACTGGCTGAGGTGTTCGACGAGGCTTTTCATTGTTATCGCTCCGTGGCGGCGCCTTGCTGATGGTCAATCAGTGTCTGCCAGCATAGCCCCTGAAGCCGAACGCCGGAACCGAGTACGGTTGATGCGCTGTTATCAGTGCGGCGAATGAGTGGCGCGCAGACCGACGTCAGGTGCCCGCTGGGCAGGCAGCTCGGGTTGATCCAGACTGATCAGCATATCGATCATCGCCCTGGCTGCAGCTGACAGCCGGTAGCCACTGCGGCTGACGATACCGCAACGCACGCTGAGCACCTCCAGACCCGGTGGCAGGTTGCGCCAGTGCAGCCGCACCAGGCGCCCCGCACTGAGGTCTTCAGCCACTGCCTCCTCGCTGGCCGCGCCAATCGTGTCGCTGCCCAGCACTACGCTGCGCAGCACCGGTAGATGCTCGGTCTGCAAATGCGCGCTGAAGTCACTGCGCCCGCTGAGGTTGGCCAGACGCTTGCGCACACCGGGAGCGAGCAGGGCGCTGGCCAGCGGGTAGGCGAACAGGTCGTTGGTAGACAAGCTGTCCTTGCTTAGCAAGGGGTGGCCGGCACGGCAGAAGAACAGCCCCGGGCGTGGTTTGAGAGGTTCGGTATGAAAGTACGGATCGGCCTCGAATGGGCGTACATCATCGATAAAAAACTCGATCTGCTCGCGGCGCAAGGCTTGACCCAGGCGTTCGCCGTTGTCGACCTGCAGCGCGGTGCGAATACCGGGATGCAACTTGATGAACTGCTGCAAGGCGTCGGGCACCAGTTGCACAGCCAGTGCCGAGCCACAGCCAAACTGCAGCTCACCCGCGTCGAGCTTGGTCATCTGTGAGACATCGATGCTCAGTTGGGCAGCGCCCTGGACCAGCCGGCGGGCATGCTGCAGTACCACCAGGCCTTGCGGGGTTGGCTGCAGCGCCTTGCTGGCGCGGTCAACCAATGGGCAACCGAGGGTTTGCTCAAGGCCTTGAATGGCCCGGCTGAATGCGGGTTGGGTAATGCCCATGGCTTCGGCGGCACGGACGAAACTGCGGTATTCGTTGAGGGCAATGAAGTAGCGCAGTTGGCGAAGATCCATGTCGAGCTCTGCGGCGGGCGGGATGGATCTTTTTAGCTTTTGTTACATATTCCGTCAATGATGGTCGGCGCTGATATATAGATCTTTGCGTTCTATATATAAGCGCTACGGTCTCTGCGCGATGCTGTTGATCACGCAGAGGCCGCGTGCAGCTTTACAGCAGGTTCAGCGGATAGCTGACGATCACCCGGTTCTCGTCAAAGGTATTGGTGCTGTAGTCGCGGCGCATGGTCGAGTTGCGCCACTTCATGGTCAGGTCCTTGAAGGTGCCCGATTGGACTACATAGGCCAGTTCGCTCTCACGGGCCCATTCCTTGCCGTCATCGACGGTTGCGGTGTGCACGTTGTCACCCTTGATATAGCGGTTCATCAAGGTCAGGCCAGGCACGCCGACGCTGGTGAAGTTGAAGTCATGACGCACCTGCCAGGAGCGCTCCTTGGCCTGGTCAAAGCTTGAGTTGTAGCTGTCGTTGGCGAGGGTGCCGCCGCTGGTGCCGTTGACCCGCATCCAGCCATCATCGCCGCTGACCTTCTGCAGGCCGACGTAGAAGGTGTTGCCTTTGTAACGCGCCGAGAGCATGGCCGAGGCGGTGCGGTTGTCCAGTTCGCCGGCACGTTCGGCGCCATCTTCCTTGCCGATGAAGTAACCCAGGTTGGCACCGAGGGTCCATTCGCCGATGGGCTGGCTGTGGCTCAGGTTCAGGTATTGCTGGCGGTAGATGTCCTTGAGCTGGGCATCCCACAGGCCGATCATCGTGCGTTTGTCGTTGAAGGTGTACTCACCGCCAGCGAAGTTGAAGCGGTCGGAGACAAACGCCCCGCGGCCGTTCAGCGACATGTCTTCCATGCTGGCGTCGTTACGCGGGCTGTTGCCGCGGAACTGGCCGCCGTACAGGGTCAGGCCGTCGATTTCCTTGGAGGTGATCTGGCCACCGCGGAAGGTTTGCGGCAGTGAGCGGCCATCGTCCGAACGCAGGATCGGCAGTACCGGCATCCACTCGCCGACTTTCAGCTCGGTTTGCGACAGACGCGCCTTGAAGGCAACTCCGAGGCGGCCGAAGTCATCTGCTGGGCGGCCATCGTCGTGGATCGGCAGCAGGGCAGTGTTGCCGGTGCCCTTGCCGCCGTCGAGTTTGACCGAATACAGACCGAGGACGTCGACGCCGAAGCCGATCGTGCCTTGGGTGAAGCCGGAGCGCGCATCGAGGATGAAGCTCTGCGTCCACTCCTCGGCCTTGCCTTGCGGGTTGGCAGGGTCGACGAAATTGCGGTTGATGTAGAAGTTGCGCAGGTTGAGGCTGGCCTTGGCGTCTTCCAGAAAACCGCTTTCGGCGGCGAAGGCGGGCAGGGCGCAGGTCATGGCCAACAGGCCGGGCAGCAGCTGGCGTGCGGAGTGCGAAGTGCTCATCTGTTGGAGATCTCTTGTTTTTATGGTTGAGCCGGTGCTTGGAAACATCGTGTCCGGGTACGGGGAAGATGTTGCGGCGCATGTCAGGGCCGGGGCAATTCGTCGCAGGCGGTATTGGGCGGTTATCGAACGGAATGTTCCAGCTAGTTAATTTTCGCATAATGCCGAAGTGAGTTGGCAGCGGCCACAAAAAAGCCCACCGCGAGGGTGGGCTTGTTGCAGTGCCTTGGCGATCAGCCTTTAGGCGATTGCAGCGACGCCTGCTGGTTGGCCTCGCCGGTGCGCTCGTACCAGCCGCCTCCCAGTGCCTTGTACAGGTTGACCTCACTGGTCAGCTGCGACAGCCGATCGCTGATCAACGCCTGCTGGGCGCTGAACAGGTTGCGTTGGGCATCGAGGAAGGTCAGGTTGCTGTCGATCCCGATGCGGTAGCGGCGTTCGGCCAGGCGGTAGTAATCCTGGTTGGCTGCAACCAGATCGCGCTGCGCCTGCAACTGCTCTTCAAACGTCTTGCGTGCGGCCAGGCCATCGGAGACTTCCTGGAAGGCGGTCTGGATGGTCTTTTCGTAACGCGCGATGTTGATGTCCTTCTGGATTTTCGAGTAATCCAGGCTGGCGCGCAGGCTGCCGGCGTTGAAGATCGGCAGGTTGATCTGTGGCTGGAACAGCCAGGTACCCGAGCCACCGCTGAACAGCCCGCTCATGTCCGGGCTGAGGGTGCCGGCATTGGCGGTCAGGCTGATGCTCGGGAAGAACGCTGCACGGGCGGCGCCGATATTGGCGTTGGCCGCCTTGAGCAGATGCTCGGCTTCCTGGATGTCCGGCCGGCGCTGCAGCAAGTCGGACGGCAGGCCCGCTGGCACTTCGGCCAACTGGTCGGCGTCGAGCTTGAGCGGTGTCGGCAGGTTGGCCGGGATGCCGGTACCGAGCAGCACGGTCAGGCTGTTGAGGTCCTGGGCGACCAGGCGTTGGTACTGCGCAAGCTTGACCCGGGCGCCTTCTACAGCAGTGCGCGCCTGGCTCAGATCGAGCGCCGAAGCCACGCCAACCTCATTGCTGCGACGGGTCAGGTTGAAGCTCTGGTCGTAGGTCTTGAGGGTTTCTTCGGTCAGCTTCAGCAGCGCCTGATCGGCCTGCCAGGTGTAATAGGCATTGGCCACGCTGGCGACCAGCGCGATCTGCGTCGAGCGCCGCGCCTGCTCGCTGGAGAGGTAAGTCTCCAAGGCCTGCTCGCTGAGACTGCGCACGCGGCCAAACAAGTCCAGCTCGTAGGCGCTGACGCCGACGGTGGCCGAGTACTGGCTGGTAATGCCGGCCTGGCCGGTTTGCGACATGTCGGCAGGGACGCGCTGACGGCTGCCGCTGCCGGTTGCCGAAACTGCCGGGAACAGGTCAGCCCGCTGGATGCGGTACTGGGCGCGGTAGGCGTCGATATTCAACGCCGCCACACGCAGGTCACGGTTGTTCACCAGCGACGTCTGGATCAGCTGTTGCAGCGCCGGATCGGTGTAGAACTGGCGCCAGCCTTGCTCGGCTGCTGCCACTTCTGCCGACTCGGTCGGCGAGTAGGCAGGGCCTTGCGGCCACTGCGCTGCCACCGGAGCATCCGGGGTTTCATAATCAGGAATCAGCGAGCAGCCGCTGAGAATCAGCGCGGTGACCGCCAGGGACAGCAAAGACTTGGTCATTGCCCAGCCTCGATACGTGGAGTTTCAGGGGTGGCATCGGCTTCCGGCTTTTTGCTGCCGAACAGCGACGACACGGCGACGAAGAACAACGGTACCCAGAAGATGGCCAGCACGGTCGCACTGATCATGCCGCCGATCACACCGGTACCAATGGCGTGCTGGCTACCCGAGCCTGCGCCGCTGGCGATGGTCAACGGTACCACGCCGAGGATGAACGCCAGCGAGGTCATGATGATCGGGCGCAGACGCATGCGGCACGCTTCGATGGTCGCGTCGTACAGGCTTTTGCCTTGTTCATGTAGCTCTTTGGCGAATTCGACGATGAGGATCGCGTTCTTCGCCGCCAGGCCAATGGTGGTCAACAGGCCAACCAGGAAGTACACATCATTGGACAACCCGCGCAGGCTGGTGGCAACCAGTGCACCGATGATACCCAGCGGTACTACCAGCACGACCGCGATTGGGATCGACCAGCTTTCGTACAACGCTGCCAGGCAGAGGAACACGAACAGCAGCGACAGGGCGAACAAGGCTGGCATCTGCGAACCGGAGAGTTTCTCCTCGTAGGACATACCCGTCCACGAGTAGCCAATGCCGGTAGGCAGTTCGCCGGCAATGCGCTCGACCTCAGCCATGGCTTCACCGGTACTGTAGCCAGGTGCCGGTGCACCCAGAACTTCGACCGCTTCCACGCCGTTGTAACGCGACAGTTTTGGCGAGCCGAATGACCATTCGCCGGAGGCGAAGGAGGAGAACGGTACCATCTCACCCTGGCTGTTGCGCACGTACCACTTCTTCAGGTCCTCAGGGTTCATCCGGGCACCTGCCTCGCCCTGAATGTAGACCTTCTTGACCCGACCGCGGTCGATGAAGTCGTTGACGTAGCTGCCGCCCAGAGCGATCGACAAGGTGCTGTTGATATCAGAGATGGTCACGCCCAACGCGCTGGCGCGCTCGTCATCGATAATCAGCTGATACTGCGGCTCATCGTTCAGGCCGTTAGGGCGTACCTGGGTGAGGATCTTGCTCTGCGACGCCTTGGCCAGGAACTGGTTGCGCGCTTCCATGAGTTTTTCGTGGCCAAGACCGGCACGGTCCTGCAGGAACACGTCAAAGCCGGTGGCGTTACCCAGCTCCAGTACCGCAGGCGGGGCAAAGGCAAACACCATCGCATCACGGAAGGTGAAGAAGTGCTGCTGAGCCCGGCCAGCGAGACCGAACACGCTGTTTTCAGCCGTACGCTCACCCCATGGTTTGAGCATGATGAAGGCCATACCCGAGCTCTGCCCACGGCCGGCGAAGTTGAAGCCGGTAACGGTGAACACCGACGACACGGTGTCGGCCTCGTCCTTGAGCAGGTACTCACGCATCTGGTCGACGACGGCCTGGGTGCGCTCGGCACTGGAACCGGCCGGGGTTTGTACCTGGGCAAACAATACGCCCTGGTCTTCTTCAGGCAGGAACGCCGTCGGGATGCGCATGAACAGGTAGATCATGCCGACGATGATCAGGGCGTAAGCGAGCAGGAATGGCGCCTTGTTGCGCAGAATGGTACCGACGCTACGCTCGTAGCCCTGCACACTGCGGTCGAAGTTGCGGTTGAACCAGCCGAAGAAGCCACGCTTGGCGACATGGTGTTCGCCCTTTTTCACCGGTTTGAGCATGGTGGCGCACAGGGCCGGGGTGAAGATCAACGCGACCAGTACCGACAGGCCCATGGCCGAGACGATGGTGATCGAGAACTGCCGGTAGATCACACCGGTCGAGCCGCCGAAGAAGGCCATTGGCAGCAGTACCGCCGACAGCACCAGGGCAATACCGACCAGCGCGCCCTGGATCTGCTCCATCGAGCGTTTGGTCGCCTCTTTAGGCGGTAGTCCCTCTTCGGACATCACCCGCTCGACGTTCTCCACCACAACGATGGCGTCGTCCACCAGCAAGCCGATGGCCAGAACCATGGCGAACATGGTCAGGGTGTTGATGCTGAAGCCGGCTGCGGCAAGGATGCCGAAGGTGCCGAGCAATACCACCGGCACCGTCATGGTGGTGATCACTGTGGCGCGGAAGTTCTGCAGGAACAGGTACATCACCAGGAACACCAGCACCACCGCTTCGATCAGGGTGTGGATAACCCCGCTGATCGACTCTGTCACCACCGGCGTGGTGTCATACGGGAACACCGCTTTCATCCCAGGCGGGAAGAACGGCTCGAGGTCGCTGATGGTCTTGCGCAGCGCCTTGGCGGTATCCAGGGCGTTGGCGCCGGTGGCCAGTTTGACCGCCAGGCCCGAAGCCGGCTTGCCGTTGAACTGGGCGCTTACCGAATAGTTCTCGCCGCCCAGACCGACCTTGGCGACATCGCCCAGGCGCACCTGGGAGCCGTCCTTGTTGACCTTGAGCAGGATCTTCTCGAACTGCTCGGCAGTCTGCAGGCGGGTCTTGCCGATGATGGTGGCGTTGAGCTGAGTGCCCGGCAGTGCTGGCAGGCCGCCCAGCTGACCGCTGGAAACCTGCACGTTCTGCGCGGTGACTGCGGTGCGCACGTCGACCGGGGTCAGCTGGAATTTGTTCAGCTTGGCCGGATCGAGCCAGATACGCATGGCGTACTGGGCGCCGAACACCTGGAAGTCACCCACACCCGCGGTGCGCGAAACCGGATCCTGCATGTTCGAGACGATGTAGTTGGCCAAGTCATCCTTGGTCATGCTGCCGTCCTCGGACACCAAGCCGATCACCATCAGGAAGTTCTTCACTGCCTTGGTCACGCGGATACCCTGTTGCTGCACTTCTTGCGGCAGCAGCGGGGTGGCCAGGTTGAGCTTGTTCTGCACCTGCACCTGCGCGGTATCAGCGTTGGTGCCCTGCTCGAAGGTGGCGGTAATGGTCATGCTGCCGTCGGAGTTGCTCTCCGACTGCACATAGCGCAGGTTGTCGATACCGTTGAGCTGCTGCTCGATCACCTGGACCACGGTGTCCTGCACGGTTTGCGCCGAGGCACCCGGGTAGCTCACGGCAATCGCGATGGCAGGCGGGGCAATGCTTGGGTACTGGTTGATCGGCAGCTTGAGGATCGACAAGGCGCCGACCAGCATGATCACCAGGGCAATGACCCATGCGAAGATCGGGCGATCGATAAAGAACTTCGACATGGTTTACTCCGCTTTGGCGTCAGCTTTCGCCGCGTTGGCCTGGTTGGGGTTAGCCGCAGACTTGACGTTGGTCGCTTCGCTGACCTTGACCTCGACGCCAGGGCGCACGTACTGCAGGCCCTCGGTGATCAGACGGTCGCCCGGGTTGAGGCCTTCCTCGATCAGCCAGTCGCTGCCCAGAGTCCGGCTGGCCTTGAGCTCGCGCAGTTCGACCTTGTTGTCCTTGTTCACGACCAGTGCCGTAGGCGTGCCTTTGAGGTCGCGGGTGACGCCTTGCTGCGGCGCCAGGATGGCATTGGCATTGACCCCGGACTGCAGGCGAGCGTGGACGAACATGCCCGGCAGCAGGGTGTGGTCGGGGTTGGGGAACACGGCACGCAGCACCACGGAACCGGTGGTTTCATCGACCGACACCTCGGAGAACTCCAGGCGGCCTTTTTGCGCGAAGGTGCTGCCATCTTCCAGAATCAGCTCGACCTGAGCGGAATTCTCACCGGATTTCTGCAGTTGCCCACTGGCCAGCTCGCGGCGCAGCTTGAGCAGCTCGGCGGTGGACTGGGTGACGTCGACGTAGACCGGATCAAGCTGTTGAATAGTGGCCATGGCGTCGGTCTGGCCGTTGCTCACCAATGCACCTTCGGTGAACGCCGAGCGACCGATACGGCCGCTGATCGGCGCCAGCACCTTGGTGTAGCGCAGGTCGATCTGGGCACTCTTGAGCGTTGCTTCAGCCTGCAATCGTTTGGCATTGGCATCGTCGTATTCCTGCTTGGATACGGCCTGCTCATCGATCAGCTGCTTGTAGCGATCGGCCAGCGAGCGGGTCGCTTGCACGTTGGCCTGGGCATTGGCCAGGGTCGCTTCGTAAACAGAAGGGTCGATCTGATAGAGCTGCTGGCCTTCCTTGACGTCACTGCCTTCTTTGAACAGGCGCTTGAGGATGATGCCATTGACCTGCGGGCGCACTTCGGCAACGCGGAATGCAGTGGTGCGGCCCGGCAGTTCCGAGGTCAGGGTGAAGGCTTGCGGTTGCAGGGTTACAACGCCGACCTGAGGAGCCTGCGGTGCAGGCGCGGCTTCTTCTTTCTTGCAGCCACTGAGCAGGGTTGCCAGGGCGACGGCGGAAACCAGGGCTGTGACAGCTGGCTTGAATTGCATGAGGATCCTCGGGTCGCTAGAGCTGGGAGATGCTCAAGAGTAATGGAAGAGTCTTGTCAGAATAAATCATTCGGCTGGATAAGTAGCTTACTAACGAATATACTTACATTCATGGTTGTTTGTAAATAGTCATTTGTAGCGGTCTGTTGCCACAGCACAGACCAGAATCGTGTTGAGAAACGCCCATCCAGAGGTGTTCCACGCTGGCCACCCTGGCACAGATCATGCGCTGGGGTTTTGATGAGGTTGAGCTGCCATGGTCCGTCGAACCAAAGAGGAAGCCCAGGAAACCCGCGCCCAGATCGTTGCGGCTGCGGAGCGGGCTTTCTACAAGCGCGGGGTTGCGCGCACTACCCTGGCTGATATTGCGCAGCAGGCGGGGGTCACCCGTGGCGCTATCTATTGGCACTTCAGCAACAAGGCCGAGCTGGTCCAGGCGCTGCTCGACAGTGTCCACGAGAGCCACGACCATCTGGCTCGCGCCAGCGAGAGCGAGGATGAGCTCGATCCGCTCGGCTGCATGCGCACACTGCTGTTGCAGGTGCTCAACGACCTGGTGCTGGACGCGCGGACCCGGCGTATCAATGAGATCCTGCATCACAAGTGCGAGTTCACCGATGAGATGTGTGAAATCCGCCAGCAGCGCCAAGGGGCCATTGCCGATTGCCACCAAAGTATCGTGCTGGCGCTGGGCAATGCAGTACGGCGCGAACAGTTGCCTGCCGACCTATTGGTCGACCATGCTGCGGTAGCGATTTTTGCCTACATCGACGGTCTGATCGGCCGCTGGTTGTTGCTGCCAGACAGCTTCGATCTGCTGGGCAATGCCGAACGCTGGGTCGACACGGGCCTGGACATGCTGCGCCTGAGCCCGGCCTTGCGCAAATGAGACTTTGTGAAGGATTGTGCGCGAGCTTGTGAGGCACGGATTAACCGGCGATTAACAGCCGGGCGCGGGTTCAATGCCCGCGCAGTTGTCGGTCGGGCAATGCCACTGCGGCAATCAAACCCAGCAGCGCAACGGCGGCACTGCCCATCAGCAGATAGCTGAAGGTCTGCAGCAGCTGCGCCTGGTGCAGCGGGTCGGCCGTTCCCGTCTGCACATTCGCCAGCAATGGATTGCCCAGCAACTCAATCCCACCCATGTGCAGCAATGCCAGCAGCACGCTGGACATGCACGCCACACCCACCGCGCCGCCCAACGAGCGGAACAGGTTGGTAGTACTGGTCACCACGCCGATATCCTGCGCTTGCACTGCACTCTGGCTGGCCACCAGCGATGTCGGGAACTGCAGGCCGCCAGCAACCCCGACCAGGATCATCGCCAGCGCACTGAGCAGCGCTGAGTCAGGTGGAGTCAGCGCCATTACCAGGATTGCCATAGGCATCAACACGGCGCCGGCGAGGATCTGCGGCTTGTAGCGACCAGTACGGCTGGTCAGCCGACCGCCGCAAAATGCCCCCAGCGGCAGGCCGATAGCCAGCGGCAAGAGGTGTAGCGCAGCGCTGTCGGCGCTGGCGCCAGTAATGCTCTGAAAGCGCAGCGGCATCAGCATGGTCAGCGAGATCGACTGGAAGCTGGCAAAGAAGATCACCCCCCAACTGGCCAGCGCGACGCGGTTTCCGAACAGCTTGAGCGGCAGCAGCGGCTCGGCGCAGCGGCGTTCCTGAACAATCAACAGCAGCAGACCCAGGCTGGCGCAGCCGAACAAAGCCACTACCGGCGTCGACAGCCAGGCATGCCCTTGGCCGATCAGGGTGATGCCCAGCAGCAGGCTGCCCAGGCCGACGATCAGCAGCAGTGCCCCCAGATAATCCACCTTCGCCGCGCGATGGCGGCTCGGCATGCCGTTCAGCGCTCGACCGATGACCCACAGCGCCAGCAGCCCCAGCGGCAGATTGATCCAGAACACCCAGTGCCACGACAAGTAAGCGGTCAAGCCGCCGCCCAGGACCGGCCCGGCCACGCTGGCCAGGGCGTACATGCTGCTGAAATAACCTTGATACTTGCCGCGATCGCGCGGTGCCACGTAATCACCAATGATCGCCTGGCTGACCGAGACCATGCCGCCGGCGCCGATGCCCTGCAGCACCCTGGCCAGGATCAACTGCTCGATATCCTGCGCGAGTGCACAGAACACCGAGGCCAGGGTGAACAGCGCGGTGCCGGTGAGGATCATTCTGCGGCGCCCGTACAGGTCACCCAGCTTGCCGTAGATCGGCACCGCAACGGTCATCGCTACCATATACCCGGCAATCACCCAGGCCAGCAGCTCGACGTCATTGAACTGCGCCGAGATCGCCGGCAGCGACACGGCAACGATGGTCTGGTCGAGGGCACCAAGAAAGATCGCCAGCATCAGGGCGGTCAGCACGCGGCGCAGGGCAGCAGGAGGGAGTGCGGCAGTCACGGTCATACCTTGTATGAAAATGTCCAGGTCAGGGCCATCAGGCGCAAGCCAAGTGTAACCTGACTTAGGTAGCTTCCTATCCAGTATGTGCATCACCTATGCACGATCGGCATACGCGCTTTCGACCGAACCGAAGTGGCTGCGTGATATCGTGGCGGAGCCGCAGTGGCTGATTACGGGGCTTTGCACCAGCATGGTGCAGCAAATAGTCGCAGTATTCCGCGCCGCTGTAGCCCACGCCTTTTATTCCTCTGCCTGCATGTCGAGCATGACCGCCCAGATGGCGACGGTTGGAACGGGTCAGGTAGACCCCACATTCAAGGGTCGGTTTTCAGCCAGTTCAATTACAACTTTATTGCGGAGTGATCATGCCCAGGGCTTCCCACCAGGATTTACGTTTTGCCTTCCGCGAGCTGCTCGCTTCCGGTTCGTGCTTCCACACAGCTTCCGTGTTTGACCCCATGTCGGCGCGCATCGCGGCAGACCTGGGCTTTGAGGTGGGTATTCTCGGTGGTTCGGTCGCCTCCCTGCAGGTACTGGCTGCGCCTGACTTTGCCTTGATCACCCTGAGCGAGTTCGTCGAGCAAGCCACCCGCATCGGCCGCGTTGCGCAACTGCCGGTCATGGCCGACGCCGACCATGGTTATGGCAATGCCCTCAACGTCATGCGCACCGTGATCGAACTCGAGCGCGCGGGCGTGGCGGCACTGACCATTGAAGACACGCTGCTGCCAGCTCAGTTCGGGCGCAAGTCCACCGACCTGATCTCGGTCGACGAAGGCGTCGGCAAGATCCGCGCGGCCCTCGAAGCCCGGGTCGATTCGTCGCTGTCGATCATCGCGCGGACCAACGCCGGCGTACTCAGCACCGAAGAGATCATCGTCCGTACCCAGAGCTACCAGAAGGCCGGTGCCGACGCGATCTGCATGGTCGGGGTCAAGGACTTCGACCACCTCGAGCAGATCTCCGAGCACCTCAGCGTGCCGTTGATGCTGGTGACTTACGGCAACCCGAACCTGGGCGATGACGAGCGTCTGGCGCGTTTGGGCGTGCGCATCGTGGTCGATGGCCATGCCGCCTACTTTGCTGCGATCAAGGCCACCTACGATTGCCTGCGCCTGCAGCGTGGCCAGCAGAACAAGTCGGAAAACCTCAGCGCTACCGAGCTCTCGCACACCTATACCCAGCCTGAGGACTATATCCGCTGGGCCAAGGAATACATGAGCGTCGAGGAGTAACCGCGGCTATTGCCTGGCGCGTGTTTGCAGCCACTCCAGCAACTCGATCAGTCCCGCAGGCATTGGCCTGTCCGGGCTGGTCAGATAATAGCTGCTGCCGGTGCTCACCTTCAGGGCAAACGGCATGCACAAGCGCCCTTCGCGCAGATCATCGGCAATCAATGCCCAGTCGCCAATCGCCACCCCGGTACCTTGCGCAGCCATCGCCACGGCCATGTCCAGCGTCTCGAAATGCTGGCGTCGGCCATGCACTTCAGTCGAGCCTGCCGTCGCTAACCACAGGCGCCAGTCGTGCTCGTCGCGGGACGGGTGCAGCAGCATGTGTGCAGGCAGGTCGGCAAGTTGCTGCAGGGGCAAATGACCGTTCAACAGCGAAGGCGCGCAGACCGGCGTAAGTTGCTCATCAAACAGTTTTCGCGTGTGCGGGCCAGGCTCGGGTGCAGGTCCGTAGAGCACCGCAGCATCGAACTGTTCATGCTGAAAGTCGACCCCGTGCTGGACCGAACTGGTGACTTCGACCGGGATGTCCGGGCGCAGCGCCTGCCACTCGATCAAGCGCGGCAACAGCCAGCGCATTACACAGGTCGGCGCCTTGATCTGCAGCACTGCACTGCGCACGGCGACTTCGCGCACCCCCTGTTCGAGCAGCGCGAACATCTGCTGTACCCGCGGCAACCAGTCCTGGCCCTCGCGGGTCAGGCGCAGGCCGCGTGCCTGACGAACGAACAAGGCGTAGCCCAAATGCGCTTCGAGCCCGGCGATCTGCCGACTCACCGCACCTTGACTGATATTCAACTGCTGGCCGGCGTGGGTGAAGTTGCAGTGCTGCGCGGTGATCAGGAAAGTCTGCAGGGCTGACAGGGGAGGGAGTCGATTCATCGTGTACAGCCATGTCCTGAGGTCATGGCTAGTATGTGTTTTTTTGCATTGTGACGATAGCGGCCCCGCAGGTTCAATACGCTCATTATTTGAACAACGAGCGGGTATCGGACGATGGCAACCTGTGGCGAAGTACTGGTCAAACTCCTCGAAGGCTATGGCGTCGACCATGTCTTCGGCATCCCCGGCGTGCATACCGTCGAGCTTTACCGCGGCCTGGCAGGCTCCACGATTCGTCACATCACCCCGCGCCATGAGCAAGGCGCCGGGTTCATGGCCGACGGCTATGCACGCACGCGCGGCGTGCCTGGCGTGTGCTTTATCATCACTGGCCCAGGCATGACCAACATCACCACCGCCATGGGCCAGGCATATGCCGACTCAATTCCAATGCTGGTGATCTCCAGTGTGCAGTCGCGCAATGCCCTGGGTGGCGGGCGCGGCAAGCTGCACGAGTTGCCCGATCAGCGCGGGCTGGTCGCTGGAGTCAGCGCATTTTCGCAAACCCTGATGAGCGCCGATGACTTGCCGCAGGTGCTGGCGCGTGCGTTCGCCGTGTTCGATGGCGCCCGGCCACGGCCTGTGCATATCGAGATCCCGCTGGATGTACTGGTCGAGCCGGCCGATCATTTGTTGCCAGGCCGACCGATCCGGGTCAGCCGCGCAGCAGCGGCGCCGACCACCGTTGCGCAGATGGCAACACGTCTGGCCCAGGCGCAACGGCCATTGATCCTTGCCGGCGGCGGTGCGCTCGCGGCCGGCGCGGCATTGGCCGCATTGGCGGAACATCTGCAGGCGCCGGTAGCTTTGACCATCAATGCCAAAGGTCTAGTGCCGGCAGATCATCCCTTGCAGATTGGTTCGACCCAGTCGCTGCCCGTTACCCGTGAACTGATCGGCGAAGCCGATGTTGTGCTGGCGATTGGCACTGAGCTGGCAGAAACCGACTACGACGTGACCTTCCAGGGTGGTTTCAAGATTCCCGGCAGCCTGCTGCGGATCGACATCGATCCGGACCAGACTGTGCGCAACTATTTGCCGGAGCTTGCCCTGGTGGCCGATGCCGAGCAGGCCGCGCAGGCCTTGCTGGCTGCAGTGCAGCTGCAGCCAGCAGCGCAGCGTCAGGCCAGTTGGGGCACCGCTCGGGCCGCGCGACTGCGCCAGGCCCTGGCGGCCAGCTGGGACCAGCCCAGCCTGAGCCAGACCCGCTTGCTCAAGACATTGTTGCAGACGCTGCCAGAGGTGGTGCTGGTCGGTGACTCAACCCAGCCGGTCTACACCGGTAATCTGACTCTCGACATGCCTGCGCCGCGCCGCTGGTTCAATGCCTCGACCGGCTACGGCACGCTTGGCTATGCGTTGCCAGCAGCGATGGGGGCCTGGCTGGGCAGCTCGGCGGTGATCAAACAACGCGCGCCAGTGGTCTGCCTGATTGGCGATGGTGGCCTGCAGTTCACCCTGCCGGAACTGGCCAGCGCGGTGGAGGCGCAGGTGCCGCTGATTGTCCTGCTGTGGAATAACCAAGGCTATGAAGAGATCAAGAAGTACATGCTCAACCGCGATATCAAGCCGGTCGGGGTGGATATCCATACCCCAGACTTCATCGCCGTGGCGCAGAGCCTGGGCGCGGCCGCCGAGCAGGTCAACGACGTCGCGCAGTTGCAGACGGCGTTGGCCCGCGCCGTCGAGCGCAACAAGCCCACGCTGCTGCAGGTCGATCAGGTGCAATGGCAACAGGCCGTGCACGATTGATTCGGGCAGTGCTCAGCTGGCGCTGGCGCGTAAGCGGGCGACATCGCGAATCGGCGGCGCACCATACAGCCGGCTGTATTCGCGGCTGAACTGCGACGGGCTTTCATAGCCGACACGGTAGCCCGCCACCGCCGCCTCGACACCATCGTTGAGCATCAGCCGGCGCGCCTCCTGCAGGCGCAGCTGTTTTTGATATTGCAGCGGGCTCATCGAGGTTACGGCCTTGAAGCGGTGGTGCAGTGTCGAGGTGCTCAGGTTGACCTCGCGGGCCAGCTCTTCGATACGCAGCGGCTGCTGATAATGCCGGTTGAGCCAGGCGATGGCCTGGCACACGCGATGGGTCTGGCTGTTGGACAGGGCGATTTCATACAGCCGATAGCCCTGCGGGCCGCGCAATACTCGATACAGCAGCTCGCGCCGCACCAGCGGCGCCAGTACTGCAATATCGCGTGGTGAATCGAGCAGCCGCACCAGCCGCAGCAGGGCATCGAGCAGCTCGCCATCGCTGCGCTCGACGAACAGGCCACGGCCCGACGGTTGGCTGGGCACCAGCATCGGCCCGCTCTCGGCAATCAACTGGCTGATCTCGGCAGGGTCCAGGTCCAGGCGCAGGCCCAGGCAAGGATTGTCCGGGCTGGCATCCAGGCTGGCGCCGGTGATTGGCAGGGTTACCGACACCACCATGTAATGCAGAGGGTCGTAGGTGTAGCTTTCATCACCCAGAAACAGCGTCTTGCTGCCTTGGGCCAGAATGCACAATGCAGGCTGCGCCAGGGTCGGCATTGCGCGCAGGTTTTCCTCGTAACGACTGAGGTATAGCGCGTCGATCGCCGACGGCCCGCCTCCGGCATGGCGCAGGATCAACCCGGCGAGTTCCTCGCGGCGGGCTTCAAGCGTGGGGTCCAATGGCGATGGGGTGGTCATGACGGGTTTCCTCTGCTGAGGGGAGCAGGATAGGTTTGGGCAAGCTTGGGCGCTAGTCGAATGCTGTCGGTCGCTTGCCTGATCCTGCCGCGGCGCAGGATCAGGCAAGCGGCTCGCAGTAATGGCCTAACGGCGCAGGTCAAGCGGGGCATAACCTTGGTCGCCTGGATCTTCCGTCTGGCCTGTTTCAAGGAGCGCATTCATGACACCACGTCAACCGGTCACCCACTTGGCTTTTATCCGTGCCAGCAACGGCCGCTCGTCCGAGCTTGGCGCGCGTCTGCGGGACCTGCTCGAACCGTCGCTGCGCATGCCCGGCTGCCTGAGCTTCAGCGTGCAGCGCTCGCAGGCCGATGACGACCTGTGGCTGCTCAGCGGCAGTTGGCACGATCAGCAGGCAATGACTGGCTACTTCGCCTCGGCCAATCTCGACCTGCTCGGCGAACTGGTGCAGGCGCAGGTGCTGGCAAGCCTGGATCTGCATACCTTCAGCGAGTGATCAGCAGGTTACAATGCCGCCTTTTCGACAAGGAAACGCAGCATGGCACGTAGAGAGTTTGCCCAGTTTGAGGCGGTTTCAGCGATGGTCCCGGTTGAGGGCGGTGGTTATCACGCTGCCATCGCAGTCAAGGCACTCGCCGGGATGGGTACGCCGCGTTTTCACAAGGTGCTTGATGGCCAGCTGTTCAAGGGCGCAATCGCGGCCGATGAGGCCGCTTGCGCCGAGCTCGAACGCTTGCAGGGCGTGAGCGATGAGGGCGAGCTGATCTGGTGATCAGCCGTCGTTGCGCGGCCGCGCCATCTTGAACAGATTGCCCAGCTCGAAGTAATCCTGCGGGCCGCCACCGCGCAGAATCGGCTCACCGGCAGCCGTGTCGTAGATGCCGTCCTTGAGCAGGTGCTCGGCGATGTGTACAGCCACCACCTCGCCAAGGATCAGCCAGCTGGGTACCAGTTCCTGATCGGCGCGCTTGAGCTGGATGATCTGGCTTACCTTGCACTCGAACGCCACCGGGCTTTCGCCCACTCGCGGTACACCGACAATGCGCGATGCCGTCGGCGTCAGCCCGCTCAGGACAAACTCGTCGACATCGGCTGCAACCGCAGCGCAGCTCTGGTTCATCTGCTCGGCCAACGGTCGGGTGGCCAGGTTCCAGACGAATTCGCCGGTCTGTTCGATGTTGTTCAGGCTGTCTTTGCGGCCAACACTGCAGAAGCCGATGATCGGCGGAATGTAGTTGAAGGCGTTAAAGAAGCTGTAGGGCGCCAGGTTGAGCCGGCCCTCGCTATCGTGCGAGGAGATCCAGCCAATCGGCCGCGGGCCGACGATGGCGTTGAAGGGATCGTGGGGCAGGCCGTGGCCTTTGGCAGGTTCGTAGTAGTACATCTGATCAGGGCCGCTCTGGGATTGACAAGATGCCTAGTGTGCCGGTTCTGCGCGCTGCTGCAAATGATCAAGCCCGGCAAGGCCGGGCTGGGTGCCCGCAGCAGGGCTTAGCTGAAGCGATGACCTTTGGTGTTGTCGAAGCCGTCTTCTGCGAAGCGTGCGCCGTTGGTGCGGTCGAAGCCGTCTTCTGCGAAGCGTGCGCCGTTGGTGCGGTCGAAGCCGTCTTCGGCGAAGCGTGCGCCGTTGGTGCGGTCAAAACCATCCTCTGCGTACGCTGCCGATTGAGTGCTGGCGGCAGCAAAGGAATGAGCACTGGTACGGTCGAAGCCATCTTCAGCGAAAGCGCCGGTAGCCAGGACGGAGAGGGCGACGGCGAGAATCAGTTTGTTTTTCATGGTTGGTTGCTCCGGTAGGTTTCAGGTTGTTTTGTTTCCATAAATCAAATCCTACTCCGATTAATTTGATTAAAAAGCGCAAAAATATGCACATTTGAATCGTATTAATCGATGTATATTTGTGCGACTTGCACCGCCTGCAGGCTTGTGGCCCTAGCAGGTTTGAGTGATTGGTCAGCTTGTGCAGACTAGGTGTCTGAGATTAATGAGGAATTAACAGGCTGAAACTGGCGCGAAGACATTGAGCGGTGAACATGAAAAAAGGGCGCACCGATTACCGGTGCGCCCTTTCTGTATTGCCGCTGCGGGATCAGTCAGTAGTGATCCGCGAGTGGGTCTTGGTGTCTTTCATGGTCGCGTACACCAGCAGCGAGCAGGCGATACAGGCGGTGACGTACCAGTAGTAGCCGCTTTCCATGCCGGCGCTCTTGAACCACAGCGCGACGTATTCAGCTGTGCCGCCGAAGATCGATACAGTCAGCGCGTACGGCAGGCCAACGCCCAGCGCACGGATCTCGGTCGGGAACAACTCGGCTTTGACCACCGCGTTGATCGAGGTGTAGCCGCTGACGATGATCAGCGCCGCCATGATCAGGAAGAACGCGCCCCACCAGGTCTGGATGGTGTGCAGGGTGGTCAGGATCGGTACGGTGAAGATCGTGCCGAGCACGCCGAAGGCGATCAGGATCGGGCGTCGGCCAATCTTGTCCGACAGCGCGCCGATCACGGGTTGCAGGCACATGAACAAGAACAGCGTAGCGGCCGAGATGGTGGTCGAGTCGCTGATGCTCATGCCCACGGTGTTGACCAGGTACTTCTGCATGTAGGTGGTGTAAGTGTAGAAGGCCAGGGTGCCGCCCATGGTCAGGCCGACCACGGTCAACAGTTCCTTGGGGTGGCGCATCAGAGTGCGCATCAGGCTCTCTTTGGACTTCTCTTTCTTGGTGAACGAGGCGGTTTCTTCCATGCCGCGACGCAGGTACAGGGCAACCACTGCACACAGCGCGCCGATCACGAACGGCACACGCCAGCCCCACGAGTACAGTTGCTCGGTGGTCAGGGTCTGCTGCAGGACGATCAGCACTGCCAAGGCAATCAACTGACCGGAAATCAACGTCACGTACTGGAAGCTGGAGAAGAAGCCGCGCCGCTCCTTGCTCGCCATCTCGCTCAGATACGTTGCCGAGGTGCCGTATTCACCGCCTACCGACAGGCCCTGCATCAAGCGCGCGATTACCAACAGGATGGGGGCAGCGACGCCGATGGTTTCATAGCCTGGGGTCAGCGCAATCACCAGCGAACCTGCGCACATCAGCAGTACCGATGCCATCAGCGCTGCCTTGCGGCCCTTGCGGTCGGCATAGATACCCATCAGCCAGCCGCCGATCGGGCGCATGAGAAAGCCCACGGCGAAGATCGCAGCGGTATTGAGCAATTGTGCGGTTGTGTCGCCGGCAGGGAAGAAAGCCTTGGCGAAGTACAGCGAGAATGCGGCGTATACGTACCAGTCATACCACTCGACCATGTTGCCGATCGATCCGCTGAAGATCGACTTGAGGCGGCTGGAGGTGGTTTTTTCGGCGGCTGGCGCTGTGGCCGCCCCGGTTGGCAGGGAGGTGGCGTTATCCATCAGAGGTAACCTTCTCGTTGTTTTTGTGGAGCGCGCCGGAGCGCTGCTTGAGAAGGGGTAGTGCAGGAGGTGTGCCAGTTAGAATTTTGCGGCTGCTTTGCAGCCCTTTCGCGACGCAAGGCCGCTCCTGCAGACGGCGGCGCCAGAAGGCTTGTGGCTTTTCTGTAGGAGCGGCCTTGCGTTGCGAAAGGGCTGCAGAGCAGCCCCCGGTCTCACTCGCAATAGGCAGATTCACGCCTACCCATAGCAGCCAATAAGCAAGATTCCGCCTATCCCCGCTCGAGAAAATCCTCCCGCACCAGCCCATGCCGCTGCATCTTCTCGTTGAGCGTGCGTCGCGGCAGTTGCAACGCCTCCATCACTGCCTTGATCTCACCCCCAGACTGGCGCAGCGCCGCCCGCAAACACTGTGCCTCGAATGCCTCTATCTGCTCAGCCAGCGACGGGCCAGCGGCATCGCCTTCAGGCCCGCTCGACCCCAGCCCCAGGGCATGCCGTTCAGCAGCGTTGGCCAGCTCGCGGACATTGCCTGGCCAGTCATGGCTGAGCAGCTGCGCCAACTGCGCACCGGTCAACGGCGGCACACTGCGTTGCAGACGCTCAGCCGTTGTGCGAGCGAAGAAGTCGAACAGCAGCGGAATATCTTCACGCCGCTCGCGCAGCGGCGCCAGGCGCAGTTCAGCCACGTTCAGGCGGTAGGCAAGGTCTTCGCGAAAACGCCCGGCGCGGGCTTCTGCGAGCAGATCCGGCTTGGTTGCGGCAATGATGCGCAGGTCGACGCTGATGCTCTGGTTGGCGCCCAGGCGTTCGAGTTTCTGCTCCTGGATCACCCGCAACAGCTTGGCCTGCTGGGCCAGCGGCATGCTTTCGATCTCGTCGAGAAATAACGTGCCGCCGTTGGCATATTCCAGCTTGCCGATGCGTTTGCCTTGAGCGCCGGTGAAGGCGCCGCTCTCATGGCCGAACAACTCGGCCTCAAACAACGCTTCGGGGATTGCCGCGCAGTTGAGCGCGACAAATGGCTTGGCCGCGCGCGGGCCAAAATCATGCAGGCAGCGGGCAACCCGCTCCTTGCCGCTGCCGGTTTCGCCGCGCAGCAGCACGTTGACCGGCAGGTTGGCCAGGTCGAGAACTTGCCGGCGCAGCTGCTGCAGGCCCTGGGACATCCCCAGCAGCGTAGTTTCCAGGCGCGCCTTGAGGTCGGCCTGCTCATGCAGGCGGCGGTTCTCCAGCACCAACTGGCGTTTTTCCAGGGCACGGCGCAGGCTGCCGAGCAGATGCTGCGGGGTGAACGGTTTTTCCAGAAAGTCATAGGCGCCGTTGCGCATGGCCTGGACCGCCATCGGTACATCACCGTGGCCGGTCAGGAGAATCACCGGCAAGTCCGGGTCGCGTGCCTGCAGCTCGGCCAGCAGTTGCAGGCCGTCCATGCCGGGCATGCGTACATCGCTGATGATCACCCCGGGGAAGTGCTCGGGCAGTTGCGCCAGGCACTCATCGGCGCGCGCGAACAGTTGCACGGCAAAGCCTGACAGGCCCAGCCATTGTTCCACCGCAGTACGGATGCTGGCTTCGTCATCGACGACTATCACTGAATTCAACATGCAGGCTCCAGATCGCGTGGCAGGCTTAGGCTGAAACGAGCGCCGCCGGGCAGGTTGTCGACCTGCAACTGGCCGCCGGCTTCGCGGACGATGCCATAGGAAATGGCCAGGCCCAGGCCCAGCCCTTCGCCCACCGGCTTGGTGGTGAAGAAGGGGTCGAAGACTTTGCCCAGGTCGGCCGAGTCGATCCCACCGCCGGAATCGAGCACGCTCAGGTGCCAGTCATCGGCCTGCTTCTCTATGCGAATTTCCAGCCGTTTGTAGCGTTTGTCGGCCATCGCGTCGAGGGCGTTGTGGAGCAGATTGATCAGCACCTGCTCCAGGCGAATGGCATCGCCGCGCACCCACGCCGGGCGGGCCAGGTACAGCGCTACTTCGACCTCTTCGCTGCGGATGCGGGTGTCCAGCAAGTGCAGGGCCTGATCGACGACCGTGGCCAGATCAAGACGCTCGCGCAGGCCGCCAGGGCTGTTGCGGGCGAAGGTTTTCAGGTGGCTGGTGAGCGCCGCCATACGCGTGAGCATCTGCTCCAGTGGCTCCAGCGCCTGACGCGCTTCGTCATGGCGACCGTGGTCGAGCAACAGCCGCAGGGTCTCCAGTTGCATGCGCTGGGTGGTCAACGGCTGGTTGATCTCGTGCGCCAGCGCCGCCGACATCTGCCCCAGCGCGGCCAGTTTGGCCGCCTGCACCAGGCCCTCCTGGGCCGTGCGCAATTGCCGGGTGCGTTCTTCGACCTGACGCTTGAGCGCCTCGCGGCTGCGCTGACGCAAGCGGGCCAGACGCATACGCTGGCTGACGAACAGGATCGCGAACACCAGACTCAGCCACACGGCCGCTGCTGCAAGCCCTGCATTGCGCACGTCTTCGCTGACCTCAGGCTTGCGCAGCAAGTGCAGGGTCCAGCCTTCGCTGGCCAATGGCAGACTCTGCCACAGGTACTCGACCGGGCCGTTGGGGCCTTGCACCCGGCTCAGTTGGCTGTGCTCGTCGAAGCGGGTCAGCACCTGGTGCTGCAGCGCCAGCAGTGGCTGCTTGTCGTACTGGCGGGTAGCAGCCAGTTCGGCTCGGTCAGCCCCGGACAGCGGGCTCAGTTCGCGGTAGCGCCAGCCGTCCTGATTGGCAATGAAGATGATCCCGCGGGCATCGCTGACCAGCAGCACATCACTGCCCTGACGCCACTCGCGCTCAAGTTCGGGGAATTCCAGCTTGACCACCATCGCCCCGAGGAAACGTCCTTGCAGGTCCTTGACCGCGCTGGAGAGGAAATAGCCCGGGATACCACTGGTGACGCCGACAGCATAGAAGCGCCCGCTGCCTTGGCTGCGAGTCTGTTTGAAGTAAGGCCTGAAGCCGTAGTTGGAGCCTACATAGGTACTCGGCAGGCGCCAGTTGCTGGCGGCGACGGCGAGACCGGTGTGATCGAGCAGCTCCAGGGTCGAGGAATCGGCCGCGCCGTTGATCCGCTCCAGCTTGATATTGAGCGCATGCTGAACCGCCGGCTCGACCGGCCCTGCCAGCGCGGCGATCAGCTCCGGGTCCAATGCCAGCACTGCCGGCAGGGCGCGATAGCGTTCGATCAGGGTGTGCAGCGAGTTGGCATACAGGCCCAGTTGCTGCGCTGCGCGCTGGGCGTCGGTCTGCATCGACTGGCGCTTGGCCTGATGCATCGCCCAGCCAGCGCTCAGAGCAGTGCCGAACAGGATCAGCAGCACGACCAGGCCCAGACGCAAGGCTCGAAACGAAGAAGGCATGGGGGCGGTTCCTGAGAGGTTCAGCTGAGCCAGAGGCCGCCGCTGGCGGCCTTCATTGCGGTGTAATCATGCAGTGAAGGTGCCGCGGCGCCAGGGGCCGGGTTACAGCAGTTCGAAGCTCTGCTGCTGCACCGCCTCAGAGTCCAGGCCGACCTGAACGTTGAACTGGCCGGGCTCGGCGACCCGCTGCAACTGACTGTTGTAGAACTTCAGGTCATCCTCACTGATGTTGAAGCTGACAGTGCGCGACTCACCCGCCTTGAGCAGCAACTTGTGGAAATTCTTCAGCTCTTTGACCGGGCGGCTCATCGACGCGCTGACGTCCTGCAGATACAGCTGTACCACAGTCTCGCCGTCACGCTTGCCGGTGTTTTTCACGGTGACTTTGGCCTGCAAGGTGTCGCCACGCTTGAGGGTTTGGCTGTTCAGGCTCAACCCGGACAGTTCGAAGCTGGTGTAGCTCAAGCCGTAACCGAACGGGTACAGCGGGCCATTGGGCTCTTCGAAGTATTGCGAGGTGTAATTGCCCGGCTTGCCTGGTGTGTACGGCCGACCGATGCGCAGGTGGTTGTAGTACATCGGGATCTGCCCGACCGAACGCGGGAAGGTGATCGCCAGTTTGCCCGACGGATTGTAGTCGCCGAACAGCACGTCAGCGATGGCGTTGCCGCCCTCGGTGCCGCTGAACCAGGTTTCCAGCACGGCGTCGGCCTGTTCCCGCTCCCAGTCAATCGACAACGGCCGGCCGTTCATCAGGACCAGCACCAGTGGCTTGCCGGTGGCTTTCAGCGCCTTGATCAGGTCACGCTGCACCGCCGGGATTTCCAGGGTGGTGCGGCTTGACGACTCGTGCGACATGCCGCGCGATTCACCGACTACCGCCACGACCACGTCAGCCTGTTGTGCGGCCTTGACCGCTTCGTCGATCAGCACCGCAGCAGGGCGCAGGTCGTCGACAATTTCCGGAGCATCGAAATTGAGGAAGTTCAGGTAATCGACCATCGCCTTGTCGCCGCTGACGTTGGCGCCCTTGGCGTAGATCAGTTTGGCCTGGTCGCCAACGGCGCGGCGCAGGCCTTCGCGCACGGTGACCGAGCGGTTTGGCCGGCCAGCGGCGGCCCAGCTGCCCATCATGTCGATCGGTGCATCGGCCAATGGGCCGACCACGGCAATGGTGCCGGCCTTGCGCAGCGGCAGGGTCTGCTCGCGGTTTTCCAGCAGCACCAGGCTCCGTCGGGCCACATCCCGAGCCGCGTCACGGTGCAGGCGCTGGTCGGCATACACGTCCTTGGGGTCATCCTTGGCCTGGCCGATACGCAGGTACGGGTCTTTGAACAGGCCCATCTCGTACTTGGCACCAAGCACTTCGCGCACGGCCTGGTCCAGTTCGGCCTGGGTCACTTCGCCCGATTTCACCAGACCCGGCAGTTCTTCGGCATACAGCGAGTCATTCATGCTCATGTCGATGCCGGCCTTGATCGCCAGCTTGGCCGCTTCGCGGCCGTCCTGGGCCACGCCGTGGCGGATCAGTTCCTGAATCGCGCCGTGGTCACTGATGGTGACGCCCTTGAAGCCCCAGTCCTTGCGCAGCAGGTCGTTCATCAGCCAGGTATTGGAGGTGGCCGGTACGCCGTTGATCGAGTTCAGCGCGACCATCACGCCGCCTGCGCCGGCATCGAGGCCGGCGCGGTACGGTGGCAGATAGTCGTTGTACATTTTCGGCAGGCTCATATCGACCGTGTTGTAGTCGCGCCCGCCTTCCACCGCGCCATACAAGGCGAAGTGCTTGACGATGGCCATAATGCTGTCCGGGTTGGCCGGGCTGCTGCCCTGCAACGATTCGACCATGACCTGGCCGATCCGCGAGGTCAGGTAGGTGTCTTCGCCAAAGCCTTCGCTGGTGCGGCCCCAGCGCGGGTCACGGGCGATGTCGACCATCGGTGCAAAGGTCATGTCGATGCTGTCGGCAGCCGCTTCAGCGGCCGAGGTGCGGCCGACCTTGGCGATGGCCTGCATGTCCCAGGTGGCCGCCAGGCCCAGGCTGATCGGAAAGGTGGTGCGGTGGCCGTGAATCACGTCATAGGCAAAGAACATCGGGATCTTCAGGCGGCTGCGCATGGCGGCGTCCTGCATCGGCCGGTTCTCGTCGCGGGTGATCGAGTTGAAGGTGCCGCCGATGCGCCCGGCAGCAATCTCTTCGCGGATCTTCTCGCGTGGCATTTCCGGGCCGATGCTGATCAGGCGCAACTGGCCGATTTTCTCGTCGACGCTCATCTGGCTGATCAAGTGCTCGATGAATGCCTGCTTGTCCTGCAGGGGCGGGGCAGCAGTGGCGGCAAACGTTACCTGACTGGCGAAGGCCATGGCCAGGCCGAGCATGGACAGTTTCATCATCAATTCCGTATTCGAGGCCTGGGTCATGGCCACACGAATGCGTGTGGCCGAAGGGTTCAGGCGGCTATTGTTCTTGGCCAAAGGCGATCGTTTATTGATCTGCCCTACAGCATTGGCGGCTGCGGTGGATTATGCCTGATGTCTGGTAGTTGTTGAGATACACTCGCGCCAGCCCGGTGCCGGGACAACAACTATAAGAACGATCGAGAGACCAACGGCATGAGTGTGTTTACCGAATATGAGCAACGGCTGGTCGCCGAAGCGATAGCCCGAGCCGAACGGCGTACCGACGCCGAGCTGGTCAGCGTGCTGGCGCGGCGGGCGGACGAGTTTGCCTACCTGCCGCTGTTTTGTGCGGCGCTGTTGGCATTGCTGGTGCCGGGGCTGCTGCACCTGCTGCTGGGCTGGCCAAGCGTGCGCGGCCTGCTGGTGGCGCAACTGGTGATCTTCGTCGCCCTGTGCCTGCTGCTGCGCCACCCACGGCTGGGGCATCGGCTGATGCCCAGGTGCTTGTGCCAGCGCACTGCGCTGAGCCTTGCGCGCCAGCAATTTCGAGCCCTTGAACGGCAACGTGATCACGGCACCAGCAGTTTGCTGATCTTTGTCAGTCAGGCCGAGAACTTTGTCACGATTCTGACCGACCGCGGCATTGAACAGCACTTCGACCCGCGTGTACGCGCCGCGTTGATCGCCCGCTTTACCGAGCAGGTCCGCCAGGGTCAGACCCTACAGGGCTTTGTCGAGTGCATCGACGCCTGTGCCGAGCAGCTCAGTCGACCATTGCCGGCCACCCAGCGACGTAACCAACTGCCCAATCGATTGGTGATCCTGGACTAACCACGGCTGTCGAGAAAACTTCGCGAAGGCCGGGCGGCAACGTAGAATGCCGGCCACTGCGCACTGCGCTCCCGGTTATTCGAGGCCCCACCGTCCCATGCCTGCCACGCCTTCCACTTCGTCTGCGGCTGATCCGCTTGCCCAGTTTCTGCGTCTGCTGGCCGACTCGCTGGAGGCCGGCAGCCTGGCCAAGCTGGTGCTGGCCAAGCATGTTGGCGCCGAGCAAAGCCTGCAGCGGATCATTGCCAAGCCGCTGCTGATCAAAGGCCAGCCCAGTCTGTCCCTGGTCTATCGCTATGAGACCCGCGACATCACCCGCAATCTGCCCAACGAGCAGGTTCAGGCGCTGGTCGCCGAGCTGCTGCCGGCGAGCTTTCGCAACGCCCACCTGTTCACCAGCGAAGGTGAAGTGCAGTTGGCCTTCAGCAAGAAGGGCAAGCCGATGCTGCAGCGCCATCTCGCGCAGCCAGCACGCGAGGCAGCCTTGGCAGGGCATGACCGCGAGAAGAAACGCTACCTGCAACTGACCCGGCCGTTTTTGCGTGATCTGGGCGTTACCGACGCGCAGTCCGCGTTGATCCCGTCGATGTCGCGCAAGTGGAAGCAGATCAACAAGTTCATCGAAGTCTTCGACCACGCCCTCACCAGCGCACCACTGGCTGCCGAGCAGCCGCTGAAAGTCGCCGATTTTGGTTCAGGGAAGGGCTACCTGACCTTCGCCATGCACGACTACCTGAGCAACACCCTTGGCCGCCAGGCGCAGGTGACCGGCGTCGAGTTGCGCCCGGACATGGTCGAGCTGTGCAACGCCGCAGCGTCACGCCTGGAGCATTCGGGCCTGGTGTTCGAGTGCGGTGACGTGCGCAGCGTGGTGCCCGCCGCCATCGACGTGATGATCGCCCTGCATGCCTGCGACATCGCCACCGACTACGCCATTCATACCGGCATCCGCTGCAACGCCGCGATCATCATGTGCTCGCCGTGCTGCCACAAACAGATCCGCCCACAACTGCAAAGCCCCGGCTTGCTGCAGCCGATGCTGCAATACGGCCTGCACCTCGGCCAGCAGGCCGAGATGCTCACCGACAGCCTGCGCGCGCTGTACCTGGAAGCCTGCGGCTACGAGACCAAGGTGTTCGAGTTCATCTCGTTGGAACACACCAACAAGAACAAGATGATCCTTGCGGTCAAGCGCAAACAGCCGGTGGATGCCACGGTGTTGCTGGAGAAAATTGCCGAGCTCAAGCGCTTTTATGGGGTCAAGGAGCACTGCCTGGAGACGTTGTTGCAGGCCGATGGGTTGATTGCTGTTGTGGGGGAATAACCAACAATTGGCTGTGTCCGAAGCATCCTGACACTGCGTAGGACCGTTCCTGAGCTGACTTGCTACGACCTTGCATCGGTTTTTCTCACTGTAATGTGATCACGGCAATGATTGTCGAGCACCCTGGTTGTCGGTTGACAACCCTGGTGCATGTTCACATACTGGAGATCAACTGATGCCTCGCCACGCGCATTCCAAGAAAGAGATTGAGCAGGCTCTCAGATACGCAGAGGCGCAAGGCTGGAGAGTGGTAGCGGGTGGCGGCCATTGCTGGGGCAAAATCTACTGTCCTTACAACAGCGATGAGTGTCGGTGCGGTGAATTCTGCGTGGCAAGTATCTGGAGCACACCCAAGAATCCAGACACGTTTGCGCGTCAGATACGACGAATCGTCGACAACTGCGTTGTTCATCGTCGCAGCATTGATCACGCAGGGAGAGAGTCAAAGTGACGGAATATATCTTCACGCTCAGATACCAGTTAACCCACGATCAGGACATGGATGGTCTGCTGGAGCGTCTAGGCGCGTCGGGATGTGATGACGCTATTGTCGGAGTCGGCCAGCCAGGCCGGCTGGCGCTGGAGTTCGCACGCGAGGCGGGATCCGCTCAGGATGCAGTGCATAGCGCCCTTGCGGACGTGCAGCGAGCTGTCCCTCAAGCCCATCTTGTGGAAGTAACTCCCGACCTGGTTGGGTTAACCGATGTCGCGGAGGTTGTCGGCGTGTCGCGGCAGAACATGCGCAAACTCATGTTGGTGCACTATTTGAGTTTTCCTCCACCAGTCCACGAAGGAAACCCATCAATCTGGCACTTGGCCGAAGTCCTTTCCTGGATGCAGGCGCGGCAAACGTACTCTTTCGCTCAGGAAATCGTCGATGTAGCGAAAGTAGCGATGAGGCTCAACGTGGTCCGCGCTCATGAGCGAATTATGGTCAACGCGCCTAGCCATTTAATCAGCTGAACTAGCCACTGCGGGCAACTGACTTGCCCGGTGGTCTGCGCTCTGTAGAAAGAGCCCGTGGGCTTCCGGGCTTGCGGTCATAACGGCACAGGCCACCCCCACTGCAGCAATCATCACCAGCCGCCGTGGTGATCGCTGCGCCACAGGCGCGGGCGGATGGGCGGCGTGCTTGAGCGCTTCCAGGTCCTGCCACAGGTGTTCGAGCTGGCGATAGGCGCGGGCATGCTCTGGGTCGCGCAGCCACTGCTTGAACGCCTTGCGATTATGCCTTGATGAGTCATAGCGATTGCGCACCAGCCAGCCTGCGGCCTGAGCATCGATCGAGTCTGCCTCGAAATCGTCTAGCGGGTTCATCTGCCGGGTTCCTGCGCTCGTTACTGTTTACTGCTACCGTGCGCTCGCCGGTCAGCGCCGGCGGGCAAAGTCGGCGGGCACTTCGACTGCCAGGTCTGGGGCGCCGAGCGGATGACTGCTGGCGTCGAAGAAATGCAACGAGGTCTCGTGCATATCGCCGAAACGCTGCAGAAAGTGCTGCTTCTGGTTGATGATCGACGCCTCGCTCAATGGCCGAATGGCAATGCACAGATGAGCCGGGCGGGCCTGACGGATGGCATCGAGCAGGTGTTGATCCGTGCTGTCCAGATGCTGGCCGAACAGGCACAGGCCCTCTCGTTCGCTTGCCAGCTGGCCAAGGCCCCAGCTCAGGTAATCCGAACTGCGAATGGCACGCAGCTTGTGCTCGCTGCGGTCTTCGTTGATGAACAGCGGCACCTCGCCGGGAATATTTACGGCAAAGCCGTCAAGCAACTCACCGTTTTCGGCGCTGCGCTGGCGCGTGCTGCCGTCTGGCAGCTTGAGCAGGTGCAGGCCGCCGTGCAGGTGCAATACCCGGGTGCCCTCGGCGTGAGTGCGGCGGACATCGAAAAACCCTTCTTCGTCGAACAGCGCAGCAAATCCTTCGGGCGCCTGTCGTACTGCCCAAGGCACAAGCAGATCGTAGTTACTGGTGTAGACGCTGCGGTAGGCCCTGAGCGCCTGATTGATCGCACTCAGGTTGGCGCTGGGCAGCAGCGGCCACGGGATGTGCACCGAGCGGATCGCATGAATCAATGCTTCCTTGATCGAGTAATAGCGATTGAGCGGCGCAGTCGAATTGATCGCCAGCGCGGCGTTGGCCCGCACGGTAGTATTGAGCGTGCTCAGCAGCGGCTCGAACAGCTCGCTGGCCAAGGCTTTGAACAAGGCCTGGTCACTGACGCCCAGGCCTTTGTGACGTACCTTCTGTGCCTGCTCGAACAACGAAAAATAACCAAACGGCTTCCACAGTGCACGGCTGGCGCCGTTGCCCAGGAGCAGGGCCTGGCACGGCTGGCGTTGCTCGAGCTCGGGCCAGGAAGTCAGATGGGCGTCAACTGGGGGCATGCGGGGTCCGTGGTTTGGCAGGGAAACGCCGCGACTTTAGCATGCTCCGGCGATGTGCTGTATTCGCCCTGCGGCACCGTGCGCTGCGCAACTGTGAGGGTATTGCAGCTTCCCAGTGCACCGCCGGTTGCAGCAGTTAACGCTGCGTCACCGGCTAGGGCTGCTGCGCGGTGGCCTGACGTTCGCGGTTGCTCCACACGCGATAAGCACGAATACCGGCGCGCACTGAGCCAAACAGCAGCTTGTCTTCCATTTCCCGGGCCATGCCTGAGCGCACCAGCATGCGCAAAAACGTCCCACGTGCCCGCGCAATGGCGAAATGAATACCTTGCGCGGCGAGGGTGTCGCGTACTTCACGCAGAGCGGCGATACCGCTGACATCGATGCTGCTCACCGCTTCGGCATCGAACAGCACCGCGCGCGGCTGGCTGTCGCGTTGCACTGCCTCAAGCAGGCGCATCTTGAAGTAGTCGGCGTTGAAGAACAGGATCGCGTCATCGAAGCGATACACCACCAGGCCCGCTACCGTGCGCGCGTCGGGGTGTTGGCGCACGTCGACCTGGCCTTCGATCCCCGGTGCCCAGCCCAGCACGGCATCGGTGGGTTGATAGATGCTGTAGAGCAAGCGCAGGATGGCCAAGGTCACCGCGAAGATGATCCCGGGCAGCACGCCCAGACCAAGCACACCAATCGTGGTCAGCAGGCACAGCCAGAACTCGAAGCGGCTGAGCCGGTAGATCTTGCCCAGCGAACGCACATCGATCAGCCCCCAGCCGGCCATCAGCAGCACGGCGCCGAGCACCGCCTGCGGAATCCAGGCCATGGGCGCAGTGAAGAACAGCAAAATCAATGCAATCACCAGCGCGGCGATGATGCCTACCAGCTGGCTTTTGCCACCGACCATGTCGTTGACTGCCGTGCGCGAGTCGGCGCCGCTGATGGCAAAGCCTTGGGAGAACCCGGCAGCCAGATTGCTCACGCCCAAGGCAACGAACTCGTGATTGGCATTGATCGCATAGCCATGCCGCGCGGCGAAGCTGCGTGCCGTGAGCATGGCACTGCAAAAGCTCACGGTGGCGATCCCGAGGGCATCGCGCAGCAGGCTCTTGGTTTCTGCCAGAGAGCTCTGCGGCCAGGCCAGTTGGGGCATGCCGCCGGGCACCGGGCCGAGGATGGCGACGCCAAAATGGTCCAGGCCAAATACCCCTGCAATCAAGGTGAACAGCACTACGGTCACCAGCGCTGCCGGCAGGCGCGGGTAGCGCCGTGGCAACCCGATCAGCAGGCCCAACCCGGCCAGGCCAATCACCAGTGTCAGCCAGTGGATTTCACCCAGGCGCTGGGCGAAGTTGATCAGGCTGAGGATAAATCCGTCACCTTCGATCTTGAAGCCAACCACTTTGCTCAGCTGCCCGGCGATCAGGCTCAGGCCGATACCATTGAGGTAGCCGATCAGGATCGGTCGCGAGAAGAAACTGGCAATGAACCCTGCGCGCGCCACCCCGGCGGCAATCAACATGACCCCGACCAGCACGGTGACGATCACCGACAGCTCGGCAATGCGCTGTGGATCACCCAGCGCCAACGGCGCCACGGCCCCGGCGATCATGGCGCAGGTGGCGGCGTCGGGGCCGACCATCAACTGCCGAGAGCTTCCGATCAGGGCGTAGACGATCATCGGCAGCACACAGGCATACAACCCGTACTGCGGCGGCAGGCCGACGATCTGCGCATAGGCGATAGCGATCGGGATCTGGATCGCAGCGACCGACAAGCCAGCCTGTATGTCGGCGTGCAGCCAATCGCGGCGATAGTGCAGCAGGTTGGCCAGGCCCGGGAGCCAGCGGGAGAGAAACATGCGCAGTCCTTTGGAAATGTTTCACACAATGCACGAGCTTATCCGCCTGCTGCGTTCGGTGTGCAAGCTTTTTGCGCGCAGCGCGTTGCAGCCGCCAAGGGCCGGCGTGGTCTGCAGCAAATCGATGAAAGGGCAGAAACGAAAAAAGGAGCCGGGGCTCCTTTAGACAGGCGATGACATTGCGCAAATGTCATGCGGTGCAACGGTGCAACGGTGGACGAGGTGGAGCGGGTAGAGGGAATCGAACCCTCGTCGGAAGCTTGGGAAGCTACTGTTCTACCATTAAACTATACCCGCTTTACGCGTACATCCTTGCCAGCGAAGCGGCGTGCGCTTTGCAGCTCGACTTTGTACCAGAACCCTCTGGTGAATAAAAGCCCAGCCTTGAAATTTAGCTGTCCGGCGGCTTGTTGCGCGTGGCTTTGGCACGGGCAAAAGCACGCCGGCAGGCTCAGATCGCCAATGCATGCTGGCCCTGCACATAGTGACTGCGCGGGCGCGGCTCGCGTTGGCTCGGTTTGAGGAAACCAAGCATGGCGCTGCGTTGTGCATCGCTGGCGGTCTTGTGTTCCATGTCGAGGAAATGCCCGGCGCCGTTGATCACGCTGAAGTGGCTCTGGTCGACATGACGGCCAAACTGGCGGGCGTCATCGGCGGTGGTGTACTCATCGCGATCTCCGTTGATGAACAGCACCGGGATGGCAATGTTGGCCGCGCTCTTCAGTGCCCGCTCCAGGTCATGCTGCAGCACTTGATTGATGTGAAACAGCATCTGCGCATATTCGTGGCTGTCGAGGCTGCTGACGTGCCGGTAATTGAAGCGTTTGAACAGCGACGGCAGGTGCTTGCCGATGGTGTCGTTGACCAGGTTGCCGACCTGGTAGCGATCGCAGGCGGCGAGGTATTCGCAGCCGCGCTCGAGGTATTCGCGCATCGGTTCGTTGATCACCGGCGAGAACGAGCTGACGATGGCCTTCTTCACCGGTCGGGGCTGGTGCGCCAAGGCGAGCAGGGTGCAGGCGCCACCCCAGGAAAACGAAGCGACATGGTCGGCCTGGAAGTGCTCGATCAGCTCCAGCAGGATGTGTGCCTCGGTTTCTTTGGTCAGCAGCCGCTCGTGGTGATTATGCGGTTTGGACTTGCCGGCATAGGGCTGGTCATACAGCACCACATTGAATTGCGGGTGCAGGCTGCGCACTGTCTGGGCGAACGAAGCCGTGGTCGCCAGCGATCCATTGATCAGGATGATCGTCTTCTCGGCGCCGTCGGCGCGATGCAACTCCGTGTAAACCCGATACTGACCTTGGATATCAAGTACAGCGATTTCTGGCCTCATGTCATCGACTCCTGGCGCAAAAAGGGTATTCGCGTCACCTAGGGTGCACGTTCTTTATGACAGGTAGGCATACGCCTGAAGAGGTTGCAGAGCCCGGTGTCGATCCTTCGCACACGTGTCGACGCTGTTGTTGTAGGCGGGGCAATCTGCTGTGCCCCCAAGGTAGCGAGACCTGGGGTGGCCAGCAAAAAGGTGTCTTGGACTGCAGGTGTGACTGGTGAGTCACATGCGGACTGACGATTTCGATTCAAGCAGCCCGACGTCATTCCCGCAAGTGCCATTGAGCAATTGGTGAATAAAATCGCTCGGCGGTCTGCGCTGGAGCTGCTTGCTGTTTACAGAGCGATTTCGTCGGCTGTCAGTGGCCGGAATTCGCCAGGGGCCAGCGTGGGGTCGAGATGGATGCCGCCCATCGACTCGCGATGCAGGCCAACGACCTTGTTCTGGAAATAGCCAAACATGCGCTTCACCTGGTGATAGCGACCTTCGACAATCGCCAGCCTGGCCAGTCGAGGGCCGAGCACATCCAGCTGGGCGGGCAGGGTGGTGAGGTCTTCGAAGGCGAAGTAGAAGCCCTCGCTGAACTTGGCCGGGTAGTGCGCGCCGATCTCGTCTTCGGTTTCGACGCGATAGACCTTTGCCAGTTTTGTGCTTGGTTGCGTCAAGCGCCGTGACCACTGGCCGTCATTGGTCAGCAGGAGCAGCCCGGTGGTGTTGAAGTCCAGCCGCCCGGCAATATGCAGGTCAGCGCGCAGCTCGGCCGGGAGCAGGTCGAGCACGGTCCGGTGCTGCGGGTCATGAGTGGCGCTGACACAGCCGGCCGGCTTGTGCAGCATCAGGTAGCGCGCCGAGCGACCGACCTGATGCACCTGCTGATCGACCTCGACCCGGCTGAACTCGCGAACCTCGTGCAGTGGGTCCTTGCTGACCTGGCCATCCACGCGCACACGCTGCTGGGCCAGCAGCAGGCGCACCTGCTGGCGGTTGTAGCAGGGCAGATTGGCGAGGAAGCGATCAAGGCGCATGGCGGCAACAGCACAGGAATTGGCCGCGCAGTTTACCCAATTGGCGGCTGTTGCGCCGCTTTGAGCTGGTCGTCCACGGCTGCGCAGCGGGGGCACAGGCAGGCTTTGTTGCGCAGTTCGGCGGGCAGGGCGGCGAGTACCGCCGGGTCGATGCTGACGCTGAAGCACCAGCAGTTCTGCGTGGCGCTGCGTGGATCAGCCAGGCTGCAGCCGTTGCTTGCGCCGCAGGCGGGGCAGGATTGTGGGTCAGGCATGGACTGCTCCGGGCATCTCACTGCAGACTCGATTGCGTCCGCCCTGCTTGGCTCGATAAAGGGCATGGTCGGCACGGGTCAGCAAGCTGTGCAAACTGTCGTCGGGTTGCAGTGCACTGAGCCCGATGCTGGTGGTCAGGCGCAGCGGTTGGTCGTTGTAGCTGAAGATCAATTGCTCGGTGCGGCGGCGCACCTTCTCGGCGACATCGATGGCCTGGCGGCCCTCGGTCTCGCGCAGCAGCACGATAAACTCTTCACCGCCCCAGCGGCAAAGGATATCCGACTGGCGCAGGCTGCCTTGCAGTACGTTGGCAAACTGGCGCAGCACTTCATCGCCGGCCAGGTGACCATGGGTGTCATTGAGCAGCTTGAAGTGATCAAGGTCGATCAGCAGGGCAACCAGTGGCGCATTTTCGCGTTTGGCTTGCTGCAGTGCCTGCCCGGCCAAAAGGTCAAAGCTGCGGCGGTTGGGCAGGCCGGTCAGGCTGTCCAGCGTGGCCAGCGACTCGATGCTTTGCTGATGGCGCTTGACCATCGCATGCAGCAGCGACAACACCACCAGGGTGATCATGGCGCAGATCGCCAGGTTCAGGTACAGCGACTGGCGCACCCGGTCCAGCGCGCCGCTCTCACGTTTGTCGACCAACAGGTACCAGTCCAGTTCGGGGATGGGCCGCACGTTGAGAAAGTGGCTGTGGCCTGCCTCGTCCTGATATTCGTGGCTGCCAGGCGAGGGTACCGGCATGCGCGCCAGCAGCGTCTCGAACGCTTTGCTGTCGGCCAGTTGCTGGCCTGCGCGCAGGCCATGCATGCTGCCGTCCGAGCCGGTCAGGATGACTTTGCCGTTGGCATCGGTGAACAGCACGGCGCGCTGATAGCGTTGCTGATAAGCGTCGATCAATTTGACTACCGACTCGACACTCAGGCCGACCCCGGCTGCGCCGATGAAGCGCTGGTCATAATCGAGCACGCGGTAATTGATGAACACCGTGAGCTTGTCATGGTTGGCCATATCCAGATCGACGTTGATCTCGTACGGCGCCTGCGATTCGCGCACGCGGTAATACCAGGCATCGCGCCAGGCATCCGGCTTGACTTGCTTGAGTACGCCCTTGGCCTGGTAATAGGTACGGCTGCGCTCGGAGACGAAAAACGCGGTGCAGGTGTTCTGCTGGCTGAGGATTTCATCCAGATAGCGAGTGATCCGCTCTGGCTCCTGCTCGCCGGCCAGCACCCAGTCGCGCAGAAAGGTGTCCTGCGCGATCATCGATGAGATCAGCACCGGGCGGATCAGATCCTTCTGGATTTCCGAATAGACGGAATCTGAGGTCAGCGGCAGTTCGGTATTGACGATGCCATCACGGATTGCGCCACGCGAAGAAAAGTAGCCGAGCAGAGACGTGGCAAGAAAACCGCAGGCCAGCAGGATCAGCAGCGCGAGGATCAGCGAACGCTGCGAGAACAGGGCGGAACGTGACGGCATGATCTTCCCGTGATGTGTGCCAGTGGCGACATTCTAGAGAGCTGGCGGGAAAATAACTGCATGTTTTTCAGGGTTACCTGAGTTGTTGCAAATCTTTACACATATGGCACTGGATCGGCTGGCGAGTGTCTTAACCCATGTCGATATTCGTTTGCCGATCGACGCCCGCCAGCGCCGCTGTGCCGGGCACCCCAGCGGTCCAGGAGGCCGCCATGTCCTATCGAATCCCAATCATCGTCCTGCTCGCAATGTTGACCAGTGCCTGTACCCCTTATTACGCCGGTGGCGGGTATTCTCGCTCGCAGTACTACAGTGGCGAGCGTTACGGGTATCCCGGCTATCAGCGCTATGAGCGTGACTATTACGTGGTGCCGCAGCCCCGTTACTACTATCAGCCTGCACCGCGCTACTACCGCCCGGCACCGGCGCCGCACTATCGGCCGCAGCCGCATCCAGGGATGAACCAGCAGTGGTATGGCAATCCACGCAACGATTACGGTAATCGGCAGCGCTACGAATACCGTCGTGATCGAGAGCGGCATGATTACCGCAACGATAACCGCCGATCGCAGGAAGGGCGTTGGCATTCAAGGGGCCATGGTGACCGTGATCGCCGCCCGGATGGCGGGCGCGATGATCGCAATCGGCATCGCTGAGGTCCTGCCCTAAACTTGATCGGCCAGCGGATGGCGGCCCTCCCAGGCTTTGGCAAAGTGCGCCTCAACCACCGCCGCTGGCACCTGAGCCACATCAGGCCAGTGCCAGCGCGGCGTGTTGTCTTTTTCAATCAACCGCGCACGCACGCCCTCGCTGAATTCAGGATGCCGGCAGCAATTCAGGCTCATCGCATATTCCATCTGCAGCGCCTGCAACAGCGACATGTGCCGGGCTCGCTGCAATTGCTCCCACACTAGATGTGCGCTGAGCGGGCAACCGTCGTGCAGGCGCTGCCCTGCAGCCGCCAACAACGGGTCGCCGTGCTGGCGCAGGCTGGCGATCGCACGCCAGGCAGCAATAGGGTCGGCCACATCCAGCACCTCGTCGATCAACGCTCGCCGCGGCAGCCATTGGGCCTGTGGCAGGTCAGCAAGGGCGCGGTGCTGCTGGCACTTGAGCAGGCTGTTCAACTGCAAGACGGTCTGTTCCTGCCAGTTCAACTGCAGCAGTTCATCAATCAATGCCGTCTGCTGCTGCTCGCCAAGAAAACGATCCGCCAGACCCAGGTCCAGCGCATCACGGGCGTTGATCGGCGACCCTGTCAGGCCGAGAAACAACCCCAGCTTGCCTGGCAGACGGCTGAGGAACCAACTGGCGCCTACGTCCGGGTACAAGCCTATGCTGATCTCCGGCATGGCCAGCCGACTGCTCGGGGTCACGATGCGTACCCCAGCGCCCTGTAACAGGCCCATGCCGCCGCCCAGCACATGGCCATGACCCCAACACAGCAAAGGCTTGGGATAACAGTGCAGGGCATAGTCCAGGCGGTACTCGGCAGCGAAGAACTGTTTGGCCATTGCTGGCACCTGGCCCGGTTGTGCGCGGCATTGGTCGACCAGCGCGCGAACATCGCCACCCGCGCAAAACGCCTTGGCACCGCTGCCCCGCAAGAGCACGCAGACGACACCAGGATCCCTCGCCCACGCCTGGAGCAGCGCCTCGAGCTGCTCGATCATCGCCAGGCTCAACGCGTTGAGGGATTTCGCTGCATCCAGCGTGGCGATGCCGATTCGCGCACCGTCCACTCCGGTAAGTACTTCGCTGGTTACGGCCATGAACTACCTCGCACAGGTCATCGGCTCAGTATGGTCGGCTCTGCCGCAGGCTGCCGGTCGTCGGTCGGATCGATTGACAAGCTCGGGCAGCTTTCCTAGTGTCGCGCCCCTCAGTTTCAGGACCACACCGATGACCGACGACGACCGCATCAAGCTTGAGCCCAGTTGGAAGGAGGCGCTGCGCGCCGAGTTCGAACAGCCCTACATGCAGCAGCTGCGCGAGTTCCTGCGCCAGGAGTACGCCGCCGGCAAAGAGATTTATCCACCTGGCCCGCTGATCTTCAACGCCCTCAATAGCACGCCGCTGGACCAGGTCAAAGTGGTCATCCTCGGCCAGGACCCCTACCACGGCCCAGGTCAGGCGCATGGCCTGTGCTTCTCGGTACAGCCGGGCGTTCCGACACCGCCATCGCTGGTGAATATCTACAAAGAATTGCAGCGTGACCTGAACCTGCCGATTCCTGCCCATGGCTATCTGCAGAGCTGGGCAGAGCAAGGCGTGCTGCTGCTCAACACGACCATGACCGTGCAGCGGGGCAATGCCGCATCGCATGCCAAGAAAGGCTGGGAGTCGTTCACTGACCGGATCATCCAGCTGGTCAGCGAGCGGCAATCGAATGTGGTCTTTCTGCTGTGGGGCGCACATGCCCAGAGCAAGCAGAAGTTGATCGACGGCACCAAGCACCTGGTGCTCAAGTCGGTGCATCCGTCGCCGTTGTCGGCCTACCGGGGCTTTATCGGCTGCGGGCATTTCAGCCATGCCAACCGCTTTCTGCAGCAGCACGGCATGAAACCTGTGGAGTGGGCGCTGCCTCAGTGACTCTGTTGAGGGGCCGTGGTTGGGGGCGTGTGCTGCGCCCCCTTACTGGTTTTGATCCCGCGCATTCCACAGCCGAAACAATGGCTCTGCCAGAAACAGCACAAACAACAAACGCATTACCTGCATCGCTGTCACCAACGGTACCGACAACTGCAGGGTCTCCGCCGTAAGGCTCATCTCGGCGATCCCCCCAGGCATCATGCCCAACGTCAGTGAACGCAAGTCCAGCTGGCTCAGGTTGCTCAAACCCCACGCCGCAAGCGCTGCAATCACCATGCTCAAGGCGGTAGCCAGCAAGGTGCGGCCGAGAAACGACGGCGCGCGGCGGAAGAATGCCCGGTTGAAGTGACAGGCGAGGCCACTGCCGATCAACCACTGGCCCATCTGGCTGGCGCCCTCCGGCAGGGTGATCTGCAAATCAGCCGCCAGGCTTACCGTTGCCGCCACCAGCAATGGCCCGAACAACCATGGGTTGGGTTGGCGCAAGCGCTGCCAGCCATAACCTACCAACACCGCCAGCGGCGTGATCAACGCCAGCCAGCCCCAGCTGACACTGCTGGCATGGCTGACCGGCACGCCATCACCGAGCAGCAACTTGAACAGTGCCGGCACGCACAGCACCACCGCCAGCACACGCAGACTCTGCGCCGCGGCGACCTGGCTGAGCACCGCGCCATTGCGTGCGCCGAGGTTGACCATTTCGCCGGAACCGCCCGGCATACTGGCGAAAAAGGCGGTGGCGCGATCCTCACCGCTGCGCCGTAGCAGCCATACACTGATGACACTGGAAGCGGTGGTGAACAGCGCACCAAACAGAATCAAGCCGAAATGCCCGGACACTTGTTCGAGGATCGCCGGGGTGAAGTGCAGGCCGATACCGACGCCGATGATCCACTGGCCGCATTTACGTCCGTTGGGGATTTCCGGCAACTGCCAGGGGGTCAGGCAACGCACCAGGATGATCGCCAGCAACGAGCCGACCATCCACGGCAAAGGCCAGCCGACCTTGCTGGCGAGAAATCCGCCAGCAAGGCCGACCAGCCCGGTTGCCCAGAACAGCGGCAACGATCGATCAGGCATCCGCAACAGCCCGACGTTGCAGGCTGCGGCGGCGCCAGCTGCGCAGCAGCGGCAGGCACATCATGCAGATGGTCAGGCCCCATACGCTCATGCTGATCGGGCTCGAGTAGAGAATGCCCAGTTCACCGTTGGAGATGGACAAGGCGCGGCGCAGGTTCTGCTCCATCAGCCCGCCGAGGATGAACCCGAGCAGGATCGGCGACAGCGGGAAGTCCAGCTTGCGCAGGATGTAACCCATGATGCCGATACCGACCATCAGGAACAGGTCAAAGGTGGTCGCATGCACAGCGTACACGCCGATCGCGGTGATGATGGCGATTACCGGCACCAGCGCCCAGTTCGGCACGGCGAGGATGCGGGTGAAGATGCGGATCATCGGGATGTTGAGGATCACCAGCATGATGTTGGCGATGAACAACGAGGCGATCAGACCCCACACGATGTCGGGTTGCTGTTCGAACAGCATCGGCCCTGGGGTGATGTTGTACAGGGTCAGTGCACCGATCATTACCGCAGTGGTGCCAGAACCGGGTACGCCGAGGGTCAGCATTGGCACCAGTGCGCCACAGCAGGAAGCGCCGATGGCGGTTTCCGGTGCTGCCAGGCCACGTGCATCGCCTTTGCCGAACTTACCGCTGGTGCCAGCGATCTTCTTCTCGGTCATGTAGGCAACCGCGCTGGCCAGGGTGGCGCCGGCGCCGGGCAGTACGCCCATGATGAAGCCGAGCAGGCCGCAACGGATGTTCACCGCGAATACCGAAGCCGCTTCCTTGAAGTTGAACAGCATGCGCCCGGTGGCTTTTACCGCCTGGTGGCCATGATGGGTTTTCTCCAGCAGCAGGAGGATCTCGCTGATCGAGAACAGGCCCAGCACCAGCACCACGAACTGAATGCCGTCGGCCATGTGCACGCTGTCGCCGGTGAAGCGGTAAACGCCGCTGTTGGCATCGATACCGACTGCCGACAGGAACAGACCGATCAACGCCGCGATAAATGTCTTCAGTGGCTTGTCGCCGGCCATACCGCCCAGGCAGACAATGGCGAACACCATCAGCACGAAGTATTCAGCGGGTCCGAAGGCAATCGCCCACTTCGCCAGCAACGGCGCGAACAGGACCATGCCGCAGGTGGCGATGAAGGCACCGATGAACGAGCTCCACGCCGACAGCGACAGCGCGACCCCAGCCAGACCCTGGCGAGCCATTGGGTAACCGTCGAGGGTGGTCATCACGGTCGAGGCTTCGCCCGGGATGTTGAGCAGGATCGAGCTGATCCGGCCGCCGTATTCACAGCCCAGGTACACCGCGGCCAGCAGAATCAAGGCAGATTCAGGCGGCAGGCCGAGGGCAAAGGCGATCGGGATCAGCAACGCCACGCCGTTGATCGGGCCCAGGCCCGGCAGCAGGCCGACCACGGTGCCGATCAGGGTGCCGCACAGGGCGGTAACCAGGTTGTACGGGCTCAAGGCGACGCCGAAGCCCTGGCTGAGATAGCCTAAAGTATCCATCTGTCAGTTCTCCAGCACGTCAAGCAGGCCAAGGGGCAGGGGTACGTCCATCACGCGATCGAACAGCCAGTACAGCAGCACGCTCATCGCCACCACCACCACTGCGCTGTGCAGCCAGCGGCCGCCATACAGGCGCGCCATCGGCACGCCGATCAATACCGCACTGACGATGAAGCCCAGGCTTTCGAAGGTGGCGGCGAACAGGATCAACAGACCGGTACAGATCGCAATCTTGATCAGGGTCGGGCGATCCAGCGGCGGCTCGTCCTCTTTATGCACGATCGGCGTCGGCCGAATCGCCAGGTACAGCAAGGCCAGGCCCATCAGGCCAAGCATCAACAACGGGAAGGCGCGCGGGCCCACCGGTTCGTAGGAAAACGCGGCCTGGTAAGGCCAGGCCATCACTGCCAGGACGGCGCACACCGCCAGCAGGATCAGGGCAAAAATGCGTTGCAGGATCATGGGGAAATCCTCGAGAGGGCTGCCTTGCTGCAGTTTATTGCGCGAGCGGTTCTACCCGCGCAGGCATTGGTGATGACACCGACGCTTGCGCGGGCTGACCTGCTTCAACAGGTGCTGCAGCTGTACGTTGTTACTGAATCAGGCCGAATTCCCGGGCCAGGGTCTTGTAGTCGGCAACCTGTTTCTTGACGTAGGCGTCCAGCTCCGGCCCGGTCAGGGCGAACGGGAACAGCTCGCGCTGGTCACGCAGCTTGGCGAACTCCTCGGAGGTCAGCAGCTTGTCGAACGCGGCTTTCCACCAGGCGTAGTCTTCGTCGCTGACTTTTGGCCCGAGGTAGAAGCCACGTACCACTGGCCAGACGATGTCGTAGCCCTGTTCCTTGGCAGTTGGGATGTCCTTCATTTCCGGCTCATCGAGACGGTTCTCGGCGAATACGGCAAGGATGCGCATGTTGCCGCTCTGGATGTGCGGCATGGAGTCGGAGATATCGGTGGAGCCGACCTGAATGTGCCCGCCGAGCAGTGCAGTGGCGATTTCGCCGCCGCCTTCCAGGGCGACGTAGCGCAGGTCACGCGGGTTGATCCCGGCGGCCTTGGCGATCAGCGCGGTCTGCATCCAGTCCTGGCTGCCGACGGTGCCGCCGGAGCCGATCACCACTTTGCTCGGGTCTTTTTTCAGCGCAGCAACCAGGTCAGCCAGGTTTTTGTAAGGCGAGTCCTTGTTCACCGCGATCGCGCCATAGCTGGTGCCCACGGCCGCCAGCCACTTCACTGCGTTTTCATCGAAACGGCCGAACTTGCCTTGGGCCAGGTTCAGCAGCGAGCCACTGGACCAGGCCACCAGGGTGCCGGCATCGCCCGGGCGCTGGGCAACCACGGCGTTGTAGGCAACCGCACCAACGCCGCCAGGCATGTAGGTGACGCGCATCGGTTTACTGAGAATCTTCTCGTTGACCAGGGCGCTTTGCACCAGCTTGCAGGTCAGGTCGAAGCCGCCGCCGGGCGATGCTGGAGCGATACATTCAGGGCGTTTCGGTTCAGCAGCCAGGGCTTGACCGGCCAACAGCAGGCAACCGGTAGCGAGGACGAGGCGGCGCAGGGAAAAGGTCATCGTCTATCTCCGTAAATATTGTTGTTATGGGTTACCACAGGGCCACGCTGTAGCTCACCAGCAGCCGCACTTCGTCGGCGTCGCGGGCAAAATTCGAGCGGAAGGTGGCGTTACGCAGACGCACCGCGACGTTTTTCAACGGTCCGGTTTGTACTACGTATTTGAACTCGGTGTTGCGTTCCCACTCCTTGCCCTCGCTGCCATCGGCGCGGCTGACGTTGTCGCCACTGAGGTAGCGGGTCATGAAGGTCAGGCCGGGAATGCCCAGAGAGGCGAAGTTGTAGTCGTAACGCAGCTGCCAGGAGTGCTCGTCGGCACCGGCAAAGTCGTTGATCTGGACGAAGTTGACCAGATACGGGTCGGCGCCATCGACGTAGGGGAAGGCGCTGTCGCCCGAGACGTGCTGATAGGCGCCGCTGAGCTTGTGGCCATCGAGGGCGTAGCTGAGCATGCCGTTGGCGGTGGTGTTGTCGATCTTGCCGGCGCGGGCCTGGCCCTGATCGTCACTTATCGCCAGGCGCAGGTCGGCGCCAAAGGTGCCCGGGCCCCACGGCTGGGTCGCGACCATGCCAACGAAGTGCTGACGGTAGATGTCGTCAAGTTGGGCAACGTGATAGCTGCCGGTGATGCGGTCGGTGAATTTGTAGTCAAGGCCGGCCAGGTCATAGTTGTCGGCGGCGAAGGTTCCGCCGAAACGGCCGTTCTTGTTGTTGAGGGCTATGTCTTCCCAGTTGGTGTCGTTGCGGTCCTTGGCTTTTTCCAGACGTCCGGCGGTAACGGTCAGGTTGCTGATTTCGTTGGAGGTCAGCAAGCCACCCTCGAAGGTCTGCGGCAGAATCCGCCCATCGTTGGGCTGCAGGGTCGGCAGTTCAGGGATCAGCGAACCCACTTTGAGCTCGGTCTTGGAAATCTTCACCTTGCCGGTCAGACCGAGCTTGGAGTACTCGTCGGCAGCCTTGCCGTCATCATGGGTCGGCAACAGCCCGGTGCCGGTGCGGTCTTCGCTGGAGTCGAGCTTGATCCCGACCATGCCCAGTGCGTCCAGGCCAAAGCCGACAGTGCCTTCGGTGTACCCGGATTCGAAATTGAGCATGAAGCCCTGCGCCCACTCGTCACGTTTGGACTGCTGGCTGCTGGTGCCATCACGGAAATCACGGTTGAAGTACATGTTGCGGGTTTCGAAGGTGGCGCTGCTGTCTTCGAAGAAGGCCGCCTGGCTGACAGGTGCGATACCGGCGAGCGCAAGGGCGCTGGCAATGGCAGTGGGGCGTGGACGAATGGAACGGGTAGGCGCGAACGCCTGCGGCTGTGATGACAGCATCGTCGAGTGACTCCGTTTATTGTTTTTATTGGTCTGCACCTTGCTGGTGCTTATGAACGCTCGGGGCATTCTTGATCCGATGCTAGGCGGCCAACCTTTCGCTAACCTTTCAACATGAAAGGTTTGTCATATTGGGGCTTCACAGGGGTGCCGACGGCGGTACACTCCGCGCCAACTAACGCGCCCCCACTTCACCGAAGGGAGAAACCGATGCGAGTGCTGCTGGTTGAAGACCACCTGCAACTGGCCGAAAGCGTGGCTCAGGCGCTCAAGAGTCAGGGCCTGACTGTGGACGTGCTACACGACGGCATCGCCGCTGACCTGGCGCTGACCAGCGAGGAATACGCGGTGGCGGTGCTCGATGTCGGCCTGCCGCGGATGGACGGTTTTGAAGTGCTGGCGCGGCTGCGCGGCCGCGGCAAGACCTTGCCGGTGCTGATGCTGACTGCCCGCAGTGACGTCAAGGATCGTGTGCACGGGCTCAACCTGGGCGCCGACGATTACCTGGCCAAGCCGTTCGAGTTGACTGAGCTGGAGGCGCGGGTCAAGGCCCTGCTGCGGCGCAGTGTGCTTGGTGGCGAACGCCAGCAGCGCTGTGGTCCGCTGGTCTACGACCTCGACACCCGCCGTTTCAGCCTGGGTGACGAGCACCTGACCCTGACCTCGCGCGAGCAAAGTGTGCTGCAGGCAATGATTGCCCGGCCCGGACGAGTGATGAGCAAGGAGCAACTGGCGGCGCAGGTGTTTGGCCTCGACGAAGAAGCCAGCCCTGATGCCATCGAAATCTACGTGCACCGGCTGCGCAAGAAACTCGACGGCCATGCGGTTGCCATCGTCACGTTCCGCGGTCTTGGCTACCTGCTGGAGCACCGTGATGCGTGATGGCGCCAGCCTGCGCGGGCGGCTGCTGGGCAATCTTGCGCTGCTGCTGGTGGTACTGATGCTGGCCAGCGGCCTGAGCGCCTACTGGAACGGCCGCGAGGCCGCGGACACTGCCTATGACCGTACGCTGCTGGCGTCGGCGCGGACCATTGCTGCGGGCTTGTCCCAGCGCGATGGCACACTGAGTGCCGATGTGCCCTATGTGGCGCTGGACACCTTCGCCTACGACAGTGCCGGACGCATTTACTACCAGGTGTTGGACATCAACCAGCGCTTGATCTCGGGGTACGAAAAGCTCCCACCACCACCGCCCGGCACGCCTCGCACTGACGACTATCCGGCCTTGGCGCGTTTCTACAATGCCTCCTACCTTGGCCAGGATGTACGTGTGGTCAGCCTGCTCAAGGCGGTCAGCGAGCCGAACATGAACGGCATGGCCGAGATTCGCGTGGCCGAAACCGAAGAGGCGCGGGTGAGCATGGCCCGTGGGCTGATGGCCGATACCCTGTTGCGGCTGGGGATGCTGGCGCTGGCGGCGCTGGTCATGGTCTGGTTCGCGGTCAGTGCAGCGCTGCGCCCGCTCGAGCGCTTGCGCAGTGCGGTAGAGGAGCGCCAGCCGGACGACCTGCGCGCCTTGCCAACAGTACAGGTGCAGCATGAGCTGGGGCCATTGGTGCGTGCGCTCAATCACTTTACCGAGCGGCTGCGCGCACAGTTCGAGCGCCAGGCGCAGTTTATTGCCGATGCCGCGCATGAACTGCGTACGCCGCTGGCAGCGCTCAAGGCGCGGGTCGAGTTGGGCCTGCGTTCGCAGGACCCGCAGGAGTGGCGGCAGACCCTTGAGTCGGCTGCCCAAGGTACTGACCGGCTGACCCATTTGGCCAACCAGTTGCTGTCGTTGGCGCGCGTTGAAAACGGCGCGCGGGCGATTGCCGAGGGCGGGGCGCAGCGGCTTGATCTGAGCCAGCTGAGCCGGGAGTTGGGGATGGCCATGGCGCCGTTGGCGCATGCCCGTGGTGTGTTGTTGGCGCTGGAAGCTGAGTCGCCGGTCTGGCTCAAGGGCGAGCCGACTTTGCTCAACGAGCTGCTCAGCAACCTGATCGATAACGCGCTGGCGCACACGCCGGTTGGCGGCAATGTGATCTTGCGTGTGTTGGCGCCGGCGGTGCTCGAGGTCGAAGATGATGGCCCGGGCATTCCTGAAGCTGAGCGTGAGCGGGTGTTCGAGCGCTTTTACCGGCGTAGTGCTCAAGGCAGTGGGCTGGGGTTGGCGATTGTCGGGGAAATCTGTCGGGCGCATCTGGCCCAGATCAGTTTGCATGACGGCGAAAATGGAGGTTTGAAGGTCAGGGTCAGCTTTATTGCTGACCAGGGCTTGGATCGCGTGAACCTTTAGCCCTTTCCCGGCCACTAGCCCTCAGCGCAACATGCTTCGCGCTTCGAGCAGCTCTGCTACTTCCAGTTCCGTGCCCTGCGGCAGGCCGAGGTGCCGATAGGCGGGCAGTGCCGCCAGGGGCCGGCTGCGACCGCGCTGGCTCAGGCAGCGGGCGATTTGCACCACGTCGATGTAATCGACCTTGTCGGTGCGCCGATCCAGATCCTGGATTAGCCCAGGCAGCTTGACCAGTTGCTCGGGGAACTCCCAGTCACTGAGGATCTTGTCACCCAGGACCGGCTGGATCTGCTCGATCACATAGTTCAGGCAGACCGGGTCGGACAGCAACTCGTTGTGCTCTTCGGCATAGATCAGCACCGGCAGCGCGCCGATCTGATGGACAAGGCCACCGAGGGTCGCCTGATCGGGCTTGAGGTCAGTGTAGCGGCGACACAGCTCATAGCTGATGCCGGCAACTTCCAGGCTGGTGGCCCAGATATCGCGCAACTTTTGCTCCACCGCAGGCGAGCGGGCATGGAAGATCTGCTCGATTACCAGCCCGATCGACAGGTTGCAGCTGTAGTTGATGCCCAGCCGGGTAATCGCCGTGTGCAGATCGGTGACTTCGACGGCGGCGCGCAACAGGGGGCTGTTGACCACTTTGATCAAGCGCGCAGATAGCGCGGCATCGCGGCCGATCACCCTGCTCAGGGCCGAAACGCTGATCTCGCTGTTTTCAGCAGCCTCGCGGATGCTCAGTGCCACTTCCGGCAGGGTCGGCAGGACCAGGTCGTCATTGGCGATGGCAGTGAGTAATTGCGCCTGGACCATCTCGGCCAGTCTGTTCATGGAGATTCTCTACCGCAGTGTGGCAGCCCCGCACGGTGCGGGGCAGGCTGGTCAGCGCTGGATTTCCCGGTCGCGGTCCAGTTCGTAAGGCAGGCTCAGCAAGGTCAGGCGTGGGCCTTCGAGGCTGAGCAGGTGCAGGTTGTCATCTTCTACCGCGTCGGCGCTGATCACTGCGAGCAGTTCGCAGCCTTGTTCACAGGCAGCTGCCAGCACGACTTCGCCAACCGCAGAACCGTGGGTGGGCGAAAAGATCTGGCTGCCGGGCGCAGGTGCATCGGCAACGGCCAGAGCCAGCCGGTACTGACGGCGTTTGAGCTTGCCCAGGTACTGCATGCGCGCGACGATTTCCTGGCCGGTATAACAGCCTTTCTTGAAACTCACGCCGCCCACCGCCTGCAGATTGATCATCTGCGGAATGAACAGTTCACGGGTCTGCTCGAAAACCTGGCCAATGCCAGCGCGGATCTGCCCCAGTAGCCAGTCGTTGAGGCTGCCTTCGCTGAGCGTACCAGCGAGTTCCTGCTGCACGTTGTGGGCCTGTTCAGCCGGAACCCACAGTTCGACGCGGCCGGGGGAAACGCGGATAGCGATCAGGCCATTTTCACGGACCGTTGCGCCATCTTCAGCGGGCACATCCAGGCCAAGTGCGAGCAAGGCCTGCTCAGCGTGCTCCAGCCCAAAGCGGACCCAGCTGGCGCTTTCGTCGGTCAGCGTGGCCTTGGAAAATACCGCGTATTTTTTCAGGTCGGCCAGCTGTGCATCGATCAGGCCGCGGGCCATCGCCAGCAGCAAGCCGTTGCCCTCGGGCACGATACGGAAGCTCGACTGCATACGGCCTTTGACCATGCAGCGCGCGCCCAGGCTCGATTGCTCCTGGCTTAGGTAGTTGAGATTACAGGTCAGCTGGCCTTGCAGAAACTTGCCAGCGTCGGAGCCGCGAACGGCGAGGATGCCCTCGTGGGCAAGGGAGCAATAGAAAGCAGAGTCGGCCATGGGTCATCGCGGTTGCTTGAGACTGGTAGCCATCATAGAACGCTGGTAACAAAATAGGTAGGTGACTAGACCAACGCCTTGTGCCGCCGTGTGCCCGGCGCGGTATACTCGCCGCCCATTCGAGGAGGGTCCCATGGTCGAACAAACTGAAATCAACCGGCTTTTCTGGCACAGCCGCCGCGGCATGCTGGAGCTCGACGTGCTGCTGGTGCCCTTCACCCAGGAAGTCTACGCCACCCTGAACGAAGCGGACCGCGAGCTTTACGTGCGCTTGCTGGCTTGTGAAGACCAGGACATGTTCGGCTGGTTCATGGAGCGCAGCGAGTCTGAAGACCCTGAGCTGCAGCGCATGGTTCGGATCATTCTGGACCGTGTCCAGCCCAAGTGAGCAGTTCCAGTGCCGTTGGCAGGGCTCACGCCGACTGCTGACGGCCTATCTGGCGAGTCTGGCGCTGGCATTGCTGGCGCTTTGGCTGAGCGAGCCGCGCTGGTGGCTGCTGCCACTCGCCGCGGGCTGCCTTAGCCAGGCCTGCTGGGTCATTCCCCGGCGCATCCTGCTTACTCATCCTGACGCCATCACCGGCCTGCGCCGCGACAGCCAAGGCTGGCAGCTGTACAGCCGCAGCCAGGGCTGGCAGGCGGTGCGCCTGCTGCCGGACAGCATGGCTCTGCCGGGGCTGGTGGTATTGCGTTTCGTGCGAGCGGGGCGGCGCCTCAGCGAAAGTCAGTGCGTTTGTCCTGACGCGCTGGCGCTGGAGCAACACCGGCGCCTGCGCCTGCGCTTGAAGTTCAGTCGCAGGCGCTGGGCGCAGCCTTCTTGAGCCCGCTCAGAGCGGGCTGAGAATGGTATCGCGCGCTTCGGGCAGCATCGCCGGATAGTCCAGGGTGTAGTGCAGGCCGCGGCTTTCCTTGCGCTGCATCGCCGAGCGAATCATCAATTCGGCTACCTGGGCCAGATTGCGCAGCTCAATCAAATCGCGGCTGACCTTGTAGTTGCTGTAGAACTCGTCGATCTCATCCAGCAGCAGGCGTACACGGTGTTCAGCCCGTTGCAGGCGCTTGCTGGTGCGCACGATCCCGACGTAGTCCCACATGAAGCGCCGCAGTTCGTCCCAGTTGTGCGCAATGATCACGTCTTCGTCCGAATCGGTAACCTGGCTGGCATCCCAGCAAGGCAGAGCCTGCGGCATTTCGACCCGGTCCAGGCTCGCTTCGATGTCGGCAGCCGCCGAGCGGCCATAAACAAAGCACTCCAGCAGCGAGTTGCTGGCCATCCGGTTGGCGCCGTGCAAGCCGGTGAAGCTGGTCTCGCCAATGGCATACAAGCCGGGCACGTCGGTGTGACCGCGATCGTCGACCATCACCCCGCCGCAGGTGTAGTGCGCAGCCGGGACCACCGGAATCGGCTGGCGCGTGATGTCGATGCCGAAGGTCAGACAGCGCTCGTACACGGTCGGGAAGTGGCTTTTGATGAACTCGGCTGGCTTGTGGGTGATGTCCAGGTAGACGCAGTCCACCCCCAGGCGCTTCATTTCGTGGTCGATGGCGCGTGCAACGATATCCCGTGGTGCCAGTTCTTCGCGCGGGTCGAAGCGCGGCATGAAGCGCTCGCCATTGGGCAGGCGGAGCAGGGCGCCCTCGCCGCGCAGGGCCTCGGTGACCAGGAAGCTCTTGGCCTGCGGGTGGTACAGGCAGGTCGGGTGAAACTGGTTGAATTCAAGGTTGGCGACCCGGCAGCCCGCGCGCCAGGCCATGGCAATGCCGTCGCCGCAGGCGCCGTCGGGGTTGCTGGTATAGAGGTAGACCTTGGCTGCACCGCCGGTTGCCAGCACGGTGAAGCGTGCGCCGAAGGTATCCACCTCGCCGCTGTTGCGGTTCAGTACGTAGGCGCCGAGGCAGCGCTCGCCGTCCAGGCCAAGGCGGCGCTCGGTGATCAGGTCGACGGCGACGCGCTGCTCCAGCAGGGTGATGTTGGACCGTTGCCGGGCGCGCTGCAGCAGGGTGGTAAAGATCGCCGCACCGGTAGCGTCGGCCGCATGGATGATGCGCCGGTGGCTGTGGCCGCCTTCGCGGGTCAGGTGAAATTCGAAGCTGCGGTCATCACCCGGTGGGTGTTCGTCGCGAGTAAATGGCACGCCTTGTTCGATCAGCCACTCAATCGCTTCGCGACTATGCTCAACGGTAAACCGCACCGCTTCTTCCGAGCACAGTCCGCCGCCGGCATTGAGGGTGTCCTCGACATGCGACTGCACAGTGTCGGTGTCGTCAAGCACGGCGGCAACGCCGCCCTGGGCCCAAAAGGTCGAGCCATTGGCCAGGTCACCCTTGCTCAGCACAGCGATGCGCAGGTGATCCGGAAGGTTGAGTGCCAGGCTGAGGCCTGCGGCCCCACTGCCGATCACCAGGACATCGTATTGGAATTGTTTGCTCATGTCGGGGCACTAGTAATCTAGGGGAGGGGAACGGCACAATAGCGATGCGCAGATGGCATTGTGAAACTATCGTGAAAACGTTGCCGGGATGCCTTTATAGCAGCCCCGGGTGCCTGATTTCCAATGGCGCTTGTCACGCAACGGCGATCTTCCGGGAACTTTCCAGTCTGGCTGGAAATCCTATGAAGGCTGCCCATACGCCACGAATGCCAAGGCGACGCAGGGCAGTAGCTCGAAATGGGCTGATACCTGCGTAAATCAAGACCAGATCAATGACGCGGCCGGCCGTGACCGTACTGCGTCTTTTTCGTGCGAGCCGACCAGAGGCCGCAGGAAACTTGCTTGGAGGGGAGAACTTTTGCGCAAAGCCCGAGTCTATGTTTGCAAGCCTGAACGGTGGCTGTTGCAATGCTCCTTCAAGTTCACTGAGGAGTATTCATGCTAACCCAGGAAGAGGATCAGCAGCTTGTCGAGCGCGTGCAGCGCGGCGACAGGCGAGCGTTCGATCTGTTGGTGCTGAAGTATCAGCACAAGATTCTCGGGTTGATCGTGCGCTTTGTACACGACACCCATGAAGCCCAGGATGTGGCGCAGGAAGCCTTCATCAAGGCCTACCGAGCGCTAGGCAATTTCCGCGGTGACAGCGCGTTTTATACCTGGCTGTACCGCATCGCCATCAACACGGCGAAAAACTATCTGGTGTCCCGCGGTAGAAGGCCACCCGACAGTGATGTGAGCTCCGAGGATGCGGAGTTCTATGACGGCGATCATGGTCTCAAGGATCTCGAGTCCCCAGAACGCTCGTTGTTGCGGGATGAGATCGAAGGTACCGTCCATCGGACCATCCAGCAACTGCCAGAAGATCTGCGCACGGCACTAACTTTGCGCGAATTTGATGGTCTGAGTTATGAAGACATTGCGAGCGTCATGCAATGTCCGGTGGGGACCGTGCGCTCAAGGATTTTCCGCGCTCGGGAGGCCATTGATAAAGCCTTGCAGCCGTTGCTGCAGGAATCCTGAGACAGCGGCTACAGCCAAGAGAGGAACCGCCATGAGTCGTGAAGCTTTGCAGGAATCGCTGTCCGCCGTAATGGACAACGAAGCGGATGAATTGGAGCTGCGTCGTGTTTTGAGCGCCACTGATGACGCCGACACCCGTGCTACCTGGTCGCGTTACCAGGTTGCCCGTGCAGCCATGCACAAGGAACTGCTGCTGCCCAAGCTGGACATCGCTGCGGCGGTCTCTGCTGCCCTGGCCGATGAGGCTGTGCCAGCCAAGGTCAAGCAAGGCCCTTGGCGTAGCATCGGCCGTCTGGCCGTAGCTGCCTCGGTAACCGTTGCAGTACTGGCCGGCGTGCGTCTGTATAACCAGGACGAAATCACCGGTAGCGAACTGGCTGCGCAACAGCCTGCTCAGCAAGGTCTGACCATGCCGCAAACGCAAGGTCCGGCAGTTCTGGCTGGCTACAGCGAGAGCAGCGAGCAGACCACCGGGCCGATGGCCAATGGTGTCTTGCAGAGCCAGGAAGGCTGGGACAAGCGTCTGCCGGGCTACTTGAAGCAGCACGCTCAGGAATCAGCGCTCAAGGGCACTGAAACCGCACTGCCATACGCCCGCGCCGCTAGCCTGGAAAACCGCTAGTTAAGGAGCATCATGCGCGCGCTACCTCTTCTGTCACTGCTGGTAGGCAGTTGCATGATGGTGCCAGCGTTGGCAGCCAACTCTTCGCCTCAGGCGAATGAGTGGCTGAACAAGCTGGCACGAGCCGAGCAATCCCAGAGCTACCAGGGTTCGTTCGTTTACGAACGCAACGGCAGCTTCTCTTCCCACGACATCTGGCACCGCGTTGCCAATGGATCGGTCAGCGAGCGGCTGTTGCAGCTCGATGGTACGGCTCAGGAGATCGTCCGCGTGGACGGTCAGGTGCAGTGCGTCAGTGGCGATCTGGTGAGTGGCGTTTCGACGCCGCCCAGCTCTGCCCCGCGGGTGCTGGACCCCCTCAAACTGATGAGCTGGTACGACTTGAGCGTTGCCGGCAAGTCGCGGGTTGCCGGGCGCGATGCGGTGATTATCACCCTGACCCCCCGTGACCAGCATCGCTACGCCTTCGAATTGCATCTAGACCGCCAGACCGCATTGCCCCTGCGCTCGTTGATGCTCAACGACAAGGGTCAATTGCTCGAGCGTTTCCAGATGACCCGCCTGGATACCACATCGCCAACCGAGCAAGCGATGCGCCCAAGTGATGCGTGCAAGCCTGTAGAGCATGCAGTTGCAGCTTCGCCGTTGCCGGCAGTAGGTGGTTGGCGCTCCGATTGGTTGCCGCCCGGTTTCGAGTTGGTCAACAGCTCGGTACGCAGTGATGTTTCGCGCAAGACCACGGTCAGCAGTCTGATGTATGACGATGGGCTGACTCGTTTTTCGGTATTTCTGGAGCCGGTCAAGGATGATTCAGGTAACGATACCCGCGTGCAGCTTGGTCCGACCGTGGCTGTCTCGCGCTACCTCAATACTCCCAAGGGCAAGGTCATCGTCACGGTGGTTGGCGAGATCCCGTTGGGTACTGCCGAGCGCGTTGCATTGTCCATGCGTGCTCAGGATGCCCAGGCCAGCCAGTAGCGGCGCGCCTGCGTTTGCAGCCCTTCACGTAATCGGCTGAAATGAAATTAACGCAATGTCATTTGCAATCCCTTCGTAAATTTTCTATAGGTCAGAGTCCTCGGGGTCTGGCCTTTCCTGCATCTGCAGGGGTCTTAATGCAATTTACGCTCGTTGTGACGGGAGCCGTATGTCAATACCACGCTTGAAACCCTATCTCTCCATGTTCGCCGCCGTGCTGATGCTCGGCCAGGTGCTGACGGCCCAGGCTGAAGAAGCACTGCCGGACTTCACTACGCTGGTCGAGCAGGCTTCGCCGGCGGTGGTGAACATCAGTACCAAGCAGAAGCTGCCTGATCGGCGCATTGCTGCCGGGCAGATGCCTGATCTTGAAGGCCTGCCGCCGATGTTCCGTGAATTCTTCGAGCGCAACATGCCACAACAGCCGCGTTCGCCGCGCGGCGACCGCCAGCGGGAAGCGCAATCGCTGGGTTCGGGCTTCATCATTTCCAGCGATGGTTATGTGCTGACCAACAACCATGTGGTCGCCGACGCTGACGAGATCATCGTGCGCCTGTCCGACCGCAGCGAGCTGCAGGCCAAGCTGGTCGGCACCGACCCGCGCACCGACGTCGCTTTGCTCAAGGTTGAAGGCAAGGATCTGCCGATCGTCAAGCTGGGCGATTCGGAGAAACTCAAAGTCGGCGAATGGGTACTGGCTATCGGCTCGCCGTTCGGCTTTGACCACTCGGTAACCAAAGGCATCGTCAGCGCCAAGGGCCGGACCCTGCCCAACGACACCTACGTTCCGTTCATCCAGACCGACGTGGCAATCAACCCGGGTAACTCCGGCGGCCCGCTGTTCAACATGAAAGGCGAAGTGGTCGGCATCAACTCGCAGATCTTCACCCGCTCCGGTGGCTTCATGGGCCTGTCGTTCGCGATCCCGATCGACGTGGCGCTGGACGTCTCCAATCAGCTCAAGAAAGACGGCAAGGTCAACCGCGGTTGGTTGGGTGTGGTAATCCAGGAGGTCAACAAGGACCTGGCCGAGTCGTTCGGTCTGGACAAGCCTGCCGGCGCCCTGGTAGCTCAGGTGCTGGAAGACGGTCCAGCGGCCAAGGGCGGTTTGCAGGTCGGTGATGTCATTCTCAGCATGAATGGCCAGCCGATCGTCATGTCGGCCGACCTGCCGCACCTGGTCGGCAGCCTCAAGGATGGCGCCAAGGCCAAGCTTGAGATCATCCGCAACGGCAAGCGGCAGAACCTCGACGTCACTGTCGGCGCTTTGCCTGATGAAGATGCCGATATCACCACACCTGGCCAGGGCAGTGCCGAGCGCAGCAGCAACCGCCTCGGTGTAGCGGTTTCGGACCTGACCGCCGAGCAGAAAAAAGCCCTCGAACTCAAGGGGGGCGTGGTCATCAAGGAAGTGCTGGATGGTCCGGCGGCGTTGATCGGTCTGCGTCCGGGTGACGTCATCAGCCACCTCAACAACCAGGCCATTGGCTCGGCCAAAGAGTTCACCGAGATCGCCAAGGACCTGCCGAAGAATCGCTCGGTGTCGATGCGAGTGCTGCGCCAAGGGCGCGCCAGCTTCATCACCTTCAAGCTGGCTGAATAAGCATAGCGGCAGCGCAATACAGGGCAGCTTCGGCTGCCCTTTTTTGTAAACGGATGAAAATTTCATGGCGGCCTGCCAAGCCACGCGGGATTGCAGCCGATCAGGAATCTCCCACAAGGCTGCGGCTTAAGGTACAATTCCCGGCTATTTTTCGGCGGGCGTCCGGCTCGCAGCCATTTCGAGTAGTGACCCGTGAGTGATTTGAGTCATATCCGCAATTTCTCCATCATCGCCCACATCGACCACGGCAAGTCGACGCTGGCCGACCGTTTCATTCAGATGTGCGGTGGCCTCTCGGCGCGCGAAATGGAAGCCCAGGTGCTCGATTCGATGGATCTGGAGCGCGAGCGCGGCATCACCATCAAAGCCCATAGCGTCACGCTGCATTACAAGGCGCAGGACGGCAAGACCTACCAGCTGAACTTCATCGACACTCCCGGCCACGTAGACTTCACCTATGAAGTCAGCCGGTCGCTGGCCGCCTGTGAAGGCGCGTTGTTGGTGGTCGATGCTGGCCAGGGTGTCGAAGCCCAGTCCGTGGCCAACTGCTACACCGCTATCGAGCAGGGCCTTGAGGTCATGCCGGTACTGAACAAGATGGACCTGCCCCAGGCCGATCCTGACCGCGTCAAGGACGAAATCGAGAAGATCATCGGTATCGACGCGGCCGACGCCGTAGCCTGCAGCGCCAAGAGCGGCATGGGCGTGGACGAGGTGCTCGAGCGCCTTGTGCAGCAGATCCCGGCGCCAACCGGTGACATCGATGCACCACTGCAAGCGCTGATCATCGACTCCTGGTTCGACAACTACCTGGGCGTCGTGTCCCTGGTTCGCGTGCGCCACGGCCGCGTGAAAAAGGGAGACAAGATTCTGGTCAAGTCGACCGGCAAGGTTCACCTGGTCGACAGCGTCGGCGTGTTCACGCCAAAGCACACCCAGACCGCCGATCTCAAAGCAGGCGAAGTGGGCTTCATCATTGCCAGCATCAAGGAAATTCTCGGCGCGCCGGTCGGCGACACCCTGACCTTGAGCTCCACCCCCGAGGTGGAAGTGCTGCCAGGCTTCAAACGTATTCAGCCACAGGTCTACGCTGGCCTGTTTCCGGTGTCTTCCGATGATTTCGAAGACTTCCGCGATGCGCTGCAAAAGCTGACCCTGAACGACTCGTCGCTGCAGTACGCGCCTGAAAGCTCGGATGCACTGGGCTTTGGCTTCCGTTGTGGCTTCCTCGGCATGCTGCACATGGAGATCATCCAGGAGCGCCTCGAGCGCGAATATGACCTGGACCTGATCACCACGGCGCCGAGCGTGATCTTCGAGATCAAGCTCAAGACCGGTGAAACCATTCACGTCGACAACCCGTCGAAACTGCCGGATGTATCAGCAGTCGAAGACTTCCGTGAGCCAATCGTGCGCGCCAATATCCTGGTGCCGCAAGAACACCTGGGTAACGTCATTACCCTGTGCATCGAGAAGCGCGGTGTTCAGCGTGACATGCAGTTCCTCGGTACTCAGGTGCAGGTAAGCTACGATCTGCCAATGAACGAGGTGGTACTGGACTTCTTCGACCGTTTGAAGTCGACCAGCCGCGGTTACGCGTCGCTGGACTACCATTTCGATCGTTACCAGTCGGCCAACCTGGTCAAGCTGGACGTGTTGATCAACGGCGACAAGGTTGATGCGCTGGCGCTGATCGTGCACCGCGACAACGCCCACTACAAAGGGCGCGCGCTGACCGAGAAAATGAAAGAACTGATTCCTCGGCAGATGTTCGACGTCGCGATCCAGGCCGCCATCGGCGGGCAGATCGTCGCCCGGACCACTGTCAAGGCGCTCAGAAAGAACGTACTGGCCAAGTGTTATGGCGGCGACGTCAGCCGTAAACGCAAACTGCTCGAAAAGCAGAAAGCCGGTAAGAAACGCATGAAACAGGTCGGTAACGTGGAAATTCCACAAGAAGCCTTCCTCGCCGTGCTCAGGTTGGATAGCTAGGTCCTATGTCGCTAAATTTCCCGCTGTTGCTCGTCATCGCCGTTGCCGTCTGTGGCTTGTTGGCTCTGATCGATCTGCTGTTCCTGGCTCCGCGCCGGCGGGCGGCGATTGCCACCTATCAGGGCAGCGTCAGCCAGCCAGAAATGGCCGTGGTCGAGAAGCTGAACAAGGAGCCGTTGCTGGTTGAGTACGGCAAGTCGTTCTTCCCGGTGCTGTTCATCGTGCTGGTGCTGCGCTCGTTCCTGGTAGAGCCGTTCCAGATTCCTTCCGGGTCGATGAAACCGACGCTGGAAGTGGGCGACTTCATCCTGGTGAACAAGTTCTCCTACGGCATTCGCCTGCCGGTGATCGACAAGAAGGTCATCGAGATTGGTCAGCCGCAGCGGGGCGACGTGATGGTGTTCCGCTATCCGAGCGACCCCAACGTCAACTACATCAAGCGTGTGGTTGGCCTGCCGGGCGACCAGATCGGCTACACCAGCGACAAGCGCCTGTTCGTCAATGGCAAGCAGGTCGCCGAGCAGTTGGTCGGTAGCGAACCAGGCACCTTGGGCAGCGCTGAGCTGTACAAGGAGCAATTGGGCGCGGCCGAGCACATGATCCGCAAGGAAATGAGCCGCTACCGCATGCCGCCTGACCAGCAATGGACGGTACCCGCCGGCCATTACTTCATGATGGGCGACAACCGCGACAACTCCAACGACAGCCGTTTCTGGGATGATCCAAACATTCCCAAGGAACTGCATGGCATGGTTCCGGACCGCAATATCGTCGGCAAGGCGTTTGCAGTCTGGATGAGTTGGCCAGAGCCCAAGCTCAGCCACCTGCCCAACCTGTCGCGGGTCGGCCTGATCCATTGATACCCATCGGCGCTGTCTGCAGACAGCGCCGAATGCTTTTCTGACATAGGCTGTGTACTCAAGGTCGAGAGCGTCTTGAAACACGGGGGCGCTACCAACTGGCAGCGATTCACAGCCATACCGTCTTTTCAGGATGTTGATTTGAACAACGCGTTGAACAACAAACGGGTGGCCGCATGACTGCTTCCCTTGCACGCCTGGAGCGCAAGCTCGGCTATACCTTCAAGGATCAGGACCAGATGTTGCTGGCCCTGACCCATCGCAGCTATGCCGGGCGCAATAACGAGCGCCTGGAGTTTCTTGGCGACGCCATCCTCAATTTCGTCGCCGGCGAGGCGCTGTTCGAGCGCTTCCCGCAGGCCCGCGAAGGCCAGCTGTCGCGCCTGCGCGCACGCCTGGTCAAGGGTGAAACTCTGGCGCGGCTGGCGCGTGGATTCGACTTGGGCGAATTCCTCCGACTGGGTTCGGGTGAGCTGAAAAGCGGTGGTTTTCGCCGCGAATCGATCCTCGCCGATGCCCTCGAGGCGCTGATTGGCGCCATCTATCTGGATGCCGACATGCAGACCGCGCGCGAGCGCATTCTGGCCTGGCTGACCGATGAGTTCGAGAGCCTGACACTGGTCGACACCAATAAAGACCCGAAAACCCGCCTGCAGGAGTTTCTGCAGTCGCGTGGTTGCGATTTGCCGCGTTATGAAGTGGTCGATATCCAGGGCGAACCTCATTGCCGGACCTTCTTCGTCGAATGCGAAGTGGTCCTGCTGAACAACAAGAGCCGTGGCCAGGGCGTAAGCCGGCGTATTGCCGAGCAAGTCGCCGCCGCCGCTGCACTGATCGCCCTGGGCGTGGAGAATGGTAATGACTGAGAACAACCCAACCCGTTGCGGCTACGTAGCCATTGTCGGCCGCCCCAACGTTGGCAAGTCGACCTTGCTCAACCATATCCTCGGGCAAAAGCTGGCGATCACCTCGCGCAAGCCGCAGACCACCCGCCACAACATGCTCGGGATCAAGACCGAGGGTGACGTGCAGGCGATCTACGTCGATACCCCAGGCATGCACAAGGCCAACGACAAGGCGCTCAACCGCTACATGAACCGCACCGCTTCGGCCGCCCTCAAGGACGTCGACGTGGTGATCTTCGTGGTTGACCGTACCCGCTGGACCGACGAGGACCAACTGGTGCTCGAGCGTGTCCAGTACGTTACCGGTCCGCTGATCATCGCGGTCAACAAGACCGACCGGATGGACGAGAAGGCCGAATTGATCCCGCACCTGAAATGGCTGCAGGAGCAACTGCCGAACGCCGAAGTCGTGCCGATCTCTGCCCAGCAGGGGCACAACCTCGAAGCGCTGGAAGCACTGATCGCCAAGCAGCTGCCGGAGAACGATCACTTCTTTCCGGAAGACCAGATCACCGACCGCAGCAGCCGCTTCCTCGCCGCCGAACTGGTCCGCGAGAAGATCATGCGCCAACTGGGTGCCGAGCTGCCGTACCAGATCACTGTCGAGATCGAAGAGTTCAAGCAGCAAGGCCATGTGCTGCACATCCATGCCCTGATCCTCGTCGAGCGTGATGGCCAGAAGAAGATCATCATTGGCGACAAAGGCGAGCGTATCAAGCGCATCGGCTCCGACGCGCGCAAGGACATGGAAACGCTGTTCGACGCCAAGGTCATGCTCAACCTTTGGGTCAAGGTCAAAGGCGGTTGGTCCGATGATGAGCGCGCCCTGCGTTCGCTGGGCTACGGCGACCTGTAACACACCCCCAACGGCCCGGATTGTTCCGGGCCGTTCTGCATCCGGGCCTTCCCCATGGAACAACCTCAAGGTCAGCCGGCGTACGTGCTGCACAGCCGTGCGTACCGCGAGACCAGCGCGCTGGTGGACTTTTTCACGCCGCAAGGTCGCGTGCGTGCGGTGCTGCGCCGGGCGCGGGGCAAGGGTGGCAGCCTGGTGCGCTCGTTTGTGCCGTTGGAAGTCGAGCTGCGTGGACGCGGCGAGCTGAAGAACGTCAACCGCCTCGACAGCGCCGGCATTGCCGCCTGGCTCAATGGTGATGCACTGTTCAGCGGCTTGTACCTGAATGAACTGCTGATGCGCCTGCTGCCGGCCGAGGCGCCATACCCAGCGCTGTTCGAGCACTATGCCCTGACCCTGCAGGCGTTGGGCCAGGGCCGGCCATTGGAGCCGTTGCTGCGGGCCTTTGAATGGCGCCTGCTGGAGCAGCTCGGTTACGCCTTTGCCCTGGATCACGACGTCAACGCCGAGCCTATCGCCGCCACTGGTCTGTACCGCCTGCAGGTCGACGCCGGGCTTGAGCGGGTGGAGCTGTTCCAGCCCGGGTTGTTCAAGGGCGATGAACTGCTCGCACTGGCCCACGCCGAGTGGGAAGCGCCTGGCGCATTGCTGGCAGCCAAGCGACTGATGCGCCAGGCCCTGGCCGTCCACCTGGGGCCAAAACCGTTGGTGAGTCGGGAGTTGTTTCGCAAGCGCTGAGCACGTCGTATGCTGTGCGGCTACATCTTCAGGAGAGCCTTTCGTGACTCATAGCAACCGCATGCTTCTCGGCGTCAACATCGACCACGTGGCGACCTTGCGCCAGGCCCGCGGCACCCGCTATCCAGATCCGGTCAAGGCCGCGCTGGACGCCGAAGAAGCGGGCGCCGACGGCATTACCGTACACCTGCGTGAAGACCGCCGGCATATCCAGGAGCGCGATGTACTGTTGCTCAAGGACGTGCTGCAGACGCGGATGAACTTCGAGATGGGCGTTACCGAAGAGATGATGCTGTTCGCTGAGCAGATTCGCCCGGCGCACATCTGCCTGGTCCCGGAAACCCGTCAGGAACTGACCACCGAAGGCGGCCTCGATGTGGCCGGTCAGGAAGCGCGGATCAAGGCGGCCGTCGAGCGCCTGGCCCGCACCGGCGCTGAAGTGTCGTTGTTCATCGATGCCGACGAGCGCCAGATCGAAGCTTCGCGACGGGTCGGCGCGCCGGCCATCGAGCTGCACACCGGTCGCTATGCCGATGCGCTGACCCCAACCGAGGTGGCCGATGAGCTCAAGCGCATCGCCGACGGCGTCGCGTTTGGCGTCGGCCAGGGCCTGATCGTCAACGCCGGCCACGGCCTGCATTACCACAACGTCGAGGCGGTCGCGGCGATCAAGGGCATCAACGAGCTGAACATCGGTCACGCGCTGGTGGCGCATGCGCTGTTTGTCGGCTTCAAGGCCGCCGTGGCTGAAATGAAAGCGTTGATCCTGCAGGCCTCGCGCTGATCGGCGTCACTCGGCACGAAACAGCAAGGTAAACCGGGTTGGCCCATGCGCCTGGCTGCTGACCTCGACCCGGCCGCCGTGCAGTTGCATGATCGACTGCACGATCGCCAGCCCCAGGCCAGTGCCGCCATCGAGCCGCGAGCGACCGCTGTCGGCCCGGTAGAACCTTTCGAACAGGTGTGGCAGGTGCTCGTCAGCGATCCCCGGCCCGTGGTTCTCAACCCATACCCAGGCCTGCTGTGCATGGCGGCCAATGCCAATGGTTACGACGCTGCCCTCGGGGCCATGTCTTAGTGCGTTGCTGAGCAGGTTGGACAAGGCCCGTTGGCACATCAGCCGGTCGCCCAGGGCGGTGGCCCAGCCTTGATGCCTGATCTCGATATCCTTCACTTCGGCGCTGATGGCAAACAGCTCGCTGACGCGCACGACTTCGTCGGCCAGCGCCAGCGGTTTGAACTCGACCTGGGCCTGCGGCTGGCTGACCTGCGCGAGAAACAACATGTCGTTGATGATGCGGTTGAGCCGAGTCAGTTCTTCGATGCTGTCTTCCAGCACCTCGCGATAATCGCCGCTGTCGCGTGGGCGGGCGAGGGTAACCTGGGCCTTGCCCATCAGGTTGCTCAGGGGCGTCCGTAGCTCATGCGCGAGGTCGTCGGAAAACTGCGACAACTGGCGCACACCCTGATCGAGCCGATCCAGCATCACATTGATCGAGCGGGCGAGGTCGGCCAGTTCCTGCGGCAGGCCGCTGGAGGGCAGTCGATGGTCGAGCGCTTGCGCAGACACCTGGCCGGCGATCCGGCGAAACCGCCTCAGTGGTTTCAAACTGCGCTGCACCAGCTTCCAGGCACAGACGCCAATCAGCAGCAGTAACAACGGCAAGGCCAGCAGAGTCGAGCGCAGGTAGGCGTGCAACAGGTAGTGATCGTCGGCGCGATTGAGGGTCATCATTACCCGCACCGGGGTGTCATCGCGCAGCCGCATCGCCTGCGTCACGCTGAGAAACTGCGCTCCGCTGCTGTCCTTCCATTCCTCAAAGGTCTGGCCGTCGCTCCACGGCAGCTCGCGCAGGCGCTGTGACTGCAGCGCCGGGCCCAGGCTGAGCAGGGCTGCATGGCGGCCATTCAGAGCCATCACGCTGAGGCTTAGGTTGTCATGGCCCATGACCAGGTCGAGCAGTGGGTGGGCGCGGCTGGCCAGGTCAGCGCTACGCAGGTCGACCCGCAGGTTGTGTTCCACCTGCAGCATCTTGCGCGCGAGGTCCTTGCGCGCGCGGCTGTCCAGTTCATGGTCGAGGGCAAACACCGCCAGGCAGGCCAACAGCAGCACCAGCGCGGCGCCCATCAGGGTCACGCTCAGACCAAGCCGCAGAGACAGGCTGGCGGGTTTCAACGGCGCGCCTCGAGTACGTAGCCCACACCGCGCAGGGTGTGGATCAGTTTGTCTTCGAACGGATCGTCGATCTTGGCCCGCAAGCGCCGGATCGACACCTCGACAACGTTGGTGTCGCAATCGAAGTTCATGTCCCACACCAACGAGATGATCTGCGTGCGTGACAGCACCTCGCCGCTCTGGCGCATCAGCAGGTGCAGCAGCGAGAACTCCTTGGCAGTGAGGTCGATACGTGTGCTGCCACGCCAGGCCCGGTGGCGGCCAGGGTCCAGCTCCAGGTCGGCGACGCGCAATGTGCTTGGCTGCACCTGCTGATCGTTGCGCCGCAACAGGCTGCGGATCCGCGCCAGCAATTCGGGAAATTCGAATGGCTTGAGCAGGTAGTCATCCGCGCCCAGATCCAGGCCCTTGACCCGGTCAGACAGGCGACCGTGAGCGGTGAGCATCATGATTCGCGTGGCCGACTCGGCGCGTAGCCGTTGCAGTACGGCCCAGCCGTCCAGTTCCGGCAGGTTGACGTCCAGAATGACCAGGTCATAGGCCTGCTGGCGGGCCATGTGCAGGCCGTCGATGCCAGTGTGTGCGCAATCCACGACATAGCCGTTTTCGCGCAGCCCCTGCTGAAGGTAATCGGCAGTCCGCAGTTCGTCCTCGATGATCAGTAGGCGCATGCTTGGGCTCAGGCAGAATTCGGGAGAGGGATTGTCGACCCTGAAGCTGGATCAAGGTCAAGCGCGCGATAGTACGCCAAGCCTGGGGTGGATCGGCGTGGATAACGGATTTGTAATCAGCGCGTCATCTGGCGGTTAGCCAGACGACGCGCTGAGCAGACAGGATGGTTGCGGCCGGGTTTACTTGCGCGCCAGGATCGTCGCCCGCCGCGGGGCGGGCAGGCCTTCGATGGTGCGGCTGTGGTCCTGCGGGTCGAGAAAGTCGCTCAGAGACTGGTAGCGCATCCACTCGGTGCTGCGCTGCTCCTCGACACTGGTGACACTGACGTCGACGCAGCGCACGTCACTGAAACCGGCGCGCCGCAGCAGGCGCTCCAGTGCCGCTACCGAAGGCAAGAACCAGACATTGCGCATCTGCGCATAGCGGTCTTCGGGAACCAGCACTTGATTCTCGTCGCCTTCGATGACCAGAGTTTCCAGCACCAGCTCACCGCCTTTTACCAGGCAGTCCTTGAGCGCCAGCAAGTGCTCGATGGGCGAACGACGATGATAGAACACACCCATCGAAAACACCGTGTCGAAGCCTTCGAGGTTGGCCGGCAGTTCCTCAAGGGCGAATGGCAGGTGCCACGCCGGCAGCTCGGGCAGGTACTTGTGCACCGCCTGGAACTGGCAGAAGAACAGCCAGTTGGGGTCGACTCCGACCACCATGTCAGCGCCGGCGCCGAGCATGCGCCATTGGTAGTAGCCGTTGCCGCAGCCGACATCCAGCACACGCTTGCCGGTCAGGTCCAGGTGCGGGCTGACCCGCGCCCACTTCCAGTCCGAATGCCATTCGGTGTCGACATGGACGCCAAACAACTCGAACGGGCCCTTGCGCCAAGGCGACAGGCCCATCAAGGCCTGCTGCAGCTGAGCGCGCGTCGCCTCATCGCAGGGGCTGTGCAGACTCAGGCCATTGACCAGGTCAACTTCACTCGGCACCAGCTCAGGCAGCGCCTCGAGGGCGCCATGCCAGCGCTCAAGGTCACCGTGGCCTTTTTCCATCTTGCTGGCCAGTTGGGCTTGCAGGCCTTGTGACCAGGTGGCCAGGGGGGTGCCCGCCAGACGGCGGACCAGGGGGGACAAATCGATCATGGCAGGGCTATCAGTGAGGCGAAGTTTAGGCATTGGAACCACGGCACGACCTTGCTGAAACCGGCCGCATGCAGGCGCGCCTTGTGGGTCTCGAGGGTGTCGGGTTTCATCACGTGTTCGATGGCGCTGCGCTTCTGGGCAATTTCCAGTTCGCTGTAGCCGTTGGCGCGTTTGAAGTCCAGGTGCAGTTCGTTCAGGAGTGCCTGTTCCTGGTCATCGGCGAAGCAGAGTTTTTCCGAGAGGATCAACGCCCCGCCCGGCAGCAGTGTCTGGCGGATGCGGCTGAGCAGTTCGAGACGCTGGGTGGGGGCGATGAACTGCAGGGTGAAATTCATCGCCACCACCGAGGCTGGCTCGAATGGCAGGGCCAGAATATCCGCCTCGAGCACCTGGACCGGGAGCAGTTCCTGGAACATCGAGTCTTGCGCGGTGAGGTACTGGCGACAGCGTTCGACCATGGCTGCCGAGTTGTCCACGGCGATCACCCGGCAGCCGTCGCTGCGCACGTGGCGGCGCAACGACTGGGTAACCGCACCCAGCGAGGCGCCGAGGTCATACAGCGCGGAGTGTGGCTGGGCAAAACGCGCGGCCAGCACGCCAAGGTTTTCGACGATGGTCGGGTAACCGGGCACCGAGCGCTTGATCATGTCCGGGAACACCCGCACCACGTCCTCGTTGAAGGCGAAGTCGGGCACCTGGTCCAGGGGCCTTGCAAACAGGCGGTCGGGTGTCTGGCTCACTGCGGGCTCTTGGGAAAAAAGGTGGGGCAGTATTCTAGCTAACGCGGTCGTCGCTGCCTATGTAGCAGGGCCAGACAGCGCAAATCGGGGACCGGTGGCAACGATTCCATTTCTCAGCGTTCTGGCGTCGAACGTTGACATTTCTGTCAGTGCTTCAACGTTGTGCCGACTTCGGTCGGGTGGTCACAGGCTTAGGCTCTTAGTCGCAGTCAAGGCCATGATCCCGTGTTGCCAATTGACATTGCGTGGAGAGCAGCGATGAGTGAGAACACTGAAACCCCGGTGAAGTCTGGCGCAGCAGACGCGGTTCGCCCCCCGACGTTTGAAGAACTGACGCCGAGTGAGCGGGCTGAGCGGATTCCCCAACAGATCTTCGATTTGAAGAAAGACGAACCGGCTTTCATTTTCAGCAAGGACAACCTGCTGATGATAAAGCGTTACGAAGCGGCCGTGCGCCGATTGCCCTCCTCTCGCGAGGAACTGGCCGGTACGCTGGATTTTGCCGCCGTGGGGTTAGAGATTGACGACGTGCACCGTTTCTACGACAACCTGCGCACGCATGTCAACGGATGGGATGACATCGAAGATGCGTGCAAGAAGATGGGCAGCGAACTGCAGGTATTCGCCGAGACCTTGTTCACTGAAGGGGTAGCTTTTATTGCCGAGTTGAAATCGACTGACGCGTGGGCATCGTTGGAAAACACGTCACTCAATGATATTGATCTGGAAAAAGCACCGCCTGTTCCGCTGTCCCGCAAGGACACGGCGACCTTTAAGGAGGGCGTGGACAGTTACCTGAAAGACATTGAATCGCAGATCAAGGAGCGATTGAAGTCGATCCGGCATGTCAAAGCGCTCACCGATAGGTTTGCAGATGTCATTGGCAGTCACCTTAAGCCGACTGCGGACGGTTTGCTCAAGGCGATGAACAAGAAAGACGTTTCCCTTGAAGTGCAGAAAATCGACCTGGAGTTGACGGAGCTGGATAACGCGATCGAGCGCAAGCTTGACGAGTATAACGGTCTGGTCGGCGCTTCCTTTTATGGCCTTGTTTTCGGGCCGGTAGGGCTCTTGATTACCGGTGGCATCTACGGTGCTCAAGCCGAGGAAGTGCGGGCCGAGAAGAATACGCTGATCGCCAGACGGGAAGCGTCGGCTGTTCGTAAGAGCAAGTTGCTCGCGCAGTCTGAAAGCTTTGAATTGACCAAGAGACTGATCATGGACTTGCAGTTCCGTCTGGTCGAGGTCAGGACCGCCGTCAAGAATCTCGAAGATGTCTGGGTGTTGCTGGAAGTCTACGTTGAGCAATCGTTGGCGCAGCTCGAAAAAGTTGACACCCAGGTAATGCTGAAAAAGTTTGTGCGGCAGTTTCAGCGAGTGATCAGTCCTTGGAAAGACATCCTGGGAATCTCCAAGACAATTTCAAAGTTGTTCAATGAAACGATAGTCTCTTAAGGGAAGGTTGGGTTATGGACATGAAAAACACGGCGTCGCTGTTGCCCGATATTGCGAACATGCTGAAGGTTGAGACGCGAGTCAACGATATCGCTCACGGTGAAGCCACATTGATGCTGCCCGCCCTGCGCGAGCAGATTGGCGATCTGTCGAAACGTATCGAACACGCTAACAAGGTACTTCGGACAAAAATCCTCGCGGCGTGGGTTGCATTAAAGGAGCCGCTGGAGGACGCCCAGGAGGATGAAAGTGAAGAGAACGGGCAGGAGTTGCTGCGGGCGCGAGGTACTGTGCAGCAGGCGATGGCCCAGGCAAGCGGCGCCATCGCCGACGTCTGCAGTCACCCGTCACCTGACGCTGCAGTGGTACGGGGGGAACTCAGGTCGTCGATCAGCGCGCAACAATTAGCGATCAGTGGTCTTGAAGAAACGCTGGCGAAACAGCAGCAGCGCCTGCACGACATTCACCAGCTCATTAATGCCTTGGAAAAGCCCTCGATGAGCAAAGCGTTCAAAGGCCTTATTCCCAAAGAGCAGGATGTTGATGCCGCCCTGGCTCTGTTCAAGGACCCGAGCCTCGATCCAGCCGTGATCAAGGCCGGCATTCGCAGACTCAACGAAGGGATCGACGAACTGGCTGGCGCACGCAAGTTTGCCGATCTGGTCAAGGCGGTGGGTGTCCTGGACAAACGTCTGAAGGAACAGCACGAGAGTCTCGCGCAGACTCAGGCGCGTCTGGCCAGGAGTCAGGAGGAACTTGCGCAGTACGACGGGCTGGATGAACTGGGCACGCTGCACGGTCAATGGTTGCAGGAGGCGGCCAAACTCACCAGCGGTTGGCAGCCTCTGGAGCAACTGGCAATCAATACCGTCGAGCGACGTGAGCTGCTGACGGCGTTGCGCAACATCCACGACTACCTGTTGCAGGTGCGCCGGCAATTCGAGGGTGGGTGATCAGTATCACCTGACCGAGATGGCGCAATCGAAGGTTTGCACTGGCCGTACTTCTGGTGCCCAGGGCTGCTGGTAGACCAGAGTCAGCTGGGCTGCTCCGACAGCCTTGGCCTGGAAGCGCCAGGTCGAGACGCCAGCGCTGCCGACCAGGCCGGCCGCTTCCGGCTGGCTGTACACCTCCGGGCTCAGCGCTCGGAGGACTTCAGGTGCAGCGTTGTCGACCCGCCAGCGGTAGCCGGTGGTCGGGTTGCTCGGGAGGCTCAACGTCAGGCTCTGACCCAGTTGCAGGCGGACCGGACATTCATGTTTCGCGTCCAGGTCGACGTTCTGCGGGGGCTGCTGGGCGCAGGCGGTGATCAGGGTCAGGCTTGAGGCGACAAGGAGGCGGGTGGCTGTCATGTTGGCTCCGGAAACGGGCGATGACCGAGCATAACCGAAGCACTTGCAGGTCTGTCCAGCCTGCTGGTGTTTTCGGCTGTTCGACCCCGTGACTGGCAGCACGGGGTCGAACGCCCTCAGATCAGAATAATACCTTGGCCACGTCGGTAAAGCGCTTGGCGAAATGCACCGTAAGCCCTTCGCGCAGGTACTCCGGCAGTTCCTCGAAGTCGCCGCGGTTGGCTTCGGGGAGGATCAGCTCGAAGAGTTTTTGCCGCTTGGCGGCGATGATCTTCTCGCGCACACCGCCGATCGGCAGGACCTGGCCGGTCAGGGTCAGCTCGCCAGTCATGGCCACGCCTTTTTTCGGCGCCTGATCGCGAGCCAGCGACAACAGTGCGCTGGCCATGGTCACGCCGGCACTCGGACCGTCCTTGGGCGTGGCACCCTCAGGCACATGCAGATGAATGAAAGCCTCGTTGAAGAAACCGGGGTCGCCGCCAAACTGCTTAAGATTGGCGCTGACGTAGCTGTAGGCAATTTCAGCAGATTCCTTCATGACATCACCCAGTTTGCCGGTCAGCTTGAAGCCGCGGTTGAGCGTATGAATGCGCGTGGCTTCGATCGGCAGCGTGGCACCGCCCATGCTGGTCCAGGCCAAGCCGGTTATCACACCTTTGCCAGCCAGCACCTGTTCGCTGCGGAACACCGGCATACCCAGTGCCGCTTCAAGATCCTTGGGGCCTATCTTGAGTTTGGCCTGCGGGTCTTCAAGCAGCTTCATTACCGCCTTGCGCACCAGCTTGCCCAATTGCTTTTCCAATTGGCGCACACCCGCTTCGCGGGCATAGCCATCGATTACCAGGCGCAGCGCAGCGTCGCTGATACTCAGGCTGGTCTTGGCCACCCCGGCTTTTTCCAGCTGCTTGGGCCACAGATGGCGCTTGGCGATGGCCAGTTTTTCTTCGGTGATGTAGCCAGACAGGCGGATCACTTCCATGCGGTCGAGCAGCGGTCCGGGTATCGAGTCGAGGGTGTTGGCGGTACACACGAACAACACCTTGGACAGGTCCAGGCGCAAGTCCAGATAGTGATCAAGGAAATCGACGTTTTGCTCCGGGTCGAGGGTTTCCAGCAGCGCCGAGGCCGGGTCGCCCTGATAGCTCTGGCCCATCTTGTCGATCTCGTCGAGCATGATCACCGGGTTCATCACCTCAACGTCTTTCAGCGCCTGCACCAGTTTGCCCGGCTGGGCGCCGATGTAGGTACGGCGGTGGCCCTTGATCTCGGCTTCGTCGCGCATGCCGCCGACACTGAAGCGGTAGAACGGCCGGCCGAGCGACTCGGCGATCGACTTGCCGATGCTGGTCTTGCCCACCCCGGGCGGGCCAACCAGCAACACGATCGAGCCACTGATCTCGCCTTTCCAGGCGCCGACGGCGAGGAACTCGAGAATCCGCTCCTTGATGTCATCCAGCCCGGCGTGATGCTGATCAAGCACCTTGCGTGCATGCTTGAGGTCGAGCTTGTCCTTGCCGTAAACGCCCCAGGGCAGGGCGCTGGCCCATTCCAGATAGTTGCGGGTAACGGCGTATTCCGGCGAGCCGGTTTCCAGGATCGCCAGCTTGCCCAGCTCTTCATCAAGGCGTTTTTTCGCGGTGGCAGGCAGGGTCTTGCCCTCCAGGCGCTGCTTGAACTGCTCAAGGTCGGCGCTGCGGTCGTCCTTGGTCAGGCCAAGTTCCTGCTGGATGACCTTGAGCTGTTCCTTGAGGAAGAACTCGCGCTGGTGCTCGCCGATCTGCCGGTTGACCTCTGCCGAGATCTCGTTCTGCAGGTGGGCGACTTCCACTTCCTTGCGCAGCATCGGCAAGACTTTTTCCATGCGTTTGAGCATGGGCACGCAGTCGAGCACTTCCTGCAGCTGCTTGCCCGTGGCCGAGGTCAGCGCCGCAGCAAAGTCGGTCAGCGGCGACGGGTCGTTGGGGCTGAAGCGGTTGAGATAGTTCTTCAGCTCTTCGCTGTACAACGGGTTGAGCGGCAGCAACTCCTTGATCGCGTTGATCAAGGCCATGCCGTACGCCTTGACCTCATCGGTCGGCTCGGTCGACTGGCGAGGGTACTCGACTTCGACCAGATACGGTGGGCGATGGTGTTTGAGCCAGGTACGGATGCGCACCCGGGTCAGGCCCTGGGCAACGAACTGCAGCTTGCCGTTCTCGCGGCTGGCGTGGTGGACCTTGACCAGGGTGCCGTACTCGGGCAATGCCGAAGTGTCGAAGTGACGGTGATCTTCGGGGGGCGTATCCATGAAGAACAGCGCCAGCGAGTGGTGATCGGTCTTGGCCACCAGGTCGAGGGTTTCTGCCCATGGCTCTTCGTTGACGATCACCGGCAGCACCTGGGCCGGGAAGAATGGGCGGTTGTGAATCGGGATGACGTAGACCTTGTCTGGCAGCTGTTGGCCGGGCAGGGCCAGGGCATGGCCAGGGATTGCGGCGCCTTCGAGGTGTTCGATTTCGCTATGTTCGTCGGGCTGTTCCGAATGATCCTGCTGGTCGCTCATGAGGCACCTGAGTTAATGACTATGGTGCTTAGATGGGGTAAAGGCCAATGGGTTTCAAGCCAGCGTAGATGAAGAGGTTAGCGCGCTATTTATAAGGGGCCAAAAAAAAAGCGGAACCGTACAGGTTCCGCTTCTTTTATGCAGGTGATGCACTGGCGCGAGGATTAGTCGGCCAGTTTGTAAGCGATGATGTAATCACCCATCTTGGTGCCCAGCGAGCCGTGGCCGCCGGCGGTGACCAGCACATACTGCTTGCCGTCCTTGCCGGTGTAGCTCATCGGCGTGGCCTGGCCACCTGCTGGCAGGCGCGCCTTCCACAGTTCGGCGCCGTTGTGCACGTCATAGGCACGCAGGTACTGGTCGAGGGTGCCGCTGAGGAAACCGACACCGCCCGCAGTGACCATCGAGCCGCCCATGCTCGGCACACCGACCGGCATACCGATCGGGATCGGCGTGCTGTCACGGGTGGTGCCGTTCTTGTGCTTCCACACCACCTTGTTGGTGAACAGGTCGATGGCGGCTACATAACCCCAGGCCGGTGCCTGGCACGGCACGCCCAGTGGCGACATGAAGGGGTGCATGATTACGGCGTACGGAGCACCGCTGTTGGGCTGCACGCCGCTGGTTTCACTTTCGCGCTTGCTGTCGGCAGCGACTTGCTCGCGCGGCACCATCTTCGACACGAAGGCCATGTAGTTGGGCGAGGTGAACATCAATTGGCGCACCGGGTCGATCGACACGCTGCCCCAGTTGAACACACCGACGTTGCCGGGGTAGATCAGGCTGCCCTGTTCCGACGGCGGGGTGTACTGGCCTTCGTAGCGTAGTTCACGGAACTGGATGCGGCAGAGCATCTGGTCAAACGGGGTGGCGCCCCACATGGCCTGTTCGGTCAGGTCCGGGCCCAGCAGGTTGAGGTCGGAGCGGGCCTGGGTCGGGGCGGTGTGGTCACCCTTGACCGCGCCCTGCGGCACCGGGATCTCGCGGATCGGCACAATCGGCGTGCCGTCGCGACGGTCAAGTACATACAGGCTGCCCTGCTTGGTTGGCACAATCACCGCTGGCTTGATGCCGTCATCGGTCTTCAGGTGCATCAGGGTCGGCTGGCTGCCGACGTCCATGTCCCACAGGTCGTGGTGAGTGAACTGGTAGTTCCAGCGGGCCTTGCCGGTGGCCAGGTCCAGGGCAACGATACCGGCGCTGTACTTCTCGGCGCCCGGGGTGCGATCCGCGCCCCACTGGTCAGGGGTCTGGTTGCCCAGTGGCAGGTAGATCATGCCCAGGTCTTCATCGACGCTGGCGATCGACCACATGTTGGCCGAGTTGCGGCTGTAGGTCTTGCCAGGTGCCAGTGGCTTGGTGTCATCCGGGTTGTTGCTGTCCCAGTTCCATACCAGATGACCATCGTGCACGTCATAGGCGCGGATCACCCCGGACGGTTCGTTGGTCGACTCGTTATCGGTGACATGGCCGCCGATGATCACCAGATCGCGTGTAATCGCTGCAGGCGACGTCGAGTAGTAACCACCTGCGGTGAACGGGCCAATGCCGGTAGTCAGATCGATGACGCCCTGGTTGGCGAAGCCTTCGCAGACTTTGCCGGTGTCGGCGTTGATGGCGATCAGGCGCGCATCGGCGGTCGGCAGGTACAGGCGGCGCGGGCATGCCTGGGCAACGACCTGGCCAGCATCGGATATTTTCGGCGCCGGGCTGCCGTCACGGCTGACGTAGCGGTTCTCGTCATAATAGGACGCACCCCGGCAGGTCATGTGGGCGAAGCCCTTGAAGGTACCCACCGGGCTCTTTACTTGCGGGTCGAAGCGCCAGATTTCGGCACCGGTGTCCGGGTCCAGCGCCAGCAGCTTGCTGTGCGCAGTACAGGCGTAGAGCATGCCGTTGACCTTCAGCGGCGTGTTCTGGTTGGTCAGTTCGACCGGGTCGTTTTCAGTGGGCAGGTCGCCGGTGCGGATGCGCCAGGCTTCTTCCAGGCGGTAGGCATTCTGCGCGGTGATCTGGCGCAGCGGCGAGTAGCGGTCGCCGTGCTCGGTACGGCCATACGCCTGCCAGTCGCCGTCAGGCATGGCCGGGGCGGTGCTGGCCATTTCGCTGCTGTCGCGGTTGAACTCGCCGCGGATCTCGCCCGGGTGAGTGAACTGGCTGGCCAGTGCGGTGGCGCCGGCGGCAACTACTGCAACGCTGAGCAGCGCGGTGTTGGCTCGGGAGGCCGGGCCAAGCAGCGGGCGGCGTGCCCACGGCAGCAGCAGGACTACGCCAAGGGCGAACCAGATCGCCAGGCGCGGCACCAGTTGCCACCAGTCCAGGCCAACTTCCCACAGCGCCCAGGCGGTGCTGGCCAGCAGCACCACGCCGTAGACACCAAGGGCGATCTGCCGTTTGGCCAACAGCAGGATGCCGCTGACGGCAAAGCCGATGCCGGCCAGCAGGTAGTAAAGCGATCCGCCCAGCTGGCTGAGCTTGATACCGCCGGCCAGCAGGGCCAGGCCCATCAGCACCAGCAGCACGCCTAGCAGGCGCGGTAGCCAGCGGGTTCCGGTTTTGGCACCGTCAGTGCTCATCAAAGGTACTCCGTGAAAGTTGAGGTCAGAAACTGCTTTGAATCTTCAGGCCGGCGATCAGTGCGTCGTCGACTGCCGATACCCCGCCTGGATGGCGGATGTACTGCAGGTTGGGACGCACGGTGAGCCAGTCGGCCAGGTGCACGCCGTAGTAGAGCTCGGCGCTGTATTCGGTGTCTTGCACAGGCAGGTAGCCTGGGTTGTCGTAATCACTGATGCCGGCCGCCTGATTGGCCAGGCGGGCGTTCTTGCGGTAGCCGGGGTTGACGTGCACGCGGGCGAGGGCGAAACCGATGTCGTCCTTGGCCCGGGCATCGAATGGCCCCTTGTACAGCACACCTGCCTGAACGTAGTTGTCGATGGCATTAGTCTTCTTGTCGTGCAATGTGGCATTGGCAAACAAGCTCAGGCCGCGTGACTGGTCGGACGCCTGCGAGGTCACCTGCTGCTGCGCGCCGAGCCAGAAACCGTGTTTGCTCGAGCGGCTGCGGTAGGCAGCGCCGCTGATGGCGGCGGGTTGGCCACTGCTGTCGCGCAGTACGTCCTGAGCCTTGGCATTACTGTAGTAGTAGCCGGCGCGATATTCCCCTGCAAGTCCATTGACCTGTGGGCTCCAGACCAGTTCGATCGGCATCACCGCGCCCTGGGTACCGCTGCCGCTGAGCTTGAAGCCATTGCCCGACTCGAGGTTGGAAGGGTTCTGCTCGAACACGCCGACCTGGGCGTACAGCGTATCGCTCAGGTTGTAACGCACGCGCAGGGCCCATTGGCTGACCGGCCAGTTGTACCAGATGCCGCCAACCCAGTTGCCGACCTGCGAGCCGCAGAACGCCAGGTTCTGGAAGTCGCAGGGGAAGCTGTTGAAGTCTTCGCCTTCGCCGAAGCGGCCGAATTTCACGTCGAGGACGCCATCGAAGTACTTTTGCTTGACCCACAGCTGAGTCAGGCGCCAGGTCTGGCCGCGACCCCAGACTTCCTGGGCGGAGGTAAAACCCCCTACGCGCGGGTCGTTGATGCGGTCATTGCTGATGTTCTGGCCGTGGCGCTCGGTCACGGTCAACTGCACCTCGGTGGCGTTCCAGCCGAGGATCTTCTGCAGATCAAGGTGGCTGCCAAAGGTGAACTGGTCGCTGTAGCGCGCGCTGCGGTCATGGTCGTAGCCGCCATGCAGGTTGCTGCCCATTTCACCCGTGTAGCCGAGGGTGAAGTCGTAGCCGCGCTCGCGCAGGTCACTGCGGCTGCCGTTCCAGTCGCCAAGCATCCACGGCGAGTCACTGGCGAACATTTCACCGGCAAGCGTGGCGGGCGTAACGCCACAGAGGAGTGTGGACAGGCCTAAGGCGGCATAACGACTACGGGGTAGCTGGAACATGAGATAGCGCTATCTTTGGATTGACGAAAAATACCCAAGCGCATCGAAAAGCACGCTCTTCGATGGCGTATGGCTGTGGGAATATGGGCTGAAGCGATTCAGTGCGGCGGCAGGATATAGCGGAAGGGGTAATAAAAAAAGACAAAATGTCGCACTTGATTGTTACTGCTGCAGCAACAATGGGCCTAGCGCTATGGCTGTGGTCACCATGGCCAGCTCAATCGAGCCAGCCATAATGGCCTCAGTGCAGTTCCTCAGAAGCTTGTACGCAGGCCAACCTCGACACTACGCCCAGGCGCTGGGGCAATGTCGCGCAAGATCGAACTGGCGTAGCGCACCGTCTGATTGGTCAGGTTCTCGCCGCGGACAAACGCCAGCCATTGGCTCTGGCCGACATCGAAGCGGTAGCCGACGCTTGCGCCCAAGGTGGTGTAGCCGTCAGTGCTGGTTTCGTTGGACGGCTTGCGTTGCTGCGAGGCTGCATGTTGTACATCGACGCGCGCCTGCCAGCGCTCCAGCGACCAGAGCAGGCCGCTGTTGAGGCGTAGCGGCGCAATCCGTGGCAGCGGCTCACCCGTGTCCAGGTTATTGGCGCGGGTGTAGTCGCCTGACAGTTCCAGGGCAAAGCTGCCGTAGCGGTTTTCCAGCAACTGCCAGCGATCCTGCGCCTCGATGCCATAGAAGCGCGCACGCACGCCTTGGTACAGGTATTCGGGAATATCACCGTGGTCATGGTCATGGTCGTGATCATCATCGCCATCATGATGATGCCCTTCACGCAGATTGCCGCTGCTGATCAGGCCAATGTAATTGCGAAAGTGGCTATAGAACACGCCGACACTGCCCTTGTGCGTGCCATTGTGAAACCGCAGGGCCAGGTCGGCGGCGATCGCTTTTTCCTTGTTCAGGCTGGCATCACCCACTTCATAGGCGCCGGTCGCCACGTGCGCACCATTGGCATACAGCTCATAGAAGGTCGGCGCGCGCTCGGTGTAGCCGAGGTTGGCCGCCAGCGACCAGATCGGGTCAAGCTGATACACCGCGCCTGAAGACAGGCTCACGGCATTGAAGGTACTGGTGCTGTCAGCGGCGGCGAAGTCCTCGTTGCCCTTGGCATCCGGGTCGACCCGGGTGTGTTCCAGACGTGCACCGAAGCTCAGGTTCAGGCGCTCGCTGGCCTGCCACTGCTCTAACAGAAACAGCGCCAGGCTGTCGGTGTCGGTGTAGGGCACGAAGGCTTCTTCACCCAACGCGGAGAACTGATTGCGGCTGACCTGCGCGCCGATCACCCCTTCCACTGGCCCCAGCGGTTGATGCCTGGCCTCGATGCGCGCCTCGTAGCCTTTGTTCTTGAAGGTGGTGTGCACTTCGCCGCTTTCGATCTCGCGGTGCTGGTAATCGGTGTAGCCAGCGTCGACCTTGACCGAGCTGAACGGGCCGTCCAGATCGCGCAGTTCAGAGGCGAAACCGTAGTGGTCCTGCTGCATGTCCAGGCGCACGCCGGGCTCGGCAACCGAGCCGTAGTTGCTGTCGTAACGGCTGTAGGATAACCCGCTGTAACCGTGCTCCCAGTGATAGGCGCCGCCAATAGCGCCGCCGTCCTGGCGACCGTCGCTGTTCTCCAGGCGGTGTTTGCTGCCCGGCTCGGCACTGTCGCGGACCTTGCCGCTGCGCGCATAGCCAGGAATGCGCAGGTCATTGAACTGGCGGCTGTTGGCATCCAGGTGCAAGGCGAAGTTGCCGTCACCGGCTTCGAGCTTGCCGGCGCTGCTGCGGGTGGTGTCGGCGCCGCCGTAGCGCAGCTCACCCGCACCGTGAATGCCGTCGATAGGGGCATCGGGGATGCGGTTGTCGAAGGTGTTGACCACGCCGCCGATGGCATTGCCGCCATACAGCAGCGCCGCTGGGCCGCGGACGATTTCAACCCGCTCGACGGTGACCGGGTCCAGTGGCACCGCATGGTCATACGACAGCGACGAAGCATCCAGCGCGCCGACGCCATTGCGCAGGATACGAATGCGATCACCGTCCAGGCCGCGGATCACCGGGCGGCTGGCGCCCGGGCCAAACCAGGTTGAGGCGACCCCGGGCTGCTTGTTGAGGGTTTCACCGAGGCTGGCGTGCTGCTGGTGCAGCAACGCGTCGCCTTCGAGCACTGTACTGGGCGCGGCAAGTTGAGCGTTGCCCAGCGGATTGGCAGTAATAACCTGTGGCTGCAGTTCAACGGCGTGGCTGGCGGGGGAGGCCAGCCAAAGGGCAGCGGCAAGCGGGGAAAGGCGCAGCGGTAGCGGCAACATGAGATCAAGCGTTCCTTGGCAAGGTATTAGTATTGTTACACTATAACATTGCTTTGTTGAGTGCTGGCCAGAGGTTTTTGCTTCTACACTCGTGTAATCTGCGCCTCTTTTCACCGCAGGAGCTCCGCATGAGCACGGCCAACCACAACGCATTGCACGGCAAGACGCTCGAGCAGATCCTCACCGAGCTGGTCGCTCACTACCAGTGGCAAGGCCTGGCCGAACGCATCGACGTGCGCTGCTTCAAGAGCGACCCGTCGATCAAGTCGAGCCTGGCCTTTTTGCGCAAGACGCCGTGGGCACGAGAGAAGGTCGAGTACCTGTACATCAAGCTGCAGCGCAAAGGCTGAATGGCTCGTCATCCATGGCTGAGCCTGGCAGCGCTGCTGGGCTGGTTCGGCTTGAGTGTGCAGCTGTACCTGGTGTTGCTGGCGCGCTGGCAGGAGCAGGCCAGCCTGATTGGCGGGTTGATCAATCTGTTCGGCTTTTTCACCGTCTTAAGCAATACGCTGGTGGCGACCGTGCTGAGCTACGCGGCGTTTGGCCACGCCGCGGCGGCACGGCGTTGGTTCTTGTCTGCGCGGGTCAGCTCAGGCATTGCTGCCAGCATTGTGCTGGTGTCGATTGCCTACAGCTTGCTGCTGCGCCACTTGTGGCATCCCCAGGGCTGGCAATGGCTTGCGGACGAGTTGCTGCACGATGTGATGCCGCTGCTGTTTGTAGTGTATTGGTGGCGAGTGGTGCCCAAGGGGGAGCTGCGCCTGTCTGACTTGGGCTGGTGGAGCCTGTATCCGGCGGTGTATTTCGCCTATACGTTGTGGCGTGGGCAGCAGATCGGGGTTTATCCCTATCCGTTCATTGATGTCGCCAGCCTTGGTTATGGGCAGGTGATGATCAATGCGCTGGTAGTGTTGGTCGCGTTCTGGGCGATCGGGCTGGTATTGCTGGCGCTGGATCGCTGGCAGGGGCGGCGAAGGACGCAGCCGCTACCCTGACCATGTCATTCCTGGGTCATGCGCGGTTCCTGTAGGAGCCGCCTTGTGTCGCGAAAGGGCTGCGAAGCGGCCCCACATTTTCCGCTTCGCCGCTGATATCGCCGGGCCAGCTTCGCTGGCCTATCGCGACACCAGGCCGCTCCTAGAGGGCCGCAGCCCCGTATCTCGACTGAGACTACTCGTCGTCAGTACTCCCATCGGCGCGCCAGTAGGCGGCGGCTTTCAAGGCATCCTCGTGAACGCCTTTTTCCAGCAGCAAGGTCTTGGCCTGTCGAGTCAAAGACTTCTCCAGCGCGACCCAGCTGTACAACTCGCCCTCCGGCAAAGGCAACTCGCTGATCACTGCCAGCAGGTCCTGCTTGTCACGTTGCACCCAGATCACCTCGACCTCAGCCTGGCTCGGCAACGGCTGGCGTTCCTGGTCGTCGGCAATCTGAATCAGCGCGAGCACCCGGCGACCTGCCGGCAACTCGTGCAAGCGCCGGGCGATGGCCGGGATCGCCGTCTCGTCGCCAATCAGCAGGTAGCTGTCAAAAACGTCCGGCACCACCAGCGAAGCCCTTGGCCCGGCGATGTTCAACACCTGGCCCGGTTGAGCCTGAGCAGCCCAGGTCGAAGCAGGGCCGTCGCCATGCAGGACGAAGTCGATATCCAGCTCGCCGCTGGCCTGGTCATAGCGGCGCGGGGTGTACTCGCGCATGGTCGGCCGAGCGCCACCGTCGCGGCCCGACTGGCGCGCATCGATGGCCGCCTGTTCGGCAGCAGTCACGCCGAACAACAGCTTGATATGGTCGTCGCTGCCGAGGCTGACAAAGCCTGCCAGCTCCGGCCCGCCAAGAGTGATGCGGCGCATGCGCGGAGTCAGATCGGTCACCCGCAGTACCTGCAGCCGACGCTGTTTGATTTCGTGATTGACGCGGTGAATGCTGTTGTTCATCAAGTGTTCTCCGTGACGGAATCGGCCGGGCCGGCGGCAATGGCCTTGGCGGTGTCGTTGAGCAGATTGCTGACCCGCTCGATCTCGGCGCTGTTCCAGCGGCCGCTGTGCATATGCAGGGCATGGCGCAAGTTGCCCACGGCCTCATGAATTTCCGGTGGGCGATCATGGCCACGCAGTGCCCGCTTGCTGACTTCGATGCGCATGCGCACACCATCGATGGCGACGGCTTGCTCGGTCAGGGCAGTGCGCCCGGCATCGGTAATGGCGTAAAGGCGTTTGCTGCCCTGGACCTGGCCGCTGATCAGTTCGGCTTCTTCAAGGAAATTCAGGGTTGGATAGATCACGCCGGGGCTCGGGCTGTAGCTGCCATCGAACAACGTCTCGATCTGGCGAATCAGGTCGTAGCCATGGCCGGCCTGTTCGGCAAGCATGGCCAGCAGCAGCAATTTCAGGTCGCCGGGGGCAAATACCCGCGGGCCGCGTTCGCCGCGGGCGGGGCGGCGGTCGAAGGGATCGTGATCACGCATGGTCTAAAGGCTCCGTCTGCGATATATCGTTAGATACTACTCAAGATATATCTTAAGACAAGCCAAAGATAGTGATGATTCTCATTTGGTTATTCGATCAGTCACCACCCGGGCTGTCCGGGCGGTGACTGTGCTGTCAGTGGTTGGCCGCTAACTGAGGTGGTTTGCACTCGGTGCTACTGCCTGGTTCGAGATACGGCATCAGGATCGGTGCCATCCCTTTCAGCGCCTGCACTGGCAATGCCGAAGTGAAGGTGAAGGCCTCTGCCGTGCGCCCAGGCACAAAGGCGGTGAGGGTGCCGAAGTGGTTGTCGCCCAGGAAGAACACGAAGGTTGCGGTGCGGTTCAGCGAGCGCGAACCGATCAGCCGACCGCCAGCGCCAAAGCTCTCGATGCGGTTGTCGCCGGTACCGGTCTTGCCGCCCATCACCAGTGGCGTGCCATCGTGCAGCTTGAAGCTGCCGGAGATACGCCTTGCCGTACCGGCGTCTACCACTTGCGACATCGCGCCTTTAAGCGCGCGTGCGACTTCAACCGGCAGAATCCGCTTGCCGCGGTCCGGATCGCTGATCAGCTTGGTCTCATACGGCGTGTTGGCGGCAAAGTGCAGGGTGTCGAGGCGCAGTGTCGGCAAGCGCACACCGTCGTTCTGGATGATCCCGACCAGCTCGGACAGCGCTGCCGGACGATCGCCCGAGCTGCCGATGGCGGTGGCCAGGGATGGCACCAGATGATCGAACGGGTAGCCGACCTGCTTCCAGCGTTGATGTATATCGAGAAACGCCTCGATCTCGACCATGGTCCGGATACGGCTGTCACGGGCACCCTGGTGGCGGCTCTTGAACAACCAGCCATAGACTTCCTGGCGCTCGAACCGACCGGCATTGAGCATCTCGCTCAGGCTCGCGCCGGGGTTTTTCAGCAGGTAACCGAGCAGCCACAGGTCAAGCGGGTGCACCTTGGCGATAAAGCCCTGGTCGGGCAGGTCGTATTTGCCGGGGCCGTAACTGTCGTACATCTGCGACAGGCGACCATCGTCGAGCTTGGCCAAGGCTTTTTTGTCGCCCTTGCTGTGCGCGCGGACGAAGGCGTTGAAGGTTTCCTGGGAGGCTTCCGGGAACAGATAGCGGTGCACCGCTGCCAGCCGCTGCGGGGTAACCCGCATGCTGTCGAGGAAGGTATCCAGGCGCTGTTGCGAGGTCTTGCGCTGGTACTTTTTCCAGAAGCGCATGAGGTAGTTGCTGCCTTCGCGATCAGCAAAGCGTGCCAGGTATTCCTGCCGGCGCGGGTCGCCATCGTCTTTGAGCAGCATCGCCCGGTTGAACGGTTGCTGGTAGGTGACATAGCGGACGATGTCGCGCATCAGGCGAATGAACGGCAGGTTGATCGACTCGCGCAGTGCGTCCTTGAGGGTCGGGTTGCGACCGTTGTCTTCCTTGCGGAAGTTGTTGAACACATGCATGCCTCCGCCGGTAAAGAATGCCTCACCGGTATTGGCCGAGTATTTGCGCTCGAGCGCTGCGTCGAGCATCGCATCGAGGTTTTGATTCTTGCTGTTGAGGGTCAGCCATTCCAGCGACCATTGGGTCAACCGGTCAAGCTCGGCGACATCCACCTTCTTCAGCTCGCTGACTGGCTTGCCGGCATACTTGTCGTGCAGCTCGGCGATGATCTGCAGGTAGGTGGTGAGCACCCGCAGCTTGGCGGTGGAGCCCAGCTCGAGCTTGCTGCCCTCGTTGATATCGAAGGCCTGGTCGGTGCTGTCGGTTTGCACACGAACCCGCGAGCCATCGGCGGTACGTTCGAACAGAGTGAAGCTATAGCGCACCTGATCGGTAGTCTTGCTGGTCAGCAGGCGCTCGCCGATCAGGCCCATCTCCCCGGCAAAAGCTGGGTCGGAGAGTTTTTTCAGATAGTCGCTGACCTGGTTCTGCAGATCACCCTGCAGGGTACTGGTGGCCGACAGGTCGAGGCGGTCGAGGTCATACAGAGGCCGGTTGAGCATCCCGGCCAGGCGGTTACGGGCCAGGCTGATGCCCTTGTTGGTGATGATCGGGACGATGGTCGGCTGCGCTACCCAATCGCGATAGCGCGCTTTGCTGGCCAACGCGGCATCCGCCAGTGGCCGCTCGATGATATTCGCCGCAGTCAGCACGCGAATATGCGAGTCGGTCAGTTCGGCCAGCTCGATGCGGCCTTTGGACAGGTAATGCGAAGGGCGGCGCTGGGCGATCATCAACGACAGCACCTGGCGCAAGGCCAAGCCCCGCTCGGCAAGGCTGTCGGCATCGGTGGCAGTCGAGGCGAGGGCGCGGTTGACCTGATCGAAGTCCGCGCCATACCAGACGCGCAAACCTTCGGCCATGCCGTGCACTTCGCCGTGTCCAGGTACTGCCGACAGCGGCACGCTGTTGAGGTAATCACGCACGATGCGCTGGCGCGACTCGGTGGTATCAGGGCCGCCCTTGTACGCGCGCACGCTGGCCGAGAGCATCTGCCGCAGTTTTTCGCTCCCCGAAACGGTCAGGCCGTCCGGTGAGTGGCGGTATTTCTCCAGCTGGGTGGCCAGCGTGCTGCCGCCGGCCGACTGGCCGGGCAGGGCGAAGTACTTGGCAATCTGGCTGTAGGCGGCCTTGGCGAAGCGTGGCCAGTCCACTGCCGGGTTGTTGCGCGGGTCGGCCGGGTCGAGCAGGTCGCGGTTCTCGATAAACAGCAGGCTCTTGACCATCACCGGTGGTATCGCGGCAAAGTCCGGGTACAGGTGCTGCGGGTAGTTGTACTGGTAGAGCATGTCGCCGCGACAATCGGTGATGGTCAAACCCGCCTGGATTTTCTCGACAAAAGGCACGAACAGGCCGTGGTCGACATAGTCCATCAATGCCGGAGAAAACCGGACCTGCTCGCTGATCAGGTAATCGCGCTTGAGCAGACGCGGCAGAAACTCACCCAGCGCGCTGTAGCCCAGGCGCTTGTCGAAAGGCCCTTCACCGGGGTAGACGATGGCATCGCTGGGGCCTGGCTCCAAGCTGTAGGTCAAGGTCGCGGCCAGGCGGCTGAACTCGCGCGATTGCAGGTTCGAGGTCTGCATTTCGTCATAGGCCGCAAAGCCGATGGCAATCATCGCCAGCAGCACGACGAGAATGATCAACCGCCACCACAACCTGCGCTGACGAGGTGGTTTTGGCTGCGGAGCATTATCCAGACCTGCTTCAGGTGCTTGGGTGCTGGAGGGTTCCGATTGCCACTGTGCGCCCATAGTCATCTATCCGGCCAAGTAATTTCGTCTTGCGTGTCTGAAGCTTAGACGCTGACCGCAGCAGGTGAAAATTTTGTGAGCGGCATCGGCGGCATGCCGCGCTGACACTGCCGACACCTGCTGCAAACGCTTAGGCGGCCTGCTCGCTGTGGGGCTCGAAGCTGTCGGCCCGAGCCAGTTGCCACATCCGCGAATAGAACTGCCCATCGACCTCGCCGGTGAGCAGCTCGCCCGGTTTGAGAAACACGTGCATCTGCGAGAACAGCTTGATTTCGGTTGCCGAAATCCGCCGTACCAAGTGCTTGGCCTCCAACTGCGCCGGGTGCTCCAGGCCTGCCGCCGCGAGCATTTCGGCCAGCGCGCGCAGGGTATTGTGGTGGAAGTTGAGGACGCGGTTGGCTTTGTCCGGCACCACCAGCGCCCGCTGGCGCAGTGGGTCCTGGGTGGCGACCCCGGTCGGGCACTTGTTGGTGTGGCAGCTTTGCGACTGAATGCAGCCGATGGTTATGCCCCCCAAAACTCAACTATTGCCCGGTGAGTGAGTGAGTACCCGGCGCGTGAGTAGTTGCTCATACTACTCACGCCCTACGATCATTGCGCTTGCTCCCCCTCAGCCCCCGCGAGCACTGAATCCCCGCCAGGGACAATTGCCTTGCTACCCAGCAAGATCAGCTTGAACTGAACGTTGTGGGTAGCCTCCTTGTAGGCCGCTTCGCTGTCGTCAAACGAGGCTGCAACGATGCTCTGCAGGTTCTTCTCTGCAGAGAGCTTTTGGAGTAGGGCGAGCTGACTTTTCGTTGCCATGGAGTGCTGCCCAGGCTCGTCCAGCAGGATAAATCCAGGGTGATTCCCCTTCACTGTGAAATGCGCCGATGTTTCATACAGCGTCATGATGTAACTCCAGATCAGCCGCACAAAGTCACTGGCGCTCGACTCCCGCGCGATGTTCGAGCTGTTCTTGGAGGTGCTGGTGGGAGAGGCAGCTTTTCTCTCGTTAAAATCTTTCCTGTAGACCTCACGGAGCTCAATCTTGTCGAGTTCTGGCAGAAGGTTCTCTACGTTGAATTTGATGTCCTTCACGGGAGCGCTGTGATAGTCGAAAGAACTAACATTCGCTCTGAATATCTTCGAAAACAACGCGTACTTTTCAAGATCCACATCGGAATAATGTTCTTTTGGCAACGCAGCTCGGCTCTGCTGATTGCGCTTGAACTGAGCGGATAGCTCCACCAAAGCTTCCAATTGCTCATCGTTTCGCTGCAGAAATTGAGAGACTTCTTCGATGCTCATTTCTACTTGAAGCTGCTGCCGCAGATTGGACTTGGACACGGCTGCGTTTGTTGTAAGGTCAGACTTAAGGGCGCGCAATTTTGACTTGGAGGAGGCAATGCTCTTGGCAAGTTCCTCACTAACTACCGTGGTCTCTTTGACCGATTGCTCAATCGCCGCTGTGTCCCTCTCCAGCATCTTGATCTGAGACCTCAGATAATCGATGTTGGTCTCGATGTCCATGTGGGGAGTTCTTTCATGGAGGTCGGTCAGGGAATGGCCAATGTTCTGCATGCATGCTGGGCAAACGTCACTGGCGACATCAAGTTTGAGTGAGGCGCCGTATCGTATGAGCTTTTGGGCAGCCTGGTTTTTGGACAGTTCTTCACTTGCTTGCCTCTGATGAATAGCGTTCGCGTTACGGGCCGCTCGATGGAGTGTCAAATCGCCAATGCATGTCTCATATGCGACAGTCAGTTCCTGAAGTCTGGAGGTCTCTTGTTCAATAAGCTTGAGCGTCTCATCAGAAGTCGTGTCCTTCCACCTGAATTCTTCCTCAGTCAACTTCTTGAGCACTTGGAGCTGATTACTCTTGAACTGATCTAGATCCACCGGGCCCTGCAGCGTGGACTTGTGGTAAAGCACGTTTGCGGGGAGGAACTCCGCTACCGGAGTTTTCGGCAGGTGCAGCACCTTCATCGAGTTCTTCAGTGCATCGGAGTTAATTGCCCGGTAGATATCTTGCCATGCTGTATTGAGCTCAACCGACTCGTGGTCTAGCCGCGCACGATTGGCATCCATCTCAAATACGTTGGTGCCGACCAAGAAGTCGACAATTTTTATGCGAGCTTCCTTGACACCGAAGTAGGGAAGATTGGCAATGTAATCCGTCCATCCACGCTTTTGTTCAATGGCCATAGCGGCGAAGATATACTGCAGGTAGAGTTTTACCTGCTTGCCATTGGTGTGAGGCACCATGGGCAGTTTGAGACCGAGAAAGTTTTCGAGATATGTGTAGAAGCCTTCTCGAATTTGCGCGCTCCCACCATCATGAAGGAATCTATAAAGAATAGGCGCGGTCTCCCCTTTGGTGAGGGCCGCACACTCCTGAATTTCGACCAGCTTCGGATTTATACCATCCTCTTTGATCTTTCTAGTAATGGTGATCGTCTTGCCATTCGACTCCAGCTCCATGATGACCATAGAACGAATTACAAAGTGCTTCTCCTCATCAAATTCGACGTGATCTTTAAGTACGTATGTCAGGGCATCGGAATTTTGCGCGCCTAGCAACTCTTCCATTCCCAAGGCGTAGAGAATGCTGTGGACGATGGTGCTTTTTCCTGAAGAGTTACGTCCACGGATGATATTGAGATTGCGCGAAAATTCGGCCATGAAGCCGAATGGGCCGTCAGTGGTTTCGATTGCGATCTTGATACGTTTAATAAACAAGATTATTCCCATTCCTTGGAGATGGTTTTGACCATACCTTCTGAGATTTTCTTGCCAATCATCGAAAGCGTGGTCTTTTCTTCGACCATGACGGTGCCGTCGGTCTTGATGTCTGCTACCAACTGCCGTCCTTTGGGTAATAATTTGAACCCGCTAGTGGTCGGCTCGATGAGTCCATCTCGAAATGCGAGTTGGAGCGCAATGGAAAGTGCCGGATCAAAGCCCCAAACGGGAAGGGTTATCTGACCTAGCTGTGCGGCGAGCGTCATCGTTTCCATACGCGCAGGGGTTTTCATCGCCCAATGCATCAAGTGGAGTTTTATCAGGCTGCACTTACCACCATGTCCGCAGATGTCGAGGATCAACAGCGCCTGACAAATCTTGTACATGGGCCGGAGTTCGGTCAGCACGGGCATGGGTCTAGGAGTGAATTTTATGGTTGCCATTAGCTGTAGAAGTCCAATTGGCACACGGCAAGCCAACGGGCGACAGTTCTGCGCACTATGTCGTCCGTGAGTGTTCCATCGATCTTGAGGCGCTCATCGGCGAGCAATCGATCAGATAAACGATCCTTGATCATCTCTACCAGTTTGTCCGGGTGATCGGAGGTGGTAAGACTCCATTCCTCAACATTTTCCTCAAAACCGTTCAGTGTTTTCGCAACATGAAAATATGTTTGGGGGGATGTTTTATAGAGCGCCTGGAAAAAGCTGTCGTGATCCAAGAAAGAATTTTTGGTTTTACTAAGAAGACTTGCTACCGCACGCTCCCCTTTGTGGGACATCCGCAGTTGCGTTTTACGTTCAAGATTTTCGTCATAAGCCGTTGGGCTCTCGTTAACTTTTGGAACGTGTTGCTCACCTTGCCCCATGGAGATCGGTACTCCAGCTGAAATACGGTGCTGGTTGATCTCTTGGATATAAAAATCAATGTCGTGTACGAGGATCGTGAAGTTTTCATCCAAGTGTGGAAGATCCCACGCCCTGACTTCATCCTGTTTTTTTTGAGCGTGGGTGAGCAGCGCGTTATGAGCAATCTCAGGTGTGACGAAGCACCAGTCTTTGATTTTGGTACCACCGAGGATGCCTTGAAGGCTAGTTTGATTTTTTTTGAGCTTGTTCAGATCTTTGGTGATTTTGTCCTGCTGCTTTTTGTTGAGCACAGTGCGCTCGTAGATCGAATCAGGGCAATAGCACTGGAAGGCAAGCCCAGTGTGTTTCGTGAATCCTTCAATCCCGAAATCACCTGGCGTGGCTGGTACGTGCTGGTATCCGTCTGCGCCAAATTTCGTCTTGAAGACGAGCTGAAGTGTCGCCTCCCACGTCGTTCCGTTGAAGGGGCCTGCTGGTGTGATGATCAAAGCTCGCCTGCCTTGCCACGCGTATCGATTAGTCCATTACTGAGGCGCCGCGTTCGGGCCTCAGATACCGGGAAAGGTGCTTCGCATTACATAACGTGACGCTATCAAATGGCCAGTCACGGGTCTACGATTTGAACATAAATTGACCACAATATTTAACTGGTTATACATACAGCTAAGTAGGCAGGTTCCTTATCAGCGGTATTCGGAGGCGGCATCCTTTCCCTAAGGTTCATCAACACATAGCGAATTGTTGGTATGTTGGCTCTACCAGGCTATGCCAGAAGGAAATCCTATGAGTTTATCTCTGCTGAGTCGTTATGCGTTCTTCGTCTGTTGTGTGTTCTTCACGTTGCTTACTCTGCCTTTTGCACACCAGTATGAGTGGCTTTGGCCTATGACGTTGCTCACCGGGGCCATGAGCCTCTTGGGAGTGTTCGACCTCCTTCAATCGCGCCATGCCGTTCGACGCAATTACCCCATTCTCGGCAACATCCGCTACCTGATTGAAGGGATCCGTCCAGAGATCCGTCAGTACCTGCTCGAAGCTGACGATGAGGCCACGCCCTTTTCACGTGCTCAACGTGCACTCGTGTATTCGCGCGCTAAGAGTGAAGCCTCAGATAAGCCATTTGGCACGTTGATGGACGTCTACCAGACTGGATACGAATTCATTAGCCATTCGATGCGGCCAGCTCCCCTCTCAGACCCTGAAAGCTTCCGGGTGGAGATCGGTGGCCCGCAGTGCAAACAGCCATATTCCGCATCGGTTTTCAACATCTCGGCTATGAGCTTCGGCTCGCTCAGCGCCAATGCAATTCGAGCGCTTAACAAGGGTGCGAAACTGGGAAAGTTTTCCCATGACACGGGGGAGGGCAGCATCAGCCCTTATCACCGTGAAAATGGCGGTGACCTGGTCTGGGAGCTCGGCAGTGGCTACTTCGGATGCCGGACGGATGATGGCAAATTCGACGCTCAGAAGTTTGCCAAACAAGCGAATGACCCACAGGTGAAAATGATTGAGATCAAGCTGAGTCAGGGTGCCAAGCCTGGTCACGGGGGTATCCTGCCGAAGCACAAGGTTACTCAGGAGATCGCGAGTACCCGTGGTGTACCGATGGGGCAAGACTGCATCTCACCATCGAGCCATAGCGCTTTCTCTACGCCATTGGAGTTAATGCAGTTCATTGCCCAACTGCGTGAGCTATCTGGAGGGAAACCTGTGGGGTTCAAGCTGTGCCTGGGGCATCCGTGGGAGTTCATGGGGATCGCCAAGGCTATGCTTGAAACTGAAATTCTGCCTGACTTTATCGTTATTGATGGCTCTGAAGGTGGTACCGGTGCTGCGCCGGTAGAGTTCACGGATCACCTTGGCGTGCCTATGCGTGAAGGCCTTTTGTTCGTCCACAACACGTTGGTAGGTATCAATCTACGGGACAAGATCAAGCTGGGTGCGAGCGGCAAAATCATCAGTGCGTTCGACATTGCCAGCGTCCTCGCGATCGGTGCAGATTGGGGGAATGCTGCGCGTGGCTTTATGTTCGCGATAGGGTGTATCCAATCTCAGTCATGTCATACGAACAAATGCCCTACCGGTGTGGCTACCCAGGATCCTCTGCGTCAGCGAGCGTTGGTTGTTGAGGACAAAGGCGCGCGAGTTTATAACTTCCACCGAAGCACGCTGAAAGCGCTGGCAGAGATGCTGGCTGCTGCTGGTTTGACAAAGCCCTCGCAGCTGACTGCGCGCCATCTCGTGCGTCGAATGTCTGCTACTGAGGTGAAACTCTTCTCTCAGATGCACGTGTTCCTGAAGCCAGGGGAATTACTCAGTGGTCAGGTCGCCGGTGAGTTTTACGAGCGCATGTGGCGAGCAGCCCGTGCTGACAGCTTTGATCCCATGCCAGCAGATGAGACAGCTATGGAGCCCACGGTGATTGGCCAAGCTACAGCATGAGTTGTATCGACTACGTGCCCGAACAATTTTTGATGATACGGGGAAGCCCGCCTAGTGTGGGCAAGCTTTCGCCCTAGGCGCTCCCGGGAGTCGGTGTTCAGCGACTCGGCCAATCAATACCACTTTCCGTAGGGCTTGAGCTCTCTTGGGGCTTAGGGATACTCGACATCAAGACTTCGGGGTAGGCAACCTCCTGCTTCACTCGTTTCCATTCTGCTTTCAAGATGGTCTCGGTGAGCCCCTGTGCTTGAAGGACAAGGTTAGTGGTTTGCTTCATCAGTCTGATCGCTTCACCCAGGTTCCTAGCGCCTTGGGTCTGATGAATCGAGCGGCGAATCTCTTCAAGGCACTCCCGGAGCGAGATATGAGAGGTTTCCTTGGGGTTGAGCCGGAACAAGATTCGAATGTGCCGTTCGTGGTGCTCACGGTCTCGCGCTCCGTTCTCAGGAGCAAATGCATCTGCTGCGTCTTGGTGAATTTTGTCGACCTTTAGCTGATCGATATTTCCTTTGCCGTCCTTAGCCTCCTGATCTGCTCTGACCGCTGCCCGAGAACGCATGGCATCCCACTTCCATACGATTTCCTGGGAGAGAGCCAGATGAAACGCCATGTCCGTACGAAGCTCATCAATCCATTTTTGACGCTTATCAGCAACGAAGCTTGCTGTTGTTCGGTGCGACACAAGTTGCTGGAGATCAAGTTGCTGCGCTGTCTGTCGCCTACCTAGATACGCGATCAGTAGCTGAACAAGGACGCCGCCGAATGCGACGATGGCCGCAATCAGGGCAGCTTGTAGGGGGGGTGAGTCTGTCATCAGATCACATCTTCATGGTAGTGAAACTGCTAATGATACTTAGGATGCCGATCTTGTGACATTTACACATACTGAATGTCCCAACCCTGCTGGCGGAGCTGTTCGCAGTTGGCTTCGATTTCCTCCCCCTCGCCAAGCGTCCTCCTGCTTATGGCCAGGCACAGCAGGTGCGTTGGGCGGGTCATCGCCACATACATTGCAAGCAACCGCTGGACGATGCGTTTTCGCGTCCTGATACCACCGTGGCTTTGCTGCCCAGTGAGCCAAGGCAACAGGCTAGCGATGAAGTGCTCGTGACTGTAGGTTTCGAGCACAAGCGTCGCGGTATGGTTCTGTCCCTTGCTCGAATGAATGGAGCCGAGCTTGACGTCCAACACGCCATGGTCTTGATTGCTGCGGAAGGTATTTACTTCAAGATGTACAGCGTCCTCCTGCAGAGTATCCAAGCCTTCCGCTACCCAAGCGAGGTAGCTCAGCGCTGCTTCGGGTTGCTCATCCACTCCAGCAAGGACTGATGCCAAAGCCCAAAAGCGCTGAGCGAAAGATGTCCAGCTGTCGGCACTGATGGTATTTGATGTAAAGAGTAGATCGACCACCAACTGTTGGTAGACGGCCAAGTCATTCAGGTCGATCAGTAACTGTTGTACTTGGACGTGCTGTCGACTTCCCACTTTGATTTTGGTGGTGAGATTGGAGAGGTTTACCAGGTGGAGAAGGCCTTTCGCGATCTCTTCCACGCTGTGGTGAGCAGTATCGCTTTTGACAAGATCACTTTTGGCTTGGCGAATACGCTCGATCAACGTTGGCGGACGGTAAGCTGCTAGACCTGCACTGCGATCATAGCCCTCCCAATAGTGCCCGACCGTTTTTGGGTAGTGCATCGGGTCAGTGTCATCGGGATCGATGTCTTTATGGGTAAAGCCTATGGCAGTGACTGTTGCCTTGTCGTGTAGCTCCACGGGGAGCTGCTGGAATGCCAGGCGAGCGTAAGCATCCAGTACGGGGCTACAGTCGCCATCAGAAAAAACGAAAATGGTGTGGCGAAGCGCCCCGGCTTCTCCTACGTTGCGCCGCCCTGAAAGCCCGCCAGCGACGGCCTGAAGTGCGAAGGGATTTGCCAACATCGCAATCGATTGATCAAAGCGGAAGCTACTGGAGATGTCGACTGCTCGACTTCGATCCGGAAAGTCACTGCCATTGGTGTGGACGTCCGACTCATAAATCGCCTGGTTGGAGTCACCAACCCTAGTCACGCAAATCCCGGTGTTTTCGCGAGGGAAAATTGCGTTTAGGTACTCAACCTGCATCGCAGAGGTATCCTGCATCTCGTCGATGAAGACGTATGGAAAGCGGTGCCTCAACCCCTCAGCTACCACGGGTCGCGCAGCCAGTTGAGCACTGCCCAGCACGAAGATTTCGTCGTAACAAAAGTAACCGCGCTTCGCTGTGTCGACGACTGCCCTAGCCATGATTTGGTAGCTTTGAGTATCCGGCCCGCTAGGCAGGTTGCCTTTGGCGGCGTTGATGCAAGGGTTGTCAAAGTCAGCAGTGGCTAACCGCAGCAATTTGGTATCAAACGCTCTGCGGGCCAAGAAACTGCCCAGAAACCGTTTGTCCACGGCTGACAAAGACCTCAAACGCATCCGATGGGTCAGCTCATCATCGATCGCAGTGAAACGGTATTGAGCTGAAAGGAGCCACGGCGTGGCAAGGAAGCGCCTGATGAAACCGTGGATTGTATCGATGTAGTGAGGGTAGCTCAGCAGCCGTCGGCCAACTTCGGTGTTTCCAAGTCGATGCTCGATTTCATGGCGAGCGACATTGGTGTGAGACAGCACACAGATGCCGCGAGTCCGGCTTTTCCATTTGCGAGCAAGAATTGCAAGCTTGGCGACTACAAGGGTCGTTTTGCCGCTCCCTGGCGACGCGGATACGTCGAGCGTTTCCTGCGATCGAAGGAAGGCGAGGCGTTGCTCATCCAAACCCTCCAGCTTCATGAGCCCTGAGACCCACTCGATGTCTTCGTCGGTAATTTCGGGCACCAGGTCGCAGAACGCGATCATGGCATCTGTCTCTGCGTTTGCTGCTCCGAGGGCTGGTGCTGATTGGGCGTTATCTCTATGCGAGAAGTCACGTAGTAGATCGCCTCAACGAGGTAGCCGGGAAGACGTTCTTCCAAGCGCTCAAGACTCACTCCGAGCCTTTGAAAGCGCTGCTCCAAGATATCAACGAGGTACTGAGCAGTGATCGCTTTGGAGGCGACCTTGCGGTGGAACAGTGCGTAGATGGTCGAACTTATTTCTTCAGCCGAAATACCTGAGCTTACAAGGCCCTCATATTCGGTAATGGCTCGTTCGATGACTCGGTCGTGCGTTTCCCGTGCAGCATGGATCGCATCATCGTGTGCCGCTAATCGTGCGGCCACGAGAAGCTCAAGTGCCATGCCGCTGAAGGCCAGGTCGTACTCCAGTGTCCATCGTTCCGCCACGAACGTTTGTACATTTTGCTCGTCGTTCGCTTTGCGTGAGTTTCTCCATTCAGTCAGACGTTGAAGCCGAGTTTCATCATCAGCGCCGAAGTCGCGGTTCGCTCGCCACTTCCGGCGGCCAGCCACCCACTTGGGGTCGTCATCATTCTCTACCAAGCCCAGAATCTGTGGTGCGCAGTCTGGCATGACGTCCATGTCCGAGAGACAGGCGACAGGGATGTTCAGAACGCCTTTTGCGGGATTAGCACGTTGAAGGATCCGAGCATATCGCCTCAGGCCAACGCCCCCGACGTTGACCAGCGAGACGCCATGGCGGGTCAGATCTCGTCCGAGCAGCTTTGCTAGTGCTGGTAGGAGGATGGTTTCAGCATCTCCCTCGACGACGAGGAGACCTCGTGCGAAAAACAGATTTGCTTTGGTCACGTCCAGGAAACGGGCGAGGAATCGATAGTCCCCCTCGTCAAGTTTTGTGTGTTCCCTTCCGAGAGAATAAGCCTTGCGATCGTGCAACAGTACTAGATTGTCTAGAGCTATTTTGGAACTGAGATTGGGACTGTGGGTTGTAAGGATCACTTGCACGGGCCGCGTTTGGTCTTCCTGGCCGACCTCATCTGCAGTCGACCCACCATCGTCAGATGAGAGCGCTGAAGGAGCTGTGGAGCCTTCGTTCCATTGCAGCGAGATCTCCTCTCGCTGATCGATCTCCATCGGTCGAGTGACTGTGGAGGAGCTTGGTCTGGGCGTAGCTGCAACAGTCAAAAAATCCATCAGGCGCAATTGTCGCTGTGGATGAAGATGGGCCTCTGGCTCTTCTATAAGCAGTAACGGCAGTCCGTCGGGTTCCTTGCCAAGCAGTAGTAACTCACAGGCCATGAACAACAGATTGTTAGAGCCCAGGCCGTATTCCCCACGAGCTTCACGTGAACCCTGGTCGAGCAGACTCAGTTCCATGCGCTCTAGGATCTGCCTTAGGCGAGCTGGCTCCGAGCTCCCTTCAACGAAATTGATCCGCCCATGTAGCTCATCACCTTCCAGTGAAAGATGGGACAGGTAGTTTTCGTTGACCGAGTCTTGGGCAGAGGCAACACCTGGATGCATGTTCACCAAATGCCGTAGATACCCAGCCAACCCAGCGAGGCTCAGCGACTCAGGGTTTGCAAGCGGCTGGTTAACATCAAAACCACTCCCATCCTTGATGCTGGGGAAATGCTTGAGCACTTGTGAGAGGCGTGATCCACGCCCCGGGGACATTTCCCGTGTGGCATCTCGAAGGGGGCGCAAGTATGCAGCAGCCAGTAGTTGGCGGACATTGGTGTCAATGCTTGGGCCACCCCCGCTATGGCCACTGCGTACAACAATATCAACCCAACGACGTGCGAGGACGTCGTCCGAGAGTCTTCGTGCTGTCCAGTGAACGTAAACGACCGCATCACCACCCTTGAATGTGACGTACTCGGACAGTGCCCCCTGATCCGCGACAGACAAATCTGCAAACTTGGCCACGATCGTGATCTGACTCGCCTGAGGCCCTTCACCAGGAATGTGGAAGTCCTCCGGCTGCAAGCGTACGTATTCTCCGTCTCGCGTCTGAAGGACGAATCGCAGGGCGTCGATGACCGATGACTTACCCACGTCGTTCTCTCCGACCAGCGCAGTAATGCCTTTGTTGAATTCGATGACCAGACCGTTTGATTCGGCGCCAAATTGACGAAAATTCTGAACCTTCAGTGCTGACAAATACATCCATGTGTTCCTGTCACAAAGGTTTGCGGAGCAGTAAGCCGGTCAACGAATACTACTGGAGATCGTGCCGGCTATTTGCCTGTCTCTGAAATTTCGCGGGGCTCATTTCTCCGCTGAGTTGGTGCGACGGAGTAGGCCATGGTACTCACATCCCAATCATGATGTCTGGGCTATATCTTGTTCGAGTTCCCGCACAGCTTTACTTACTTTGATCGCAAAAAGCCGTTCTATCTGGTCATCACGAAGCTTAATCACATCATCGCCAATCCATAGCGCCAGTACTTTTCGCTTATCAGCGATGCTGTGATCATCCAAGTTCGGAATGTAGGCGTGATTAGAGGCTCTTCCGCGCTTGAGCTCGTAAAAGGTTTTGATCAACGACTTGAGTTTGATCTTCCCTTCCAATGAGGAGCGTTTGGTCAGGTTACGTATCGTGTGATTGACCGCTCGAAGCTGGGCGGTAGAGGTGATCTGGGAAAAGTACGATGCCCAGCCTCGCCGTTTTCCTTCGAAGAAACAGCCCGTGATCCGTAGGTTAACTTTCCATTCGCAGTATGCTCTGGCCCGCTCCATGTCTTTAGGAGAGCGAGCCGTCGCTACCTTGTGTCGATAGGCCGTGAAGATGTTCGCAATGGATGATTCAAATCTGAGGATGCTATCGCGTCGAATGATCACGTGCCCACCTTCCACCTGATACCCCAGGAAACTAAAGGGATCGGTCAGCGGGGCGAACTTGGATTTTGAGTCTGGGCCAAACGGATGTGGGTGTAACCCCAGGCTCTGCAGCCCCGCCATCAGCTCCTTGGCTACCGCCTCAGCCTGGCCGGCAGGCGTTAGGATCAAGATGTCATCGACATAGCGCTTGTACCAGATCCCGGGCCGACCATTAACCATAAGATCGATATCTTGCAGTGCGATCTCCGCCAGCATATTGGAGATAGCTAAGCCCTGGGGCACTCCAATGGTTGAGTTGGGCGTGTCCTTCCTGCCTTTCGACTCAGAGACAGTTGGCGTAGTAATCGCCGTGGTAATGAGATGCTTGAATTCAGGCTTGCGAATCTTTTTCCGGATAGCTGCATCAATCAACGTATGAGGAATTGATGGATAGAAGTTTTTCAGGTCAATCTTGGCGTAATCGGCATAGATTCCTGACGCCAGTGCTACCTTGAGGTCTTCGATGACAACCTGTGGCAGTGATAGCCTCGCTGTTGGATAAACCTCTGCAAGGCACTCACATAAGGCGCGCAACACGATCCGATCACGCGCGGTCGGAATTGAGATCTGCCTGGGCGGGGAGGCTGCGCCCTTCAGAATCAACTTTTCCTTGAATGCGGTGAAGCGATATTTACCCTGATGAACCTTTTGGATAATGAGTTCGAGCTCATCATTCAGTCTGGCATCCAGCTTTGCCGGACGGGTGCGGTCAAGCCCGATAGCGCCAGACTTCTTGATCTTATCAGTGTAAATGCGGAGCAATGGTTTGCGAGCGAAATGCCTCTTGAAACTCCGTGCAGCGCTCATCTGCCCGCCCAAGCGTACATGCCTGCCGCGAGGGGTAGGGCGTACAGGGCTACGGTAACAATCAGGCGAGCACCTATCCAGGTGATGGCATAGCAACTCTCAAACGCAGTAGGTGTTCGGCTGGTCAGCCCGGTGGAAAAAACACGTGCGACGCGGTCATCGATCTCTCTGTGATTCTCTGCGTCGGCGAGCAGTTCATCATACTGCTTCGTCTGTTCAGGTGTGGGTGCAGTACCCGATGAGAGTTCACGATAAAGGGCGTGCAACTGCAGGTAGTTTTTGCGGATTGCCATGGCGCGCACCCGAAAATCCCGGTTTGTCACTGCGAGCGAGACGCCTAGTAACGCAACGGAAAGGACGGTGGCCATTACGTCAGTATCTGGGCCAAGTACATGTTCGTAGCGAATGGCTAGAACGCCTAGAACAGCGCCGAGGATTGCGTACCACACCAGGAGCATCTGGGAGTGAAAATCCAGCCATTCCAAGCGGTTATGGGCTTGAATTCGGGCCTTGTAGGTGAACCAGATAGCATCCTTCACACGCAACACTCCATGGGAATTTGGAGAAGAGGCAAGCGGGTTTGAGTCATCTTAGAACATCCCCAGAGGGATCAGTGGGCGTGAGCCCAACAGCCAGAGCTGTTAATTATCAGAGCCGCCCCCGAATGAACGAGAGGAGGTACCTGCCTCTTCAGTCATGATCTTACATTGCCACCAGTCATTAAGGAAATCCCACAGGCGTCATGAGCCAGCGACGCTCCGCCGGCACCATGGCGTGTACACTTCCTTTTCGAGGTGTAAATCGCACAGGCTTAAACCTCTACAGTAGGTTTACCACCTCTGAGATGCTGGATTGTCGGTCGCGTCGGAGCGGCAACACGAATCTCCGACCATGAGCCGAATTTCGACCGGAACAGTGGTGATCAGTAGAGGATGTCTGGGGAAGGCAGCCGAATTTGGCTGGGCCTGGTTGGCAGAGTGGAACTCCTGCTTTGACGTCCACGCCACACCCTGTGAGCCGCACAGGCTGTGGCGTGACCAGGAGTGCGATATCGACTTTTTCGCAGCGAGCATTAAACTGGGCTTAGAAAAAAGTACCCGTCTCGTCAGCCGAGTCAGGCTGAGCCTTCTTGATGATGTAGTTGCTGACGGCGGCGGAAATGCCGACCAAAAGCTCGGCCTCTTCAAACGACGGTACACGCCCCTCACGCAGATGTCTGCCGTGCTCCGAGGCGTACCCCCAAGCTCTCGACACTGCCTGGTCAAGCGGCTGCGGAATCAATGATGTGTGTTTCTTGAGGATATCGCCTAGGTTCGCTTTCTCATCGCCTGTGATTTTTCTCGCCACACATTCAAGCGACGCAATGGCGTGCTGAATTGCTCCCGTGGGGTCTGGGGCGGGTCGGCGTGATAGGTCGGAAATCGCTTGATGAAGTTCATTTGCAGCTGTCGGATGGCCAAACGCTTCGGCGGTTTGTCGAGCGTGGCTGAGAACAGTCTCGAAGGATTTTGGCCCGCGCATCTCCAGCTGACCGTCGGCCAGTTTCCAACCAATCCCATTTTCTATGAAGTATTCATTGAGCTCGTTCTGGAAGTGCTCGTAGTTCTCGTAGCGATAGTTATGATTACCAAGGTTGTCCAGGACGCGCTCGATGATGTCGTATACTTTGAACCATTTGCATTCGAGAAGCAGGTCTTCCACTTCATTCGCAACATTGGGATATTCAGTCCAGTTGTTACGATCGGGTTGCTTTCTCAAGGCTTGGCACACTATTTCTCGGAGGGCTTTAGGGCCTAACCCGCACTCATAGCAGAGCGGGATTAGATAGGCGCGCAGCTCCTCCGGAGCATCTTCTCGGACGGTGATTTCGGCTTCTTGAATACCGGCGTACCCGTGGCGCTTGGAAAAAGGTTCCCGCATTGCGATTCTCCCTATGCAATCTGCCACTACGATCTTGCCTGAGCGTGAGCATGGGTAGCAATGTGCAAGAGAGATTGCCAGCCACCCAGCGCCGTCAAGGCCTACGGAGCGCTGGATTGCGCACGTCCCACGGTGAGTCGTCCGTTGTCATGTCCGGCCAGTGAGAGTGATGGGTCGCAGCCCTCGATGTAGTAAGAGCGACTCAGCACCTAGAGCGAGGAGGAGTGAGCTTCCCCACCTGCCAAGTCGCCAGCAAAAAGCTTCTGTGTTTGCTACGGTTGTGGAATTGCTCGCGGTTCAACCTAGTTCAGTCTTGCGCAGGCAATGTCCTTCCCCACAAGAATCCGACAGTAGAACGGCTCAAATCTAGCCGCCGCGCAGTTTCGGCCTTACTCAGACCGGCTTCTTTGCACTCAAGCACTTGCCGCAACTTGGCGATGTCTCCCGGTCGCGCGGCAGGCCGTTTCGAAACACCTACTCCGGAAAGATGCGTCTTGATGTCGTCTGCACTGATTCGTGCTTCGAGCGCTTTCAACTCTTCGATTGCCTGGGAGAGGACGGCGTCGACAGTGGTGTCGTCTCGTGTCGAGAGAACCAAGGCAAGGAGGGATACTGGGCTCAAGCCCAGCGCCTCGGATATCTCGAAAAATTTCTCAACCGTCGGGCTGCTTTCGGCGTTCTCGATCCGGCTGAGATAAGTGCGTGATGCTGCGCAAGCCAAGCTCTCTTGAGAGAGGCCCTGATTCTCCCTAAGTGATCGGATGACTGCTGCCAGCGCCGGCTTCAACAAAGCGATGTCCTCGGAAAAACGAGGATGTAGCCACGTTGGCGTGTACAGTTACACATGATATGAGGTATAAAACTGTACGGATTGGGTGTGTGGTGGCCCTGAGTTAGCCAGGACTGCGTAGGTAGCACGCGAATTGAGTGAAGGGCACTGATCGCTCCGATGGCCAGGTCGGAGGACGCTTGGCATGTGAAACGAAGCCGTTCAATTATTGGCTAAATCGCACTTCACCTACTGTCCTGATCTGGCTGTCACTCGGAGAAGGAGCGCAGATCGGTATCTATGGGCCGATTTCTATCAATTGTCAGGAATTAAGTGGATGTCTAATGAGGCGCGGGCGCGAGATTTTCAGTGCTATGAAAACCGCCAGAATCCAGGACACGGCTTGCCTTCAGAAGTCGTCATGGCACAAGGCATCGACTGGCCGGTACATATCGACGCATACCTTTCCAACGCAGCGAAGCTGGGGGAGCGTTACGTAGCGCTCGTATACAGGGACGGGTCGGGGGTGTCGGAAAATGGAATGACGGTTGCCACACCTGCTGTGAAGTGCGTTGACGTCAAAATGGGTTTCAAATTGATGCGTAGCGCCGGCGGAGATCACTACGTGATCACGAGCGAACAAGACACATGATGCCCTCAAGCCCCTGCAGGGCGCGCGAGCTCATGTACTACCTCGATGCATGATCAGTCAGAGGCTTCGGGGCTAACGAGCAGTTCATATCTGGCTAAGTTACACCACATCTATGCCTACTGTAATGCGTGCGCATGTGCTTTGCCGTCATCGGGCACCTGGCAGTTAATACATGCGCGTGTGTAAAAAACTAATGCCTTTAAGGATGAAGTATGGCTGATCTTGAAAAGATTACGGTGACAATCAAGAACTTTGATGTGAAAGCATTAAGCGATCTGGATACACTTTACACAAGGGTGAGGCTGGAAGATCCCCAGGGCAATACTTTTTATTTTGCAGAAGTGGTTGTTCCGAAATATCTCAAGAATCATGGGGCGATGAGTACCGATGTACCCCGAACTTGGTATTTTAAAAAGATCTCAAAAAAATCCATAGTTGTCCTGGCTTTTGAAGGAAGAGGTGGGAAGGTTGAGTATGATTTAGAGGACATCCGGATGATCGCAAGGTCGACCGTGCTGAAGGGTATTGTGTTTTCAATTGCATCAATTCCAGCTGCAATTATTGTGGCCACCGCGACATTCGGGTTAGGGCTCATAATCATCCCTTTCGGTCTTTGGTATGGTTATAGAAACATGTTCAAACTTCCCGGGATGTTAAGCCGCAAACGGATTTTGAACGACTTTGCACAACACGGAATTTTTGTTCGATAGCTAGTCGTGCGGCTGTAATAGCCGCTTGGATAGGCAGAAGGACACGAATGAGGTTGGTGGGATCCGCGCAAGATGGACGCTGGTTGTACGTCTATTAAGTATCAGGGGCTCCCACGCGGATGAGAGCAGGGGCACGACGGTGGCGGTGGGTGCTCAAGCAAAGTGGTGGGTCAGCAGGCACCAGAGCAATCCACCACGCGAAATCGTTCACCAGGCCAGGTCTCACTCGTCATCAAGAGCAAGGCGGTGCTGCTCCAAATGCTCAATTTCGCGCTGCCAGGCGTCTAAGAAATCAATCCAATCCTGCAAGTAAAACCCTTCCGAAACCCTAGCTGCGGGGCCCAGCGCAAGCACGAAACGGGACTTCCAAGGTTCTGGGATTTCACTATCCCGAACGATCCAGCATCCGATGGGATGCGCCTCCCTTGGTAATTCGGCAAGCTGCTCGAAACCGAGCTCGCATTCAATTAGTGGGTGCTCGCGATCTAGCCTTTCGAGGTCGTCCAGTAATTCCAAAATCGCTGGAGCGCTTTGATCTCCTGGCTGCATCTCAGCGAGCTGCCAAATCGCCTCACGTCGTTCCCGTTCTCGCAGCCAAATTTCGTTCATAACGATTCCATGTGAGTCCGTTTAGGAGGACTGGAGCGCGTATTATCCCATGCTCTGGCCAGCGTTAAAAAGCTTGCAGGTTGTATGAATCACCAATTCGGGGAGCCGATGGCTATGGAGAAGCACGTAATTGGGCTAGAGCGTCGTAACCTCGCTGAGCTCGAAGTTGTCGAACGTTTGGCTGCAGCGATTGGGGCTGTGGCGTTTGAGGCTGAGGTGTCGCTGTTACTGCGCTTGCACGCCGTTGATCCAGAGTGCGCGATTCAATCGATCAGTCGCTTTATTCATCCTTCGTTGATTGGGATGAGTGATGTTACTTTTTTAGTCCTGCAGCGGCTTGCTGATGAACTGGTAGAGCGGGAGCCCTTGCTGTTGCGGCGTCCGAGCTTTCGGTGCAGGAATGACCATGAAACAGCTCTTCCCCTTGAACTATGGTTTGCCATAGTCCGGCGCGCGCGCGAGTATTTTGATCCGGCGGAATCAGATGCGGCATTTTGGGTTGCCAGGTTGCGCGAAGGCTCTACGAGCGAGGAAGCGTTCCGTGCCCTTATCGCGTCGAAGCGATCCAAGTAGTCGTTGTGCCTGCGACAGATTGTTCAGGACTGCCGCAGCGCGTTCCTGGATGATTCAGGAAAGGCTGGCCAGTGTCAGCCCAGGCTGTCAGCTTTAGGCCGCGACTGTCTCCTTGCTTCTCAAGTCTTCGACTGGGGATCATGGTCATCAAACTGTCGAACTACATTCTCTCAGATCGGCCAAGGTGATATTGCTGTCTTGGCGCTTTATCCCTTCCAGAGCAAAGATTGTCGAGCCTGCTGGATCAGTCTTGCCTGATAGATCTTCAGACGACCAACCCATGCTCCAACCGCCGGATCAGATCCAAGGCTTCCTGAACATGAATATCGATCGGGCGTTTATTACCGAGGGTTCGCAGCGGTTTTGATAGCCATCTGATTGCCAAGGCCTCGTCGCCGAACAAACTGACTGCTGCATCGAGGAGCTGAGGATCAATCGTACCCGACGAATCACGACTTTGGGGCGTTAAGCTCATAGCGTCTTCGATGGCGGCAGCCAGGGTGTCTAGGGCCTCTCCGAGGCGAGCGTTTTCACGAAAGTCTCCTTGGCTTGGCTGGTGCTCCTTGCAGTGACGCAACAGCGCCTCCGCGTCATTGTTGTTCAAATCCAACTCAATAAGCATTTCAATTCCTCCAGAGGGAAGCATCAGGGGGCCTTAGAGCATTCTAAATGCCCCAATCCTTTGGGCACGGGCCATATCCAAAAATCGGTCGTCAGCTAGCTCTCAGCGCGAGTGTTGCAGCGCTCGCTGACCGACTCGGTGCGAACCTCCTCTGTGTAGTTGATCAGATTGATTCAGATAAAAAAGTCCAGTATGCGTCCGGCAAACTCACCTTCCGAACCCCAGCCCTAAGGGCGATGGTGTCCGCGTATTATTAAGCGGACGTGATCACCCTTATCGCCAGGATTTCCATGCGCCAACGAAGCTCTTACCCGAAGCCTTTCAAAGCACAAGTCGTGCAGGAATTAGTAGTTTCGCTCTTAATGATTCTGCAGATTTGCCATCCTCGTACGTATCAGCACGGGCATCCATAAGTGAGGAGGAAGCGGCAATCTATGGTGTCGGCAGGCCATGACGAGGACTGGCCAATGCCCAAGATTGATGGCTGACAAACTTGCAAATACGTCATCTTTCTTGCATTCAGCCTGAAGCATTTCCATGGCCTGTCTGCCATCAGAAGTGAACGGTATTTCGGTGAGCGCCCAACCATGTGTAGGTGGCCCGATGTAAAGCATGGATTCAGAATCTTGCCCCGGAACCCATGCCTGAAGGTTGCAATGAGCAAGCTCACTCTTCACGAATGACGCCATCATCTGCGTAAATTCCGACATGCCAGACGACGAACCCCAAACGCACAGCAAAGGAAGCAGCGTACTACCTTGGGTGTGCCGTTTCCTGTAATCCTGTGTCTGCTCTTTGGGATGCTCGATCAGCTCCCAGTACGCACTATAAATGGTGGGGTACTTACCGTGATAGCGATAGGTGAAGGCGAAATTGTCCATGAGCAAATCACAATACTCGCGTGTAACCGATTGCCACTCCTCCAACATCGAAAGGAAGACAAGAGCGACACTGATATCAATAGACTGTGCATCTGCGATAGGACTGAGCAGAGAGGGATTGCTACTGATGAGGTCGCTAATCTGTGATGCCAGCGTGCGGGCATCGTCGTGGCCATGACGCTCAACGACATCAGGGGTGTTTACGCCGCCTCCTTCCTTCCAGAGCATCCAAAGGCCGCGCTGAGCCAGACGCCCCAACATTTCGAATAGCTTGAGATTGACGTCTACGGGAGTGCTGGTGCTCACTGCCGTTGAGATAGCGTGCCTGACCCCCACGAACGGAAGCATCTTTTTACTGTAGAGCTCGTCCCAGATGTAGAAATGCAACTCAACCAGCGCCTCGAAGGTAGTGCCAAGACCTTTCGCGCCTTTCTCGTTTTGTCCGATATGAGCCCTAATGGCGTGCCATGCATGCAGAATTGCAAGCTCGCTGGCTCGATAAGGCGCTTCAAGGTTGTCCGCATCCCTGGCCCAGACGAAAAGCACCCATAAACAGATGTAAATACGTCGCAGATTTGAGAGTTTGGTTTCAGCAGGCGCGCTGTCGACCCCAAGCATGCCTTTGATCAAACTTGAGAAATGCTGGAAGGCAATATCAGGCTCATCCAGCATCGCGATAGACTTCTGAAAGCTTCCACGAAGCTCCTTGCTTACGAGCTGCTGTCCTAAAATCCCTTCCATCAGCAGGCCCGCGATGTAGTCTCCGTTCCATTCCTGAAACGAAATGCGCTCCGTCGTTTTCATTGCAGTGAACTGAGCAACGTTGACGCGCAGAGCCTCATGGATTTCTCCACCGAAGCACATGCAGATGACGATCTTCAGCGACTTGAACTGATCCGGGATCGAGGTGTTGCAGTAAACCTCGATGATTTCTTCGATTGATGGCTTGAGGCTCTGTTCACCGGAGTTCCATTCAGCTCGGGTCAGATCGCCCTTCTTGATTGAAAATAAAAACACCTTGGTTTCCCCTTTGTCCTGACCAATAGCCATGACATCGACGCCGTATTGTCGAGGGCCTATCCTTGGCCGGGAGATCACATTGAACCCAAGTTCGCTCAGAAGATCTGGAAGCACGACGTCCAGTTCCTTTCGCTCCCGTAATGATTCGAGATACTGCCTGAATACCAGCTTCACTGAGGACGCTCCTCGTAACGGTACTCTATTAGGCGCTGTCGCAGCCCCTGAGGATCGAGAAACTCCTCCCTAGCCAACCTGTATTGATAAGACACACTGGTCAGAGGATGTTCTGCGCGTGCTAGTTTTCCCAGCGCTTCCGCTGAGGTAGCGTCGAGTTCTCTTTGCTGGTGCCAGGTCACCATACCGTTACCGTAAAGCACGAGGCGCTGTATTCCACCGAGGTCAGCCATGAGTGAATCCTTCCAGGAATCGCGCATTGCCCGAGCAGTAACCTCTGCCTGACGCTCAGATTCCAATTGGGTTTCGCGCTCCGAAGGTTTGAGCTCAGGGAGCATCTTCATGGCCTGCAGTCCATCGAGATACTGCTTCAACTGGCTAACTGCTGCATTTGCAGTCCAGTTCGCTGGATCGGTTGGGTCTGCTGCGATCGCATCAAAATGGCTTTCTGCAAGACTTGGATAGTTTAAAAGCACTGGGTCGAAAATCAGTGCTGCGAGCTCACTGCTACGCTGCCCGGCAGTAGAGCGTGCCAATGACGCCAGGAAGCTTGCCAAGGTACCGGGCTGATAAAAGAAGGTGGCCACCGCCTTACGTGCGACGAATCCCGTTTCCCAATCATCGAGGGCTGCTGGGCTAAAATCAGTGGAGAAGGCATGATCCACGCCCGCTTCAAACAGACTCTCTTTGAGCTCGTGACACAGTCGGGAATCTCCCCTGCGCAACCATGAGATCACCCACTGGTCTAGCACCTCCTGCGGAGCTTTCCTCAATGACTGAACCAACATTTGAAAGTGCCCTAACTGCTGTGGTTCTGTAGGCCTGAGTATCAAGGCCTCCAGGATCGGACGGGCTCTTTCTCCCCCGCAATGTTTCACGCTATTGCCCAATGCAATGTCCAGCAGCCCAATCGTTTCAGGCTTCAAAGGCGCTTTCAGGATGCAGCCATAAAGATGATCAACGATGTGCAGGCCCTGCGTTGGTAAATCGAACGCAAGCGCATAGGCAGCGGTGTACGCGATCTGAGCGGAGACAGGGGCGCAAGACGATTTGATCAGTTGCTCGACTTCTGACTGAGGCTTGTCGCTGCTGGACAGCCACGACAAGCCAGTTTTCAGTATAGCCGAGCGCAAGCCCTCGGCATCAGTCCCCAGCAACGCCTCATTCATGGCGTCGACAACGGCAGGCCAAAGCTCTCCATTCTTGAATGAGCAACCGCAGAGCGCCTGTATTGCCGCTATCCGCTGCGTTTCGTTATCGCCCTCCAGGTACCCTAGCGCACATTGGGTGAACCGGGCTTCGTCAACGGCAAGCCCGCATCGAATAGCAATAGCAAGCACCTGGTATCTGTCTGCATGTCCGGGATTTTGGTAAGTCAGGGCAAGTAGTTCGACAGGCCTGGAAGCTGAGGCACGGCACCACTCAGTCAGAGCAGTGAATGCAGCGTAAGAATTCAGTGTATCGCCGTAAATGGCATCGAACGCTTTCAGGACGTGTAGCGCTGGGACGTTGAGTTTGCCCAGAACCCGCTCAAAAATTTGCACACCATGGATGCCGCGATACCCGGGGTATTTCTGCACGAGAGCCTCATCAAGATGCGCCAGCAAGTCGACCAAGCCATCGTTATGCATCTGCGCCAGCAGCCGAGCGAACGCTTCTTGCTCGCTAAAATCGCAAGGAAAGCGGGCCGAGAAGATGATGTCTGGCAGCGTCTCGGTCTGGCCTAATCTGGCGATTTCATCGATTGTCGGTAAAGCCATCTCGGCACTCCCTGTCGTTGTCAGTCCTAGCGTGTGAATGTGTAAATACTAAACACGAAACCTTATTCTACGATCCTCTACCGCCCTATCAAGGCTACCGCCCTCTGACTGTCTTAACCGTGCTTCTGGACACCCAGCCCTCAATGTCAATTCCCTCGTGCTTGTAGTACACATGCAACCACGTCCGATCATCATAAGCGCCCGGTTAAGTCGCCTTGACGAGGAGCAGGGAGGTAGCTACGAGATCGCAAGCTTGAGCATTGGCCAAGCCTTCAGCCAGCCTTTGGACTTGAAGCGGTCTTGACAGATAGCAGTTTTCTCCGAGGCAAATTTCCCGACTGGCGAACAGCGCTTGGCTTGTCGGTGGATAGCGCAGATGCCAACTAGGGGAGGGGTAAAGGTCAATCATGGAAGCTCCTGATGGAAACTGCCCGGTAGGGAAGAGCCGGGTCTCACTAAAGCTTTATCTCTGCTAGCGGTGTCTTGCAACTCAAGTGGTTGCCGTTGCTCTATGTCGGCATCAGTACTCTGGCACTACGTGTCTACCTGGGCCGGTATGGCTGGGTTCGCGCTCGATCCGACCAAGTCGAAGTTGCAGCATTGGATGTCTGACGTGGGCATATGCGCGCAACCGCTCAGTTGGGCCATTGAGGCTTAGTAGGGTCGATGAACTGTGAAGGCGGGGCTGCACAGCGTTATCGCCTTTCACATCCGCTGGAGCTGAGCTTTACTGGTGATGGCAACTTCGCATCGCGGCGACTTGAAACCGTCAGGGCTATTTCCCGCCAGGGTAAATGACCTGGCGCTGGTTAGCTTCACGTTCGAAACTGGGAGGTAAGGATGACGTCGGCTTTACAGGATTATCACCAGTTCGTGCACTGGATTCATGCCCCCGAGAACGCTGCGTCTGAAGATGCTCGAAGGATCGCCAACATCGTCCTTCAGCACTTTGCTGGGGTCGCGGGAACCAGCCGTCAACGTAATCAGAGATCCAATCTCCTGATCGGGCTGATGCGGGACACACTCGCCACCACTTCGCCGGTGCTGCCTGCGATCCCACCCCTGCCGCCAGGTGGTGATTGGAAATGGCACAAGTTGAAGCGCTTAAGTGTCGGGCCATTCCGGGGATTCAGGTACCCAGAGCCATTTGATCTGCATGAGCGCATCACTCTGTTCTATGGGCCGAATGGCAGTGGCAAGACCAGCTTGTGCGAGGCTCTAGAGTTCGCTTTGCTGGGGACTGTCGACGAATGTGATATGAAGCGCATTGCGGCGGCGCGGTATTTGTCCAACCACCACGAAGGAAGGTACCTCCCGCCCGAGCTCAGAGCGGTCACGGCTCAGGGGCAGGCGATTCCTGTTGTCGCAGATTCAGATGCGTATCGGTTCTGCTTTATCGAGAAGAACAGGATCGATGCCTTCTCTCGCATTGCAGCCAAGCCTGCTGGCGAAAAGACAGAGCTGATCGCCGCGCTGTTCGGCATGGATCAATTCAACGAATTCGTGGGTCACTTCAACGATTCCATGGAAGGGCTTCTGACGCTTCTGGCTTCAAAGCAGGTTGAGCTGACGGCGAAGCGCGGCGCCTTGAGTCAAGACCATCAAACCGTCGCCAATGAAGCCGCCTCGCTCGCGCGGCAGGCGCAGATCGAAAGCGCATACGCCGCGAGCGTCCAACCAGGCATGACCTATACAGATTTGCTCGCTGCCATCGGGAGTGAGACGAACCCTGGCCGGCTGCAGGAGCTGGACGCTCTGCTTAACCAGCCACCGGCGTTCATCTTTGGAATCAGTAGCACTGAGCTCTTACAGGCGTTCCACGCAGCCGATGCCGCGCAAAAGGTTTTGGTGGACGTCACTGCGGAGTTGGCAGCTCGAACTTATGATGTTTCATATCAGGATCTGTACAACGCAGTCCTGGGTCTTCAGCACATTGCAGGCGACCACTGTCCGGCCTGCGATACCCCCCTTGCGGGTGAGCATCGAGTCGTACACAACCCTTATGAAAAAGCGACAGCGGGGTTGGCTGGGCTGAATGTGCTCAAAGAAATTCAGGGGCGGCATTACCAGGCGATCAAGGCACGCAATGCGGCCTCCGAGGCTTTGCGGGTCAAGCTCTCAGCATTTGCTCTTCGTGTGGGAGCCACCATCGAGAGCCCCCATGCGGTCGTGCGCTACCTGGCTAATCCAGGATTTGATCTTCAACGTGATTGGTGGATAGACGGGTATCGTACCGACGGATCGATGCCTCACTTGGCTAATCAGACTGTGACTTGGGCGCAGCAGTTGGAGCAACAGGACACGCAGTCTGCGTTGGCCAACGCAGAGCGCAGCAAGCTGATAACTGAACGCGACCGACTGAATCAGGCCAGGGTTGATGTCGGTGCACACGGGATAGCGCGTCAGCGTTTGGCTCAGGCTGTGCTGGATGCCCAGACGCGCATCGCTGGCTTTGAGCAGGCCAATGCTGCTCTGATCAGTGCAGCCGCAGATGAAGCCAATGCCATCCTTCGTGACCGTCGCATCAACACCGCCTACGACCAATTCCTGGCCCTGCTGCGCAGGTATAAAACCCAGCTTCCAGGCACCTTGATGGCGGGTCTGAATTCTCTGGCTCTTGAGTTGTACAACGAGTTCAATGTTCGCGATCTTGATGCTGACAAGCTGGCTGGGCTGAGCCTGCCGGTGACAGGGGAGGGGCGAATCGGGCTCTGTTTCCGAGGTAAGCCGAATGTTTCAGTCGATGCGCTGCAGATCCTGAGTGAGGGGCATGTGCGGTGCTTGGGGCTGGCTATCTTGCTGGCCAAGGCTCTGAAGATTGGAGCGCCGGTGGTTGTCTTTGATGATGCGATCAACGCGATCGACCACGAGCATCGACAAGGAATCAGGGAGACAATCTTTGAGAGCGAACGCTTTGCGGGCACGCAGTTGCTCGTGACGTGCCACTCCAACGAGTTCATGAAGGATGTCCAGAATCGCGTGCCGAATGAGTCCTGGACTTCATATGTATTCCGGCATCACAACGGAAACTACCAGCCCCGCGTGCTTGGGAATGTCGCTCCGCAAACCTATCTGCTCAACGCCCGCGCCGCGATCGACCGTGGCGATGCACGTACGGCATTGGCCGAGTCCCGGCAAGCGCTCGAAATGTTGACGGACAAACTGTGGAGATGGATGGGCAAATTCGACATGGGCACACTCAGCCTGAAAATTGCGGGCTCTGGCGCTGAGCCAACTCTACGCGGCCTCTGTGAAGCCATGCTTGCTCGCCTCAACAAGGCGCCTGACTTCGTGCACCCAGACAAGCCGGTCGTCCTACAGTCACTCGGTCTTATCTTGGGTCAGCCCGAGCAGTCACTGGTGTGGACATACCTAAACAAAGGCACGCACGAGGAGGCCGACAGGGACGATTTCGATGATGCGCTTGTCGAGCAGATTGTGGGGCAGCTTGAAGCGCTCAACGGTTTGAGGTTGAAGGGACGATGATGCCAAGTGGGTACATGGCCTTGTTTAAGCCGCTTCGGAGATAGGGGATGCTTGCAAATTCCCTGTACCTTGCTCGATAGTCGGGCAGCGCACCTGATGTGTAGACGCCGAACTAGAGAGATAGCAATGTGGAGAAATTAGCAGGGTTTTTCCTGGAGAAAATGTGGCCTGCCGTATGTGCATCCGCATGCGACGCTCGAACGCTCATCCAGTCAAATGTAGCGTTTTTCGAGGAAATGAAAGCGCGTAAAGGGATCTGCTCGCGGGCTTGGCTTTTTGGCATCTTCGTTGCGATCGGGCTGGGTGTGCTGGGCCTGCCGGCCTCTCGGTCAGCTGGCATAACACCTACCATTGAGTTCGTCGGGGTGATGACGCTGGCCAACTGGTTGCTCGTGGCGTGTTACGGTCTATGTTTCGCAATGTCCGCCCGGATACTGGGAAGCCCACGTGAGATGTTGGCGGGCGTGAATACCTTTTTCTACCTTTCCGGGTGGCTGGTGCTACTCAAGATATTTGAGATGCCGGCACTCGGTGCACGGTTCAAGGCTATGGCGCAAAGCTGTACTTCGATCAGCTACGAACAGGCGGTCACTACAGCGATTCTCCACAGCCCGGTGGCGAGGGCCTCGGATATCATGGTGTTGATTGGCTACGCGGCCTTTATTTGCTTGGCTGTCGTGAAGATGCAGCGGCAGGTTCATGACTTCGGAGGGGCGCGCGCCTGGCTGTCTACGGTGGTCGGGATGGCGCTGCTGAGTGCGATGGTCTCGTATGTCCAGGAACCCGTCATCTCTCAATTGATCTGCAGCTACGCCATTCAGTATTGAGAGTGGCACGCTCCTTCAATCTACGGGCCACCTATTACTGATACGTGGCCGGCACAGAGAGTCGTTGTTCGTCGCGGATCTTGTGAGGTGAGGCGGCCTACTGGGCCGCAGGTGCGATTTGTGAGGGATCATAAGATGATATGGGAAAGTGAGGGTTGGAAGGCCCCCCTGCTGAAAATGGCCAAGCGTTTCACGACGCTCAAGGTGTCCAGAGAGCTTTCTGAAGATCAGCTGGCCCAAATCGAGCGAGATATCTTCATCGGGTTCTACTCGGTCAGGAGGCTGATCGAAACACCTACGAAGGTGACGGATGAGACACGAGCCATGTTGCTCATGGTCAGAAAGTTCGCCAACCTCAAGCCTGTGACCTGGCGTAATAACCACAGGCTTGACTCTCTCTATGATCTGAGCAAAAGCAATCAAGAGAAGCGGGACATTGAATTCATTTGCGGCAGGGTCATACACAGCTTCATTTTTGCACCTTGTATTTCGGAAGAGGGCAGCCTGTGCGGTGTCTTCTTCACCTCCGATCTCGATAAAGACAAGTTTCTGCTCTTCATGGACATTGATGAGGTGATCGCGCTGTTTAGGCAAGTCGGCAACGACAACCCCAGCGTAATCGAATCTTCGCGTGATCCGGTAACAGGGGAAGAAACGCTGATCGTCAAGTGAGCTTGAGCTCCCTTTAGCCCGATGTGGGTGACAACGATGAGGTCTTTGCCATGCGTCGTCATCTTGACTAAGTTCTCAAAGAAACCGGTAGCCAAAAGGGCAGGCAGGTGCTTCCGAGGAGACCAGATACCTGCTAAAAGCGCATCGTCAAAATAGAGTCGTGAGCAGCAGAATATCGGCGAAACGGCCTGGCTACTGACCGGAGTGCCAGCGATGGACTCGGTCTTACCAGCCAGCGTAATGCGTGATGAGTTCCCCCCACTTTTTGAGTGCACTCCCATCCTTCCGGAGCAGGCGAAGCGCCTCAGCTGCTGAAATCTTGGTAGGGCAGCCTCCCTTCAGATAAAAGTCGTCAGTGCCTTGGGAATAGAGGTGCAGCAGTGTCAGCACCATCACGCGCTGTACATCGGTCATTTTTTTGTACGCGCTGCGCATCGCCTTCAATGCCTCAGGAAGGGGCTCGTCACGATCGTGGTCGAAGCCGCAGGGGCGCATGGTGTAATGTCTGCCTTGATCGCCGTATGCCCTGCTCTGGGTGAAGCAGGCATCCAACTGGTAGTGCTCGACGATCTCCCAGGCCAATGCTCCGAATTTCTCCCCGCGTTGCTCGGCGCAAGGGTAGATCGGTGCGGGGATGTCGCAGACCATTGCCAAGGCAGCGTCTTCAACTCCATCTAAACACGGCACCTTTTCAACCAGGTCGATCAGCGTGTATCCGGGGAACCGACCGGCTGCGAAGGTTGGATCAATGGCGGTGTAGGCCGCGAGGGCGACGGGTTGATGGGAGTGATGCACATACCCTTGGCTGGCGGTGCGAATGTCTGTGAACGCCCAGATCCCCGAGGCAACTTCGTGGACACCCAGTTCGTGAAGCAAGGCCGTCGCTTTTGCCGATTGGTCACTGTGATAGATCATCCTGGCCATCCTCGTGTTATGTGTACGAGACGCTGATCGCTGAACGAAATGCCGGCCAGCCGAACCTTCCTAACAGGCACGATAGAGCATTCGTTGTGGTAAGAAAATACTCACCAAAATGGTGAGCGTTTCTGCTACTTCCGGGAGGGAAAATCGTAACCCATGTCTCGGCTGGAAGGGGCCTTCCCCTCGTAGGGAAACGGGCAACAGGCGTGCACTTCGTTCAGATGAAGGACACCAGATTCACCACGGGCAGCGAATTCGAGTAGGGGGGGCTGCCATTGGGAATCGGGAACTGCGTGCCGAAGGCGTCGAAGAGTATGGGTTGAACAACATCGTGCTGGTGGGCGTTTATCACTGCTAGGTCTTGGCTGCCCCAGTGGTCGGCCAGGATACAACGGATCAACGCGCCAAATGGGCTGACCTGTCTCTGATTCTGGTGTTGCTGTGCGAGCAACAGGCCGGCGCATGCTCAGTGGCCTGTGCGGGATCGATTACTAAGCGGGTGGCGGGTTGTAAAGCCAGCTTTGTGGGTGATGTCGCGTGATGCAAAGCTGGAGTGCTCTTGCTCACTCTCAGCCAACGTAACCAGGCCACAAGGCGACCTTTTTGCAGTTGCCCAGCCCATGGTAAGTGAAAAGCTGATGGAAGTGCTCATGGCGGGACTCGGCAGGTAGGGAAGGGGCACGACCTGAAATGGAGGCGTCTAATAAAGCCTGTAAACCTATTTTTTTACTAGTTACTCTCCATGGTTTACAGGTCAAAAAAAAGGTTTACAAGCCCATGTCGTCGGATTTGCGACGGACTGAACTAAATTCCCGCTGAGCCCAGACCATTAGGGGGACGAAAGGATGGGGGATGTGAATCCCTCTATCCTTGCAAAGTTCTCATCTAAATGGTGACGTAGCGCTGTGTGACGGATCTTCGATCTGGGTGGAGTGATGACCGCCCTGCGAGCGACTGATTCATCTCCCAGCAAGATGACCTGATGCTGCGCACGGGTGGCGGCTGTGTAAAGCAGGCTTCGATCCAGCAATCTGTTTGGAATGACGGGCACCACCACAATGGGCCACTGCGAGCCCTGTGCCTTATGGATTGTCAGCGCATAGGCCAGTTCTAGATGTGCGATCAACTCCTCCGTCACTGGTCGTTTTTCACCGTCATCCCAGTCAATCCAAGCCATCGCATAGCCGCATACTTGTCCGTCCTCATCCAGCAGCGGGAACGGCTCATCTTCAATAGCACTGACCCGGCCCAGGGAGCCGTTCAAGACCCCGCGATCCCAGAAGTTTTTCGTACAGACCACAGGATCACCAAGCCGCAAACCTGTATCGACGTAGCCCGCTTCTGCTGCATTCCATATGAAGAGATGAGCCGCGTTGTACCTGGTGGCCGCCTGGCACATCAGGTTGAGCGATCTCACCCCCAGAACCCCATTTCGAAGCGAACAGAGGATCTGTGTGGACTCCGGGGCCCGCCGATAGAGTTCAACGATCCTGTCCGCGACTTGCTGTGCAGCCTGATCGTCGTTGGCGAGAAACGCTACGGAACTCGCGTCGTTGTGGCTTACCTCAGGCCACACACCTCTGCGAATCGCTTGGGCAAATGTGGCGATCTCGTTCCCGTGACGCATGATTTTCGTCAAGCATGCATGGGGGATTCTCGGATCATCAATCATCTCGTGGAATACTAGGCCAGGCCCCACTGGCATGAGTTGGCCGGCATCGCCTACCAAAATGAGTCGAGCATTCTGCGGCAGAGCTTGGCACAGTCGGTACATGGTAATGACGTCCAGCATGCTCGCTTCGTCGATGACGACAACGATGGGGACGTCGCCTGCCTGTTTCATGTCTTTGGAATAAAGAAGGCTTGCCAGAGTGCGAGCAGAGCGAAGAGTAGCCTCCTTCATGCGCTGAGCGGCGCGGCCCGCAATAGATGCCTGGATTACTTCAAGCCCCGCGTTGTCGTAGTGGCAGTAGAGGGCTTTGAGCAACGTCGTTTTCCCCACACCCGCCCCGCCGCTGATCAGTGCAAACCGATGGTTGAGGACGAGCCGAATCGCGTCCACTTGTTCATCGGTCAGCTCAACGCCTGGATATGCGAGGGCCATGTTTGAACCAGGGGCTACTTCGTACGCTCCGGGTGCGCCTGCTGGATAGATGGGAGGCAATAGGTCAGGCGGTAATGGTATTAGGCGCTGCGTCATCGTGCGGGCAATGGTGGACTCCATGACCCACGCGCCCATTTGCTGAAATCTCACTGAAGGATCGATACGCACGACTGTGCCCATAGTCTGTGCTTGGATAAGGGCCGTGGTCGCGAGCGAGGTGGGAGAGCCGCTCACGTTCTTCAAAAGCGATCGCAATCGCTGCATGACCAGGTGCTCGGTAGGCGCTGTATGGCCTTCATCAAATAGTCTGTAAAGCACCTCCTCGGTCGCACCGGCTAATCGGCGATGGTCATAAGCAGGGATGCGGTAGTGGTTCATGGCCAAGGAGTCGACGCTTCGCCAAGATCCACAGAAGGACAGTAGCCGGTAGGGGTCTTCGGTCAGAGCTTCTTCGAGCTTGCCCTCGAAATGGTCAATCGCATGCTCTGATGTCATACGTGGAATCCCGTATGAATGAAGGAGCTGGATTAAAGTGCAGTCACCATAGGCCTTCCATGCACTGACCATTGCGTTCGCAGTGACCTTGCTGATGCCTTGCACCGAAACCAACAGATCAACACGGCCCTGCTCCAGAAGCTCATAGAGCTGCTCCCCGTAGGTTTCCCACAAACTTGTGGCTTTGGAAATTCCGATCCCCGCGAAGCGTTCTCCGTGTGCCAGTAACGTGATGATATGGCGTCCACAGGGTAGGACGAGTCGGATGTCGGCAGCGTCAATTTGGCGCTCATGGATCCGCAGGCCATTGTACTCACGAATGAATATGCTGAGCGTTCCAGAGACGTCCCACCACTGGCCAATCTCTACCGGGGTGGTGAGATGCAGTCGGTTTGGAACGCACACCACAAAGTGCTCGTTGCCCTCGGAGCGCCCGTCTTCGCCAATGGCTGCACCATAAAAAATGCACCCCCCGTGGCCGATCGGGTTGATGCTGCGAATAGAGAGCACCCGGATGCGTTTTTGGATGGTCAGCTCGTCGTTCATCGAGGCAGCCGCCCGCTCGTGGCCAAGGCCTCTTGAATCGCGGACAGCCTGGACAGCTGGCGGCGCAATTCTTGAATTTCGGCGCGTTGGCTGGCGTTTTCAGATTGAAGATGGCGCACCAGAGATTCGAGTTTACGGGGCGTGGACTGCTGGCTTGTCGGAACTCCGTCGGCCTGGCTGTTGAGCGGCTCCAGTTGGGGTGGGGCAGCACGATGTTCTACCCCCTCATCCTGACGACCTTCGCGCTCGGATCGGATATCGGGCAGACCCTCGTCCAGGGGAAGTACGCCCTCGGCGCGTAGCCGGGTTTCCAGTTCATGGAGAAGCTTATGAATTCTTGGATTCTGAGCCAGGACGGATTTCGAGAAACCACACTGAAGGGCAATTTCTTTCCTATTCAGCAACCCTCGATAAACGATCGCCAGGAACTCTTCCCGAGTTTTTGCAGCTGACCAGGCTTGGAAGGTCTCAAGGTTGGCTTGGGAGGTAGCCATGCGTCACCTCTGTCCTAGAAGTAGGGAACTGCCAATTCGGTGTGGTAATTGCCGGTAAGCGCTGAAAACGCATATGGGCACATGCTGAATTTCATGGCGATGGCAGGGCGGCGAGATCCACACCCGCTTCGCCTGCAGGACTACCGTCGACGAGCTTTCTGAGAGCCTCGACATGTTTTTTTTCTAGCAATATGTTGCCGGTTAGCGATTGACGCAGGCGGTCTTTGTAGAGCTGAAGACCGCACTCACCCAGTCGGGTCTCTGTTAGCAAAAGTTGGATTGCTTCGATCGCGACGCTATTCAGTTTGGCGGTAGATTGCTCATTTCGAAGAAGCGGCTGCCCGCCGAAACCCAGCCGGATCAAATCGTCTATCGGAACACCAGGTAGTGTCCTCAAGCCGGCTTCGATTCTGGAGCGGGCCGCTTTTGCTTGGTCACGCTCTTCTTGAAGCAACTGCACGTAGGCTCGCAAGGTTTGGTCAGCGATCAAAGGGTGAGACTTCTTAGCCCTGCGATCAAGGTTGACCGTCTGCTTCGACTCTCGCAGCTTGAGGTATTTGCTCAAGGCTTGAGAGTTTCTTATGGATTGCGCTTTGGGGCCTCCCCAGTCCCGTTCCACACAATACCGCTCCACAGCCGATGGCGTGATGCGAAGCCCTTGCTCTTCAAGGAAGTCGCATGCTTTGTTGATTCGCTCAAGCGACTCACGTTGCCGAGGGTTCGATGAAGCGCTCAGCAGCTCCTGGTACGCCTGCTGTAGTGGGTCTGGACTAACCATTCAAGCCACCCACAAAAACATCGTCGTTTGGCAGGTCATTGGATTTCTTCCCTAGGAGGGTCGCCAGGCGTGAGACACTGCCCTTGGTCAGCATCTGGTTCGACGTCACTTGTTGCTCAAGAACCGAAATAGCTTCGGACAAACTGGGGAACGTCGTCAGGGGAATGGCTCCGTCCAAAACGCTTTGCAGCTCCTGTGATTTGACTTGCTGAAGCAGAAGCGCCGACAGCAGATTCGCCGCCTCATGAGCCTGTTCTTTATTCAGCGAAAGCAGGAAGGGTGTGATGCCGTTCGCTACCATCATCCGCGACAGAATGTCATTTTTTTCAAGCTCAGCTTCGCGGTTCTCAAAGCTCGTGTTGAAAGAGCTGAGCTGGGTGATTTGATCCAGCAAAGCAAATTCATGGGCCTGCTCCAGGGTGATTTTCAGTTCAAGGTTGGAGCTCGGGGTCAACATCGGCACACGAATATCAGAATCGGTTGCGATGATGTTGGCTTTGGCCGCCAGGTAATCATCCATAAGGCGGATTGACTCCTCCGCATATTTGTACCGTGCGACCCATTCGTTGATGTCAATTTCGAGCTCACGATTCAGCAGCTCGATTCGATGTGCAATGGTTCGAGCTTCCAGCTTGTTGCCTGACTCTTCGGCATCAATTTTCGTGTTGTTGAGAATCGCTACCTCTTGGCCTTTCTTTCGAATGGTGTAGGCAAGGTTGTTCACTGCAGTGATTTGGCCCAAAAGGTGCGCTGGGCCGGTGAGCCAAAACCGGCAGAGGCCGCAGCGACGCCCACCTGGGACTGGGCCGTATTTACCCTGCGCTGCCACCTCCAGCGCCCCACCATTGCTACAGCTCGTGCCTGGGCAGATACCATCGTAGAGAACTGTCACAATGCCGTCGCACACAGCCAACGCATCATGGCCTGCTCCCGCACCAGGGCCTTCTTGACCCAGCAGAAACGGCGCCATTTGACTGAGGGACTCGATGAACATTTCGGATCCTACGAAGTCCTGATCATCCATCATCCTCTGGTGCGCTGATGCTATAAACTGGCGTAACTTTTCGGGTGAGTATTTCAAGTAATGCAGGGTCATGATGAGGACTTGATGGCCAGCCACGAACTGCTGAACCACCTCGATAGGTACCCCCGCCTCGATGAGATTGGTAATGCCACTGACCCTGAGTGAGTGGAGGTCAATCAGCCATTTCGGCTTGCCCTCGCTGTCGTACGTCACAAGCTTGATCTTTTGGCCGTACTTGGCCTCTACACGCCGTTGGCCTTCTTCAAGCGCCTTGATGTAAAAGGAGCACAGGCGCGCATATTTAATTGGCGCGTCGGACTGCCGGGTGAATGAGTCGCGAAACAACGGAACAACCGTTGGGCCCTTGATGTCAGGCGGTAGCTCGTGAGCTTTGACGTCTTGCTGGAATGCCACGTAAGACAATGGCGCTTTCATCGGAGGGAGATATCTTCTCTGCCAGGTCGTATGCGCACTCAACAATTCCAACAGCTTTGGTGATACGTAGGGAATGCTGTAGCCGATTTTAGGACTGTCATATGCCGCCGTTTTATTGGTGTTCACCCAAAGGCTCAGCCACGTATCTGCCCGCAAGGCATCATGCTGCAACCTCAGCATGCCTTCTCTTCGACCTTTGATTGCATCAGCAGACGGGTTAGGAATCATTGTCCCTGTCACCGGATCATAGATGAATTCATCCAGGTCTCCGCTGTCCAGCCATCGAGCTTGGTGGCTTCGAATCGGCATGTCCAGAAGGGTGTACAGACAAACGGCACGAGAAGGATCAAAGACTCTAACCGCTTGGCCGGTATGATTATCTCTTAGAAGCGCCATGGGACGGTTCAGTGACTTCGGGAAAGCGAAATCATCATCAATGAGTCCTCCCTTGATTTCATTCAGGACATAGGCTGGGAGGGCGTTCCGGTAGGTTACTCCCGCTGACTCGACGGATTTTTTACTGTCTGATTCCAGAAAAGGCTCTGGAAACCGACTTTCCATGTGCATATCACTGGCAGTTAGATAATCTCTTAGCCAGTTGAAGAATTTTCGATAAGTGGATAAGTGAGAGTTGAAGTTTTTGGCATTCATACCACCATATTTGCTGATGAAGGTGTTGTGATTGACGAGCTTGGCATCATAGATATGCAGGCGGCGCTCCAGTAGCCATGGGGCAGTGGGAGGAGTTTCTAGCGTGCCAATATAGTCAGCCAGTTTGTTGAGTTTATTAACTGTGGAGCTAAGTCGCATCGTTTTTAAAGACTGTACATACAGTTTGAACATCTCTCCCCAAAGTTGCAGGGCCGGATGGGTAATCGCAATCCAGCTAAAGTCAGCTCTTAACCTTAACTCTTCATTCGCCGGTTTTGGGAGAGGATTAGCAACTTCTATGGCGACCTGGTTATCTGGGTTGTCAATGTTATAAGAGGTCAGCAGCCAGTTTGTATGCCTCCGGACTTCCGAGGCTATCCTGAAAGCTGCGTCAGGATTCTTTTTCTTGCGAAACTCAAGTGTTTGCTCCTCAAATGTTTTGATGGCGCCCGCTGATAAGTCAAGAACGCTTCCGGTATTCGTGCAGGAAAAGAACGAGCACACAAAACTCCAGGTGGCGTCCGTTGCTCGGTTTGCGTTCATAGCATGCAGGGCTGCTATGATTGAATACTTCGGGCCACAATATATAGGGTTTGTCAACGTCGACCACTGCATGTGAAAAATGATTGCAATGTTGAATGTGAGCAGAAGCCAATTCTTTGACCACAAATAGGTCATCAGCTCGGCATAACGTTGGCTAGCCAGCACGGGTTTGTCGGGTTGCTCAATAAAATCATTTAGGATACTGATAAAGTTATCGGTGGTCGAACAGGTTTCAAGAATGGTTAGAAAATCTTCAACCAAAACCTCCCTAGGGTTACGGAGAATTTCCCATATTTCGCTACGAGTCGTTGGCCTTTGCCGTTCGAAGATGGCGATTTGCTCTTCAATGGGCAACGCCCTGAGATTCAATAGTTTCGTGCTGGTTTTCTCTGCGGAGCAAACTGCTCGTTCCAAGAACGCATTTCTCAGCATCCTGGATTTATAGCCTCCATTTCGCTCTTTTCCTTGCAGCCCGACGATGTATTCCCCGTGTTTCGATTTTAATATGAGTTTATCCCAGTACTCAGAGGCCCTGATTGCCTCGTACTCAAGAATGGCGGTTTTCATTTCCTCTATAGTGACATTTTGAATAAGCACGCAGTTTGATTGCGAAGTGTTATAGCTTATCTTTTTGCCTGACGCATTATCCGTGAAATGAAGTACACTCACAGGGCCAACCTCTCTGCGTCAGCAATCAGAGATGCGAAGAAGGAAGGGAGTTCGGCCCTTAATTTTTCGTGGGCTTTGCGCAGTTCTTCGTGGACTATTCGTTTATCCAGCGTGTAATAGACTTCCGTAGAGGTGGTGCTCGCATGGTGCATCATCCTGCACGTTACCTTTATGTCCAGGCGAAGGTACGATGCACAGAAATAGCCGTAGAAGTGCCTCGCACCATGCGGGTTTACTCCCGGCTGAGAAGGGCGCAAGCCGATCTTTTCAGCAGTCCTGTAAAAGGCTTTGTTGATGTTTGATAGCTTTAACGGCTTACCGAAATCGTCGCTGTCCTTCTGGTTGACGAAATAGTAGGGGTGCTCGTCGATAACATGACGCCTAATTTCTTGCATGTAGACTTTATGGAGCTTGGCAAAGTACCCGCCAATCTCAGGTGTCAGCCAGTAGATTTCTGTCTGAAGCTTCTTGTTGTCGAAGGTTACTCCTTTCCAGCCAGAATGCAGGGGGTCTTTGACACCAAGCCTATTTCTGGGGCCCAAGTTGTAACGTTCGTTGAGAAACTCGGAGCGCGTTCCAGTCCGGTCGCCTCGGAATGGGTCTTGCCAAGTAAAGTGCCCGCCAAAGGGGTGCTGTATGATCACTTTGGAATCGAAATCCCTCAGCGTTATGACATCTGTCGAGAATAAGTGCAAAGGCTCAGAAATTCGCAGTGAGCCGAAAAACATCAGGATGAAAAACAGCTTATCCCGTGTACTTGCCGCAGCCCTAATGAAAGGGAGCACGCATTGCGGCGGGAAATACATCTCATCCCTCAAAACAGTCGAGCCGCCTCTGGTGGCAGGCCTCAGAGAATTTTTCGTGACGATCCCTCGACCGAGGTCGGTTGCGGGGAACAGGTGGCCCAGCTTATCCCATTTAGTACGGTGGACAAGTTCTGCCCGAATTCCTCGCTGCTCGGAAATGCTCAAATTACTAATCAGCGTTTTTTCAATGTAGGTGACCGATACGTTGTTGAGTTCACTGGCCACGAACTCTGAAAAGTCACAGATCCTTTGGACATCATCGAATGCTGTTTTCTTAGAAACGGGTGACCACCCCAATGTGAAATCACCGTGGCGGCGAGCATCCATGAACCGTCCGACAAGTGCTTTGAACTCATCTCGGGAAAACTCTCGTTTTTGTTCTTTGATTTTGTAGAAGTCGTAGAACCTGCCAACGGCTTCAATGGACTTCTGGATGGCTTGAGGTCCTAGTTCTTGGCGAATTTTCTGGTGGCGACTCCAGGCAAGGGCGTAAAGGCTGATCTCTCCATTCTCCAGGAAAAGCATAGGAATGCTGCTGCCTGGAATGAGGCTTTCCATCGGTACGTCGCATATGGAGTGCAGCGTTCGACGAATCATGGCCCTGACCTACAGGTATAACAGTTGGAGGTTCATAACGTTTAGTGCAGAAACTTGGGGAGCACAAGAAGGAGCGAGTGCCGCTTGTCTAAATCGTTTTGGAGTGATTTTGGGGTGGGGAGGAAAATTTAGGCGGCGGCGGCTTCGCCGTGGTGGGTGAGTAGTTTGTCTAGTATAGGGGTTATAACGATGGCAAACATGAAGCCACGCGCCGAGTTGGCCCAGTCGGCACCGATGGCCAGCACGCTGGCGATGTCGAAGGCGCTGACGATCTTGCCGCTGGCGCCGAGCTTGATCTTGTCCCGCAGGTTCAGCCCGACCAGGGTGTTGTGCACGAACAGCAGCCCCTCACGCAGGGGCACGCCGATATGGTCGGTGAATTCCACCGGCGCGGCGCCGGTGCCGCCTTCCTTGCCGTCGACGACGATGAAGTCGGGCAGGATGCCGGTCTCGAGCATGGCCTTGGCGATGCCCATGAATTCCCACGGGTGCCCCAGGCAGAACTTGAAACCAACCGGCTTGCCGCCGGACAACTGGCGCAGTTGGGCAATGAACTGCATCAACTCGATAGGCGTCGAGAAGGCGCTGTGACGGGACGGTGAAATGCAGTCTTCACCCATCAGAATGCCGCGGGTTTCGGCAATTTCGGCGGTGACCTTGTGCTTGGGCAGGATCCCGCCATGGCCCGGCTTGGCGCCTTGGCTCATCTTGATCTCGATCATCCGCACCTGCGGATTGCGCGCCTGCTCGGCAAAGCGCTCGGGGTCGAAACGGCCATCGGCGGTGCGGCAACCGAAGTAGCCACTGCCCAGCTCCCAGGTCAGGTCGCCGCCGTGTTCGCGGTGATACGGGCTGATGCTGCCCTCGCCGGTGTCATGGGCAAAGTTGCCCAGCTTGGCGCCCTGGTTGAGTGCGCGAATCGCGTTGGCGCTAAGCGAGCCAAAGCTCATCGCCGAGATGTTGAAGATCGATGCCGAGTACGGCTGGGTGCACTGCGGGCCGCCGATGATGATCCGAAAGCTCGCAGGGTCCGCCAGCGGCGCCGGGCGCATCGAATGGCCGATGAACTCGAAGCCCGACTGGTAAACGTCGATCAGGGTGCCGAAGGGTTTGTCCGAAGCCTCGTTCTTGGCCCGCGCATAAACCAGCGAGCGCTGCGCGCGGGAGAACGGCAGGGCGTCGCTGTCGGATTCCAGCAGGTACTGGCGGATTTCCGGGCGAATGGCCTCGACCAGGTAGCGAATATTGCCCAGGATCGGGTAGTTGCGGCGCACCGCGTGGCGCTTTTGCAGCAGGTCGAACACGCCGATCAGGCTCAGTACGGCGCTGGTCAGGGTGAGCGGCCAGAGCCATTCATGATGGATGAACGGCAGGCTGGCGAGGGTGAAGAGGACGCATGCGGCGAAAAATGCATAGCGGCTGAGAAGTGACAGGCTCATACGAAATCCTTGCGATGGCTCGGTCAGGCTCAGGGCCTGGGGCAAACCACGACCATAGCGCTAACGCCCGGCACATGGCCAGCGCAGTCAGCCGCGCAGCAGCTTTTGCCGCCAGCCATCCTGCTCCTCGGCAGCTGCCTCGAGCAGAACCACATAGCGCCCGCCGACCTGCGTTGCCACGGGCACACCGTCCTTGTACAGCAGCCGATTACCGGCCACTGCCGGCAGTTTTCCGCCTGGCAGCAGGGTGCCAAGCAGATTCAGTGGATCGCTGCCGCTGATCAGCACCAGCTCGCCATCCAGCGGCCTGCGCCTGACCTGGCGCAGCAGCCCGACTGCGTCCGGCAGGGCAAATTGTTCGCCGGCCAGCCCGGCAATAAACCGCCCGCCGCGGATTTCGCCGCGGGCCTCCAGGCGCTGGTAGCAGCGCAGTAGCTCACGCCAGCTTGGCAGCGCGTCCGATTCACGCGTCAGCAGACGCCAGCAGATCACCCCGTAGCGGCGCAGCAGCGCCCGCGCAATGTATTCGAGGCGCAGGTCGTGATCGGGTTCGTCGCTGGTGCGCCGGAGCAGTGCCCAGCGCCCGGCATGGGCCATGTCGCTGAACAACGCTGGCCGACCACGCCGGCTGATACGCGGTTTGCGCTTGGCAGCGGGGGTGATCAGGCAGCGCAAGCCGATGAAACTGTCGGCGCCGACCAGGCCGGCCCCGACCAATTCCTGCAATGCGGTTTCCAGCTCGCTGGGCAGCAGATGCGCCTCCTGTGAGAGCTCCTCGAAAAACAACGCCCCTTGCGCCTGCAGTGCGGCATGCACACGCTGCGCCCGCGGCCCGAGGCTGGCGACCTCAGGTGTGCTGGTCAGGCTGCGCCATAGACTCAGATGCTCGCGTGGCAACAGTGCCAGTGGCGTACTCGCCAAGGTGCTGCTGGCCGCAGTCGGCGCTAGCCTGCTCCAGGCCCATTGGCCGCTGCGGCAGGCATCATCCAGCCATTGCGGGCTGTAATCGCTGATGCGCGCCGGCAGCAGGTCGGCCTCCCAGGCACCGGCGCCGCCGGGGAACCCTTGCAGTTGGCCGAGTATTTCGCCGAGCGCCTCGCGGCCGCGCATACGCTGATCCTGCGCCAGGTGTTGCCAGTCGAACAGGAAGCGCATGTAGTCCTGCAGGCTGACCGGTTCGATCTCCCGGCGCAGCCGCTTGACCGTGTAGCGATGGATGCGCGCCAGTAGATGCCGCTCACACCACTGCAGTGCCTGCGCGCCTGGGCTGAAATAGCCGCGCAACAGCACACCTTGTTGTTCAAGGGCGGCCAGGGCCTGCTCGATCTGCGCCGGCGGCAGGCCCAGTGATGCGGCTATCTGCTCACGGCTTTGCGGGCCGCATCCGCTCAGGCGAGAGCGCAGCAGCTCGCCTAGGGCGCTGTCGGCATCGACCGGTGTATCGAAGCCCGGTAACAAGGTCACGGCCGGCTCGAACAGTGCCTGCGGGTATAGCGCGTTGAACAGGTTCAAGCGCTCACGGGCCACCCACAGCGGCTGCTCGGGGCCGTCCAGACGGCTGCTGCGACCGCTCTTGGCCAGCCGCTGCAGCAGCGCCAGCCAGCCCGGATTGGCCGCTGCCTCGGCCTGGCTGATGCAACCCAGGCTCATCAGCGCCTCGTGCATCTCGTCGCTGTTGCTCGGTTGCGGCCATGCTTCCTGGGCCACCGCGGTGATGGCGTCGGCATCCAGCGCGCCGAGATCATCGGCGCTGTCGACCTCGCTCCAGCGCCGGTTGAGCACCGCCTGGGTACGCCGCTCTTCCAGCGGTGCATCGTCCAGAAACGCATAGGGCCGGGCATTGAGAATGGCCGCTGCCAGCGGCGAAGGTGCCGGCAGGTCGCGGCTGATCAGGCGTAACTGGCTGCCTTCCATGCGTTTGAGCAGGGCCAGCCAGGCGTCGCTGTCCAAGGCTTCGTGCAGGCAGTCGTGCAAGGTCTGGGCAACCAGCGGATGCTCAGGAATCTGCCGCTCGCCGGCGATGTTTTCCAGGCAGGCCAGTTGGTCGGGGAATACTGCTGCGACCAGGTCTTCGCTCTTCATACGCTGGATTTGCGGGGCCACCTTGCGCCCGCCGACAAAGCGCGGCAGGGCCAGCGCGACCGAGGCAATCCAGCGCCAGCGCACGCCAAACAGGGGCGCGTCGAGCACCGCCTGGATCAGGATCGCCTCGGCGCTGTTGCTCGAGAGATAGCGCCACACTTCATCCAGCTCGAAGCTGTGGCCAGCAGACAGCGACAGCACGATCGCGTCTTCACTGGCCGCCGCCTGTAGCTCGAAGTTGAAAGTGCGGCAAAAGCGCTTGCGCAGGGCCAGCCCCCAGGCGCGATTGATGCGGCTGCCGTAGGGCGAGTGGATGATCAGCTGAGTACCGCCGGACTCATCGAAAAAACGCTCCATGATCAGCGTCTGCTGGGACGGTAAAGCGCCCAGCACCTGCCAGGTGCGCCCCAGGTAATCGATCAGTTGGCTGACGCAGGCGTCATCTAGCTGGTACGTAGTTGCCAGCCACTGACTGACCGGTTCAAACGCACCCTGGCTGGCTTGCAACTGCTGATCGAGTTGGCTTTGCAGGCGTGCAACTGCCGCCGACAGTTCATTGCTGCGCCCGGGCGCCTCACCAAGCCAGAACGGGATGGTCGGCGGGAGCCCGCGCGCATCCTCTACTCGCACCTTGCCGGCCTCGACCCGCAGGATGCGGTAGGAGGCATTGCCGAGCTGGAAGATATCGCCGGTGATGCTCTCGACTGCGAAGTCTTCGTTGACGCTGCCGATGTTCAGCGCCTGGGGCTCGAGCAGCACGCTGTAGTCGGCGTTCTCGGGGATGGTGCCGCCACTGGTCAAGGCCGTCAGCTGGCTGCCGCGGCGGCCGCGCAACATGCCGCTGACCGCATCACGGTGAACATACGCACCGCGCACGCCGAGGCGGCCGTTGTAGCCCTCGGCAAGCAAGCGCAGCAGCGCCTGGTAGTGTTCATACTCGAGCGCGGCAAAGGGAGTGGCCTTGCGTAGACAGTCGAACAGAGCCTGCTCCGACCATGGCTGGTTGCTGACTTCGGCCACGATCTGCTGAGCCAGCACATCCAACGGTGCCTTGGGTATGTGCAACTCATCCAGTTCGCCGCGGCGCACGCATTCCAGCAGCGCCACGCATTCGATCAAGTCGTCGCGCGAGGTGGCGAACAGGCGCCCCTTGGGCGTGCCGTCGACCTGGTGGCCAGAGCGGCCAACGCGCTGGATGAACGCCGCGATCGAACCCGGCGACGCGATCTGGCAGACCAGCTCGACCTCGCCGATATCGATGCCCAGTTCCAGCGATGCGGTGGCGACCAACACCTGCAGCTCGCCAGCCTTCAGGCGCTGCTCGGCCAGCAGGCGGTGCTCCTTGGCCAGGCTGCCGTGGTGCGCGGCAACCACCTGCTGGCCAAGCCGCTCGCCAAGGTGGCGAGTCAGGCGCTCGGCCAGTCGGCGCGTATTGACGAACACCAGAGTCGTGCGGTGGGCGCGGGCCAGCTCGGCCAGGCGGTCGTAGACCAGGTTCCAGGCATCACTGGACATCACCGCGCCGAGCGGCACCGGCGGCATCTCTATGGCCAGGTCGCGCTGGCGCGCGTGGCCGACATCGACGATGGCGCAGGGCCGCTGCTGGCCGACCAGAAACTGCGCCACGCGTTCGACCGGGCGCTGTGTAGCTGATAAGCCGATGCGGCGTAATGGCTTGCCGGTCAGGGCTTGCAGGCGCTCCAGCGTCAGCGCCAGATGGCAGCCGCGCTTGTTGCCGGCCACGGCGTGGATCTCGTCGACGATGACCGTGTGCACGCTGTCCAGACCTGCGCGCCCGGACGCCGAGCCGAGCAGCACATAAAGCGATTCAGGCGTGGTCACCAGAATATGCGGCGCGCGCCGGCGCATCGCTGCGCGCTCTTTTTGCGGGGTGTCGCCGGTGCGTACCGCGGTGGTGATCTGCGGCGCCTGTAGCCCCTGCGCCTGAATCACCTGGCTGATGCCTTCGAGCGGCGCCTGCAGATTCAGGCGGATGTCGTTGGACAGTGCCTTGAGTGGCGACACGTAGATGACCTGAGTCTGCTCAGCCAATTGACCGTCATTGGCCAGACCCTCGCGGAACAGCTCGTCGAGTACCGCCAAAAAGGCGCTGAGGGTCTTGCCCGAGCCGGTCGGCGCTGTCAGCAGTACCGATTGGCCGGCATGAATCAGCGGCCAGGCGCGGGCCTGGGCGTCGGTAACCGTGGCGAAGCGCTGGCGGAACCAGCTGCTGACGGCGGGATGAAACAGCGCGAGGGCAGGGTGCTGCGAGGTAGGCAGGTTCATGTTCTGGTTATGGCGCTCGAACGCGCACTTGGCAAGGGGCCGTTCGTCTAGCGGCGTTTGCTTGATACGCGGGGAGGTTGGATCGGCTATCCTCGCCGGCTTAATCCTGCCCCGAGTTATCCATGCCGAACATCATCCGCATCGCCGCCGCTCTGCTCATCGACCCGCAAGGGCGCACGCTGCTGGTGCGCAAGCGCGGCACTCAGGCGTTCATGCAGCCAGGCGGCAAGATCGATGCAGGGGAGACGCCGCTGGCAGCATTGGGCCGTGAGCTGGAAGAAGAGCTCGGCCTGCGCATCGATGTCGCTGCGGCCGAGTACCTGGGCCAGTTCAGCGCGCCGGCGGCGAACGAACCGGGCTTCGAGGTTCAGTGCGAGCTGTTTCGCGTCGACTGTGCCACCACCGTAGCGCCCGCAGCGGAGATCGAAGAAGTGCTGTGGATGACCGCCGAGCAACCGTCGGCACCACTGCTGGCGCCGCTGACCCGCGACCTGATTCTGCCGCTGTACCGCCGGTTGCTCAACGCACCGCGCTGACCCCATCAAGGGTGGCGAACGAGGTGTCCTTGGCGGTTAGCAGGAAGTCACGCATGTACGGCGCATCGAGCATGTCGGTGCGCACCCCGGCGTAGAGCGTGGCAAACAGTCCCTTTTCGCCCAAGCGCTTGCCCTTCACATAGCCGCGCGAGCTGTATTCGTGCAGGGCCCAGTGCGGCATGCCGCAGACGCCACGACCGCTGGCCACCAGCTGCATCATCATCACCGTCAGCTCCGAGGTGCGGATGGCGGCGGGCTCGATGTCGGCGGGTTCGAGAAAGCGGGTAAAGATGTCGAGACGGTCACGTTCCACCGGGTAGGTGATCAGGGTCTGGTCGACCAGATCCTGCGGCACGATGTACGGCTTGCTCGCCAGCGCATGCTGGTTGGCTACCGCCAGCATTGCCTCGTAGGTGAACAGCGGCACGTAAGTGATCCCGGCCAGGTCGAGCGGGTCGGAGGTCACCACCAGGTCGAGATCGCCACGGGCCAACGCCGGCAGCGGGGCAAAGGCAAAGCCAGAGGCCAGGTCCAGTTCGACTTCCGGCCAGGCATCGCGGAACTGGTCGATGGTCGGCATCAACCATTGGAAGCAGCTGTGGCATTCGATCGCCATGTGCAGGCGCCCTGCAGTACCACCGGCCAGCCGCGCGATGTCGCGTTCGGCACCGCGCAGCAAGGGCAGGGTGGCGTCCGCCAGTTGCAGCAGGCGCAGGCCAGCGCTGGTAAAGCGAATCGGCTTGGTCTTGCGCGCGAACAGCGGCATGCCCAGGCGCTCTTCAAGTTCCTTGAACTGATGCGAAAGTGCCGACTGGGTCAGGTGCAAGCGCTCGGCGGCCTCGACCAGGCTGTCTGATTCGCGCAGTGCATGAAGGGTTTTCAGGTGACGAATTTCAAGCACGACCAACTCCGGAGCTAAACGCGATAGTGCGTGAGTTTGGCTCATGTTGGCGCGGTTTGTCGATCTGCAGGTGTGGCCCAGGCGGTCTTAATGTTGCCTGAGTGGCCGCCTGGCAGGGTTCATCAAATTGTCACGCAAGTGTGGCAGCGCTTTTCAATCAAGTTGATCAGACTGGCGGACTAATGGGGCTTTGCGTGCTGGTGTTGCTTGATGCGTTTTTTATTGTTTGTGTTGATGCTATGGGGCGCTGCGCCGAGCACCATTGCCATGGCGCGCTGCGATGCCAGTGTGGCACTGCAGCGCGCTGACCTGGGGGCGCTGAGCATGGTCTATCAAAGCGTCGGCGCGCCGTCAGATCCTGCGCTGTTGCTCGTCATGGGGCTGGGCGGTCAACTGATCCACTGGCCCGACGATGTCGTGGAAGCCCTGTGCCGACAGGGCTTTCGGGTGATCCGCTACGATAATCGCGACGTTGGTCTGACCCGCTGGAATACAGCGCCGGCCTCGGCCAACCTGACGTTCGAGGCGCTGCGCTACAAACTTGGTCTGAGCGTATCGGCGCCTTACAGCTTGACCGATATGGCCGAGGATGGCGTGCAACTGATGGACGCACTGCACATCGAGCAGTTTCATGTACTGGGGGTGAGCATGGGCGGCATGATTGCCCAGCATATGGCCGCCATGCAGCCGCAGCGGGTGCGCAGCCTGACCCTGGTGATGTCCAGCTCCGGCGCCGCCGGCCTACCGCAACCCAGCGCAGCGTTGCTGCAGTTGCTGGCGCGGCGCAGTGCTCCGAGCCGTGCTGTGGCCATTGAGCAGCAGGCTGACATGCTCGCCGCATTGGGCAGCCCGCAGGTGCAGGATGAGCGCCAGGAGCTGATTCAACAGGCGGCGCAGGCCTATGATCGGGCATTCAATCCGCAAGGCGCCAAGCGCCAGATTCTGGCGATTCTGGCTGAGCCGAGCCGAGTCGAGCTGCTCAATCAGCTGCGCGTGCCGACGTTGGTGGTGCACGGTACCGCAGACCCGCTGCTACCGGTGATGCACGGAGTGCACCTGGCGGCGCATATCCAGGGCAGCCAGTTGCGCTTGATTCCGGGGCTTGCGCATCGTTTTCAAGCGCCGTTCAAGGCGCCTCTGCTGGGGGCGGTCTTGCCATACCTGAAAGCCCAGCGTGAGAAACCCTCTCACCTCGCCACACTGTAATAACGGGGAGTGCTCAGTGCAGGCGCACCCATACGGTCACCAGCAAGGTCGCGGCGATCAGCCAGGCCAGCGTGGCCAGCGCCAGCGATGCCTCCAGGCGCATGCGCTCGACCAGCACATACAGCGTCAGCAGATAGACGAAGTAGGGGATGATCGACCACATGCCGAACACGATGGTGGTTTTCAGGTCCTCAATCGAGCGGCCCTTGCCGACAATGTAGTGAGCGATCAGGGCGAAGGTCGGAAACAGCGGCACCAGCCCGGCAATGTAGTAATTGCGGGTCTTTGACAGGATTGCCAGAAGAATCACCACACCCGCGCCGAGTGCCGCTTTCAATATCAGGTCCACAGAATTTTCCCGTAGCGATTGAGGTCAGCCGAGGCCGTATTTTTTCACCTTGTCAAACAGCGTGGTCTTGGCCATGCCCAGCTCCAGGCTGGCCTGGCTCAAGTTGCCGCCGCTGCGTTGCAGCGCATCACTGAGCAGGTTGCGCTCGAATGCCTCCACCGCTTCGGCAAAACCCAGGCCCTGGCTGGCGCCGCCGCTGGCGGTTTTCTTGAATGCCGGCAAGCCAAGCGCATAGCGTTCGGCGACGTTGCGCAGCTCGCGAACGTTGCCTGGCCAGTCGTGGGACATCAACCGCGACAGGGTGTGGCTGTCCAGCTCAGGTGTTTCGCGGTCAAAGCGCAGCGCCGATTGCTGTAGAAAGTGCTCGAACAACTGCAGGATATCCTCACGTCGTTCGCGCAGCGGCGGCAGCTCAAGGGTAACCACATTGAGCCGGTAATACAGGTCGCTGCGGAACTGGCCGCTCTGGCCTAACGCATTCAGATCAGACTTGGTCGCGGCAATCAGGCGGCAATCCACTGCAATGCTCTGGTTCGAGCCCAGCCGCTCCAGGGTCCGCTCCTGCAGCACGCGCAGCAGCTTGATCTGCAGGTTGATCGGCATGCTCTCGACTTCGTCGAGGAACAACGTACCGCCGTTGGCATGCTCGATCTTGCCAATGCGGCGCTTGCCAGCACCGGTGAAGGCATTGGCCTCGTGGCCGAAAATTTCACTTTCGAAGAGGTTCTCCGGCAACCCGCCGCAGTTGAGCGCGACGAACGGTTGCGCCTGGCGCCGGCTGAAGTCGTGCAGGCAGCGGGCGACCAGTTCCTTGCCGGTGCCGGTCTCACCTTCGATCAACACATTGGCCGAGGTATCGGCGACATTGGCGATGAGTTCGCGCAGCTCCTGCATGGCCGGCGAGCGGCCGATGATGCGGCCCTCCAGCGTACTCTGGCTTGCCAACTGGCGGCGCAATGACACCACCTCGCGGGCGAGGCCGCGTTGTTCCAGGGCCCTGCGTACCACTTCGACCAGACGCTCGGGCGAGAACGGTTTCTCCATGAAGTCGTAGGCGCCGTTGCGCATTGCGCCGACAGCCATGTCGATGTCGCCGTGGCCGGTGATCAGCACCACCGGCAGGCCGCGGTCACGGGCCTTGAGCCGGCTCAGCAGCTCCAGGCCATCGATGCCGGGCAGGCGAATGTCGCTGACCACGATGCCGGCGAAGTCGTCGCCGATGCGCTCCAGGGCAAGCTCGGCGCTGCCCACGCCTTCGCAGGCGATGTCTTCCAGAGCCAGCGCCTGCTGGCAGCCGAGCAGTACATGCGGGTCATCTTCGACGATCAGGACGGTCAAGGGTGCTTGGTTCATGGGGACCCTTCGCTCATGGCTGCTGTGGCGGTTGTGTGGGGGCGTTGACCAGCGGCAGGGCGAGGACGAACGCCGTACCGCCGCTGACGGGGTGCTCGACGCTGAGTGAACCTTTGGCGGCAGCTGCGAGGCTTGCCGACAAGGTCAGGCCCAGGCCCAGGCCGTGTTCGCCCGGTTTGGTCGTGAAAAACGGCTCGAACAGGTGCTTGCGCGTATCGTCATCGATACCGTGACCATTGTCGCGCACCAGCAACCGGTATTTGTCGGCCTGGAGTTCACCTTCCAGCCACAGCTGCGGCTGCGGCTGGCTGGCCATGGCGTCCAGCGCGTTGCCGATGAGGTTGACCAGAATCTGCTCGAGGCGGGTCTGATCGATGGCCAGCAACTGATCCTCGTACAGATTGTGCAGCTGCACATGGCTGCCGGCAATCCGGTTGGCCAAGACCTGCAGGCTGGCCTCCACGGCCTGTGCCAGCGAAGCCTGGCCACCGTCATCGGCGCGGCGGGCGAACGAGCGCAGGCTGGCGGTGATCCGCCCCATGCGGTCGATCAGGCCGTTGATGGTCTGCAGGTTGGCACTGGCAGTTTCCAGTGCGCCGCGCTCAAGGAAACGCACGGTATTGCCCGACAGCGTGCGCAGCGCTGCCAGCGGTTGGTTGAGTTCGTGGGCGATGCTGGTCGACATCTGCCCGATGGCCGCCAGCTTGCCGGCCTGGACCAGCTCGTCCTGCGCCTGGCGCAGGGTCTGTTCGGCATGCCGGCGCTCGCGAATCTGGCCCTTGAGGCGTTCGTTGCTGGCGCGCAGGTCCGCCGTGCGCTCGGCAATCTTGCGTTCAAGGTGGCTGTTGGCTTCTTCCAGCGCCTCACGTGCGGCCAGGCGCGTGGCGATGACCTTGCGCCGTTCGTTCCAGGCAATGCCAAGGATGGTCAGCAAGGCGAAGGCCACCGCGACCAGCACGCCCTGGATCATCGACTCGCGGCGCAGGTCCTGCAGTGGCGTGAGCAGGGTGAAGTGCCACGGCGTATCAGCCAGGCGACGGGTCTGCGCCAGGTAGGTGACCTCGTGCAGTTTGCCCTGGGCGGTTTCGCTATTGGCCGGGAAGGTCAGTTTCTCGACGCCATCGGCGAGGGTTTCGCGGGCCAGCGGCTCCAGCTCGTTCAGTGGCCACCAGTAGTATTGCAGGCTGCGCGCCAGGCGTTCTTTAGTCTGCGGACTCAGTGCACGGACTGCCTTGAGCCGCCTCGCGGGGTCGCTGGAAAGGATGATGATGCCGTTTTCATCACTGACAAAAGCCTCGAGGCGGGCACGCTGCCAGCGCTCTTCGAGGGTGTCCAGGCGGACCTTGATCACGGCCACGCCGATGATCTTGCCGTGCTCTTCCAGGCCGTGAGCCAGGTAGTAGCCGGCTTCGCCGGTGGTGCTGCCGATGCCGTAGAAGCGCCCAGGCTCGCCCCGCACCGCGTCCTGGAAATAGGCACGGAAAGACAGGTCTTCACCCAGAAATGAATCAGCGTCGCGCCAGTTGCTGGTCGCCTGGACTCGGCCACTGGTATCGAGGACGAAGATGGCCCGGCTGCGGCTACGACGGTTGAGCCCTTCAAGGTATTCGTTGACGCTCTGCCGCGCACCGCCCTCAGGCTCGCTGAGCAGTTGCGATACGCTGTCTTCCAGCTCAAGCAGGCTCGGCAGATAGGTGTACTTGCTGATTTCACTCTCGACTGTGCGCGCGTGCAGCTCGAGTTGCCGTTCGCCGTTTTCGCTGAGGATACGAATACCGCTGTTGTCACTGAGTACGTAGCCGATCAGGCCCAGGCCGACCATCAGCAGGATGATCAGAGGTGGTAACAGCAGTTGGCGGATCAGACGGGATTTCACGGCAGGCAGGGCAGGGCGCAGGAGCGAGGGGTCGCATTTCATCACAGTGGCCTTGTCACGACCAGCACCCCCAGCCCGGATCGGACCGAACCAGGGGCGCTGCGGCCGGCTTAGTGTTGCAGAATTTTACTGAGGAAGTGCTGAGTGCGCTGGTCGCGGGCGGTCTGATCACCGAAGAATTCGTCTTTGGTGCAGTCTTCGACGATGTTGCCCTTGTCCATGAAGATAACCCGATCGGCCACTTTGCGAGCAAAGCCCATCTCGTGGGTCACGCACATCATGGTCATGCCTTCGTGGGCAAGCTGGACCATTACGTCGAGCACTTCGCTGACCATTTCCGGGTCAAGTGCCGAGGTTGGTTCGTCGAACAGCATGACGATCGGGTCCATCGACAGGGCGCGGGCAATCGCCACACGTTGCTGCTGACCGCCGGAGAGCTGGCCAGGGTGCTTGTGGGCGTGGGCTGACAGGCCAACGCGCTCAAGCAGGGCCAGGCCTTTCTTGGTGGCTTCTTCCTTGCTGCGGCCAAGCACCTTGATCTGCGCGATGGTCAGGTTCTCGGTAATGGTCAGGTGCGGGAACAGCTCGAAGTGCTGGAACACCATGCCGACTCGCGAGCGCAGCTTGGGCAAGTTGGTCTTCGGGTCGGAGATCGAGGTGCCATCGACGACGATGTCACCCTTCTGGAACGGCTCCAGCGCATTGACGCACTTGATCAGGGTCGACTTGCCCGAGCCGGAAGGCCCGCAGACCACGACCACTTCGCCCTTTTTGACATCGGTGGTGCAGTCGGTGAGCACCTGGAAGTCGCCGTACCACTTGTTGACGTTCTTGATGGAAATCATACGGTGATCCTTTTTTGCAGGCGCTTGACCAGCCATGAAGCGGAGAAGCTGATAATGAAGTAGACGAGACCGGCGAAGAGCAGGAATTCATTCGCGCGGCCGACAATGTCGCCACTGGCACGGGCCGAGTTGAGGAAGTCGACCAGGCCCACGGTGTAAACCAGCGAAGTGTCCTGGAACAGGATGATGCTCTGCTGCAGCAGCAGTGGGGTCATCTTGCGAAACGCCTGCGGCAGGATGATCAGGCGCATGGTCTGGCCATAGGTCATGCCCAGCGCCTGGGCAGCGCCCATCTGGCCTTTGGCAATCGACTGCACACCGGCGCGGACGATTTCGCAGAAGTATGCCGCTTCGAACATCATGAAGGCCACGACGCACGAGGTGAACGCACCGATTGGTGTGTCTTCGCCGGTGATCCAGCGCAGCACGAACGGCACTGCCAGGTAGAACCAGGTGATCACCAGCAGCAGCGGGATCGAGCGGAAGTAGTTGACGTAAGCGCCCGCAATATTTGCCATCAGCTTGCTCGATGACAACCGCATCAGGGCCAGCACGGTGCCCAAGGCAATACCGCCGACCACACCCATGACCATCAGTTGCAGGGTCATCAGCATGCCGTTCCACAGGCCCGGCAGCGCGGGGATGATGTCCGAGAAGTCCAGTTCCATCACTTGCCTCCTACGGAAATCAGGCCAGGTACGGCCACTTTCTTCTCGACCATGCGCATCAGCAGCATCAGGCCCATGTTCAGGGTGAAGTAGATCAAGGTGGCCAGGGTGAAGGCCTCAAACAGGTTGGCCGAGAATTCAGCGGTCTGTTTGGTTTGCGCCAACAGCTCCATCAGGCCGATCAATGAGGCGACCGAGGAGTTCTTGAAGACGTTGAGAAATTCAGAGGTAAGCGGCGGAATGATGATCCGGTACGCTTGCGGCAGCAGTACGTTGCGATAGATCTGGGCCAGGCTGAAGCCCATTGCCCGAGCGGCAGATTCCTGCCCGCGTGGCAGTGCCTGGATACCGGTACGCACCTGTTCGCAGACTCGCGCTGCGGTGAACAGGCCAAGGCAGATGATCACACTGATCAATGCCGAGGTAGTCGGGTTGAGGTCTTGCTTGAACCATTCCTGCAAGCCTTCGGGCAACAGGTCAGGGATCAGGAAGTACCAGATGAACAGCTGCACCAGCAGCGGCACGTTGCGGAACAATTCGACGTAGGCGGTAGCGATCCCTGATACCAGCCTGTTCGGTACGGTGCGCATGACGCCGAGCAGCGAGCCCAGCAGCAAGGCAATGATCCAGGCGCAGATGGCAATGGCGATGGTCCAGCCCAGGCCGGTGATGTACCAGTCCAGGTAAGTTTCGCTGCCGACGCCAGTGGACTTGAAGAACACGCCCCAGTCCCAGTTGTAATTCATCGGGATTTCCCCTCGGATCGTTGTTTCACGGGCACCTTCGAACATCCAAGGGCGCGAGCGCCCTCGGATGAAAGGTTAGACACTAACTAGCTGCGGGTCAGGACTTCTTTTCGTCTGCCGCTTTATCGGTAGGATTGGCAATCAGCTCTTTCAGCTCATCGCTCATCGGGAAGTTCAGGTTCAGGCCTTTTGGTGGGACTGGCTGGGTGAACCATTTGTCGTAGATCTTGTTGATCTCGCCCGACTTGTACAGCGCAACGATCGCATCATCGACGGCTTTCTTGAACGGTGCATCACCCTTGCGCACCATGCAGCCGTAGATTTCGTAGGATTGCGGGGTGCCGGTCACGGCCCAGAGGTTTGGATTCTTGGCCTTGGCCATTTCACCGGCGAGCAGCGCGTCATCCATCATGAAGGCGACTGCACGGCCGGATTCGAGCATCTGGAAGGCTTCGCCGTGATCCTTCGCGGAAATCACGTTCATGCCCATCTGCTTGTCGGCGTTCATTGCCTTGAGGATGCGTTCGGAAGTGGTACCCGCGGTGGTCACCACGTTCTTGCCTTTCAGGTCAGCGAAATCCTTATAGGAGGAATCTTTCTTCGACAGCAGACGGGTGCCCACCTCGAAGATGCCTACCGAGAAGTCGACCTGCTGCTGGCGCTCGACGTTGTTGGTGGTCGAGCCACACTCGACATCGACGGTGCCGTTCTGCACCAGCGGGATACGGGTCTGGGAAGTAACCAGGTTGTACCTAGCTTTCAGGTCCGGCTTGTTGAGCTCTTTTTTCAGGTGCTCGACGATGGCCAGTTGAATGTCGTGAGAGTAGCCGACCGGTTTGCCCGAGGCATCGGCAATGTAGGAAAACGGAATGGAACCGTCGCGGTGGCCCAGGGTGATGGTGCCCGAGTCATTGATCTTCTTCAGGGTGCCGGTCAGCTCTGCAGCCATGGCCGGCGAAGCGATAACAGCAGCCGCGATGGCGGCGCCCAGCAATTGACGAACGATACGCATCAAATTTTCCTCGACATGTTTGTTTTTTTTATGGAGCCGTTGGCGGACTCTTCGTTCCACGAATACTGCAAAAGCAGTGCATTCGGCTACCAAGTGTAGAGCATGACTCGTGCCAAGCCCTGTAATTGATCATAACGTCCCGAAAAGCCTGGGTATTAATCTTTTGTGATGCGAGATTTTCCCGAGGCTACCGACGGGTTACCGAATGAGTGAGGCGAGGCTGTTCGGAAATCCGAATGGAGCGGATATTGAGAATCCTGGTGGGATGAGAGCGCAGACTGGAGCAGATCAGTGCACAGGAGCGTGCATACGAGGGGTAAGGGCAACAGGCGTGGATACAGCGGGCAGCCACTTTGAGGAGTGGCTACCCGGCCGCAGGTGCCTGCCGACTCAGGCGGCGTCTGATTGGCCCGAGGTCGGCCTGGCCTGCTGCAGGTAATTCACCAATGCTTGCTGTTCGACGGCGTTGATGAACAGGCCCAACTTGGTGCGCCGCCAGAGGATGTCGTCGGCACTGACGGCCCACTCTTGTGCGCGCAGGTAATCAATTTCGCAGCCGAACAACCCGCCGCCGATCGCCTTGCCGAGATCTTCCGGGCCATGTACGGCTTCGAGCAGGCGCCAGACACGGTCGCCATAGGTCACTGCCCAGCGCCTGGCGATATCTACCGCCAGCCACGGGTGGCGGACTCGGAGCGCGTCGACCAGTGCTTGCACTGTTGTCATGTTCTCGCCGCCCGGCAATGTCGCCGACGCGGTCCAGCTGGAGCCCATCTGGCTAAAGAACGGTTTCAGTTCGGCCATGGCGGATTCGGCCAGCTTGCGGTAGGTGGTGAGCTTGCCACCAAACACCGACAGCAGCGGTGCCTGGCCGTGGTCGGCAGACAGGGCCAGGGTGTAGTCGCGGGTGACCGCTGAAGGGTTGTCGGACTCATCGTTGCACAATGGCCGCACACCGGAATAGGTGTGCAGGATATCGGCGCGGCCGAGCTGCTGTTTGAAATGCTGGTTGACCACATTCAGCAGGTAATCGGTCTCTGCCTCACTGATACTGACCTGGGACGGGTCGCCGCTCCACTCCCGGTCAGTTGTGCCGATCAGGGTGAAGCGCTCCAGATACGGAATTGCAAAGACGATGCGCTGGTCTTCGTTCTGCAGAATGTAGGCATGCTCGCCTTCGTACATGCGTGGCACGATGATATGGCTGCCTTGGATCAAGCGGATGCCATACGGCGCATCGAGCTTTAGGTCATCCTTGATAAAGCTGGCGACCCATGGGCCGGCCGCATTGACCAGCGCCCGGGTGTGGATGGTCTGTTGGCTGCCATCGGCATGCTGCAACAGCACCTGCCAGATACCGTCGACGCGTTCGGCCCGCAGGCAACGGGTACGGGTCGCGATCTGCGCGCCATGTTCGCGGGCGGCCATCGCATTGACCACTACCAGGCGCGCATCGTCGACGGCGCAGTCGGCATATTCGAAACCGCGGCTGATCGAAGCCTGCAATGGGCTGTTCGGGCCAAAGCGCAGGCTGCGCGAGGCGCCCAGGCGCTTGCGTTTGCCGAGGTGATCATAGAGGAACAGACCGGCGCGGATCATCCACGCCGGGCGCAGGTGCGGCCGATGGGGCAACACGAAACGCATCGGTTTGACGATATGCGGTGCTTTCGCCAGGAGCACTTCACGCTCGGCCAGTGCTTCGCGGACCAGGCGGAATTCGTAGTGCTCGAGGTAACGCAGGCCGCCGTGGATCAGCTTGCTGCTGGCCGAGGAGGTGTGTTGCGCCAGGTCGTCCTTTTCACAAAGAAACACCTTGAGGCCGCGCCCGGCAGCGTCAGCGGCAATGCCCACACCATTGATACCGCCGCCAATCACGGCAACATCGTAGCAATCGGCAGGGACGGGCTGGGAGGAAACGGGCTGGGACACGGGCAAGGCCTCCTGAGGCTGCTACCATCGAAAATGAACATCGATGTTCGTTTGCGAAAATACTAGCGCAACAAGCAAGCATTCGCCAGCGAGTCTTCATAGAAAACTTCAATAGGCGCGGCGAAATGAACAATAGCGAACATGGCGCGGCGCTCAGTGCGACGCCGCGCGCAGGTCACACCACTTCCAGGCGGACCTTGTTGTCGTTGAGCAGTTGGTTCAAGGCGGGCGAGGGCGGCTGATCGGTCACCAGGCAATCGACCAGATTGATCGAGCCGAGCCGAACCATCGCGTTGCGCCCGTACTTGCTCGAGTCGGCAGCGAGGATGACCTGCCGCGCATTGGCAATGATCGCCTGGGAAACACGCACTTCCTGATAATCGAAATCCAGCAGGCTGCCGTCTTCATCGATGCCGCTGATGCCGACCAGGGCGAAATCGACCTTGAACTGGCTGATGAAGTCGACACTCGCCTGGCCGACCACGCCGCCGTCACGGCGCACCGTGCCGCCAGCGACCAGCACTTCGAAGTCATCCTTGGCACTGAGGATCGACGCGACGTGCAGGTTGTTGGTAATGACCTTGAGGTGATTGTGATTGAGCAGGGCGCGGGCAATCGACTCGGTGGTGGTGCCGATGTTGATGAATACCGAGGCATGGTCCGGGATCTGCCGGGCCACGGCTTCGGCGATGCGCTGTTTCTCGTCGCGCATCTGGTCGGCGCGCATGGCGTAGGCGGTGTTTTCGATGCTCGAGTCATACGCCGCGCCGCCATGGTAGCGCCGCAGCAGGTTGCTCTCGGCAAGCTGGTTGATATCGCGGCGAATGGTTTGCGGGGTAACGACGAACAGCTGGGCCATTTCTTCGATACTGACGTAGCCGCGTTCGCGCACCAGTTCGAGGATTTGTTGTTGGCGCGGGGGCAGATTCATGGGCGGTCCTTGGGGGCTGCCGGACAAATGCTGCAATGATGCCGTAGGAAAGGGATGACAGCCAGTGCGCACAGTACAAACAAGTCGGTCGCCATGTGCTGAACATGGCGACCGCAGCGGGCAGGGCCTGAAACGCTACAGTTTCAATCAGGCCTCATGATCTTCCCAGTCACGGGTACGCTCGACCGCTTTCTGCCAGCCGGCATAGAGCTTCTCTTTCTGCGCTTCATCCAGCTGCGGGCTGAACTCGCGCTCGATGATAGCCTTGTCGCGCAGCTCATCCAGGCTGCTCCAGAAGCCGCTGGCCAGTCCGGCCAGGTAGGCAGCGCCGAGGGCGGTGGTTTCGCGCATCTTTGGCCGCTCGACACAGCTGCCGAGGATGTCGGCCTGGAACTGCATGAGGAAGTTGTTGGCCACCGCGCCGCCATCCACGCGCAGTTCGCTCAGGCGCTGGCCGCAGTCATGCTGCATGGCATCGAGGACGTCGCGGGTCTGGTAGGCGATCGACTCCAGTGCGGCGCGGATGATGTGATCGACCTTGACCCCGCGGGTCAGGCCGAACAGTGCGCCGCGTGCGTACGGGTCCCAGTAGGGCGCGCCCAGCCCGGTGAAGGCCGGCACCAGATAGACACCGTTGCTGTCCTTGACCTTGCTGGCGAAGTACTCGGTGTCGAGCGCATCGTTGACGATCTTCAGTTCATCGCGCAGCCACTGCACGGTCGAGCCGCCGTTGAACACTGCGCCTTCCAGCGCGTAGGCGACTTCGCCACGGGGGCCGCAAGCGATGGTGGTGAGCAGGCCGTGGGAGGAGCTGACCGCCTTGTCGCCGGTGTTCATCAGCAGGAAGCAGCCGGTGCCATAGGTGTTCTTGGCCTGGCCTGGCTCGACGCACATCTGGCCGAACAGAGCCGATTGCTGGTCGCCGGCGATACCGGCGATGTCGATGCCGCTCTTGGTCTGGCCATACACCTCGGAGGAGCCGCGCACCTCTGGCAGCATCTGGCGTGGCACACCGAGCAGCTCGAGCATCTTTTCATCCCACTGCAACGTGTGGATGTTGAACATCAAGGTACGCGAGGCGTTGGTGTAGTCGGTGACATGTACCTTGCCGCCGGTGAATTTCCAGATCAGCCAAGTATCGATGGTGCCGAACAGCAATTCACCACGCTCGGCGCGCTCGCGCACCCCTTCGACGTTGTCCAGGATCCACTTCAGCTTGGTCCCGGAGAAGTACGGGTCGGTGACCAGGCCGGTGGTTTCGCGGATGTAGTCTTCATGGCCATCGCGCTTGAGCTGGGCACAGATCTCGGTACTGCGCCGGCACTGCCAGACGATGGCGTTGTACACCGGGCGGCCGCTTTCCTTGTCCCACACCACCGTGGTTTCACGTTGGTTGGTGATGCCGATAGCGGCGACCTGGGCGTGGCTGATGCTGGCCTGGGCCAGGGCCTCGACCATGGTCGCGCTCTGGGTGGCGAAGATTTCCATCGGGTCGTGCTCGACCCAGCCAGCCTGCGGATAATGCTGGACGAACTCACGCTGGGAGGTGCCCACCACGTTTGCGTCACGGTCGAAGATGATCGCTCGCGAACTGGTGGTGCCCTGGTCCAGGGCGATGATGTAGTTCTTGTCCTGGGTGTCTGTCATGTCAGTGGCCTTGCACAAAATAGGGGGAGGCCAGGCGCTGTGCCTGGCTGTCGGCAGCGGCTCTCCGGTCAGGAGGCCCGCGCATCGCTCTGGGAATTATCGTCTGTTTGCCCGAGTGCAACCTGCGCGGTGGGCAAGTTGCGGGCGATCAGGCCACGGTAGGCGGCGGCGCCCAGGCATGCACCCACAATGGGCGCGAATATCGGAATCAGGAAATACGGAATGTCACGTCCGCCAGTGAAGGCGATATCACCCCAGCCTGCCAGGAACGTCATCAGCTTTGGACCAAAATCTCGGGCAGGGTTCATCGCAAAGCCGGTCAGCGGGCCCATGGCGCTGCCAATCACCGCGATCAGCAAGCCGATCAGCAGCGGTGCCATGGCTCCGCGCGGCAGGCCATTGTTGTCGTCGGTCAAGGCCATGATCACTGCCATCAGGATCGCGGTGATGATCATTTCAACCAGAAACGCCTGGCCGATCGACAGCGCCGGGTGCGCATAGGTGGAAAACACCGACGCCAGCTCCAGGCTGGCCTGGCTGCCGCGGACCATGGCGTGGGATTGTTCGTAATCGAAGAACAGCGTGCTGTACAGGCTGTACACCAGCGCGGCGGCACAGAAGGCGCCAGCTACCTGGGCGAGGATGTAGAACGGCAGTTTGCGCTTTTCGAAACCGGCGAACAGGCTCAGGGCGATGCTCACTGCCGGGTTCAGATGGGCGCCGGATACACCGGCAGTGAGGTAGATCGCCATGCTCACGCCGACCCCCCAGATAATGCTGATTTCCCACAGGCCGAAGCTGGCGCCCGCGACCTTGAGCGCGGCGACGCAACCGGTGCCGAAAAATATCAGTAGCGCAGTGCCGAAAAACTCGGCCATGCATTGGCCCCGAAGGGTGGGTTCGCGTAGTGCAGTCGTCATGTATGACCTCGGTTCTTGTTGTTGTGAGGCGCTGAGCGCTCGACAGCAAGGCCCAGAGTCGATCCCCATTGACCCTGGGCGGATAAGCGAAAGCGCACTTTAAGAGTGCACCATTTATTCAGAAACGAAAAAATATAGGCAAGAAACGCTCATGTCAAAGGTCGAAAGTGAACGATCAGCCACAATTTGACCCGCAGCGAGGTCGCTGACTATTCCGACAGCATCTGGCGATTTGCCGACCAGCTGGCTGGCTCGCGGCTTTTCCCCTAAAGTAGCCGCCGAACTTCTCTGCTCGGAGCCCCGCATGACCCCCGCTCTCGACCTGCTGAAAAAAGCCCGCGCTGAACACCGCGTGCACAGTTACGAACATGATCCGAAGTCGGCCTCGTATGGCCTGGAAGCCGCTGAAAAGCTCGGCATCGATCCTGTGCAGGTGTTCAAGACGCTGCTCGCCAGCAGTGAAAAGGGCGAGTTGTTGGTGGCCGTAGTGCCGGTGGTGGGCACGCTCGACCTGAAGGCTCTGGCCCACGCGGCGGGGGTCAAGAAGTGTGAAATGGCTGACCCCGCAGCGGCGCAGCGGGCCACGGGGTATCTGGTCGGCGGGATCAGCCCACTGGGGCAAAAGAAGCGCCTGCGCACCTTTATCGATCAATCAGCGCAGCAGTTCGCAACCATTCACGTAAGTGCTGGCCGGCGCGGACTTGAGGTCGAATTGGCTGCTGCGGTATTGGCCGAGCATACCCAAGGGAAATTTGCCGAGATCGGCCGGGGCTGAGAAGCCGGGTGATGCTGCCGTCACCCGTTATCGTGTCCCAAGCCGTGTCTCAGTTCGCCGAGCTGTAACGGCGAACGCCGTTTTCCTGACGAGCGTGCTGGGTGGCGACGCTGCCCGGCACCGGGAACAGCACGAGGTGATCGGCCTTCACTGCAATGCCGACGTCCTGGCCGACCTGATGATCGATGTGGCTGGCGAAAATCGCTTCCAGCTGGCTGCCGGTCGCCAACTGCAGGCGATACAAGGTTGAGGCACCGAGGAAGCTCTTGCCAACCACGCTGGCGCGCAGGGGGCTGTCTGGCGCATGGACGATGTCGTCCGGGCGCAGCAACACGTCAACCGAACTGCCAACGGCCATGGTGTAGGCGCGATTGCCACGCAGCTCGCCGAGCTCGGTGGTCACCGCTTCATGGCTGCTCATCTGCCCACGAATGAAATAGCCCTGACCGATGAAGCTGGCCACAAACGGCGTCTGCGGTTCGTGATACAGGTTGTAGGGGGTATCCCACTGCTCCAGCCGACCTTCCTTGAACACGCCGACATGATCGCTGACGGCAAACGCCTCTTCCTGATCATGCGTGACCAGAATGGCGCTGGTGCCACGGCTTTTGAGGATGTCGCGCACCTCATGGCTGAGGCGCCTGCGCAGTTCCACGTCAAGGTTGGAGAACGGCTCGTCGAGCAACAGCAGTTGCGGCTCCGGCGCCAGTGCTCGGGCCAGGGCAACGCGCTGTTGCTGGCCGCCGGACAGCTCGTGCGGGTAACGCCCACCGAGCCCGACGAGCTTGACCAGCTCGAGCATCTCTTCAACCACAGCTGCCTGGCGCGGGTGCTTGCTGATGCCGAAGGCAATGTTTTGCGCGACGGTCAGGTGCGGGAACAGCGCGTAGTCCTGGAACACCATGCCGATCCGGCGCTTCTCTGGTGACAGGGTAAAACCCGCCCGCGAGATGACTTCGCCAGCGAGCTGGATTTCACCGTCGTGTACCGGCTCGAAGCCGGCAATCGCCCGCAGCGTGGTGGTCTTGCCGCAACCCGATGACCCGAGCAGGCAACCGATGTCGCCTGCGTTGAGGTGCAGATTGAGGTTCTGGACGATGCGCTGGTCGCCATAGCCGCAGGCAAGGTTGCGCAGGTTGAGCAATAACGGATGACTCATGCGTGGTGGTAGGCCGGTTCGACAAGAAATTCGAGAAGAGCCTTTTGTGCATGCAGGCGGTTTTCAGCTTGGTCCCAGGCGACCGAACGTGGGTCGTCGAGCAGGTCCAGGCTGATTTCCTCGCCACGGTGGGCGGGCAGGCAGTGCATGAACAAGGCGTCGGGTGCAGCCAGGTCGAGCAGTTCGCGGGTGACCTGATACGGTGCGAAATGCGCCAGGCGCCGTGCAGTTTCCTCTTCCTGGCCCATGGAAGTCCAGACATCGGTGGTAACCAGGTGCGCGCCGGCAATCGCTTGCTTGGGGTCGCGCACGATCTGCACCCGCTCACCGGCAAGGGCGAGGAAGCGTGGATCAGGCTCGTAGCCTTCCGGGCAGGCGATGCGCAGCTGGAAGTCGAACTGCTGGGCGGCTTCGATGTAGGAGTTGCACATGTTGTAGCCGTCGCCGATCCAGGCCACGGTCTTGCCCTGGATCGAGCCACGGTGTTCGAGGAAGGTCTGCATGTCGGCCAGCAGCTGGCACGGGTGCGACTCATCGGACAGGGCGTTGATCACCGGCACCCGCGAGTTGGCCGCAAATTCGGTGAGGATGCTGTGGTGGTGGGTACGGATCATCACCGCATCGAGCATGCGCGACATGACGATGGCGCTGTCGGCGATCGGTTCACCACGGCCCAGCTGAGTGTCGCGCGGCGACAGGAAGATCGCCTGGCCACCAAGCTGGATCATGCCGGCTTCGAACGACAGGCGGGTCCGGGTCGAGGCTTTCTCGAAGATCATCCCCAGCACCCGGTTCTTCAGTGGCTCGAACAGCACGCCGCGGTTACGCAGGTCCTTCAGCTCGATGCCGCGACGGATCACGCCGAGCAATTCGTCAGCAGTGAAATCCATCAGGGAGAGAAAGTGCCTAGCGCTCATGATTGACTACCTTAATTGCAACGGTTCGCAGGCCAGCGTTGGCTTTAATTGACAACGGCAGAGACCTGCGGCGTAAGCCGCACGGAGCGGACGAAATAGGGAAAGGCGCAATACTATAATTAAATGTCGCGTGAAACAAAGGGGGTTCACCGTGCGCCTGTATCAACGGATGTCCTAAGCCTATGGCCCGGCGCCGTTTTTTATTCATTACAGAGGTTTTACACGGCGGGTGAGGGGCTTGGCAAACCTGCTGTCGTTAATCGCCTGCCTGATGGCGCAAGATTCAGCCGGCGAAGTGCGCTGGCGAGCGCTCTCAGCCCGGCCCATAGTGGTTGCTTCCCTTGAGCGGAGCGAGTCGACCATGGCCACCACTGTGCATCATCGCGCGTGCCACCTGTGCGAGGCCATCTGTGGCCTGAATATCGAGATCGACCAGCCTGTCGGCGCGGCTGCGCGCATCGTCTCGATCAAAGGTGATCCGCTCGATACGTTCAGCCGCGGCCATATTTGCCCCAAGGCTGTCGCGTTGGAGGATATACAGGACGACCCGGATCGCCTCCGACAACCGCTGCAACGGGTTGGCGAGCGCTGGCAGCCGATCGCCTGGGAGACTGCATTCGAACTGGCTGCAGAGAAACTCTGGAGCATTCAGCAGGCGCACGGGCGCAACGCGGTGGCGGTGTATCAGGGCAACCCCAGCGTGCACAACTACGGGCTGATGACCCACAGCAACTACTTCCTTGGCCTGCTAAAGACCCGCAACCGCTTTTCGGCAACCTCGGTGGACCAGCTTCCGCAGCACCTGACCAGCCATCTGATGTATGGCCACGGCCTGTTGCTGCCGATCCCGGACATCGATCACACCGACTTCATGCTGATTCTGGGCGGCAATCCGCTGGCCTCCAATGGCAGCATCATGACCGTACCGGACGTGCACAAGCGCCTCAAAGCACTGCACGCCCGCGGCGGGCAACTGGTGGTGATCGATCCGCGCCGCAGCGAAACGGCCGCCATTGCCGATCAGCACCTGTTCATTCGCCCGGGCACTGACGCTGCATTGTTGTGTGGCTTGCTCAATACCCTGTTTGCAGAGGATCTGGCCAAGAGCTCGCACCTGCCGGTCAATGGCCTGGAGCAGGTCCGCGCAGCGATTGCGCCGTTCGATGTTGAGCGCATGAGCGCAGTGTGCGGGGTGCCTGCCGAGCAGATTCGGCAACTGGCGCGGGATTTCGCTGCAGCCGAACGGGCGGTCTGTTATGGCCGCATGGGCGTCTCGACCCAGGCCTTCGGCAGCCTTTGCCATTGGCTGATCCAGCTGATCAATCTGGTGACCGGCAATCTTGATCGGGTCGGTGGGGCGTTGTGCACCGAGCCTGCGGTGGATCTGGTCGCCACAACCTCAGGCGGCCATTTCAATGCCTGGCAGAGCCGCGTCTCCGGGTTGCCGGAATACGCCGGCGAGCTACCCGTGGCCGCTTTGGCCGAGGAGATGCTCGTGCCCGGTGCTGACCAGGTGCGGGCGCTGATCACCGTGGCGGGCAATCCGGTACTGTCGACGCCCAATGGCCGTCAACTGGACCAGGCCTTGGGCGGCCTTGAGTTCATGCTCAGCATCGACCTGTACCTCAACGAAACCACGCGCCACGCTGACCTGATCTTGCCGTCGACCACGGCACTGGAAAACGACCACTACGACACCACCTTCAACCTGCTGGCGGTGCGCAATGTCACCCGTTTCAATCGGGCCGTGCTGGCCAAGCCTGCCGGTGCACTGCACGACTGGGAGATCTTCGTTGGTCTGGCCAAGGCGTTCGCCAGGCGTGCGCAGAAGGAACTGAAGCCGACCATGCCCCCGGCGCAGATGATCGACCTGGCGTTGCGCCACGGCCGCTATGGCCAGGCGTCGCCGTGGGCGTTGTCACTGGACGCCCTGGATCAGCATCCACACGGCCTGGACCTGGGGCCCTTGCGCGCCAACCTGGCAGCACGCCTGGCTACCCCCGGCAAAGTGGTCGAGGCAGCGCCGACGCAACTGCTTGAAGACTTGCAGCGCCTTGCCAGACAGGCCCCGGCAGCGCCGGACGAGCTGCTGTTGATCGGTCGCCGGCACGTGCGCAGCAACAATTCGTGGATGCATAACTTTCATCGGCTGGTAAAAGGCAAGCCGCGCCATCAGTTGCTGATGCATCCCGATGATATGCAGCAGCGTCAGTTGAGTGATGGCCAGCGCGTGAGCATTCAATCGCGCACGGGCGTGGTCGAGGTGGACGTGCAGGCCAGCAGCGAGATCATGCCCGGCGTGGTCAGCCTGCCCCATGGCTTCGGCCATCGCCGCCAGGGCGCGCAATTGCAGATCGCCGCTGAGCAGCCAGGGGTCAGTGCCAATGATCTTACCGACGAGCTGCAGCGTGACGCCGTGTCGGGTAATGCAGCGTTGAATGGTGTGCCGGTGCGGGTCGCGGCCGTTTGAACGCGCACTGCTGATCCGACCGCGTGCAGGTCGACCCACGGCCGGGCTTTCCGATACAATGGCTGACCGTGCCGACCATCGAGTCGGAAAGTTCAGACGAGGTGCTTCATGGATATCATCGAAACAATCAAAGAGCAGATTGCCAACAACACCATTCTGCTTTACATGAAAGGCTCGCCGAACGCGCCTCAGTGCGGCTTCTCGTCCAAGGCGGCCCAGGCTGTCATGGGCTGTGGCGAGAAATTCGCCTATGTCGACATCCTGCAGAACCCGGAAATCCGCGCCAACCTGCCCAAGTACGCCAACTGGCCGACCTTCCCACAGCTGTGGGTTGCCGGTGAACTGGTCGGCGGCAGCGACATCATGATCGAGATGTTCGAGAACGGTGAGCTGCAAAAGCTGGTCAAGGAAGCGGCTGCCAATGCTGCCAAGGCTTCCGAAGCCTGATTGACCTTGCTGGGCAAGCAGCCAAAGTTGTTTGCCCAGGCATGAAAAAGCCCCGCACTTGGCGGGGCTTTTTCGTATGGGCTTGAGCGTTACTCTTCGCCCATCTGCGACTGCAGGTAGTTCTCGATGCTGATCTTGTCGATCAGGCTCAGCTGGGTTTCCAGCCAGTCGATGTGCTCTTCCTTGGATTCAAGGATGTCTTCCAGCATTTCCCGCGAGCCGAAGTCGCCAGAAGTTTCGCAGTGCGCAATAGCTGCCTTGAGATCGATCAGACCGCTTTGCTCGATCTTCAGGTCGCATTCCAGCATCTCTTTGGAGTGCTCGCCGATCAGCAGCTTACCCAGGTCCTGCACGTTAGGCAGGCCTTCGAGGAACAGGATGCGCTTGATCAGCTTGTCTGCGTCCTTCATCGCCTCGATGGACTCTTTGTACTCGCGCTTGCCCAGGGCGTTGAGGCCCCAGTCTTCATACATACGCGCGTGCAGGAAGTACTGGTTGATAGCGACCAGCTCGTTCCCGAGGATCTTGTTGAGATGCTGGATGACGCTGACGTCGCCTTTCATGTCCGTATTCCTGCCGTGTTGAATGTGTCAATACCCGAAGTCTGAGCCGGACAACTTCCAGTGTCAAACCTAAGTTGTTGAATAATAAATGAAATTTAATCGGAATAAGAATGTTTGTGAACCGCGTTGGCACGCTAACTTATTGAATTAAAGGCATAAAAAAACCGGACACGAGGTCCGGTTCTTCAAAATACGGGGGAAATCAGACTGCATTAAATTCGACGGGGTAGGGCAGGGCGGGCTGCTGGCTGACCTGGAGGTCGGTCAACGTCTCACGCACCACCTGCTTGGCAAGGCACGCGCACTTGCCACATTGGCTCGCCACGTTGGTGGCCGCCCGGACTTCCTTGTAGCTACAGCATCCCTCGTAGATCGCATCGCGAATCTGTCCGTCGGTGACGCCGACACAAAGACACACATACATAGAGGCTGACCATCGTCGTTGAGTCGATGCGTTGGAGAGTAATAGTAATGAGAATGCTTGTCAAAGCGGTTTCTGAAACTAAATGCGCAAGGGCGACCGGCGGTTGGATTCGGCCTGTCACCTTAACCTGTGTATGATGGTCAGCCTTTGCTGGATGCTTGGCGGGTTTGCCGCCGGGCAACGTTTTTTCACCTTCATCAGGAGATAACGATGAGCGTACTCGTTGGTAAACAAGCCCCCGACTTCACCGTTCCAGCTGTGCTGGGCAACGGCGAAATCGTCGACAGCTTCAACCTCGCTTCGGCGATCAAGGGCAAGTACGGCCTGGTATTCTTCTACCCGCTGGACTTCACCTTCGTCTGCCCGTCCGAGCTGATCGCGTTGGACAACCGCATTCCGGACTTCGCTGCGCGCAACGTCGAAGTGATCGGCGTGTCGATCGACTCGCACTTCACTCACAACGCCTGGCGTAACACTCCGGTCAACAACGGCGGCATCGGCCAGGTCAAGTACACCCTGGCGGCTGACATCACCCACGAAATCTGCAAGGCCTACGACGTTGAGTCCGAAGGCGGCGTAGCCTTCCGTGGCGCCTTCCTGATCGACCTGAACGGCGTTGTCCGCTCGCAGATCATCAACGACCTGCCGCTGGGCCGTAACATGGATGAGCTGCTGCGTCTGGTTGACGCTCTGCAATTCCACGAAGAGCACGGCGAAGTCTGCCCTGCCAACTGGAAAAAAGGCGACAAGGGCATGAACGCTTCGCCAGAAGGCGTTGCTGCCTACCTGAGCGAGAATGCCGGCAAGCTGTAATCGCCACGCATGAAAAAACCGGCCCTGGTGGCCGGTTTTTTTATATCCGCTGCGCGCCTCGGGACGCAGCAGCGGTAAGCTGATCATCAATCGCGCCAGCCGCCCAGATCCTTCCAGCGGTTGACGATGCCGCAGAACAGCTCGGCAGTCTTCTCGGTGTCATAACGCGCCGAATGCGCCTCACGGCCGTCGAAATCGATGTCGGCGCTCTGGCATGCTCGCGCCAGTACGGTCTGCCCGTAGGCGAGCCCGGCCAGGGTAGCAGTGTCGAAGCTGGAGAACGGGTGGAACGGATTGCGCTTGAGGTCATTGCGCGCAACCGCAGCATTGAGGAAGCCCAGGTCAAAGCTGCTGTTGTGGCCGACCAGGATCGCCCGCTTGCAGCCGTTGGACTTGAGCGACTTGCGAACGCTGCGGAAGATTTCGGTCAGCGCGCTCTCTTCACTCACTGCCATGCGCAGTGGGTGGTCAAGCTTGATCCCGGTGAACTCCAGTGCCGCCGCCTCGATGTTGGCGCCTTCAAACGGCTCGACGCGGAAGAAGTGCGTGTGCTCAGGGAACAGGAAACCCTTCTCGTCCATGCCGATGGTGACCGCAGCGATCTCCAGCAGGGCATCGGTAGCGCTGTTGAAGCCACCGGTCTCGACATCGATAACAACCGGCAGGTAACCGCGGAAGCGCTCGGCCATCGGGTGGCGTGGGCCACCGCTGGAAGCTTCCTGGTCGTCTTCGTACAGATCTTCGCTCACGCGTTTTCCTCCAGCAGGCGCCAGCGCAGTTTTTCACCGGCGCGCAGCGGAATCACAAGGTTGTCGCCAAACGGCAGGCTGCTTGGCGCAGTCCATTCTTCACGGACCAGAGTAATCCGGTCGGTGTTTGCCGGCAGGCCATAGAACGCTGGGCCATGCAGGCTGGCAAAACCTTCCAGCTTGTCCAGCGCGTTGCGCTGTTCGAACGCTTCGGCGTACATCTCGATCGCCGCATACGCGGTGTAGCAACCGGCGCAGCCGCAGGCGGCTTCCTTGGCGTGCTGGGCGTGGGGCGCCGAGTCGGTGCCAAGGAAGAACTTGCGATTGCCGCTGGTAGCCGCGTCCAGCAGCGCCACCTGGTGGGTGTTGCGCTTGAGGATCGGCAGGCAATAGAAGTGCGGGCGAATACCGCCGACCAGCATGTGATTGCGGTTGTACAGCAAGTGCTGAGCGGTGATGGTCGCACCGACATTGGCCGGTGCTTCACTGACAAACTGCGCGGCATCGGCCGTGGTGATGTGTTCGAACACCACCTTGAGCGTCGGGAAGCGGTCGACCAGACGGCGCATGTGCTCGTCGATAAAGCGTTTTTCGCGGTCGAACACATCGACATCGGCATGCGTCACTTCACCGTGCACCAGCAGCGGCATGCCGGTTTCGGCAAGGGCTTCGATGGCCGGGAAGATCTTGTCGATGCTGGTCACGCCGGAATCGGAGTTGGTCGTGGCGCCAGCCGGGTACAGCTTGGCGGCGTAGACAAAACCACTGGCCTTGGCCGCGCGGATGTCATCGGCACTGGTACGGTCGGTAAGGTACAGCACCATCAGCGGCTCGAAGCGGCTGCCAACTGGGCGCGCGGCAAGGATCCGCTCGCGGTAGGCACCCGCTTCGGCGGCATCGCGCACCGGCGGAACCGTGTTGGGCATGACAATGGCGCGGGCGAAGGTACGCGCTACGTCGCCAACGGTGTGGGGCAGGACAGCACCATCGCGCAGATGGATATGCCAGTCATCGGGACGCAGGAGGGTCAGGCGGTCGGACATTGGGGATTCCAGGCGGGTCGAACTCAAGTGCGAATGCTACCGGAAAACCCTTGGTCGAGCACGGCTATCAAGTTTTCCGGCGCGCGACCGATAGCCTGCAGGTAAGCCGTCAGAATTTGTGGAGCCGCCCGTGCGCCAGCGTTACCTAGCCCTGTTCACCTTGTTTGCCAGCCTGCCGGCAGGCGCATTGACCTTCCAGACCCGGATGGAGAACATCGCCTGGACGGTCGAAGGCGATCAGTTCGAATGCCGCCTGGTCCAGCCGATAGACGGCTTTGGCAGTGGCGAGTTCGTGCGTCGCGCAGGCGAGCAACCAACCTTCCGCCTGCGCTCGGACACCAACCTGCTCGGCGCCGGCTCTGCCACCTTGCTCGCCGCCGCTGCGCCATGGCAGCCGGGGCGCAGTGATGTCAGTCTCGGAGCCGTACGCCTGGCCCGCAGTGGGGTGTTGTTCACGTCCTCGCAAGGCCAGGCCAGTCGCTTGATCAACGGCCTGATGGATGGGCGCAGCACGGTCGTGCGCAACCATGCCGGCGAGGGTGGTCGAGCAATGGAAGTGCGAGTGTTGCCCGTCAGCTTTGCCAAGGCGTTCAACGACTATCAGCTGTGCGCGAGCAAGCTATTGCCGATGAACTACGACCAGATTCGCCAGACGCAGGTCGCCTTCCCGCGTGGGGTTGAACTGGACAGTAATGGCCGGGCTCGGCTGGACGTGATTCTCGATTACCTGAAGGCCGATCCGACGGTCAATCACATCGAACTCAACGGTCATTCCGACAACGGCGGCAATCGTCTGGCCAATCGCGAGGACTCGCGGCGCCGGGCGCTGGCGGTTGCCGAGTACCTGGTAGCACATGGTGTGCCTGAAACGCAGATCATCGTGCGCTTCCATGGCGAGCGCTACCCGCTGGCGAAGAACAACAGCGCGGCCAATCGGGCGCGTAACCGTCGCGTCAACATCGAACTGGATCGCGTCACGCCAGTGGCCAAACCGGCGGAGAGAGCGGTTGAGCCTTCCCCGGCTGGCGCTCCTGTGGCCCCTGCGCCTGCGGCCAAGCAACTGTAAACAGCCAGATCCGCGACCGTTGGTCGCTGTATCGAAAGTTCTTGTCGCTTTGTCGTCAGAAGCTGTCGCCCCACTGTAAATTTGCCCGCGAGGTCGGTAGAATCGACGGCTTTCCGTAAACCCCGTGGAGTGATGGCATGGCGGACGTAAATAAGGTCGTACTGGCGTATTCCGGCGGCCTTGATACTTCGGTGATTCTCAAGTGGCTGCAGGACACCTACAACTGCGAAGTGGTGACCTTCACCGCTGACCTCGGCCAGGGCGAAGAGGTCGAACCGGCCCGCGCCAAGGCTCAGGCGATGGGCGTGAAAGAAATCTACATCGATGACCTGCGCGAAGAATTCGTGCGTGACTTCGTGTTCCCGATGTTCCGCGCCAACACCGTCTACGAAGGCGAGTACCTGCTGGGTACTTCCATCGCGCGTCCGCTGATCGCCAAACGTCTGATCGAGATCGCCAACGAAACTGGCGCTGACGCCATTTCCCACGGTGCGACCGGCAAGGGCAACGACCAGGTTCGTTTCGAGCTCGGCGCCTACGCGCTCAAGCCAGGCGTCAAGGTCATTGCACCATGGCGCGAGTGGGACCTGCTGTCCCGCGAGAAGCTGATGGATTACGCCGAGAAGCACGGCATCCCGATCGAGCGCCACGGCAAGAAGAAGTCGCCTTACTCGATGGACGCCAACCTGCTGCACATCTCCTATGAAGGCGGCGTGCTGGAAGACACCTGGACCGAGCACGAAGAAGACATGTGGAAGTGGAGCGTCTCCCCGGAGAACGCCCCTGACCAGGCGACCTACCTAGAGCTGACCTTCCGCAATGGCGACATCGTTGCCATCGACGGCGTCGACAAGTCGCCAGCTACCGTGCTGGCCGACCTCAACCGCATCGGCGGCGCCAACGGCATCGGCCGTCTGGACATCGTCGAGAACCGTTACGTCGGCATGAAGTCGCGTGGCTGCTACGAGACCCCTGGCGGCACCATCATGCTACGCGCTCACCGCGCCATCGAGTCGATCACCCTCGACCGTGAAGTGGCTCACCTGAAAGACGAGCTGATGCCCAAGTACGCCAGCCTGATCTACACCGGCTACTGGTGGAGCCCGGAGCGGATCATGCTGCAGCAGATGATCGACGCTTCGCAGGTCAACGTGAACGGCGTAGTGCGCTTGAAGCTGTACAAAGGCAACGTCACCGTAGTCGGGCGCAAATCCGACGATTCGTTGTTCGATGCCAACATCGCTACCTTCGAGGAAGATGGCGGTGCGTACAATCAGGCTGACGCGGCTGGCTTCATCAAGCTCAACGCACTGCGTATGAGGATCGCCGCAAACAAAGGTCGTTCGCTGCTGTGATCGACTGCCAGATGGCGTGATCAACCCCGGCCTAGCGCCGGGGTTTTTTTTGCCCGCCAGCGACCTCGAACAGCACTGACTGAGGGGTGTCGGCGAGCGCCTCGACAGCCAGATAGATCTGCTTGTGCGCGTCCAGGTTGTACAGCGTCCAGCTGCGCGCGCTCGGCTCTGGGTCGGCCAGCGTGCGGTGGATATGCTGTTCTATCAGAACACCTGCGTCCGGACCGGAAAACGCAATGGTCGCCGAGGCCTGCCCATGCATTCGCTCCGCTTCGATTGTTGGCTGCTGCTGCGCCGCTTCATGTGCAGCGGGCTGGTAAAGGGTCTGGTGATTGAAGTTCAGGGTCAGAAAGAACAGTACCGTGAGAAAAAATGGAAAGCCGACCAGAAACCATGTGTAGATCATTTGGCTGGCCTCGCTCAGGAACGGCAGCGATGCCAACGCCGATGCCTCGACGATGCCTGCAAAAATCGCTATGAGCGTCAAAGGACTCAGACTTTTTTCATTTTTCATGTTGGCAGCCCCCGTCGATATAGCTCCTGTTTACCCGGCGCAGCGTGCGCCGAAAAGGTAGCCGAGTTCCTCGCTTGGTTAGAGTGCCGCCGCGTCATCAGAGCGTTGATGTCGAGTCCTGCGTTGTGGGCTGATTGATCCTGCATGCGTCAGCGATGATGCTGGCTTGAATAGCGCTTGTGTCGCCAGGCTGCCGTCTGGTGAATAGAGGGCAAGGGGCATGATTTCCTAAGATGCCTGTTTGTAGGAAATTTCCTTGATTAACGTAGGTTTCATCTCTGCGTGTCCTACGGGCCCCACCCCCCGCGCTATTTGCCGTTGCGCTCGGTTATGGTGGCGGCTGGATAAAAAAATAAGTCAATGGATGTCGCATGAATAAAGTGCTTATCGTGGATGATCACCCGGTCATTCGCCTTGCTGTGCGCATGCTGATGGAGCGGCATGGTTATGACGTTGTGGCAGAAACCGACAACGGCGTAGATGCGCTGCAACTGACCCGGGACTACCTGCCAGATATCGTGGTCCTGGACATCGGTATACCCAAGCTCGATGGGCTTGAGGTGATTGGCCGCATCGGCCTCGCCAGCCCCAGCAGCAAGGTACTGGTGTTGACGTCGCAGGCGCCAGGGCATTTCTCCATGCGCTGCATGCAGGCCGGCGCGGCCGGCTATGTCTGCAAGCAGCAGGAACTGACCGAATTGCTCAGTGCAATCAAGGCGGTGCTCTCGGGCTACAGCTATTTCCCCAATCAAGCCCTGCACAAGGCTCGCAGCGCCATCAGTCGTGGGACCGAGACCGAAATGGTCGAGCGCCTTTCTGCGCGTGAGATGATGGTGCTGCAGCAATTGGCCAGGGGCAAGAGCAACAAGGATATCGCCGAAAGCATGTTCCTCAGCAACAAGACCGTCAGCACCTATAAAACCCGGCTGCTGCTCAAGCTCAATGCTCGCTCACTGGTCGATCTGATCGAGCTTGCCCAGCGTCATGGGCTGGCCTGAGCAGGCTTGGTGCCGGCCTGTTTACAGATCGTGGTTTTACAGGTCGTAGTCGTAATCGGCGAGTTGCCGCTGCAGGCGTCGCTCCTCCAGCAAGTTGTCAATGGTGCGACGCTTGTCCAGGTTGGTCTTGGCAACTTCTACCTGCGGCTCCGGCTCGTCATCGGTGCTCAGTACCAGATCGTCATCGATCACCAGGTCTTCTTTGTCAGTGCTCATGAGTTACTCCAAGCCAAGGGGCCATTGGCCGACCTTATAACGAGAATCTCTGGTCTGGTAAAAAAGATTTTTTCAATCAGGAAGGGGGTGTTCTGGCTATCGGCTCAATCGTCCGAGGTTTTTAGTCGGTATTCGCACAAATCCTCGATGCGGCAGCTGCCGCAGCGCGGCTTGCGCGCCTGGCATACGTAGCGGCCGTGGAGGATCAGCCAGTGATGAGCATCGAGCAGGTAATCCTTGGGAACGAAGCGCATCAGCTTTTTTTCCACTTCCAGCACGGTCTTGCCAGGGGCGATCCCGGTGCGGTTGCTGACGCGGAAAATATGCGTGTCGACGGCCATGGCGGGTTGCCTGAACGCCGTATTGAGCACCACGTTGGCGGTCTTGCGGCCCACGCCTGGCAGCGCCTCGAGTGCTTCGCGGTTGTCGGGGACTACGCTGCCATGCAGCTCAATCAGCAGCCTGCAGGTTTCGATGACGTTTTTCGCCTTGCTGTTGTACAAGCCGATGGTGCGGATGTAGGCGCTTAGCCCGTCGACGCCCAGGGCGTAGATCGCCTCGGGTGTATTGGCAACCGGATACAGGCGCGCCGTGGCCTTGTTGACGCCGACATCGGTGGCCTGGGCTGACAGGATCACCGCAATCAGCAATTCAAACGGTGTGGTGTAGGCGAGTTCGGTCTTGGGCTCTGGGTTGTCTTCGTGCAGCCGACGAAAGATCTCCAGGCGTTTGGCGGCATTCATGAAAGGCTAGGCTCTCGTTTGAGGCGGGGAGGCGATGGTCGCTGGCCACGTTGGCCAAAACAACGCCCCGGCACTTGGCCGGGGCGTTGTTGCTCGGTTACTTGATGCGTTGGCCTGGCTTGGCGCCGCTGTCAGGGCTGAGCAGGTAGATCTCTTCGCCGCCAGGGCCGGCTGCCATGACCATGCCCTCGGAGATGCCGAAGCGCATCTTGCGGGGCTTGAGGTTGGCCACCATCATGGTCAGGCGGCCTTCCAGCAACGACGGGTCAGGGTAGGCCGACTTGATCCCGGAGAACACGTTGCGACGCTCGTCGCCGATGTCCAGGGTCAGTTGCAGCAGCTTGTCGGCACCCGGTACTGCTTCGGCTTTGACGATCAGGGCTACGCGCAGGTCGACGGCGGCGAAGGTGTCGAATTCGATTTCCGCAGCCAGCGGATCCTTGCTCAGCTCGCCATTGCCAGCAGGGGCGCTGGGCGCCTGGGAGGCGAGCAGGTCTTCCTTGCTGGCGGCGATCATGGCTTCGACCTTGGCCGGTTCGATGCGGCTCATCAGTGGCTTGAACGCATTCAGCTGATGGTTTTCCAGGCGTGACCGGTGATCGTCCCAGCGCAGCGGGGCGACGTTGAGGAAGGCCTCGGCGTCTGCTGCCAGCACTGGCAATACCGGTTTGAGGAAGATCACCAGCTGGCGGAACAGGTTGATGCCTTGGGCGCAGATGGCCTGAACCTCGTCCTGCTTGCCTTCCTGTTTGGCCAGCGACCACGGCGCCTTGTCGGCAATCCAGGCGTTGGCGCGGTCGGCCAGGGCCATGATTTCGCGCATGGCGCGGGCAAAGTCGCGTGCCTCGTAGGCTTCGGCGATCGATGGCGCGGCGGCGGCAAAGGCTTCGGTCAGCTCAGGCGCGGCGTCACCGCCGACCATCACACCGGCATTGCCTTTGTGGATGAAGCCTGCGCAACGGCTGGCAATGTTCACCACTTTGCCGACCAGGTCGGAGTTGACCTTCTGGATGAAGTCTTCCAGGTTCAGGTCGAGGTCATCGACGCCGCGGCCAAGTTTGGCGGCGTAGTAATAACGCAGGTATTCCGGCGCCAGGTGGTCGAGGTAAGTACGCGCCTTGATGAAGGTGCCACGCGACTTCGACATCTTCGCGCCGTTGACCGTCAGGTAGCCGTGCACGTTGATTGCGGTCGGCTTGCGCAGGCCTGCGCCTTCGAGCATGGCCGGCCAGAACAGGGCGTGGAAGTTGACGATGTCCTTGCCGATGAAGTGATACAGCTCGGTGGTCGAGTCGGCCTTCCAGTACGCATCGAAGTCCAGCTCCGGGCGGCGTGCGCAGAGGTTCTTGAAGCTGGCCATGTAGCCGATGGGCGCGTCCAGCCAGACATAGAAGTACTTGCCTGGCTCATCCGGGATTTCGAAGCCGAAATACGGTGCGTCGCGGGAGATGTCCCACTCCTGCAAACCGGAGTCGAGCCACTCGGCGAGTTTGTTGGCAACGGCGTCCTGCAGGGTGCCACTGCGGGTCCACTGTTGCAGCATGGCCTGGAAGTCGGGCAGCTTGAAGAAGAAGTGCTTGGAGTCCTTGAGTACTGGCGTGGCGCCAGAGATCGCTGACTTGGGGTTCTTCAGTTCGGTCGGGGCGTAGGTTGCGCCGCACTTCTCGCAGTTGTCGCCGTACTGATCTTCAGCCGCGCACTTGGGGCAGGTGCCCTTGATGAAGCGGTCGGCCAGGAACATGCCTTTTTCCGGGTCGAAGTACTGCGTGACCGAGCGGTTGGCGATGTGTCCGGCGTCGCGCAGGCGGGTGTAGATCATGCTCGACAGTTCGCGGTTTTCATCGCTGTGGGTCGAGTGGAAGTTGTCGAAGTCGACCAGGAATTCGGCAAAGTCACTGCTGTGCTCGGCCTGCACGTCGGCGATCAACTGCTCGGGGGTGATGCCTTCTTTTTCGGCACGCAGCATGATCGCCGAGCCGTGGGCGTCGTCGGCGCAGACATAGGTGCACTGGTTGCCGCGCAGCTTCTGGAAGCGAACCCACATGTCCGTCTGGATGTACTCGAGCATATGGCCAAGGTGAATGGAACCGTTGGCATAGGGCAGGGCGCTGGTGACGAGAATCTGACGTGGCTCGGACATGGTGGCTCGGCTATTACTCTGGCTAGACGGGATACAAAGTTGATCGGCCACTATAAAGCGACAGCGAATATATTTCACCCCATCGACGTACCTGCTGACGATTGACGGGTTAGCATAGGCGCCTGTCTCACCTTCAGATCTTGCCTATGGGAGCCTCCATGAGTGCCGTCACACGTGCCGATGTCGAAGCCGCGCTTCGCCAGTACACCGATCCCTACCTGAACCAGGACCCGGTCAGCGCCGGTTGCGTACGCGCGATCGACATCCAGGGTAGCCAGGTCAGCGTGCAGCTGCAGTTGGGCTATGCTGCCGGGCTGTTCAAGAATGGCTGGGCGCAGGTATTGCAGACCGCTGTCGAGAACATAGAGGGCGTAACTGCCGCCAACGTCTCGATCGATTGTGTGATCAGCGCACACAAGGCCCAGGCGCAAGTGCCCGGCATGGCCAACGTGAAGAACATCATCGCTGTTGCCTCGGGCAAAGGGGGCGTAGGCAAGTCGACCACTTCGGCCAACCTGGCCTTGGCGCTGGCGCGCGAAGGGGCGCGGGTGGGTATTCTCGATGCCGATATCTACGGCCCAAGCCAGGGCGTGATGTTCGGTATCGCCGAAGGTACTCGACCGCAGATTCGTGAGCAGAAGTGGTTTGTGCCGATCAAGGCGCACGGCGTCGAAGTGATGTCGATGGCATTTCTGACCGACGACAACACGCCGATGGTCTGGCGCGGGCCGATGGTCTCCGGCGCCCTGCTGCAACTGGTGACCCAGACGGCCTGGGATGATCTGGACTACCTGGTGATCGACATGCCGCCCGGCACTGGCGATATCCAGCTGACCCTGGCGCAGAAAGTCCCGGTGGCCGGTTCGGTGATCGTGACCACGCCGCAGGACCTGGCCCTGCTTGACGCGCGCAAGGGTGTGGAGATGTTCCGCAAGGTCAACATCCCGGTACTTGGCGTGGTGGAGAACATGGCCGTGCATATCTGCTCTAACTGTGGCCATGCCGAGCACCTGTTCGGTGAGGGCGGCGGTGCCAAGCTGGCCTCGCAATACGGTGTCGACTTGCTGGCGTCGCTGCCGCTGTCGATGCTGATTCGCGAGCAGGCTGACAGCGGCAAGCCGACTGCGATCGCCGAGCCGGAAAGTCAGATTGCCATGGTCTACCAGGAACTGGCGCGGCAGGTCGGTGCACGTATCGTGCTGCAGGAAGCAGCCGCTCCGGCCATGCCGAGCATCACCATCAGCGAAGACTGATATCTCGGCATCCCTGCGTAAGTGGGGATGCCGTTCGCGCTGGTCTGATAGCTAAATTGCAGGCATAAAAAAACCCGCCGAAGCGGGTTTTTTTGAAGCCAGCTGGAATTAACCCAGTTGAACTTCTTCAGCCTGCATACCTTTCTGGCCGCGGGTAGCGACGAAAGTTACGGCTTGGCCTTCTTTCAGAGTTTTGAAGCCGTCAGCTTGGATGGCTTTGAAGTGCACGAACAGGTCGTCACCCGATTGAGGGGTGATGAAGCCGTAGCCTTTTTCATCGTTGAACCACTTGACGGTACCGTTTTGACGGTTGGACATGTGTCTGTCTCCTTGGACAAAGTAATTATCGGCGCAGGAAATGCCCTGGCCGGACTGAGTGCAAAGAGTCGGAAAATTCAGCGATGGGCAGATTGGGATCGTGCATCTAACTAGAGTTCTCGGTGTCACGTGCAGCACAGTGACGTCACCATACCCCACTTTCTTCAGCCTGCCAATGGTCAAACGCGGCTTTGCTCAAAATCGGATCGGCGGCGGCTGCAAGCCCCGTCCGGCGTGGGATACGGCCGGGGAACTTTAACCCGGAGGCCGGGACCGGTAAGATGCGCTTCTCGTTTTTTACCTTGCAGCCTTCAGGACACCCGCCATGAGCATCAAATCAGACAAGTGGATTCGCCGCATGGCGCAGGAACACGGCATGATCGAACCCTTCGTCGAGCGCCAGGTGCGCGGTGACGAAGCCAGCCGGGTGATTTCCTTCGGCGTTTCCAGCTACGGCTACGACGTGCGCTGCGCAGACGAATTCAAGGTCTTCACCAACATCAATTCGGCCACGGTCGACCCGAAAAACTTCGACGCCGGCAGCTTTGTCGACGTCAAGAGCGACGTCTGCATCATCCCGCCGAACTCGTTCGCCCTGGCGCGCACCGTCGAGTACTTCCGCATTCCGCGCAACGTCCTGACCATCTGCCTGGGCAAAAGCACCTACGCGCGCTGCGGCATCATCGTCAACGTCACGCCGCTCGAGCCAGAGTGGGAAGGCCACGTGACCCTGGAGTTCTCCAACACCACCACCTTGCCGGCAAAGATTTACGCCAACGAAGGCGTGGCGCAGATGCTGTTCCTCGAGTCCGATGAAGAGTGCGAAGTCTCTTATAAAGATCGTGGCGGCAAGTACCAGGGCCAGCGTGGCGTCACCCTGCCGCGGACCTGAGCCGACGAGCGCGGGGAATTAGTTGCCCGCAAGGCACTCCAACGGGGTAACAGTTGCGGCGTGCATGACGTACGCCGGCCCCCGTGAGGAGCTGCCTATGAAACTCCATACCACTGTCAGTGCCCAGCTGGCTCATCTCCAGCCTAACCAGATCGGCCTGCTGGCCTGGTCGCTGTTGGCGCAGCCACCACTGCCTGTGCAGGCAGGAGGAGTGCCCGGCCAGCCGGACCCGGACAGCCCGCAGCCGCCTCAGCCGGGTGAGCATCAACCGACCGAGCCGGGTGTACCGACCTTGCCGGACGACATACCGCCTACTCCTGTTGCGTAATTAACGCTGCACTGCCCAGACCCGCTCAGCCCCTGCCAGAAACACGCGGGTGGCTGCGTCGGGTTCGACCGTCCAGCCCCCGGTGAATTCGCCGAATGCGGGCAACAGGCAGACCTCCTTGTTGATCAGAAAGCACGGCAAGCGCAACCGCTGCCGGGCTCTGCCGCGCAGTACGTAAACCGGATGTACGTGCCCTGCCAGCACCGTGTGCGGAGGGTTTGCCGTGGGCTCGTGCTGCAGGGCAAACGGGCCGTATAGCCACGGTTCTTCCTTGATCTCGATGTTCAGTTCCGTCGGTGGGTCGCCGGCATGGCGGTCATGGTTGCCGCGCACCAGAATCATCTGCACCTGAGCATGCCGCTCGCGCCAGGCCTTGAGCTTGGCGGTGATCGCCGGCGCCTGAGCGTGGCGGGCGTGCAAGAAATCGCCGAGTACAATCAATTGCTCGCAAGCGTGCTCGGTAAGCAACGCATCAAGGCGGGCGAGGGTGGCATCGGTGGTGCCGCGCGGCACTGGCTGATTCAATGCGCGATAGCTTGCTGCCTTGCCGATGTGCACATCAGCGACCAACAAGGCCCGCCGCGCTGGCCAGTACATGGCCTTGTCCGGCAGCAGCCAGAGCGTTTCGCCGCAGTGTTCGATTTCCAGGTGCTGCATAGAAGTCCTTGTATTCAGGGCGAGGCTCAGCTCCCGCGCCGGGTTCGCCCCTTGGGTGCGTCGGCGACTTTTTCCAGATCAGCCACCATCCGTGCAATGCGGTCGGCCAGTTTTTCTGTGCTCAGGGTCTCGCGCATGCCTTCTACCAGCAGCGCGAAAGCCAATGGTCCGGGGCGGCGCAGGTCGTGCAGATCCAGACGCAGCGTACTCAATTTGAGCAGCTGCCGATGCAGCCGCTCGATTTCCAGTTCTTCGCGCAGCACCTCATCCCGCGCTTGGCCGAGCAACAGATTGTCGGCGTCGTGCTTGCGAAATACCTCGTAGAACAATCCGCTGGAGGCCTGAATCTGTCGAGTGCTCTTCTGCGCGGCCGGGTAGCCGCCGAACACCAGCCCGGAAATCTGCGCGATTTCGCGAAAGCGCCGCAGCGCCATTTCGCCCGCATTCAAGCTGGCCAGTGCATCTTCGAGCAGATCATCCGTGCTCAACGCCCGCGGCAGATACGTGGCCCAGTCGACCGTGCTGGGGCTGACCAGCTCGAAGCCGTAATCATTGACCGCAATGGACACCGACAATGGCTGCACCCGGCTCACGCGCCACGCTATCAGATTGGCCAGGCCCAGGTTGGCCATGCGTCCGGCGAATGGGTACAGAAACAGATGCGAGCCTTGTCTTGAAGTGAATGTCTCGGCCAGCAGGGTGTGCTGGGTGGGCAGCGCCGACCAAGTCGCCTGCAACTCCAGCAGAGGTCGCACGGCGCGCATTTCCGGGCCGTCGAAGTGGTCATGGGCTGCGGCATCCAGGCGCTCCACCAAGGCGTCCGCCAGTTCGCTCGACAGCGGCATACGGCCGCCATTCCAGCGGGCAATCGCCGCCTTGCGAGCGGTACTGCGGCGTACATAGGCGGTCATGTTCTCGACCCGCACCAGCTCCAGCACGCGGCCGGCAAACACCAGCGTATCGCCGGGTTTGAGGCGCGCGATAAATGATTCCTCGACGCTGCCCAGCTGTTTGCCGCCGCCGCCCTTGCTCCAGTATTTGAGCTGAATACTGGCATCGCTGACGATGGTGCCGATGCCCATCCGATGGCGCCGCGCCAGGCGCTCGTTGGCCACACGCCAGATGCCGTCGGCGTGGGCTTCGACGCGCTGGTAGTCAGGGTAGGCCGTCAGCGAGCTACCGCCATGGCAGACAAAATCCAGTGCCCATTGCCATTGGCTGTCGCGCAGTTCGCGAAAGACCCAGGTGCTGCGCACTTCCTCGAGCAGTTCTGCCGGGCGAAAGCCGCTGCCCAGCGCCATGCTGACCAGATGCTGCACCAGCACATCCATGCTTAGCCGCGGCGACTGGCGTGCCTCGATCTGGCCGGCGGCCAGGGCATGGCGAGCAGCGGCGGCCTCGACCAGCTCGAGGCTGTGGGTCGGCACCAGGGTAATCCGCGAGGCGCGCCCGGGCGCATGCCCGGATCGACCCGCACGCTGCATCAAACGCGCGATACCCTTGGCCGAGCCAATCTGCAGTACCCGCTCTACTGGCAGAAAATCCACCCCAAGGTCCAGGCTTGACGTGCAGATCACCGCCTTGAGCGAGCCTTGCTTGAGACTGCGCTCTACCCAGTCGCGGGTCTGCCGAGCCAACGAGGCATGGTGCAGGGCGATCAAGCCGGCCCAGTCAGGGCGGTGCTCGAGAAGTGCCTGATACCACAGCTCGGCTTGCGCGCGGGTATTGGTGAAGACCAGGCAGCTTTCACTGGCGTCGATTTCGGCACTGACCTGCTTGAGCATTTTCAGGCCCATGTGGCCGGCCCAAGGGAAGCGCTCGATTGCCTCCGGCAATAACGTGTCGACGACAAAACGTTTGTCCTGACGCCCTTCGACCAGTGACCCGCCGGCGGGCAACAGCACATCGCGGGCGTGCTCAAGATTGCCCAAGGTTGCCGACAGCCCCCATACCACCAGCCCGGGATGCCAGCGGCGCAAGCGCGCCAACGCCAACTGGAGCTGCACGCCACGCTTGTTGCCAAGCAACTCGTGCCATTCGTCGACCACCACCATGCGCAGCTGCGCAAAGTCTTCATTGGCCTGGGCGCGGGTCAGCAACAGGGTCAGGCTTTCTGGAGTGGTCACCAGCGTGCTGGGCAGTCGCCGGGCTTGGCGGGCGCGCTCGGCAGAGCTGGTATCACCACTGCGCACGCCGACGTTCCAGTTCAGTTCCAGCTCATCCAGCGGTGCCTGCAGGGCACGTGCTGTATCCGCTGCCAGCGCACGCATCGGCGTGATCCACAGCACCTGCAGCGGCGCCGGCTTACCGCTCGGGTTGGCCGTGCGCGCATAGGCGCGCAGGGCGGCCAGCCATACCGCGTAGGTTTTGCCAGAGCCGGTGCTGGCATGCACCAGTCCCGACTCGCCACGCTCGACGGCGGCCCAGACCTGGCGCTGAAAGGCGAAGGGTTTGAATCCACGCGTGGCAAACCAGGCGTTGGCAAGGTCGGTCGTGGCGGGCATGCGTGGATCCGTCAAAGGCTGTGCTTCTACAGACCGCCGTGCGTGCCGATTGGTTTACCTGTTAGTTGCCCAACAGGTAACCACTGCGGCAAATCTGCTCGCCCGCGACATGGGCGACGACCATGCCGCTGGTTGCCATGCGCCGAACGCTACGGGCATACAGCAGCCCGGCCTGTTGATTGCGCAGCGAACTGACCTGATCGGTGAGTGGGTCGATCACCTCGGCAATCAGTTGCCCGGCTTGCAGGTATTGGCCGGGTTTTGCGTGGAATACCAGCAGCCCGCCCTGGGGGGTGCTGACGGGTTCCACTGCGGCCAGTGGCGTGGCCGGATGGAGCAGCGCCGGTAATTCGGCCGGTTGCCCTTCGATAACGCCCGCGTGGGTCAGAAAGTCGATGATCGCCTGGCAGTCCTTGGCCGCCAGCGCGTGACAGACGTCGGCTTGCCCGCGCAGCTCCAGCGTGACCGAAATGCCACCGTCGGGGATCGGGTAGCGCTTGCCGAAGCGCTGCTGCAATTGCCACCAGACCAGACTGAAGCACTCATCGAACGACTGCCCGCCCGAGTCGGTCGCGAGAAGGCTGGCTTGCGCCCCGAGGTAGCGCGCCAGCGGCTCGACCCGCGGCCAGGCCTGCGGCGTGGTGTACAGGTGTTCGACCGCTTCGAAGTCGCAGTGCAGGTCGAGGACCATGTCGGCATCGCACGCCAGTCTTTGCAGGCACAAGCGCTGGGACTGCAGCGCGGTACGTACCGGGTGCGCGTCCAGGCCCCGGCGCAGGTGCTCGCGGATCAGCTCAAGGTTGTGGTGCGGGTCCTGCGTCAATTGTCCTTCGAGCTGGTCGCCGATGGTGTCCGAAAGGTCGACGAAGTTGCGGTTGAAGTTCTCCCCGCTGTGCAGCTCGAAGCGGCCCATGGGTGCATCCAGCAGCACTTGCTCGATGCCCAATGGGTTGGCCACTGGCACCAGCAGGACCTGCTGACGCAACAGGCCTTGCTGTTCCAGTTCGAGCAGGCGCTGCTTGAGGTGCCAGGCGACCAGCATGCCCGGCAGTTCGTCGGCGTGCAGCGAGGCCTGTATGTAGACTTTGCCGGCGCCGGCTGGGCCGAACTGGAAGCTGTGCAGGTGCCGGCTGATGCCGGGCGCGGGGCTGAGCAAGCTGTGGGTCGAGTGGTGCATGGGGGGCCTGGGCGCTGGTTGATGATCGGGCTGCGACTGAAGATAGAAGCACAAACTTCGGCGTTGCGCATGCGCGCAGGCAGATCCCGATCACGGTTTTCAGCTCAGCAGGGCCTGCAAGGTGGCCAGGTCGTCGGCTTCCTCGACCGGCTTGTCCAGGCGCCAGCGCAGCATCCGTGGGAAGCGCACGGCGATGCCGCTCTTGTGCCGCTTGGACAGCGCGATGCCTTCAAAGCCCAGTTCGAACACCAGCGTCGGGGTGACGCTGCGCACCGGGCCGAAGGTTTCCACGGTGGTTTTGCGCACGATTGCATCGACCTTGCGCATTTCTGCATCGCTGAGGCCTGAGTAGGCCTTGGCGAATGGCACCAGCGCACGTCCAGGCGTGCCTGCCGGTGCGTCCCACACGGCAAAGGTGTAATCGCTGTACAGGCTCGCGCGCCGGCCATGGCCACGCTGGGCATAGATCAGCACGGCATCGACGCTGAACGGGTCAATCTTCCACTTCCACCACAGGCCCATGTCCTTGGTCCGGCCAACCCCGTAGAGCGCATCGCGCTGCTTGAGCATCAGCCCCTCTACACCGAGGTTGCGCGACTGTTCGCGCTGCTCGGCGAGGTCGGCCCAACTGTCGCCGGTCAGTAGTGGTGACAGCAGCAGCGGCACTTGCGGGTACTCGGCGACTACCCGCTCCAGCTGGGCGCGCCGTTCGTGCTGCGGGCGGCTGCGCCAGTCATGGTCCTGCCATTCGAGCAGGTCGTAGGCCTGCAGCACCACCGGAGCATCGCCGAGCAGCTTCTTGCCCAAGGTCTTGCGGCCGAGCCGTTGTTGCAGCAGGGCGAAGGGCTGCACGGCGACATCGTCGCTGCTGGAGCCCGGTTTCCACACCAGAATCTCGCCATCCAGCACGGTGCCGTCCGGCAGGCTGCTGGCCAGGCTGTGCAGCTCGGGGAAGCGATCGGTCACCAGCTCTTCGCCTCGTGACCAGATCCACAACTGGCCCTCGCGTTTGACCACCTGCGCGCGGATGCCGTCCCACTTCCACTCCGCCTGCCAGTCGCTGACCGGGCCGAGCAGGGCGTCGAATTGTTCGGTCGGCGCTTGCAGCGCATGGGCCAGAAAGAACGGATACGGCTGGCCGCCGCGCTGGCTGTGCTCGTCGGCCGACTCGGCGGCGATCAGCTTGAGGTAGCTGGCGGGGCTCGGTTTATGGCTGAGGTCGGTATAGCCGACCATGCGCTGGGCCACGCGCTTGGCGTCGAGATCGGCCAACCGCGCCAGTGCGCGGGTGACCAGCAGTTTCGACACGCCCACGCGGAAACTGCCGGTGATCAGTTTCAGGCAGAGCATCAGGCTCTGCCGGTCAAGTTGCGCCCACAGCACTGGCAGGCGCGCGCGTACCTCTTCCTGGGGCTGGCCGCGCAATGGCAGCAGATGCTGCTCGATCCACTCAGCCAGACCCTGATCACTGGCATGGGCGCTGTCGGGGAGCAGTAACGAAATGGTTTCGGCCAGGTCGCCCACTGACTGATAGCTCTCTTCGAACAGCCAGTCGGGCAGGCCTGACAATTCAATGGCCAGCTCGCGCAACAAGCGGGTTGGCACCAGTTGCCGCGGCCGGCCGCCGGCAAGAAAGTACACCGCCCAGGCAGCGTCCTGCGCTGGCGCCTGGCTGAAGTATTCGCGCAAGGCCAGCAACTTGGCGTTGCTCGAGGTAGTGCCGTCCAGGCGCAGGTACAGCTCGGCAAAAGCCTTCATGGCTGAACCTCGCGGGTGTCGTCTTCTTCGCCGTATTCGGTAACGAAGGCCCGCGCGTCCAGGCCTTGCTCGGATAAATAGCGCACCAGCACATTGACCGAACCATGGGTGACCATGACCCGCTCGGCACCGGTCTGGGCGATGGCCCACAACAGCCCCGGCCAATCAGCGTGATCAGACAGCACAAAACCGCGATCGACCCCGCGCCGCCGGCGGGTACCGCGCAGGCGCATCCAGCCGCTGGCGAAGGCATCGCTGTACTCGCCGAAGCGCTTCATCCAACTGCTGCCGCCAGCCGACGGCGGCGCCATGATCAATGCCTCGCGCAGTAGCGGGTCGTTGCGGGCAAAGTCGCCGGCGTAATGGGTCTCTGGCAGGGCCACGCCAGCTTCGCGATAGACCCGATTCAACGGCTCGACCGCGCCATGCACCAGGATCGGCCCGATGCTGGCGTCGAGGCCATAGAGGATGCGCTGGGCCTTGCCGAAGGCATAACAGAACAACACGCTGGCCTTGCCTTGTTCGCGATTGGCCCGCCACCACTGGTTGATCTCGGCGAAAATCACCGCTTGCGGCGGCCAGCGGTAGATCGGCAGGCCGAATGTCGATTCGGTGATGAAGGTGTGGCAACGCACCGGCTCGAACGGCGCGCAGGTGCCGTCGGGCTCCACTTTGTAGTCACCAGAGGCGACCCATACCTCGCCCTGGTACTCAAGGCGCACCTGCGCCGAGCCGAGCACATGTCCGGCTGGGTGGAAGCTCAAGCTCACGCCGTGGTGTTCCAGGCGTTCACCGTAGGGCAGGGTCTGCAGATTGATGTGCTGGCCGAGCCGGCTGCGCAGGATGCCGGCACCGGGCGCCGCGGTCAGGTAGTGATTGTTGCCCGAGCGTGAGTGATCACCGTGACCGTGGGTGATCACCGCGCGATCAACCGGGCGCCACGGGTCGATGTAGAAATCACCGGGTGGGCAGTACAGGCCTTCGGGGCGAGCAATCACAAGGTCCATGGCAGGCCGCTGGCTAGGGAGTTATAGCTAGGAGCGTTGCTGGCGCGATGAAGTTCGGATTGTCTGGCTGAGGTTACCCGCACAGCCAGGGCTGTGCGGGCAGTCGGACGTGGGCTTACTTGCCCGGTACCAGGGTCAGGCGCTGGCTACCGTAGGCACGGGCGAAGTTCTGCGGTTGCAGCGGCAGGCTCATGAAGCGGCCTTTGAACCAGGCGTCCAGGCCATCGCTGTGGTGACGACTGGCCGGGTTGCCGGACTGACCACTGCTGGTCAGCAGTTGCAGCGGCTCGGCCTGGCCAAAGTCGACGATCATCCGCGCCGAGGCTGGCAGTTGCGTGTCGAAGTTGCTGCCCCAGGCATACGGCGTCAGGGCCAGGGTGCTGAAGTCGCCGCCAGCCGCCATTGGCGCGCGGCTGATAGCGTCACCCAGGCCGTGATAGGCCGGTGCTGGCCAGCGGTACTGGTGCAGCTTGCCCCACTGCCAGGCCTTGCGGTCGGCGCCGAGCAGCGCCGTGCCAGTGTCGATCGCGGCGGCCAGGCTGCGGGCCAGGATCGCCGGTTTGTCTTCCTTTTGCGCGGTGGTGCGGTCATCCCAGAACGGGCTGTCATCGCGGCCCAGCAGGTGATCAGCCTGCGCCGAGTAGGACAACTGCGCGTTGCTGACAAAGGCTTGCCAGGCAGGGCCGGATTCAGGCCCAAGATCGTCGAGGAAGGTCTGTCGGGCCACTTCCTGGAGGAACAGCTGATACAGCGCGGCATCTGCCGACACTGGGCTCAGGCGACCATCGAAAGCTTGCAGCCGAGCCAGCGCGGCATTGGCCTTGTCGCGCTGGGCCGGTGGCAGTGCCGCGATCGCCTGCTTGAGCGGCTGGGCCATGCCGGGTGCGCTGAACATCTGCTTGAGCTTGTCGGCAAACAAGCTGACCTGATCGTTTTGCAGGGCCATCACGCTGCGGCTGTCGTGGCGGCCATTGGCAGCCAGCTGACCGAGACGTTCGGCGCGCTCGGGGTAGTACCAGGTGTTGGACAACTGCATGCCGTAACCCTTGGCCAGGCTGCGCTCGTTGGCATGGCCGAGCCAGCCGGACGGTGGGTCCTGGTCGTACGGGTGGAGCATGGCGTCGGCATAGCCGTCCCAGTCATAGCGCCCATCCCAGCCTGGCGAGGGCAGCAAGCCCTGGCCTTCGCGGCGGTTCGGGTAGCGCCCACTGACCTGCCAACCGATGTGCTGCGGCTCAGCAAAGACGAAGTTGAGCGCCGCTGCGCCGACCTCGCGGGTGCTGTCGAAGGCGCGCTCCACCGAGGTGGCGCGTGTCAGGTCGAACAAGGCGTCGAGGCTGCGATCACCCTTCAGCTGCGGCAGGCTCAGGGCCAGGCCGAGGCCGTTGCCGACAGGCTGGCCGAGCAGGGTGCCATGGCGAGTGTCGTAAAGCACTTCGCGCAGTGGCTGCTGGCCGCGGGCGAAGAAGGTCTCGCTGCGGGCACGCGTTGGCAGCCATTTGCCATCGGCAAGGTAAGTCAGCTGGCTGCCTTGGCGGCGCAGTTGCTCAAGGTACAAATCCTGGTTGTCGGCCATGACCGCGCTGCTGCTCCAGGCCAGTTTGCCGTTGTAGCCGGCCAGCACGATCGGCAGGCCCGGCAACGACAGCCCGGCAACCTGATACTTGCCGGTGTGGATCTGTACCGGGCTCAAGGCCCAGGCGGCGCGGCTGTCACTGGCCAGCAGGCTTTTGCCGCTGCGGCTGCGCTGTGGGCCGAGGGCCAGGTTGACCGAGCCCGGGCTGCCAAGCAGGCCCAGGTCGGCGAGCTTCTGGCTGGTACTGGCCAGGGCAGGCAGGGCAGGCAGTTGGCTGGCCAGGTTGATGCCCTTGAGTTTGTCGACTTCGCCTTCGGCCAGCGGCTCGTCAGGCGCACCCGGCAGCAGCCAGGCGAGCTTGTCGCTGCCGACTTTTTGCGCGAGGGTCAGGGCGCTGAGTTCTTCCTGCAGATTGACTGACTGGCTGAAGGCATACAGGCTGAAGATCAGCGCGCTGTCTTCGGCCTTCCAGTATTCAGGGCGATAACCGCTACGGGCGAGCTCACCCGGCAGCCTGTCGCGGTAGCGGTACAGGTAGGCGTTGACCCCACGCGCGTACACTTCAAAGAAGCGCTTGAGCCGCGGCGAAGCGTCGCCGTACAGGGCATTGGCACTCTGCTTGAGATTGGCTGCACGCATCAAACGGTCGATATCCAGCGCTTCTGGCCCGGCCAGTTCCGCCAGGCGGCCCTGAGCCAGCAGGCGCATGCCGAGCATCTGCTCGATGCGGTCGCCGGCGTGCACGTAACCCAGCGTGAACAGCGCATCGTGAAAGCTGCTGCTTTCGATCAGCGGTGCGCCCATGGCATTGCGCCGCAGCGAAACGTTCTGCGCGAGGCCTTTGAGCGGTTGCACGCCGGTGGTCGGCGGGACGCTGTCTTGCACGGCGCTCATCTGGCAGCCGCCAAGACCAAGCAGACCTAGCAGCGCCAGGCTGGCGAAGCGGGGACGCAAAGGAGGAAAAGCGGGGGCGGCCATTGAAGAGGCTCCTGCAAGGTGTGACAAAAAAGGGATTTGGCTGGATCGGAAAGCATCAACCGCAAGCAATCACGGCCAAAGGCTGCAGTTGCTTGCGGCAGCGGTTAGCGAGCGAAGATCAGGCGCCGTGGCACTTCTTGAACTTCTTGTCGCTACCGCACGGGCACGGGTCGTTGCGGCCAACGTCTTTCAAAGCGTTGCGCACCGGCTCCTGGTGGCCGTGGTTGCAGTGTGGACCGTGCACATGGCCGTGGTCATGATCATGCTGATGATCGTGATCGTGGTTGCAGTCAGGGCCATGAACATGCGGTTGCTGAGTCATTGCAGGTTACTCCGGTAAGAAATCGCCGGGCATTATCTCATCACTGCGCGACAAGTGCAGGCCCCGCCAGATGATCAGCCCGGTATTCAGCTCGGCCTGCAGTGAATAGCGCAGCGGTTGCCTGCTCTTGAGCAGCTTGGCCAGCGGTTTGAGCTGCTTCCACAGGTTGGTGCGGGCGGTGATCTTGAAGGTCCGCCCCTCATGGGCGGCGACGCTGCGCCAGATGCTCGCCTCATCGTCGACCAGCAGCAACTGGTTGAGCCGCACCGAGTAATTCAGGTTGCGGATGAACAGGCGGCTGTCATTGGGGTTGTCGACCCGCAGGTGAATGACGAACTCCTGTTGCAGCAGGCGCGCCTTGACTGTTTCGACCCTGACCAGATGTACCTGTGGTTCGCGCCATTGCTCGCCGCTCCAGCCTGCGCAGCCGGCCAGCAGCAGGACGCAGCTGGTCAGGAGCAGGCGGGCGAGGGCGTTCACGGTCAAGTACCGACGTAACTGGAACAGCACTTCTTGAACTTCTGCCCGCTGGCACAGGGGCAGGGGTCGTTGCGCGTGGCCTTGAGGCCGACCGTTGGGTCAATGAAGTACCAACGGCCATCGCGCTGGACGAATGCCGAACGCTCACGGTGGGCGTGTTCGCCTTGAGCGTCGTGCCAGCGCGCGATGAAGGTGACAAACGCATGCTCAGGCTGACCGCCAAGCACCTCGGCGCTTTCCACCTCAAGCCCCAGCCAGGTGCTTTGCGCGCTCCAGGCAGCAATTGCAGCGCGGTCCAGGCCATCTTGCTGAGCCGGCAGGGTGGTTGCGACCAGGTAATCGATCAGGCCCAGCACGTAAGCGCTGTAGCGCGAGCGCATCAATGCCTGGGCGTCTGGCGCCGGGGTGCCGGCATGATAATGCCCGCAGCAGGCGTCGAGCAGGTTGCCACTGCCGCAAGGGCAAACCGAAACACTCATCACATCACCACCAGTACTTGCCAAAGTTTTCAGGGTTGGCCCAGAACCTGGCGTTGAGCCAGTCAGGGACCTCCTTGTAGTCATGTAGATCATAGGTGAACAGGCTCAACACCTGCTGCTCACGGCCGAATTTCTCGCTGGCCGACATCGCCAGCGAGAAAAACTCGGTGTCCTGCCAGCCGCAGGCGCTCAAGTCGGCCAGCACCGCCAGGCGACTGGCATTCAGATTGCGGATGCCTGCCAGCAGTTCCAGGCCGGTGCGCTTGGGCAAGTGCTCAAGGCAGTCGACCAGCACCGCCAGGTCGAAACGCTGGGCGGCGAGTGGATCCGGCAGTACGCCTGGCGCTGCCACTTCGATGATCACCTGTGGGTGCGCCTGGGCAAAGGCATCCAGCGCCGGGAAGCGCGTGCCCACCAGCAGCAGGCGCTGCGGTTGCACGCGCTCGAGCAAGGCGGCGAGGGCTTGTTGCGGCGTGCGTTGGGAAAAACCGTCGGTCATTGCCTATCTCCGTTCAGGGTCGCCAAGCCTAGCTGGCTAGAGCTTGCCGGCAAAGGGCTGTGGCACACCAGCATGGCTCATTGCTGGCAGATCGGGAATGCGCGGTCTTTACTGGCACAGATCGGCCTTATGCCGATTCCCCCTAGGAGATGCAACAGATGAGCATAGTTCGCACGGCGATACCCTTGGTGCTGCTGACCAGTGTGTTGACTGGTTGTGCAGGTTTGCAGAAAACCGACTGGCCGACATGTGCTGCCGTCGGGGGTGTGGGCGGCGCCGCCCTTGGCGCTATCGAAAGCTCGAGCTGGGCCGGCTGGGGCGCGCTGCTTGGCGGTGGCCTGGCCGCCGGCTACTGCTGGGCCAATGGCGACGGTGACGAAGACGGCGATGGCGTGCCGGACAGCCGCGACAAGTGCCCGGGCACCCCGCGTGGGGTACAGGTCGATGCCAATGGCTGCCCGCCTGAACCGGTAGCAGTGGTAGAAGAGGTGGTCGTGGTCAAGGAAGAAGTCATAGTCATCCGTGACGTGCACTTCGAGTTCGACTCTGCGCGGCTGACTGCGGCCGACAAGGAACGCCTCAATACCATCGCCACTCGCCTCAAGCAGGAAGCGGCGAGCACCCGACTGAGTGTCACCGGGCACACCGACAGCGTTGGCTCCGACACGTACAACCAGAAGCTGTCCGAGCGCCGCGCGCATTCGGTTACTGACTATCTGGTCGAAAGCGGCGTGCCGCGCAACAGCGTGGTGTCGGTAGTCGGTGCCGGCGAAACCCAGCCAGTGGCCGACAACGCTACTGCTGAGGGGCGTGCCATGAACCGCCGGACCGAGATCAAGATCGAGCGTTGACCGTCGGTGTGCAACTGGGTGCCGGGCCTGAGGCAATGCTTGGCGGGCGCCCATCAATGAAGTTACTGTGGACGAAGATGTCGGCTTGCCAGTGGACCGCTGTGCGGTCTTCGCGGGTGAACCCGCTCCCACAGGATTGCGCAACTGTACCTGTGGGAGCGGGTTCACCCGCGAAGGGCCGCACAGCGGCCCCAACAGGCTTAACTGACTGGCAAAGGAGGGCGGGGTATGAAATTTATCCTGGGGCTGGGCAAGGCCCTGACGGTTGTGTTCTGGTGGGTGGTGCTGGTCAATCTGCTGATGCCGCAGCCGCTGCCGTTCAATCTCCTGATCAATGCAGCGGGCATCCTTTTGCTTGGCCTGCATATGCTCGAAGTACTGTTTTTCAACGCCAGCCTGCGCAACCGTAGCCACCGCTGGTTCGATCGTCTGCAGATTTTGCTGACAGGAATTTTTCACGTGATGTCGATTCCCAAGCCTCAGGAGGCGCCCCGCCGTGCGTAAATTGATGTTGTTGGTGGCCTTGGCCAGCCCATGGGCCCAGGCAGACAGCCTGGATGTTGCTGCCAACTCGGTGATGCGCCTGGCCAACAAGGCCGGCAGTGTTCATCTGCAACACCTGCGGGTGGCGGATTCGGCGACCTTGCTGTTGCCGGCGTCACTCACCTCGCTCAAGGTCGAGCAACTGGAACTTGGCCAAGATGCGCGCATTGCCGTCGCTCCGGCCGACACGGAATTGACCATCGAAGCAGCCTCGGCGCGTTTCGCCAGCGGCAGCGAGATCAGCGCCAATGGCGCGCCGGGTAGCTATGAACGCGCCGCGCGCAGCGGCCGCAGCCTTGACCTGCAGTTACATGCACTGGACGCCGAGCAATTGTCGATCGACGCCCGTGGTGGTGCCGGTGCGCCGGGCTATGTCGGCCTGGATGGCGCCAATGGCAAGGCCGGTGGCTGCACCTGGGGCCAGGCCAGCCGCGGCGCTGATGGCGACAATGGTGGCAACGGCCATGACGGTGCAGCGGGTGGGCGAATTCGTCTGGCGGTGCCGGCTGACTATCCCGAGCAGCGCATTGTCGTACGCCTGGATGGGGGCCTGCCGGGCAAACCTGGGGCAGCGGGCAAGCCTGGCGCAGGCGGCGCCAGCAAGGGTTGCCTGGTGTATAGCACCGACGCTGGGGCCAAGGGCCGGCCGGGCGTTGAAGGCCAGGCCGGCCTGGCGGGCGCAGAGGGTGAGTTGATCCTGCGACGCCTGTAACCGGGCTTGCCGCCGCGCAGTTTGCCTGCGCGGCGCACCGTTCAGAGCGGCAGACGCAGGCTGGCAACCGCCACCACGGCGAGCCCCAGCAGCAGGTTGATACCCACCAGCCGGCGAATCCGCCCCAGCGCAGCAGCACCTGCCGGCCAATCCTCGGCCTGCACCGCGGCACGCAAGTCAGGCAGCAGCAAGGCCTGCACGCGCAGGAACAAGGCAAACATAACGATCGCCCCGCCCATCATCAGTTGCACGTACTTGGGCGCAGTTTCGAAACCGCTGAAGCGCATGTGCAACATGCCGATACCACTGATCGCCAAAATCGCCACAGCGACCCAGACCCAGACAAAGAAGCGTCGGAAAACTTCCAGCCACAAGCGCAACCGTGCCGGCCCCTCCAGGGCTGCAACCGTTGCCGGGCGCAGGATCAGCCAGGCGAAAAACATCCCGCCGACCCAGACCAGGGCGGCTAGCACATGCAGGGTGTAGGGTAGGGTGAAGCTCAGCATCGGGATCTCCATGCGGCATAAAGGGCGCGAGCGGGGTATGATAGCCGCCCATGCAAAACACTGAAAATATATCCAGCCCTTCGGGCGCCTGCAGACCATGATCAGCAACGAACTCAAAGCCACCATCCAGGGCGCCTATTCGCGTTTTCTCGAAGCCAAGAGCCTCAAGCCACGTTACGGCCAGCGCCTGATGATTGCCGAAGTAGCGAAAGTGCTCGGCGATATTGCCTGCGACGACGAAGGTCGACGCTCGGGTGACCCCGCCGTGGTTGCCGTCGAGGCGGGCACTGGTACCGGCAAGACAGTCGCCTACGCCCTGGCGGCCATCCCCGCCGCCAAGGTCGCCGGCAAGCGCCTGGTGATTGCCACCGCCACCGTGGCGCTGCAGGAGCAGATCGTCTTCAAGGATCTGCCTGACCTGATGCGCAACAGTGGTCTGAACTTCAGCTTTGCCTTGGCCAAGGGCCGTGGCCGCTATCTGTGCCTGTCCAAGCTCGACGTACTGTTGCAGGAAGGCCACGCCCAGTCGGCCACTGCGCAGTTGTTCGAGGAAGAAGGCTTCCATATCGAAGTCGACGAGCGCAGCCAGAAGCTGTTCAACAGCATGATCGAGAAGCTCGCCGGCAACCGCTGGGATGGCGACCGTGACAGCTGGTCGGAAACCATCGAAGACCCGGACTGGGCGCGCCTGACCACCGACCACAGCCAATGTACCGGCCGTCACTGCCCGAACTTCCAGCAGTGCGTGTTCTACAAGGCCCGAGAAGGCATGGGCAAGGTCGATGTGATCGTCACCAACCACGACATGGTCCTGGCTGACCTGGCCCTGGGTGGCGGCGCGGTGCTGCCTGACCCACGCGACACCATTTATGTGTTCGACGAAGGCCATCACCTGCCGGACAAGGCGATTGGTCATTTTGCCCATTATTCGCGGCTGCGCTCGACCGCCGACTGGCTTGAGCAGACGGCCAAGAACCTGACCAAGCTGCTCGCCCAGCACCCGCTGCCGGGCGATCTGGGCAAGTACATCGAACAGGTGCCGGAGCTGGCGCGTGAAATCCGCACCCAGCAGCAGTTCATGTTTACCCTTTGCGAGCAGATTGCAGACTTCAAGCCCGGTGAAGACACCGAAGGCCGCGAGCGGCCACGCTACCGCTTTGAGGGCGGGGTGGTGCCGGAGCATATCCGCGAAGTCGGCATCGAGCTGAAAAAGGGTTTTTCCCAGCTCAATGACCTGTTCACGCGCCTTGCAGACCTGCTCAAGGAAGGCATGGATGGCGAGAAGAATATCGGTATCGCCAGCCACCAGGCCGAAGAGTGGTACCCGCTGTTCGGCAGCCTGGTGACTCGGGCTCAGGGCAACTGGGAGCTGTGGACGGCGTTCACCGCCGAGGACCCGGAAGACAGCCCGCCGATGGCGCGTTGGCTGACCCTGGCCGAGACCGGTGCGCTGTTCGATATCGAGGTAAACGCCAGCCCGATCCTCGCAGCTGAGATGCTCCGGCGCAGCTTGTGGAGCGTTGCCCACGGCGCCTTGGTGACGTCGGCAACGCTGACCGCGCTGGGCAAGTTCGACCGCTTCCGCATGCGCTCCGGCCTGCCAAGGGACGCAGTAACCTGTGTGGTGCCGAGCCCGTTCGTGCACGGCGATGCCGGGTTGCTGCGGGTGCCTGATCTGGGCGCCGATCCGCGCGATGCTGCCGGGCACACCGCCGCGATCATCCGCGAACTGCCGGCGATGCTCGAAGAGGCGCGGGGTGCGCTGGTACTGTTCTCGTCGCGCAAGCAGATGCAGGACGTATTCGATGGCCTTGATCGTGACTGGCGCAAGCTGGTGCTGATTCAGGGCAACCTGTCCAAGCAAGAAACCCTGAACAAGCACAAGGCGCGGGTCGACGACGGCCAGCACAGCGTGCTGTTCGGTCTGGCCAGTTTCTCCGAAGGGGTCGACCTGCCTGGCGCATATTGCGAGCACGTGGTGATCGCCAAGATCCCGTTCTCGGTGCCGGATGACCCGGTCGAAGCCGCTCTGGCCGAGTGGATCGAAGCGCGCGGAGGTAATCCATTCATGGAAATCGCCGTACCCGACGCCTCGCTTAAGCTGATCCAGGCTTGTGGTCGCCTGCTGCGCACCGAACAGGACCGCGGCGTGATCACCTTGCTCGATCGGCGCCTGGTCACTCAGCGCTACGGCAAGGCTATCCTCAACGCGCTACCGCCGTTCCGGCGGGAAATTTCCTGACGGCTGGAGCGTGCGGCTCCAGCCTGTTGTCCATTACTCAGTCACGGGCTCCCCGCGGCCCTGAAGGAGAGCTCCAGTTCTATGATTCGACGCACCTTGCCCGCAGTCTTCACGCTGCTGTTCTGCTCACCCTTGCTGGCTGGGCAGCAGACGCTGTTCAGCTTCGTGCGGCCGGCCTCGGTGGTCAATGTCATCACCGCCGACGCCGGCATGCCGCAATACAACGCCGAACAGACCGCAGAGGGCGAGGTACTGCGCCGCGTCGTGTTCAATCCGGTCGAACGCCCAAGCCTGGGCCTGAGCCCGCAAGGTGGGGCGTGGGACTGGTCGGCCGGCAAGGCCCTCACCTTGCGCCTGCAAAGTGCGATGGATTGGGCGCTGACGGTCGACGTCACAGTGCAGAGCAGCGATGGCCGCACCCTCACCAGCCGCATCGACCTGCCGGCCGGGCCTGCGCAAACGGTAATGGTGCCACTTACCGCCAGCTCGCCGCTGAGCCAAGGCATGCGTGCTGGCCCACCGATGCCATGGACCTACGACGGCCAGCGCTTGCTGCTGACCAGCAGCGTCGGTGAGGTGGACCTGAAGCAGATCAGCTCGGTGACTCTGAGCATCCCCAAGCCCAACGTGGCGCAAAGCCTGCTGATCGAGAGGGTCGGCCTACAAGATGACGATCTCGCCTTCAAGGCAGCGTATGCCGGCCTGATCGACGCTTATGGCCAGTCGACGCGGGGCCGCTGGCCGGAGCGAATCGTCAGCGATGACCAGCTCAAAGCTGCCGATAGCCGCGAGCAGGCGCAGCTCAAGGCCTGGCTGGCAGAGCGCGGCAAGCAAGCGCTTGACCCGTACGGTGGGCTGCTGGCCGGGCCTGCGTTCGAGGCTCAGGGCTTCTTCCGTACAGAGAAACGCGATGGCCGCTGGTTCCTGGTGACGCCTGACGGCCATCCGTTCTTCTCGTTGGGCGTAAACGCTGTGGCCGCTGATGGCGGGCGTACCTATGTTGCTGGTCGCGAGGGCATGTTCACCGCGTTGCCCGGCGTCAACGAGCCCTTCGCCGCGTTCTACGGGGAAGGCAACAATGATGATGGCAATGCGTCTTCGCAGGGGCGCGCATTCAAGCAGGGCCGCTGGTTCGACTTCTACGCAGCCAACCTGCAACGCAGCCATGGCCACAGCTGTGCCCCGGCCGCCGCCGAACCGACCAGCCAGGCGTGCCCGCCGATGGCGATCGATGCCGGCCGCTGGCAGGCGCATGCTCTGAATCGCTTGCAGGCGTGGGGCTTCAATACCCTCGGCAACTGGAGCGATCCTGAACTGGGCCTGGCCAAACGGGTGCCTTACACCCTGCCGTTGTCGATCGTTGGCGACTACGCCAGCATCAGCACGGGCATGGACTGGTGGGGGCGCATGCCCGATCCGTTCGACCCACGCTTTGCCATGGCCACCGAACGTGCTGTAGCGATTGCTGCCCGTGATCACCGCGATGACCCGTGGCTGATCGGTTACTTTGCCGACAACGAGCTGGCCTGGGCCGCACCCGGTGATGATCCGCGGGCCCGCTATGGCCTCGCTTTCGGCACCCTGCGCCTGACCACCGACGTGCCGGCCAAGCGCGCGTTCCTCAAGCAGCTGCGCGACAAGTACCGCAATCAGGAAGGGCTGTCCAAGGCCTGGGGCATCGAGCTGCAGGCGTGGGAGCTAATGGAAGACCCAGGCTTCGAAGCACCGCTGCCCAACCCCGAGCACCCGGAAATCGAACGCGATTACCAGTACTTCCAACAGGTGTTCGCCGACACCTATTTCAAGACCATCGCCGATTCGCTCAACTGGCATGCGCCCAACCACCTGTTGCTCGGAGGCCGCTTTGCCCTGAGCAGCCCACAGGCGGTCAAGGCCTGCGCCGAGTTCTGCGATGTGCTCAGTTTCAACTTCTATACCCTCAAGCCTGACGACGGCTACGACTTTGCTCGCCTGGCCGAGCTGGATAAGCCGGTGCTGGTGTCCGAATTCCAGTTCGGTTCGCGCGACCGTGGGCCGTTCTGGCCGGGGCCGGTGGAACTGGCGCGCGAGGAGGACCGTGGCCCGGCGTATGCCAACTTCCTCAAGGCCGCCATGGCCCAGCCGATGATCGTCGGTGCGCATTGGTTCCAGTATCTGGATCAGCCTGCCAGTGGCCGCCTGCTCGATGGCGAAAACGGCCATCTTGGGTTGGTGGCGATCACCGATGTGGCCTATCCGGGCTTTGTCGAGGCGGTGCGGCGGAGTAATCAGCAGGTAATCGACGAGCTGCGCACGGTGGTCAGCAAGCCGGTGCCATGAGGCGCATGGGGCTGGTTGCAGAGCTGTTTGGCGACGTTTCCTGACAACCATCCGGCCACATTCAGTAGGCAAAATGGTCAACTACTGAAACAATGCACGCCTTTGCAAACTCGAGTCGTACGGAGAGCTGGCGGTGCAGATTCAGGGTCACTATGAGCTGAAGTTCGAGGCGGTGCGTGAAGCATTCGCCGCCTTGTTCGAGGATTCCCAGGAGCGCGGTGCGGCGTTGTGCATCCAGGTCGGTGGCGACACCGTGATCGACCTGTGGGCCGGCAGTGCCGACAAGGATGGGCAGCAGGCTTGGCATAGCGACACCATCGCCAATCTGTTCTCCTGCACCAAGACGTTCACCGCCGTGACTGCCCTGCAACTGGTGGGCGAGGGCAAGCTGGCGCTGGATGCCCCGGTAGCACGCTACTGGCCGGAGTTCGCTCAAGCCGGCAAAGAAGCCGTGACCCTGCGTCAGTTACTGAGCCACCGCGCTGGCCTGCCGGCAATCCGTGAGCTGCTCCCCGCCGAGGCGTTGTACGACTGGGAAGCGATGACTGCCGCGCTGGCCGCAGAAACGCCGTGGTGGACCCCAGGCACCGAGCATGGCTACGCGGCAATCACCTATGGCTGGCTGATCGGCGAGCTTATTCGCCGAGCTGACGGCCGCGGTCCGGGTGAGTCGATCGTCGCCCGCACGGCCAAGCCGTTGGGGCTGGATTTTCACATTGGCCTGGCAGATGAAGAATTCCACCGTGTGGCGCATATAGCCCGCGGCAAGGGCAATTCAGGCGATGCGGCTGCGCAGCGCCTGCTGCAGGTCACCATGCGCGAGCCAGAGGCGCTTTCAACCCGAGCGTTCACCAACCCACCAGCAATCCTGACCAGTACCAACAAGCCCGAATGGCGACGCATGCAGCAGCCTGCGGCCAACGGCCACGGCAACGCGCGCAGCCTCGCCGGTTTTTATGCCGGCCTGCTCGACGGCAGCTTGCTCGAATCCGAGTTGCTGGATGAACTGACCCGCGAGCACAGTCTCGGTGAAGACCGTACCTTGCTGACCCAGACCCGCTTCGGCCTGGGTTGCATGCTGGACCAGCCAACCGTAGCCAACGCCACCTTCGGCCTCGGTGCTGGCGCATTCGGTCACCCGGGCGCCGGTGGTTCGGTCGGTTTCGCCGACCCCGAGCACGATGTTGCCTTTGGCTTCGTCACCAATACCCTCGGCCCTTACGTGCTGATGGACCCAAGAGCGCAGAAGCTGGTGCGGGTGCTCGCCAGTTGCCTTTGATCGGCTAGTGCGGGTAATGCCCGTGCGGTTTGACTATGCTCAATGCCAATGCCTGCTACTGCAGGCAAATTTCCTTCAATTTCATGGTGTATCGCTGATGTCTTCACAAAAAACCTTAGCACTCGCCCTGTGCCTGGCCATGACCGGTTGTGCCAGCCAATCGCAGGATGCCTCCTCGACTAGCGGACACAGCTGGTGGCCGTTTGGCTCGGACAAGGTTGCCGATCAGGAAGTGAAGCAGGCGGTGACCGAGAAAGTTGCCAAAGCCGACGCCAAGTCCGAAAGCAGCAGCCGCTGGTGGTGGCCGTTCGGCTCTGAAGAGACCCAGGCCAAGGGGCCGGTCGTTCCCAAGATTGATCACAAGGCCACCCAGGCCTGGCTTGACCAGTACGAGCCAAAGCTGCGTGAAGCGGTCAAGGACAGCAAGTTTGAAGTGGAGCGCCGCGAAGACCTGTTGGCCGTGACCATTCCGGTCGACAGCTCGTACAACCCGGACCGCCCGAACATGCTGTTGCCGGCGAGTTTGGGGCCGATCACCCGTCTGGCCAAGGCCATTGAAGTCGACCCGAAAACTGCCGTGCTGATTCTCGGTCACGCCGACAGCAGCGGTGCCGCTGCCGTTAACCAGAAGCTCAGCCTTGAGCGCGCTGCCTCGGTCTCGGCTATCTTCCGCCTGAGTGGTCTGCAACGCGACCGTTTGAGCCTCAAAGGTATGGGCTCGGTGATGCCACGCGCCGCCAACGACAGCCTCGAAGGCCGCGCCTTGAACCGCCGCGTCGAATTGCTGATGACGCCGCAGAACACCATGCTGGCCCTGTTGGCCAAATACCAGCAGCCGAACCTGGCGCCGGCCCCGGCCGCTGTGGTCGCCACTCAAGACAGCAAGGCCCCGGTGGCCAAGCCTGCAGCCAGCAAGCCTGCAGCCAAGGCCGCTGCCAAGCCTGCGGCGAAGAAAGCCGTGGCCAAAGCCCCGGTCAAGAAGGCCGCAGCCAAGACTGCTGCCAAGAAGCCGGCCGCCAAGCCGGCCGCGAAAAAAACCACGGCCGACAAGAAAGTCGCTGCCAACAGCCCTGCGAAGACCAACTGATCGTCAAGGAAGTGCTGTCATGACTCAATCTCTGGCCGATATGCGCCGCGACTACACCCGTGATGGCCTGGCCGAAAGCCAGGCGCCGGATGAGCCGTTTGCGCTGTTCCACCAGTGGTTTGCCGATGCTGTAAAAACCGAACAGGCGCCGGTCGAGGCCAATGCCATGACGCTGGCTACGGTCGATGCCGATGGACGACCGCATTGCCGGGTGTTGCTGTTGAAGGGCCTGGATGCTCAGGGATTCACCTTTTTCAGCAACTATGACAGCGCGAAGGGGCAGCATTTGCAGGCTAACCCGTTTGCGGCGATGACCTTCTTCTGGCCGGCGCTGGAGCGTCAGGTGCGGATTGAGGGGCGGGTTGAGAAGGTTACTGCGCAGGAGTCCGATGACTATTACCAGGTGCGCCCGCTGGGGAGTCGTCTTGGGGCTTGGGCTTCGCCGCAGAGTCGGGTGATTGCTGGGCGTGAAGAGCTGGAGGCTTTGGTCAAGGCTACTGAAGAGCGGTTTTCGCAGACTCAGCCGCATTGTCCTGAGCATTGGGGGGGGTATCGTTTGCTGCCGGAGCGGGTTGAGTTTTGGCAGGGTAGGGCTAGCCGGTTGCATGATCGACTGAATTATCGTCTGGGGGCGGGGCATTGGGCTCGGGAGCGGTTGGCTCCCTGAGGTTGGTTTTCGCTGTTTTGTGAGCTTATCCGTTTTTTGTGGTGGCTGATCAGGCCCCTTTCGCCCTTACGGCGAGTCACTTTTTTGGCAAACGCCCCAAAAAAGTAACCAAAAAAGGGCTTGGCTCCACATCCGGCCCCTTCGCTGCGCTGCGGGGTACCCTCGCTCCGGCCTTGCTCCCGGGCGGACCGCGCTGTACGGGCCTCCTGGCCCGCAGCGCTTGCCGGCCATCCATGGCCGTCACCTCCCTCCGCAAGACCTGCGCTCGGCCTCCTGAGTCGCCGGTGGATCAAGATCAAAAGCAGATCAATATCAAAGGCACGCCTCGCTGCGCTGGCGCAGATCAAGAGCTAGAGGCAAAGTCAAAAGCTTGTGTCGTGCCGTGCCGCAGCAATCTCATTCGTACCCAAATCCAGCAGTCACCCCGATCCCGCTCTGCGCCAGCGCAGCAAGGCGTGCTCTTGATCTTGATCTACCTGCGACTTCAGGAGGCCGAGCGCAGGTCTTGCGGAGGGAGGTGACGGCCATGGATGGCCGTCAAGCGCTGCGGGCCAGGATGGCCCGTACAGCGCGGTCCTCCCGGGAGCAAGGCCGGAGCGAGGGGACCCCGTAGCGCAGCGAAGGGGCCGTATGTAGGAGCGAGCCCTTTTTTGGTTACTTTTTTGGGGCGTTTGCCAAAAAAGTGACTCGCCGTAAGGGCGAAAGGGGCCATCACAGCCACCACACAAAATGGATAAGCCCGCAATCCCAAACCCAATGCAGTAATCCAAGCCGATCCAAGGTCTGACAATCAAGCGTCAGCACACACCCTGTACCGACGCTGAATGAATGCATTTTTGTTACGTATGCACCGTGACAGCCGTCAACCTGCAGCGTCTAATGGTCACCTGTCTTATGGAGATACAACCCATGCGTAAATCTGTTCTGGTGGTGGCGTTCACCACCATGTCGCTGCTGCTCGGCGGTTGTGCCTCGAGCCTGACCGGTGACAGCTACTCCCGTGATGAAGCCCGCCGCGTGCAGACCGTACGCATGGGTACCATCGAAGCCCTGCGTCCGGTGAAAATCGAAGGCACCAAGACCCCAATCGGCGGCGGCGCTGGTGCTGTAGTCGGCGGCGTGGCCGGTAGCGCCATTGGCGGCGGTCGCGGCAGCATCGTTGCCGCTGTGATCGGTGCTGTAGCCGGTGGCCTGGCAGGTTCGGCTGCTGAAGAAGGCATCACCCGCACCCAGGGCGTCGAAGTCACCGTACGTGAAGATGACGGCAGCACCCGCGCCTACGTACAGGCCGTGCAGGAAAATGAAATCTTCCGCGTGGGCGAGCGTGTCCGCATCATGACTGTAGATGGCACCAGCCGCGTTACCCACTGACAGCCGCGCTGAATGTAAAAAACCCCGATCGGCAGTGCCGACCGGGGTTTTTTTACGCCTGGGTTTCAGCTCACTGCAGCCCGAGAATATCCCGCGCTACGGCTTCAGCGATGCGAATGCCGTCGACACCTGCCGACAGAATACCACCCGCGTAACCTGCACCTTCACCGGCCGGGAACAGGCCCTTGACGTTGATGCTCTGGAAGCTGGCATCACGGGTGATGCGCAGCGGCGAGGAAGTCCGCGTCTCGAGCCCGGTCAGTACTGCGTCGTGCAGGTTGTAGCCCTTGATCTGCCGATCGAACGCCGGCAGCGCCTCGCGGATGGCCTCGATTGCGAAATCGGGCAGGCTCAGCGCCAGGTCACCCAAGGTCACGCCCGGCTTGTACGAAGGCTCGACACTGCCCAGCGCGGTCGAAGGCCGACCGGCGACAAAGTCGCCAACCAGTTGCGCCGGCGCCTGGTAGTTGCTGCCGCCCAGCTCATAGGCGAGTGTCTCAAGCCGCTCCTGCAACTCGATGCCGGCAAGCGGCCCGCCCGGGTAATCCCGTTCTGGGTCGATGCCGACGACGATGCCCGAGTTGGCATTGCGCTCGTTACGCGAGTACTGGCTCATGCCATTGGTCACAACTCGGCCAGGCTCGCTGGTTGCCGCAACCACAGTGCCGCCCGGGCACATGCAGAAGCTGTACACCGAGCGACCGTTCTTGGCGTGATAGACCAGCTTGTAGTCAGCGGCGCCGAGTTTCGGGTGGCCGGCGTATTTGCCCAGGCGCGCCTTGTCGATCAAGGTCTGTGGGTGCTCGATGCGGAAACCGACCGAGAACGGCTTGGCTTCCATGAACACACCCTTCGCGTGCAGCATGCGGAAGGTGTCACGCGCGCTGTGGCCCAGAGCCAGCACCACGTGCCGCGCGTGCAGCTGTTCGCCGTTGTCGAGGACCACGCCAGTGAGCTGTTCGCCGTCGAGGAGCAAGTCGCTGACTTTTTGCTCGAAGCGCACTTCGCCACCGAGGGCGATGATCTGCTCGCGCATGTTCTCGACCATGCCGGTCAGGCGGAAGGTACCGATGTGCGGCTTGTTGATGAACAGAATCTCGTCTGGCGCACCGGCCTTGACGAACTCTTCCAGCACTTTGCGGCCGTGGTGCAGCGGGTCCTTGATCTGGCTGTACAGCTTGCCGTCGGAGAAGGTCCCGGCGCCGCCTTCGCCAAACTGAACGTTGGACTCGGGGTTGAGCACGCTTTTGCGCCACAGGCCCCAGGTGTCCTTGGTTCGCTGGCGGACTTCCTTGCCGCGCTCGAGCACGATCGGCTTGAAGCCCATCTGCGCCAGCAACAGCCCGGCAAAGATCCCGCACGGGCCGAAGCCGACTACCAGAGGCCGCTCCTGCAGCTCGGCAGGAGCCTGGCCGACGTACTTGTAGCTGACGTCGGGGGCAACGCTGATGTTGTGATCGTCGGCGAATTTGTGCAGCAGTTCGGCTTCGTTGCTGGCGTGCAGGTCGATGGTGTAGATGAACAGCAGTTCGCTGTTCTTCTTGCGAGCATCGTAGCTGCGCTTGAACAGGGTGAAGCTCAGCAACTGGTCATCGGCAATACCCAGGCGCTGGAGGATGGCCTCGCGCAGGGCTTCGTCAGGATGGTCCAGGGGCAGCTTCAGTTCAGTGATTCGTAGCATGGCAGGGTCCAGTATCCCGGCCTCTGGCGGCCGGCGGCTTTACACAAACCGCCAAGTATAAGCTGTTCGCCGGGCTCAAAGGCAGGATAAAAACCACTAGGCGATCAGTTGTCGCGGGCGCCGCCGTAGTAAGCGCAGCCGTGCACGGTCTGGCCATCGACGCGCAGCTCGGCACGCAGGTGGCGCACGGCGCCGGTGACGCTGTCGACGCAGCGCTGCGGAGCGAGCCACAGTTCGATGCGCTGGCCATTGGCTTCGCTGGACAGGTTGAGGCCACCGCCGGGCATCTGCTCTTCAAGGAACGGCAGTGGCAGCGGCGGCTGGCCGGCGCGGTTGAGGACCATGCCCTTGCCGCTGGCCTTGATGTCCCATTCCGGCGCATGGCCGCCGGCGCGCAGGGTCAGTTGCTTGAAGTTGGGGTCGTCGCAGGCACTGGCCGAAGGCTCCAGGCGATACAGCCGGCGCACATCCAGCTGGCCGTCGCTGTTGGCCTGCTTGCTGCCGGCGAGGCGCCCGCGGACATCGGCAAACAGCTTGTCGCCAGCGCCGTGGGCCAGGCTCGAGGCTTCCTGCAGGATGCCCGTGGCGCCGGCATCATTGACCACGAACGAGCGGCTTTCGCTGCAAGGTTTGAACAGCAGATGACCGCCGCTGGCGCTCAGTTCGCCCTGCATGCGCGTGGTGCCAAGGTCAGGGTCGACCGGTTTGTCGGCCAGCATCTGGCAGCCGGCGAACAGTGGCAGCAGGGTGGCGAGCAGCAGAGGAGGGGTGCAACGCATGGGTGAGGCTCCGGGGACGCGGCGGGTGAAGTGCGCACGTTACCGAGCAGTACCCGGGATCACAAGGGGTGGTGAAACGATTGGGGCCGCAAGGCGGCCCCAATGGATTACACGAAGGATCAACCGCCGAGGTAAGCGTCTCGCACCTTCGGGTCACTCAACAATGCTTCGCCAGTGCCCTGCATGACCACGTGACCGTTCTCCAATACATAGGCACGGTCAGCGATCTTGAGTGCCTGGTTGGCGTTTTGCTCGACCAGGAATACCGTCACACCATCACGGCGCAGTTGTTCGATGATATCGAAGATCTGCTGGATGATGATCGGCGCCAGCCCCAGCGACGGTTCGTCGAGCAGCAGCAACTTGGGCTTGCTCATCAGCGCACGACCAATCGCCAGCATCTGCTGTTCGCCACCGGACATGGTGCCGCCACGCTGTGAGTAGCGCTCTTTCAAGCGCGGAAACAGCTGCAGGACCTTGTCCAGTTGTTCCTGGTAATCGCCCTTGTCGGTGAAGAAACCGCCCATGGCCAGGTTCTCTTCGACAGTCAGACGGGCAAACACGCGGCGGCCTTCGGGGACCACGGCGATGCTCTTGCGCATGATGTGTGAAGACGGCTGGCCGACCAGCTCTTCCCCCAGGTACTTGATGCTGCCGCTGTGCGCCTGCGGCGAGCCGCACAGGGTCATCAGCAAGGTCGACTTGCCGGCACCATTGGCGCCGATCAGGGTGACGATCTCGCCCTGGTTGATCTCGACATTGACGCCATGCAGCGCCTGGATCTTGCCGTAGAAAGTGGAAACGTTTTCGAACTTGAGCATTACGCTTCCCCCAGATAGGCCTTGATCACATCAGGATTGTCACGGATCTGCTCCGGGGTACCATCGGCCAGGGGCGTGCCCTGGTTGATCACGACGATATGGTCGGAGATGCTCATCACCAGTTTCATGTCGTGCTCGATCAGCAGCACAGTCACGTTGTGGGATTCGCGCAGGTAGCCGATCAATGCCTTGAGGTCTTCGGTTTCCTTGGGGTTCAAGCCGGCGGCAGGTTCGTCGAGCATGATGATCCGCGGTTGGGTCATCATGCAGCGGGCGATCTCCAGGCGGCGCTGCTGGCCGTAAGCGAGGGTGCCGGCAGTGCGGTTGGCGAACTCGGTCAGGTTGACCTTGTCCAGCCAGTACTGCGCGCGCTCCATGGCTTCGTGTTCGCTGCGGCGAAAGCTCGGGGTCTTGAACAGGCCGGCAAAGAAGTTGGTGTTCAAGTGCCGGTGCTGGGCGATCAGGAGGTTTTCCAGCGCGGTCATCTCTTTGAACAGACGCACGTTCTGGAAGGTCCGCACCACACCCTTGCGGGCGATCTGATGGCCGGCCAGGCCCTGAATCGGCTGGCCGTCGAGCAGAATGGTGCCGCCACTTGGCTTGTAGAAGCCGGTCAGGCAGTTGAACACCGTGGTCTTGCCGGCGCCGTTCGGGCCGATCAGCGCCACCACTTGTTTTTCCTTGACGGTCAGGGCCACGCCGTTGACCGCCAACAAGCCGCCGAAGCGCATGCTCAGGCCGCTGACTTGCAGAATTTCGCGGCTCATCGACGCAGCTCCATATGTGGTCGTTGCATAGGCAGCAAGCCCTGCGGACGCCAGATCATCATCAACACCATCAGCGCACCGAACATCAACATGCGGTACTCGCTGAATTCACGCATCAGCTCCGGCAGCAGGATCATCACGATGGCCGCGAGAATCACGCCCAACTGCGAACCCATACCGCCCAGCACAACGATGGCGAGGATGATTGCCGACTCGATGAAGGTGAACGACTCCGGTGTCACCAGCCCTTGCCGTGCGGCGAAGAAGCTGCCGGCAAAACCGGCGAAGCAGGCGCCCAGAGTAAATGCCGAGAGCTTGATCACGGTGGGGTTGAGGCCCAACGCACGGCAGGCGATCTCGTCTTCACGCAGTGCCTCCCACGCCCGCCCGATTGGCATGCGCAGCAGCCGGTTGATCACGAACAAGGCCAGCAAGGCCAGCAACAACGCTACCAGGTAGAGGAAGATGACCTTGTTGATCGAGTTGTACTCGATGCCGAAGTACTCGTGGAAGGTTTGCATGCCTTCAGCCGCGCGACGCTCGAACGACAGCCCGAAGAAGGTTGGCTTGGGGATGTTGCTGATGCCGTTGGGGCCGCCGGTGAGGTCGGTCAGGTTACGCAGGAACAGCCGAATGATCTCACCGAAACCGAGGGTCACGATCGCCAGATAGTCACCGCGCAAGCGCAATACCGGGAAGCCCAGCAAGAAGCCGAAGGTGGCTGCCATCAAGCCGGCAATCGGCAGGCAGATCCAGAAGCTCAGCCCGTAGTAGTGCGACAGCATGGCGTAACTGTAGGCACCCACTGCGTAAAAGCCGACATAACCCAGGTCGAGCAGGCCGGCCAGGCCGACGACGATGTTCAGCCCCAGACCGAGCATCACGTAGATCAGGATCAACGTAGCAATGTCGACCGCGCCGCGCGAACCGAAGAACGGCCAGACCAATGCCACCACGATCAGGCCGAGGATGATCCAGCGCTGGGTCTTGGGCAAGGTCAGGAAGTTGCTCACCGCTGGCGAGATCAACTTGCGGTCCGAGCCACGGGCAGTCACTGCGCTCCACTGCTTGTCGAACAACACCCGCAGGAACATCAACACCGAACACACCGCAATCACGGTGATGGTGAACGGCCCCTGGCTATGCACGATCAGGTTGATGCCGTCGATGCTCAGCTTCAGGCCAAGTACCGGGAAGGCCACGGCCCAGACCAGCAGGGCGCTGAAAAACGCTTGTTTGATATTCTTGTTCATACTTTCTCAACCTCCGGACGGCCCAGAATGCCGGTCGGCCGGAACAACAGCACCAGAACCAACAGCCCGAACGCCACGACGTCCTTGTACTGGTCACCGAAGATATCGGCGCCAAAGGCTTCGGCCACACCCAGCACCAGGCCACCGAGCATGGCGCCCGGAATACTGCCGATGCCGCCCAGGACTGCCGCGGTGAAGGCTTTCAAGCCCACCAGGAAGCCGGCGTTGGGGTTGATCACCCCGTATTGCATGCTCAGCAACACGGCTGCCACTGCCGCCAGTGCGGCGCCAATGACGAAGGTCAGGGCAATGATGTTGTTGGTGTTGATACCGAGCAGGTTGGCCATCTTGATGTCCTCGGCACAGGCGCGGCAGGCGCGGCCCAGGCGGGAACGGGAGATGAACAGGGTCAACAGGGTCATGGCCACCAGGGTGACGACGAACACCAGTACCTGCATGTAGGAAATCAGCACTTCCTCTGCGCCGCCCGGGCCGAAGGAGAAGCTCCCAGGGATCAGGTTGGGGATCGACTTGTCCTTGGAATCCTGTGACAGCAGCACAGTGTTCTGCAGGAAGATCGACATGCCGATGGCAGAGATCAGCGGGATCAGACGGTTACTGTTGCGCAACGGGCGGTAGGCAACGCGCTCGATGCTGTAGCCATAGGCACTGGTTACGCAGATCGTGGCGATAAAGGCCACGGTCATCAGTATCGGCAGGGAATGGATGCCCATCATGGCCAGCCCGGCGAGTGCAATGAATGCCACGTAGGACCCGATCATGTACACCTCGCCGTGGGCGAAGTTGATCATGCCAATGATGCCGTACACCATCGTGTAACCGATGGCGATCAAGGCATAGGTGCTGCCGATGGTCAATCCATTAACCAGTTGTTGGAAGAAATGGTAGATCTCAGGCATTACAGCGCTCCTAAAAACCTGATTGCATTCGCTGGCGGGGGGTAACCCGGCGCGCCTCGTGGTCTGTGCGACGATGGCAGGGCTCGGCCAGTGAACCGCGGGTGACGGTTTTAAGATTTTCAGGTGAGGCGGCTGCCGGATCACGGCAATCGTTCTCATGAACCTCGTAAAACAAAGCCCACTGCTCGCACAGTGGGCTTTTCGGTCAGCTATTGATCACGCAGTTACTGCGGGGAGACTTCGGTCTTCGGCTTGCCGAAGTGCCATTCGTAAACCACGAACTTGAAGTCTTTCAGGTCGCCCTTGGCGTCATACGACAGGTCGCCGGTCGGGGTCTTGAAGGTGCCAGCGTGGATCGCTGCAGCCACTTTGTCGGCGTCTTCGGACTTGGCCGCAACGATACCGTCAGCGATCAACTGCACAGCGGAGTAGGCCGGGAACACGAATGGGCCGCTTGGGTCCTTGCCGTCAGCCTTGATGGCATCGGCAATGGCCTTGTTCGCAGGGTCAGCGTCGAACGACTTCGGCAGGGTCACCAGCAGGCCTTCCGAAGCGCCTTGGGCGATCTGCGAGATGGAGTCGTTGCCGACACCTTCCGGGCCCATGAACTTGGCTTTCAGGCCTTTTTCTTGCGCCTGGCGCAGGATCAGGCCCAGTTCTGGGTGGTAGCCGCCGTAGTAAACGAAGTCGACGTTGTTCTGCTTGAGCTTCTGGATGATCGAGGAGAAGTCCTTGTCACCCGCGTTCAGGCCTTCGAACACGGCAACTTTGGTGCCTTTGCTTTCCAGGGTCTGTTTGACCGCGGTAGCGATGCCTTCACCGTATTGCTGCTTGTCGTGCAGTACTGCAACGACCTTAGGCTTGACGTGGTCGGCGATGTAGTTGCCAGCAGCCGGGCCTTGCGCGCTGTCCAGGCCGATGGTGCGGAAGATCATCTTGTAGCCACGGGCGGTGATTTCCGGGCTGGTGGCAGCCGGGGTGATCATGATCACGCCTTCGTCTTCGTAGATGTCGGATGCAGGCTGGGTGGAGCTGGAGCACAGGTGACCGATTACGTACTTGACGCCATCGTTGACCACTTTGTTGGCTACGGCCACTGCTTGTTTAGGGTCGCAAGCGTCGTCATATTCCTTGGCCTCAAGCATCTTGCCATCGACGCCGCCCTTGGCGTTGATGTCCTTGATAGCTTGCTTGGCGCCGATGAACTGCATGTCGCCGTACTGGGTGACGGGACCGGTTTTCGGGCCGGCGATACCGATCTTGATGGTATCGGCAGCAAACGAATGGCTGGCTACGCCGGCCAGTACCATTGCAGCGAACAGCTTGGAAATCTTGATCATAGTGCTCCACTCATTCTGTTGTAATTCTTATAGTCCTGGCGGTCAGGGCTACAGACCGGGCGGGATGTGCAATGGCCACGCCATACGCACGCCCACCTTCCCCCGGAACATGTCCCGGAACTGTACCGGTACAGTGTAGAGCGCTGGCTCGACGCTTGAAAAGCCATCAAAAAGCGTCTGTTTCGCGGGGTGTCGCGTGATCGACATAAACATACAGAATAGCGCCATCAAATAGCCTCTATTCAGCGATGCATCCCCCATACTCGGGAGCCGTCGAGCAAATTACATATTTGCAACCGGGTTTTTCTGCAAAAATAGCGGCCTTTGAGTTGGCCGATTCTTGCTGGTAGGAACCCATGACTGATCAAACAAGCACCCTCTATGCCAAATTGCTTGGTGAGACTGCAATCATTGAGTGGAAGGCGCTGGAGCGTTTCTGGGCAAAGGGTGACCTGATTTGGGTCGACCCCGATCTGGACCTGATTACCGTTGCTGCGGCGATGGCCGAAAACCAAGGTGAAATGTTCGCCAAATGGCGGGCGGATGGCACTGTCGGCCCGGTATCGGCAGAGCAGGCGCTAGACATGCAGGCCCGTGATCCGCAAATCTGGGCTGTGGTGGTTTCGCCATTCGTGCTCATGCAGACAAAGCCCGCTACAAATCAGTGAGCTTTTTTGGTGCGTAGAAACAGGCAGGCGGCTGCTCATGGTGCGCGTTGACGTGCACGTAAGGTAGAAGTAAGTAACACCGCGAGCTTCGTTCGGCACAGCGGTAACAGTTTACGGAATGCGTAATAAAGGTGCAGGGCGCTCGCCACTGCGCTCAAGTCGAGGCCAGGGTGGCACTGTCACTTGCTGGTTGCTGTTGCACACACCGTTGATGGAGTTGCTATGAGTACTGCATTGCCTGCGTTGGGTTTCGCTGGGATTGGCTTGATGGGCCTGCCGATGTGCCGTCGCCTGTTGGCTGCCGGTTATCCATTGACGGTATGGAACCGCAGCCCGCACAAGTGCGCCGAGTTGGTCGCTGCCGGCGCCCGGCTGGCGGCGAGCCCTGCAGAGCTGAGCCAGTACAGCGATATGGTGCTGTTGTGCCTGGCGGACACCCGCGTGGTCCGCGAGGTGGTGTTTGGTGAACAGGGGGTGGCCGCAGGCGGTCGGCACGGGCAGTTGTTGGTCGACCTGTCCAGCCTTGAGCCCAGTGCGACGCGGGCAATGGCAGCCGAGCTGGCAGCGCGTTGTGGCATGGCCTGGCTGGATGCGCCAGTGTCGGGCGGCACAGCCGGGGCTACCGCCGGTAGCCTGGCGATCATGGTTGGCGGCGCAGCGCAGGATCTGGCCCGGGCACGGCCGGTGCTGATGCAGCTCGGTCAGCGCGTGACTCACATGGGCGCGGTAGGCGCGGGCCAGGTCACCAAAGCCTGCAACCAGATGATCGTTGCCTGCAATGCCTTGGTGATTGCCGAAGTGGTCGCCCTCGCCGAGCGCTCCGGCGTCGATGCCAGTTTGATCGCCGAAGCGCTGGCCGGTGGCTTTGCCGATTCCAAGCCGCTGCAGATACTTGCGCCGCAGATGGCAGCGAGCGAGTTCGAACCGGTCAAGTGGCATGTACGCACGCTGCTCAAGGACCTCGATGGCGCCGTCAAACTGTCCCACGAGCAGGGCTCGGCCGCACCGATCAGTGGCCTCGCCGCGCAACTGATGCGCTTGCACGGTAGCCAGGGCTGCCTGGAAAAAGATCCGGCAACTCTGGTTGAGCTGTATCGGCATCTGCCGTGAGCGCCGGTTGCTGGCGGTCGAGGCGCTCCAGTACCGGGTACAGTTCGGTCAACGGCACCGGTCGGCTGAGCAGGTAGCCTTGCAGGTAATCACAGCTATGGCTGACCAGAAACTGCTGCTGCTCCACGGTTTCGACGCCTTCGGTGACTACCTGCAGGTGCAGGGTGTGGGCCATCATGATGATTGCCTGGACGATCTCACGGTCTTTCTGGCTGACCGGGACTTCCTGGATAAATGAACGATCGATCTTCAGTACGTCCAGCGGCAGGCGTTTGAGGTAAGCCAGCGACGAATAGCCAGTGCCGAAGTCATCGATCGACAGCGCCACGCCTTGCCCGCGAATCCGCTTGAGCAGGTTGATGACCTGCTGAATGTCGCCCATCAGGGCGTTTTCGGTGACCTCCAGTTCCAGTTGTCGCGGCGCCAGGCCAGCCTGGAACAAGGCCTGTTCGACGTCATCTGGGAGCTCTTCGCGGGCCAGGGTCAGCGCCGAGCAATTGACCGTGACCTTGAGGCTGGCGTAACCATGCTGATTGAGCCGGGCAAGGTCGGCGCAGGCGCGGCGCAGCACCCACAGATCCAGCTCGGCGATCAGCCCGTTGGCCTCGGCGATGCCGATGAAGCGGTCGGGCCCGAGCAGACCATGCTGCGGGTGTTGCCAGCGCACCAGCGCTTCCAGCTTGGCCACTTGACCGCTGCGTACGTCGAAAATCGGTTGGTAGTGCACGCACAGGCCGCGTTCTTCGAGCAAGGCAACCCGCAGTTCTTCCTCCAACTGCAGTTCCAGGGTCGCGCGAACACGCAGACTGCTATTGAAGAAGTTGAGGTTGTTGCGTCCGCAGCCTTTGGACTGATAAAGCGCCAAGTCGGCGTTTTTCAGCAATTCTTCGGCATTGCGGCCGTCGTCCGGATAGATGCTGATGCCGATGCTGGTGGTCATGACCATACGCCGTCCGCCCAGGTCGATCGGCTCTTTCATCCGCTGCATGATCCGCTGCGCCAGGTGACGGGCCTCGTCGCGGCTGTGCAGGCTGGTGACGATGCAGAATTCGTCGCCGCCAAACCGCGCCACCAGATCCTGGCTGCGGGTTGCGGCTTTGATGTGGTCGGCGATGACCTTGAGCAGATCATCGCCGGCGGCGTGGCCGAGGCTGTCGTTGATCCGCTTGAAGTGGTCGATGTCGAGGAACATCACCGCCAGCATGCCTTCATTTGCGGCGTGCTCGGCGAGACGTTCGGCAAACACCTGGTTGAAACCGCGGCGGTTGATCAGGTTGGTCAGTGCATCGTAGTGCGCGGCCTGCTGCAGCGACACCCGGGCCTGGTCAAGCTGGCTGAGCAGCACACTGACCCGGCGCAGGTCGTGCTCCTTGCTTTGCAGTTTTTTGTCGGCCAGCGCCGCGCTGATGCTGCTGGCGCTGATCAGCAGGGTGATGCAGGCAACGGTCAGGCCCAACTGCAGGCTGTTGTCAGTGGATGGCAGGCTCAGCGCAGCGTCTGCCGGGATCACCAGGGTCATGGCCGCCATGCCGGTAAAATGGGTAGCCACGATACCGCCGGCCATCAGCAGGCTGGCGCCGTACTTCATGGCCAGATGCAGGGTGCCGCTGCCGTTGCGAAAGTAACGCGCCATGACCAGCGCCAGCAGGCTGGCGACAATGGCAATCAGCAACGAGGCCAGCAGCAGGCTGGTCTGGTAGTACTGCACGGCGCTGGTCTTCATTGCCGCCATGCCGACGTAGTGCATCAAGGTCACACCGAGGCCGATGAATGTGGCTGCTTGCAGGTAATGAAGCGGGCTCATCACATGGCGCTCAAGGCTGTGCATGGCGAACCACGAGGCGAGTAGGGCAAGCAGCAACGACAACCCTGTCAGCGCGGCGTCATAGTGGGTTTCCAGCGGCGCGTGAAAGGCCAGCATGCTGATGAAATGCAAGGCCCAGATACCGCCTGCCAGGCAGCATGCGCCGAGGATCCGCCATTGCCGGCGAGCATTGTCGTTCTCGCTGTGGCATTGGCGCTCAGCCATATCCAGGGTGGCAAACGCCGCAGCGCTGACGACGATATAGGCCAGAATGATCAGCAATGGCTCGTGACGGCAGTCGATAACGATCTGTCCGGTTGCCGGTAGCTCGGCGAACAATTGCAGTCCCAGCCACTCCATCGCGCCTCTCCGTGGTGCCCTGCATCCGTCCCCGACGGAGACTCATGAATACGCAGTATAGGAAAAGGTAGTTAACCCTTCCTGATTAATGGCTATTTGGTTGCTACGATTTGGTTATCAGGCTGATAGCGGGCGGAAATAAAAAAGGGCGCCGTAAGGCGCCCTGGTTTTTACTGCTTGCGAGTCGTGCTTGGACTACTCAGCCCGCGACCAGCACCCGAATCGCTTCCAGACGCAAAGCCGCCTTGTCGAGCATGGCCAAGCCCTGCTCACGCTGTGCACGCAGCGCATCGATTTCGCTGTCACGTACCGTCGGGTTGACGGCCTTGAGTGCGGTCAGGCGTGCCAACTCCTCATCCGCTTCGGCAGCCAGGCGACGCTGCGCCTCGGCCACGCGCTCGACGTGCACCGGCTCGATCTTGGCTTCGGCACCACTGATGCGCTGGGCCAATACATCGCGCTGCGCCTGGATGAACTTGTTGGCGCTGGCCCGCGGCACGCTTTCGAGCTGCTCGTTGAGCGTCTCGAAGGCCACCCGTGCGGCCAGGTCGTTGCCGTTGGCATCGAGCAAACAGCGCAGGGCAGCGGTCGGCAGGTAACGGCCAAGTTGCAGGCTGCGAGGCGCGACCACTTCACTTACGTAGAGCAGTTCGAGCAGGACGGTGCCTGGCTTGAGCGCCTTGTTCTTGATCAACGCTACGGCGGTGTTGCCCATCGACCCGGACAGCACCAGGTCCATGCCACCCTGTACCATTGGGTGTTCCCAGGTGAGGAACTGCATGTCTTCGCGCGACAATGCCTGGGCCCGGTCGTAGGTGATGGTCACGCCTTCGTCGTCACCCAACGGGAAGCTGGCGTCGAGCATCTTTTCGCTCGGCTTGAGGATCAGGGCGTTTTCCGAATGGTCCTCGCTGTCGATACCAAAGGCATCGAACAGGGTTTCCATATAAATAGGCAGGGCGAACTGGTCGTCCTGCTCCAAGATCGCCTCGACCAGTGCCTGACCTTCGCCAGCACCGCCGGAGTTGAGCTCGAGCAAGCGGTCGCGGCCGCTGTGCAGTTCGGACTCGAGGCGCTCGCGGTCAGCGCGGGCTTCGTCCACCAGGGTGTTCCAGGCGCTGGCTTCGCCATCGCCGAGCAGCGAAAGCAAGCGCGAACCGTGGCGATGTTGTAGGGCGTTGCCGGTCGGGCAAGTGGCGAGGAACGCATTCAGTGCCAGGTGGTACCACTGGAACAGGCGCTCTTGCGGGCTGTCCTGCAGGTACGGGATATGCAGCTCGATGGTGTGCTTCTGGCCGATCCGGTCGAGACGGCCAATGCGCTGCTCGAGCAGGTCGGGGTGGGCTGGCAGGTCGAACATCACCAGGTGATGAGCGAACTGGAAGTTGCGGCCCTCACTGCCGATTTCCGAGCAGATCAGTACTTGAGCGCCGAACTCTTCATCGGCGAAGTAGGCTGCCGCGCGATCCCGTTCGAGGATGCTCATCCCTTCATGGAATACCGTGGTTGGGATGCCGGAGCGCACGCGCAGGGCGTCTTCCAGGTCCATCGCGGTCTCGGCGTGGGCGCAGATCACCAGGACCTTGGTGCGCTTGAGCATTTTCAGCGTGTCGATCAGCCAGTCGACCCGTGGGTCGAAGCGCCACCAGCGTTGCTCGTCATCGCCTGGGCCCTGGGCCTGGAAGGCCACTTCCGGATACAGCTCGGCGCGCTCGCCAGCCGGCAGTGCGCTGTACTGCTCAGGGTTAGGCAGCGGGTAGGGATGCAGATGACGCTCGGGGAAGCCTTGCACGGCAGCACGGGTGTTACGGAACAGCACGCGGCCGGTACCGTGGCGATCGAGCAGCTCGCGGATCAAGCGTGCGCTGGCTTCGCTGTCGCCATCGTTGACCGCAGTCAACAAGGCTTCGCCTTCGGCACCGAGGAAACCGTGGATAGTGGCGTGGGCCTTGGGCGACAGGCGGCCTTGTTCGAGCAGCTCCTGCACTGCTTCGGCGACCGGGCGGTAGTTCTCGCTCTCGGCGCGGAAGGCTGCCAGGTCGTGGAAACGATGCGGGTCGAGCAGACGCAGGCGCGCGAAGTGGCTGTCCTGGCCAAGTTGCTCGGGGGTCGCGGTCAGCAGCAGCACGCCAGGGATGACCTCGGCCAGTTGCTCGACCAGGGAATATTCCGCGCTGGCGTTTTCTTCGTGCCAGACCAGGTGATGCGCTTCATCGACCACCATCAGGTCCCAGCCGGCGGCGAACAGCGCGTCCTGAGCCTTCTCGTCTTCGACCAGCCACTCCAGCGCGACCAACGCCAGCTGGGCGTCTTCGAATGGGTTGCTGGCATCGCTTTCAATGAAACGTTCGGCGTCGAACAGCGCTACCTGCAGGTTGAAGCGCCGGCGCATCTCCACCAGCCACTGGTGCTGGAGATTTTCTGGAACGAGGATCAGCACCCGGTTGGCGCGGCCGGTGAGCAGTTGGCGGTGAATCACCAGGCCTGCTTCGATGGTCTTGCCCAGGCCTACTTCATCGGCCAGCAGAACGCGCGGGGCGATCCGGTCAGCGACCTCACGGGCGATATGTAGCTGGTGCGCGATCGGTTGCGCGCGGCAGCCGCCCAGCCCCCACAGGCTCGACAGCATCTGTTTGCTGTTGTGCTGCAGGGTGTTGTAACGCAGCGAGAACCACGCCAGCTGGTCGATCTGCCCGGCGAACAGGCGGTCGCTGGCCAGGCGGAACTGGATGAAGTTGGACAGCTGGGTTTCCGGCAGGGTGCGCGGCTGGTTCTGTGCGTCGAGGCCGTGGTAGACCATCAATCCGTCGACGTCATCGACCTCGCGCACGGTCAGCTTCCAGCCTTCGAAATGAGTGATCTGGTCGCCCGGCGAGAAGCGCACGCGGGTCAGCGGCGCATTGCGCAGGGAATATTGACGGGTGTCGCCAGTGGCCGGGTACAGCACGGTCAGCAAGCGGCCATCCTGTGCCAGGATGGTACCCAGGCCGAGCTCGGCTTCGCTGTCGCTGATCCAGCGTTGCCCCGGTTGATACTGCTGCGCCATACTGCCTGAACTCCCGCCGATGAAAAGCCGGCTATGTTAACGGATAGACCGGGCAGACCAAAGAGTTAACAGACTAGCCGTTTCATCGACGCCCACCCGCAGCGACGAGGATACCCAGCCCAATGCCTGCCAAGTACCGTTGGTTGACCGCTTCCATGGGCCTGGGCAGCTTGCTGCTGATGGCCGGTTGCGAGCAGAACAATTTCCAGTCCTTGGCGCCGATCGCCGCCGAGCAGCTCGAGGTGCTTGGTGTGCGTACACCGATCAAGAGCGTGCATTTTCGCGACCGCGACGGCGAGGGGCTGTTGGTGTTGAGCCGTACCGATGGCCAGGCCAGTGACCCCGAGAGCGAGCAGGAAGTCGACAAGGTGGTGCTCAAAGCCACCCTGTACGGGCGCACTGCCGGCAGCGAAGCGTTCAAGCCGCGCTGGCAGATCGAGCAAGAGACCGCCTGCCCAGGGCTGGACCTGGATGTCGACTTCTATACCGATGTCAGTGACGTCAGCGATCTGAATGGCGACGGTGTCGCCGAAGTGACTGTGGCCAGCCACGCATTCTGCGGCGGTGGTATTGACCCGCACGACATTGCAATCGAACTGCGTGAAGGTGCTTCGGTCTACAGCATCACCGGTCAGTCCTTGATCAGCCCGGCAGGAGAACAACCTATCGGCGGTGAGCGGGTTGATAGCGCTTCACTGAAGAATGCCGCGCAGGTCCTGCGTGATCATCTGGATGCGGTCTGGCAGAAGGTCTACAAACGGCCGTGGAGCGAAGTCAGCCCCGAGCCGGATGATGCAGATGACGATCTACCCGATTAAGCAAGCCTGGCTGGCGGCGCTCGCTTCCCGTAGTGAGGCACTCAAGGCCGGTTCACACCGGCCGATACAGTAGTGACAGGAGAACCTCAATGCTGCCGCCGATCATTCCACTCAGTGCCATGCCCGTGACCACCCAGCACGACCCGGTCAAACAGACACCGGACATCCGCCCGGTTGTCCCTGCGCAGCCAGCTCCCGATGACAGCTCGATCAACCTCAAGCAGCAGCGCGATCCCAACGAGCAGGCCTTGCTCCTGCGTGAAGAGCAGCGCCGCCAGCATCAGCGCCGCCACGATGAGGATGACGAGCGTTACGAGGCACTCGCCGGTGAGGAACTCAATGCCGACAACACCGTGCCTGTAGCGCCCCTGGGCGAACGCCCGCGCCAGGGTCTGCTGGTCGATATCGAAGTCTGACTGGCCAACATCGGCGCCTGGCGGCATCATGCACTTATCTGCTGACAGCCGGGCCCGCCCATGAGTGACGACAACCTGATCGACTTCGGTGCCGAGCGCGCCAAACGTATCCATGATCTCAAGGACAAGCGCCTTGATGAAATGCGCCAGGCCTTCGAGCAAGCCATGCCGCTGACCGCTGGCAAAAAGAAAAAGCCCAAGAACAAACCCAAAAAGCGCTGAAACTTGACGCAGGTCAACCCTGCGCCCGCCTCCAGTGCCCGGTCCCGGGCACTATTGACCCCGGTCAATTTCCTCCCTGCTCCTATTCGCTACCTTACATCCATCGGACGACGGCAGATAAACAGGGAGCGCCGACATGTTCTTCGACAATGTGGTTATCGCAGGTGTTGTGACGGTCGGATTGATGCTGGTCTTCTTCGCCGGTCTGGGCATTTTCATCTGGAAGGATTCGCACAAGCGCAAACAGCGCTGATCCTTCCCGATTCATGAGCACGCAAGGCATTTAGGGCGACTTCGGTCGCCCATTTTTTTGTCTGGATTTTCTTGCTGGCGCAGTGCGGCTTACTGTTCCGGCAACAGTGCTTGAACAGCCGTCTCAGGCCGATCAACGGCCAGGTGAAAGCTGAACACAGTTCCGCCCGCAAGGCTTGATGCCACTTGCATGTGCCCGCCGTGGGCGAGGGCGATCTGGTTGGCAATGTACAGGCCGAGGCCCAGGCCTTGTTGATGGGCTGTGGCGCGTGTTCGGGTAAAGGGCTGAAACAGCTGAGCGAGGGTCTGCGCGGGGATCGGTTCGCCCAGGTTATGTACGCTCAGCAGGAAGTGGCCGTCATGAATGTTTGCACCAACCGTCACCACACACTGCGGGTCACCATGCACCAGGGCGTTGGCGATCAGGTTGGATAACAACTGGGCAATCCGCTCAGGGTCACAATACAAACCGTCGATCTCGCCCAGTTGCAGCTGCAATAGGCGCTGTGGATGGACGCGTTGCAGTTCCGAGGCAACGTGCCGCAGTACCTCGGCCAGGTCATGGCACGGTTGCTGCGCAAGGGCGATACCGCTGCCCAGGCGGCCGCGGGCGAAGTCCAGCACATCACGCACAAGATTGCTCGCCCGTTGACCGCAGGTGAGGATGTGCTTGGCCAGTGCCTGGTGTTTTTGCTCGGTCAGGCGCTGCACCAGCAGCTCTGCGCCGGCGGTGATGGCGAACAGCGGGTTGCGCAGGTCGTGGCCCAGCACGGCAATGAACTGCTCGCGCACCTCTGCCATCGCTCGCTCCTGCTGCAGGGCGTGTTCGGTACGCTGCGCCTGTTCTTCATGTTCTATCTGCACCGACAGCAGGCGGGCAAAGCCCTCGACCATTGGCTGTACTGCGCTGTTTTTCAGCGCAAACGGCTCGGGATCAAGCGCGCAGATGGTGCCGAAGAAACTGCCGTCCTGCCGGTACACCGGCACAGAGATGTAACTCTCGAACTTGTATTGCTTGGGGGTGGGGTGCTGGCAGTAGAGCTGGTCTTCACTGGCCTTGTCGATCACGATCGCCTGATGTGAGCTGCGGATTACATTGCAAAAGGTAGTGGCGATGTCCAGCTCGCCGCCTACATCCATGCCGAACCCGAGGCTGTCCAGCACCGCACAGGCGGTCCAGCTGTGCTCGGTGACCCGCGCCACTGCAGCAAAGCGCATACCGGTGCTCTGGCAGATAACCTGAAGAATCGCCGGCACGGCACTGATGCGACCAATGGTGGCGATGTCGGAACTTACCGCGTTGTTCATGCAGGGTTCCACGGCCCCTTGGGCCACATCAATGATTTGCCGGGTATTCTAGCGGGCTTGCCAGGAGCAGATCAAAAAGCTTGGCGAAGCGCTGGCCAGTTGCGCTAGGCTGAAAGCTGCGCGTGGCCCGCCAGAGGCCGCCGCAGGCTTTGCGTGCGTCACTCTCTTAACTAGCGAGGTACGCCATGGCCATTACTTCTCAAGACATCTGCAGCGCCGCCGACCAGCTCAATGGCTTTGTCGGTTATCACGCCAAGCGCGGCAGTCATATCGTGCGCTTTTCCGAAGATGCGTTTGGCATGGATGTAGCGGACGACAGCATTACACCGTGTAGCGAATTCGTCTGGCGGGCCGAGTCCGGGCAGCGCATGGCGTTGTGCCGTGAGCGCCTGGCCCTGCTGCTCGGCCAGCATGTGGACGACCGCCTGAATATCGCCGAGCCGTTGCGCATCTATCTGCAGCGCAGCGATCTGCCGGAGATCGTTGCCGAGCGCCGTCTGCGTTGAATGTGGCCCCGCTCAGTCTGGGTATGCCAGCCTGAGCGGGGCAGCAGGCCCATGATTGAAGCTGACCTGGTCGCGGCCCTGATGTTTGGCGGCATAGAGTGCTTTGTCGGCGTGTTCCAGCCAGTGCTCCGGCGACTTCAAAAGCTCATCATAGGCTGCCAGACCAATGCTCAGACTGATCCGTAACATGGGTAGTTGCGGGTTGCGGTAGGCATTGACCCGCTCACGCAGCGCTTCCATCGCCAGCCCAGCCCGGGCTTGGTCAGCCCCTGGGAATATCACGCAGAACTCGTCGCCACCGTAGCGCCCGGCCTGATCATCCGGGCCAAGGCTGCGCTGCAGTTCCTGGCTCAAGTGGCGCAGCACGCAGTCGCCGACGACGTGACCATAAGTGTCATTGATGGCCTTGAAATGGTCGATGTCGATCAGGGCGATCATTGCCGGCAGGCGCTGTTGGCGGCTGATCTGGAACTTGAGCAGGAGCAGGTCCTTCCATGAACCGTGATTGAGCAAACCAGTCAGGCTGTCGGTACGGCTCAGTGCGCTGAGCTGACGTTTATGGTCGGCCAGGTTGATCGCCAGGCGATAACACACCCATCCAAGTGCTACGGGATACAGGGCCAGCATTGGCAGGCATGCCCAGACCTGCAGGGCGCTGGTCTGCAACTGCAGGCCGCTGCCCAGCATCGCGCTGGCGAGCAGCATCCCGGCTAATTGCCCGAGCAGCCCGCGCGCCAGCAGGGATTTGCCGCCGGCGGCAACATTGTTCATGGTCATCATCGACAGGATGGTCACGGTGGGCAGAGGATTGAAGTGCATGGCCGCCACCCAGAAGCCGCCCATCAGTGAGTCCAGCAGCAGGTTACGTTGTTCGGCGCGGTAGGGCGCAGTGGAATGCTTGGCCCATAGATAAGCAACGTGTGGCCACAGCAAGCCATTAACCAGCATCAACGCCCAGATCCAGCCGGGAGGATGCAGCGGTGCCATGGCGGCCATCACGCTGAACAGGCCGATGCCCATGCCGAGAATCCTGGGCAGGTAGATGCGCCTGACGAATGAGAGTCCCTTGCCGCTTCTGTTGTCGATCATGATCGTGGTTCTTCCGTGGGGCGCCGTTTATCGCATAAATTGCGTGAATATTGTTCAACAGACTCACCGCAGCGAAAAATGACCTTACAAGCCAATTCACGGTTGATCCAACGCTGTGGGGTAATATGAAGGCCTTGTTTCTCTACGGAGTGCTCCTGTTCATGCTGCCCACGGACTCCCCCGCCGGTGAACCGGCGCGTTATCAGGATGGGCGCTTTCATAACCATGCGGCCCTGCCACAGGACGGCATGCTGAAAAAACTGCGCATTGGTCTCAAATACCTGTTCTTGCGCAAACCACCGCAAACGCGGCCAGCGACGGCTATTACCTTGCAGCCGATGAGCCGGCAGCAGTTGCTTGATTCGCCAGACCACAGTCTGTGGCGGCTGGGGCACTCGACGATACTGCTCAAGCTGCGTGGGCGCTTTTTCCTCACCGACCCGGTGTTTGCCGAGCGCGCCTCGCCGGTGCAGTGGGCCGGGCCGCAGCGCTTTCACCCTTCGCCGTTGGCGACCAACGAGATTCCGCCGTTGGCAGCCGTGATCCTGTCCCATGATCACTTCGATCACCTCGACGAGCATGCCATTCGCCAGTTGGCGCCGCGCACGGATGTTTTCCTGGTGCCGCTAGGAGTTGGTGACCGCCTGATCGGGTGGGGAGTGCCAGCTGGCAAGGTGCGCCAACTCGATTGGTGGCAGGAGGCGGAGGTGGCGGGCGTGCGCTTCGCCGCCACACCTGCGCAGCACTTCTCCGGGCGCGGTCTGTTCGACAGCAATCAGACGTTGTGGGCGTCCTGGGTGATCATCGATGACGGGCTGCGGCTGTTTTTCAGTGGCGATACCGGTTACTTCGATGGCTTTCGTCAGATAGGCGAGCGCTACGGTCCGTTCGACCTCACGCTGATTGAAACCGGCGCCTACAACCTGGCCTGGCCCAGCGTGCACATGCAGCCCGAGCAAAGCTTGCAAGCACACCTGGATCTGCGTGGGCGTTGGATGCTGCCTATCCACAATGGCACCTTTGATTTGTCTACCCATACCTGGCAGGAGCCGTTCGAACGTATTCTCGCGCTGGCCGGCGCTGCTCACGTCAAGCTGAGCACGCCGCAGATGGGCGAGCGTGTCAGCCTCGACTCACCCCACCCCGGGCAGAACTGGTGGCAACCGCGCCCCCTGCGTCAGCAGGGCAGGGCGCAACCCAGTTCAGTTGTCTCGCGTTAGCTATTAAAGACGCGGCTCTTGGCGATCGTTATTTTCGTTGGCTTCCTTTAATAGCTTGGACGGTGGCTTGCCGCTGTCGCTGCGCACCTGGGCGTGGCTGATCAAGGCAAAGATGAAGCTGCCACCGATGATGTTGCCGGCCAAGGTAGGCAGGGCAAATTCGAACACAAAAGCCTGCCAGGTTTCATCGCCAGCCCAGACCAGGTAGGAAACCTCAACCGAGCCCACCACGATATGGGTGAAGTCGCCGAGGGCCATCATGTAGGTGATCAGCAGGATGATCCAGATCTTGGCGTTCTCCATTGCCGGGATCATCCAGACCATGGTTGCGATCATCCAGCCCGATATGATGCCTTTGGCAAACATCTGGCTGATGTCGTTTTGCATGACCTTGCGGCCTATCTCCAGGAATGCCACGTCTGCCTTGCTGTCGAAAATCGGCAGCTCGAGCATGACCCAGGACACCAGCAGCGTGCCGGCCATATTGCCCAGCAGCACCACGCTCCATAAACGCAACAAGCGGCCGAGGTTGCCCAGGGTCGGGGTAGTCATCACTGGCAGCACGGCAGTCAGCGTGTTTTCGGTAAACAACTGCTGGCGCGCCAGGATCACAGCGAGAAACCCGGCGCAGTAGCCAAGGCTGGCGATGACCTGTGCACTATCACCCTCTGGCAGGCGGGCATAGAACAAGCCCATAGCCATCAACGACAGGCCCATGCTCAGGCCGGCGGCAAGTGCCGACCACCACAGCGCGGCGAGGGTTCGCTCCAGCTCCTGGTCGCCTTGGGCGCGGATGATCTCGTGCAGCACCGCGGCCCGGGGCGGTTGGTTATGGCTGATTTCCTGTTCTTCATCCGCCGACAGGCCAGGGGTTTTGTCGCTGTGCGCATCGCTCATTACCGCTGTGCTCCTCAGGGTGTTTCTCTACAGATCAATTGCGCTGCCGTTTAGTTGCCGGGAAGGCCGTTATCAGCGCGAAAGTTTTTTCAGATCAAGGTGTTGACTCCAAATTCAGATCGCGTATTATTCGCCACCTCGCAGCGAGGCAGTCGCAGCGAGGCAAGTGTTAAACGCTTAAGGTTGTTAGTAGCAAAAAGGCAGTTGACAGCAGGTTGTAACGCTGTAGAATTCGCCTCCCGCTACGAGAGATCGCAAGCGAGTCAAGTGTTTGAAGTTGAACGAGTTT
>NZ_JBIURK010000005.1:0-605575 GCF_044740745.1 Pseudomonas sp. NPDC088322 | reverse complement strand
AGCGCAGGGGCCGTATGTGGGAGCGAGCCCTTTTTTGGTTACTTTTTTGGGGCGTTTGCCAAAAAAGTGACTCGCCGTAAGGGCGAAAGGGGCCCGCACTGCCACAACAGAAAATGGATAAGCTCACAAAGCAAGCAGCAAACTACAAACCACCGATCAAACCGCCACAACCCGAACCCACCACCGCGTCCGCTCCACCACCCTGACCGGCAACAACCGCTCGATATTGCCCAACAACCCCTCAGGGTCATCCAAACGAAACACCCCACTCAATCGCAGCCCGGCAATCCCCGCATCACACCCAAGCCACCCAGCCCGATACCGCCCAGCCTCGGCCAAAAACTCCCCAAGCCCCACATCACTGGCAACCAACACCCCCCGACTCCAACCAAACGGATCGATCCCCACGCCTACCAACGGCCTGACCCCTCCGCCATCTACCGCCACCCCATCCCCCGCAGCCAACTGCTGCACCCCGCCAGCCCCGCGCACCAGCACTTGTCCGCGCGCCACATGCACCTCAGTGAACCCAGCCCGCTCCCGCACCACCGCCCGCGCTCCGCGCCCTTCACAACTGGCGAAGCGGCAACCGACAACCCAGCTAGGCCCATCCAGCAACACTTCACCCGAACGCAGCAGCACCCGCCCAGCTTCGATATCCACTGCACTGTCAGTGTTCAACAGCACCTCACCACCAGCGGCCATCGGCACCCGTCGACGCTCCCCGGTAGCCGTGGCAAAGTCACTCCGCCAGCCAGGTGCGGTATGGCTCAACAGCAACGCGCCACTGCCAACCGCCAAACCCACCCCAAGCAACGACAGCATCCGCCGTCGGCCCACATCTACCTCGGCCCGCCGTAACACGGCCGAGGTCTGCGCTGCATCCGGTAACCGCCCAGGGTCAAACTGACCAGCCAACTGGCCCAAGCGCAGCCAGGCCAACTCATGCCGGCCATCGCGCTGCCGCCACGCCATTAGCTGCGCCTGCAACTCGGGGTGGTGCGGCTGATCGCGCAGGCGCATCTGCCACTCGATGGCCTTGCACACGATCGCCTCCGGCAACCGCTCCGCGCAGGCGCTCACAGGGCGTCCTCGAAGCACACCCGATAGCAGTGGAGCAGGGCGCTGGCTACGTGTCGCTCGGCCGTACGGCTGGAAATACCCAACTGCTCGGCTACTTGCACGTGGGTCAGGCCGCTCAGTTGGTAAAGCAGGAATGCCTCACGCACGGCCGGCTTGAGGCCGTCGAGCATTTGCGCGATGCGCTCCAGACATTGCAGTGCCTCATGGCGGACTGCAGGGGATGGGAAACTGGCCTCTGGCTGCAGGGCCAGGGTCTCAAGGTAGGCGCGTTCCAGTGCATCGCGGCGCCAGTGATCGATCACCAGGCCGCGGGCGATGCGCGCCAGCAATGCCCGCGGGGCGCGGTCGCTGATTGGCTGGTTACGCACCAGCAAACGCACGAACGTGTCCTGCGCCAGGTCTGCAGCCTGCTGCGAGCAGCCCAGCGAACGCCGCAGCCATGCCTGCAGCCAGCTGCGCTGGGTACCGTAGAGAACATCAAGAGGGATGATCGAATCTGTTTCATGCAGCGACATGCGACGCCCCTGGCAGACAGGCACAGTTGAATTGAGGACCGGGCGCAAGATAAAAGCGAATGGTTCCCAATTCAACTTATTTATTGTCTGCTGCGCAGCTCTTTTGGCGCCCGCCTGCCGTGCCCTGCCAAGCCTGGTACAAGCTTCAGTCAGCAGGCAGCAGCGAGGAATGATGATGGCTGATCAGCCACTCGCTGCCGGTCCAGTCGTAGGTAAAGGTATAGCGAGCGGCCACTTGCTTGCCGGTCGCCGCAAAATCGAATGTGTACAGCCCGGCCAGTGACGCCTGGTTGCAACCGATGCTGACATGGTGACTATCGAGCCTGCCGGATGGGCGGTCAGCAAGGAAATGCTTGAAGTAGTCAACACGCTCGGCAGTGCTCAGCCGCGGCAGACTGGACACCGTGGGTAGCAACAGCGCGTCTACTGCATACAGCCTGGCCACGGCCGCGGGATCACCGCTCTGCAAGCTGGCATTCCATTGGCTGAACAGCGACAGCACGTCATCGTCGGCAACGGGCTGGCACTCTTTGGTTGCCGCGGTCGCGTATGCAGGCAGGCACAGGAAAGCTACAGATAGGTAAAGGCGGGGGCGGTTCATGCTGAAACTCCTTGGAAGCAGGCCGCCGGGTGGGCCTGCGAGGCTTCCAAGGTAGAAACAACTACGTGCGATAAATGTAGGTAAAGGGTCTCAGCTAATGAGGGACTTTTCGCTGTTTTTGCCCTGCTCAAGCTGCAGGCTCAACTGTGCGACCTGTTGCAACAGCAGGTCACGCTCTTCCTTCAGACGACGCAGTTCATCACGGCGAACGGAAACAAAAAGGGTCTGGACAGGAGTGTTTTGCATCAAGGTACCCATTGCACACCTCGCAATTGGCTAGTGACATTCTAAGCGTAGCCGCTCATACGGCGCGCATTCTGAATTCTTTCTGCGAGCTTGGGAACTTTTTTGTTTATGGTTGTCAGGCCGTTCGTCGCTGAACCCTTTGCCGATGAGCTGGACTAATCTGAAAACCTGAAACGCCTTGTTATCTATTTCTGAGGGGAGCGACGCCACATGCAATTGGGAATCGTCGGGCTGGGCCGCATGGGCGGCAATATTGCAAGACGGCTGATGCGTGCCGGGCATCGTACCGTGGTCCATGACCGCAATCGCGACGCGGTCACCGCCCTGGAAAATGAAGGCGCCCAGGGTGCCCACGACCTGGGCGCAATGATTCAAAAACTCAAAGCTCCGCGCGCCGTGTGGGTGATGCTGCCAGCCGGCGAGCCGACCGAGCAGACCATCCGCCAGCTGGCCGACCTGCTCGAGCCAGGCGATGCGATCATCGACGGCGGCAATACCTTCTACAAAGACGACATGCGCCGCGCGGCCGAGCTGTCCCAGCGTGGCCTGCATTATCTGGATGTCGGCACCTCCGGCGGCGTCTGGGGCCTGGATCGCGGCTATTGCATGATGATTGGCGGCGAGAAAGACGTGTTTGAGCGCCTGGAGCCGCTGTTCAGCGCACTGGCCCCGGGTGTTGGCGAGATCCCGCGCACCCAGGGCCGCGAAGGTGAGCACGCACGTGCCGAGCACGGTTACATCCATGCCGGCCCGGCAGGCTCCGGCCACTACGTGAAGATGATCCACAACGGCATCGAATACGGCTTGATGCAGGCCTATGCCGAAGGCTTCGACCTGCTGCGCAGCAAGGGCGGTGATGAATTGCCCGAGGCCGAGCGCTTTGACTTGAACGTGGCAGAAATCGCCGAAGTCTGGCGCCGTGGCAGCGTGGTCACCTCGTGGCTGCTCGACCTGACCGCCGACGCGCTGGTCGCCGACCCGGCCTTGGCTCAGTTCAGTGGTTCGGTGTCGGACAGTGGTGAAGGCCGCTGGACCATCGACGCTGCCGTCGAGCAGGCCGTGCCGGTACCGGTATTGTCCAGCGCGCTGTTTGCCCGCTTCCGTTCACGCCAGCAGCAGGGCACCTTCGGCGACAAGGTCCTGTCGGCCATGCGCCTGGGCTTTGGTGGGCATGTCGAGAACAAGCGCCCATGAGCCAAACGAAGATACCCGCAGCACCGCCGTGCACGTTGTTCCTGTTCGGCGCCAATGGTGATCTGGTCAAGCGCCTGCTGATGCCGGCGCTGTACAACCTCAGCCGCGACGGCCTGCTCGATCGCAATTTGCGTATCGTCGGCGTTGACCACAACGCCGCCAGCGCAGAGGAGTTTGCCGAGCGCCTGCACAGTTTCATGGCCAACCGCGAGCAGGGCGAGGGCGCGCCCAAAAATCTCGATGAAAAGGTCTGGGCGCGGCTGGCCAAGCGGCTGGATTACCAGACCGGTGATTTCCTCGACCCGGCCACTTATCAGGCCCTGGCCAAGCGCGTCGAGGGCACCCGCCATGGCAACGCCATCTTTTATCTGGCCACCTCGCCGCGATTCTTCCCTGAGGTCGCGCAGCGGCTGGGCGAGGCGGGCTTGCTCGATGAGTCGGCAGGGGGCTTCCGCCGGGTGGTGATCGAAAAACCGTTTGGCACCGACCTGGCCAGCGCCGAAGCGCTCAACGCCTGCCTGCTCAAGGTCATGCATGAACGACAGATCTACCGCATCGACCATTATCTGGGCAAAGAGACCGTACAGAACATTCTGGTCAGCCGCTTCTCCAATGGCCTGTTTGAATCGTTCTGGAACAATCACTACATCGACCACGTGCAGATCACCGCTGCCGAGACCGTCGGCGTCGAGACCCGTGGTGCGTTCTACGACAACACCGGGGCGCTGCGCGACATGGTCCCCAATCATCTGTTCCAGCTGTTGGCCATGGTCGCCATGGAGCCACCAGCTGCATTCGGCGCCGATGCGGTGCGCGGCGAAAAGGCCAAGGTGATCGGCGCCATCCGTCCCTGGTCGACCAAGATGGCCCTGAAGAACTCGGTGCGCGGCCAGTACAGCGTCGGCAAGCAGGGCCGCAAGCGCGTGCCGGGATACCGCGAAGAAGCCAACGTAGCCCCTGACAGCCAGACCGAAACCTATGTCGCCTTGAAGGTGATGATCGACAACTGGCGTTGGGCTGGGGTGCCGTTTTACCTGCGTACCGGCAAGCGCATGAGTGTGCGTGACACCGAGATCGCCATCTGCTTCAAGCCAGCGCCGTACGCACAGTTTCGTGAATCGGAGCTGGAGCGGCCCAAGGCCAACTACCTGAAAATCCAGATCCAGCCCAATGAAGGTATGTGGTTCGACCTGCAGGCCAAGCGCCCGGGGCCGGAGATGATCATGGAGAATGTCGAGCTCGGCTTTGCCTACAAGGACTTCTTCAAGATGCCGCCGGCCACCGGCTACGAGACGCTGATCTACGACTGCCTGACCGGTGACCAGACGCTGTTCCAGCGCGCTGACAACATCGAAAACGGCTGGCGTGCCGTACAGCCGTTTCTCGATGCCTGGGCCAGCGAGAGCAAGGTGCATGAATATCCTGCCGGCGAGGATGGCCCGGAAGCGGGCAACGAGCTGCTCAGCCGTGACAAGCGCGAGTGGCATAGCCTGGGCTGATGTTGCCGGGTCGGTAGAACTTTTCGGTGATTTAACCCGCCAAACCTGTTCAACCCATGCCAAGGAGTTTCAATGCCAGCCCCGATCGAAGACTACGCTCTGCTCGGCAACTGCCGTAGCGCCGCCTTGGTCAGCCGCGACGGCTCGATCGACTGGCTATGCCTGCCGCGCTTCGACGCCCCGGCGGTGTTTGCCGCCTTGCTCGGCAACGAAGAGAACGGCCGCTGGCGCCTGGCGCCCTCCGATCCGGTTGAGAGCAGCACGCGCCAGTACCTTGAAGACAGCCTGATTCTGGAGACGGTGTACAGCACCGCCAGCGGTCGGGCGCGGGTGCTTGATTTGATGCCGCTGGGTGACACCAACTCGGTGATTCGCATCGTCGAGGGCCTGGCTGGCGAAACCAGCTTCGAGATGGATCTGGTGCTGCGTTTTGATTATGGCCGCAGCGTGCCGTGGGTGGAAAAGATCGACCCACTGACCCTCAGCGCGGTGGCTGGGCCCGACCGCCTGATTCTTTCCAGCAGCGTCGCCACTCATGCCTGGGATCACCATACCGGTGTGCGCTTTCGCGTAACTGCCGGCGAGCGCCATGTGTTCAGCCTGCGCCATCAGCCTTCGCATCTGCCGGTGCAGCCTGACTGCGACCTGGACGAGGCATTTGCCCATACCCTCAACGAGTGGCAGGCCTTTGCCGGCCGCTGCCCCGACGTTGGCCGCTATAGCGCTCAGGTGCGGCGTTCACTGATTACGCTCAAAGCGATGACCTATGCGCCAACTGGCGGCATCGTCGCGGCGGTGACCACCTCGCTGCCAGAACGGGTCGGTGGTGAGCGCAACTGGGACTACCGATATTGTTGGCTGCGCGATGCGACCATGACCTTGCTGGCATTCATGAACCTGGGCTACTTCGACGAGGCGCAAGCCTGGCGCGAATGGCTGCTGCGTTCGGTGGCGGGCAATCCGGAGCAGATGCAGATCATGTACGGGCTGGCCGGTGAGCGCGATCTGCAGGAGTACGACCTGCCGTGGCTGGCGGGCTATGAGCACTCTCAGCCGGTACGGGTCGGCAACGCTGCGGCCGGGCAGCATCAGCTGGATATTTATGGCGAAGTTGCCGATGCCATGACCCAGGCGATCAAGGGCGGTCTGCCGCGCCATCCCCGCAGCGCGGCCATTGCGCGGTTGATTCTGCCGTATGTGGAGAGCATTTGGCGCGAGCCCGATGAGGGTATCTGGGAAGTGCGCGGCGGCACTCAGCACTTTGTGCACTCCAAGGTCATGGCCTGGGTCGCCTTTGATCGTGCCGCCAGCCTGGCAGAAACCACCGAGGAAGAGGTTGAGCGCGGCCAGCATTACCGCAGGGTAGCGGATGAGATCCACCGTGAAGTCTGTGCCAACGGGCTGGACCCGAGTGGCGAGTATTTCGTTCAGGCCTATGGTTCCAGTGAAATGGACGCCAGCCTGCTGCAGATTGCCCTGACCGGATTTTTGCCCGCCGACGATCCACGTTTTGTGCGCACGCTTGAGCAGATCGAAAGCCGGCTGTTGAAGGATGGCTTGCTGCTGCGTTACGACAGTGAGAGCGGCGGCGATGGGCTGTCGGCGGGCGAGGGGACGTTCCTGGTGTGTTCGTTCTGGTTGGCTGATGTGTACGTGTTGCAGGGCCGTCACGAACAGGCCGAAGCGTTGTATAAGCGCCTGCTCGGGCTGTGCAACGACCTCGGCCTGCTGGCCGAGCAATATGAGCCGACAGCACAGCGCATGCTCGGCAACTTCCCACAGGCGTTCAGCCATATCGGCATCATCAACACCGCGTTGAACCTGCACAAGGCACAGTGCCCGGCGCGGGCGCGTTGTGGTTGAATGCGGTCTTCAGGGATCTGCCTGTAAAGGATTTGCTCATGCATTCGCTGCACTGGCTCGAACAGCACATGCACCACTGCGCCGATATGGCGCAACGGCTTCACCAGCAATTCAGCTACGAGTATGCAACGCAGCCGCTGGCCGACTGGCAAGCGGAGTTTGCCGAGGGCCAGCGCAATGGTGACTGGAAATGCCTGGTCGCGCTCGAGCAAGGGCGCTTGCTGGGCGGCGCCTGCCTGGCAGCCGCTGACCTGCCTGAGCGACCAGACCTCGGCCCTTGGCTGGCATGTGTACTGGTCGAGCCCGAGGCTCGCGGCAGGGGCCTGGCGGCGCAGTTGATCGAAGCGATCTGCGCTCACGCCAGCTCACTGGGCATCCCTCGCCTGTACCTGCACACCCACGACCAGAGCGCTTACTACGCCAAGCGCGGCTGGCATGTATTGGAGCGCTTTGAGGCCTGGGACAAGGAGCAGTGGCTGATGGCTCGCGATCTCTAGCGAGCGGGGTGATCCAGACTGAAAGATGCAATCCTGGTTAACTCAACTCCGGCATTGGCATGCCTAAGGCAGCCTCCGGCCGTGTTAGAAAGCAACTCCCATTCGCCCACGGATCGCGCCGATGAACTCACCCGCCACCCCTCGATTCGGCGCCTTTTGCTTTGCCAGCTTCCTGCTCTCGATTGCCTATGGCGCGACCTTTCTGGTGTCGCTGCTGGTGCGCTCGTTCGGCGGTAACGAGCACGATGCTGGTCAGGTATTCGCGGTGGCCATGGTCAGTACTCTGATCGCGGTGCTGGTATCCGGCCACGTGCTGCAGCGCTTGGGCGCGGCCCGCTGTATTGCGCTGGGTGCACTGTGCCTTGTGCTCGCGTCACTGGGCTTCGCCACGGCGCCGGGACTGGGCCTGATGCTGATGGCCTGCGGTGCACTGCTTGGCATCGGCTGGGGCGTGTTCTACACCGTGGGGCCGATCATGGTCGCGGCGATGGTCGCGCCGGCGCGGCGCACGCACTGCTTTGCGCTGTTGTCCGGGAGCATGCTGGCCGGCATCGGCAGCGGCCCGTTGGCGGGCAAGTTGGCGGCGCTGGCGGGGCTGCCGGTCCAGGCCGCGTTCATCACTGCCGCGTTGATCGCAGCGCTGGGCGGTGGCTACTTCTGGCGCTTGGGCGCGGCCACTGCCATCGCCCAGCAGCGCCCCAGCGAGCCGGTACAGATCAGCCTGCGCTCGGCGGCCGAGGTGCTGCGCTCGCGCTCGGCGTTGTCGATCGTGATGGTCGGCCTGGGTGGGGCGATCTTTGGCGGCATGGGCAGTTTCCAGACCAGTTACGCGGCCAGTCTTGGTCTGGACTATTCGCTGTTTTTCATCGGTTTCATGGGCGCCGCCATCACCTGCCGGTTGTTGATCGCCGGTTGGGTGGTCAAACGCAGTCCGCTGCCGGCCTCGCTGGCCTTGACCACACTCATGCTGATCGCCGTGCTGGGCTTTGCCAGCTGGGTGCATGACAGCTTCAGCTATGTGCTGGCTGCCGGCGTGCTGGGCATCGGCTACGGCCTGAATTACTCGGTGATCAATGGCCTGGCAGCCAATGAAGCGCCGCCGCACCTGACCGCGCAGGCGTTGCTGCTGTTCAGCCTGGCGTATTTCATCGGCGTATTCGGCTTCCCGTTCTTCGCCGGCAAGCTGATCAGCCAGAGCGGCGTCTCGGGCATGCTGTTCAGCGTCAGCGTGATCGCGCTGTTGGTCTGGGCGCTTGCAGCTGGCCGTTGCCTGCTGCAACGCCTGCAGCGCAGGGCGCCGCTTGCCGAGTGAGTAACGCCGGCAAAACTGTTAGCCTTGACGGGTTTCAGTCGTTTTGGACAGGCCATGGCCAACCACAAGATCGAGATCCGCCGCCGTAACGTCGAAAAGATTCTGCACGCTGCCGAAAAGGTTTTCGCCGAGAAGGGCTTCGGCGCGACGTCGATGGGTGATATCGCCGAGCAGGCCGAGCTGCCGCGGTCCAACCTGCATTACTACTTCAACACCAAAGACGACCTGTACCGCGCCGTGCTGCAGGACCTGCTCGAGGTTTGGAAGCAGGACGCCCTGTGCTTCGAGCGTTTCGACGACCCGCGGGTGGTGCTGACCAGTTACATCCGGGCCAAGATGAGCCACTCGCGCTCGCGCTCGCTGGGCTCAAAGATCTGGGCTGAAGAGATGCTTCACGGCGCGCCGCTGCTCGGCACCAGTCTGGACGAAAGCTTGGTGCCGTGGGCGCAGTTGAAGGAGAACAAGATCCGTCGCTGGGTCGAAGAAGGGCAGATTCTGCCGGTCGAGCCGTCTGCCTTGCTGTACATGATCTGGGCCGCCACCCAGCACTACGCCGACTTTGGCTATCAGGTGACGTTGCTCAACGGTGGTGAGCCGCTGTCGGACATGGCCTTTGAGCGCGCCATCCAGACCGTAACCGGGGTGATCCTGCGCGGGATCGGCCTGGAGCCCTGAAACAGCTGCGCCGGGCTTGAGCCCGGCGCACTGTATAGCCGCTGTTCAGCCCTCAGCTGGCTTCGCGGTAGGGGTTGCGCGGGTCCTGGGTCCAGTTCAGATACGGCTTGCCGGTGTCCTGCGGGACCATCTCGATACAGTTCTCGACCGGGCAGGTGATCTGGCACAGGTTACAGCCCACACACTCCTGATCGATCACGCTGTAGATGTGCGTGCCATCCGCCTTGACCGTGCTGTCGATGGCCTGGTGCGAGGTGTCTTCGCAGGCAATATGGCAGCGGCCACAACCGATGCAGGCATCCTGATCGATCTTGGCGATGACCTGATAGTTGATGTCCAGGTACTTCCAGTCAGTCGTGTGCGCCACCGCCTGACCGCGGAACGCTTCCAGGCTTTGATGGCCATGCTGATCCATCCAGCGCGACAAGCCGTCCTGCATGTCCTCGACAATCCGAAAACCATGCAGCATCGCCGCCGTGCACACCTGTACTGCGCCACTGCCCAGGGCGATGAACTCGGCAGCATCACGCCAGTTGCCAATGCCACCGATGCCGCAGATCGGCAAGCCGCGGGTCTGCGGATCGCGTGCAATTTCCGCAACCATGTTCAGCGCGATCGGCTTGACCGCCGAGCCGCAGTAGCCGCCGTGGGTGCTCTGATCGCCAACGATAGGGTGGGCGACCATGCGGTCCAGATCGACGCTGGTGATCGAGTTGATGGTGTTGATCAGCGACACCGCATCGGCGCCTCCGCGATGGGCCGCGCGCGCCGACTGGCGGATGTCGGTGATGTTCGGCGTCAGCTTGACGATCACCGGCAGCGAGCAGTAGGTCTTGCACCAGCGGGTGACCATCTCGACGTATTCGGGCACCTGGCCGACCGCCGCGCCCATGCCGCGCTCGGGCATGCCGTGGGGGCAGCCGAAGTTGAGCTCGATGCCGTCGGCACCGGTGGCTTCGACCAGCGGCAGGATGAACTTCCACGACTCCTCTTCACAGGGCACCATCAGCGACACGATCAGCGCGCGATCCGGCCAGTCCTTCTTCACCTGGGTGATCTCGCGCAGGTTGATCTCCAGGGAGCGGTCGGTGATCAGTTCGATATTGTTGATGCCCTGCACCAGCCGGTTGGCGCCGAAGTGCGCCGAGTAGCGCGACGACACGTTGACTGCGGCCGGGTCTTCGCCGAGGGTTTTCCAGACCACACCGCCCCAGCCAGCCTCGAACGCGCGGACCACGTTGTAGGCCTTGTCGGTGGGTGGTGCGGAGGCCAGCCAAAACGGGTTGGGCGCCTTGATGCCAGCGAATACGATGGACAGATCGGCCATTTATGCGGCCTCCACATTGAGCATGAGTTGGGCATGGATGGCTTCAGCGGCCAGTTTGCCGTGTTGCACTGCCTGTACGGTGAGGTCCTGGCCGAGCGCCGTGCAGTCACCGCCGGCATACACGCCGGGTAGGCTGGTGCGCAGGCACTGGTCGACGCGAATGCGCTCGCCGTCGCGGGCCAGTTGCGCCGCCAGTGGGTCGCTCAGGCTGGTGTCGTCGAAGCGTTGGCCGATGGCCTTGAAGATGGCATCGGCAGCCAGCTCGAAGCTTTCGCCGGTGTCGCGCAGGCGACCGTCGGCCATCTCGGTACGTATGAAGCGCATGCCACGCACGCGACCCATGTCATCCAGCAACACCGCATCGGGGCGCGCCCAGGTGTGCAAGCGGACCTGGTTGGCCTTGGCGATATCCTGTTCATGCTCGGTGGCGCCCATGTCGGCATGGCCGCGGCGATACACCAGGTTGACGTCGCGAGCGCCGAGGCGGCTCATCTGCACGGCCATATCGATCGCCGTGTTGCCCGCGCCGATCACCAGGCAGCGCTCTGCCAGCGGCAGTTGGCTGAGATCATCAGCCTGGCGCAGCTCGCGGATGTACTCGGTGGCTGCGAGCAGGCCTGGCGCCTCTTCGTCCGCCAGACCCAGCTGGCGCACAGCATTCAGGCCCACACCGAGGAACACCGAATCATATTGCTGATGCAGCTCGGTGAGGCTGAGGTTGGCGCCCAGGCGCTGACCATGGCGAATCTCGATGCCGCCGATGCCGAGCAAGAAATCGACCTCGCGCTGGGCGTAGTCGTCCACCAGCTTGTAGCGGGCGATGCCGTATTCATTGAGGCCACCGGCCTTCTCTTGTGCTTCGTAGACCACCACGTCATGCCCGTGCATGGCCAGCCGGTGCGCGCACGACAGCCCGGCAGGGCCGGCGCCGACCACGGCAATGCGCTTGCCGCTGGCAGGTGAGCGCTTGAACGGGTGTTCACTGAAATTGGCATTGTCTACTGCGTAGCGTTGCAGCAAGCCGATCAGGACCGGTGCGCATTCCTGGGCGTTGTTGCGCACGCAGGCTTGCTGGCAGAGGATCTCGGTCGGACAGACCCGCGCGCAGCTGCCGCCGAGGATGTTCGCCGAGAGGATCTTCTCGGCGGCACCCTGCAGGTTGTCGTCGCTGATTCGGTGGATGAACGACGGGATGTCGATATCGCTGGGGCATGCGTTGATGCACGGTGCATCGAAGCAGTACAGGCAGCGGGCGCTTTCCACGGCAGCCTGGCGGGCGGTGAGGGGGGGGGCGAGATCGCCGAAGTTATCGGCCAGTTGTTCGGCGCCGGCACGCGGGCGCGGCAAGTGCTTCAGGGCATCGATCACGGTTGGAGCCTCTCTCTTTTTTTTGTCGGTACAGGCGGCGGTTACTCGCCTGGCCGGTCTGGGTTGATGGCAGACAACAGCAATACGGCTGCGCCCGGCCTCTCCCGGGCCGGTGCGCCTTGCAGGCTGAATCAGCGCTCGACGGGCGTCGGGCGCTGGTGCTCGGCGCGGCGGCTGAGCACTTCGAATACCGAGGGGTAGGCGGGCCGTTCCAGGTAGCGCCCGGCGCCCATTTCGGCGCGCAGGTCACCGTCAGCCCAGACCAGTCGGCCCTGGCTGATGGTGTGGCTGGGGATACCGCGCAAGGTGCGACCTTCGAAGATATTGAAGTCGACCCGTTGATGGTGGGTCTTGGCCGAAATCGTCCGTGTGCCTTGCGGGTCCCACAGCACCAGGTCGGCATCGGCGCCGACGCGAATCGCGCCCTTGCGCGGGAACAGGTTGAAGATCTTCGCGGTGTTGGTCGAGGTCAGCGCAACAAACTCGTGCATCGACAACCGGCCACTGTTTACGCCGGCGTCCCAGAGCACGGCCATGCGGTCTTCGATGCCGGCGGTGCCATTGGGGATGCGACTGAAGTCATTGCGCCCGGCGCCTTTCTGGTCGGCGCAGAAGCAGCAGTGATCGGTTGCAGTGGTGTGCAGGTTGCCCGATTGCAAGCCGCGCCACAGCGCTTCCTGGTGCTCGCGCGGGCGGAACGGCGGGCTCATCACATAGCCGGCGGCTGTGGACCAGTCCGGGTGGCGATACACGCTGTCGTCGATCAGCAGGTGGCCGGGCAGCACTTCGCCGTAGACCGGCTGGCCCTTGGCCCGGGCGTAGGTGATTTCGTCGAGTGCTTCGCGGGTCGAGACGTGCACCAGATACACCGGCGTACCCAGCGTCTCGGCGATGCGGATGGCACGGCTGGCGGCTTCACCTTCTACCTGCGGCGGGCGTGACAGCGGGTGTGCCTCGGGGCCGGTCATGCCCTGGGCCAGCAGCTTTTGCTGAAGGTGATAGACCAGCTCGCCGTTTTCGGCATGCACGGTCGGCACCGCGCCCAGTTGCAGGCAGCGCTCGAAGCTGGCGACCAGAGTATCGTCGGCCGCCATGATCGCGTTCTTGTAGGCCATGAAATGCTTGAAGCTGTTGACCCCATGCTTGGCCACCAGCTCGCCCATCTCTTCGGCAACCTGTTCGCTCCACCAGGTGATGGCGACATGAAAACCATAGTCACTCGCCGACTTCTCGGCCCAGCCGCGCCAGGTATGAAAAGCCTCGAGCAGCGACTGCTGCGGGTTGGGGATGACGAAGTCGATGATCGAGGTGGTGCCACCGGCCAGACCTGCAGCGGTGCCGGTGAAAAAGTCATCGCTGGCCACGGTGCCCATGAACGGCAATTGCATATGGGTGTGCGGGTCAATGCCACCAGGCATCAGGTACTGGCCACTGCCATCGAGGATCTCGCAGCCGGCGGGTACATCGAGGTTTTGCCCAATGGCCTGAATACGGCCATCGACACACAGGACATCGGCGGGGTAGCTCTCTTCGTGGGTGACCACGGTGGCACCACGGATCATCAGGGACATGCCGTCTTCCTCGCAGGCTGACCGGTCTTGGCCGGTTCTTGAAATTATCGTGCTGCCAGTAGCTGGAGGATATTTTCAATCCTGTCAGACCTGACAAGAATGAAATCTAGTTGTTGATCTACTATTGTTCAAGAAATATTTTTATAAGCATATATCGTTATTAAGCAGTTGATTTATAAGGATAAAAATCAAAATTCACCAAAATGGTGAGGCGCCTCACCATTTTGACGCACTTGACAAGATGCCAATTTGGTCAAGATTTCTCATGCGAAATCAGATGTTTAAATCCGGCGATACACAGGCACGCCAAAGTGAAAATAAATTGCCTGCACCAGTTTGAAACCCGCTGCCGTGAATCGGCTTTGACGTTCACCGGCCGCCACCACCGAGGGCAACACCGAAGAATGACTTGAATGCTTTGCACAACAGCACGTTACCTGCGGCCGGCGGCGGCAAGCGAGACAGCCTTTGGCCGACTCGGCACGTTTATTGAGTGCGCCCGCAGCCAGGCCGGGCCGCAGGTGCAGTACTGCTGGTGGTACTCCGGCCATCGCATTAGCCCGATGAGCAAACAATTAGAAAAACCTGGAGAAGGCCCCATGCAACAGAGCAGATCGCAAGTGATCGAAAAGGACGGCTTGTGCGAGTTGTCCGAAGGCTCCGACGTCCTCGACAGCCCGCGCTACAACCACGACATGGCACCGACCAAGGTGCACCAGCGCACCTGGAACAAGTGGCACATCACCGCGCTGTGGGTGGGCATGTCCATCTGCGTGCCGACCTACACCCTGGGCGGTGTGCTCACGGCGTATTTCGGCCTGAGTGTGGGCGAAGCGCTGCTGGCGATCCTGCTGGCCAACCTGATCGTGTTGATCCCACTGACCCTGAATGCCTTCCCCGGCACCAAGTACGGCATCCCGTTCCCGGTGCTGCTGCGTTCGTCATTCGGCATCATCGGCTCGAACGTGCCGTGCCTGATCCGGGCGGTGGTGGCCTGTGGCTGGTTTGGTATCCAGACCATGTTCGGCGGCCTGGCCATCCACCTGTTTCTCAGCTCGATCTTCGATGGCTGGAAGGCCCTGGCCGGCACCGGTGAGGTGATCGGCTTCATGATCTTCTGGGTGCTCAACCTGTGGGTAGTGCTGCGCGGGGCGGAGTCGATCAAGTGGCTGGAGACGCTCTCGGCGCCGCTGCTGGTGGCGGTCGGCTTTGGTCTGCTGTTCTGGGCCTTGCCGCATATGTCGATGACCGAACTGCTGGCGCAGCCGCCAAAACGCCCGGAAGGCGCCAGCGTGGTCAGTTACTTCTGCGCCGGGCTGACGGCGATGGTCGGCTTCTGGGCGACCTTGTCGCTGAACATCCCCGACTTCAGCCGCTACGCCAAGAGCCAGAAAGACCAGATTCTCGGGCAGATCTTTGGCCTGCCGCTGACCATGTTCCTGTTCGCTTCACTGGGCGTGGTGCTGACCGCGGCCTCGGCGTCGCTGGTCGGGGAAACCATATCCGACCCGGTCAGCCTGATCGGCCGCATCCAGAGCCCAGGCTGGGTCGCGCTGGCCATGGCCTTGATCGTGATTGCCACCTTGTCGACCAATACTGCGGCCAACATCGTCTCGCCGACCAACGACTTTCAGAACATCGCCCCGCGCCTGATCGGGCGCACCCGCGCAGTGCTGCTGACCGGTGTCATCGGCCTGCTGCTGATGGGCCACGAGCTGCTGAAGAAACTGGGCTGGATCGTCTCCGACCTGAGCCTTGAGAGCGTGTACTCCAACTGGCTGCTGGGCTATTCGAGCCTGCTCGGGCCGATCGCCGGGATCATGGTGGTGGACTACTTCCTGATCCGCCGACAGCAACTGGACCTGGCCGGGCTGTACCGCGATGACGCCTATCCGGCCTGGAACTGGGCCGGTTTTGTGGCCTTTGCCCTGCCAGTGGCGCTGACGGTGATGTCGATCGGCAACAGCAGCTTCAGCTGGTTCTACGACTATGGCTGGTTCACCGGTTCGCTGCTGGGTGCGGCGCTGTACTACGTGCTCGGCCCGCTGGCCGCACGCAGCCCGGTGCGCCTGGCCAAGCCGTTGCCATAAAGCCGCACGCACAACCACGCAGCCACTCATTTGCCTGAGGAGATATGCCCATGACCCCTGCCAAGGATGTCCTGCAATCCAGCCACAGCCATGTCGACAGCCAGCGCTTGTGGCAATCATTGATGGAACTGGCGCGCCTCGGTGCCACGGCCAAGGGCGGCGTCTGTCGGCTGGCCCTGACCGACCTCGACCGCCAGGCGCGCGACCTGTTCGTGCAGTGGTGCGAGGCCGCTGGTTGCAGCGTCAGCATCGACGCGGTCGGCAATATCTTTGCCCGCCGGCCCGGGCGTAATCCTGCGCTGGCGCCGGTGATGACCGGCAGCCATATCGACACTCAACCCACTGGCGGCAAGTTCGACGGCTGCTTCGGTGTCATGGCCGGGCTGGAGGTGATCCGCACCCTGAACGACCTCGGCGTGGAAACCGAAGCACCGCTGGAAGTGGTGGTGTGGACCAACGAAGAAGGCTCCCGCTTTGCGCCGTGCATGATGGGTTCCGGGGTGTTCGCCGGCAAGTTCACTCTGGAAGAGACGCTGGCCAAGACCGATGCGCAAGGCGTCAGCGTCGGCGAGGCGTTGGACGGGATCGGCTACGCCGGCCCGCGCGCGGTACTCGGCCATCCGGTGGGCGCCTATTTCGAGGCGCATATCGAGCAGGGGCCGATCCTTGAGGATCAGGCCAAGACCATTGGCGTGGTGCTCGGCGCGCTTGGCCAGAAGTGGTTCGACCTGACCCTGCGCGGGGTCGAGGCGCATGCCGGGCCGACGCCGATGCACCTGCGCAAGGACGCTCTGGTCGGCGCGGCGGCGGTGGTCGAAGCGGTCAACCGCACCGCGCACAGCCATCAACCGCATGCCTGCGGTACGGTCGGCTGTCTGCAGGCGTATCCCGGCTCACGCAACGTGATCCCCGGCGAAGTACGCATGACCCTGGATTTCCGTCACCTTGAAGCCGATCGGTTGCAAGCGATGATCGCTGAAGTGCAAGCGGTGATCGAGGCGACCTGTGCCAAACATGGGCTGAGTTTCGAGCTGACGCCGACTGCGGATTTCCCTGCGCTGTACTTCGACAAGACCTGTGTCGAGGCAGTCCGCAGTGCTGCAGGTGCGCTGGGGCTGTCGCACATGGATATCGTCAGCGGGGCAGGGCATGACGCGATCTTTCTCGCTGAGCTGGGGCCGGCCGGGATGATCTTTGTGCCGTGCGAAAACGGCATCAGCCACAACGAAATCGAGAACGCCACGCCGGAAGATCTTGGCGCTGGTTGCGCGGTGTTGTTGCGCGCGATGCTGGCGGCCTCGGAAGCGATTGCCAGCGGGCGCCTGGCGGCCTAGCGGGGCACATGTGCAAGGGGCAGCAGACGCTGCCCTGATGCACTTACTCGAACACGGGGCGCATGAAGCTGCGCTCGTAGCTGAGGATAAAGCGCTGTTCGGTTGCCAGGGCAAATGCGGCCTGGCACTCAGGGTCGCTCTCAGAGTCCTTGCGGTACTGCTCGTAGGCGGCAAGGCTGGGGAAGCTGAACTGGCAGTAAGCGATATTGCTCGCGCCCTCGGCGGGCAGCAGATAACCGTGATGGGTGCCGCCCATGCGATTGACCAGGCCGATCCATAGCCGCGCGTAGGCCTCGAATGCAGGTATCTGATAGGGGTCGATAACGTATTTCAGGTGGCAGGTGATCACAGCTTCAATCCTTTGCGTGAGGGAACTCGGCCGCCCACAGTAGCCGGATCGACCGTTGGCGTCGACCCGCCGCAACCGCCCTGAACTTTAGCCCTCAGTCTCGCCTCGTAATATCTAGACAAATCCTCTGATCCAGCCAGCCGAGGCACGCCATGTCGTCGCTTATTCATCCGCACGCCCGCTTCAAGCCCTATCACTCGGCGGCGGGAGGTTGGGGGTCGGCGCACTCAGTGATGACCATCCTCTGGCGTGAGCAGGCCTTGGACAAGTCACCCAAGGCGCTGTTCAAGCAGAACAAACCGGACGGCTTTGCCTGCGTCAGTTGCGCCTGGGCCAAACCGGGTAATCCGCATGCGCTGGAGTTCTGTGAAAACGGCGCCAAGGCTACTGCCTGGGAGCTGACTTCGTTACGCACCAAACCTGAGTTCTTCGCACGGCATACCCTCAGCGAATTGCGCAGCTGGAGTGACCACGACCTTGAACAGCATGGGCGCCTGACCGAGCCGCTGCGCTATGACCGTGCCAGTGATCGCTATCTGCCGGTGAGCTGGGAGCAGGCCTACCGTGAAATCGGCCAGACCCTGCGCAGGCTGTCGCCCGAGCAAGTGGTGTTCTATGCCTCGGGGCGGGCTTCGCTGGAAGCCTCGTTCATGTACCAGCTGTTTGCCCGTGCCTACGGCAGCAACAACCTGCCGGACAGCTCCAACATGTGCCACGAGAGCACCTCGGTTGGCTTGCAGGAGAGCATTGGCGTGCCGGTCGGCACCGTTACCCTGGAAGACTTCGAGCAGACCGACTGCATCTTCTTCTTCGGCCAGAACGTCGGCAGCAACAGCCCACGCATGCTTCACCCACTACAGCATGCGCGCAGGCGTGGGGTGCCGATCATCACCTTCAACCCGCTGCGCGAGCGCGGCCTGGAGCGCTTCGTCAACCCGCAGTCACCGCGCCAGATGCTTGGCCCAGACTCTACGGTGATCAGCAGCCAGTATCATCAAGTGGCCATCGGCGGCGATCTGGCGGCGGTGCTTGGCATCAGCAAGACGCTGCTGGAGATGGACCGCGTGGCACATGTCGAGGGCCGGCCGGCGGTGCTCGATCATGCCTTCATCGCCGAACATACCGAGGGATTTGCCAGCTTTGTCGAACAGGTCGACAGCTACAGCTGGGCTACGCTCGAGCAGCGCTCGGGGCTGGCCCGCGCGGCGATGGAAGCCGCCGCCACGGTATATGCCCGCAGTGAGCGGGTGATGCTGGTGTTCGGCATGGGCATGACCCAGCATCGTCATGGCGTGGCCAACGTGCAGATGCTGGTCAACCTGTTGCTGCTACGCGGCAATATCGGCAAGCCCGGCGCCGGTGTGTGCCCGGTGCGTGGCCATTCCAACGTGCAGGGCCAGCGCACAGTAGGGATCACCGAAGACCCGGCCAAAGTGCCGGTGGACAAGATTGAAGCGCTGTTCGCCTTCAAGGTGCCCGAGCAGATGGGGCTGGCTACCGTGGATACCTGTGAGGGCATCCTCGCGGGCTCGGTGAAAGCCTTCATCGGTCTGGGCGGTAACTTCCTCCGGGCTATCCCGGACACCTCGCGAATGGAGCCGGCCTGGGCCAACCTTCAGTTGAACGTGCAGGTCGCCACCAAGCTCAACCGCACCCACTTGCTGCCGGGGCGCGATGGCTGGTTGCTGCCGTGTCTGGGGCGTATCGAGATCGACCGCCAGGACGGTGTGGCGCAAAGCTACAGCACCGAAGACAGTACCGGCTGCCTGCATGGCTGGCGCGGCACCGCGGAGCCGGCCAGCGAGCACCTGCGCGCCGAAGTAGCGATCATTGCCGGGCTGGCCGAAGCGACCCTGACCGCGGGGCAGGCGAACATCCCCTGGGACGCCTGGCGCCGTGACTACGCGCTGGTACGCGAGGCGATCGCAGCGGTGTATCCGCAGATCTTCCACGACATGGAAACCCGCATGTGGCAGCGCGGTGGTTTCCATCGGCCGCTGCCGGCCTGCGAGCGCCAGTGGCAGACCGAATCGGGCAAGGCGCAGTTCGTCACGGCCGGGCGCCTGGATGAGGATGATGACGTATCCGTCAGCCCTGAGCGGCGTGATGTACTGCAGTTGATGACGCTGCGCAGCAACGATCAGTTCAACACCACCATCTATGGCTACGATGACCGCTTTCGCGGCGTGCATGGCACTCGCAGCGTGGTGTTCATGAACCACAGCGACGTCACTCGGCTGGGTTTTGCCCCGGGCGACTGGGTCAACCTGCGCACCGCCGTCGAGCCTGACGTGCGCCGCGAAGTCGGGCCGATGCAGATCATCGCCTACGACATCCCCGCAGGTTGCGCGGCGGCGTATTACCCCGAGTGCAACGCATTGATCCCGCTGTGGCATCACGCCGAACGCAGCAAAGTGCCGGCGGCCAAGTCGGTGCCGGTGACGCTGCATCCTGGGCAGCCCTCGGCGCAGGATCTGCAGCGCGCACTGCCCAAGGGCGAGCAGATTGCTTGAATGCTGCGAGGGCTCTGTATGGCCTGATTCAGGGTCATCTGTAACTTATGCGGGGTGAGTGAGTGCTTTAGCATCGGAGCCTCTTGTGCACAGTCAAGCGCTGCAGCACCTCACTTGCTTATCGGGTTACACGCCATGGACAGCCACTCGCTACTTGCCTACACCCTGGTCGCCGCGATCGCCATTGCCAGCCCAGGGCCGGCCTCGTTGATGGCGATCAACAACAGTATTCTGTACGGCGCACGTTCGGCGATCTGGTCATCGCTGGGCAATGTCAGCGGGCTGTTCTGCCTGTCGGCTGCGGCGATGCTCGGCTTGGGCGCGCTGCTGGCCAGCTCGGAAGTGCTGTTCAACGCGGTGAAGATTCTCGGTGCAGCCTACCTGTTCTATCTCGGCGGCAAGCAGCTGCTGAAGAAGAATCCGATGCTGGCGGAGGCGGGCGCAGCACCGGTGAAGGTGCTCAGGCCGACGCGGCTGAAACTATACAAGTCGGCGTTTCTGACCGCAGCGACCAACCCCAAGGCGACCATGTTTTTCACCGCCTTGTTTCCCCAGTTCATCGATCAGGGCGCGGCATTGCTGCCGCAGTTCTTGATCCTGACCGCGATCTTCATGGCGTTGTCGCTGCTGTCGCTGGCGGTCTACGCCAGCCTCGCAGCACGGGCCAAAGGCGTGCTGACCCGGCCGCAGTTTGCTCGCTGGGTCAGCCGGGTGGTGGGCACTACCTTCATCGGCTTTGGCGCTGCGATCCTGGCCATGCGGCGGCAGAGCGCCTGAACACTGCCGGTTACAACCAGTAGGTCACCGCATACCAGCCCAGGCCGCCCATGACCACGGTGTAGGGCAGCGCCATCCACACCATGCGCCCGTACGACAGGCGCACCAGCGGCGCGATCGCCGAGGTCAGCAGAAACAGAAACGCTGCCTGGCCATTGGGCGTGGCCACGCTGGGCAGGTTGGTGCCGGTATTGATCGCCACCGCCAGGGTCTCGAAGTGCTCGCGGCTCATGCGTCCGTCGATGAACGCCTGCTTCACTTCGGTGATGTAGATGGTGGCAACGAACACGTTATCGCTGATTGCCGAGAGCAAGCCGTTGGCCAGATAGAGCATGCCCGGTTGTTGCTCGGGCGGCAGGGCCAACACCGCTGCGATCAACGGGCTGAACAGCTGCTGCTGGTGGATCACCGCCACTACCGCAAAAAACACCACCAGTAGCGCGGTGAATGGCATGGCGTCCTGGAAGGCACGGCCCAGACGGTGCTCATCGGTGATACCGGTGAAGGCCGTGATCAGCACTATCACCATCAGGCCGATCAAGCCGACTTCGGCAATGTGCAGGCCCAGGCAGACAATCAACAGCAGCGCCGCCAGCCCTTGCACCCACAGTGCCAGGCGCTGGGCCGGCGTGCGTGCGGCATCGTCCTCGGCCGCGTGGGTGGCCAGCACCTGGCGCACGCGCGTCGGCATCAGGGTGCCGTAGCCGAACAGGCGTAGCTTTTCCAGCACGACGCAGGTCAGCAGGCCGGCACCCAGCACCGGCAGCGATACCGGCGCGACCTTGAAGAAGAAGTCAGCGAAGTGCCACCCCAGCTCATGCCCGATCAGCAGGTTCTGCGGCTCGCCGACCAGCGTGCAGACGCCGCCCAGCGCGGTGCCGACAGCGCCGTGCATGAGCAGGCTACGCAGAAAGGTGCGGAACTGGTCAAGGTCTTCGCGGTGCAGCTGGGCGACCTGCTGGTCGCTGCCCAACTCCGAGTCTTCACGTGGATTGGCACCGGAAGCGACCCGGTGATACACCGCATAAAAGCCGACTGCGGCACTGATAATCACTGCCGTTACCGTCAGTGCATCGAGAAACGCCGAGAGGAACGCTGACAGTACGCAGAACAGCAGCGCCAGCACGGTCTTGCTGTGCACCCCGAGCAGGATCTTCGAAAACAGGAACAGCAGCAGTTCCTTCATGAAGTGAATGCCGGCGACCATGAACATCAGCAGCAGAATCACCGGGAAGTTGTGCAGTAGTTCGTCGTACAGCGCCTGGGCGGTGGTCAGCTTGAGCAACAACGCCTCGATCAGCAGCAGCCCGCCTGGCATCAGCGGGTAGCACTTGAGTGCCATCCCTAAGGTGAAGATGAACTGGATCACCAGCAGCCAGCCCGTCGCTACCGGGCCTAGAGTGGCCAGCACCAGCGGGTTGAGCAACAGGAACAGGCAGATTACCGCCTTGTACCAGCGCGGCGACTGGCCAAGAAACGAATGGGCGAGGGTGCTCGGCAGGGAGCGTTCCATGAATTTGTATCCTTATGATTCTGCAGTCGCGCACGGTGCCGCAAAGCACGCTCATTGCGCAACTGTAGGAGCGGCCTTGTGTCGCGAAAGGGCTGCAAAGCAGCCCCGGACGTCCTCAAACCAGGCGCAGTATTCAGAATCCAGCAGACCTTAAGCAGATGACCAACAGGTGCGCTATAGTCCGGCGCAGACCCCATTTGCCACCAGAGTGCCACCGATGACCGACTACACCGCGTTCACAGTCGAACTGACCGAAAACATCGCTCACGTGCAGATCAACCGCCCGGAAAAAATCAACGCGATGAACGCGGCGTTCTGGCAGGAAATCATCGAGATCTTCCAGTGGATCGATGACACCGATGCGGTCCGCGCAGTGGTCATCAGCGGCGCCGGCAAGCACTTCTCGTCCGGCATCGACTTGATGATGCTGGCCTCGCTGGCCAACCAGCTGGGCAAGGACGTCGGCCGCAATGCGCGCTTGCTACGCAAGACCATCCTCAACATGCAGGCGTCGTTCACCGCCGTCGACAACTGCCGCAAACCGGTGCTGGCAGCGATCCAGGGCTACTGCCTGGGCGGCGCCATCGACCTGATCTCGGCCTGTGACATGCGTTATTGCAGCAGCGACGCGCAGTTTTCGATCAAGGAAATCGACATGGGCATGGCCGCCGACGTCGGCACCCTGCAGCGCCTGCCGCGGATCATCGCTGATGGCGTGATGCGCGAAATGGCCTACACCGGGCGCCATGTCGAGGCGCAGGAGGCGCACCAGATCGGCCTGGTCAACCGGGTTTACCCCGATCACGCGGCGCTGCTCGACGGAGTCTTTGCCATTGCCCGTGAAATTGCGGGAAAATCCCCCATTGCCGTGGCCGGCAGCAAGCAGATGCTCAATTACATGCGCGAGCACAGTATCGCCGATGGCCTTGAGTACATTGCGACCTGGAACGCCGCCATGCTGCAGTCCGAAGACTTGCGGGTCGCCGTCGCGGCTCACATGAGCAAACAGAAACCGACGTTCGCCGACTGACCGAGGCGGTGGACGCGCTTGAAGGAAAGCCCACCATGTCAGCACGCTGGACTAGCGCAGTACTCGACCCCAATGTCGCCGGAGGGCTGGCCGTGGCCCGCGGCCCGGACGGGTTTCTGCTGGACGATAACGGCGTGCTGTTCCCGCGTGAATGGCTCAAGCGCCAGGACCTGGACATCCTCTGCGAGCACGGCATCGGTCACTTCGACGGTGAGCCGGTGTTCCTGCTGGAGCTGCGTAGCACTGCTGATGTGAGCGGTTGCGGTTGGCGTGGCCTGCGCCAGTTCATGCTCGAAGGCGACTTCGATATCTACAAGCTGCTTGGCTACGCGGCGCAGATCGGCACCTGGGCGCGTGAGCATCGCTTTTGCGGCAGCTGCGGCCAGGCCATGACCCAGATCCACTGGGAGCGGGCCATGCACTGTGCCCGCTGCGACCTGCGCAGCTACCCGCGCATTTCGCCCAGCATGATCGTGCTGGTCACCCGCGGCGACGAGATTCTGCTGGCGCGCTCACCGCGCTTTGTCACTGGCGTGTACAGCACCCTGGCCGGGTTTGCCGAGCCGGGCGAGTCGGCTGAGGACTGCCTGGTGCGTGAAGTGCGTGAAGAGGTGGCGGTAGAGGTGAAGAACATCCAGTACGTCGGCAGCCAGTGCTGGCCGTTCCCGCACTCGATGATGCTCGGTTTTCACGCCGAGTACGCCGGTGGCGAGATCGTCATGCAGCCGGACGAGATCGAGGATGCGCAGTGGTTCAACGTGCATGCCCTGCCGCCACTGCCGGCCGGGCGTTCGATTGCCCGGCACTTGATCGATCTGTATGTGGCGCGCCGCTTAGGCCTGGCCGAACCAGTGCTGCCAGGCTAGGCGCACGGTCAGCGCCAGGACCACAGTGATGAATACCGGGCGGATGAACTTGCTGCCGCCGCTGATTGCCGTGCGTGCGCCAAAGAACGCCCCGACCATCACCGCCAGGCCCATGGCCAGGCCCACGATATAGTCGACCTGACCAGAGGCGATGAACACCGTCAGCGCCGCCGCGTTGCTGACGAAGTTCATGCTCCGCGCCACACCACTGGCGCGGACCAGATCGATCGGATACAGCAGCAGCGTGCTGACTGTCCAGAACGCACCGGTGCCTGGCCCGGCGACGCCATCGTAGAAGCCCAGGGTGAAGCCCTGAGGCAACTGCCAGGTTTTCTTGATCGGCGCATCGGCGTCCAGCGGCGCCTTTGGCGTGCCACCGAACAACAGGTAGATGCCACAGGCAAACACCACCACCGGCAGCATCTTGTTCAGCCACTCCGCCGGCAGGTAATGGGCGATCACCGCGCCGAGCAGGGCACCTACCAGGGTGCCGAACAGCGCCGGACGCCACTGCGCCGGGTGGAACAGCTTGCGCCGGTAGTAGGTGAAGCCGGCGGTGGCCGAGCCGAAGGTCGAGCTGAGTTTGTTGGTGCCCAGCACCAGATGCGGCGGCATGCCCGCGGTCAGCAGCGCAGGGGTAGTCAACAGACCACCGCCGCCGGCAATGGCGTCGATAAAGCCGGCAACAAAGGCAACCAGTGTCAGGATCAGCAGCGTCAGCGGTTCAACGGAGAGTTCGAAAGGCATGAGGATTCGGGCTTAGCGGCAGTGCGCGGCAAAAGGCCGCGGCAAAGGCTGCCATGGTAAACGCCAGCGTCGGGTGTGGCCAGTATCGAGGCGGTTTAGCCGCCCGCTACAGGAACCAGTGATACTCGCGTGCGCTGACTTCATTCATGAAGGCCAGGTGGTCCTGGCGTTTGTTTTCGCAGTACACCTTCACAAACTCCTCACCGAGCCCGGCACTGACCGCAGGATGCGCTTGCATCGCGGCCACCGCGCTAAGCATGTCCTTGGGAAAGTCGATGCCGCTGGTGCGATCATCATTGAGCGGGGCAATCGGCTCTTGTCGGGCCGCCAGACCTTGCTCCATGCCACAGAGGATTGCCGCCAGCACCAGGTACGGATTGGCGTCGGCACCGGCCAGGCGATGCTCGATGCGCAGGTTGCGTGAGTCCGACTCGGGGATGCGAATGCACGCGTCACGATCTTCAAAGCCCCAGCTGGCGCGGCTGGCGGCGTTGACCATGGCGCCATAGCGGCGAAACGCATTGTGGTTGCCGGCAAAGATCGGCATGCACTGCGGCAGCAGCGCCAGGCAGCCGGCCACGGCATGGCGCAACGGCCGCTGCTGGTCGGCGGCGAGCACGTTGTTGCCGCTGCTGTCGTAAAGGCTGACATGCACGTGCATGCCACTGCCGGGTGCCTGCAGGTAGGGCTTGCTCATGAAGCTGGCGCGCAGGCCGTGCTTGCGCGCCACACCGCGGCTGCTGCGGCAGAACAGGGCGGCCCAGTCGGCGGCGCGCAGGCCGTCGTCGCAGTGGCCGAAGTTGATCTCGAACTGACCCGGGCCGAGCTCTGCGGTGATGACGTTGGCATCGACGCCTTGGGCGTTGGCGGTTTCGACCATGTCGTGCAGCACTTCGCAGAAGCGCGACAACCGCTCGATATGCAGGTTGGGCTGGTCATCGCGATCGCCACTGACCGGGTCGCGGGGAAACTGCGGCAGGCCGTCCTGCAGCGCGCGGTCGAACAGGTAAAACTCCAGCTCGAATGCAACCACCGGGCGAATGCCCCGCGCCTGCAGACGCTGCAGCACCCGGGCGAGGACCTCGCGCGGCTCGAACTCTATGGGCGCATCGGTGCCGTCGGAGCTGATCAGCATCTGCCCGAGTGGCTGCTTTTCCCAGCTGACCGGCTTGAGCGTACCGGGGATCAGCCGGCGCAGTGCATCCGGGTCGCCATCGTTGAAGCAGTAATCGCCAATCGGGAACAAGCCACCCTGGGCACCGAGCAGCACGCAGTTCTGCGGCAGCTTCAGCGGGCTGCCGGCGGCGAGCTTTTCGAGCATGTCGATGGGGTAGCGTTTACCGTAGAAATGCCCGGGGATGTCCAGGCTGATCAGGTCGACATAGCGCACTTCGGGGTGTTGGCTGCGAAACGCGCGGACTTCGTCCAGCAGGGTAGTGGGGGTCATTGCGAGCTCTAGACGGCGCTGTGATTCAGCCTGAAAAATCTAGCAGCTGGTGCTGGTTTCGCCAGCAAGCTTGTATTTATTGCAACGCCTGGCTGATGCTGGCGATGCCCATCAGCCGCCTGTCAGGACTTCAACCATGCGCCGTCTGCCCTCGCTGACCGCCTTGCGCACGTTCGAGTGCGCCGCTCGCCATGGCCATTTCGGCCGGGCCGCCGCCGAGCTGTGCGTCACCGACAGCGCAGTCAGCCACCAGATTCGCCAGTTAGAAGCGCAACTGGGCGTGGCGTTGTTCGAGCGGGTCGGCCGCCAGGTGCGCCCGAGTGCTGAAGCCGAGCGCCTGCTGCAGCAGTTGCAACAGGCGTTCGAGTTGATCGGCAAGGCCTGTGACGAGCTGCGTGACCCGGCTTCGCAGGCAGTGCTGCGGGTTGCGGTTACGGCAGAGCTGGCGCAGAAATGGCTGATCAATCGCCTGGCTGACTTCAGTAGCCGCTACCCGCATATCACCCTGCATCTACTCGAACAGCCGATCAATGCCGGGGCGCCAGCGCTGGACGTTGACCTGGCGATCACCTACGGCACCAGCGCGCTGGACGCCAGCACGCACTTCGTGCGGCCGTTGCCGCTGCTGCAGTTCTTTCCAGTATGCAGCCCCGGCCTGTTCAACCAGAGCGCCATGAAGCGCCCGCGCGACCTGTTGCGCCACTGTCTGTTGCACGACGACCAGGACGGCAAGACCTGGACCTCGTGGCTGGCCACCCACGCCGAAGACGGCCAGCCCAACCGCCAGCTGTACTTCCCCCATGCGGCGTTGGCGCTGGAGGCGGCGCTGCTCGGCCAGGGCGTAGCCATGGGCGACAACCTGACCTGCCAGGCCGACCTGCAAAGTGGCCGGCTGGTGCGCCCGTTCAGCGCCAGTGTGACCGCGCAGGGGCAGTACGCGCTGGTCTGCGAACGCTTGCGGCTGGAGCGCGGTGCAGTGGGCGACTTCGTTGACTGGTTCATCGAACAGATCAGCGAACCGTGAATTCAATTCACCAATCGCTGAGTTTTCATCGTTGGATGTGCGTCCGCTGGCGGCGTAGCTTCGGCTCATCCCACCCAGTCACGACGAGGTTGACCCATGGCACGTTCGCTCAGCACTACCCCCAAGGCCGATGGTTTCCGCTTGCCCGGCGAGTTCGAAGCAAAGGCCGGCTGCTGGCTCGGTTGGCCGGAGCGGCCGGACGTGTGGCGCAATGGCGCCAAGCCGGCGCAGCAGGTGTGGGTCGAGATCGTCAAGGCGATTGCCAGCAGCGAGCCGGTCACTGTGTGTGCCTCCGCCGCGCAATACGCCAATGCCCGACGCTTGCTACCGGAGGCGGTGCGGGTAGTGGAGATGACTTGCAATGACACCTGGTTTCGCGACAGCGGACCGTGCTTCGTGGTCAACGATGACAGCGGCGAGGTACGCGGCGTCGACTTCGAATTCAACGCCTATGGCGGCCTCGACGGTGGCCTCTACTACCCATGGGACAAGGACGACCAGATCGCTCGCAAGGTCCTCGAGATCGAAAACCTGGACCGCTACCGTGCGCCGTTGATCGCAGAACTCGGCGGCATCCAGAGTGACGGCCAAGGCAGCCTGCTGACCACCGAGCAATGCCTGCTCAACCGCAATCGCAACGCTCATCTGGGCAAAGCAGAAGTGACCCGGCGCCTGCAGGATTACCTTGGTGCCGAGCAGGTGATCTGGCTGCCACGTGGCTGCAAGTTCGATGAAACCGACGGCCATGTCGACGACCTGGCCTGCTTTGTACGGCCCGGCGAGGTGGTGCTGCAATGGACCGACAACCGCGATGACCCGCAGTGGGAGATATACCAGGAAGCCTACGACATCCTGCGCAGCACCCGCGACAGCCGCGGCCGTGAGCTCAAGGTGCACAAGCTGCCCCAACCCGATGTGCTGCAGTGGACCGCTGCCGAAGCCGCCGGGCTGGATCAGGTCGACGGCACGCATGTGCGCGAAGCCGGCACGCGGATCTGTGCGTCTTACATCAACTACTACGCCGGCAACTCGGCCATCGTCGTGCCGTTGTTCGGCGACCGCAATGACAGTGTGGCCCAGGCGACCCTGGCAGAGCTGTTCCCGGGCAAGCGCATCATCGGCATCGAAAACTCGCGCGAGATTCTGCTCGGCGGCGGCAACGTTGCCTGCATCACCATGCCGCAATACGCCGGAGGGCCTCGCTGATGAAAGCCTCTGTGCTGGCACTTGGGTTGGCGCTGGCCGGCAGCGCGGCGGCGGGGCACGCCGCCGATGCGGCGCAGCACACCGTCAACCTGTACATCTGGGGCGAGTACTTGGCGCCAGACACGCTGAGCAATTTCGAGAAGGAAACCGGCATCCGCGTGGTCGCCGACCACTTCGATTCGCTGGAAACCGCCGAAACCAAACTGCTGACCGGGCGCAGCGGCTATGACCTGGTGCTCAGCGCCGGTCAGCACCTGAGCCGGGCCATTGCCAGCGGCGCGTTGCAGCCGCTGGATAAAAGCCGGCTGCCCCATCTGCAGGGTGTGGGCGAGGAGTTTCGTCAGCACATGGCCGTGTTCGACCCCGGCAACCGCTATGCCGGGACCTACGCCTGGGGCACCACCGGGGTCGGTTTTCAGCAGCAGGCCGTGACCGCACGCCTGAGCGATGCGCCGCTGGACAGCTGGGCGATGCTGTTCGACCCGGCGGTGGTAGCGAAATTCGCCGATTGCGGGGTGAGCCTGCTCAATGACCCCAACGAAGTGTTTGCCGCAGTGATGCGCTACATGGGCCTGGACATCAATCAGCAGCGCCTCGAGGACCTCAAGCTGGCCGAGGCACAACTGCGCAAGATCCGCCCGTACATCCGCTACTTCGACAATGACCGCAACATCAGCGACCTGGCCAACGGCGAGACCTGCGTGGCGATGTCGTGGAACGGCAACGTGGCTATCGCCCAGGGCCAGGCGCAGCAGGCGGGCAAAACCTACAGCCTCGATTACCGAATCCCCAAGGAGGGCACGTTGATCTGGCTCGACGCGCTGGTGGTGCCCAAGGACGCACCGCACCCGCAGGCGGCCTGGGCCTTGATGGACTACCTGATGCGCCCCGAGGTGATCGCACCGATCACCGACACCATTCACTACGCCAATGCGATCAGTGCCGCCGACAACCTGGTCGATGCGCAGATCCGCAACGCCCCCGGCACCTATCCGCCGGCCGAGGTGCGCGCGCGGTTGTACAGCAAGAACGACAATGGCAAGCAATTCAACCGCGAACTGACCCGAGCCTTCAGCCGACTCAAGAGCGGCACCTGAGGCCAGGTCGGAGGCTCAGGTAGTGGCCTTGCGCCTGGCAACCCTCGGCTTGGCCGCCTTGGGCTTGCCGTCGGCCGCTTTGGCCTTGGTGCCCGAGCGGCGCTTCTTGCTCCAGGGCGCCTTCTTGCCACCGGCGGGTGCCAGCGGGCCGCTGATGGTCATGCGCATGCCGCTACAGCGCTCCACCAGCTTGCCCATCCAGGCCGATTGGCGGGCAACGAATTCCTCGAGGGTCATTTCGCCGCTCTGAACCATGTCCAAAGCCTGCTCCCAGATCGCCGTGGTGCCCGGGTCGGCAATGGCCCGTGGGACGGCGTCAATCAGGCTGAACGCGGCTGGGGTGGCGGCCAGGGCCTTGCCGTTCTTGACCAGATAACCGCGGTCGAGCAGGCCCTGGATGATGCTGGCGCGGGTGGCCTCGGTGCCGATGCCGGTGGTGTCCTTGAGCTTTTGCTTAAGCTTGGGGTCATCCACCAGCTTGGCGACGTTTTTCATCGCCTTGATCAGGTCGCCTTCGGTGAAAGGCTTCGGCGGCTGGGTCCACAGGTCCTTGAGCTGGACGTTGCGCACTGCGCAGACCTGGCCTTGCTGCAAGGCTGGCAGCACCTGCGCCGGCGGCGCTTCACGGCCCTTGGCCGGCGTCAGCGCCTCTGGCAGGGCGCGGCGCCAGCCGGGTTCGACGATCTGCTTGCCGACGGCGCGCAGGGCGTGGCCAGCGCAATCGAAATCAGCCTGGGTGCGGTCGTATTCATGGTTGGGCAGAAATTGCGCCAGGTAACGCGCGCGGATCAGGGTGTAGACGGCCTTGTATTTGGGCGGCAGGCGCGTCGGGTCACTGGCGGCGGCAGTGGGGATGATGCCGTTGTGGGCGCTGACCTTGGCGTCGTTCCAGGCGCGCGAGCGGCGTTGCGGCTGCAGGTGCGCTTGCAGCGGCGCCAGGCTGGCATCGGCGCGCTGCAATGCAGCGAGAATGGCCGGCGCCTCGGCGTGCTGGCTCATTGGCAGAAAGCCGCAGTCGCTGCGCGGGTAGGTGATCAGTTTGTGGGTTTCGTACAAGGCCTGGGCGATGTCGAGGGTTTCCTGGGCGCCGTAGCCGAACTTCTTCGAGCAGATTTCCTGCAGGGTGCCCAGATCGAACGGCAGTGGTGCGGCTTCGCGCACGCGCTCGGTGACCAGCTTGCTGACCTGCGCACTGCCAGCCGCAGCGATATCGGCGGCGGCTTGCTGGGCCAGGCTCTGGTTAAGGCAGCGGGCCTGATCATCGCAGGCGTCTTCAGGCGCGCGCCACTGTGCGTTGAACAGGCTGCCGGCATGCTCAAGCTGCACGTCGATGGCCCAGAACGGAACTGGCACGAAGTCAGCGATGCTGCGATCGCGGTCTACCACCAGGCGCAGGGTCGGGGTTTGCACACGGCCGACGGGCAACACGCCTTGATAACCGGATTGACGCCCGAGCAGGGTGAACAGCCGACTCATGTTCATGCCGATCAGCCAGTCGGCACGCGAACGGCCCAGAGCTGAATGGTACAGGCTGAAGGTCTCGCTGCCGGGCAGCAGCTTGGCCAGAGCCTTGCGGATCGAGGCATCGTCCAGCGCCGACAGCCACAGGCGCTGGATCGGGCCGCGGTACCGGCAGTGCTCGACCAGCTCACGGGCGATCATCTCGCCTTCGCGGTCGGCGTCGGTGGCGATGACCAGTTCGCGCGCTTCGCCAAGCAGGCGTTTGACTGCCTTGAACTGGCTGGCGGTTTTTGGCTTGACCAGCATTTTCCACTGGCCCGGGATGATCGGCAGGTCGTCCAGGCTCCAGCGCTTGTAGCGGGCGTCGTAACTGTCGGGCGGGGCGGTTTCGAGCAGGTGGCCGATGCACCAGGTCACGCACACGTCAGTGCCTTGCCAGCAGCCGTCACCGCGGCGGGTGGCGCCGAGCACTTTGGCGATATCTTTGGCCTGGGAGGGTTTTTCGCAGAGAAACAGGCGCATGGCCGAGAACGCTTCATGGGCAGACGATGAGCGTCAGGATGGACAAAGAAGCGCCGCCAGGCAAGTTTTATCTGTATGCATATACAGCTGGCTGGTGAACCAATGTTGCAGAGCACGCAGCGGGCCATTGCAGCCCGCTGCGAAACAGGGCCGGTTCAAGCGGCCCTGAGGTTGCTCAGGAGAGGTCGCAGGACTCGCGCACCATCTCCACGTGGGGGATGCCGGCCTCGAGGAACTCCTCGCTGACCACCTTGAAACCCAGCCGCTCATAGAACGGCGTGGCATGCACCTGGGCGCTCAGGGTCTGTTGCTTGAGGTCGCGAGCCTGGGCTTCGGCGATCACCGCATGCATCAGTGCGTCGCCCACTTTCAGCCCGCGCCAGTCCTTGAGTACCGAGATGCGGCCGATGGTGCCGTCTGCCAGCAGGCGCGCGGTGCCGATCGGGTAGTCACCCTCAAGGGCCAGGAAATGCACGGCCTGGGGGTCTTCGGCGTCAAATTCCAGCTCAGGCGGAATGTGCTGCTCGGCAACGAACACCGCATCGCGGATGTGGCGGATGTCACTGTTGTCCTTGATCCAATCGGCAAGCCGAACGCTGATTCTATTCATTGGCAAAACCCAGACTTCCTTGTTCGACCAGCTGGCAGACCAGGGTCAGACCTTCTTCATCCTTGAGCCACTGGCCGAGGTTTTCGATGTGCAGCGCATCGGCGGCGCAGATCATTTTCAGCAGATCGCGCAGGTGGCCCGAAAGCAGACGGCTCTGGCCGCTGGCGAACAGCAGCAAATTGTCATCGACCTCCGACCAGGCCAGGCGTGCGCTTGGATTACGGATAAGAATAGCGCCTTGTTCCAGGCTGTCGATCAGCTCTTCTTCCTTGAGCGGCTCGCCGGCGACCTGCTCAGGGTAGCGTGGCTCGGTCATGAACTGGCCAAACCAGGTCAGCAGCAGGCGCTCGTCACCCATGTGCTCGGCCAGCAGGGCCTTGAGGCGGTCCAGAGCGTCGTGCTGGATCTGGTGCGGGTCGCTGACCGGCTGGGCGTCGGCGTCGCTGTAGCGCTCTTCGTCCGGCAGGAACTGGCTGAGGAAGTCGGTGAAGTGGGTCAGCACTTCAGCAGCGCTTGGCGCGCGGAAACCGACCGAGTAGGTCAGGCAGTTGTCTTCGGCAACGCCGAAGTGGGCCAGGCGTGGTGGCAGGTAGAGCATGTCACCCGGCTCCAGGCGCCACTCGTCGGTCTGCTCGAAGTCAGCCAGGATGCGCAGGTCGGCGTGCTCGAGCAGCTTGCTGTCGCTGTCGCACATCTGGCCGACTTTCCAGTTGCGGGTACCGTAGCCCTGCAGCAGGAACACGTCGTAGTTGTCGAAGTGCGGGCCGACGCTGCCGCCGGGCGCGGCATAGCTGATCATCACATCGTCGATGCGCCAGCTCGGCAGGAAGCGGAAGCTTTCCAGCAGTTCGGCCACTTCTGGCACGAACTGGTCGACCGCTTGCACCAGCAGGGTCCAGTCGCGCTCTGGCAGGGTGGCGAAGTCGTCCTCGGTGAACGGACCGCGACGCAACTCCCACGGGCGTTCGCCGTGTTCGAGGACCAGGCGCGATTCGACTTCCTCTTCCAGGGCCAGGCCAGCCAGCTCGTCAGGGTCGATCGGGCTTTCGAAGTCGGTGAACGCCTGGCGCACCAGCAATGGCTTCTTCTGCCAGTAGTCACGCAGGAACTCGCGAGCAGTCAAACCGCCAAGCAGCTGAAGTGGAGTATCAGAATTCATGTTCAACCTATTGAAAAAACGTAATTTTCGTCCGGGAATAAAAACGCCCGGCTAGGCCGGGCGTCAGACGCAGGCGTAATCTTAGATACGTTTGGCCTGCGCGACTGCGTTACCTATGTAGGTCGCAGGAGTCAGCTGCTTGAGCTCGGCCTTGGCATCGGCTGGCATGTCCAGGCCATCGATGAAGGTCAGCAGCGCCTCAGGGGTGATGCCTTTGCCACGGGTCAGCTCTTTGAGCTTCTCGTAGGGGTTTTCGATGTTGAAACGACGCATGACGGTCTGGATCGGCTCGGCGAGCACTTCCCAGCAGGCGTCCAGGTCAGCAGCGATGCGCTGAGTGTTGACTTCCAGCTTGCTGATGCCCTTCAGGCTGGCTTCATAGGCGATAACGCTGTGAGCGAAGCCCACACCCAGGTTGCGCAGCACGGTGGAGTCGGTCAGGTCACGCTGCCAGCGCGAAACCGGCAGTTTGCTGGCCAGGTGCTGGAACAGGGCGTTGGCGATACCGAGGTTGCCTTCGGAGTTTTCGAAGTCGATCGGGTTGACCTTGTGCGGCATGGTCGACGAGCCGATTTCACCGGCAACGGTGCGCTGCTTGAAGTAGCCCAGCGAGATGTAGCCCCAGATGTCCCGGTCGAAGTCGATCAGGATGGTGTTGAAGCGGGCGATCGCGTCGAACAGCTCGGCAATGTAGTCGTGCGGCTCGATTTGGGTGGTATACGGGTTGAACTGCAGGCCCAGCTCGTCTTCGATGAAGGCGCGGGCGTTTTCTTCCCAGTCGATCTGCGGGTAGGCCGACAGGTGCGCGTTGTAGTTACCGACGGCGCCGTTGACCTTGCCCATCAGCGGCACGGCAGCGACTTGCGCAATTTGGCGCTCGAGGCGGTAGACGACGTTGGCCATCTCTTTGCCCAGGGTGGTCGGCGAGGCTGGCTGGCCGTGGGTGCGCGACAGCATCGGCACGTCGGCATGCTGGTGGGCGAGCGCGCGGATCGCTTCGGCGATCTGGCGCATCAGCGGCAGCAGCACGTCATCACGGCCCGCGCGCAGCATCAGCGCGTGGGACAGGTTGTTGATGTCCTCGCTGGTGCAGGCGAAGTGGATGAACTCGCTGACGTTGGCCAGCTCAGGCAGTTGTGCAGCCTGCTCCTTGAGCAGGTACTCGATGGCCTTGACGTCGTGGTTGGTGGTGCGTTCGATTTCCTTGACGCGCTCGGCGTGGGCCAGCTGGAAATCGCTGGCCAGGGTATCGAGAACGGCGTTGGCGTCGGCCGAGAATGCCGGCACTTCACCGATTTGCGGGTGGGCGGCCAGGCGTTGCAGCCAGCGCACTTCGACCAGGGCGCGGAAACGGATCAGGCCGTATTCGCTGAAAATAGGGCGCAAGGCCTGGGTTTTGCCGGCGTAGCGGCCGTCTACAGGGGAAACCGCAGTGAGCGAGGAAAGCTGCATGGGGTGTTCTCGGACAGTCAGGCTTTTGGAGGGCGCATATCATACATGAAAAATGCGCCGAGGTCGGGTGGCTGACCAAAGGTCGAGCCGTTTCAAAGCTTATCGCGGTCGCTGTAGGAGCGGCCTCGTGTCGCGAAAGGGCGGCGCAGCGGCCCCAAGATTTGTGCAGCACCCTAGAATTGCTGGGCACGCTTCGCGCACTTCTCGCGACACAAGGCCGCTCCTACACGGACCGCGCCAGGCGGGGATGCGCAGCATTCAGGAATTGGCGCGCATCATGCCGTACAGCTCGTTGAGCAACTTGCGCCGGCTGAATACCAGCTGCCAGCGGTGCCCGCCAAGCTGGCGCCACAGGCGTGCGGCGCGGATCCCGGCCAGCAGCAGTGCGCGGATCTTCGAGGCGTTGCTGGCTTGCTGCAGGAAGCGCATGTCGCCATGCACCTGAATACGCTGGCGCAAGGTGCTCAGGGTGTCCTGATACAAGGCGCCACTGGAAGCGATGACATTCTCGTGGGTCAGGCCGAAGTGATCGGCCTGACCCTGGATTTGCGGCAGGCGGTTGCCGATGGTTTCCAGCAGGTCGCCACGCTTGGCCAGCTGGCGCTCGAGGCCGAGCATCGACAGGGCATAGCGCAGCGGCTCGCGCTGCAGGCTGCTGGGCTCGCGCTCGAGTGCGCCGACCAGGGCGCGGTAACCGTCGCGCAGGTTAAGGTCATCACCACCGAACACCTCGAGGGTGTCCTTGGGATCCATCACCAGCAGGCTGCCAAGCATGCAGCCAAGCTCGGCGTCATTGGACTGGCCGGTGCGTGCCAGCTTGTCGACCAGCACTGCAGCCTGAAACACGCCGCCCAGGGCAATCAACTGCTCGTGCAGGTTGCTCATGGGCGCGGGCTCCACGGTTCGGCAGTCTCGATCACGCCGCCGCCCAGGCACACCTCGCCATCATAGAACACCACCGACTGGCCGGGGGTGACCGCACGTTGCGGCTCGTCGAACACGGCGCGGTAGCCGCTTTCGGTGCGTTCCAGGGTGCAGCCCTGGTCGCCCTGGCGATAGCGCACCTTGGCCGTGAGGCGGCGCGGGGTGGCGAGGTCGATCGGGTTGACCCAGAAGATGTCCGAGGCGAGCAGGGCGCGGGAGAACAACCATGGGTGCTCGTTGCCCTGGCCGACCACCAGCACGTTGCGGGCGAGGTCCTTGACCAGCACGTACCACGGGTCGTCACCGGCGTCCTTGAGGCCGCCGATGCCCAGGCCCTGGCGCTGGCCGATGGTGTGGTACATCAGGCCATGGTGGCGACCGATGACTTCACCTTCGGTGGTTTCGATGTTGCCCGGCTGGGCCGGCAGGTACTGCTTGAGGAAGTCGCTGAAGCGTCGTTCGCCAATGAAGCAGATGCCGGTGGAGTCCTTTTTCTTGGCAGTAGCCAGGCCATGTTTCTCGGCGATGGCGCGCACTTCGGGTTTTTCCAGCTCGCCGACCGGGAACAGGGTGCGGGCGATTTCCTTGCCGCCGACGGCATGCAGGAAGTAGCTCTGGTCCTTGTTCGGGTCCAGGCCCTTGAGCAGCTCGGTCAGCTCGCCGGTGTCGCGCCGGCGTACATAGTGACCGGTGGCGATCAGGTCGGCACCGAGCGACAGCGCGTAGTCGAGGAAGGCCTTGAACTTGATCTCGCGGTTGCAGAGGATGTCCGGGTTTGGCGTGCGCCCAGCCTTGTACTCTTCAAGGAAGTGCTCGAACACGTTGTCCCAGTACTCGGCGGCAAAGTTGGCCGTGTGCAGCTTGATGCCAATGCGATCGCACACGGCCTGGGCGTCGGCCAGGTCCTCGCGGGCGGTGCAGTAGTCGGTGCCGTCGTCCTCTTCCCAGTTTTTCATGAACAGACCTTCCACCTGGTAGCCCTGCTCGATCAGCAGAAGGGCGGAGACGGAAGAGTCGACGCCGCCGGACATGCCGACGATGACGCGGGTCTTGGCGGGGTCTTTGAGTGCTGGGCTGGTCATGGCTACCGATGTGTATCAGGGAAAAAGGTCGATTCTATCAGGCCCGCTCGTGCGCGTCAGTCGCGCAGCAAGGCGAGGCTGTGCAGCGGGCCTGCCAGGTAGTCGTCGATGCAGCGCGGCACCAGCTCACTGCGCCAGCGTTGTGGCTCGGCCAGCAGCTCGGCGCGGGTCATCCACAGCGCGCGGGTTATATCGCTGTCGAGGGCGCGTTGCGGATGGTGCCGGACGGGGCGGGCAGCGAAGCAGATGCGTTGGTAGGTGACGCCGTTACTGGGGGCGGTGTACAGGTAGATGCCCACCACGCCGGTCAGTTCGACGTCCCAGGCGGTTTCTTCGAGGGTTTCGCGCAGGGCGGCCTGCTGCAGGGTTTCGTTGGGCTCGAGGTGGCCGGCCGGTTGGTTGAAGACGTGCTGGCCGGCTTTGAATTCCTCGACGAAGAGGAAGCGGCCCTGGTCTTCGACCACGGTGGCTACGGTGATGTGGGGGTGCCAGGTCATAGTGGAATCCTAAAAAGCACAAACCCCGGTGCGTGGCCGGGGTTTGTGGGGTTACTTCAAGTGAACCTTACAGCGCAGCAATCGCGTTGTTGAGGGTCTGGCTTGGACGCATCACCTTGGCGGTCAGCTCGGCATCCGGGGCGTAGTAGCCACCGATGTCGACTGGCTTGCCCTGTACGGCGTTGAGTTCGGCGACGATGGTCGCTTCGTTCTCGGTCAGGGTCTTGGCCAGCGGGGCGAAGCGCGCTTGCAGCGCAGCGTCGTCGCTCTGCGCAGCCAGGGCCTGAGCCCAGTACAGGGTCAGGTAGAAGTGGCTACCGCGGTTGTCGATACCGCCAACCTTGCGCGAAGGCGACTTGTTGTTGTCGAGGAACTTGCCGGTAGCCTGGTCCAGGGTGTTGGCCAGAACCTTGGCACGTGGGTTGGCGTAGGTGTCGCCCAGGTGCTCGAGCGAGGCCGCCAGAGCGAGGAATTCACCCAGCGAATCCCAACGCAGGAAGTTCTCTTCGACCAGCTGCTGCACGTGCTTGGGTGCCGAACCGCCAGCGCCGGTTTCGAACAGGCCACCGCCGTTCATCAGCGGCACGATCGACAGCATCTTGGCGCTGGTGCCCAGCTCCATGATCGGGAACAGGTCGGTCAGGTAGTCGCGCAGAACGTTGCCGGTCACCGAGATGGTGTCCTTGCCTTCGCGGATACGGGCCAGGGAGAACTTGATCGCCTCGACCGGCGGCAGGACGCGAATGTCCAGGCCAGTGGTGTCGTGGTCTTTCAGGTACTTCTGGACTTTCTCGATCATCACGCCGTCGTGGGCGCGTTCCGGGTCGAGCCAGAACACCGCTGGGGTACCGCTCAGGCGGGCACGGTTGACGGCCAGCTTGACCCAGTCCTGGATCGGCGCGTCTTTGGTCTGGCACATGCGGAAGATGTCGCCGGCTTCGACGTTCTGTTGCAGAACCACGTTGCCTTTGCCATCAACGACGCGCACGACGCCATCGGCCTTGATTTCGAAGGTCTTGTCGTGGGAGCCGTACTCTTCGGCTTTCTGCGCCATCAGGCCAACGTTCGGTACGCTGCCCATGGTAGTCGGGTCGAAGGCGCCGTTGACCTTGCAGTCTTCGATGGCAGCCTGGTAGATACCGGCGTAGCAGCGGTCCGGGATCACGGCCTTGGCGTCTTGCAGCTCGCCGGCAGTGTTCCACATCTTGCCCGAGTCACGGATCATGGCCGGCATCGAGGCGTCGACGATTACGTCGCTCGGCACGTGCAGGTTGGTGATGCCTTTGTCGGAGTTGACCATGGCCAGGGCTGGACGTACGGCGTACAGGGCCTGGATGTCGGCTTCGATCTGCGCTTGCTGGTCAGCTGGCAGGTCCTTGATGCGGGCGTACAGGTCGCCGATGCCGTTGTTGGCATTGAAGCCGATGTCAGCCAGCGCTGCAGCGTGCTTGGTCAGCACTTCACCGTAGAACTCTTCGACGATGACGCCGAACATGATCGGGTCGGAAACCTTCATCATGGTTGCTTTCAAGTGCACCGAAAGCAGTACGCCGCTGGCCTTGGCATCGGCGATCTGCTCGGCGATGAAGGCTTTCAGGGCCTTGCGGCTCATGGTCGCGCAGTCAACCACTTCTGCGGCTTTGACAGCGGTTTTTTCCTTCAGAACAGTAGTAGCGCCGTTCTTGTCCAGCAGTTCGATGCGCAGGCTGTCGTCAGCTTCGATCAGTGCGGCTTTTTCGCTGCCGTAGAAGTCGCCTTGGCTCATGTGGGCCACGTGCGATTTCGAGTCGGAAGCCCAGGCGCCCATTTTGTGCGGGTGCTTGCGAGCGTAGTTCTTGACCGAAAGCGGCGCGCGGCGGTCGGAGTTGCCTTCGCGCAGTACCGGGTTCACGGCGCTGCCCTTGATGCGGTCGTAGCGCGCGCGGGATTCTTTTTCGGCAGCGCTGGCAGGCTCGTCGGCGTAGTCAGGGACGGCGTAACCCTTGGCTTGCAGTTCCTTGATCGCAGCCTTGAGCTGAGGCACCGAGGCCGAGATGTTCGGCAGCTTGATGATGTTGGCTTCAGGGGTGGTGGCCAGTTGGCCCAGCTCCGCCAGATGATCGCTTACCTGCTTGTCTGCGCCGAGTTGCTCCGGGAATGCCGCAAGGATACGGCCAGCCAGGGAGATGTCGCGAGTTTCGACGGCGATGTCAGCCGAGGCGGTGAACGCTTCGACGATCGGCAGCAGCGAATAGGTGGCGAGGGCAGGGGCTTCGTCGGTGAAGGTATAGATGATCTTAGAGCGGGTGGGCATGCGGGTTAACTCTCTGTTTTGCTGAGCGTACTCGAGTCTCGGGGTGCGCTGGGTAGGCGCATCGCCCACGGCGCGCCATGGGCAAAAGGTCGAGAGGCTACGAGCGGTGATGGTGGATGCATCAGTCGAGCGTCAAGCGGCTGGGATGCGGTAACAGCCCAGACTTTGTGGCCTTCGAGGGCCGGGGGCAAGCCGCGATTTCCGGGGATTCGCCCCCATGACCTTACGGTCAGGGCCGGAGTATACCAAACCCTTTGGGCTAATCAGCAAGGCCAAGTGGTATCAGCGCATTTATAAGACCAAAGACTTACCTGCAATGTGGTGCATTGCCGCAGGTACAAGCCCGGCCTTGCAGGTCGGCAGATGTGGTTTAGGCTGATTGGATCGCATGATGTCCAACCACACCCGACTCCGGAGTAGTGCAAGCATGGGATACCAGAAAATCACGGTGCCGACCGACGGCGCCAGGATCACCGTCAATGCCGACCATTCACTCAATGTGCCCGACAACCCGATCATTCCTTATATCGAAGGGGATGGCATCGGGGTCGATGTTTCCCCGGTGATGATCAAGGTAGTCGATGCCGCGGTGCACAAGGCCTACGCCGGCAAGCGCAAAATCGCCTGGATGGAGGTCTATGCCGGTGAAAAAGCTACGCAGGTGTATGACCAGGACACCTGGCTGCCGCAAGAGACCCTCGACGCAGTCAAGGAATACGTGGTGTCGATCAAAGGCCCGCTGACCACACCGGTCGGCGGCGGCATCCGCTCGCTGAACGTGGCCCTGCGCCAACAGCTTGACCTGTATGTGTGTCTGCGCCCGGTGGTGTGGTTCGAGGGTGTGCCGAGTCCGGTGAAAAAGCCGGGAGACGTCGACATGGTGATCTTCCGGGAAAACTCCGAAGACATTTATGCCGGCATCGAGTGGAAGGCCGGTTCGCCCGAAGCCATCAAAGTGATCAAGTTTCTCAAGGAGGAAATGGGCGTCACCAAGATCCGCTTCGACCAGGACTGCGGCATCGGCGTCAAGCCGGTCTCCAGGGAAGGCACCAAGCGCCTGGTGCGCAAGGCGTTGCAGTATGTGGTCGACAATGACCGCGAGTCGCTGACCCTGGTCCACAAGGGCAACATCATGAAATTCACCGAGGGCGCGTTCAAGGACTGGGGCTACGAGGTGGCCAAGGAAGAATTCGGCGCCGAGTTGCTCGATGGCGGGCCGTGGATGCAGTTCACCAACCCCAAGAGTGGCAAGAAGGTGGTGGTCAAGGATGCGATCGCCGATGCCATGCTGCAGCAGATCCTGCTGCGCCCGGCAGAGTATGACGTGATTGCCACGCTCAACCTGAACGGTGACTACCTGTCCGATGCGCTGGCGGCAGAAGTGGGCGGGATTGGCATCGCGCCTGGGGCGAACCTGTCGGATACGGTGGCAATGTTCGAAGCGACGCACGGTACCGCGCCCAAGTATGCCGGCCAGGACAAGGTCAACCCGGGGTCGGTTATCCTCTCGGCCGAAATGATGCTGCGGCATATGGGCTGGACCGAGGCTGCCGACCTGATCATCAAAGGGACCAACGGCGCAATTGCGGCGAAAACCGTTACCTATGATTTCGAGCGCCTGATGGACGGCGCCACGCTGGTGGGTAGCTCAGGCTTTGGCGATGAGATGATCAAACACATGTAGACACGAAAAAACCGATCGCCTCGTTGAAGAGGCGATCGGCCCGTTCACATCTCAGCGGCAGGGAAATGGTCAGACAGTGGCCTTCGTGCGTTCAGTCGCCGGATCTGCTGAACTTGTGACCTCGGCTTTGGCGTCGCTGATGTTCACCGCGTGCAGGCCCTTGGGGCCCTGGATGATTTCGAACTTGACCAGCTGGCCGGCCTTCAGCGTCTTGTATCCGTCCATTACGATGGCCGAATAGTGGGCAAAGAGGTCTTCAGTCTTGCCGTCCTCGTTGATGAACCCATAGCCCTTGGCATTGTTGAACCACTTGACTTTACCGCTTGTCATCCCTATGTCCCTCTGCAAAGGACTCCATCACTGGAGTATCATCCACGTATCCGCATACGAACCTTGCGAAAAATCTGGTTGACTGCGCGGATCTTTATCGCCCACGGTGGGTTCTATTGGTTGTAACACCGTTTTGCCGATAGTCAAGGTCATGCGGCGCCTGCGCCGGCGCCAGCTCTATGCGGTCAACCCACAACCTTAACTTGTCGATGTGATGAAATTCTTTCCATGCATGCACACAGTCAGATTCGACTAACATTCAATCAGGATGGTCCTCAGACCAACGAGGACGATGGCTCCGGTCTGGCTGTTCAAGAAGCCAAGCCGATCCTGCAGGCGCCACCCATGTACAAGGTGGTTTTATTCAACGATGACTACACGCCAATGGATTTCGTCGTCGAAGTGCTCGAGACGTTCTTTAGTTTGAACCGCGAGCTGGCGACCAAGATCATGCTGACCGTCCATACCGAAGGGCGGGCAGTATGCGGATTGTTTACCCGCGATATCGCCGAAACGAAGGCGACGCAGGTCAACCAATACGCCCGGGAGAGCCAGCATCCGCTACTCTGTGAAATCGAGAAGGACGGTTAATCGCCGACCACTTGGGTATGAGGTGAAGCTATGTTAAACCGCGAGCTCGAAGTCACCCTCAATCTGGCCTTCAAGGAGGCCCGTTCGAAGCGTCATGAGTTCATGACCGTCGAACATCTGCTGTTGGCACTCCTTGACAATGAGGCGGCCGCAACCGTTCTACGCGCCTGTGGCGCCAATCTCGACAAGCTCAAGCACGACCTGCAAGAGTTCATCGACTCCACTACCCCCCTGATCCCGGTGCACGACGAAGACCGCGAAACCCAGCCAACCCTGGGCTTCCAGCGCGTGCTGCAACGCGCGGTGTTCCATGTGCAGAGTTCGGGCAAGCGTGAAGTGACCGGCGCCAATGTGCTGGTGGCTATCTTCAGCGAGCAGGAAAGTCAGGCCGTGTTTCTGCTCAAGCAGCAGAGCGTGGCCCGTATCGACGTGGTCAACTTCATTGCCCACGGCATTTCCAAGGTGCCAGGCCATGGGCCTAGCGCCGACAGCGACCAGGACATGCAGGATGAAGAGGGGGGCGAAACGTCGTCTTCGAGCAATCCGCTGGATACCTACGCCAGCAACCTCAACGAGCAGGCGCGTCAGGGTCGTATCGATCCGTTGGTGGGCCGTGAGCAAGAAGTCGAGCGCGTAGCGCAGATTCTCGCTCGCCGGCGCAAGAACAACCCGTTGCTGGTCGGTGAAGCGGGCGTCGGCAAGACGGCCATCGCCGAAGGCCTGGCCAAACGTATCGTCGACGGTCAGGTACCTGATCTGCTGGCGCAGAGCGTGGTCTATTCGCTCGATCTCGGCGCACTGCTGGCCGGGACCAAGTACCGTGGCGACTTCGAGAAGCGCTTCAAGGCGCTGCTGGGTGAGCTGAAAAAACGTCCGCAGGCCATCCTGTTCATCGATGAGATCCACACCATCATCGGTGCCGGCGCGGCCTCGGGCGGGGTAATGGATGCGTCCAACCTGCTCAAGCCATTGCTCTCATCAGGTGATATCCGCTGCATCGGCTCGACTACCTTCCAGGAATTTCGTGGCATCTTCGAGAAAGACCGGGCCCTGGCGCGGCGCTTCCAGAAGGTCGATGTGTCGGAGCCGTCGGTGGAAGACACCGTGGGTATCCTGCGTGGGCTGAAAGGCCGCTTCGAGTCGCATCACCACATCGAGTACAGCGACGAGGCCCTGCGCGCCGCTGCCGAGCTCGCTGCGCGCTATATCAATGATCGGCATATGCCGGACAAGGCCATCGACGTGATCGACGAGGCGGGCGCCTACCAGCGTCTGCAGCCAGAGGCCAATCGGGTCAAGCGCATCGAAGTGGCGCAGGTCGAAGATATCGTCGCGAAAATCGCTCGGATTCCGCCAAAGCACGTGTCCAGTTCCGACAAGGAGCTGCTGCGTAACCTGGAACGCGACCTGAAACTGACCGTATTTGGTCAGGACCCAGCGATCGACTCGCTGTCGACTGCGATCAAGCTGTCGCGAGCCGGCCTCAAGGCCCCGGACAAGCCAGTAGGCTCGTTCCTGTTCGCTGGCCCTACCGGCGTCGGCAAAACCGAGGCTGCGCGTCAGCTGGCCAAGGCGCTGGGCGTTGAGCTGGTGCGCTTCGACATGTCCGAGTACATGGAACGGCACACTGTGTCGCGCCTGATCGGTGCGCCGCCAGGCTATGTCGGTTTCGACCAAGGTGGCTTGCTCACCGAGGCGATCACCAAGCAGCCGCACTGCGTACTGCTGCTCGACGAGATCGAGAAGGCCCACCCGGAAGTCTTCAACCTGCTGCTGCAGGTGATGGACCACGGTACCCTGACCGACAACAACGGGCGCAAGGCGGACTTCCGCAACGTGATTCTGATCATGACCACCAACGCCGGCGCCGAAACCGCTGCGCGGGCTTCGATTGGCTTCACTCATCAGGACCATGCGTCGGATGCGATGGAAGTCATTCGCAAGAGCTTCACGCCGGAATTCCGCAACCGTTTGGATACCATCATCCAGTTCGGTCGCCTGAGCCACGAGACGATCAAAAGCATCGTCGACAAGTTCCTTATCGAACTGCAGGCTCAGCTGGAAGACAAGCGTGTACTGCTTGAGGTCAGTGATGAGGCACGTGGCTGGCTGGCTGCCAGCGGCTATGACGTGCAGATGGGTGCCCGGCCGATGGCACGGCTTATCCAGGACAAGATCAAGCGGCCCTTGGCTGAAGAGATCCTGTTCGGTGAGCTGGCCGAGCATGGCGGCGTGGTGCACATCGAGCTACGTGATGGCGAGTTGGTGTTCGACTTCGAGACCACTGCCGAAGTGGCGTGATCGAGCAGAGTGGGCCGCCTCGGCGGCCCTTTTTCTTTGGCCACAAAAAAGCCCGGCACATTGGCCGGGCTTTTTCATGACTGGAGCTTAACGGGCGCGGTAGGTGATGCGGCCCTTGCTCAGGTCGTAAGGCGTCAGCTCGACGCGGACCTTGTCGCCGGTGAGAATACGGATGTAGTTCTTGCGCATTTTTCCGGAGATATGCGCGGTTACGACGTGCCCATTTTCCAACTCCACGCGGAACATGGTGTTGGGCAGGGTGTCGACGACAGTGCCTTCCATTTCGAAGCTGTCTTCTTTCGACATGCAGTAAAGCCCTCGGTATCCAGTGTAGGCCCGACGCGCAACTGCACCGGGCAAAAAAGTGGCGTGGATTATGCCCGAAAAGAGTATTTCAAGCCAATGCTTTCAATTGAGGCTGACCCAACGTTGGTTGATCAGCAGTTCGATGGGGCGATACTGGGTCTTGTAACTCATCTTTTTGCAGTTCTTGATCCAGTAGCCAAGGTACACCGCCTCAAGGTTCTGGCGCAGTGCATCACTGATCTGCCAGAGAATGGCGAAGCGCCCCAGACTGCGGCGTTCTTCATCCGGCTCGTAGAAGGTGTACACCGCTGACAGCCCGTTGGGCAGCATATCGCATACCGCCACCGCAAGCAGCCGCCCATTCAGGCGAAACTCATAGAACCAGCAGAATGGCAGATCGCGCACCAGAAAGGTGGAAAACTGATCGCGACTGGGTGGATACATGTCGCCGTCGCTGTGGCGCTGCTCGATGTAGCGCCGGTACAGGTCGAAGTATTCCTCCTTGAACGATGGCCGGGCGGCAGTTACCTGCAGGTCGCTGTTGCGCTTGAGGATACGCCGCTGCTGGCGATTGGGGATGAAGCGGGCGACGGGGATGCGCGCCGGTACGCAGGCGTTGCAGTTCTGGCAATGCGGGCGATACAGGTGGTCGCCACTGCGGCGAAAGCCCATTTCGGAGAGGTCGGCATACACATCGACGTCCATCGGCTGGCTAGGGTCGAGGAACAGCGTGGTGGCCTGCTCATCGGGCAGGTAGCTGCAGGAGTGGGGCTGAGTGGCATAGAACTTCAACCGCGCCAACTCTGTCATGATCGACCCCTCGGCAAGACGTAGTCCTAAGTGTAAGCCAGCTGGGCAAACTCGCCTAGCGAACCCAGCTGATGTCGACGGTCTGGTCGAGGTCGCGTGCGAGGTGCTCGGCAAAGCTGGCGCGGCTGATTTCGCGGGCGCCGAGGCTGTGCAGGTGGTTGGTTGGCATCTGGCAGTCGATCAGGACGAAACCCGCCGCACGCAGATGCTCGACCAGGGTAACGAAGCCCACTTTGGAGGCGTTGTCGGCGCGGCTGAACATCGACTCGCCAAAAAACAGCCGGCCCATGGCCAGGCCGTACAGGCCGCCGACCAGCTCGCCGTTCTCGCGTACTTCCACCGAATGGGCGAAGCCGCGCCGGTGCAGCTCGCAGTAGGCTGCGCGCATGGGGTCGGTGATCCAGGTGCCGTCGGTGTAGTCGCGTGGCGCTGCACAAGCGGCAATTACCGTTTCGAAGTCAGTATCGAAACTGACCTGGTAACGCTGCTGGCGGATCAGCTTGGCCAGCGAGCGTGACACGTGCAGCTCGTCGGGGAACAACACCGTGCGTGGGTCGGGTGACCACCAGAGAATGGGCTGACCATCCTGAAACCACGGAAAGCAGCCATGCCGATAGGCCTGAACCAAGCGCTCAGGGCTCAGGTCACCGCCAGCGGCAAGTAATCCGTTGGGCTCCTGCAGAGCCTTTGTCAGGGGCGGAAAGGTCAGCGAGTCGCGGGTCAGCCAGGTCAGCATGGGCGTCATGTGCAGTGGGGGAGGGGAGGGCTGACAGCATGGCCCGCCCTCGTCAGCAGGTCAATCCAACGCCAACCCGCAGCGCTGACGCTCGCCAAGGCAATTGCCAGCAGATTTTTCAGGCAATCGGCACCAACCCGAGGCTTTGTTGTCACACCTGTGCAAAAACACAGCATAAGCCTTTGTCACGCAAGGCAATGCGTGCTCAAATTGCACCCATGAAAGTTTGCTCACCGTTCGCGCCCATCCGGCGCGCCGCCATGGCGGCTGGCGGGCAGTAATGTTAAAAGTACGGGTTCATTGACCGGAATCGGGTCGATCACTACTGGACGCGCAGCAAGCGCAGGAATAGACGCGTTTTGAAGAAATCCACCGCAACTCCGCCCCCTCTGCCGGTACCGATGTGGCGCCAGCAGTTGCATTATCGCCTCAAGGAAGGTGCGCTGATCGCCGTCGGCGCGCTGTGCCTGTACCTGTGGATGGCGCTGCTGACCTACGACACCGCCGACCCAGGCTTCACCCACACCAGCAATGTCGATCAGGTGCAGAACGCGGCTGGCCGCGCTGGCGCGTACTTCGCCGACATTCTGTTCATGGTGCTGGGCTACTTCGCCTATATCTTCCCGTTGCTGCTGGGGATCAAGACCTGGCAGATCTTCCGTGAGCGCCATCAGCCGTGGCAGTGGAGTGGCTGGTTGTTCTCCTGGCGGCTGATTGGTCTGGTGTTTCTGGTGTTGTCGGGTGCAGCCCTGGCCCATATCCATTTCCACCCGTCGGCAAGCCTGCCGTTCTCGGCCGGCGGCGCGCTGGGCGAGAGCCTCGGCGACCTGGCCCGCAGCCTGTTGAATGTGCAGGGCAGCACCCTGATGTTCATTGCCCTGTTCCTGTTCGGCCTGACGGTGTTCACCGATCTGTCCTGGTTCAAGGTCATGGACATGACCGGCAAGATCACCCTCGACCTGTTCGAGCTGGTGCAAGGTGCGGCCAATCGCTGGTGGGAAGCTCGCAACGAGCGCAAGCGCCTGGTGGCGCAGCTGCGTGAGGTCGACGAGCAGGTCGACACGGTCGTAGCGCCGGTGGTGGCCGACAAGCGCGAGCAGCTCAAGGCGCGCGAACGCATCATCGAGCGTGACGACGCGCTGACCAAGCACGTTGCCCAGCGCGTGCAGCAGCCGGCGCCGGTGATCATGCCAGCCCCGGTCAAGGCGCCGGAGCCGAGCAAACGCATCCTCAAGGAAAAACAGACGCCGCTGTTCGTCGACAGTGCCGTCGAAGGCACTCTGCCGCCGATCTCGATCCTCGATCCGGCAGAAGAAAAGAAAATCGAATACTCGCCAGAATCCCTGGCCGGTGTTGGCCATCTGCTGGAAATCAAGCTCAAGGAGTTTGGTGTCGAGGTCTCGGTTGACTCGATCCATCCTGGCCCGGTGATCACCCGTTACGAGATCCAGCCGGCAGCCGGGGTCAAGGTCAGCCGTATCGCCAACCTGGCCAAGGATCTGGCCCGTTCCCTGGCCGTAACCAGCGTGCGGGTGGTCGAGGTGATCCCCGGCAAGACCACCGTCGGTATCGAGATCCCCAACGAGAACCGGCAGATGGTGCGCTTCTCCGAGGTGCTGTCGTCGTCCCAGTACGATGACGCCAAGTCGCCAGTAGCATTGGCCCTGGGTCACGACATCGGCGGCAAGCCGGTGATCACCGACCTGGCCAAGATGCCGCACTTGCTGGTGGCCGGTACCACCGGCTCGGGTAAGTCGGTGGGGGTCAACGCCATGATCCTGTCGATCCTGTTCAAGTCCGGCCCGGAAGACGCCCGCTTGATCATGATCGACCCGAAAATGCTCGAGCTGTCGATCTACGAAGGCATTCCGCACCTGCTCTGCCCGGTTGTTACCGACATGAAGGACGCAGCCAACGCCCTGCGCTGGAGCGTTGCCGAAATGGAGCGCCGCTACAAGCTGATGGCGGCCATGGGCGTACGGAACCTGGCCGGCTTCAACCGCAAGATCAAGGACGCCCAGGAGGCTGGTGAGGTCATTCATGACCCGTTGTACCGTCGTGAGAGCATGGATGACGAGCCGCCAACCCTGAAAACCTTGCCGACCATCGTCGTGGTGGTCGACGAGTTCGCCGACATGATGATGATCGTCGGCAAGAAGGTCGAAGAACTGATCGCCCGTATCGCGCAGAAGGCGCGGGCGGCAGGTATTCACCTGATCCTCGCTACCCAAAGGCCATCGGTTGACGTCATCACCGGCCTGATCAAGGCCAACATCCCGACCCGTATGGCGTTCCAGGTGTCGAGCAAGATCGACTCGCGGACCATCATCGACCAGGGTGGCGCCGAACAGTTGCTGGGTCACGGTGACATGCTCTACATGCCGCCGGGCACCAGCCTGCCGATCCGCGTGCACGGTGCCTTTGTTTCCGACGAAGAAGTCCACCGCGTGGTGGAAGCGTGGAAGCTGCGTGGCGCGCCGGACTACAACGACGACATCCTCAATGGTGTCGAAGAGGCCGGCAGCGGCTTTGAAGGCAGCAGCGGTGGCGGTGATGACGATGCCGAAACCGACGCCCTGTATGACGAAGCCGTGCAGTTCGTACTTGAAAGCCGCCGCGCCTCGATCTCGGCGGTGCAGCGCAAGCTGAAAATCGGCTATAACCGCGCCGCGCGGATGATCGAGTCGATGGAAATGGCCGGGGTAGTTACCGCCATGAACACCAACGGCTCGCGCGAAGTGATTGCGCCGGGCGGCCCACGCGATTGATCATCACCCTGCCGGGCGCCAATCACGGCGCCCGGCCCATCTACTGTTCAACGAGGATTTCCATGCGCGCGATTCGCATGCTGTTGGTTTCCGCCCTGGCTCTGGGCACCCTGTCGGCGCATGCCGGCGAGAACGATGTGAAGCGCCTGACCGATCTGCTCGAGAAGTCGCAGACCATCGAAGCCAATTTCTCCCAGCTGACCCTGGATGCCGGCGGTACCAGTCTGCAGGAAACCACGGGCAAGATGACCGTCAAGCGTCCGGGCCTGTTCTACTGGCATACCGATGCACCGCAGGAGCAGGTGGTGGTCTCCGACGGCCAGAAGGTCACCCTGTGGGACCCGGACCTGGAACAGGCCACGGTAAAGAAGCTCGATGTACGTTTGAACCAGACCCCGGCGCTGCTGCTGTCGGGCGATGTCTCCAAGATCAGCCAAAGCTTCGATATCACCTCCAAGGAGCAGGGCGAGGTGATGGACTTCACCCTCAAGCCTAAAACCAAGGACACCCTGTTCGATTCGCTGCGCGTGTCGTTCCGCAAAGGCCTGATCAACGACATGCAACTGATCGACAGCGTTGGCCAGCGCACCAACATCCTGTTCAATGGGGTCAAGGCCAACCAGCCGGTGCCTGCTGACCGCTTCAACTTCAAGATTCCGCAAGGCGCGGACGTTATCCAGGAGTAATCAGAGGCCGTCATGGACCTGTTTCGTAGCGAACCCGTCTCTCAGCCACTGGCTGCCCGGCTGCGTCCGTCCAACCTGGACGAGTATGTAGGCCAGGAGCACCTGCTGGCGCGCGGCAAGCCGCTGCGCGAGGCGTTGGAGCAGGGGGCGCTGCACTCGATGATCTTCTGGGGCCCGCCGGGGGTTGGCAAGACCACCCTGGCGCGGCTGCTGGCGCAGTTCTGTGATGCCCACTTCGAAACGGTCTCGGCAGTACTGGCCGGGGTCAAGGAGATCCGCCAGGCGGTTGAGGTGGCCAAGCAGCAGGCGGCTCAATACGGCCGGCGGACCATCCTGTTCGTCGATGAAGTGCACCGCTTCAACAAGTCGCAGCAGGATGCATTTCTGCCGTTCGTTGAAGACGGCACGCTGATTTTTATCGGTGCGACCACCGAGAATCCCTCATTCGAATTGAACAACGCCTTGCTCTCGCGGGCGCGCGTCTATGTGCTCAAAAGCCTGGATGAGGATGCGTTGCGCAAATTGGTCAATCGCGCCCTCAGCGAAGAGCGCGGCCTGGGCAAGCGTCAGCTGACGGTGGGCGATGAAGCCTTCAAGATGCTCATGGCCGCTGCCGATGGTGACGGCCGGCGCATGCTCAACTTCCTCGAGAACGCCTCGGACCTGGCCGAAGACGGCGCTGATATCGGCGTTGATCTGCTGCAGAGCCTGCTCGGCGACAGCCGCAGGCGCTTCGACAAGGGCGGCGAAGCGTTCTATGACCAGATATCGGCGCTGCACAAGTCAGTGCGCGGCTCCAACCCGGATGGCGCGCTGTACTGGTACGCGCGCATGCTCGATGGCGGCTGCGACCCGCTGTACATCGCCCGGCGCGTGGTGCGCATGGCCAGCGAAGATATCGGCAACGCCGACCCGCGGGCGCTGAGCCTGTGCCTGTCGGCGTGGGACGTGCAGGAGCGCCTTGGCAGCCCGGAAGGCGAGCTGGCGGTGGCCCAGGCCATCACTTACATCGCCTGCGCGCCGAAGAGCAATGCGGTGTACATGGGCTTCAAGGCGGCCATGCGCGAGGCAGCCGAGCACGGCTCGCTGGAAGTGCCGCTGCACCTGCGCAACGCGCCGACCAAATTGATGAAGCAACTGGGCTACGGCGAAGAATACCGCTACGCCCACGATGAGCCGGATGCCTATGCCGCAGGCGAAGACTATTTCCCGGACCAACTCGAACCACGACCTTACTATCAGCCAGTGCCACGCGGCCTGGAACTGAAGATCGGCGAGAAGCTGCGCCACCTCGCCGAGCTCGATCGCAACAGCCCTCGCCAGCGGAGAAAACCATGATTGCCTTGATTGCGGCCGTCAGCGCCGGCGGCGTCGCCGGCACCCTGCTGCGGTTTGCCACCAGCAACTGGGTCAGCGCCCACTGGCCACGGCACTTCTATCTCGGTACGCTGGCGGTCAATCTGGTCGGCTGCTTGCTGATCGGCCTGCTGTATGGGCTGTTTCTGTACAAACCGATGGTCCCGGTCGAGCTACGCGCTGGTTTGATCGTCGGTTTTCTCGGCGGGCTGACCACGTTTTCGTCATTTTCGCTCGATACCGTGCGCCTGCTGGAAAACGGCCAGATACCGCTGGCCCTGGGCTATACCGCTATTAGCGTATGCGGCGGGTTGCTTGCCACCTGGGCCGGCCTGTCGCTAACCAAATTCTGAACCAACACACCTATAACGAGAGAACGATATGCTCGATGCCAAACTGTTACGCGGCCAACTTCAGGAAGTGGCGGATCGCCTGGCCTCCCGTGGCTTTAGCCTGGATGTCGCGCGCATCGAATCACTGGAAGAGCGCCGCAAGGCGGTGCAGACCCGTACCGAACAGCTGCAGGCTGAGCGTAACGCCCGTTCCAAGTCGATCGGCCAGGCCAAAGCCAAGGGCGAAGACATCGCCCCGCTGATGGCTGATGTCGAGCGCATGGCCAACGAACTGGCGGCCGGCAAGACCGAGCTGGACGAGATCCAGGCTGAGCTGGACGGTATTCTGTTGACCATCCCCAACCTGCCGGACGCCAGCGTGCCGGTCGGTGCCGATGAAGACGGCAACGTCGAAGTGCGCCGCTGGGGCACCCCGCGTGCCTTCGACTTCGAGGTCAAAGACCACGTTGCCCTGGGTGAAATCAGCGGTGGCCTGGACTTCGAGACCGCGGCCAAGCTCTCCGGCGCACGCTTTGCCCTGCTGCGTGGCCCGATCGCCCGCCTGCACCGCGCCCTGGCGCAGTTCATGATCAACCTGCACACCAGCGAGCACGGCTACGAAGAAGCCTATACCCCGTACCTGGTGCAGGCGCCTGCCTTGCAGGGCACCGGCCAGCTGCCGAAGTTCGAGGAAGACCTGTTCAAGATCAGCCGCGAAGGCGAAGCCGACTTCTACCTGATCCCGACCGCCGAAGTGTCGCTGACCAACATCGTTGCCGGCGAAATCCTCGACGCCAAGCAAATGCCGATCAAGTTCGTTGCGCACACACCGTGCTTCCGCAGTGAAGCCGGTGCGTCGGGCCGCGATACCCGCGGCATGATCCGTCAGCACCAGTTCGACAAGGTCGAGATGGTCCAGATCGTCGAGCCGAGCAAGTCGATGGAAGCGCTGGAAGGCCTGACCGCCAACGCCGAGCGCGTCCTGCAACTGCTGGAGCTGCCGTACCGGGTATTGGCCCTGTGCACCGGCGACATGGGCTTCAGTGCGGTCAAGACCTATGACCTGGAAGTGTGGGTGCCGAGCCAGGACAAGTTCCGCGAAATCAGCTCGTGCTCCAACTGTGGCGACTTCCAGGCGCGCCGCATGCAGGCGCGCTGGCGCAACCCGGAAACCGGCAAACCCGAGCTGGTACACACCCTCAACGGCTCCGGCCTGGCGGTAGGCCGGACCTTGGTTGCAGTGCTCGAGAACTACCAGCAGGCCGACGGTTCGATCCGTGTGCCGGAAGTGCTCAAGCCGTACATGGGCGGCGTCGAGGTCATCGGTTAAATGAATTACCTGCCGCTGTTTCACAAGTTGCAGGGCGGCCGGGTACTGGTCGTCGGCGGTGGCGAAATCGCCCTGCGCAAGGCGCGCTTGCTGGCCGATGCCGGCGCCGCGCTGCGCGTGGTGGCGCCGCAGGTCGACAGCCAGCTGATCAGCTTGACCGAGGCAACCGGCGGCGAGGTGCTGGTGCGTGGCTACCAGGTCACGGACCTGGAAGGGTGCCGGCTGGTGATCGCTGCCACCGACGATCCGCAGCTCAATGCTCAGGTGTCGGCCGAAGCGCAGGCACGCAGCCTGCCGGTCAATGTGGTCGATGCGCCGGCGCTGTGTACGGTGATCTTCCCGGCCATCGTCGATCGCTCGCCGTTGGTGGTAGCAGTGTCCAGTGGCGGCGATGCGCCGGTGTTGGCGCGGCTGATCAGGGCCAAGCTGGAAGCCTGGATTCCGGCGGCCTATGGGGAGCTTGCCGGGCTTGCCGCGCGGTTTCGCCATCAGGTGAAATCGCTGTACCCGGACGTCAATCAGCGCCGCGGCTTCTGGGAGACGGTATTCCAGGGCCCGATTGCCGAGCGTCAGCTGGCCGGGCAGAGCGCTGAAGCCGAGCGTTTGTTGCAGGCGATGGTCGACGGCGCACCGGTGCAGCAGGGCGGTGAGGTGTATCTGGTGGGGGCTGGTCCGGGTGATCCGGACCTGCTGACCTTCCGTGCCTTGCGCCTGATGCAGCAGGCCGATGTGGTGCTGTACGACCGCTTGGTGGCACCGGCGATCATCGACATGTGCCGGCGCGATGCCGAGCGGATCTACGTCGGCAAGCGCCGCGCCGATCACTCGGTGCCGCAGGAACAGATCAATCAGCTGTTGGTTGAGCTGGCCTTGCAGGGCAAGCGCGTATTGCGGCTCAAGGGCGGCGACCCGTTCATCTTCGGCCGCGGTGGCGAAGAGATCGAAGAGCTGGCCGAGCATGGTATTCCGTTTCAGGTAGTCCCAGGCATCACCGCTGCCAGCGGTTGCTCGGCCTACGCCGGGATTCCGCTGACTCACCGTGATTACGCGCAGTCAGTGCGCTTCGTTACCGGTCACCTGAAGGACGGTAGCAGCAACCTGCCGTGGCACGATCTGGTTTCACCCGGGCAGACTCTGGTGTTCTACATGGGCCTGGTCGGCTTGCCGACGATTTGCGCCGAACTGATTCGCCATGGCCGTGCGGCGACTACGCCAGCGGCCTTGGTGCAGCAGGGCACCACGCGTAATCAACGAGTGTTCACCGGCACGTTGGCAGATCTGCCGGCGATGGTGGCTGAGCATGAAGTGCATGCGCCTACTCTAGTGATCGTGGGTGAGGTGGTGCAGTTGCGCGAGAAGCTGGCCTGGTTCGAAGGCACTCAGGACTAAGCTGCGCTGTTCTGTTTGAAACTCGGGGCCATTGCGATCAGGTTGTAAAAACCTGCTGCAATGGCCCCGAGTCGTTTCAGGGTTGTGGGCCTAGAACAGCGGCACTGAATAGCTGACGGTCAAGCGGTTCTGATCCTGATCCCACTCGCTGGGCACGCCACTGCGCAACATGCCATTGCGCCAGCTGAACCCCAGCCCCTTGAAGGTGCCGCCCTGCACCACATAATCCAGGGCGATATCGCGCTCCCATTCCTTTTCGTCGCCGCCTGAGGCCATGCGAATATTCGTGCCCTTCAGGTAGGTGACCGATGCCACCAGCCCTGGCACCCCGAGTGCGGCGAAATTGTAGCCGTATTGACCAAAAGTGGTGCGCTCGCCAGCGCGGGTAAAGCTGGTCACCAGGCGGTCAGTGAACAGGTAGATGCTCGACCCTGCGGCGCCTTCGCCGGTATTGCCCTGGTTGAGCTGAACGAAGTTGCCACTGTCGGACACGCGCTGATGCCCGAGCAGTACGCTGTGGCCGCCAATGGCATAGGTGAACATGGCGCTCCAGGTATCGTTGTCGATCTTGCCCGGTGTATCGGCCAGGCCACTGACGCGATAACCCTCGCCGCGCCCGCTGGCCGAATCGTTGCGCCCGCTTGCATCGGTCTTGAAGTAGCGCAGGTCGGTGGTCAGCGACTGGTTGTCGCTCAGTGCCCATACATGCACCAGGCCGCCGAAGTGCTGCACGTAATAGTCTTCGAGCTGGGCGGCGTAGTACTGCAGCTTGAGCGCCTTGCTCAGTTGATAGTCGGCACCGGCGAAGATGAACTCGTTGCTTTGCTCGGTGCCGCCCGCCACGGCCAGCCCTGAGCGGTTGGTCGAGGCGCGCCCGGTGGCATGCTCGAGGCGCCCGCCGATGAGGGTCAGGCCGTCGATTTCTTGCGAGGTGAGCATGCCGCCTTCAAAAGTCTGCGGTAGTACCCGACCATCGTTGGCCACCAGAATCGGCAGCTTGGGCTGCAAGGTGCCGTAGCGCGCTTCGGTTTTGGACAAGCGCATCTTGCCGGTCAGGCCCAGCCGGCTCCATTCGTCGACAGCGCTGCCGTCGCTGTCGTCGGGGATCATCGAGCTGCCGCGATGATTGCCGGCGCCGCCGTCCAGGCGCACCCCAAGCAGGCCGAGGGCATCGACGCCAAAGCCGACCGTGCCGTCGGTGAAGCCTGACTTGTAGTCGAGCATGAAGCCTTGCGCCCATTCGGCCGTCTTGCTTTGCCCGGCGGCACCGGCGCGGTCGCGCATGTCATTGTTGAAGTAGTAGTTGCGCATGTTGAGCGTGGCCTTGCCATCTTCGATGAAGGCCGCCTGGGCGGCGGGGACGAGCAGGGCGCTGGTAGCGGTCAGCAGTGAAAGGTGCATTAAGGGCTTTCTTGTCATTGTTGTTTTCCTGATGCAGTGGGGCGCCCAACGCGCGGGCGCAAGAAAGCCGGGCGCGGCAACGCCCGGGTGATGCTCTTCAGTGAGGGCAGTCAGTCAGGCAGCCATTCCTGCAAGGTCAGCTCGACGGTGATGAACGACAGGTTGCGGCCACGCTGCAGGCGGCCGGCGAAGATCTTGCCGTCGGCGTCGGCCAGCACCGCTTGCAGGCTGCTCGCGCCGGGGGCGATTTCACCACTGAGGCTGAGGATTTCCACCCCTGGGCCTGGTACATGGATATCCTGCATGCCGCTGCGGCCCAGGTACTGCAACTCGCCGTCGATCAGGCTGCCGAGGCCGCCACGGACCACCGCCAGGCTGATGCCGTGGCTGGCGCAAAGGGCTTCGGCGCTGTCGATGATGTCTTCGTTGGGCTTGAGCCGGGCCACTACAAGGCGGCCAAGCCGGCCACTCTGTACCTGCGCTTCGCTCTGGATTGCTGCAGTGTTCATGACGCCTCCTGGAACACCGGATGAAGCAGGTTGAAGTGGGTTTCGGCATCAGGCTTGACCTGATACGCGACCTGGTCGAACAGGCACAGGCGCAGCACCAGCGGCTCGCTGCCGACCACCAACCGGTCGAGCACCAGATGGCCGCCATGCTGCTGGCCGTCGCGGTCGATGAAGCCGGCGTGGCAGTGCAGCAGCGGCGCGCCGTGGGCATCGCGGCCGACGGTGATGGCGCCGCTGACAAAGGTGATATAGCCGTCCAGCACCACCGCCTGGCCGTAGTCGTAGGGCCGTTGCTGGTCAGTGGTGGTGACCATGCGGTGATAGCTCAGGTGCGCCGCGCCGCCACACAGGATGCGCCCGACCGCACTGCGATAGCGGCGGCCCTCCAGCGCCTGCAGCAGGCCCTGGGCAACGTTGCAGGCCAGTGGCAGCACTACGCGCAGTTCTTCGCAGTCCGGCACTTCACAGTCGAGCAAGCGCGGCTGTTGCGGTTGGCCGCCGTGGATGAATACGCGCACGCCGTTGCGCTCTTCAAAATGCGGGTTCATAGCACCGCCTCGCTGGCGTCGAGCAGGGCGCGGATCTGTTTTTTGACGATTTTGCCGTAGCCGGACTTGGGCATCTCGGTCCAGCGCACAAAACGCTTCGGCCATTTATAGCGGGCCAGGCGTGGCTCCAGGTGGGCCAACAGTTGCTCGTCGCTGACCTCGGCAGTGACCACGATCACGGCGCAGCCGCACTCGCCCCACTTCTCGTCGGGCAGCCCCAGTACTGCGACTTCGGTGACTGCCGGATGAGTCAGCAGCGCCTCTTCGATCTCGCGTGGATATACGTTGGAGCCGCCGGAGATGTACATGTCCGAGGCGCGCCCCGTGATGAACAGATAACCCTCCTGGTCAACGTGGCCGAGGTCACCGGTATGGAACCAGCCATGGCGGAAGCACTCGGCGTTGGCCTTGGGATTGTTGTAGTAGCCGGCGAACACCGCCGGGCCGCGTACGCAGATCTCGCCATCGCTGCCGGTTGGCAGTTCAGTGCCGTGCTCATCGAGGATGGCCACCTGCATGCCGGTGCGCGGGTAGCCGCAGGAGCCGACCTTGGCCTGGGGGCTGTCCTCGGCATCGTGGCAGTCCGCCGGCAGCACGGTGATGTTGCCGGTCACTTCGCCAAGGCCGTAGTACTGCACCAGCACCTTGCCCAGGGTGCGCAGGGCGTGGCACTGATCGGCGCGGTACATCGGCGCGCCCGCGTAGATCACATAGCGTAGGCTGCTGTGGTCGTAACGGTCGACGGCCGGGTCTTCGGTGAGCATCTTGACGATGGTTGGCACGGTGAACAGGTTGTCGACCCGGTGCTGTTCGATCAACCGCCAGGCTTCGTCGCAGTCCAGCCGGTCGCCGGCCGGCAGCACGCAGGCGGCGCCACGGGCGGCGTTGATCAGGGCATGGATACCGGCGCCATGGGACAATGGCGCCAGCACCAGCGAGCGCGAGTTTGGGTTCAGGCCGGGCATAAGGTCGGCCAGGTGATTGTTGATGACGAACGCCATCTGGCCGTGGGTGAGGATGCCCGCCTTGGGGTGGCCGGTGGTGCCGGAGGTGTAGAAGAACCACAGCGGGTCGTGGTAGTTGACCTCGGCTGGGCGAAACGCTGGTTGCAGTGGCGCGCCTTGGTCGAGCAGGGCGTCGTAGCTCAGCTCGCCGTCACGCGGGGCGCCGATGGCGATGACCACGCGCAGTGCTGGCGAAGCTTCGCGCACCGCGTCGACATAGGCCGCCATGCCATCGTCGTAGAGCATCGCCACCGCGCCGCTGGAGCTGCCCAGGTAAGCCGCTTCGGGCGGGGTGATGCGCACGTTGGTCGGTACCCAGACCATGCCCAGGCGGAACGCTACCCAGGCACTCTCGAACAGCTGCAAATTATTGCGCGAGTGCACCAGCAGCTTGTCGCCCTTGCCCAGGCCACGCTCGCGCAGGGCCGCGGCGACGCTGTCGACGCGGGTCAGCAGTTGCTGCCAGCTGTAGCTGTCGGCACCGCGGATGAAGCCGGGGGCATCGGGCAGGCGCCGGGCGATCTGGGCGAGCAGCTCGCCGAGGTTCATGACATTGTCGATCCCGGTCATTGCACAGCCTCCAGGATGCTGACGTAGTTGGTTACCGCCGCGCCGCCCATGTTGAACACCCCGGCACGGTCAGCCCGTGGCAGCTGCATGTCGCCAGCCTGGCCGGTTAGCTGCATGGCGGCCATTACGTGCATCGACACGCCGGTAGCGCCGATCGGGTGGCCTTTGGACTTGAGCCCGCCCGACGGGTTGACCGGCAGGCGGCCATCCTTGCGGCTGATGCCTTCGGCAATCACCCGCGCGCCCTGGCCGCGCGGGGCCAGGCCCATGGCTTCGTATTCGAGCAGTTCGGCGATGGTGAAGCAGTCATGGGTCTCGACCAGTGACAGGTCGGCCAGGCTCAAGCCGGCCTCGCTCAAGGCCTGCTGCCAGGCGCGTGCGGCGCCTTCGAACACGGTCGGGTCGCGGCGTGACAGCGGCAGGTAATCGTTGACCTGTACCGCAGCGCGCAAGCGCACAGCCGGTTGTTGCCCGGGCAGTTGTTCGGCACGGCTGATCACCAGCGCCGCAGCGCCATCAGTAATCAGCGAGCAGTCGCTGCGCTTGAGCGGGCCGGCCACAAACGGGTTTTTCTCGGACGGGTTACGGCAGAAGTCATAGCCGACATCCCGGCGCATATGAGCAAACGGGTTGAGGGCGCCGTTGGCGTGGTTTTTTGCAGCGATCATCGCCAGCGCGTCGGACTGATCGCCGTGGCGCTCGAAGTAGGCCTGGGCGATGTTGCCGAACACACCAGCAAAGCCGTTTTCGATCTGCGCTTCTTCGCGGGCATAACAGCACTTGAGCAGGATCTTGCCGACTTCGGCGGTGGGCAGCCCGTTCATCTTCTCGAAGCCCACCACCAGGGCATGGCGGGCCTGGCCGCTGAGCACGGCCTGCAGCGCCGAATGGATCGCTGCGGAGCCTGTGGAACAGGCGTTTTCAACCCGCACCGACGGGGTGAAGCGCAGCGCCGGCAGATGATTGGCCAGCAGCGCGGAAGGGAAGTCCTGGTAGATCAGGCCTGCATTGAAGTGGCCGACGTGAACCGAGTCGATCTGCTCGGCGTCGAGCCCGGCGTGCTGCAGGGCGCCGATGGCGGCATCGGCCATCATCTGCTCGGGGTCGATATCGGGAAACCTGCCGAATGGGGAATGGTACCAACCGCTGATTACCGGGGAATCCATGAGGTGCGTCCTCGCATGATGTTGTTTGCGAGGTCAATAGCAAGGGCGGTGCCAAGCTCGGTAATAGCCCTCTAGGCTGGGGCTTTGCTGGCGCAAGAGGGTGGTTGTCGGTAGCGAATGCCGGTCTACAGGTGTCGCCCTGGCTGCCAGGGCGACAGTTCAAGGAGACACCTGTTACACCTGCTGGGCGCCTCTGGCAGGCCTGTCACAAAATCTAACAAGCCCTCGAATAAATATTTTCTCAAGATAAATCAGTCGCTTGCCCGGTGCTTGCGAGCCTGCAAAGGGGCCTGCTGAGCGCTGTTACTCAAGCGTGGCACCCGTATTGCTAACAACATGCCTATCATCGCCGCAACTCGATCAATAAGAACAAATAGGTCAGGAGAGCTTCATGAGCGATTTCACCCGCCGTTCCTTTATCAAGACCGCCTCGCTGGCAGGGGCTGCTGTTGCCGCTGCCGGGATGGGCCTGTACAGCGGCAACAGCCGCGCCGCGGACTTCAAACTGAAGTTTGCCAACAACTTGCCCATCAGCCACCCGATGAATATCCGCGCCCGGGAAATGGCCAAGGCGATCAAGGAGGAAACCAACGGCGCTTTGAGCGTGCAGGTGTTCCCCAGCAGCCAGCTGGGCAGCGACACCGATACCCTGGCGCAGGTGCGCTCGGGGGCGGTTGACCTGTTCTCACTGTCGCCGGTGATCCTCGGCACCATGGTGCCATCGGTGCAGATCAGCGCCGTGGGCTTTGCCTTCAAGGACTATCAGCAGGTCTGGAGTGCCATGGACGGCGCGCTCGGCGCCCACGTGCGCAGCGAGATCGCCAAGACCGGCACCCTGTTCGCCTACGAGCGGATGTGGGACAACGGCTTCCGCGTGACCACCACCAGCACGCGCCCGGTGGCCACCCCGGATGACCTGCGCGGGATGAAGCTGCGGGTGCCGCCAAGCCCGATCATCATGTCGATTTTCCGTGCGCTGGATGCGGCGCCGACCAGCATCAACTTTGCCGAAGTGTATTCGGCGTTGCAGACGCGCATCGTCGAAGGGCAGGAAAACCCGCTGACCCTGGTGTCATCGGCCAAGCTGTATGAAGTGCAGAAATACTGCTCGCTGACCAACCACGTCTGGGACGGCTTCTGGATGCTGGGCAACAGCGCTTCGATCGGGCGCCTGCCACCGGAACTGCAAGAGGTGCTGCGCAAGCACATCGAGAAGGCAGTGATGGCCCAGCGCGCCGACCTTGCCACCCTTGAAGGCAGCACCCGCGACACCCTCAAGGGCAAAGGCCTGGAGCTGGTCGAGTCGCCGGCAGAGCCGTTCCGCGAGAAGCTGCGCAGCGCCAATTACTATGCCGACTGGCATGGCAAGTTCGGTGACGAGGCGTGGGCGATTCTTGAGCAATTCTCCGGGAAGCTGGCCTGATGAGCGCGCCAGCCGTCATGGCCCCCAATCAATCGCTGCGCCTGCCGGCCCGGGCGCTGATCTGTCTGAACAGCTGGATCATGCGCGTGGTTGGCGCACTCGCCGTTACCTTGATGGTAATCGAGACGCTGGTGCTGCTGGCGGGGGTGATCTCCCGTTATGTGCTGCACAGCCCACTGATCTGGACCGACGAGCTGGCCTCGTCGCTGTTTATCTGGCTGTCGATGTTCGGCGCAGTGCTGGCGCTGGACCGCGGCGAGCACATGCGCATGTCGGCCTTGGTCAACAAGCTGCCGATTGCTTGGCGCGGGTTCAGCGAGACGTTGTCGGCGCTGATCGTATGTTTGTTCGTGGCGATGATCATCTCACCGGCCATGGAACACTCCCACGAGCAGATGTCGATCACCACGCCGGCGCTGGGCATTCCCGACGGTGTGCGGGCGGCGGCCTTGCCGGTTGGCGCGGTTTTGATGCTGCTGGCTGCGGTGGCGCGGATGACGCGTTATTCGACGGTGCGCCAGTTCATGGCTGGGCTGGTGGTGGTTGCGGCAGTGGCCGCGGTGTTGTGGCTGGCGCAGCCGCTGCTGGCGGCCATGGGTAACTACAATCTGGTGGTGTTCTTCCTGGTGCTGCTCGGCGCCTGCGTGTTTGGCGGTATCCCGATTGCCTTTGCCTTCGGCACCGCGACCATGGCCTATCTGGCGCTGGTGACCCATGCGCCGCTGTCGATTGTGGTCGGCCGGATGGACGAGGGCATGTCGCATCTGGTCCTGCTGGCGGTGCCACTGTTCGTGCTGCTCGGCGTGGTGCTGCAGCTGTCGGGCATGGCTCGCACGCTGATCGACTTCATGGCCTCGCTGCTCGGTCATGTCCGTGGCGGCCTGCAGTATGTGCTGCTGGGGGCGATGTTTCTGGTGTCGGGGATTTCCGGCTCGAAAGTGGCCGACATGGCTGCAGTCGCACCGGCGCTGTTCCCTGAAATGAAAAAACGCGGCTCCAAGCCCGAGGAACTGGCGGCGCTGCTGGCCGCTACCGGGGCCATGACCGAGACCATTCCGCCGAGCCTGGTGCTGATCACCATCGGTGCGGTGTGCAGCGTTTCGATTACCGCGCTGTTCATCGGCGGCCTGATGCCTGCCGTGGTCGCGACCATTGCCATTGCGGCGGTGTGCTGGTGGCGTTCACGCAAGGAAGACGCGCCGAAGATCGAGCGCGCGCCGATGTCGCGGGTCGGCAAGACCTTCCTCATCGCCTTGCCAGCCTTGGCCCTGCCGTTGCTGATCCGCGTGGCAGTGCTCGAAGGCGCGGCGACCGCGACCGAGGTGTCGACGATTGGTGTCGCCTACGTGGTGCTGGTCGGCCTGGTCATGCACTTGTTCATGCGCCATATCGACTTTGCCCGGCTGTATCCGATGCTGCTGGAAGCGGCGTCGCTGTCGGGGGCGATCCTGCTGATCATCGGCATGGCCTCGGCGATGGCCTGGGCACTGACTCAATCTGGCTTCTCCGCCTCGCTGGTGGAGCTGATCGAGGAAATCCCCGGCGGCACCTTCGGCTTCATGGTGGTGACGATTCTGGTGTTCCTGATTCTGGGCAGCGTGCTCGAAGGCATTCCGGCCATCGTCCTGTTCGGGCCGTTGATGTTCCCGCTGGCAGAGATGCTCGGCATTCACCCGGTGCACTACGCCATGGTGGTGATCCTGGCGATGGGCGTGGGCTTGTTCGCACCGCCGTTGGGGGTGGGTTTCTACGCCGCCTGCGCCATCAGCAAAACCTCGTCCGACCACGTTATTCGCCGCGTCTGGGGTTACCTCGGGGCGCTGCTGGTAGCGCTGGCGGTAGTGGCCTGCTTCCCGTGGATTTCCATTGGTTTCCTTTAAGAGAGTCCTGTCATGAGCCAAGCTGCGAAAACAACAACACGCAACGCGCCGGGCTATGGTCGGGTGGCCGTGGTGACCGGGGCTGCCATGGGCATCGGCGCTGCCATTGCCGAGCGCCTCGGCCACGATGGCCACACGGTAGTGGTGGCCGATATCAACCTGGCGGCGGCAGAGGAGATGGTCGCCGGGCTGCGGGTGCAGGGCATCGAGGCCCAGGCGATGGTCATCGATGTCGGTGATGCGCAGTCGATCAGCGCATTGTTCGCCGCGCTGCGCGAGCGCTTCGGCCGCTGCGATGTGCTGGTCAACAATGCCGGCGTGGCGCGCACTCAGGCGTTTCTCGATACCGAGCTTGAAGGCTGGCAGCGCCTGATGAATATCAACCTGACCGGCACCTTGCTCTGCAGCCAGCACGCCGCGCAGCTGATGCGCGAACGGGGCTGGGGGCGGATCGTCAACGTCGCCTCGATCAGCGGCATGCGCGCCAGCATGGGCCGTACCGCCTATGGCACGTCGAAGGCGGCGGTGATCGGCCTGACCCGGCAGATGGCCGTGGAGCTGGCCGAGCACGGCATCACCGTCAACGGCATCGCGCCAGGGCCGGTGGATACGCCGCTGACTCAGGCGCTGCATTCGGCGGCCACCCGTGAGTCGTATGCCCGCGCGGTGCCGCTGCGCCGCTATGGCACGCCGGCGGAGATGGCTGGTGCGGTGGCGTTTCTTGCGTCCGAGGATGCCTCCTACATCAGTGGCCATGTGATCCCGGTGGACGGCGGGTTCATGGCTTCGGGCATCCTCGAAATCTGAGGGTTATCCCTCCAGCAGCCGCTGCGCGTGGTCCTCACGCGTAGCCTGCTCGCCGGCCTGCAGCGCCGCCTCGACGAAGGTGGCAATGCACGGGTTGTGGTTGTCTGCCTTCCATACCGCTACCACTTCGATCACCGGTGCATCGCGCAGCGGCTTGAAGCTGGTGGTGGCCAGGCGCATGTTGCGCATTGAGCGCGGCACGATGGCCACGCCCAGGCCTTCGCCGACCAGGTTGACGATGGTCTGCTGCAGGTTGATCTCCATGCCGATGTTCGGTGTCACGCCGTGTTGCAGGCAGTAGTTGCAGATCATGTCATGCAGCGCCGGGGCGATTCGCCGCGGCACGATGATGAACGGCTCGCCCGCCAATGATTGCGGCTCGATCAGCTCCTGCTGCATCAGGCGGTGGCCGGGTGGCAGCACCAGGGTCATCTCTTCGCGGTACAGCGTGACCGTCTCCAGCCCGCTGCAGTCCTGCGGTCGGTACATGATGGCGACGTCTTTGTGGCCGCTGCTGATGTCCTGTGCCAGGTCCAGCGGCAAGGTCTCGGTCAGCTTCAGATTGACCTGCGGGAACAACGCAGCATACCGGCGGGTGATGGCCGGGGTGATGCTGTAGGCGGTCGACATCATGAACCCCACCGACAACTCGCCCGCAGCGCCGCGTGCCGCTGCCAGGGCGTTACGCTTGGCCTGCTCGAAGGCGGCGAACACCGTGCCGGTATCCAGGTAAAAGCGCTGCCCGGCCTCGGTCAGCTCGACCCGGCGCCGTGAGCGGTCGAACAGCTTCACCCCAAGTTCCTCTTCCAGCAGGGCAATCTGCCGCGACAGCGGCGGCTGGGAGATATGCAGGCGCTCGGCGGCGCGGCCGAAGTGCAGGGTCTCGGCCAGGGTGCGGAAGTACTGCAGATGGCGAAGTTCGATCATGATGCTCGCAAAGGTATCAGTGGATGCTTGATTATGTATTGGAAAATATAAGTCCGCCTACCTAATGTGATCAGGCCACACCCCATCGGCCACGGCCACGCCACAAGCGTCGCCCGCCGACATAGTCACAAGCTATAGAACAATAAAAGGTGACGCTGATGCATTCCCTGACCGACCCCGCTGCTTGCCACGCCGAAGTTGCCGAAACCGATATCGCCCACGACAGTGACCCGCAAGTGCGCCAGGCGTTTCGCCGGGCGCTGCGCTTGATGGAGCGCGGCATCGCGGTATTGATCCGCGGTGAAACCGGCACCGGCAAAGAGATCCTCGCCCGCGCCCTGCATGCCCACAGTCAACGTCGCGCCGCACAGATGGTGGCGCTCAACTGTGCCTCGATCCCGGAGACGCTGATCGAGAGCGAGCTGTTCGGCTACAGCCGTGGTGCGTTTTCCGGGGCATTGCCCGGCGGCAAGAAGGGCAAGGTGCAGCAGGCGGATGGCGGCACCTTGTTTCTCGACGAGATCGGCGACATGCCTTACGAGCAGCAGACTCGCCTGCTGCGGGTAATCGCCGAACGTGAGGTGACCCCGCTGGGTGCCGAACGCAGCGTACCGGTCAACTTTGCCCTGGTCTGCGCAACCCACCAGGACTTGTCAACGCGGGTAGCCGACGGCAGTTTCCGGGAAGACCTGTTCTATCGCATCGCCACCGGCGTGGTCGAACTGCCGCCGCTGCGCGAGCGCACTGACCGCGGCGAACTGCTGTGCAACATGGTCGCCCATGAACTGCCGGGGTGTGATCCACGCCAGGTGATCAGCGCCGAGGTCTGGTCGCTGCTGTTGACCCACGCCTGGCCGGGCAACCTGCGCCAGATGCGTGCGGTGATTCGCTACGCCTGTGCGGTGATGGAAGGCGCGCGGATCACCCGCGCCGACCTGCCAGTGGACTTTATCGCCCAGCTGCCGGCCGCTAGCGCACCTGTGCGCGTGGTAGTGCCGAACGTGACACCGATCCGCCCGAGCCGCGCCGGTGACGAGCGCGCCGATGTGCTGGAAGTGCTGCAGACCTGCCGTTGGAACATGTCGGCGGCCGCACGCGAGCTGGGCATCTGCCGGCCCTCGCTGTACCGGGTACTGCGTCGGCTGGATATCCCGCCGCTCAAGGAACAGCTGGCGCTGGACGCCTGCCGCCGCGCCTGAGCCGCATTCCACCTGATCCTCTTTGCTTGAACACCCCTTGCTGCGCAGGGGGTGAGCCCGAGTTCGCCCTTCATCAAGGACATAACAATAATGAGTACAGCTGCCGCTTACGCCCCGATGAACTTCAGCCTCGCTGGCCGCACCGCTTTGGTGACCGGTGCCGCCCGCGGTATCGGCCATGCGATTGCCGTCGCGCTTGGTCATTGCGGGGCCCAGGTGGCCCTGGCCGACCTTGATCCGATTGCAGCCGAACGAGCTGCCGAAGCGCTGCGTGCGCAGGGCATTCAGGCCATCGGCGTGGCCGTGGACGTGGCTCAGGAGGAGCAGGTGCTGGCGATGGTCGATGAGGTCGAGCGGCTGCTTGGGCCGGTCGATATCCTCGTCAACAATGCCGGCATCGTCTCCACCGTACCGCTGCTGGAGCTGACCACGGCAGAGTGGAACCGGGTCATGGCGATCGACCTCAACAGTGTGTTCTTCTGTGCCAAGGCGGTGCTGCCGGGCATGATGGACCGCCGCTGCGGGCGCATCATCAATATCGCCTCGGTGGCTGGCAAGCGTGGAGGAGGGTTGCTGGGGAACAGCTGCTATGCCGCCGCCAAGGGCGCGGTCATCGCACTGACCAAAGGTCTGGCGCGCGAGGCCGGGCCTTTCGATATCACAGTCAATGCAGTCTCACCGGCGCTCACCGACACTGAAATGACTACTGCGCTGGCACCGCAGGCACGCGCTCAGGTGCTGGCGCAGATGCCCTTGGGCCGGGCGGGCACGCCGCGGGATATTGCTGCCGCGGTGTGCTTTCTGGCGTCGGTCGAGGCGGGCTTTGTTACCGGCGAGATCATGGACGTGGACGGCGGCTTCATGCGCGACTGACTGCGCTTGAGATGCCACCGCGTAGACCGCGGTGGCAGGCCCGGCTCAAGCGCCTTGCCAGATACCTTTACCCGGCAAGCGCTGACGATCATGCGCCGCGTTGAAGTCCTGCAGCGGGCCCTTGGGCACGATGCCGTTGGGGTTGATTGTCTTGTGGCTGAGGTAGTAGTGCTTCTGGATGTGCTCCATGTTTACCGTTTCGGCCACGCCCGGCCACTGATACAGCTCGCGCAGCCAGTTGGACAGGTTCGAGTAATCGCTGAGGCGGCGCAGGTTGCACTTGAAGTGGCCGTGATACACCGCATCGAAGCGCACCAGCGTGGTGAACAGGCGCACGTCGGCTTCGGTCAGGTACTCGCCCGCCAGGTAGCGTTGGCCACTCAGTAGCTGCTCGAGATGCTCCAGTTCGTTGAACACCTCATCGAACGCGGTTTCGTAGGCTTCCTGCGAAGTTGCGAAGCCCGCCCGGTAGACACCATTGTTGATGGCCGGGTAGATCCGCTCGTTGAGCGCATCGATGGTAGGGCGCAGGGCTTCGGGATAGAGGTCGAGGTGGTTGCCGGTCAGCGCATTGAAGGCGCTGTTGAAGATACGGATGATCTCGGCTGACTCGTTGTTGACGATGCGTTGTTCCTGCTTGTCCCACAGCACCGGCACCGTGACGCGACCGGTATAGTTGGGGTCGTCGCGAGTGTAGCGCTGGTGCATGTACTGCAGGCCATCGATGTGATCACCGCTGGAGCCTTGCTGCTGATCGAAGGTCCAGCCATGCTCGCCCATCAGCCAGCTCACCACCGAGACATCGATCAACGGCTCAAGGCCTTTGAGTGCACGCACGATCAGAGTGCGGTGCGCCCATGGGCAGGCCAGCGACACATACAGGTGATAGCGACCGGCTTCGGCCTTGGGCAGCTGATTGCGCCGTTGTGCGTTCTCGCGCTGAAACGCGCCGTCCTTGCTGGTCTGGTACCACTGGTCATGCCAGCGACCGTCAATCAAAAGGCCCATGCCGAGCTCCTTGTACAAAAGTGATTTGTCTTTGGAGCCCAGTCTAGGGACTAGCGTTCGAATAAATAGCGCAAAGACTGCGTGGTATCTATCGAATTAGTCGATCTTGTTGCGATCCGCCCACAACCGCTGCGCGTCGGCAAAGGCCTGATCGCGATCCTTACCCAGACCACGCAGGGCCAGCGCCATGGTGGCGACCACGGCCATTTCGCCATAGCTGTCCTGCGCCTCGCCGCGCCAGACCGCCAGCAGATGCTCGGGTTGCAGGGAGGCCGGTTTGACATGGCGCTGGGCGCTCATGGCGGGCCATTCTTCGTCCCAATTCTCGCCGCCGCTGGTGCCGTACAGGTGGCTGGCCACGTCCGGGTTGATCTCGATCTCACCACCATCGCCCTTGACCACAATCACGTGATCGCCAAGCAGACGGCTGGCTTCACGGTGCACGGCCTGATAGCCCGGGTGGAAGATACTCTGCAGGCCGCAGCGCGCCGCCAGTGGGTTAAGCACCCGTGCCAGTGAGTGGATCGGCGAACGCAGGCCAAGGGTGTTGCGCAAGTCGATCATGCGCTGCAACTGCGGCGCCCAGTCCTGCAGTGGGAAGAACGCCAACTGTTGCTCGTCCAAGGCGCGCGCGAGTGATGCCCAGTCGCGGCACAGCGGAATCTCCAGCAGGTCCAGCACCTGTTCGGTATACATGCGCCCGGCGGTATGCGCGCCGCCACCGTGGAGCATGATGCGCACGCCATTGCCTGCCAGGCACTTGGCGGCCAGCAGGTACCACGGCAGGTGACGCTTCTTGCCGGCATAGCTCGGCCAGTCCAGGTCGACCGCGATCTGCGGGGCTTGCAGTTGCGCGCGCAGAGCTTCTGTGAAGCCGGCGAGCTCTTCAGCGCTTTCTTCCTTGTGCCGCAGCAGCATGAGAAAGGCACCCAATTGGGTGTCCTCGACCTTGCCTTCAAGCAGCAAGGTCATCGCCGCACGGGCTTCTTCACGGCTCAGGCCGCGGGCGCCGCGCTTGCCTTTGCCGAGGATGCGCACGAATTCGGCGAACGGGTGCTCGGCAGGGGTATGCAGGGTCAGCGGGCGCGGTTCGGGGAGTTGCTCGGTCATATGCAATTGGTCGGCTTGGGCAGGCCCGCCAGCTTGGCGGCAAGTTTGGCGGGAGTGCCATTGAACAGGCGATTGAGGTGCGGGCTGTTGCCTTTTTCCACGCCCAGCTTGAGCGCGGTGTACTTGATCAGCGGGCGCGTGGCCGGTGACAGCTGGTATTCCTGGTAAAACCCACGCAGCACCTCGAGCACTTCCCAGTGCTCGGGGCTCAGCGCGATACCTTCGCGCTCGGCCAGAGCCTCGGCGACGGCGGGGGACCAGTCTTGCAGGTCGAGCAGAAAGCCGTCCTTGTCCAGGGCGATGTGATGCTCGCCGACAGTCAATGCGTTCATAGCCAGCTGTTCACTTTGTCGAAGCGCAACGACAGCTCGACGAAGGCGGGGTAGTCCACCGCTTCGGCCAAGGTGCTGTCGATGGCACGCGCCTGGACATCCTCAGCGAGGGCGAACAGGCGGTGCTGCAACCGTGCCGTTTGCAACAGTTGCTGCGGCGCGGTGCCTGCGCGCAGTGCGTAAACCGCATCGCCGCAGAGCAGGATGGCGTCGTTGGCGCCGAGCAAACGCAGGCAGCTGGCCAGGCGATTGTCGCCAAAGGGCGAATGGCTGAGTACATGCAGGGTCGTCATCAGAGCGTTACCACTTGGTCAAAACGGCCAATCAATGCCGCCAGCGCTGCATCATCCAGCAGCTCGACCGGCAAGCTCAGGCTGGCCGGGTCCAGGCCGCGTTCAGCCACACTGTGGGCACACACGAACAGCTCTTCTACGCCAAACATCGGCAGCGCCTGCAGGTTGGCAGCGAGGTCTTTGAGCTGCAGCGAGGCCGGTTGCTGGGCAGCGGCAAGCTGGAACACGCCGTCATCCATGAACAGCATGCCCAGCGGCAGATCAAAGGCGCCGCCAGCCAGGGCGATGTCCAGCGCTTCGCGTGCGGACGGGCCGCTCCACGGTGCCTGGCGGCTGATGATCAACAAGGATTTGGCCACTTCAATCGCCTCCAAAACAGACCAGACGGTCGGCAACCTGCGCCGCCTCGTGCAACTGGCCCAGTCCCGACAGCTCCCAGGGTGCCGGCAGGTTCACGGCAGGGCGCTGGTAGCGGTTGGCTTCGGTCGCATCCAGCACGCCGCGGCGCAGGGCGGCAGCGATGCACACAACTGCGTCGAGCTGGTTGCCTTCGATGAACGCACGCCACTGCGCAGCCACGTCCAGTTCATCCTGCGGCGTGACGACGTTGGCCGAGGCGCTGTGCACCCCGTCCTGATAGAAGAACAGGCGGGCAATCTGATGCCCGCCGGCCAGCGTCGCCTCGGCGAAGCGCAGGGCGCGACGCGAGGAGGGCGCATGGGCCGGGGAAAAAACCGCGATGGCGAATTTCATGGGAGGCTCTTGCAACGTGATCCGACCATGATAAAGCAAAACAACCCCGCCACCGCTACCGGTGGGGCAATGCTCACTGTTGCGCCTTGCTCTCGGGCAAGAACCAGTTCAGTACCAGCGCGCAGATGCCACCGGTGGCCACGCCCGATTCCAGCACGTTACGCAGCGCCGACGGCATGTGCGCAAGAAACTCCGGCACCTGCGCCACGCCCAGGCCCAAGGCCAGCGATACCGCGATGATCAGCAGGGCACGCCGGTCCAGCCGCGTGCTGGCGAGGATATTGATCCCCGAAGCAGCAACGGCGCCAAACATCACCATCGCTGCGCCACCGAGCACCGGCTCCGGCACTGCCTGAATCACCCCGGCAACGCTCGGGAACAAACCCAGCAATACCAGCATGGCAGCGATCCAGATACCAATGTGGCGGCTGGCAATCCCGGTCAGCTGAATCACGCCATTGTTCTGCGCAAAGATCGAACTCGGGAAGGTATTGAACACCCCAGCCAGCAGCGAGTTGGCGCCGTTGACCAGCACGCCACCCTTGATCCGCTGCATCCAAACCGGGCCTTCGACCGGCTCACGCGAAACCTTGCTGGTCGCCGTTACGTCACCTATGGCTTCCAGCGACGTCACCAGATAGATCACCAGCATCGGAATGAACAACGCCCACGAGAAACTCAGGCCAAAGTGCAACGGCGTCGGTACCTGGAACAGTGCCGCCTCATGCATTCCGGTAAAGTCCAGCCGGCCCATGTAACCGGCCAGGGCATAGCCCGCCGCCAGCGCGATGACGATGGCGCAACTGCGCATCCACACCACCGGGATGCGGTTGAGCAGCACGATGATCGCCAGCACCACGCCCGACAGCAGCAGATTTTCGCCGTTGGCAAAAGTGCCATTGGCCATTGCCGTGAAGCCACCGCCCATGCTGATCAAGCCGACCTTGATCAAGGTCAGACCGATCATCAGCACCACGATGCCGGTCACCAGCGGGCTGATCAGGCGTTTGATGAACGGCAGAATGCGCGACACGCCCATCTCGACGAAGGAGCCGGCAATCACCACACCAAAGATCGCCGCCATCACACCCTCAACCGGCGTGCCTTGCTTGACCATCAATGCACCACCGGCAATCAACGGCCCGACAAAGTTGAAACTGGTGCCCTGTACGATCAACAGCCCCGCACCAAACGGCCCGAAGCGGCGGCATTGGACGAAGGTGGCAATCCCCGAGATCACCAGCGACATCGATACGATCAGATTGGTATCCCGCGCGGAAACACCCAGCGCCTGACAGATCAGCAGGCCCGGGGTAACGATCGGCACGATGATCGCCAGCAGATGCTGCAGGGCAGCGAGCATGGCAATCAGCGGCCGCGGCTTGTCCTCCAGGCCAAGGACCAGTTCATTGTCAGGCGCTGCCGCGCCGGGCCCTTGTTCGATCGAACTCATGGGTAGCTGCCCCGGAAGAAAAAAGGAGCGCATTCTAAGGGCCGCTGGCTGATTCGGGTAGCCTAAATGCAGCGGTTCAGCCCAGCGTCTGGCTGGATACGGCTGGTAATGTCGGCCACCGCCAAACGTCGCCCACAAAAAAGCCCGCCGAAGCGGGCTTTTTTGCGTTACCGGTCAATCAACGATCAGTCATCACGACCCATGATGCCGAACAGCTGCAACAGGCTGATGAACAGGTTGTAGATCGATACATACAGGCTGATGGTCGCCATGATGTAGTTGCGCTCGCCGCCGTGAATGATCGCGCTGGTCTGGAACAGAATGCAGACCGACGAGAACAGCACGAAACCAGCGCTGATCGCCAGCTGCAGGCCGCTGATCTGGAAGAAGAAGCTCGCAACCACCGCGCCCAGCAGGACGAAGAAGCCAGCAGTGATGAAACCGCTGAGGAAGCTCATGTCTTTACGGCTGATCAGCACGTAGGCCGACAGACCACCAAACACCAGTGCAGTCATGGCAAATGCCGAGCTGACCACTTCCGCACCACCGGCCATGCCGAGGTAGCGGTTGAGGATCGGGCCAAGGATGAAGCCCATGAAGCCGGTCAAAGCGAAGGTCGAGACCAGGCCCCAGACCGAGTCACGCAGTTTGGCAGTGAGGAAGAACAGGCCGTAGAAGCCGATCAGCACCAAGAAGATGTTCGGGTAGCCGACACGCATCTGCTGCGCAACGAACGCCATTAGACCGCTGAATGCGAGGGTAAGCGCCAGCAAGCTGTAGGTGTTACGCAGGACCTTGCTGACCTCCAGCTGCTCGGCCTGCTGGCCGTGTTGTAGGGCATAATCCTGTTCGCGCATGGCGACACTCCTGTGGGTAGAAACCTATGGATGCTGAGAGCATACCAGAGCCACCGCAGGCCGCGACACAGAGAGTTTGACAGCGTGTTTCATTACGGTATTATGGCGCCCGCTGTATCCGGAAGCGTGGCCGAGTGGTTTAAGGCAACGGTCTTGAAAACCGTCGATGGGCAACTATCCTAGAGTTCGAATCTCTACGCTTCCGCCACACAAGTGCTTGATTTCATTGATGTTCGCCACCGCTGAACCCGCAAATGGGAGCGTTTTGGGAACACTTTGGGAATGACAGGCAGAAGAAAGGGGCCCTTGCGGCCCCTTTTTTGTGCGTTCAGGTCAACCTGAACGCCTGATTCAACAACCCCACCACATCAGGGCCGTCCTCGCTGATCCACTTCGCGTAGTGCTTGAAGATCATCGCCGTCGATGCCAGGTGGTGATCGGTTCGCCATCCGCAAATAGAGTGACAGACCCCTGCTCGGCGTAGCCCTCGTATTGGGGCTCGGCGGCGTGCGCGACAGCAAAGCCGCCGCCACCTCTGCGAGTCACGATCACGCGCTCAGTTAATGGCAGGGTGAGGCTGAGATCCACCTTGCTGCGGTCAAGCATATCGGCCTCAAACTTGAGACCCTCGGCAGACTTGTCCATGTTTACGAGCAATTCGGATTGATTGACCCGCAGCCAGTCTAGGATTGGGATCATCACACTGTCAGTGTGCCCGTCGAAGTCGGTCAAGATCATCTGCAGGGTGTAGCTGTATTCGAACTACAGACTCGCAGCCGCCGTGCAGCGGACCTTGCCTTTATCAATGAACATCAACCGACGCTCGGGGTTTTTCCTCAGCCCGGGCACGGCCTGCAGCAGGAGGTCACGAAGACTATCGGGTTTGTTCATGGGTCACCTGGTACTGGAATACTGCGTCGACTTGGGCAGCGCATTCGGCCCAGGCCAGCTCGGTACGCTCTTGATCAGTCAGTAGATGGCCGTTCCGGGCTGGCTTCGTCGCCGGCAGTTGGCAAGGCACCACCACGGGACAGCCACTGATGGTAGGCGGCGGCTCCGGTGATCGCAGGACGCTGCCGCAGCCGGCGAGCAGCACCAGGAATAGGCTGATCAGCCCAGTTGCGAAGTTCTTCGTTCTCATTCTTGAGGTCCTCGATCTGGCTTTCGCGGTTCGCCAGCCCTGCGCGGAGCTCGCCCTGTATCAGCAGCAGCTTGGCTTGGCTCTCGCGTTCACGCTCCAGGGTGGTTTTCAATGTGTTGGCAGCGGCCAGGTTGTCGCGGGCTTCGCCCTGGGCTGTGGTGAGTTGGTCCTGGAGGGCCTTTGATTTTCCCTTCTCAGTCCCTAGCAAGACCTGCTGGCCCCACCCCCACAGGCCAGCCGAAACCGCAGCAAACAAAGCTCCGGCCAACAGCCCTTCGCGCAAGCCAATCATTTTCGATACCAGCCGGCCGCGTTCATGTCTGCTTCATCGAGAGCCTGCAGATCGCCGCAGATCACCAATGGCGGGGTAGGCATCACCTGTTTTAGTGCGTCGGCGATCTTCTGACATTCCTCGATGTCAGTCCCCGCCGGCAGAAGCACAGCCCTGCATCCCCCAGTTGGTGACAGGCTCGTCATGCGCTGGATAAGTTCTCGATATGGGAAGCGATGTTTCTGCCCTCGCTCGCTCATGCCGCCACCAAAGCGCGGTTCTGGTGCCGCTCGAAAGCGCGCTCCAGCTTCACGTCGTACAGGTTCCGCTGGTAGTCCGGGCCGTTGTAGAGCTTGGCTACCGTTGCCCACTTCTGGGCTTTCAAGGCTTTGAGCAGATTGGCGTCGGCTTCGATGTAGCGGACGAAGGCTTCCAGGTGGTCTGCTTCACTGCGGATCATTGCGTCGACAAAATCATGCACGCTGGAGTAACCCAGACGCTGCCAGTGGTAGCCCATTACCTGGAAGCCACCCCAGCTCGCGGACTCCAGTGCCGCTACTTCATCCAGCTGCCGGGCCTGAGCAAGGCGCTGATGCTCGGCGCTTCCGCCGATGTAGCCGCCGGCTTTTGGATTGACCAGGTTCGGCGCCTGCTTGGCCAGCAGATCGGCGCGGTGGAGCAACTGCTCCTGGTCATCGCCCGGCGAACCAGCCAGTTGCAGACGCTTGTACATGACGTGGCGCTCAAAGAGGATCACCGGCTTTCCATTGTCCAGGAAGCCGCGGCCCTTCGATTCAACTTCGTTCAAGGCGTACACAGCCGCGACCGGCACGCCGAGGCGAGCGGAGGCCTGCAGCAGATCCGAATGTCTGAGGAGCTTGCGTATGTCCAGGCCTTGCAGACTGGCCATGGTCTTCGGGCCGGCTTTGCCGTCGGAGACGAGCCCGACCTTCCCCTGGTAGGTCCGGACTGCCGCCTCGGTTGCATCGCCAAAGGCACCGTCGGCGTCCAATTCGGCGCCGTTGGCGTTGAGCAGGCGCTGCAGCTCGCGAACAGCCTGTGAGCGATCGCCGTGTCGAAGTGTGGTCATGCGGTTCCCTCTTTGCGTGTGAAGAACTTCTTCGCGGTGGCGCGGGTGAACTCGACGCCCAGCAGGCCAATGACACCGCCGGAAAACGGAGCAGCACTGATTGGGATGCGGAACCAGTCGGAACGAAGTTTCTTGGCGGGTGCGGTGCTTGCGGCCATTCGGGCTGTCCTCAGTGCAGTGGCGTTGTGCCTAGCGATGAGGGCATGGTCCGCAAAGCGCTGCTGTACGGCAACGCGGCGGCTTTGTAGGAGGGTGGGCTACAGGGTGCGCCAGTGGGGCAGCGCGCGCGTGAGCGTCAGCATCGGCGCCATGAACACTACAGCCCAACCGACCACCGACTAGCGCCGACACGCCAAGTTCCTGTACTGGACCGGTTGGCGCATCACTGATATTGCCGATTACCTGGACGAGAAGGAGAAGACCGTCCACAGCTGGAAGGCCCGAGACGAGTGGGACCGGGCAGACAACGTAGAGCGCATCGGCGGCGCCCTGGAAGCCCGACTCGTGCAGCTGATCCTCAAGGACGGTAAGAGTGCCGGGGACTTCAAGGAAATCGATCTGCTGCGCCGCCAGTTGAGCGCCAAGCCAGGATTCAGCGCTTCCAGGGTGGCGGTACCGAAACCGAGCTGAATCCGAATATAGCCCCCGCTTCGGTCGCCTCCTGACTGCCTCCGCGCGCGCGTCATCCCAACTGTGGCGTAGCATCGACGTGGTCACTCGTTTACCCGCATGGGTCACTCCGCAGCAGAGCGCGCTGGAGGATGTAATGATGTGCCTGCGTGGGCTCGGTCAAGTGGGATCCTGCGATTGCTATCACGTTACACTGGGGCCGGCCTGCCTTACACGAGGTGGGTTCACCGGACGCTCGCAACACTTGGAGCAGAGTTACTCTGTGACTTTTAGGGAAAATGAGAACGCATGCGCAACTTGATACCAGCTCTAGCCTTGATGGTGGCCGTACTCGCAGGGTGCCAAAGCGGGCCGAGCCCACAGGAGCAGGCCGAGCAAAACCTGTGGGTAAGCCAGGTACTACACCAAATTGCTCTATTCAAGACGTTCCCGGAAGAGGCGCGTGTTCGAAATTTACGCGGAATCGTCAAGGTTGCTTTTGTCCTCGATGCCAAGGGCAATCTGTTGCGACAAAGAATAACTGAGCACTCAGGTTCACCTTTTTTTCTCGCAGTCGCGCAGCAGATTGTCACAGATGCATCGCCTATGCCTGCCCCCCCTTCATGGGTGTTGGAAAACGGCGAGATTGAAGTGGTAGCGCCCTTTGTTTTCGTTCCTGTTGAAGATCCTTGCGGCCTCTGCCAGTAGACCGTCCAGGCTGAAACGCCATAGCCCAGCCTCGCGCTGGGCTGTTTGCATGCGCACTGTCGCTACTGCGTTACCCTGAGCCGCTCTGCATCCACTCTATCCACTCTGGATGTGCTCCCGATTTCTTGAGTCGCATCGTCCTTGGAACAACAAAACGCGGCCTATTTAGCCTAAGACCCACTTACGCCCCCCCAGCGCCGCTTAGTTCGCCCTCACAGCCGAAGCCCCCCGCAAGTCCAAGTTCTCTCGCCACCCACCTCCCAACGCCGCATACAGATTTACCTCTGCCACCAACTGCGCCAGGCGGTCATTGATCAACCCCTGCTGGGCACTGAACAACGAGCGTTGCGCATCGAGAAAGGTCAGGCTGCTGTCCACGCCGATCCGGTAGCGGTGTTCAGCAAGGTTGTAGTAACGCTGGCTGGAGGTCACCAAGTCGCGCTGTGCCTGCAACTGCCGCTGATAAGTCGCTCGCGCCGCCAAGCCGTCTGCCACTTCCTGAAAAGCGCCCTGAATTGCTTTTTCGTACTGCGCCACCTGAATGTCCTTCTGCAACTTGGCATAGTCCAGGCTGGCGCGCAGGCTGCCGGCGGTGAAGATCGGCAGGTTGATCTGTGGCTGGAACAACCAGGTCCCTGATCCTGCGTCGAACAGCCCGCTGAGCGCTGGGCTGGTACTGCCGGCATTGGCGGTCAGGCTGATGCTCGGGAAGAATGCCGCACGGGCGGCGCCAATATCGGCGTTGGCGGCGCGCAGCTGATACTCGGCCTGGAGGATGTCCGGGCGCCGTTGCAGCAGGTCTGACGGCAGTCCGGCCTGCAAGCCGGCGATTTGTTCGTCGGCCAGCGGCAAGGCGCCGAGGTCGTCGGCCACAGGGGCGCCCACCAGTAGCGTCAGTTGGTTGAGGTCTTGGGCGACTTGGCGTTTGTAGCGGGCGACGGCCGCGCGGGTACTGTCGACGCTGGTCCGCGCCTGGATCTGGTCCAGGGCCGACACCGTGCCGGCGCGGCGCTGGTTGGCGGTCAGGCGCAGGCTGCGCTCGTCTGCAGCCAGGGTTTGGTTGGCCAGTAGCAGCAGTTCCTGGTCGGCACGCCAGGTCAGGTACACGCTGGCGACACTGGCTATCAGGCTCAATTGGGTGCTGCGGCGGGCCTGGTCGCTGGCCAGGTAGGTCAGCAGCGCCTGGTCACTGAGGCTGCGCAAGCGACCGAACAGGTCCAGCTCATAAGCACTCACACCCAGCGTCGCCGCCGAGGTGGAACGGATCATGCCCTGATCGGCACCGGTCATGCGCCGCGGCAGGTACTCGCGTTGGCCCTGGCCATTGGCCGAGACCTTTGGCAGCAGCTCGGCGCGCTGAATGCGGTATTGGGCGCGGTAGGCTTGGACATTGAGCGCCGCGCTGCGCAGGTCGCGGTTATTGGCCAGGGCGCTGTCGATCAGTTGGCGCAGCGCTGGGTCGTGGAACACCTGGCGCCAGTCCTCGACGGCCGGGTGCTTGTGCACATCGCCGGGGTAGGCCGGCCCTTGCGGGTAGTGGAGGGCGACGGGTAGGCCTGGGCGCTGGTAGTCAGAGGCCAACGAGCAGCCGCACAACAGCGCAGCGCACAGGAGAAGGTTGAATCGGGGCATCAGAGGGTCTCGCAGGGTCAGGCGCCGGCCATCCATTTGGTCAAGCCATGGCGGCCACTGACCCCCAGCTTGGCGGTGGCGCGCTTGAGGTAGGTTTCGATCGAGCTGTTCTTCACGTTCAGCCGTTGCGCCATTTCTGGCACCGTTCCGCCGGTCAGCAGGCCTAGGCAGACTTCCTGCTCACGCGTCGAAAGCCGCACGTCTGCCTGGATCAGTCGTTTGCCAAAGGACTGCCGTAGCGTGCCTGCCTGCAGATCGCACAGCGGCGACCCGATACGTCGCGCGGCCCTTTGGTGGAACAACTGGCCGTGGTGCTCCGCCAGGGGCAGCAAGGTGTCGGACAGGCTTTTCAACTGCGACAACTCGCCCAATGAAAAACCACGCTGGCTGGGCAGGCGATGAAAGCAAATGACCCAGCGCCGGGCACCGCTGCAAGACACCAGGTTGCACTGGTGGGCACTGTGGCGCTGGTGGGCAGTGACCGGGGGGGCCTTGAACTCGATCAACAGCGGGTCGTCCATCTGCATGATGCTCTGCAGCAGTGGGTGGTGCAGAGGGTCGATGGCGGGCAGTTCGGGTGCTGGGCCGGCGCTGCCGAGTACCCTGATGCGGCTGATGCTGGCCCCGCGTGGGTCGAGGGTCCATTCGCTGAGCTCGAGCCTGTGGATCGGCACTTGGGCATCGACCAGGTGCAACATCTGTTCGGCAAAGCCTTCGGCGCCGGTACTGGCGATCAGTTCACCCAGTTGCAGATACAGTTGGGGGTCGGGGAGGTGTACGAGGCTGTCGGTAAGCTTCATAGGGTCATCATCCTTGATCCAAAGCGTTACGGCCGGTGGTGGCGCAGGGGAGTCCTCCGGGTAAGGAGCGGGTTGTGGCGGTATTCAAGCGCGGCCTGGGAGGAGCGTCTGTAATGGAAAACAGGGACAGAAGGTGCCACCGATTGCGGATCAGCGGGTCAGCTGACTCACAGCGCTGACGCTGCGCATGAGCGGGTAGGCCAGCAAATTGACGTCGTAATCGTGGCGATCAACGCCTGATCTCTACCGATTACCCCTGGCGTAGGCCAAGCCGGGCAGCCGCTGTGGCGAATGTCCTACATGTTTTTCAGCAACCAGCGACAGCGCGGATGCGTGTCCGGGTTTCGGGGGCCATACAGTCTGAAAGTGGAGTGCTTGAATCCGCGGATGATCAACCAGAAGGACCTGCCGAATCATGCCTGCCGCCCAAACCTTTGCCCTGACCGTTGCCCAGCGCGACATCTGGCTGGATCAGATCAGCCACGGCGACTCGCCGCTGTACAACATCGGCGCCTACGTCGAACTGGCCGGCGGGGTGGATGCCGAGCGCCTGAGCCGGGCACTGGCGCACTTGGTCGCCCAGCATGATGGCCTGCGCTCAGTGCTGGTGATGCAAGCGGGCCAGGGTGGGATAGCCCGTCAGTACTTCGCCGAATCCCTCGATGTGCAGTTGGTGCAGCATGATGTCCGCGGTGTGGATGACCCCTTCGGCGCTGCCCAAGGCCTGTTGCAAACACAGATGCAGACGCCGTACCGCCTGGACGCCAGCCCGCTGTGGGGGGCGACATTGATCCGCCTGGGCGAACAACGCTATCTGTTAGCCGTGCAGGCCCATCACCTGGTGCTCGATGGCTGGGGCGTGGACCAGTGGTTCAAGCAGATTGCCGAGCATTACCGCTTGCTTGAACAGGGGCTGGCATTGCCAGACAGCGCACCGTCCTACCGCGCGTTCATCGAGGACGATGCGCAGTACCAGGGTTCGCCACGCCATGACCGCGACCGCGATTACTGGCTGGCGAAGTATCAGCAGTTACCCGACGCCTTGCTGGCGCCCCGCGAACGCAATGCGCAGCACTTGTCGCCGCCCAGTGCGGCACTTGAACAGCCCTTCGACAGCCACTTGCTGGCGCGTATGCGGGCCCTGGGCACCGCCTTGCAGGCCTCGCCATTCCATGTGCTGTTGGCAGCGCTGCATGTGTGCAGCGCACGGACCTGGCAGCGTGACGAATGGGTGGTTGGCCTGCCGGTGCGCAACCGTGGCAACGCCCAGTTCAAGTCAACCCTTGGGCTGTTTACCCAAGTCAGCGCACTGCGCATGGATTTTGGCCGTGAACGCTCGTTTGCGGCGCTGGTGCAGGGGATCCGCGATGCGCTCAAGCAGGACTTTCGCCATCAGCGGTTCGCCCTCAGCGAACTCAACCGCAACCTCGGCGCATTGCGTGAAGAGCGGCCGCAACTGTTCGAGCTGATGGTGTCGTTCGAGGAGGATGGCAACGACCTGCGTTTCGCTGACGTGCCCGGCCACACGGTGATGATCTGCAATGGCCACGAGCCCACGCCCTTGAGTATCCACCTGCGGTGCAACAGCCAACGTAACAGCGCGTGCCTGCACCTGGTGCACAACCGCGCCTGGTTCAGCGAAGAGGACGTTTCGGCGCTGGCTGAGCGCCTGCTGCATGTGCTGGAGCAAGGCTTGGAGCAGCCCGAGCAAAGCATCGCGGCGTTCGACCTGCTGACCGCCCGCGAACACGCCCGCCTGCGCCAGTGGAATGCAACCGCGCAAGCAGCGCCTGAACAAGGTGAGGGGTTGATCCATCGTCGCATCCAGGCCCAGGCCAGCGCCACGCCACACGCAGTGGCGGCGCTGCACGACGGCCAGCGCCTGAGCTATGGCGAGCTCGATCGACGTGCCGATGCGCTGGCACTGCACCTGGCAGCCCTTGGCGCCAAGCCTGAACAGCGGGTAGCGGTGGTCGCCCAGCGCGGCCTGGACACGTTGGTTGGCCTGCTGGCTGTGCTCAAGGCCGGGGCCGCCTACGTACCGATCGACCCGGCCCACCCGCAGGAGCGCCTGGCCTATCTGCTGGAAGACAGCTCGCCGGTTGTGGTGCTGACCCAGTCGCGGCTGCTGGACCGCCTTCCGCCCCATGGTCTGCCACAGATTACGCTGGACTGCTGGGACTGGAACACGGCACCCGTCGCCCAGCTCGCGCCTGTGCACCCGCAACCAAGCGACTTGGCTTATGTCATCTACACCTCCGGCTCCACGGGCCAGCCAAAGGGCGTGATGGTCGAACACCACATGCTGGCCAATCTGGTCGACTGGCACTGCCATGCCTTCAACCTGGGCCCCGGGCGCCACCAGTCGAGCCTGGCCGGCTTCGGTTTCGACGCCATGGCCTGGGAGGTCTGGCCGGCGCTGTGCAGTGGCGCGACCCTGCACCTGGCGCCGGTGCGTGACGGTGCTGAAGACATCGACGCCTTGCTCTGCTGGTGGCGCGCGCAGCCGCTGGATGTCAGCTTCCTGCCCACCCCGGTGGCCGAATACGCCTTCGCACAGGGCGAGCTGCACCCAACCTTGCAGACCCTGCTGATTGGCGGCGACCGTCTGCGGCGCCTGGCGCGCGAGTGGCGCTACCGTGTCATCAACAACTATGGCCCGACCGAAGCTACCGTGGTCGCGACGTCGGGCGAAGTGACCCCTGGCAGCGCGCTGCATATCGGCGGCCCGGTGGCCAACACCCAGGTGTATGTGCTTGATGAGCAGTGTCGTCTGCTGCCGATCGGCGCCCCAGGCGAATTGTATGTGGGCGGCAAGGGCGTGGCCCGAGGCTATCTCAACCGGCCACAGATGACTGCCGAGCGCTTTCTCGACGACCCCTTCAGCTCGCTGCCCGGCGCGCGCATGTACCGCACGGGCGACCTGGTGCGCTGGCTGGCCGATGGTACGCTGGAGTACCTCGGGCGCAATGACGACCAAGTCAAGATCCGCGGTGTGCGGGTGGAGTTGGGCGAAATCGAGGCTGCCCTGAGCAGCCATGCGGCGGTGCGCGAGTGTGTGGTGATGCTGCGCGAAGGTCAGTTGCAGGCCTGGTTCATTGGCGAGGCGGCAGTGTTGCCCACGGCGCTGCATGACCACCTGCGCGAGCGGCTGCCAGTCGCCTTGTTGCCGGTGGCCTATGTCAACCTGGCCAGCTGGCCATTGACCGCCAATGGCAAACTCGACCGCCGTGCCTTACCGACAGCGGACGAAACCGCCAAGGTGCGCCGTGAACACGAGGCGCCGCAGGGAGACCTCGAGCAGCGCCTGGCGTTGCTCTGGGCCGAACTGCTGCAGGTCGAGCGGGTAGGGCGCCACGATCACTTTTTCGAGCTGGGCGGCCACTCGCTGTTGGCCGTGCAACTGATCGAGCGCATGCGCCAGCAAGGCCTGCAAGCCGACGTGCAGGTGCTGTTCGGCCAATCGACGCTGGCCAGCCTTGCCGCCAGCACCGTGGTCGGTGAAGCCGCGAGCGTACCGGCCAACCGCGTTCCGTCAGGGTGCCAGCACATCACGCCTGGCATGCTCACCCTCGGCAAACTGTCGCAAGCCGACATCGACCGCATCGTTGCCACGGTGCCGGGCGGCGCAGCCAACGTACAGGAAATCTATCCGCTGGCGCCGCTGCAACAGGGCCTGCTTTACCACCACGTCACTGATGCACGCGACCCGTACCAGCAGCAGGCGTTGTTTACCTTTGCCAGCCACGGGCAGTTGCAGGCCTTCACCGAAGCGTTGCAGCAGGTGATCGACCGTCACGACATCCTGCGCACCAGCCTGGCATGGGAGGGGCTTGAGCAGCCCCAGCAGGTGGTCTGGCGCCAGGCGCTGCTGACAGTGGATAACTGGGCGGGGGCGGCACACGACGGCAGCATTGCCGGGCCAATGCGCAGCCATTTCGACCCGCAGCAACGGCCCTTGGACCTGCGCCAGGCACCGATGATGGCGCTGGCCTGCGCCGAGGATGCCCAGCAGGGGCGTTGGTTGGGCTTGCTGCGCTTCCATCACTTGGTCAACGATGCCGTTTCGCTGCAGGTGCTGTTGGGCGAGCTGGGAGCCTTCATGGCGGGGCGCGGCGAGCAGTTGCCGGCGCCTGTACCGTATCGTAATTACGTTGCGCTGAGCGCTGCCCGCGAGCGCCAGGCCGAGCACGAAGCCTTCTTCCGCGAGCAACTGGCAGGCATCGAACCGCCAACGCCGATTGCCGGGCTTGGGGGCGAGCCGGTCGATGAGCGGGACCTGCACAGCCACAGCCAGGCCATCGACGCGGCGCTGGCGGGCCTGTTGCGTAGCCAGGCCCGGCAACATGGCGCGAGCATCGCCAGCTTGCTACACCTGGCCTGGGCTCAGGTGCTTGGCGCCCTCGGCGGGCGTGATGAGGTCACCCTGGGCACCGTGTTGCTGGGCCGCAGCATGGCTGGCCACGGGGCTGATCGTGCGCTGGGCATGTTCATCAACAGCGTGCCCTTGCGGATAGGCCTTGTGAACCGCTCGGTCGACCAGGCGCTGAGCGAGACCCATGCGCGGCTGGCCGCCTTGCTCGGCCATGAAGATGCGCCGTTGATCCTCGCCCAGCAGTGCAGTGGCTTGCCCGCTGGCACGCCGCTGTTCGACAGCCTGATCAACTACCGCCAAGGGGCAGTGACGTTCGGCCCGGTATTGCCGGGCGTGGAGCTGGCCGAAGCCAGTGAAGTACAAAGCCATGCCCTGGTGCTCACGGTGGACGACCATGCCGACGGGCTCCAGCTCGCCCTGCGCGCACCGCGTGCGATTGGCCCGCAGCGGGTGCTGAGCTACCTGATGACCACCTTGCGCCAACTGGGCAATGCCCTGGCCGAGCGCCGCAGCACCCGCCTGGAGGCACTCTGCGCGGTGCCTGACGGCGAACTGGACCGCATGATGCATGGCTTCAACGCCACCGAAGACCCGCAAAGCCCGATCAGGCATACCTTGCCTGCGCTGTTCCAGGCTCAGGTGCGACGCACACCCCATGCCATCGCGCTGCAGGCCGAGGACGGCTGCCTCGATTACCAGGCCCTCAACGCCCAGGCCAACCGCCTGGCCCACCACCTGATCGCTCAGGGAGTAAGGCCAGACGCACGGGTGGCGGTGTGTGTCGAACGAGGCGTTGCACTGATGGTCGCGCTGCTGGGCGTGCTCAAGGCAGGCGGCGCCTACGTGCCACTCGACCCCGCTTACCCGGCCGAACGGCTGCGCTTCATGCTCGAAGACAGCACGCCGTCGGTGCTGCTGGTGCACGGCGCTACCCTGGGCCTGTTCGAGCAAATGCCGGTTCCTGTACTCGACCTTGACCGTGGCGATTGGCAGACCTGCTCGGCAGCCGACCCGCACGTGCCGGGTCTGGGGCCGGACCAGTTGGCTTATGTGATGTACACCTCGGGCTCCACTGGCACCCCGAAGGGGGTGATGGTCGAACACCGTGGCCTGTGCAACCTGATGCATTGGGGTTCGCGCATCTGCCCGCCACGCCCGGGCGATGCCTTGCTGCAACGGGCGCCGTTCACCTTCGACGGTTCGGTCTGGGAGCTGTTCTGGCCGCTGACCGCCGGTTTGCGCCTGGTCCTGGCACGCCCTGACGGGCACCGTGACCCTGCGTACCTGGTGCAGTTGGTGCAGGCCAGGCAGGTGACCACAATCAAATTCGTCCCGGCGCTGCTGCATCAGTTTCTTGAAGAACCGGGTGTTGAACGTTGCACCAGCCTGACCGACATCTTCTGCGGCGGCGGTGAACTGACGTTGGCCTTGGTGCAACGCCTGCGTGAACGCCTACCCGCGGTGCGCCTGCACAACGTCTATGGCCCGACCGAAGCAACGGTAGACAGCACCGCCTGGACTCTGCAGCCCGATGAACCGCTGCCGCTTATCGCACCACCGATTGGCCGGCCGATCGCCAATACCCGCCTGTATGTGCTCGATGCGCATGACCGCCCGGTGCCACTCGGCGCAGTGGGCCAGTTGCACATTGGCGGCGTCGGCGTCGCCCGTGGTTATCTTGGGCTACCGGCGTTGCAGGCTGAGCGCTTCATCGCCAGCCCGTTCGTCGAAGGCGACCGCCTGTACCGCACCGGCGACTTGGTGCGCTACCGCCTGGACGGTGAGCTGGATTTTGTCGGTCGCAACGACTTCCAGGTCAAGCTGCGTGGGTTGCGGGTTGAACTTGGAGAGATCGAAGCGTCGCTAACGGCGCATCCGGCCATCGGGCAAGCCGTGGTGCTGATGCGCGAAGAGCGCCTGGTGGCTTACTTCACCTGCCGCGAGGGCAGCAGCGCTCCGGCGCTTGAAGTGCTGCGCAGCCACCTGGTGGGCCGCATGCCCGACTACATGGTGCCGCAGGCGTTCGTCGCCCTGGCCGAGCTGCCGTTGAGCACCAACGGCAAGGTCGACCGCAAGGCCTTGCCAGCGCCCGGGACCGAGTCGGTGATCAGCCGCCAGTACCAAGCCCCGCGCGGCGAGCTGGAAACAGCGCTGGCCGAGATCTGGACCGATGTGCTGAAGATCGAGCAGGTTGGGCGCGACGACAACTTCTTCGAACTGGGCGGCCATTCACTGCTGGCGGTCAGCCTGGTGGCACGCATGCGTCAGGCTGGGTTGCATGTAGATGCCCGCACCTTGTTCAGCCAGCCGACCCTGGCCGCGCTGGCCGCCAGCACCCGGCTTGAGCACATCGAGGTGGTCATACCGCAGACCACCATCCCCAGCCTGGGCAAGCGCAGGCGCATCTAACCGGCTACTGCCATTTGCGTTTGCAGCGAGTGCAGGAGCGGCCCGGCAAGGCCGATCCTGCACCCCAGGCGTGCGCCTGTTGTCCCCGCTTCCCGTGTCAGACCGACCGGTCACGTTCCTTTAGCGTGTACCCGATTCCCATTCCAGGCAAAGCAGGATGCTTACCGATGCACTTCAGCGAACTGATGGCTGCTCTTTCCACCCATGCGATCCGACTCCAGCGTGAAGACCAGGACCTGATCGTCCTCGGCGATGACGATACCCTGGACGACAGCTTGTGGGAGGCGTTGTCACGGCACAAGCCGGCGCTGCTGAAGATGCTCGCCGAACGCGATGACGACTGGCTGAGCCCAGCCTTCCGGATTACCCCCGACATGCTGCCGCTGGTCACCCTGGACCAGCAAGCCATCGACCGCATCGTCGCCAGTGTGCCAGGCGGTGCGGCCAACGTTCAGGACATCTACCCGCTCGCCCCGCTGCAGCAGGGCATGCTGTACCAGCACCTGTCCGCCACCGAGGGCGACCCGTACCTAGCGCAGGTGCAACTGCGCTTCGCCAGCAAAACCCACCTGGAAGCCTTCGCCGAGGCGCTGCAGTGGGTGATCCAGCGCCATGACATCCTGCGCACCGCGCTGCACTGGGAATACCTCGACCAACCGGTGCAGGTGGTCTGGCAAGAAGCGACGCTGGTCCGCGAAGCCGTGCCGGTGGCGGGCAGTACGGCCCTGGCCGAGTTGTGCGCGCGCTTCGACCCGCGCCAGTATCGCGTCGACCTGCGTCAGGCACCGCTGATGCAACTGATGCACGCGCAAGGCGAGGGCGAGACGTGGGTGGCGCTGCTGATGTTCCACCACGTGGTGATGGACCATACCGCCCTGGATATCGTGCGCCGGGAAATCCAGGCGCACATCGCCGGCCAGTCCGACCTTCTGCCTGCCCCCATGCCGTTTCGCAACGTGCTGGCCGCCGCTCGCCAGGCACTGGATGAGGACGCCCATGAGCGCTTCTTCCGCGAGATGCTGAGCGACATCGATGAGCCCACGCTTGCCTTCGCCCTGCAGGACAAAGGTGATGCGCAACTGGAACAAGCACGCCTGACCCTGCCGCCTGCGCTGTGCCTGCGCCTGCGCAGCCAGGCACGGCAACTCGGGGTGAGCCCGGCAAGCGTCTTGCACTTGGGCTTCGGCCGCCTGATCGGGCAGCTGTCGGGCCGCCAGCAGGTGGTGTTCGGCAGCGTGCTGCTAGGCCGCATGACCACCGGCGACGGCAGCGAGCAGGCGCTGGGCATGTTCATCAACAGCCTGCCGTTGCGCATCGACCTGGGCTCAATCAGCGTGCGTGATGCCCTGCTGGCCACCCACCGCAGGCTCAGCGCCTTGCTCGGCCACGAACAGGCTTCGCTGGCCTTGGCCCAGCGCTGCAGCGGCGTGGCCGCGCCGGCGCCGCTGTTCAATAGCCTGCTCAACTACCGGCACAGTGACGCCGGTGATGCCGCCGAGGTCATCCCGGTGGCCGCTGGCATCGATATCGTCGGTGCCGAGGAGCGCACCGATTACCCGCTGACTGTGAGCGTCGACGACCTGGGCGACGCGCTGCGCCTTACGGTACAAAGCCTGCCGGAGTGGAGCGCGGCGCGCCTGTGTGTCCAGTTCGAACAGGTATTGGCAAGCCTGGTCGATGCCCTGGAGTACACCCCCACAGCAGCGCTGCAAGGGTTGCAGGTATTGCCGCCAGCCGAGCGTGATCAGGTACTGCAAGGGTTCAACCGCAGCGCTCAGCTTTACCCGCAGGGGCAGACCGTACACGCCATGGTCGAGGCCCGCGCTGCCACTGCACCGGCCGCGGTCGCGCTGTTGCAGGATGGCCAGGCGCTGCGTTACGACGAACTGAACCGGCGTGCCAACCAACTGGCTCACCAGCTGATCGAACGCGGCGTTCAGGTGGGCGACCGCGTGGCGCTGTGCCTGCCGCGCAACAGCGAGCGCGTGGTTGCGTTGCTGGCAGTGCTTAAAGCGGGCGCGGCCTATGTGCCGGTGGACCCGGGGTACCCAGCCGAGCGTATTGCCTACTTGCTGGCTGACAGCCTCCCGGCACTGGTTGTGAGCGAGATTGTGGTGACCGGGCTGCCGGCCGAGGTGCCGCGCCTGGACCTGGATCAGATCAACACCTGCGCTGCGCACGACAGCAACCCACAGCGACCTGGGCTGCACGCGCAGCAACTGGCCTACGTGGTTTACACCTCCGGTTCCACTGGCCAGCCCAAGGGCGTGATGATCGAGCACCATACGCTGGTCAACCTGGTGCATTGGCACTGCCAGGCCTTTGCGCTGGACGCCGATGCGCATACCTCAAGCGTGGCCGGCTTCGGTTTCGACGCCATGGCCTGGGAGGTCTGGCCAGCCCTGTGCGCCGGTGCCACGCTGCACCTGCCACCCGCGCACATCGCCAACGAGCATGTTGATGAACTGCTCGACTGGTGGCTGCTACAGCCACTGAAGGTCAGCTTCCTGCCCACTCCGGTAGCGGAACAGGCCCTGCGCCGCGAACATCAGCACCCGACCCTGCGCACCTTGCTGGTGGGCGGGGACCGCCTGCGTCAGTTCGAGCGAGCGCCGGGCTTTGCCTTGATCAACAACTACGGGCCGACCGAAACCACCGTGGTCGCGACCTCTGGGCAGGTCTTGCCCAGCGGCGCACTGCACATCGGCCGGCCAATCGCCAACACCCGCGTCTATGTCCTGGACGAAGGCCTGCAGCCGGTACCGATCGGTGTCGCGGGTGAGCTGTTCATCGGCGGCGCGCAAGTGGCGCGGGGTTACTTCAATCGCCCGGCGTTGACCGAACAGGCTTTTCTCGCCGACCCGTTCAGCGAGCAGCCCAATGCACGCATGTACCGCAGCGGTGATCGGGTGCGCTGGAACGCCGACGGCACCCTCGACTACCTCGGCCGCACTGACGACCAGGTGAAGATCCGCGGTGTGCGGGTGGAGCTTGGCGAAATCGAGGCCACCCTCGCGGCGCAGCCGGGGGTCGACGCCGCCGTGGTGCTGGTGCGCGGCGAGCGTTTGCTGGCCTGGTTCAGCGAGACCGCCCCCGTCGCCCTCGACGCCTTGCGCCAGGCCCTGCAGGCCCGTTTGCCGGCGCACATGGTGCCGCTGGCGTTCGTGCGCCTCGATGAGCTGCCGCTGACCAGTCATGGCAAACTCGACCGCCGTGCGCTGCCTGACCCGGACGCCTCGCAGTTGTTCGGCCAGGCCTTTGAGGCGCCCAGTGGCGAAACCGAAGCGACGATGGCGGCGATCTGGGCCGACGTGTTGGGCGTGCAGCGGGTAGGGCGCCACGATAACTTCTTCGAACTGGGTGGCCACTCGCTGCTGGCGGTAACGTTGGTCGAGCGCTTGCGCAAGGCTGGCCTGCTGGTTGATGTGCGGGTGCTGTTCGCCCAACCGACCCTGGCCGCCCTGGCCGGCGCGGCGGGCATCGGCCACGAAGTGAAAGTGCCGGCCAACCGCGTGCCTGCGCAGGCCGAACGCATCATCCCGAGTATGCTCAGCCTGATCGAGCTGGACCAGGCAGCCATCGACGACATCGTCGCAACCGTGCCGGGTGGCGCCGCCAATGTGCAGGAAATCTACCCGCTGGCGCCGCTGCAGGAAGGCATTCTCTACCACCACCTGAGCGCCGAGCAGGGCGACCCTTACCTGCTGCAGACCCGCCTGGCCTTCGATAGTGTCGAGCGCTTGCTGGCCTGGGCTGGTGCCTTGCAACAGGTCATCGACCGCCACGATATCCTGCGCACCGCCGTGCTTTGGCAAGGGCTTGCGCAGCCGCTGCAAGTGGTTTGGCGCAAGGCCGAGCTGCTGGTCAGCGAAATCGACGACCTGGCCGATGACGATGGTCGGGCGCGGGTCGAGCAGTTGCATGCCCGTTTCGATGCGCGGCATCACCGGCTGGACCTGACTCAGGCGCCATTGACCCGCCTGTATTACAGCCTGGACCCCGCCAACCAGCAGGTGGTGGCGATTCTGCTGTTCCATCACCTGACCCTCGATCACACGGCCATGGACGTGGTCGCTCGCGAAATGCGCGCTTTGCTGTTCGGCCAAGGGCACACGCTGCCGGCGGCGGTGCCTTACCGCAATTACGTGGCCCAGGCTCGGCTGGGTGACCAGGCGGGCCATGAGGCGTTCTTCCGCGAGATGCTGGCGGATGTCGAAGAACCGACCTTGCCGCTGGGCTATGCCGATGTACAGGGTGATGGGCGCGGCATCGAAACGGCGTTCCAGGCACTGGACGGGGAGGTTGCCCACGGTTTGCGCACCCAGGCCCGGCAACTGGGCGTCAGTGCCGCCAGCCTCATGCACCTGGCGTGGGCGCGCGTATTGGGCGTGCTGGCCAACCGCGATGATGTGGTGTTTGGCACGGTGCTGATGGGTCGCCTGCAAGGCGGCGAGGGCGCCGACCGGGCGTTGGGGATGTTCATCAACACCCTGCCACTGCGGGTGGACACCACGCTGGCCGTGCGTGCTGCCGTGCGCGCCACCCACCGCAACCTCTCGGCCTTGCTGGGCCATGAGCACGCGCCGCTGGCGTTGGCCCAGCGCTGCAGTGGCGTGGCCGCGTCCGCGCCGTTGTTCAGTGCCTTGCTCAACTATCGGCACAGCGCCGACGAGGCCACCGGCGAGGCCATCTGGGAGGGCGTGCGCCTGCTCGGTGGCGAGGAACGCAGCAACTACCCGTTGACCCTAAGCGTGAATGACCTGGGTGAGGGTTTCACTTTCAGTGTGCTGGCCATTGCAGGGATCGGCGCAGCGCGGGTCGCCGCCTGGATGGTCAATGCCGTCACTCAACTGCTGCAAGCATTGCAGCGAGGGCAGGAGGCGCGGGTCGACAGCTTGTCGATCCTGAGCGACGAAGCGCGCGAACAGCTGCTGGGCAGTTTCAACGCCACCACACAGCACTATCCGCAAGGGCAGACGGTGCACGCGCTGGTGGAGGCCAGAGCAGCCCAGACCCCGGATGCAACGGCCGTGACCCAGGATGGCCAGGCACTCAGCTATGGGGAGCTGAACCTGCGGGCCAACCGCCTGGCGCACCAGTTGATCGCACGCGGCGTGCGCCGCGGTGACCGCGTGGCATTGTGCCTGGGCCGCAGCGTCGAGCGGGTGATCAGCCTGCTGGCCGTGCTCAAGGCCGGCGCCGCCTATGTGCCGGTAGACCCGGGCTATCCGGCCGAACGCATTGCCTACCTGCTGGCCGACAGCGCGCCCGCGCTGGTGCTGAGCGAAGCGGACATTGCTGGCCTGCCTGGTGGCATACCCCGGCTGAACCTCGACCAGGCCGCAGCCGATGACTCTCTGGGCAGCAACCCGCACGTACCGGGGCTGGATGCGCAGCAGCTGGCCTACCTTGTCTACACCTCCGGCTCCACCGGCCAGCCCAAGGGCGTGATGATCGAGCATCACACCCTGGCCAACCTGGTGCATTGGCACTGCCACGCGTTCGCGCTGGAGGCCGGTGTGCGCACCTCGAGCGTTGCCGGCTTTGGCTTTGACGCCATGGCCTGGGAAGTGTGGCCGGCGCTGTGTGGCGGTGCCACGTTGCACTTGCCACCCGCGCACATCGGCAATGAACATGTCGATGAACTGCTCGACTGGTGGCTCGAACAGCCGCTGGCCGTCAGTTTCTTGCCCACGCCAGTGGCCGAACAGGCGTTGCGCCGCGAACGGCAACACCCGACGTTGCGCACCTTGCTGATCGGTGGCGACCGCCTGCGCCAGTTCGACCGCGATCCAGGCTTCGCCCTGGTCAACAACTATGGGCCGACCGAGACCACGGTTGTCGCCACGTCTGGCCAGGTCTTGCCGGGCGCGGCGTTGCACATCGGCAAGCCGATCGCCAATACCCGCGTCTATGTGCTCGACGGCCATCGCCAAGCGGTGCCGGTGGGCGTGGTGGGTGAGCTGTACATCGGTGGCGCACAGGTAGCGCGGGGCTACTTCAATCGCCCTGAGCTGAGCGCAGAGCGCTTTGTCGCCGACCCGTTCAGCCGCAAGCCCGGCGCGCGCATGTACCGCACTGGCGACCTGGTGCGCTGGAACACTGACGGCACCCTGGAATATCTCGGGCGTAATGACGACCAGGTGAAGATCCGCGGCGTGCGTGTGGAGTTGGGTGAAATCGAGGCCGCGCTGACGGCTCAGGCCGGTATCGCCGATGCCGTGGTACTGGTCCGCGACGAGCGTCTGCTGGCCTGGTTCACCGAACAGGCGCCGGTCGCGCTAGAGGTTGTGCGTCAAGCGCTGCAGGCCAGCTTGCCGGGGCACATGGTGCCGCAGGCGTTCATGCGCCTGGACCAATGGCCGTTGACCAGCCATGGCAAGCTGGACCGCCGGGCCCTGCCTGAACCGGACCCGGCCCAACTGATCTGCCAGGGCTATGAAGCCCCGGCCAGCGAAACAGAAGCGGCCATGGCCAGCGTCTGGGCCGACGTGCTGGGCGTGCAACGGGTAGGGCGGCACGACAACTTCTTCGAGCTGGGCGGCCACTCGCTGCTGGCCGTGACGCTGATCGAACGTTTGCGCCAACAGGGCCTGCAGACCGACGTGCGGGTGCTGTTCGGCCAGCCCAGCGTGGCTGCCCTGGCTGCCGCGCTAGGCAAGGGGCGCCAGGTCAGCGTGCCCGAGAACTGCATTCCAGCGGGCTGCACCCACATCACCCCAGCCATGCTGCCTTTGCTGACGTTGGACGCCAGCGCGGTTGAGCGCATCGTCGCCACGGTGCCAGGTGGCGCTGCCAACGTGCAGGACATTTACCCATTGGCACCGCTGCAGGAAGGCATTCTCTACCATCACCTGAGTGCTGCAGACGAAGACCCCTACCTGCTGCAGTGGCGCGTCGCATTCGACAGCCAGGCCCGTCTGCAGGCCTTTGCCGTGGCCTTGGACAAGGTCATCGCACGCCACGATATTCTGCGTACTGCCGTGCTCTGGGACGGTCTGGCGCAGCCTGTGCAGGTGGTATGGCGCAGCGTGCCGGGTTCGGTGCTGGTCAATAGCAGCGAAGCCCCTGGCCCGCTCGACCTCAGCCATGCGCCATTGATCCGTCTGCTGCAAACCCCACAGGCAGGCAGCGAAGGCCTCCAAGCCACCCTGCAGTTCCACCACATCGCCCTGGACCACACGGCCATGAAGGTGGTGCTGGAAGAGATCCGCGACCACCTGCGCGGCGAGCAGCCCAGCCAACCGCCCGTGCCGTACCGCAACTACGTGGCCCAGGCGCGTTTGGCCATCAGCGAGGCCGAGCACGAAGCGTTCTTCCGCGCAGAGCTGGCCGACATCGACGAGCCGACTTTGCCCTATGGCCTGGTCGACCTGCAGGGCCAGGCCAGTACCTTCGAATTGGCTACGGTGCAACTGGCGCCCGAGCAGTACCGGCGCCTGCGCAGCCAGGCCCAGCAGCTGGGCGTGAGCGCTGCCAGCATGCTGCACCTGGCCTGGGCACGGCTGGTGGCCGCCACCAGTGGCCAAGACCGTGTGGTGTTCGGCACCGTGCTGCTGGGCCGCCTGCAAGGGGGCGCCGGGGCTGATCGCGGTCTGGGCATGTTCATCAACACCTTGCCACTGCGCCTGGACCTGCACGGGCTGGGCGTGCGCGCTGGGGTGCGCCTGACGCACCAGCGGCTGAGTGCCTTGCTGGTGCACGAGCACGCCTCGCTGGCCTTGGCCCAGCGTTGCAGCGGCGTGGCTGCGCCGACCCCGTTGTTCAGTGCCATGCTCAACTACCGGCATGGCGCCAGCCAGCCCGCGCAGCAAGCGCACCGCGAAGCCCTGGAAGGCATCCAGGCACTGCCCAGCGGCGGCCATGGCAACTACCCGTTGAGCGTCAACGTGGACGACCTGGGCGATGGCCTGCGGCTGACGGCCCAGGTCAGTGCCCAGGTGGGCGCGCAGCGGGTCTGCGAGCAACTGCTGCAGGTGCTGCACGGTTTGCTGGATGCGCTTGAGCACGCGCCTGACACGTTGTTGCAGCAGGTGCCGGTAGTGACGCCTGATGAGCGGCTGCGACTGCTGGCCAATGCCCCGCAAACGCCTCACGACTTGACGCAAACGCTGCATGGGCTGTTCGAGGCCCAGGTCCGGCGCACGCCGACTGCCATTGCCCTGGTCGCCGAGGAGGGCGAGCTCAGCTATCGCCAGCTCGACGAGCAGGCCAATCGGCTTGCCCATCATTTGCTCGGCCTGGGGGTCAAACCGGATGACCGTGTCGCGATCTGCGTCGAGCGCGGGCTGTCGATGGTGGTTGGCTTGCTGGCCATCCTCAAGGCAGGCGGCGCCTATGTGCCAGTTGACCCGGGTTACCCGGCAGAACGCATTCGCCACATGCTGAGCGACAGCGCGCCGCTGGCCGTACTGGTGCACGGCGCTACCCGAGATGTCGTACAAGGCACCCCGGTGCAGTTGATCGACCTCGATCAGCCTGGCTGGGAGGCCCAGCCGATCAGCAACCCTCGCGTAGTCGCACTGACAGCGAGCCACCTGGCGTATGTGATCTACACCTCCGGCTCCACAGGCCAGCCCAAGGGGGTGATGGTCGAACACCGCAACGTGGTCAACCTGGTGCATTGGAGCCAGCGCCTTTGCCAGGTGCCTGGCCCAGGCGCCGTGCTGCACAAAACCCCGGTCAGCTTCGATGCCTCGGTGTGGGAACTGTTCTGGCCTTTGTGCAGCGGCCTGCGCCTGGTATTGGCGCGCCCGGACGGCCAGCGTGACCCGCACTACCTCGCGCAACTGATCCAGGCGCAGCATGTCAGCGTGGTGCAATTCGTGCCGGCGTTGCTGCAGCAGTTCCTGGAAGCACCTGCCAGCGCTCGCTGTGTCAGCCTCAGCGATATCGTCTGCGGTGGCGGCGAGTTGAGCCAGGCACTGGCCGCCCAAGTGCGCAAGCGCTTGCCGGGTGTACGCCTGCATAACGTTTACGGCCCCACCGAGACCACCGTCGATTGCAGCGCCTGGACGCTGGAGCCGGGCGCAGACCTGCCGCACGGGGCATTGCCGATCGGCACGGCCATCGACAATACCCGGCTGTATGTACTCGACCACTACGACCAACCGGTACCGTGGGGCGTGGTCGGCCACCTGCATATCGGCGGCGCGGGTGTCGCCCGGGGTTATCTGGGTTTGCCCGAACAACAGGCCGAACGCTTCATCGCCAGCCCCTTCGTTGACGGCGATCGCCTGTACCGCAGCGGTGACCTGGTGCGCCAGCGCGAAGATGGCAAGCTGGTCTTCCTCGGCCGTAACGACCACCAGGTCAAAATCCGCGGGCTGCGCATCGAGCTCGGCGAGATCGAAGCCTGCCTGCTGCGTGTGCCCGGTGTGCACGAGGCCGTAGTGCTGGCTTACGACGCCCCGGCCAGTGGGCCGCGCCTGGTCGCCTACCTCACCGGTGAGCAGGCCGAGGCGGACAGCCTGCGTCAGGCACTGCTGCAGGACCTGCCGGAATACATGCTGCCGGCACAGTACATCCACCTCGATCAGCTGCCGTTGACGCCCAATGGCAAGCTGGACCGTAAAGCGCTGCCCGCGCCGGATGCCGCATTGCATGAGCGCCCCTACCAAGCGCCGCAGGGGCAGACCGAAACCCTGCTGGCGCAACTGTGGGCGCAACTGCTGGGCGTCGAGCGAGTAGGTCGACACGACAACTTCTTCGAGCTGGGCGGCCACTCGCTGCTGGCAGTAAGCCTGACCGCACGGCTGCGCCTGGAAGGGCTGCAAGTCGATGTACGGACCCTGTTCGGCCAGCCTACCGTCGCGGCCCTGGCCGAGACCTTGGGGCGTAACCTGCAAGTGCTGGTACCGGAAGACCGCATCCCTGCCGATTGCACCCATATCACCCCAGACCTGCTGAGCCTGATCGAGCTCGACCAAGCCGCGATCGATCGCATCGTCGCGCGCGTGCCGGGTGGTGCGGCCAATGTGCAGGACATCTACCCGCTGGCGCCTCTGCAGGAAGGTATCCTTTACCATCACTTGAGCGCCGCGCACGATCCCTATGTGCTGTATTCCCGCCTGCGTTTCGACAACGGCGAGCGCCTGCAAGCCTTCGCCAGCGCACTGGACCAGGTGATCGCCCGCCATGATGTGCTGCGTACCGCCGTGCTCTGGGACGGCCTGCCGCAGGCTGTGCAAGTGGTCTGGCGTCGGGCGTCGTTACAGGTAGTGCGCGACGACGATGCAACTGACGCTGGCCTGGACCTGGGCCAGGCGCCGCTTATTCGTCTGCTTCATCGTCAGGTACCGGGCAGCCATTGCATCGAAGCTACCTTGCAGTTCCACCACATCGTCCTCGACCACACCGCGCTGGAGGTGGTCGGTGAGGAGTTGCTGGGCTTCCTGCAGGGCACGCCGCCGGTCCAGATCCCTGTGCCGTACCGCAACTACGTAGCCCAGGCGCGCCTGGGTATCAGCCAGGCCGAGCATGAGGCGTTCTTCCGCGCGCAGTTGGCGGATGTCGACGAGCCAACGCTGCCGTTCGGCCTAAGCGATGTTCAAGGCGATGGCCTTGGCATGCAAGAAGCCAAGCTGGCGCTGTCGGCCGAACTGGCCGCAGGGCTGCGGCGCCAGGCACGGCACCTGGGCATCAGTGTCGCCAGCCTGTTCCACCTGGCTTGGGCGCGCCTGTTGGCCGCTGCCAGCGGCAACGACCGTGTGGTGTTCGGCACTGTGTTGCTGGGGCGCCTGCAAGGTGGTGAGGGTGCCGAGCGGGCGCTGGGCATGTTCATCAACACCTTGCCGCTGCGGGTTGATCTGGGCGCAGTGAGCCTGCGCGAAGGGGCGCAGGCCGTGCATCAGCGCCTCAGTGCGCTGCTGGCGCACGAACACGCCTCCCTGGCGTTGGCCCAGCGCTGCAGCGCTGTGGCTGCGCCGTTGCCGTTGTTCAGCGCCATGCTCAACTACCGCCATGGCGCAGAAGCCAGCGCTGAACAGCGGCAGGCGTGGCAAGGCATTGACGTACTGGAGGGCCAGGAACGCACCAACTACCCGTTGAGCCTGAACGTCGACGACCTTGGGGAGGGCTTCCGTTTGGTTGCCATGACCCCCGCCGAGGTTGGCGCGGCGCGTATCTGTGGGCAGATGAACCAGGTGTTGCAAGCCATGGTCGAGGCGCTGGAACAGACCCCGGAACTGCCGCTGCAGCGCTTGCCGGTGCTTGAAGCGCAGGAGCGTGAGCGTGTGCTGCTGGGCTTCAACGATACGGCGGTGGGCTATGACCTTGAGCAGACCCTGCCCGGGATGGTCGAGGCGCAGGTGCTGCGTACACCGGATGCAGTCGCGGTCAAGGCCGAAGAAGGGGAGTTGAGCTATCGCGCGCTGAATGAGCAGGCCAACCGACTGGCGCATCACCTGATCGATCTGGGGGTCAAACCTGACGATCGGGTGGCGATCTGCGTTGAGCGTGGGCTGTCGATGGTGGTTGGCCTGCTGGCCATCCTCAAGGCTGGCGGCGCCTATGTGCCGGTTGACCCGGATTACCCAGCTGAGCGCGTGCGGCATATGCTCAGCGACAGCGCGCCTGTTGCAGTGTTGGTGCATAGCGCTACGCGGCACGTACCGGATTCGGCCCAGGTCATCGACCTGGATCAGCCGACCTGGAACGCCCAGCCGTCCAGCAACCCGGTTGTCTCCGGCTTGACCCCGCGTCACCTGGCCTACGTGATCTACACCTCAGGCTCCACCGGCTTGCCGAAAGGCGTGATGAACGAGCACGCCGGCGTGGTCAACCGCCTGCTGTGGATGCAGGAGGCCTACAACCTAGGCGCAGACGACGTGGTCTTGCAGAAGACCCCGTTCAGCTTCGACGTCTCGGTATGGGAGTTCCTGTGGCCGCTGCAAACCGGCGCTCGCTTGGTCATGGCGCGCCCCGGCGGCCACCGCGATCCGGAGTACTTGCGTCAGGTGATCCGCAGCGAAAATGTCACGACGTTGCACTTCGTGCCCTCGATGCTGGATGTGTTCCTGGCGCACGGCCAATTATCGGCTGATGGTCTCAAGCGTGTTCTGTGCAGTGGCGAAGCCTTGCCGGGCAGCCTGGTGCGACGCTTCCACACGCAACTGCCGACGGTCGAGCTGCACAACCTGTACGGCCCGACCGAAGCGGCGGTAGACGTCAGTGCCTGGCACTGCGTGACGGCACCGGACAACACCCCCATCGGCAAACCCATCGCCAACACCACGCTGTACGTGCTCGACAGCCAAGGCCAGCCGGTCCCGCAAGGCGTGACCGGCGAGCTGTTCATCGGCGGCGTGCAAGTCGCCCGTGGCTACCTGAACCGCGCCGAACTCACTGCTGAACGCTTCCTCGACGACCCGTTCAGCATCCGCCCAGATGCACGCCTGTACCGTACCGGCGACCTGGCTCGGCACCTGGCCGATGGCAACATCGAATACCTGGGCCGCGACGATGATCAGGTGAAGCTGCGTGGCTTGCGCATCGAGCTGGGTGAAATCCAGGCAGGCCTGACGGCCATCGACGGCGTGAAGGAAGCCGTGGTGGTGGCTCGCGATCAGCGTTTGGTTGCGTATTACACCGGTGAGCAGCAGGGCGCAGACGTTCTGCGCACGGCATTGCTGGCCCACCTGCCGGAGTTCATGGTGCCCGCGCTGTTCCTGCATCTGGAGGCACTGCCGCTGAGCCCCAACGGCAAACTCGACCGCAAGGCTTTGCCACTCCCGGATACCGAAGCCCTGCAAAGCCGCGTTTACGAAGCCCCAGAAGGCGAAACCGAAACCCTGCTGGCCGCGATCTGGGCCGAGCTGCTGGGGGTGGAGCGGGTAGGGCGGCATGACAACTTCTTCGAACTGGGCGGCCATTCGCTGCTGGCCGTGACCCTGACTTCGCGCCTGCGCCAACAGGGCCTGCATGCCGATATCCGCGTACTGTTCGGCCAGCCGACCTTGGCAGCGCTCGCCGCTGCGGTAGGCGGTGAAACCCGCATCAGCGTGCCCGCCAACCGCATTTCGGCAGAGGTCACACGCATCACTCCGGACATGCTGCCGCTCGCCGAGCTGTCCCAGAGCGCCATCGACAACCTGGTCACGCAGATCCCCGGTGGCGTAGCCAATGTCCAGGATGTCTATGGGCTAGCGCCCCTGCAACAAGGCATCCTCTACCATCACCTCGCCAGCGAAGGCGCAGACCCGTACGTGCTGCAAGCACGCTTCGCCTTCCCGACGCAGGCCGAGCTCGATGCCTTTGCCGCAGCGCTCGACCAGGTCATCGCCCGTCACGACATCCTGCGCACCAGCATCCATTGGCAGGGCCTGGAGGAGCCCGTGCAGGTCGTCTGGCGCAGCGTGCCTGGCGCCGGTGCAAGCTTGCGCGGCGATGAGCGGAGCACCACGCTCGACCTGAACAAGGCCCCCTTGATCCGCCTGATGCCTGGCCACGGCGAGGGTCGCGTGGAAGCTACGCTGCTGATCCACCACATCATCCTTGACCACGCCGCCGTCGAACAGCTGGTGGCCGAGATCACTGCTGTGCTGCAAGGCCAGGCCCTGTCGCAGGCCAGCGTGCCCTACCGCAACTATGTGGCGCAGGCACGCCTGGGTGCCGATACCCAGGCTGACGAAGCACTGTTCCGCGAGCTGCTGGGCGACATCGACGAACCCACCACGGTATTTGGCCTGCGCGATGCACACAGTGATGCCAGCCCTGTACTGGACAGCCGTCTGGCCCTGGAGCCGGCGTTGGCCGGCCGCTTGCGCGAGCAGGCCCGTGTGCTGGGCATCAGCGTTGCCAGCTTGGTGCACCAGGCCTGGGGGCAGGTGCTGGCGCAACTGTCAGGACGCGAAGAAGTGGTGTTCGGCACGGTGTTGCTCGGCCGGCTGCAAGGCGGCGAGGGCGCTGACCGGGCCCTGGGCATGTTCATCAACACCTTGCCGCTGCGGGTGAGCGTGGGCGCCATGGCCGTGGCTGAAGGCGTACGCCTGACCCACCAACGGCTGGCCCGTTTGCTGGCCCATGAGCAAGCCTCGCTGGCAGTGGCTCAGCGCTGCAGCGCAGTGCCGGCGTCCCAGGCGCTGTTCACCAGCCTGCTCAACTATCGCCACAGTGCACCCGCCAAGGCTGAGCTGCGCGAGGCCTGGCAGGGTATCGAGCAACTGGCCGCGCATGAGCGCAGCAACTACCCCTTGGTGGTCAACGTCGATGACCTGGGCGAGGCCTTTGTGCTGACCGTGCAAGCGGTGGCGCAAGTCGATGGCGCACAGGTTTGTCGCCTGCTCAGCACCGCCCTTGAGCAACTGGCGCAGGCCCTTGCGCAGGCACCGGCCAAGGCCTTGCATCACGTTAGCCAACTGGCGCCTGCCGAGCGCGAGCGGGTGTTGCAAGGTTTCAATGCCACCTACCGCGATTACCCACGGGACCATGCACTGCATACCCTGTTTGGCAGCCATGCCGCGCTCAGCCCTGCTGCAACGGCGGTGGTGCACGGTGATCGGCAGTGGAGCTATGAGCAGCTCGAACAGCACGCCAACCGCCTGGCCCATCACCTGTTGGCCCTGGGCGTGCGCCCTGGCGATCGTGTAGCTCTGCTGCTGCCACGCAGCGTCGCCTTATTGGCCGCACAACTGGCGGCCAGCAAATGCGCAGCGGTGTTCGTGCCGTTGGACAGCAACGCGCCTGTCGAGCGCCAGGCCTTCATGATCGAAGACAGCCAGGCGCGGGTCATGCTCACCTTCAGCAGCGAACCGCAGGTAGGCGATGCCATGCGCGTCGAACTGGACCACCTCGACCTCAGCGGGTATCCGCAACACTCGCCGGGCCTGGAGGTAGCTGCCGAAAGCGCCGCCTACATCATGTACACCTCCGGCTCTACCGGCACCCCCAAGGGCGTGCAAGTGCCGCACCGGGCCATCGTGCGCCTGGTGGTCAACAACGGCTTTGCTGAATTCACCTGCCAGGACCGCGTCGCGTTCGCCTCCAACCCTGCGTTCGATGCCAGTACCCTGGAAGTCTGGGCGCCGCTGCTCAACGGCGGCACGGTGGTGGTCATCGACCAGGACCAGGTGCTGTCGCGTGAGGCTTTGCGTGATGTGTTGCTGGAGCAACGCATCAGCGTGCTGTGGCTGACTGCCGGCCTGTTCCATCAATTTGCCGATGACCTGCTGCCGGCATTCGCCAGGCTGCGCTACCTGATGGTGGGCGGCGATGTGCTGGACCCGGCCATCGTCGGTCGGGTGCTGCGCGAAGGCGCCCCGCAACATCTGCTCAATGGCTATGGCCCGACTGAAGCCACTACCTTCAGCACCACCCACCCGATCGTCACGGTCGGCGAGGGCAGCATCCCGATTGGCAGGCCGATCGGCAATGCCCGTTGCTATGTGCTCGACGCCCGTCAGCAGCCGCTGCCCGTTGGCGCGGTCGGTGAGCTGTACATCGGCGGCGCTGGCGTTGCACTGGGGTACCTCGGCCAGCCGGCACTCACCGCCGAGCGCTTCCTCGACGACCCGTTCAGCCGTGAGCCGGGTGCGCGCATGTACCGCAGTGGCGACCTGGCTTGCTGGCAGGCTGACGGCACGTTGCGTTACCTGGGCCGCGCCGACCAGCAGATCAAACTGCGCGGCTTCCGCATCGAACTCGGTGAAATCGAAGCGCGCCTGGGCGCCTGTGCCGGTGTCCGTGACACGGCCGTGGTGGTACGTGAAGACGCGCCGGGTGACAAGCGCCTGGTGGCCTACTTCACCGCCAACAGCCCGGCCCCCGGCCTGGGCGAGCTGCACCAGCAGCTACAAGGCCAGTTGCCGGACTACATGCTGCCAGCGGCCTACGTTTGCCTCGATGCACTGCCGCTGACCGGCAACGGCAAGCTCGACCGCCGTGCCCTGCCGCAACCGGGCAACGAGGCGCTACTCAGCCGCGCCTTCGAGGCGCCACAGGGCGAGGTCGAAACCACCCTGGCGGCAATCTGGGCCGACCTGCTCAAGGTCGCGCAGATCGGTCGGCACGATCACTTCTTCGAGCTGGGCGGCCATTCGTTGCTGGCTGTGAGCCTGGTCGAACGCATGCGCAAGGCCGGCCTCAGCGCCGATGTGCGCGTGCTGTTCGCCAAGCCCACCCTGGCGGCGCTGGCTGCGGCCGTGGGCACCGGTCGCGAAGTGCAGGTGCCGGCCAACCGTGTGCCGCACGCTGCCCGCCACATCACTCCGGACATGCTCAGCCTGATCGAGCTCGACCAGGCCAGTATCGACCGTGTCGTCGCCACGGTGCCCGGCGGTGCTGCCAACGTGCAGGAGATCTACCCCCTTGCCCCGCTGCAGGAGGGCATCCTGTACCACCACTTGAGCGCCGCACAGGGCGATCCGTACCTGCTGCAGTCGCGCCTGGCCTTCGATAGCCTGGCGCATTTGCAGCGTTGGGCGGGCGCCTTGCAGCAGGTCATCGACCGTCACGACATTCTGCGTACCGCCGTGGTCAGCGAAGGGCTGGCTCACGCGGTGCAGGTGGTCTGGCGGCAAGCGCGGATGCAGGTCAGCGCAATCGACGGCCTGGCTGGCGATTCGGTGATCGACGCCTTGCAGGCGCGCTTCGACGCCCGTCACCAGCGCCTCGAGCTGTCGCGGGCACCCTTGCTGCGCCTGCTGCATGCCGATGACCCGGCCAACCAGCGCGTGGTGGCAATTGTGCAATTCCATCACCTGGCCTTGGACCATACCGCGATGGAAGTCATCGCCCGCGAGATGCAGCTGCTGCTGGCGGGCCAGGGCGAACGCTTGCCCGCGCCTGTGCCTTATCGCACCTATGTGGCCCAAGCTCGCCTTGGGGCCGACGATGCCGGCCATGAAGCGTTCTTCCGCGAGATGCTGGGCGACCTTGATGCCCCGACCTTGCCGTTTGGCCTGAGCGACGTGCAGGGTGATGGGCACGCCATCGAAGAGGCCCACCTGGCCCTCGACGCCAGCCTGGCCCGTGGCCTGCGCGAACAGGCTCGGCAGCTTGGGGTGAGTGCCGCGAGCCTGGCGCACCTGGCCTGGGCACGCGTGCTGGGTGTGCTCGCCAACCGCACTGATGTCGTGTTCGGCACCGTGTTGATGGGGCGCTTGCAGGGCGGTGAAGGGGCCGACCGGGCGTTGGGCGTGTTCATCAACACCTTGCCGCTGCGCATCGACCTTACCGCACCGGTGGCGCAGGCGGTGCGTGCCACCCATCAGCGGCTTTCGGCGTTGCTGGCACACGAGCATGCTTCGCTGGCCTTGGCCCAGCGCTGCAGTGGCGTGGCGGCGTCCACGCCGTTGTTCAGCGCCTTGTTCAACTACCGCCACAGCACGGCAGGGGGGCCTGCCGACGCGGATGCCGACCACCAGGGTGTTCGCCTGCTGGGCGGCGAGGAACGCAGCAACTACCCACTGACCCTGAGTGTCGACGACCTGGGCGAAGGCTTTGCCTTGAGTGTGTTGGCTCAGGCAGGCATGGGGGCTGAGCGGGTCGCTGGCTGGATGAACCAGGCCCTGATCGAGCTGCTGCAGGCGCTGAACCAGTCAGCAGTCAAGCCGGTCGAGGCGCTGTCGATCCTGGACCCGCTAGCACGCCAGCAAGTGCTGGAAACCTTCAATACCAGCGCACGCGACTACCCGAAAGGGCAGACCGTGCACGCCCTGGTCGAGGCCCAGGCGGCCCGCGCGGCGCAAGCGACAGCGCTGGTGCAGGATGGCCAGACACTGAGCTACGGCGAGCTGAACTGCCGCGCCAACCGCCTGGCGCATTACCTGATCAGTCGCGGGGTGAAGGTCGGCGACCGGGTGGCATTGTGCTTACCGCGCAGCCTGGAGCGCCTGGTCGGCCTGCTGGCCGTCCTCAAGGCCGGCGCGGCCTATGTGCCGATTGACCCGGCATACCCTGGCGAGCGCATCGCCTACCTGCTGGAAGACAGCGCGCCGGCGTTGGTGCTGGTCGATGCGACGACTCTGGCGCTGGTGGGGGACAACCTGCGGGTCGAGCTGCACCGCGATGCCTGGCAAGACGCGCCCGACAGCAATCCCTGCGTGGCAGGCCTGGATGATCGCCAACTGGCGTATGTGATCTACACCTCCGGTTCCACCGGCCAGCCGAAAGGGGTGATGGTCGAGCATGCGACCCTGGCCAACCTGGTGCACTGGCACTGTGAGGCGTTTGCCTTGAACGCCGGCAGCCATACCAGCACGGTGGCCGGTTTCGGCTTCGATGCGGTGGCCTGGGAGGTCTGGCCGGCGCTGTGCACGGGGGCAGTGCTGCATGTGCCACCTGCACGCATCGCCGGTGAGCACGTCGACGAATTGCTCGACTGGTGGCTGGAGCAGCCATTGGCTGTCAGCTTCCTGCCCACGCCAGTGGCCGAGCAAGCGCTGCGCCGCGAGCGTCAGCACCCGACCCTGCGCACGCTGCTGGTCGGCGGCGATCGCCTGCGCCAGTTCGAGCGCGACCCAGGTTTTGCTTTGGTCAACAACTATGGCCCGACCGAAGCGACCGTGGTGGCCACGTCTGGGCAACTGGTAGCTGGGGGCGCGCTGCACATCGGCAAGCCCCTGGCCAACACCCAGGTGTATGTGCTCGACCAGGGCCGCCAGCCGGTACCGGTGGGCGCCGTAGGTGAGTTGTACATTGGCGGCGCCGGGGTGGCCCGCGGCTACCTCAAGCGCCCGGAACTGACCGAGGAGCGCTTCATTGCCGATCCGTTCAACGCCCAACGCCACGCGCGGCTGTACCGCACCGGTGACCTGGTGCGCTGGAACCCTGACGGCACCCTGGATTACCTGGGCCGTAACGACGATCAGGTGAAGATCCGCGGCGTACGGGTGGAGCTTGGCGAGATCGAAAGCGTACTCGCCGCCCAGCCTGGTATCGCTGATGCAGTCGTGCTGGTGCGTGGCGAGCGGCTGCTGGCCTGGTTCACTGAAACCTCACCGGTGGCAGTGGACTCACTGCGCCAGGCCTTGCAGGCAAGCCTGCCCGCCCACCTGGTGCCGTTGGCGTTCACCTGCCTGCCAGCGCTGCCGTTGACCAGCCATGGCAAGCTGGATCGCAAGGCGTTGCCCGAGCCGGATCCGGCGCTGCTTGCAGGCCAGGCGTATGTCGCGCCGCAGGGCGAAGTGGAAATGGCCTTGGCCGCGGTGTGGGCCGACATGCTGGGCGTCGAGCGGGTGGGCCGGCACGATAACTTCTTCGAGTTGGGTGGCCATTCGTTGCTGGCGGTGAACCTGACCGCGCGCTTGCGCCGCGATGGTGTGCAGGTGGATGTGCGCACGCTGTTTGGCCAGCCGACGGTGGCGGCACTGGCGACGACCCTGGGCCAGGCGCATCAGGTGCAGGTGCCGGACAACCTGATCCCTGCCGGTTGCTCGCATATCACCCCCGGCATGCTGCCGCTGGTGGCCCTGGAGCAGGCGGCTATCGACCGTATCATTGCCCAGATACCTGGCGGTGCCCGCAATGTGCAGGACATCTATCCGTTGGCACCCTTGCAGGAAGGGATCCTCTACCACCACCTCAGCGCGCAGGGGCACGACCCTTATGTGCTGCAATCGCGCTTCGGGTTCGCCAGCCGCGAACACTTGGACAACTTTGCGGCAGCGTTGGACAAGGTCATCGCCCGCCACGACGTACTGCGCACAGCGGTGCTCTGGGAAGGCTTGCCGCAGCCAGTGCAGGTGGTCTGGCGGCAGGCGCCGCTGCTGGTCATGAAGCGTGATAGCGACGGCGAGGCAATGCTTGACCTGAGCAAGGCACCGCTGATTCGCCTGCTGTACACGCAGCAGCCGGGTACGGCACGCATCGAAGCCACCTTGCAGTTCCACCACATCGTGCTCGACCACACCGCCATGGAAGTGGTCGGCGAGGAGCTGATCGGTTACCTGCAGGGTGCGGCCGAGCCGGCGCTGGCACCGGTGCCGTATCGCAACTACGTGGCCCAGGCGCGACTGGGTATCAGTCAGGCCGAGCATGAAGCGTTCTTCCGCGCGCAACTGGCGGACATCGACGAGCCGACGCTGCCGTTCGGTCTAAGCGATGTGCAGGGTGACGGGCGTGACATCGAGGAGGCTCAGCTGTGGCTACGTGATGACCTGGCACAACGCCTGCGCCAGCAAGGCCGGCAATTGGGTATCAGCGTCGCCAGCCTGTTCCACCTGGCCTGGGCGCGCCTGCTGGCAGCCGCCAGTGGCCAGGACAGCGTGGTGTTCGGCACCGTGCTGTTGGGCCGCCTGCAAGGCGGTGAAGGCGCCGAGCGGGCGCTGGGCATGTTCATCAACACCTTGCCCCTGCGGGTCGATCTGGGCGAAGTGAGCCTGCGCGAAGGGGCACGGGCCGTGCATCAGCGCCTCAGTGCCTTGCTGGCCCACGAGCATGCTTCGCTGGCCTTGGCTCAGCGTTGCAGTGGCGTGGCTGCGCCCTTGCCGTTGTTCAGCGCGATGCTCAACTATCGGCACAGCACGCAGGTCACTGATAGCCAGCGGCAGGCAACGCAAGGTATCGACAACCTGGAAAGCCAGGAACGCAGCAACTACCCGCTGGGCTTGAACGTGGATGACCTGGGGCAGGGCTTCCGTCTGGTTGCCATGACCCCCGCCGACGTAGGCGCGGCGCGTATCTGTGGGCAGATGAACCAGGTGTTGCAGGCCATGGTCGAGGCGCTGGAACAGACCCCGGAACTGCCGCTGCAGCGCTTGCCGGTGCTTGAAGCGCAGGAGCGTGAGCGGGTGCTGCTGGGCTTCAACGACACGGCGGTGGGCTATGACCTTGAGCAGACCCTGCACGGGATGGTCGAGGCGCAGGTGCTGCGTACGCCGGATGCAGTCGCGGTCAATGCCGAAGAAGGCGAGTTGAGCTATCGCGCGCTGAATGAGCAGGCCAACCAATTAGCGCATCACCTGATTGAACTGGGTCTCAAACCTGATGATCGGGTAGCGATTTGTGTCGAGCGTGGGCTGTCGATGGTGGTTGGCCTGCTGGCCATCCTCAAGGCTGGCGGCGCTTATGTGCCGGTTGACCCGGATTACCCAGCTGAGCGCGTGCGGCATATGCTCAGCGACAGCGCGCCTGTTGCGGTGCTGGTGCATAGCGCTACACGGCACGTACCGGATTCGGCCCAGGTTATCGACCTGGATCAGCCGACCTGGAACGGCCAGCCGTCCAGCAATCCACTAGTAACCGATTTGACCCCGCGTCACCTGGCCTACGTGATCTACACCTCAGGCTCCACCGGCTTGCCGAAAGGCGTGATGAACGAGCACGCCGGCGTGGTCAACCGCCTGGTGTGGATGCAGGACGCCTACAACCTCGGTGCTGACGACGTGGTCTTGCAGAAGACCCCGTTCAGCTTCGACGTGTCGGTATGGGAGTTCCTCTGGCCGCTGCAAACCGGCGCTCGCCTGGTCATGGCTCGCCCCGGCGGCCACCGCGATCCGGAGTACTTGCGTCAGGTGATCCGCAGCGAAAATGTCACGACGTTGCACTTCGTGCCCTCGATGCTGGATGTGTTCCTGGCGCACGGTGACGCTTCGGCGGCTTCGTTGAAGCGCGTTCTGTGCAGTGGCGAAGCCTTGCCGGGCAGCCTGGTGCGACGCTTCCACACGCAACTGCCGACGGTCGAGTTGCACAACCTGTACGGCCCGACCGAAGCTGCTGTGGACGTGAGCGCTTGGCACTGCGTGACGGCACCGGACAACACCCCCATCGGCAAACCGATCGCCAACACCACGCTGTATGTACTCGATCCGCTGGGCCAGCCGGTCCCGCAAGGCGTGACCGGCGAGCTGTTCATCGGCGGCGTGCAAGTCGCCCGTGGCTACCTGAACCGCGCCGAACTGACCGCCGAACGCTTCCTCGACGACCCGTTCAGCAGCCGCCCAGGTGCACGCCTGTACCGTACCGGCGACCTGGCGCGGCACCTGGCCGATGGCAACATCGAATACCTGGGCCGCAACGATGACCAGGTGAAGCTCCGTGGCTTGCGCATCGAGCTGGGTGAAATCCAGGCCGGCCTGACGGCCATCGACGGCGTGAAGGAAGCCGTGGTGGTGGCTCGCGATCAGCGTTTGGTTGCGTATTACACCGGTGAGCAACAGGCCGCAGACGTTCTGCGCACGGCATTGCTGGCCCACCTGCCGGAGTTCATGGTGCCTGCGCTGTTCCTGCATCTGGAGGCACTGCCGCTGAGCCCCAACGGCAAACTCGACCGCAAGGCTTTGCCACTCCCGGATACCGAAGCCCTGCAAAGCCGCGTGTACGAAGCCCCAGAAGGCGAAACCGAAACCCTGCTGGCCGCGATCTGGGCCGAGCTGCTGGGCGTGGAGCGGGTAGGGCGGCATGACAACTTCTTCGAGCTGGGCGGCCATTCGCTGCTGGCGGTGACCCTGACCTCCCGCCTGCGTGAGCAAGGCCTGGAAGCCGACGTGCGCGCCCTGTTCGACCAACCGACCTTGGCGGGCTACGCAGCCATCACAGACAGAATGGAGATCGTCCTGTGAGCATCAACCAATTACTGGCAACACTGACGGCCAAAAACGTACAACTGGCGCTGAAGGACGGCCAATTGGCCGTCCAAGGCAACCGCCAGGCCCTGAGCGACCCCGCGTTGGTGGCGCAACTGCGTGAACACAAGCCGACGCTGGTGGCTATGATCGAGCGCGGCGAGTACGTGGCCGTGAAACAGGGCGCGGTACAAGTGCCGCCCAACCTCATCGAGCCAGGCTGCACGCGCATTACGCCGCAGCACCTCAACCTGATCGACCTCGACCAGAGCACCCTTGACCGCATCGTCGCCTGCATCCCCGGCGGTGCGACAAACGTGCAAGACATCTACCCACTGGCGCCGCTGCAGCAGGGCATGCTGTTCCACCATGCCAGTGCCACCGACAGCGACCCCTACGTAATGCAGGCGCGTTTCGTGTTTGCCAGCGAGGCCCGCTTGCAGGCGTTTGCCGATGCACTGCGCGGCGTGATTGCACGCCATGACATCCTGCGCACCTCGGTGCACTGGGAAGGGCTGGAAACGCCGGTGCAGGTAGTCTGGCGCCGCGCCGAACTGCAGGTGGCGACGCTACCTGACAACGACCCCACGCGCGGCAGGCTCGACCTGACCCAGGCACCGCTGATCCGCCTGCTGCGTGAGGCCGAGCAGGCCGATGGCGCACTGACCGCCACCCTGCAGTTCCACCATATCGCCATGGACCACAGTGCCCTGGAGGTGGTGCGTCACGAGCTGATCGCGTTTCTGGCCGGTGAGGGTGATCGGCTGGGCACCCCGGTGCCGTTTCGCAATTATGTGGCACAAGCCGTGCTGGGTATCAGCGAGGCCGAACACGAGGCGTTTTTCCGCGACATGCTGGAGGGTATCGACGCGTCGACCCTGGCCTACGGCATCCAGGATGTGCAAGGCGTGGGCGAGGTGCACAACGAGCACGCGCTCGACCTGCCACTAGCGCTGTGCCAGCAGCTACGCAGCCAGGCGCGTAGCCTGGGGGTGAGTGTCGCCAGCCTGTTCCACTTGGCCTGGGGCCGCGTGCTGGGCGGGCTGACGGGGCGCGAGCAGGTGGTGTTCGGCACAGTGCTGATGGGGCGCTTGCAGGGCGCCGAAGCCACCGACCGGGCGCTGGGGATTTTCATCAACACCCTGCCGGTCCGCGTGGACTTGAGCAGCGTTGACTTGCCGACGGCGATCCGCGCCACCCACCAACGGCTGAGCGCATTGATGCGCCATGAACACGCGCCACTGGCCCTGGCCCAGCGTTGCAGCGGTGTGTCGGCGCCGGCGCCGCTGTTCAATGCCTTGCTCAATTACCGCCACAGCGCAGTGGACAGCACCCAGCCATGCCGCGCAGCCCTGGCCGGCATTGACATCGTCGAGTCTGCCGAGGCTACCAACTATCCCTTGACGCTCAGCGTCGACGACTTGGGCGAAGCGTTTCGCCTGACCCTGCTGGCCAGCGCTGAAGTGCCGGCGCAGCGCGTTTGCGCCTACCTGCAACAGACTCTCGAAAGCCTGCTGCAGGCGCCGCAGTCATCGGTCATGGCGCTGGCCATGCTCCCCGACAGCGAGCGCGACGAACTGCTGCAAGTGTTCAACGATTATCCGGCCCCCTATGAGCGGCAACTGACCCTGCACCAGCGCATTGCCCAACGCGCCGAACTGCACCCTGACACTATCGCCGCCACCAGTGACGGCGCGAGCTTGAGCTACGCCGAGCTCAACCGCCAGGCCAATGCCCTGGCCCAGCACCTGATCAACCTGGGGGTGCGGCCTGACGACCGCGTCGCGGTGCTGGCGCGGCGTAGCCTGCAAACGCTGGTTGGCTTGTTGGCGGTGCTCAAGGCCGGCGCCGGTTACGTACCGGTGGACCCCGCCCACCCGGATGAGCGTGTGCAGTACCTGTTGAACGACAGCCGCCCGGTAGTGGTGCTGACGCAACAGGCCCTGCGTGAGCGCCTGGGGCCTGTCGCGGTGCCGGTGGTGCTGCTCGACCAGCCGGACTGGCCTGTGTGCGATAGCGACCCGTTCGTGCCGGGGCTGAGTGCGAACCACCTGGCCTATGTGATCTACACCTCCGGTTCCACCGGCGAGCCCAAGGGCGTGATGGTCGAGCACCAGACCGTCAACAACCTGGTCGATTGGCACTGCCGCACGTTCGACCTGTGCCATGGCCGGCACACTTCGAGCCTGGCCGGTTTTGGTTTCGACGCCATGGCCTGGGAAGTCTGGCCGGCGTTGTGCGCCGGGGCCACGTTGCACCTGGCGCCAGCGTCGGAGGGCAACGATGACCTGAATGCCATGCTTGCCTGGTGGCAGGCACAGCCCCTGGACGTGAGCTTCTTGCCGACGCCGGTGGCCGAGTACGCCTTCAACCATCAACTCGAACACCCGACCCTGCGCACCCTGTTGATCGGCGGTGACCGCCTGCGCCAGTTCAACCGGACCCAGCGCTTTGCCGTGGTCAACAACTACGGCCCGACCGAAACCACGGTGGTAGCGAGTTCCGGCGTGCTGGAAGCGGGTGCGGCGCTGCACATCGGTCGGCCGGTCGATAACGCCCGCCTGTACGTACTCGACCCACACCTGCAGCCTGTCGCGCTGGGTGTACCAGGCGAGTTGTACATTGGTGGCGCCGGGGTTGCCCGAGGCTACCTGAACCGTCCGGCGCTCACCGCCGAACGCTTTCTTGACGACCCCTTCGTCGCCCGTGGGCGTATGTACCGCACCGGTGACCTGGTGCGCTGGCTGGCGGATGGCACTCTGGACTTTCTGGGGCGCAACGACGACCAGGTCAAGATCCGCGGCGTGCGCATCGAACTGGGCGAGATCGAAAGCCGGCTGAACGCCCTGGTCGGCATCGATGAAGCTGTTGTCCTGGCCCGCGAGGACCAGCCCGGCCAGCCGCGTCTGGTGGCTTACTTCACCGCCCTGGCAGGCGTCGAGCCGCTCCCCCCAGAAGGCCTGCGCAGCCAATTACAGGCGCACCTGCCGGAATACATGGTGCCGGTAGCGTATGTGCAGCTGCCGGCGTTGCCGCTGACCGCAAACGGCAAACTCGACCGCCGCGCATTACCACGGCCAGAACGCTCTGCGCAGTTCGAGCTGGGCTACGAGGCTCCCGAAGGCGCGTTGGAGCATGCGCTGGCCACGCTATGGGCCGAGCTGCTGCAGGTTGAGCGGGTCGGCCGACGCGACCATTTCTTCAGCCTGGGTGGGCATTCCCTGCTGGCGATGCGCATGGTCTCCCAGGTGCGCCTGCGCCTGGGTGTCGAACTGAGCCTGGGCGACCTGTTCGCCAACCCCGAGCTCGCCGCCGTGGCCGAGGTATTGGCCCATGCCGGGCGCAGTGAGTTGCCAGCGATACGCCCGGTGCCGCGCGATGCGCCGCTGCCGATGTCGTTCGCCCAACAACGGCTGTGGTTCCTGGCGCAGATGGAAGGCGGTAACCAGGCCTATAATGTGCCGCTGGCCCTGGGCCTGCGCGGGGCACTGGATGCCGATGCGCTGGAAGCAGCCTTGCTCGCCATCATCGAGCGCCATGAGACCTTGCGCAGCCGCTTCGTACCCCGCGATGACAGTGCCGAGGTGGTGCTGGCCGCCACGGCGGGTGCCGATTGGTTCCAGCGTGAAGAGCTGAGCGTCGACGCGCTGCCCGCCCGTTTGGATGAAGCGGCCCTTGCGCCTTTCGACCTGGCCCACGGACCGCTGTTGCGAGCGCGTTTGCTGCGTCTAGGCGCAGAACATCATGTGCTGGCCCTGACCGTGCACCACATCGTTGCCGACGGCTGGTCACTGGGCGTGCTGACCCGTGAACTGAGCGCGCTGTATACGGCCTGCTGCCAGGGCCAGGACGATCCGCTGCCGGCCCTGGACATCCAGTACGGTGACTATGCCGTATGGCAGCGCCGCTGGTTGGCCGGCGCCCAGTTGCAGCGCCAGGCCGATTACTGGCGCCAGGCCCTGGACGGCGCGCCCAGCCTGCTCAAGCTGCCCAGTGATCGCCCACGCCCCGAACGCCAGGACTTTGCCGGTGCAAGCCTGCCCCTGCAGTTGCAGCCACGCCTGGCGGCTGGTCTGCGCAGCCTGGCCCAGCGTCACGGGGTAACCCTGTACATGGCCGTGCTCAGCGCTTGGGCCGCCGTGTTGACGCGGCTGTCCGGCCAGGGCGAAATCGTCATCGGGTGCCCTGTGGCGGGCCGCGGCTGTGCCGAGCTGGAGCCGCTGCTGGGCTTGTTCGTCAATACCCTGGCGGTGCGCATCGACACGGCTGCCGCACCGACGGCGCAAGCGCTGCTGGAGCAGGTGCGTACGCGCGTGCTGGAGGCACAGGCGCACCAGGACCTGCCGTTCGAACAGGTGGTGGAAATCGTCCGCCCAGTGCGCAGCCTCGGCCATACCCCTTTGTTCCAGGCCACGCTCAATTGGCAGGCGATCGAAGGTGGCGCGTTGCAGCTGCCGGGCCTGCAGTTGGAGGCCGTGGTTCAGGCGGGTCAGGTCGCCAAGTTCGACCTGACGCTGAACCTCGGCGAATTTGGCGACACGCTGGCCGGCAGCCTGGACTACGCCACCTCGCTGTTCGACGAGGCGACTGTGCGGCGCTATGTGGGCTACTTCGAGACCCTGCTCTGGGCCATGGTCGGCGATGATCAACAGCCGTTGGCACAAGTGCCGTTGCTGGGCGACAGCGAGCGCCAGACCCTGCTGCACCGTTTCAATGCCACGCAGCGCGATTACCCCCGTGACTTGACGGTGGAGCAGTTGTTCGAGCAGCGCGTGGCGCGCCATCCCTTGGCGGTAGCTGCAGTGCAGGGCGACCAGGCACTGTGCTATGGCGAACTGAACCAACGCGCCAACCGTCTGGCCCATTACCTGATGGGCGCAGGTGTGGCACCGGGTGCCTATGTGGCCATGCTGCTGCCGCGCACCCTGCACCTGCTGGTGGCGCAACTGGCCGTGCTCAAGTGTGGCGCGGTCTGTGTGCCGCTCGACATTCATGCCCCGACCGAGCGCCAGGCCTTCATGGTCGAGGATTGCCAGGCCGCCGCGCTGCTGACGCTTGCTGGCACAGCGGTTGAGTATGCAGTGCGGCGGGTCGACCTCGATCAACTGGTCCTCGATGACCAGCCTGGCCACAACCCTGGGTTGGCCCAGGACGCTGGCCGCGCGGCCTATGTGATGTACACCTCTGGCACCACAGGCAAACCCAAGGGCGTGTGCGTGGCGCACCGGGGTGTTGCGAGTCTGGTGCTGAACGAGCGGTATGCCGGGTTGCTGGCCAGCGACCGCATCGCTTTCGCCTCCAACCCGGCGTTCGATGCCAGCACCCTGGAGGTGTGGGGTGCGTTGCTCAATGGCGGGCAGTTGCGGCTGATCGACCACCGCACGCTGGTCGACCCGGCGCTTTTCGCGAAGGCGCTGGCGGAGCAGGGCATTACCGTTCTGTTCCTGACCACGGCGTTGTTCAACCAGTACGTGCAGTTGATCCCCGAGGCCCTGGCGGCGCTTCGCGTGCTGATCAGCGGCGGTGAGCGTGCCGAACCCGCAGCCTTCCGCACGCTGCTGCACAAGGCACCTGCGCTGCGCCTGATCAATGCCTACGGGCCTACCGAAACCACCACGCTCGCGGCCACCTGCCACGTGCGTGAGCTGGCGCCCGATGCAGCCCAAGTGCCGATTGGCCGGCCTATCGGCAATACCCAGCTGTATGTGCTGGACGCCTGGCAACAGCCCGTGCCGCAAGGCGTGGTCGGTGAACTGTACATCGGCGGCGACGGCGTGGCCCTCGGTTACCTGAACCAACCAGAACTGACGGCGCAGCGGTTTATCGATGACCCGTTCAGCCCGCAGCCGGGCGCCCGGCTGTACCGCAGCGGCGACCTGGTACGCTGGCAGGCCGACGGCCAGCTAGAGTGCCTGGGGCGCAATGACGACCAGGTCAAGATTCGCGGTTATCGGATCGAACTGGGCGAGATCGAGCAGCAGTTGGCACTGGCACCGGGTGTCGGTGAAGTTGTGGTGATGGCTGTGCCGAACGAGCAGGGGCCACTGCGGCTGGTGGCCTGGTTTACCCGGCTCGAGGCCTCATTGCAGGCCGCTGACCTGCGTGCCTTCCTGCGTGGGCGCTTGCCGGATTACATGGTGCCTACCGCGTTTGTCGCATTGGTGCGAATGCCGCTGAACAACAATGGCAAGGTTGATCGCCAAGCCTTGCCGGCGCCGGCGCCCCAGGACCTGGCGGTGACAGCGTACGAAGCACCGGAAGGCGAACGTGAGCAGGCGCTGGCCACGTTGTGGAGCGAACTGCTGGAGCTGGAACGCGTCGGGCGTCACGACCGCTTCTTCGAATTGGGCGGCCATTCACTGCTGGCAATGCGCATGCTGGCCCAGGTTCGCCAACGCCTGGGGCTGGAGCTGGGCTTGAACGACCTGTTTGCCGATGACAGCCTGGCAGCGGTGGCCGCATGCCTTACGCGTGACGGCGATACCTTGCCGGCCATCCAGCCGGGCCCGCGAGACGGTACTTTGCCGCTTTCCTTCGCCCAGCAGCGACTGTGGTTTCTGGCGCAGATGGAGGAAGCCAGCGCGGCCTACCACATTCCCCTGGCCCTGCGCCTGGAGGGCCGTTTGGACAGTGCGGCACTGGAGCGTGCTTTAAGACGCCTGGTCGAGCGCCATGAAAGCTTGCGCAGCCATTTTGTCGAACAGGAAGGTGAGCCGCAGGTGGTGCTGGCAACCGGCAGCGAAGGCTTCCAGTTTGGCCGGGACCTTTGCCAGGGCCTGGATGAAGCCGCTATTGCGGCGTTGATCCGCCAGGAGGCGAGCCAACCCTTCGCGCTTGGCCGCGAACTGCCGGTGCGTGGGCGCCTGCTGCAACTGGCCGATGACCACCACCTGCTACTGCTGACCTTGCATCACCTGGTGGCTGACGGTTGGTCGCTGGGCGTCTTGGTACGCGAGCTAGGCGAGTTGTACCAAGCCTTCAGCTGCGGTGGCGACGACCCCTTGCCGGCCTTGCCCGTGCAGTACATTGACTATGCCCTGTGGCAGCGGCGCTGGCTTAGCGGCGATGCGCTGCGCCAGCAGGCCGATTACTGGCTCGGCCAGCTGGACGGGGCACCGGCGCTGCTCAGCTTGCCGTGGGATTACCCACGGCCGGAGCGTCAGCAGTATGCCGGTGATAGCGTGGCGCTGAGCCTGGCCCCGCGCCTGAGTGCCGAGCTCAAAGCCGTGTGCCGGCGCCATGGCGTCACCCCGTACATGCTGTTCATGGCTGCCTGGTCGGCGTTGTTGAGCCGACTTGCCGGCCAGGATGAAGTGGTGATCGGCTCGCCCGTAGCCAACCGCAGACAGGCCGAAGTGGATGGCCTGGTTGGCATGTTCGTCAATGCCATGGCGTTGCGCGTGGACACCTCGGGGGCGCCGGATGTGGCCACGCTGCTGGCCCGGGTAAAAGCCGTGGTGCTGGGCGGGCAGGCGCATCAGGACTTGCCGTTCGAACAGGTGGTCGAGTTGCTGCGCCCGCGCCGTAGCCTTGCGCATACGCCGCTGTACCAGGCCACCCTGGACTGGGACGCCAGCCCGGAGCGGCAGGCGTTGCAATTGGCCGACCTGTCGCTGAGCGCAGTGAGTGGGGCCGCGTGTATTGCCAAGTTCGACCTGAGCCTGAGCATGGGTGAGCGCGCCGAAGGTTTTGCCGGCGGTATCGTGTTTGCCACCGCCCTTTTCGAGCGGGCGACCATCGCGCGTTATGCGGGGTATTTCGAACAACTGCTGTGGGCCTTCGTGGAGAGCGATCAGGCTATTCCGGGCCATGTCGGGTTGCCGGATGCCGATGAGCGCAAGCGATTGCTGCAGGGCTTCAACGATACGGCGGTGGATTATGACCTCGAGCAGACCCTGCACGGGATGGTCGAGGCGCAGGTATTGCGTACGCCGGATGCGGTCGCGGTCAAGGCCGAAGAAGGGGAGTTGAGCTATCGCGCGCTGAATGAGCAGGCCAACCAATTAGCGCATCACCTGATCGATCTGGGGGTCAAACCTGATGATCGGGTGGCGATCTGCGTTGAACGTGGGCTGTCGATGGTGGTTGGCCTGCTGGCCATCCTCAAGGCTGGCGGCGCCTATGTGCCGGTTGACCCGGATTACCCAGCTGAGCGCGTGCGGCATATGCTCAGCGACAGCGCGCCTGTTGCGGTGCTGGTGCATAGCGCTACACGGCACGTACCGGATTCGGCCCAGGTTATCGACCTGGATCAGCCGACCTGGAACGCCCAGCCGTCCAGCAATCCGGTTGTCACCGGCTTGACCCCGCGTCACCTGGCCTACGTGATCTACACCTCAGGTTCCACCGGCTTGCCGAAGGGCGTGATGAACGAGCACGCCGGCGTGGTCAACCGCCTGCTGTGGATGCAGGACGCCTACAACCTCGGTGCTGACGACGTGGTCTTGCAGAAGACCCCGTTCAGCTTCGACGTCTCGGTATGGGAGTTCCTGTGGCCGCTGCAAACCGGCGCTCGCCTGGTCATGGCGCGTTCCGGCGGCCATCGCGATCCGGAGTACTTGCGTCAGGTGATCCGCAGCGAAAAGGTCACGACGTTGCACTTCGTGCCCTCGATGCTGGATGTGTTCCTGGCGCACGGTGACGCTTCGGCGGCTTCGTTGAAGCGCGTTCTGTGCAGTGGCGAAGCCTTGCCGGGCAGCCTGGTGCGACGCTTCCACACGCAACTGCCGACGGTCGAGCTACATAACCTGTACGGCCCGACCGAAGCTGCTGTGGACGTGAGCGCTTGGCACTGCGTGACGGCACCGGACAACACCCCCATCGGCAAACCGATCGCCAACACCACGCTGTATGTACTCGATCCGCTGGGCCAGCCGGTCCCGCAAGGCGTGGCCGGCGAGTTGTTCATCGGCGGCGTGCAAGTCGCCCGAGGCTACCTGAACCGCGCCGAACTGACCGCTGAACGCTTCCTCGACGACCCGTTCAGCACCCGCCCGGATGCACGGCTGTACCGCACCGGCGACCTGGCGCGGCACCTGGCCGATGGCAACATCGAATACCTGGGCCGCAACGATGACCAGGTCAAAATCCACGGCTTGCGTATCGAACTGGGGGAAATCCAGGCCTGCATGACGCGGATAGAGGGCGTCAAGGAGGCCGTGGTGATCGCTCACGAACAGCAGTTGCTCGCTTACTACACGGGCGAGTCGTTCCCGCTGGAGGCGCTGCGCTCGGCATTGCTCGGGCGCCTGCCGACCTTCATGGTGCCGGCGTTGTTCGTCCACCTGCAGGCACTGCCGCTGAGCCCCAACGGCAAGCTCGACCGCAAGGCTTTGCCATTACCGGACACCGAGGCCCTGCACAACCGCGTGTACCAAGCGCCACAAGGCGAAACCGAAACCCTGTTGGCAACGATCTGGTCCGAGTTGCTGGGCGTGGAGCGGGTAGGGCGGCACGATAACTTCTTCGAGCTCGGCGGCCATTCTCTGGCGGCAATACGGCTGGTCGACAAGATGACCAAGGCGGGCCTGCAGGTTGCCATCAACGATGTGTTCCAGCACCCCAGCGTGGCGTTGCTGGCGGCCACACTCGGCAACCCTGACGCCGCGCACCGCGGGGTGATCCGGGTGCGTGCAGGGGGCAGCCAGACGCCGCTGTTCCTGGTTCACGAATTCACCGGGCTGGATTTCTACTTCCCGGTGCTGGGCCAGCACCTGCCTGGTGATTTCGCCCTCTATGGGCTGCCCGGCATCCCGGCCGATCAACCGCAGCCACAGACCCTCGAGTGCCTGGCCCGCTATCAGATCGAGCAGATGCGCAGGGTGCAGCCGCAGGGGCCTTATCGCCTTGCAGGCTGGTCGTTCGGTGGCGTATTGGCCTTCGAGATGGCTAACCAATTGCTGGGTGTGGACGAGAAGGTCGAATTCCTCGGCTTGATCGACACCTATGTGCCGCGCCTGGCCGATCAGGGCAAGGCGCGCTGGCAGGGGCCTCGTGCACTTGAGCGCCAGTTGCTGTTGAACTGCAGCACGTTCTGGCGCACGCAAGGCCCGGCAGGCGCCGACAAGCTGGCACGCTTGCAGCAACTGGAGGCCACTCAGGCCGATTTTGCCACGCTGCTCGCCAGCTGCCGCGAGTACCAGTTGCTCTATGGGCTGTGGGCGAGCATGAGCGACGCGCAACTGCTGCACTACTTCAGCCGTGAACTGGCGCACGGCCATGCGCTGGCGCATTACCGCCCTTCACCGTTGAGCGTGCCGGTGCACCTGCTGCGCGCCGATCAGGGCAGTGACAGCGAGTCGACCCTGGGCTGGGGCGAGACGCTGCCGTCCCAGGCCCTGGTCATCCAGAGCGTGCCGGGGGACCACCGCAGCATGATGCAGGCGCCCCACGTGGCCACGCTCGGTCAGGCGCTTGGCCAGCTACTGGGTGCCGTGGCTGGCACGAACAGCACCAAGGCAGCGGCTTATCAACCATTGGTGGCGATCCAGACCGGTCAGCATGGCCATGCACCGTTGTTCTGCGTGCCGGGGGCTGGCGACAGCGTCACCAGCTTCATTGGCCTGGCCGAGGCCCTGGGCCCGGACTGGCCGCTGTATGGCCTGCAGGCACGGGGGCTGGACGGCTGTTCGGTGCCGCACACCTCGGTAGAAGCCGCTGCCGATTGCCATGTGCAGGCCATCGAGGCGCTTTATCCGCAAGGGCCGCTGAACCTGGTCGGCCATTCGTTTGGCGGCTGGGTGGCGCATGCCATGGCTGCCAGGTTCGAGGCCAAGGGCCGGCAGGTGCGTTCATTGACACTGATCGACAGCGAAGCGCCGGGCGAGGGCGGCACCTGTGGTCGGCCCTACACCCTGGGCGAAGCGTTGCAGCGGCTGATCGAGGCGTTGCAGCTGTCCACTGGCAAAGCCCTGGGTATTGACCCAGGCGCCTTTGCCGCGGCCAGCGATGACCAGCAGTTGAGCCAGCTGCACGCGGCCATGGTGCGGGTCGGACTGCTGCCGGCACGGTCGCAGCCAGGTGCACTGGACGGCACCGTCCGCACTTTTGCTACGGCGTTGCGCACGGCCTACCGGCCAACGTTGACCTACCACGGGCCGGCGGGCCTGGTTCTGGTCGATGACCCGGGCCTGGATGCCTTGGGCAACGCCCGCGAGCATGCCGCCATGCAGGCCGGTTGGCAGCAGCTGATGCCCAGACTTGCGCTGTGGCAGGGGCCTGGCGACCACTTCAGCATCCTCAAGGTGCCGGATGTGTTCAGCCTGGCGGCTTGGTGGCACGACGGGCAGGCGCTGCACCACGGCAAGGTTACCCCTTAAAGATGGGCCTTCCCGGCCCCGCGGGGGCCGGGTGAAGCGAAACCCGAGAAATAGTGAGTGTTCATGGAAAAGTCCAGATTGCGCAAATTCAGCCTCGGCATCGCCGCGGCCCTGGTCGCAGGCGTCACCTTGTATGCCGTCCAGGCCCCGGCCAAGCCGCCGCAGTACATTACCGCCACGGTCGAACGTGGCGACATCGAGAACGCCGTGTTGGCCACTGGCACGTTGCAGGGCGTCAAGCAGGTGGATGTCGGTGCCCAGGTGTCGGGCCAGTTGCGCTCGTTGAAGGTCAAGCTGGGTGACAAGGTCAGCGAGGGCCAGTGGCTGGCCGAAATCGACCCGCTGGTGCTGCGCAATACCTTGCGCCAGGCTGAGGTCGACGAGGATAAGTTGCAGGCCGAGCGCCGCTCGAGCCTGGCCCAGCTCAAGCAGGCCAGGCGGGTCTATGAGCGCTATCGTGAACTGCAGGTCGACGAGTCGGTGTCGCGCCAGGACTTCGAGAACGCCGAGTCGGAGTACGAAGTGCAGCAGGCCGCCGTGCGTTCTCTGGATGCGCAGATCCAGAGTGCCCGGGTCGAAATCGACACGGCCAAGGTCAACCTGGGCTACACCCGTATCAATGCACCCATCAACGGCCATGTGGTGGGCATCGTCACGCAAGAAGGGCAGACCGTGATCGCCAACCAGTTGGCGCCGGTGCTGCTCAAGCTGGCCGACCTCGACACCATGACTGTGAAGGCCCAGGTGTCGGAGGCCGATGTGATCCACATCAGCCCAGGCCAACCGGTGTATTTCACCATCCTCGGTGAGGACAAGCGTTACTACGCCAAGCTGCGCGGCACCGAACCTGCCCCGCAGAACTATGCGCAAAGCACCGACAACAGCGATGGCAGTGCCTCCAACCCCAATGGCGCGGTGTTCTACAACGCGCTGTTCGAGGTAGCGAACCCCGAGCACCGCCTGCGCATTTCGATGACCGCCCAAGTGCACATTGTGCTCGACACGGCCGAAGGCGTACTCACTGTGCCAGTGGCAGCCTTGGGCGCGCGCAATGGCGACGGCAGCTTCCCGGTGCGAGTGCTCGATGCCACGGGCTTCGCCCACGTGCGCAACGTGCAGGCAGGGATCAACAACAACGTCAAAGTGCAGATCAAGGATGGCCTGGCCGAAGGTGACCGTGTGGTGATCGGCGAACCGGTGTCTGGCGAAGCAGGGGCGTGAGCATGAATATGAATGTCGAGCTGAGTGCGCACAGGGCCGTTGCCTGCGGCAACGGCGAGCCGTTGTTACGTCTACAGGGTGTCAGCCGCAGTTTTCTCGCCGGCGACCGCGAGTTCCTGGCGCTCAGGGGTATCGACCTGCAGATCCACAGTGGCGAGCTGGTGGCGATCATCGGCGCCTCCGGTTCCGGCAAGTCGACCCTGATGAATATCCTCGGCTGCCTGGACAACGCCAGCAGCGGCAGCTACGAGGTCAGCGGGCAAGAGACGCGCACGCTGGATGACGATGCCCTGGCGGCGCTGCGCCGCGACCATTTTGGCTTCATCTTTCAACGCTACCACCTGCTGCCGCACCTGGATGCCCTGCACAACGTCGAGATTCCTGCGGTGTATGCCGGCACCCCACATGGGCAGCGTCACCACCGGGCACGCGAGCTGCTCACCCGCCTTGGCCTTGCCGGGCATTTGCAGCACCGCCCCAGCCAGTTGTCCGGCGGCCAGCAGCAGCGGGTGAGTATCTGCCGGGCGCTGATGAACGGTGGCCAGGTGATCCTTGCTGATGAGCCGACCGGTGCGCTGGACACAGCCAGTGGCAAAGAGGTGATGAACATCCTGCTGGAACTGCACGCAGCGGGGCACACGGTGATCCTGGTGACTCACGACCCCAAGGTTGCTGCGCATGCCGAGCGGGTCATCGAGGTCAGCGATGGGCAGATCGTCAGCGACCGTAGCACGGGCACCGCAGCCATGCCCGCCGCGGTAGCCGAGCCGGCAGCGGCCGCCCCGCCTGCACGGCGTCTGATCGCCAGCCTGGGGATGTTTCGTGAGGCCTTCAAGATGGCCTGGATCGCACTGATCTCGCACCGCATGCGCACCTTGTTGACCATGCTCGGGATCGTCATCGGCATCACCTCAGTGGTGTCTATCTCGGCCATTGGTGAAGGGGCCAAGGGCTACGTGCTCAAGGACATTCAGGCGATTGGCAGCAATACCATCGATATCTATTCGGGTAGCAACTTCGGCGACAGCCGGGCCAATACCATCCAAACCCTGGTGCCGGCCGACGCCACCGCGCTCAACGCACTCTACTACGTCGACAGCGCCACACCGGTGATTGGCCAGAGCACCTTGGTGCGCTACCGCAACCTGGATGTCGACGTGCAGCTCAATGGCGTCAGCGAACACTATTTCCAGGTGCGCAACATCCCTCTGGCCGCCGGTATTGTGTTCAGTGCCGAGGACGCTCGGCGCCAGGCCCAGGTGGTGGTGATCGATCACAACACCCGCAAGCGCCTGTTCGGCCCCACCGTTGACCCGCTGGGGCAGGTGATTCTGGTGGGGAATCTGCCGTGCACGGTGATCGGCGTCACCGCCGAGAACAAGAACCTGTTCGTCGCCAGTAACCAGCTGAATATCTGGGTGCCTTACGAGACGGCTGCTGGCCGCGTGCTTGGCCAACGCCACCTGGACAGTATCAGCGTGCGTATCAAGGACGGGGTGCCGAGCAAGCGGGTCGAGGCGGAGGTGACCAAGCTGATGCTGCAACGCCATGGCACCAAGGACTTTTTCACCAATAACCTCGACAGCATCATGCAGACCGTGCAAAAGACCAGCCGCTCGCTGACCCTGCTGCTGTCGCTGATCGCGGTCATTTCGCTGGTGGTGGGCGGCATCGGGGTGATGAATATCATGCTGGTCTCGGTGACCGAGCGCACCCGCGAGATCGGCATTCGCATGGCGGTGGGGGCACGGCAATCGGACATACGCCAGCAGTTTCTGGTGGAGGCGGTGATGGTCTGCCTGTTTGGCGGGCTGGTAGGCATCGGCTTGTCGTACGGGATCGGCTACCTGTTCGAATTGTTCGTCAAACAGTGGGAGATGGTGTTCTCACCGGCATCGATCGTGATGGCATTTGCCTGTTCGACGTTGATTGGGGTGGTGTTCGGGTTCGTGCCCGCGCGCAATGCGGCCCGGCTTGACCCGATTGAGGCGTTGGCACGGGATTGAGGTGTCCTGTACCGGCCTCTTCGCGTGCTTGCCCGCGAAGAAGCCGGTACAGCGAGGGCGAAATCAAACCGCCGTGTACATCCAGCGCATCAAAGAATGCCTACCGCTGATGCCCAGTTTGATCGCTGCGCGGCGTAAATAGCTTTCGACCGTATTCACCTTCAACCCAAGCCGCTCGGCCTGCTCCGGGGCGGTATGCCCGGCCAGCAGGCCAAGGCACACGTGGCGTTCCCGTTGAGACAGGTTCAGCCCCGTTTGCGCCAGGCGGTCGAGAAAGCGTTGTTCTAGGGTTTCCTGGGTAGCGCGCTCGGGTGCGGGTTGCAGGGCATCGATGTGCTTTTCCAGCATCGGCAGCAGCAGTGGCGAGATGTCGTCCAGGCGGTTGCGTTCAAAGGCCGAGAAGCCGTAGGTGGAGTCAGCGCGCAGCACATTGATTTCGTAGCGTGCGTCGCCTTTGCGGCGAATCAGGTGCTGGCGTGAAGGGTCGCTGAAGGCCCTGCCGGGCTGCTCGTCCGGGGAAAACACAGTCTCGTTGATCACGGGCGCGTTGGGGTCCGGGTCGGACGGGGCCAAGGGCAGCAGGCGTATATGCGTGGCATCGATGGTCAGGTGGGCCTGGATCAGGTCATGCAGCATGCGCGGGAACTGACGGCTGCCGGTGCTGGCAATGACTCTGCCGATTTGTGGATAGAGCAGGTGCGAATTCATCGTGTCGTCCATGAGGTCCGGTGGTTCGATTCCCGTCTGGCTGTTGGCCCGCATCCTGGGCTGCATTCGGGAGGTGGTGGCTATCCTAGTACAACGATTGAATGACGGTTAAATGAAGTAGAGATAGTGGCACAATAATGGCCACCATGACAGGCGACCGCTGTGGCGCGGATCGTTGGGTATGATGCCTCTAATTGTTGAGAGCCCTGACTTGTCAGGGCCTTTTACGTTTTTGGGGCATGCAAACCCAGCCCAGTGATCAAGCGGGCAGCACTCCGTCGATCACGTCGAGCGCCTCGTAAACCACCCATCCGCCCTCGCTTGCATCGCCTTTGTTATCGATCACATAAGCACCTGCCTTGAAGTAGAACGGGTACTTGCTCCACTTCGAATTCACCGGCGCGCTGGCGCTGAGCTCGTCGAGCGTGGCAGTTAGCTGGCTGTGTTCGTCGACCTCGATGCAGTAATCGAACACTTGGCCCAGCGGCATCTGCTTCTTGAGCAGCGTGCGGGTGACGCCGAGCGGCACATCGCGAATCTCGATGCGCACATACCCATTCCACCAGATCACCATCAGAAAAGGGTTGAGCGCATTGACTGCGTGGATCTGGCCGATGATGACCTTGCCGCTGGAAGGCGCCTGCTCGACCCGCACCCGGCCGGACATGGAGTGCCTGGCGCTGCCCGGGAGCCAGTTGAAAGACACAGCGGTGCCTGGCAGCGTTTGCCGGCCCTCGGTGCGTGGGTTCTTTGAACTGCCGCTGGTGCCAGCCTGGACCGAGCACCAGTAATTGGTGTGGCCGTTCTGGTCGACCCAGAGCAGGTCTCTGGGCAGCTCGGCTGGGTAAAGATAGACCTTGCCGTTTGCGGTGATGTTGCCAAATGCGTGCATGGTGATCTCCTTGTTCAAGGTAGGAATCCAGGCCGCGTTGTAGACACGTAATGGCCTGGGTGCATCAAGGTGGACACGTCAGGTTGGGCAGAGCGTCATGGCTATCGAAGCCAAAAATAACTTGTGTTATTGATTGATGATAATTCAGGTTTCCCTTATGTCAATAACACAAGTTATAATTTCCGCCATGGAATCCCGCTACGCGCGGGACCCCTGCGTGCCGAAGGTTCTCAATGCTTGAGAACTGGGCGCGGCGAAATACGCTAGGCGAAAAAAAGCCCAGCTCGATGGCTGGGCCTTAGGAGGGTAAGCGCTTAAAGCTTGATCATGGCGCGCACTACCACACCGACAATGCGACAGCCCTCCATGCACTGCTCTACTGGGTATGCAGGGTTCAGTGGCTTCAAGAAGCGGCGGCCTCCATCCTCTACAAGCTTCTTGAAGGTGGCCTCGTTGCTGTCGGAAAGTTTGGCGATGACCAGCTTTCCGGAAATCGCTTCAGCCTCCGGGTCTACCAGGATAAGCATGCCTTCAGTGATGCTGGTGCCTACTGGGGAGGTCATGGAGTCACCTTTGACCTCAAGCCAGAAGGCAGTGCCCTTCGAGTAGTAATCGGACATTTCATACCTGTCCGAGTAGCCAGGCGGGAACGGTTCTACCGCTTCGGCCCAGGCGCCTGCAGCAACCCAGCTGATCACCGGATACTGGTATGACTCTGGCAGAACGTGCGTCGCCTGCACGTTACTCCTTGCCGGTGGAGCCTCTTGCCCCGAGCCCAGCCACTCCGCGGTTACGCCGAGCGCCCTCGCGATCTCCAGCAACTTCTTCGACGTCGCGTTTCGGCCGCTCTCCAAGTGCTGAATAGTGACCTGGCTCACCCCTGATCTTTCGGCGAGCTGCTGCTGGCTCAAGCCCAGGGCTGTGCGGCGTTGGTGAATTCGATCTTTGAGCATTTCGGGGGCTTTGGTCATACCGCCAAGGGTAAAACACGCGTTATAAAGCTTCAAATAACCTATGTTTTTGTTATCTATAGCTTGGGTTATCATCTATAACGCGTTCCGTTGGGGAAGGGCGACTTCGGCACGTTCTCAGGGAGTTTGCTGTGCTGCTATGGGCGAGCCGCCAACCCTGTGATAATGCGCGCAACCACAAAGGCCATCTCATGCTGACCATCTCCAACACTGTGCATCTGCCGGATACCGACATCGAACTGACCTACATCCGCGCTCAGGGCGCCGGTGGCCAGAACGTCAACAAGGTGTCCAGCGCTGTGCACCTGCGCTTCGATATCCGCGCCTCGTCGCTGCCCGACTTTTACAAGGAGCGGCTGTTGGCGCTGCGTGACAGCCGCATCACCAGCGACGGCGTGTTGATCATCAAGGGCCAGCAGTACCGCACCCAGGAGCAGAACCGCACCGACGCCTTGGCGCGGCTTGCCGAGCTGATCATTGCTGCCGGCAAGACCGAGAAGAAACGCCGCCCGACCAAACCGACCCTGGGCTCGAAGACCCGCCGCCTCGAAGGTAAAGCCAAGCGCAGCACCATCAAGTCAGGTCGGGGCAAGGTGGATTTCTAGTACTGCTGGCGGGAACAAGGCCACTGAAGCTTTTGTTATAGCAGGATTGAACCAACGGCCGCGTCACATCACAACAAACAGAAAGGATCTCTCGTGAATTTCAGCTTGATTGCCATCGCAGTGCTTTCATTGGTCTTTGCCAATAGCGCCCACGCGGCTACCGACAAGAAGAGAGTAAAGATTGAAGCGCGGTGGTATACGCAGGCTTATGTCAAACAGCACCTTGCCCAGAATGATCCGCGCCGGCTGGCATCTGCTTATCCCTCGACGGTTAGCTATATTTTCGCTGCGGATGCTTCTGGCGTGCCGTCTGCGGGTGAGAATTTGCTGAAAAAGGATGTCAAGAGCGTCAAGAGTGATTTTGTCCGATGGCCCTCCAGCAGGGATGCCAGACCCCTCAAGACGCAGTTGGATGACATGTGCGTTCGTTTGATTGCCGGAAGGCTCAGGGGGCTGGGGCAGGGAGTCAGGCAACGGTCGCAGAAGACGACACCCAAAAATATCGTGGTTGCCGAGATTTACGCGGGAGAGTTGACAGCCGCGCCGTTGAGCCTGGAAAGAACCACAGGTCCAGATGCTATCAGAGTGATACCACCTAAGGGCGAGGGCAGAATGCTCTGTAATATTTACAAGACAACAAGAGGGGGCGACATCATGTACGACGTCTCTGTCGTTCTTGTTGCCAAAGCGGCCTACCCAAGGAGTCGCTAAGCTGACGAGCGCTGCTGGTCTCGAAGTTGTCAGGCTTTTACATGCCCGCTTCAAGGCCATCCCTTTCAAGGTCTCTGCATTTTTCTGGATTTTTCTCTCGCTTGTGATCGCTGGGGCGCGCAGCGGCCCCAGCGATCTTGAAGCATGTGCAATTTCAGAACACCTTGAAAGGGATGCGCTTCAAGGCGACAGCCTCGGACCGACCTCAGCTGATACTACGGACCTTTTTATCCGTAGTGGCTAGCCTCGATCGCCTGCGCCTTCTTCCAGCTCTCAAGCGTTTTCAGATTGAGCAGATACTTCCCGATGTTCGGGTATTCACCCTTGCGGTCAAAGCGCTGAATAAGCTCGGCCACAAAGTACATCATGAAGTCAGCGCCGCTCAGTTTGCCGCCCACCAGGTAGTCTTTGTTCTCCAGCTGGTCATCCAAATAAGCGAAGATCTTCTTGCCCTCGGCCTGGGCATAGCTCGGCAGGAAAACCAGCTCGGCCGTCTCGCGCTGCATGAACACCTGAAGCAGCGGCGGCAGCATGGCGGAGCTTTCAGAGAAGTGCAGCCATTGCAGGTACTCGACGTACTCATCGCTGTCTCTCGCCGGCGCCAGGTGCGGAGCGTAACGTTCGATCAGAATCTCGGTAATCGCACCTGACTCCGCAACCACCTTACCGTTGAGCTCGATCACCGGCGACTTGCCGAGTGAATGAATGGCCTTCAGCGACTCAGGGGCGAAATGGGTTGCTCGATCACGGGTATAGAACTCCGTTTTGTAAGGCACGCCCATCTCTTCCAGCAGCCATAGCGTTCGAATGGAGCGCGATTCGTTCAAGTGATGCAGGGTGATCATGATGGTGATCCTCAATCATGGTGGAGGCGAGGGCATGAATAGAGCCGCGCTGCCGAATACATACTGACCGCGTGATGAGCTTATGTTCACAGAACAGGTTTCACAGTTGCGGTGCCGACGGTTACGCAGAGGATCGCCGCGGTCCAAACATGCGCTCGCTGCAGCGGGCTATTGCCATCCCCACACCCCTTGGCCAAAATGAGAGTCATTATCAGATCCTGCGCCAGGCCGCTTCTCATGTCTTCTGTCGACTACTCCCAGCAAAACGCCGTGCAGTCACTCTACGAGACCCATCACCAGTGGCTCTGCGGCTGGTTGCGCCAGCGCCTCGGCTGTGTCGACAACGCTGCGGACCTCGCCCAGGACACGTTCATCCGGGTAATCACCCAGCGCAAGGCAACCGAATTGCGTGAGCCTCGCGCCTATCTGAGCACCATCGCGCGCAGTTTGATGATCGACATGTTCCGCCGTCGCTACCTGGAGCAGGCCTACCTGGAAACCCTCGCGCTCAGCCCCGAGCCGCTGGATATTTCGCCTGAAACCCGCGCGCTGATCATCGAAACCCTGATGGAAATCGACCGCATGCTGGACGGCCTGGGTGGGCGCACGCGCGAGATTTTTCTGCTGGCCCAGCTCGATGGGCTGAGCTATGTCGAGATCGGCCGCCGCCTGAACATCTCGGTAAACACGGTCAAGAAACACGCAGTGCGTGCTCTGACTCATTGCCTTCTGCTGGCAGATGACGAACGTGCGTGAGCAAGCCCTTGACCATGCAACACTCGAGGCCGCCGCGCGCTGGTACGTCGACTTGCGCACCGAAACGCCCGATGCTGCCTTGCGTGAAGCGCATCTGCGTTGGCTGGAGCGTGATCCGCGGCATGTTCAGGCGTGGGAGCGACTGGCTCGACTGCAGGACAAGCTCGCCCAGCTCACACCAGGCATAGGCCGGCCAACGCTGAGCAGTGCCCGGGCCAAACGTCGCGAGGTGCTCAAGTTCCTTTCGCTTTTGCTGGCCGCAGGCGGGGCTGGCACGCTGGCCTGGAGCACAACGCCACTGCCAACCTTGATGGCCGAACAGCGTACCGTTACCGGCGAGCGGCGTCGGCTGCGCCTGGATGACGGCAGCTTGCTGATGCTCAATACCGCCACTGCGTTGGACATTCACTACAGCGCGAGCGTGCGTGAAATACAACTGCTCAGCGGTGAAATCCAGATCGAGACGGCGCCGGACGCGCAGGCGCGCCCCTTCATCGTGCATACCCCTTCGGGCAGCATCCGCGCCCTGGGTACTCGCTTCGTGGTGCGCTACGACGCGCAACGTACTCGGGTCAGTGTGCAGGAGCATGCGGTTGAAGTGCGCTGCGCAAGCGCCATAGGTTCGGCGGTACGCGTCAATGCCGGTCAACAACTGGCTTTCGTCAGCACCGAGGCCGGTACGCTGCAGCAGTCCCCGTCGCAGCTGGATGCCTGGACGCGCAACATGCTGGTTATCGAGGACTGGTCCCTAGGCGACTTCATTAGCGAATTACAACGCTATCGCCGGGGCCATCTGGGCTGTGCGTCGGCGGTGGCTCAGCTGCGGATTTCAGGTGCCTTCCACCTCGGTGACAGCGACGTCATCCTCGACAATCTGACGTCGACCTTACCCGTGCGCCTGCGTCGTTTCAGCCGTTATTGGACGCGCGTCGAGCCGGCTTGAAACCGTTGTAAAAATAATCCAGCGCAGGGGTTGTTGATTTTTATTCTCGTTCGACTTGGAAGGTAGAGGCGCACACAGACGCCGTCATCTACTGCCACCGGGCGCAAGGAAACCGCATGATCCCCCGCAACCCTCAGTCGCGCGAAATCTTCAGCAAACCTGCAGTCAAACCCCTGAACCGTGCGGTGCACGCCGCGCTGCTGGGGATGGCGCTGTCTCTGCCAGTCGGCACCGCGCTGATTGCCCCGCCGGCGTCGGCTCAGACCAACATTGAAAGCAGCTTTGATATCCCCGCCGGCGCACTGGGGTCGGCGCTCACTCAGTTCGCGGCCGCTGCCGGCGTGACGGTCTCGTTCGATCCGGCCCACGCTGCCGGGCAGCAGACCAGCGGCTTGCGCGGCCGCTACAGCACTGATGCCGGGCTGCAGAAGCTGCTGGCCGGGACCCGCTTGCAAGCGGTTCGCTTGGCCAGCGGCAGCTACTCGCTGCTGCTGCGTGAGCAGGGCGCCGCCATGCAACTGGGCGCTACCAATATTTCCGGCGAGGCCATCGAGTCGGCCTACGGACCGGTCGACGGCTATGTCGCCACGCGCAGCGCTACCGCGACCAAGACCGATACGCCGATTCTGGAAATCCCCCAGGCGATCAACGTGGTGACGGCCGATCAGGTCGCCGTGCAGGGCGCGCGCAACCTGACCCAGGCACTGCGCTACACGCCGGGCTTGACCACCGGCGGCTTCACCGATCGCAACGTGATCGCCGACGAGATCACCAGCCGCGGCTTCGCCCCGACGCCGTTGTATTTCGACGGTGCCTACATACCTTATGCCGGTAGCCTCGGCGGTGCGCCGCAGATCGACCCCTATACCCTGGAGCGCATCGAAGTGCTCAAAGGGCCGTCATCGGTGTTGTTCGGGCAGAACCAGCCGGGCGGCCTGATCAACCTGGTGTCCAAGCGCCCCACCAGCGAACAGCGCAGCCAGATCAAGCTCGGCGCGGGCAGCTACAACCGGGTCAACGGTGCAATCGATACCAGCGGCCCGCTCGACGAGCAAAAGGAATTCAGCTATCGCCTTGTCGGCGTTGCCAAGAAAGGCAATGAGCAGGTCGCGCATACCCACTCCGAGCGAATGTTGCTGGCGCCGAGCTTGACCTGGACACCCACTGAAGCCACCTCGTTAACCCTATTGGCGCAGATCCAGCGCGACGATGGCCAGGCCGACTATCAATCGTTGCCACGGATCGGCTCACTGGACCGTGGCCCGACCGGGCAGAAGATCAAGCGGGAGTTCTTTTCCGGTGATTCGCGATACAACGACTACAAGCGTGACCAGTATATTTTTGGCTATGATTTCAGCCACAACCTGAGTGACGACCTGACTTACCGCTCCACCGCGCGCTACACCGACGTGCGTGACCAGTACAAGGGCTTTTATCTGCGCAGCTTCGTCACCGATGCGGCCGGGGTGGTTGATCAGACCCGGGCCAATCGAGTCAAACTAGACTGGCGCCAGCACAACATTGCCTACACCATCGATAACAACCTGGAATACACCTTCAACACCGGTGCGCTTGAGCACACCGTGCTGACCGGCGTCGATTATCGTCACTTCACTCGCAAGTACGATGGCTATAACGCCTACAACGTGTTGCCGGTCGATCTGTATGGCAAGAACAACTACGACAGCTCCAGCGTAACCCCGGTGCTCGACACCCAATGGGACAACACCCTACGCCAGACCGGCGTGTACCTGCAGGACCAGATCCGCTTCGACCAATGGGTCCTGACCATTGGCGGTCGCCAGGACTGGGCGGAAATCGACAACAAGGACCTGCTCGCCCACACCGTAGCGTCGCAGCGGGACAACAAGTTCACCGGACGAGTCGGTCTGACGTATGTCACCGAGTTCGGCCTGGCGCCCTATGTCAGCTACTCCGAGTCGTTCCTGCCGACCCTGGGCACCGCCGCCCCCGAGCGCGGTGGCAAAGCCTTTACGCCAACCGAGGGTGAGCAGTACGAAGTGGGGGTGAAGTACCAGCCCTTCGACAAGACGCTGATTACCGCGTCGGTGTTTCAGGTCAAACAGAAGAACGTGCTGACGGGCGACACCCAGTACCCGCAATACTCGACGCAAAGTGGTGAAGTGCGCGCCCGGGGTATCGAACTGGAAGCCAAGTCCAGCCTCGACAATGTGGATGTGATGGCCGCCGCCACCTACATCGACGCGTTCTATACCAAAAGCACCTACGGCGATGAGGGCAACCGCAGTGAGGCAACGGCGCCGGTGTCGGCCTCGTTGTGGGTCGATTATCACTTCACTCAGGCAACGCTCGCTGGCCTGACCTTCGGTGCCGGCGCTCGCTACACCGGACGCAAGCCGGGGGACTCGGCCAACTCGTTCGACGTGCCTGCCTATGTGGTTTATGACGCCACCATCAGCTACGACCTGGGCGGGCTGGATGCCGGCCTGCGCGGTTTGCGTACCAGCCTGAACGTGCAGAACGTGTTTGACCGCGAGTTCATTTCGGACTGCAACTATGCGTTTGGCTGTTACTACGGGCAGGAGCGGGTTGCATCTGTGGAAATGACTTACGATTGGTGACAGCGAGCTGAATCGAAAAATCTGCGAACCTTTGCTGCTGCCCAATGATCCAAGCGCAATGCCTTGGATCTGGGCGCGCTGCCCTGCATCCCCCGTCATCTTTGGGTCTCGACAATCTGCAGACCCCAGCGCACCTTCGCAGAGGACTCCGCAGTGCCGACCAGTGGGATTAGAGTAGACAATCGATTCACTGCTGAAGTCATGGGCCATCCGAAGGACATTTTCTTCGCCGCGGTCGAAAGCACTCGCATGCCGATGATCGTCACGGACCCCAACCAGCCGGACAATCCCATCATCTTTGCCAACCAGGCCTTTCAGGAAATGACTGGTTATGGCGAAGATGAGTTGATCGGCCACAACTGTCGGTTCCTGCAGGGCAAGGATACGGATCAGGACGTGATCGCTGCGATCCGCCAGGCCGTCGCTCAGCGCTATGACTTTTCCACCGAGGTGCTGAACTACCGTAAGGACGGCAGTTCGTTCTGGAATGCGCTATTCATCTCGCCGATCTATAACGACAGCGGTGAGCTCAAATACTTTTTCGCATCCCAGCTGGACGTCAGCCGGCGTCGAGATGTGGAAGATGCATTGCGCCAGTCGCAGAAGATGGAGGCATTGGGGCAGCTGACCGGCGGCATAGCGCACGATTTCAACAACCTGCTGCAGGTCATCGGTGGTTATGTCTCGTTGGCCAAGTCGGCTGCCGAGAAGGAGCAGCCCGATCTGGCCAGGATCGTCAGGGGGCTGACCCATGCCACTCAGGCGGTGGAAAGGGCCAATACGTTGACCAAGCAATTGCTGGCCTTCTCGCGCAAGCAATCGCTGCAGGGGCGGGTGATCAATATCAATCAGATCGTCACTGACGCACAGGTGTTGATCAACCAGACGTTGGGCGATGGTGTCTCTGTATCGCTCAGCTTGGATGACGGATTGCACAATTGCCGGATCGATCCGGCTCAGGCGCAGATCGCCTTGCTCAACGTCATCATCAATGCGCGCGATGCCATGGCTGGAGATGAGCGCCAGGCACTCAATATTGAAACCAAGAACGTCATCGTGACCGAAGATGCGCGAGCGTCTTATGAAGGGCTGCACGCGGGACATTACGTCTGCGTCTCGGTCACCGACAACGGTGAGGGCATGCCCGAGGCCGTGCGTGGTCGAGCGATGGACCCGTTCTTCACCACCAAGGACGAGGGCAAGGGCACCGGCCTTGGGCTGTCGATGGTGTATGGCTTTGCCAAGCAGTCCGGTGGCACTGTCAAGATCTACTCGGAAGAGGGCGTAGGGACTACCGTGCGCTTTTACTTCCCCGCCGATGCCAGCGAGCTGCATCCCTTGGAGCGCGCGAGCCTGCTCAAGTCCAAAACCGGTGATGAGCGCATCCTGATCGTGGAAGACCGCGCCGATGTTGCCGAGCTGGCCCAGGTGATCCTCGAAGAACAGGGCTATGAGACCCAGGTGGCCAATGATGCCAAGGATGCGTTGATGATGCTGGAGAAGGGGCTGCACTTCGACCTGCTGTTCACTGACCTGATCATGCCGGGCGGCATCAATGGCGTGACGCTGGCGCGCAAGGTGCAGTTGCAGCATCCGTCGATGAAGGTGCTGCTGACCACTGGCTATGCAGAGAGCTCGATCGAGCGAACTGATATTGGCGGTTCTGAATTTGAAGTGATATCCAAACCGTACTTACCGCAGGAACTTGGCCGCAAGGTGAGGATGGTGCTGGATTCACCGGGCGGCGTATAACAGTGTCCCGGCAGCGCTGACTTACAAGGATGCGCTGTATTTGACGGCTGCCGCTGCCCGCGATGGCACGTTGAGGGTTCGCAGCAATCCGGATACATGGATGCGCACGGTAAACGGCGAAATATCCAGGGCCTTGGCGATTTCCTTGTTGGTCTTGCCTTGAGCGATCAGCCGCAACACTTCCTGCTGGCGCGTAGTCAGGGTGTTGGTGTCCAGAGGTAATAGCCCTGAGGGTGCGAACTTGACCAGCACCTCGCCTTCGCGGATGGCGAGCAGCGCCTGGCCGATCTCTTCGGGCGCGATGTTCTTGCCGATGAAGCCATCGGCTCCCATCGCCATCACCTGTTCGATCAACAGCGGGTCATCGACCATCGATACCACGATCAATGTGGTACGCCGCAGCTGCTTGCGCAGCTCACCCAGTTGGCTGATGCAGGTCAGGCCGGGGAAGCGCAGGTCGAGGATCAGCGTGTCCACGTCGCTGTCGCGTTCGAGCATGTTCAGCACTGTGTCCAGATCGCCGGCCTGCTCTACCTGAGCCTCGGGTAGCAAGCGTTGCACCGTGCGCAGCATCCCCTCGCGAAACATGGGGTGGTCGTCAGCGATGATGATGCGGCATGTCATGGAGTGCCCCTCCCTGGGGGTCAGGTGTTGCGCCTGCGTGGTACTTTAACACTCTGCTCAGGGCCTGCTTGCTCGGCGTGCCAGCATTACGATGACCGTACAAGGACGTTGCCCGTGAAGTTCATGAAAGACGCTGAACTGGATCAAGCCAACCTGCGTATTGTGGTAGCCCTTTGCGCCATGGTGTACATCGGTGTGCTGGGCTTCTTGCCAGGGCAGTCGGTGGCGCACTACGTGCCGGTGATGCTCTATATCGTGGTGTTCCTGCTGGCCTCGATCGTACTTCGTCAGGTCATCGCGCGCTGGCCCGGGCATTACCCGGCGCGGCGGGTTTTCGGGATGATTCACGACTATACCGGCACCTCGTTCGGCCTGGTGATCGGCGGCGAGGCGGCGTTGCCGCTGTATGCGGTGATGGTCTGGGTCAACCTGGGCAACGGCATGCGCTATGGTTCGCGCTATCTGGCGATTGCCACCGTCCTTGGCTTGCTGGCGCTGCTGGTCGTGTACGGGCTGAATCCGTTGTGGCAGGCGCAGCCGTTCATGATGCTGATGCTGATGATCACCAGTACGGTGATTCCGGTCTACGCCCACCTGCTGCTGGAGCGCACGCGCAAGGCCTCCGAAGAGGCCATCGCCGCCAACCTGGAAAAGTCGCGCTTTCTGGCCCAGGCCAGCCATGATCTGCGCCAACCCATTCACTCCATCGGCCTGTTCACCGCCTGCCTGCGTGAGGCGCGCCTGGGCGAAGAGGAGCGGCGGCTGGTGGACAACATCGACCGGTCGCTGCTGAACGTCTCGCAATTGTTCCGCTCCATTCTCGATCTCTACACCCTGGACAACGGCCGTTTGCTGCCCAAGTACCAGGAAGTTCACCTGGGCGAGTTGCTCGCCGAGTTACTCCGCCAGAATGCCGAAGCCGCCCGTTGGGCCGGGGTCGAATTGCGCCTGCGGCCATGCAAACACTGGGTGAGGGTCGACCCGGCACTGTTGGCGACCATGGTGCAGAACGTGCTCTCCAACTGCTTGAAGTACGGCCGCCAGCGCCCTGTACTGGTCGGCGTGCGCCGGCGCCACGGCGGGCTGGTGGTGGAGATCCACGACCAAGGGCAGGGGATTGCCGAGGAGCATCTGTCGCGGGTGTTCGAGGAGTTCTATCGCGTTCGCCAGCTGCGCGATAAAGACGTTGAAGGGGTCGGTCTGGGCTTGTCTATCGTCAAGCGCCTGGGGCTGTTGATGGGCATGGAGGTGATGCTGCGCTCGCGGGTGGGCCGTGGCACTTCGGTCAGCCTCAGCGGCTTGCCGCTGGCGACCGCGCCGGAGCAACACGTTGTGCGCGACGATCCACGTCAGGCGGGGCTGTTGACCGGTTTGAAAGTGTGCCTGGTGGAAGATGACCACAACGTGCTGCTCGCCACCCAGGCATTGCTGGAGCGCTGGGGCTGCAAGGTGCAGGCGGAGTCGAGCGGGCATGATCTGGTCAGCGATTGCGACATCATCGTCGCCGACTATGACCTGGGCAACCACGCCACCGGTATCGAATGCATCGACCACCTGCGCGCGCAGCGCGGCGTGGCGGTGCCAGCGCTGATTCTGACCGGGCATGATCTCGAGCGGATCCAGGCAGCCCTGCACGATCGGCAGATCGCCATTCTGTCCAAGCCAGTGCGCCCCGCTGAACTACGGGGCGCTCTGCGCGAGCTCAGTCAGGGGCCGCTTACTGGTTGAACGGGGTCAACCCATTACCGCGGGCGCCTTTGGGCTGGCAGTAGGCGGCGGGTTTCATCATGCCGAAGCTGGCCACGGCGAACATTCCGCCACTGGCACCGCTGGGCACGGAGCAGTTGTAGTCACCGGAAGCGGTGCTGGCGATGTAATACGTGGTCATGGAGTCACTGCGCACATTGGAAACGCGCTTGACCGTCTCACCGATATTGGTTTCCGAGAGCGTTTTGAGATGGTCTTCGGTGGGTTTCATATGGCTGCAACCGGCAACGCCGATCATCAGGGCGCCGAGCAGGGCGAGGCGGGTGACTGGAGCGTGCAGTTTCATGGCGCTTCTTCCTTGGGGATGTTTTGGTTTTTTTTTTGCGCAACGATCCCTTGCACGGCGAATTCGCCGTGCTGGCGGGGAGCATTGGGGTTGCTGGCGAATATAGCGCCAGGTGGGTACGGGGTCGATTAGCACAAGTGTGCTAGTGGCACTTTAGGGCTGCGGTAAAAGGAGCGCGTTGATCACTGAATCAACGCCGGCAGACGTCCCCGTGTTCACTGACGACCCATGGCTTTTGCTCAGCAACGATCTGCACGCCGCCAACCCAGCGCTCGGCCGGGGCACAGTCGAGCCAATTCACGGTGCCTCGTAATACGCGCTCACCCAGGTCGGTGATTCGAACAAGACCGTGCTGCCACTCACCGCCCTGCTGTTCCTGCACCAGTGGCTGCGGCGCATCGATGAGCGGGCGCAACAGCGTAGCGAACATCAAATCCCCCAGAAAGGGCAGAGGTTCATAGTCCTTGTTCAAATGAGCGAAGACTTTGCCGGCAGGCAACGCTCCGTGATCTGCCAGTATCCGCAGGGTCAGACGCTGGGTCAGACTCAAGCCATCCGAGGCGCCCGGGAGTTCCTGGAGTTGCTTGGCCAACGCGGGCCCGAGCAGCGGCAATGCCGGATGCACCTGGCCTGCCATCCGCGCCCAGTTGCCAGGGTCGGCTGAGGTATAGGCCGCCCATGCCTCCCGTGCCAGCGCCAAGGCATCTGCAGCCAGTGCTCGCCGTTGTGGCCAGAGCCATGCAAGCACATCCGGCGCCAGCTGGCCCAGCCCAATGAAACGCTCAACGCCCGGCACGCGGTTGATCTCGATCAGTTCCAGCCTGCGCGGCACCGTAGCCAAACTCGCCAGGAGCCGAATCAGAAACAACTGATCATAGGCGTCGCCCTCGCACCACAGCACCAATTCACTATCGTGGCCAAGTTGCGCGAGGGCCTGGCGTTGTGAGGCTTGGCGTTGCTGGGCATCACGTGGCGATAGGCCGAATGTCTGCTGAATGAACGCTGCACGCACTTGCCAGTAATCGTCGTCAGGCAGGGCCGGAACAGGGCCCATGACCATCGGATCATCGAACATATGAAATGTGCCCGTGAAGCCAGCGACGCGCAGGCTGTGCTCGATATCGCTGCCGCAGCGCCAGTGCTGAACGGTGGCTTCGTTGGTCGCAGCAAAGTCCGGATGACGTGCGGCGAAGGCGACGCTGTCGGCATGTGCAATCAACTTTGGCCAACTGGAGAAACCCGTTTCACGCGCTACCAGCCACTGAGTGTCGGCGAGCTTGTACTCCGGGCCAGGCACGCCGATTGCGCGCAACTGCACGCGGGTATCTTCGGCTTGGTTGTTCTTGAGGGCTTTGAGCAACTGCTTGGCGCGTTTGCGCAGCGCGGGCAGGTCAACAAGACCATGATGGCGGGAAGCATTAATGGCGGGCATGCCAACTCCTTACAGGGCTCGGTCCGCCGACAAGCCGGGAGCTGGAATGGGCAATGTACAACGCATGCCTGGGAAACCCCTTCGCGCGGACCGCAGGCGCAGCACACGCCCAGGCATCGACTGTAACGGCCAGGCGTCACGGAGGTAAAGCCTGATCGCGTGCTGGCACACATAAAAAAGCCCGGCGAACCGGGCTTTATCAAGCAAGACGCTACTTACTGAGCAGTCTTCAGCTTGATCACATCACCGGAAACGGTGGTGGTGTAGCCATTCAGAACCCATGCCCAGAACCAGCGCTCTTGTACCTGGGTGTTGATCATCGCATCGCCGCCCTTGGCCTTGATGGCGTAATCTTGCGCGCGTACGAAGCGGCTGTTCTGGCGAATCGGGATCAAGCCGAACAGCATCAGGCCGGTGGCACTGGCTTCGCTGTGGCCAACAATGGTGTACTGGCTGCTGTCGTACTGCTGAGTTTTCATGGCGGTGCCGGTGCATCCTGCCAGAGCGAGACCCAGTACTGCAGAAGCGATGACTTTGCTGAATGACTTCACGTTACTACTCCATGGACTAGAGCCCGAATACAAATATTGGGCGGCGGCACTTTACCAGAACACCTCGATGTTCTGCAGTTGGCTGTCTTCATTCCCGCGTCACTGTCAGAAGCGCCACTTGGCATTGACCACCGCATTGCGGGGTTCGCCGTAGGAACCTGAGGCAAAGGTGCCCAAGCCGTCGTAGTACTTCTCGTCGAACAGGTTGTTCAGGTTGAAACCGACGGTCAAGTGCTCATCAACCTCGTAACTGGCCAACAAACCGACCACTGCGTAGGCATCCTGCGTCGCTTTGCGCATGGGGCCGCTCCAGTTGATCTGCTGGGCGGCATAGGCTTCGCTTTGCCAGGTCAAGTTACCGCCGATGGTCAGGCGCGACAGGTCGCCGGGCATGCGGTAGGACGTCCCCAGCTTGAACAGATTGATCGGCTGGTTGGTCGCGACGCGCTCACCGTCCTTGTCGTGCGATTCGCGGTATGTGTAGCCACCGTAAACGTTCAGGCCCGGCAACAGTTCGCCGGACACTTCGGTTTCGACACCGCGAGTGCTGGTGCCGGCGATGGCTTTGTAGACGGTCTGGCCGTCACCATCCACACCGATGGCCGATGCCGTGTTTTTCTGTTCGACATCAAACAGCGCGATGCTGGCGTTGAGCGCGCCGTCGAACAGCTCGGCCTTCAAACCGATTTCGTAATTGTCACCGGTCAGCGGCGCGACGGCTGTACCGCTGGTGGTTTTATAGAATGTTTGCGGCTGGAAGATGCTGGTGTAGCTGGCATAAACCGAATAGGTGTCATTGAGGTCGTAGACGATGCCTACATACGGCGTGACTTCACCGGTCTTCTTGACCTTCTCGACCCGTTTGCCGCCGGTGCTCTTCATGTCGTTGATGTCCCACCAACTAACCCGAGAGCCGAGAATGATCGACAGGTCGTCAGTTGGCTTCAGCCGTACCGAACCGTAGATGCCGGTCTGGCGCAGCTTGGTGAGGTTGTCGCCAATCTTGCTGAACGTCGGCCGGTCGATGGCACGCCCATCCCATTCATGGATGTTGCCCACCTGCGGGATATCGCCGACCGGGCCAAGATCGCTGTACTCGGGGAAGTTGAGGTGCGTACGCGAGGTGCTCACACCGATTACCGCATCATGCTCGCGCTCACCCAGGCTGAACGGGCCGGAGGCGTAGGCGTCGAGAGTGTCCTGGGTCTGGTAGCTGTCCAGGCGGCTGACGAAGGCGAAGTTGCCCTGACCGGTTTGCGGGTCGGCATAGCCGCCACTGGCTGATGCGCTCTGGCTTTTGCGGTACGAGTACTGGTGGCTGTAGGCGGTTTTCAGGGTCCAGTCATTGGCCAGGCGTTGCTCCAGCAGCGTACTGAAGTTATAGCCGGTGTTGTTCATGTAGCTCCAGCGCGTTGCCGGGTTGAAGTTGCGCGGGAAGTTGGTTTGCTGGCCGTTGTTGTAGAACAGCGGGATATGGCCGTAGGTGGTGCCATCGGCGTTGTTGTTCTGATAATCGAGGCTGGTGCGCAGGGTCAGGTCGTCATTCAGGTCGATGTCGACGGCGCCGTACATCACGCGGTTTTCCTGCTTGTACCAGTCGATGTACGAGTTTTTATGCTCATAGGCGGTGACGAAGCGCCCGCGCACATTGCCGCTGTCGGTCAGCGGGCCGGACACATCGAGCTCGGATCGGTATTTGTCCCATGAGCCCACTTCGCCGGCAACATAGCCCTGAAACTCGCGAGTTGGTCGTTTGCGCACCAGGTTGATGGTCGCCGACGGATTGCCGGTGCCGCTGAGCAAGCCGGTCGCGCCGCGGACCACTTCTACGCGGTCATAGATGGCCATGTCGGACAACGCGCCGATGTACTGCTGCGACTCGTTGGCGACCTGTGAGGGGATGCCGTCGTACTGGAAATTGTCGATCTGAAAGCCGCGCGCATAGAACGTGTAGCGCTCGCTGTCACGGTGGTTGCTGGTGATGCCGGGCGTGAACGTCAGTACTTTGTTGATGGTCGACAGACCCTGCTCGTCCATCAGTCTGCGGGTGATGACCGTGACCGATTGTGGGGTTTCGCGCAGTGACAGCGGCAGCTTGGTCGCGGTGCTGGTCGAGCCGGTGGTGTAGGAGTTGGTGTGCTCGGTGTAGGCACCCAGGCCTGCACCGTCGATACGGGTGGCGTCCAGCTGCATGGCGCCGTCAGCGGTTGCCTGCGGGCGCAATGCATAGCTGCCATTGCCTTGCAGTTCGGCTTGCAGGCCGGTGCCTTGCAGCAACAGGGCAAAGCCTTGGCTGACGCTGTAGCTGCCTTGCAAGCCAGGTGAGCGGCGGCCATCGGTGAGTGCGGCTTCGAACGACAAGGCGCTGCCAGAGGCCGAGGCAAAGGCGCTGAGGGTCTCGGTCAGGTTGCCGGCGGCGATGTGGTACGGCTGCACCGCGCTCTGTTCAGCTGCAGTGACCAGGCCAGGTAGCGTGGCGCTGCCAAGGGCGATAAAACTCAGTCGAATGGCTGCGGCCAGCGGCTTCAGCCGGCACACGATCGGATACATCATTAGTGTCCTCCCCAAAAATAAACCGCGCAAACGGTAGGTTTCTGAGGATTGGCCGAGCGACATGGAGAAACAGTGCACCGCTGCGTGAAGTTTTTTTCTGCACGGCTCAAGTTGGCTTTGGCATGACGCTGATCCAGTAGCGGCTGCGGCGCTCGATACGCAGATCAAAGCCGCTCTCCAGCGCGGCCAGGGCGCGGTCGGTGTCGTCCAGGGGGAACGCGCCGGAGACTTTCAGCGCTGCAATCGACGGGTCGCAGCGCAGCCAGCCATGGCGGTAGCGGCCCAGCTCTTCGAGCAGTTCGCCGAGAGGGCGTTTGATGGCAATCAGATTGCCTGTACGCCAGGACGCCGTCGACGCATCCGAGGGCGCGGGTTCGCTCAGTTGATGCGGGTCGAAGCGCACGTGCTGGCCGGCCTCAAGACGCAGCGACTGCGGACTTTGCGCGGGGTGGATGCGCACGGCCTTGTCGAGTACCGCGACTTCGCAGAATGACTTGTCGGCCTGCACGCTGAAGCAGGTACCCAGCGCCTCTACCTGGCCTTGCGCGCAGGTCACACAGAAGGGCCGCGATCGCACATCAGCGGCCGTCTGCACCAGCATTCGGCCGCTGTGCAGGTGCAGCAGCCGACGCTGATCATCGAAGCGCACGTCCAGCGCAGACTGGCTATCGAGCAATACCTGGCTGCCATCTGCGAGTACCAACACGCGTTGTTCACCAACCCCAGTGTGATGAGTGGCGAGCAGGCTGGTAGCCAGGTCGCTGCGGACACCGCTCCAGCCAACTGCGCCAACGCCCGCGAGTACCAGCAGCTGGCGCAGGACCTGGCGACGTGATTGCCTGGACTGTTGTAAGGCCGTGACCGCAACCTCGGCCGGCACGCCGGCAACCAACTGCCGGACTTCTTCGACCTGCTGCCAGGCCTGCTGGTGGAGCGGGTCGGCGTCGTGCCACTGCTGCCAGCGCTGCTGATCGCGGGCTTGCTGCATGCCCGAAGACAGCAACGCGTACCACTGGGCGGCGCTGCGCAAGGCATCGCGCTGGGCGGGTGCCAAGGGCTGGCCCGCGGCCATCAGAGCAAGCCCATGCGGATCAGGCAGCAGTGTTCGATAGCCTTGGCCATATGGTTGTTTACCGTGCGCAGGGATATCCCCTGGCGCTCGGCAATGCGTGGGTAACTCAAGCCCTCGAACTGCGACAGGATGAAGGTCTGGCGGACTTTGTCGCCCAGGCTGTCGAGCATGCGGTCGACCTCCATCAGGGTCTCCAGAACAATGGCTTGGGTTTCTTCCGAGGGGTACTCGTCGACGGGCAGGGCGGACAAGGCTTGCAGATAGCTTTGTTCGAGAGCACGGCGGCGGAACAGGTCGATGACCAGGCCCTTGGCGACGGTGCTCAGGTACTGCCGCGGCTCGCGAATGTCCAGCGCGCGGCGTGCCTTGATGACCCGTACGAACGTATCTTGGACCAGATCGGCGGCATCGCTGTGACACTGCAGACGCCGGCGCAGCCAGCCGAGCAGCCAGCCGCTGTGGCTACTGTAGAGATCCTGGGTGGCGCATCGAAGGGCAATGTCGTCAGCAGACATGGAATGGTCACTAATGATAACTAATTGCAATTAGACGCTGTTGCGAGAAATTTGGCAATGATTTCGCGGGGGCTGGCATGGCGGGGTGGGGGAGAGCGGTCGCGTTCAGTCAGTACGGACTTTGCAATTGGTCTGCGCGCTTGTAACAATCCCGGCCTTTTGGCGCTCATGCAGCCGCCGCAAAAGCCCTGCCCATTTTGACAAGGAGCTTCAACCGTGGAATCACGCAGTCTGGCTGCAGAGATCTTCTTCAGCATGCCATCCCATCTGTGGGTCTTGCCAGTAGCGGGCGTGGTCGCCTTTTTCGGGATGCGCCTGGCCGCACAATCGCCCGAGCGAGAGTCATTGTTCAAAGGCGTGACGTATCTGATCCTGCTGGCGTTGGCATTGTTGCCCAACGCCTACTACCTGCTGAGCCCGCCGACGCCGGACATGGCCGAACTGCTGGCACAGGGTGGGCTGCTGCCCAATTACAAAGGCCTGGTTTATCTGGACGCGTTCTACGCATTCGCCGGCTGGGCATTGAGCTGGGTCGTGCGGCAGAAATTCGACGCCTGAGGCGGCTCAGATCATTGCAGGGTCGTCGGCTTGAACGTGTCCTGCAACTGGGCGAACGTCTGCTCGATGCCGGTAATCAGCTTGTCCAGATGATCAGCTTCGGTGTGGTTGCCGACTGCGCGCTGACGATCGCGCTGCTGACGCAGGGTGAGTAGGTTTTTCTGCAGTGCTAGGGCGGACTGGTCGTAGTTTTCCATCTCGATTCTCTGGCTCATGGCGTCCCTGCCGTTGTAGGAATGAGCCGACCGTATCAGCTCATTCTGAGAGCCGGAACTGCGTTTTCGTACAGGTATTGCACTGCTGTAGGCTTAATCCTACAAGCAGATCAGAGCCGTCCTACGATGGGTGTGTGCCGATATTTCGAAGCGTTTGTATTCAATGCACTCACAGGCCAAGCGGTGCAGTGTTTCCAAAGTTTTTGTCTGCGCTCTGAAATAATTTGTTACTGCACCTGTATCCGCCTAGCTGCGCGGCTCGCGTGAAATGACCTGTTGCAATTGACCCGGCTCGGCGGCCTCCTGCTCTAGCCATTGGGTGACCAGCGCGGCTGCCGAACCAACGGCCGCAGCTTCCCCCGTAAGTATGTAGAAGCCCGCACTGGTGGGTAACTCATGGCCCGCCAAGGCCAGTACCAGCGTGCCAGCCTGCAGGGCGTTGGCTACCAGCAGTGCTGGCACCAAAGCGATGCCCATGCCTTGCTCGGCAGCCTCTATCGCCAGAATGGTTTGCGAGAATACTGGGCCGGTAAACCGGGTGCCTGGCCGGCCGTAGTGATCGAACCAGCGCTTCCAGTTGTTGTGGCTGTCGGAAACAAGCGGTGCACTGGCCAGATCGCTAGGTACCTGCCAGTCACCCGCGTTACGTAGTGACGGCGCGCACACGGGCAGAGCCTGGCCCGCCTGCAGGTGACGCGCGTGACAGCCCGCGAAAGGGGCAGTGCCCCAACGCACGGCCATGTCCACCGCGCCTTTGCCGGTCAGTGGCCGGGTACTGTCGGAGGCATCGATCATCAGCGCGATCTGCGGATGTGCCGCCGCCAGCCGGCCCAGCCGTGGGATCAACCAGCGGCTGGCAAAGGCTGGCGTGGTGCTGAGCACCACCTGGTGGGGATCGCCCGGGGCACCTTGAGCGAGGAGCTCGGTGGTGGCGTCTTCGATGATGTGCAATGCCTGCTGGACTCGCAGCAGGTACTCGCGGCCCTGGGGCGTCGTGCACAGGCCGCGTGGCAGGCGTTCGAACAGGGCCATGCCGAGCTTCTCTTCCAGCGTGCGTACCTGCTGGGCGACTGCGCCTTGGGTGACGCTCAACGCCTCGCCTGCCGCGCGAAAGCTGCCCAGCCGGGCCGCGGCCTCAAAGGCAACCAGATGATTGATCACGCTGGGCGCGGTGCGTCGCTTGGCTGTGCTCATGGGGGCGGCTTCCTGCGGCGCGTGTGGGCTGATCGGCTGATTCTGGCGTCAGTCTGTCCCGCGAGCAACAAGTTCGCCGGCAGTTGCGCTAGCATGGCGGGCTTTACCGAAACGGGGGACAGTTTGATGACCACGCCAACCTTGCGCCAGGCCAGCTTGCAGGATGTGGAGCGCTGCTACCAGATCGAAACCAGCGCCTACGAGGGCGATGAGGCGGCCACTCGGGAAAAGATAGCCATGCGCATCGAGCAGTATCCAGAGGGCTTTCTGATTCTGGAACTGGATGGCGAGATTGCTGGTTTCATCAACAGCGGTTGCGCCGAGCAGGTGGTGATGTCCGATGAGGCCTTCAAGGAGCTGGTCGGGCATGATCCGCGCGCTGCCAATGTGGTGATCATGTCGGTGGTGGTAGACCCGGCGCTGCAGGGGCGCGGCTTTGCCGGGCTGCTGATGGCGCACTTCGTCGAGCAGATGCGCGCGCGGGGCAAGGCGACGATCCATCTGATGTGCAAGCAACGCCACGTCGCCCTGTACGAAAAACTCGGCTATCGCTATGTGCAGCCATCACCCTCCGATCACGGTGGCATGAGCTGGCACGAGATGGTCATGGCGTTGTAAGGCAGTTATATGATTTCCGGCGCGCCAACGTTGGCCCGACGCACACTCAGCCAGGGAGAGGCAAGTGAAGTACGTTGTTATCCAAGCGCATCGATCCGGATACCCGCGACCCATCCGGGTCGCCAAGGGCGATCTGCTCGAGATCGGCCAGCGTTACGAGGGTAACGAGAGCTGGCTGGACTGGTACCTGTGCACCTGTGCCGGGCAGGAGCCTGGCTGGATCCCGGCGCAGCTTATCGAGCGGGTTGGCGTCGCCCAGGGCAGGGCGCTGGAGCACTACTCGGCGCATGAGCTGGATGTTGATCCGGGGCAGCAAGTGCTCGCCCTGCTGCCCATGAACGGCTGGTTGTGGTGCCGCCGTGCTGGCAATGGTGAGTTGGGCTGGCTGCCTATCGAGAAGCTGCAACTGCTGGAGTGACGCTTTGAAAAGGTGCCTGCGGCCAGCTGCTGGTCTCATCTGATCTGCTTTTTTTCCGCGAACCTGCATCTGTAACCGTATCAGCCGAAGGCGGAAAATACCTCACAAGCCCAGTCGACTGACCGTTGCACGCCAAGCTACTTGTGCCGCGATGGTCCGCCCCGGGCCAGCTACGCCAATTCGTGTTCACACTGTAGAGGTTCCAATGGGCAAGCTTGCGCTGTTCCTCGGTGGTTTTCTGCTGCTGACAATCTGTATCGGCCTTTTGGGCACCATTCCGCCGCCTTGACCGGCGATACCCCGCTGCCGGCCCGCTGCTTCCCCAGGCGGGCCAGAGCTGCGGCGCTCACCCTTGTGCAACTACCCATAGCCGAGTGGCCTACAAGCCGACTCGGCGTTGTCGTATGTGCGATAAGTCGTTCTTTGGCTTGGGAAAACTGTCCACAGAAAACGTGGGTAGGTCTGTGGATAAATCGCTGCAGGTGAGGTGGTTAGCGGCCTGCGTTAGATTGAGCAGAATTTGAGCAGCGATTATCGGCCTGGATTCAGACGGTCTGCTGTAGCGCCTGTTCGGCGAGCTCGACGCAATTGCGGCCACGTGCCTTGGCGCGATACAGCGCCTTGTCGGCGCATATCAGCAGCGCGTCCAGCGCAGGCGATGGGCCGCCCTCGGCACAACCTGCCAGACCGATGCTGACGGTCATCTGCAGGCGCGGGTCGGCGTGGTTCAGGTGTAGGTCCTGCACTGCCCGGCGCAGGCGTTCGGCAGTGAACTGGGCATGCTTGGGCGCAAGCCCGGGCAAGACCACGACAAATTCTTCGCCACCCAACCGGGCAAACAGCTCGCCATCGCGCAGCTGCTCTTGCAGGGCGTGGGCGAAGGTGCGCAGCACTTGGTCGCCGACACCGTGGCCATGGCGGTCATTGATGCTTTTGAAGTGATCGATATCGAGCATCATCAAGGTCAGCGGCATGGCCTGATCAAGCTGCTGGCGGCTGTCGAGCAGGGCATTGGCCAAACGCGTGAAAGCGCTGCGGGTGAGGGCGCCGGTCAGATGATCGATGGTTGCCTGATGTTCAAGCCGCGCCAGCAGGCTCCGGTTGGCATTGCTCACGCAGGCCACTACCAGAGGGCCCAGTACCAGCATGGTGATGCCCAGCCGTGCCGACATCAGCGTGGTCACTCCCGGCACGCTCTGCGGCACGCTGAAGTGCATGAGGTTTTGCGCCACGGCGACGATCAAGCTGCTGCCCGCCATCAGCGCCAGTAGTGACACAAGGAAGGGTGAGTAGGTCCAGGCACACCAGAGCAAGGCGGCGATCGGGAACGCAATCGCGCCAGGGCCGCCAAATACGATGCTCAGTGCCAACGAACCCACCAGCACGAGTAGCGGTGCCAGGCGAATCGGCTTGCCGCCGCCTTGCAGCAATACGCCCCGCGAGGGCGCGGTCAACAAGGCCGGCACGATCAATATGCAGGTGGAAAACTGTTCGCTGAACCAGGCCTGCCAGGTCGCGCGCATCGACTCCTGAAACCACGGTGCCGACATCAGGCAGGCCATGCTTGCCGCCACCATGGCGCCAGCGGCGCACGCGGCAAACACGCAAAGCACGCCCTGAGGGCTGCGCATACGCCGATGCTGGCGCGGCAAGCGGACCAGCAGCAGCCAAACCGTAACGATCACGCTCAGATTGCACAGGTTGAACCACAGCGCCGGTTGCCAATTACTCCCGCAGGCCAGGTCGGCAGCCACCATGGCCAGCCACACCAGGGCGAAGCCAAGTGGAGTCGCCTGACGGGGATAGCGCAGCAGGACGCCTGCCAGCACTGCGTTGACCGGCCAGAACAGCGACAACGACTCGATCGGGCGGGCGAGAACGCCGCCAAGGGTAATCACCAGGGTCAGGCTGAACAGGACAAAATAAGGCAAGAGCTGCGAGCGTACTGGAAACACCATGGGTTCTACCGGCTGGCATAGACGGATCCAGGACAACGACTGCAGGCACCTGGGTAATTAGTGTCAGTGTGTTTCGCCAGCCCGCCTGCTGTCAAATTGCCTCACTAGAGCCCAAAGAACCACGGCACCATCACCACAGTTACCAGCATCACCAGCAAGGTGAACGGCACCCCCACTTTGACGAAGTCAGCAAAGCGGTATTGGCCAGGCCCCAGGACCAAGGTGTTGACCGGTGAAGACACCGGCGTCATGAACGCCGCCGAGGCTGCCAGTGCAACAGTCATGGCGAACGGGTAGGGCGACATGCCCAGTTGATGGGCGGTGCTGATCGCCACTGGCGCCATCAGCACTGCGGTTGCGGTGTTGGAGATGAACAGGCCGATAATCGCAGTCACGGCGAACAGGCAGGCAAGAATGGCGCTGGGCCCGGCATTGCCGAGCAGGCTGACCAGGCCGCCGACCGCCAGATCGATGCCGCCGGTCTGCTGCAGGGCCAAGGCAAATGGCAACATGCCGACGATCAGCACCAGGCTCTGCCAGTGGATCGCGCGGTAGGCGCTGTTCATGTCGATGCAGCGCCCGGCGCCCATCAGCAGGCAGCCGATCAGCGCGGCGATGACGTTGGGGACCAGCCCGCTGACCATCAAGCCAACCATCACCGCCAGGCTGATCAAGGCGTATGGCGCGCGGCTTCGTGCCGGCGCCACCTGATCGATCTCGGCAGGCAGGCTCAGCACCAGAAAATCCTTGGGCTGGCTTTGCAGCTGACGCACGGCTTTCCAGGGACCGACCACCAGCAAGGTATCGCCTTGGCGCAGTTTTTCTTCCACCAGTTGCTCGTCGATGGCGGCCTGTTCGCGGCGCAGACCGACTACGTTGAGGTCGTAGCGGCTGCGGAAGGTCAGCTCAAGAATGCTTTTGCCGATCAGCTGCGAGCCAGGTGGCAGCGACACTTCGGCCATGCCCAGTTCCTGCGACTGATCGATGAAGTAGGCCGCCTTGAAGTGCAGCGGCTCAAGGCGCATCGATTGGCACAGACTGCGCAGATCATCGCGGTTGGCGAACAGATCGAGCAGCAGCACATCGCCCTGTTGCAAAACGCTGTTGGAGTCGGCGCTGATCACCCGGGTGGTGAACTTGTGCTGGCGCTCGATACCGATCACGTTGGCGCCGTGGCGGGTGCGTAATTCCAGTTCACCCAGGGTATGCCCCACCAGCGGTGAGTCAGGGCGAATGCGCAAGCGCCGTTCGCGGCCATTGAGCTTGTAGTCGAGCACCAGGTCGAGCAAGGTGCGGCGGCTTTCGGTGCGGCCATCCTTGCGTACTTCGCCGTTGAGCCAGCGTCGGGTCAGCAGCATGTAGCCGATGCCCAGCACCAGCACTACCAGGCCGAACGGGGTGAAACTGAAAAAGCCGAAGCCCTGCTCGCCATGACGCACCAGCTCGCTGTGTACAACCACGTTGGGCGGCGTGGCAACCAGGCTGAGCATGCCGCTGATCAAACCGGCAAAGCTCAACGGCATCATCAGTCGGCTGGGTGCCAGGCCAAGCCGCGCGGCAATGCTTAGCACCACCGGGATAAAGATAGCGACGACTCCAGTCGAGCTCATCACCGAACCCAGGCCGGCTACCGAAACCATCAGCAAGACCAGCAGACGCGCTTCGCTGTTGCCTGCGCGGGCGCTCATCCATTCACCGATGCGGTAGGCAATGCCGGTGCGTACCAGGCCTTCGCCGATGACGAACAGCGCCGCGATAAGGACCACGTTAGGATCGCTGAAGCCGGCCAGGGCTTGCTCTACAGTGAGGATGCCGGACAGCGGCAGAAATACGATGACCAGCAACGCAACCACGTCCATGCGTGGGCGGTTGAGGATGAATAACAGGATAACCACGGCCAGCAGGCCGAGCACCATGAGTAGCTCAGGGTTCATGACGAGGAAGTGATCCTTCACGCAGGGGGCACACAAGACATTAGCAGTCAGTGTGGCAGTTTGGCGTGATGGGGGTGTTGATGTGATGCAGGTTTTTGACGCGCTGCATTGGTGCAGTGCGGGAGCAGCCTAAGCGTTGTGAGGGTGGGGCGGCTTGCGATTGCCGGGGCTACAACGTAGCCCCGGCGTTCTGAGATTGCAATCAGTGGCGATGGCGGCGCTTGTGCTTCTTCTTGCTGCCGCCGTTGTCGCCCATGTGGTTACCCACGGCGCCACCTGCTGCGCCGCCCAGGCCAGCGCCGACGGTCGAGCCGGTCGAGCCGCCGAGGGCGCCACCGACCAGCGAGCCACCTGCCGAACCCAGGCCGCCACCCAGCGCTGCCTCGGTGCGATTGCCTTTGCGCGCGCCGACGGCGCTGCCGGCTGCGCCGCCCAGGCCCGCACCGATAGCCGCGCCGGTGCGGCCGCCCATCTGCTGACCGACCACATTACCGAGCACGCCGCCGAGGCCGCCGCCGATAGCTGCAGTGCCGTCACCGGCAAAAGCGCTTTGGCTCAGCAACAGACCCAAGGCGAGAGAAGGCAGAGTCAGACGCATAATGGTGAACCTCGAAACAAGTGGCTAAGTCAGGTCATTGATCCGTAAAGGATTACGGGGTACTCACTAGGACCGGGTTCGATCGATTTGGTTTCTTCGACAATGGAGTTTTTGTTACTCGATGGAACGCTCGGGCTCGATGGCTGCTGATCTGTCCCGTTCGGTCATGGTCGGTTTGCGTGGGGCGCCCTAGACTGGTTGGCAGGCCGCAGTGAGACGGCCACCCGCTGCCTGGTTAACCAACATGATCGCCCATACCCCTACACTGTTCGCCGCCGTCGCGCTGGTCGCCACCATCATGGCGTTCTGTCTGTTGCTGGTGGGTCAATACAATCGCCGTGACAGCCTGCTACTGACCGGCTGCGGCCTGCTCGCGCACGCCCTCGCATACATCTGCTACACGCTGTATGCCCAGGCCCCGCTGTGGGTCAGCTATGCCTTGGGCAACAGCCTGCTGTCGCTGGCGTTGGCGTTCTACTCGGCAAGCTTGTTTCGGGTGCGTGAACTGAAAGTACCGTGGCGAGTTATTTTCATCATTCCGTTATGCATGTTAGGCGGGCTGCTGCTTCTGCTGCAGACGCTCGAGCCGCGCATGCTGCTGGCCACAGTAGTGCTCATGGTTCAGTGCGGGCTGTTGCTGCATTGGGCGCGGCGTCATGCCGAACGTCCCGGTCGGGCGCATCTGCTGTTGGTGATCGGCGCTTCTATAAGCCTGGTAGGCCTGGGTATGCGGGTTATCGCGGTGCTGGCTGGGGACGCAGCCGAGATGCGCTACGACATCAGCAACCTCAAGCAGACGGTATCGGTGGCGATCGGCACGGTAACGGTGATGATGTATTCGCTCGGCCTAGTGCTGATGGCCAAAGAGCGCAGCGAGTCGCGCTTGCAGCACATGGCGCTGCACGATGTGCTGACCGGCACTTACAACCGGCGGGCCATCCTCCAGCGTTTCGACCAAGAGCTGGAGCGCGCACGTGATGAGGGCAGTCACCTGGCCGTGGCGATGATCGATATCGATCACTTCAAACGGATCAACGATCTGTATGGCCACCTGGCTGGGGATGAGGTGCTGTGCCACTGCGTTCGCCAGCTACAACGGCGCCTGCGTGCGGCTGACAGCCTGGGACGTTATGGCGGGGAGGAATTCCTGCTGCTGTTGCCACATACCGAGCGTGAGGGCGCGATGGCGGCACTGCAGGGCTTGCGCCAGGCCATCGCACAAAGCCCGGCGCAGTTCGCTGACGACACTATCGAGCTGCGCTTCAGCGTCGGCCTGTGGTGCGCAGTGCCCGGGCCTGATGACAGTGCGGCAGCGCTGCTCGGGCGAGCGGATGCGGCGCTGTATCAAGCCAAGGCGGATGGGCGCAATACTGTGCACATGGCAGCAGTGCCAGGCCCCTGCTAGATCACTTCGAGTGAATGGCCAGCACGACGCCGTTGGTGATCTGCACCAGCACGAAGCGATTGCCCATTTTTACCCAGTGGCTTTCTTTTTCCGGCGCTGGCAGGCCGTTGGCTTTCCAGTCAACCACGGCGGCATCATCGCGTTTGTATTGATCCGGGGCCTTGTCACCGACCTTCAGTTCGCGGTCGTGAGACTCCGGCGCCTTGACGCTCTCGACGTTGCTTTCGGCTGCAGTGGCAGCCAATGGCAGGCAAGGCAGGGTGGCGGTGAACAGCAGGGCGGACAGCAGTGGGCGCATTTTCATGCACAGTCTCCAAATGCAATAGGTGTGTTAATGCGACAACAGCTGAGCGTCGAGAATTCACTTGTGCAGGCACGCAAATGCTAGAGTCGCGTTCTTTTTTGCCTACGAGGATGAAACATGCGTGCAATTGTGCCGATGGCCGCAGCATTGATGCTGCTCGGGTGTGCCTCGTCGACCATGGATGCCGCGCGCGGCACTGCGCCGACTGCACAGCTGAAATCGCAAAAGGCTGCGGAACTGGTTGCCCAATGCATCCAGTTCAGTTGGCAGGATGAGGCTGTCTTTGGGGTCGACGCCAGTGGTTACCTGCAGCCGCGCAAGAGTGGCGGCTTGACGGTTTATACCCGTGAGGCAGAGTCGTTTGCCGACATCTATCCGCAAGACGGTGGCACACGCGTCGACTATTACGCGCAAAAAGCCGACACCACCGCACTGCGCCGCCGGGCTACTGCGGCGACCTGCCTGTAACCGGCCGGCTCAGGACAGGAAACCACCGTCGACATTGAGCAGGGTGCCGGTGGTGTAACTCGAGGCGTCGCTCGCCAGGTACAACACTGCGCCGGCCATCTCGCTGGGCGCCGCCACACGCTTGAGCGGTATCTGCTGCAGGGCGACGTTGAGGATGGCGTCATTCTTGACCAGTGCCGAGGCGAACTTGGTATCGGTCAGGCCTGGCAGCAAGGCGTTGCAGCGGATGCCGAACTGCGCGCACTCCTTGGCGAACACCTTGGTCATGTTGATCACCGCGGCCTTGGTCACCGAGTAGATGCCCTGGAACAGCCCCGGGGACACGCCGTTGATCGAGGCCACGTTGATGATGCTGCCACCACCGTGCTCACGCATCAGTTTGCCGGCCTCTACCGACATGAAGAAGTAACCGCGAATGTTGACGTCGACGGTTTTCTGAAAGGCGCCTGGGTCGGTGTCCAGCACGTTGCAGAACTGCGGGTTGGTGGCCGCGTTGTTGACCAGGATGTCGAGCCTGCCGAACTGCTCGCGAATGCCGGCAAACACCTGTTGGATTTGTTCCAGCTCACCGATATGGCAGGCCACTGCAGTTGCTTTGCCGCCGGCTGCGATGATCGCGTCGGCGACCTGCTGACAGCCGTCCAGCTTGCGGCTGGAGACAATCACATGCGCGCCTTGCTGCGCCAGCAAGTGGGCGATGGCTTCGCCGATGCCGCGGCTGGCGCCGGAGACGAAGGCAATCTTGCCGTCGAGGTCGAACAGTTGCGTCTTGGCCATGCTGTGTCCCTTGTTGTGTGTGGTCAAAGTGCGGACTTGCCGATCACTTGCAGCGCCATCTGCTCAAGCAGGCGGTTCATGTGAATGAACTGCGCGAAGCGTTTGTCCTGCGTCTGGCCGTAGTGGAAGCGGTAATAGATCTGCTGGACGATCCCTGCGAGGCGGAACAGTCCATAACAATAGTAGAAGTCGAAGTTGTCGATGCGGATGCCGGCGCGCTCGGCGTAGTAGGCAACGAACTGCGCCCGGCTGAGCATGCCCGGAGCGTTGCTTGGCTGGCGCCGCATCAGTTGCATGGGGGCGGGGTCGTCGGCCTCGATCCAGTAAGCCAGGCTGTTGCCCAGGTCCATCAACGGGTCACCGAGGGTGGTCATCTCCCAGTCCAGAACGCCGATGATCTGCATCGGGTTGGCTGCGTCGAGGATGACGTTGTCGAAGCGGTAGTCGTTGTGCACGATGGCTGAGCGCGGGTGGTCGGCTGGCATCTTTGCCCGCAGCCAGTCCATGACCTGCTGCCAGCGCGGTGCATCCGGGGTGGCGGCCTGCTCATAGCGGCTGATCCAGCCCTCGATCTGGCGCTGCACGTAACCCTCGGGTTTGCCCAGGTCAGCCAGGCCGCAGGCGCGGTAATCCACTTGATGCAATTGCACCAAACGGTCGATGAAGCTTTTGCACAGGGCTTCGGTGCGCTGGGCATCGAGGCCCAGCTCCAGCGGGATGTCCGAGCGCAGGATGATCCCTTCGACCCGGTCCATCAGGTAGAACTCGCTGCCGATCAGGCTTTCGTCGGTGCAGTGCAGGTACGCCTTGGGGCAGTAAGGAAAGCCGCTGTTGAGCTGATTGAGGATACGAAACTCACGGGCCATGTCGTGCGCTGACTTGGCTTTGGCGCCAAAGGGCGGACGCCGCAACACGAACTCACGCTGTGGGTAGCTGACCAGGTAGGTCAGATTGGAGGCGCCGCCCGGGAACTGACTGATCAGCGGCATGCCTTCCAGGCCAGGCAGATGAGCTTTGAGATAGGGATCGATGACGCTGGCATCGAGTTCTTCGCCGGGGCGTACCTGGGTGGACTGGTCAGTCAGCGTCATGCGTGGTCCTTATTCTCGGTATCGAGGATTATTGGCTAATCTAATCGGCTCGCTGTAATGGAACAAGCGTGCCAGTCGCCATATAGGCAGGCGTGTTGGCGCTTGATCAGTACGCTTGATGCGCGTTACCTACACTGGGCGATGAGCGCCGTAGCAGGCAAAAAAAAACCGAAGCCGGTGCCGGCTTCGGTTTCTTTCAGACAGTCGTCGTTGCCACTCAGGCAGGGAACAGCTCGCTGAGTTTCATCGACAGCATCATGTCGCCTTCAACGCGCAGCTTGCCGCCCATGAACGCTTGCATGCCATCGGTTTCGCCGCTGACGATGCCTTTGAGGGTCTCGCTGTCCAGCACCAGGGTGCAGTTGGCGTCTGGGTTTTCACCTTCCTGGATGTCGCAGGTGCCGTCTTTGACGACCAGCGCGTACTGCTTGTCTTCGTCGGTGATGTTGAAGCCGAACACCAGGTCCAGGCCTTCAGCAGCAGCGGGATTGAATTTGGCTTTCATCGCTTCGACGGCTTTAGCTACATCGCTCATGGTGTATTCCTTGTTAAGTGAAATTCGCGTCCGCAGGGACACAACAGGCCGGGCTCACCTATAGGTGATGAGCTCCGGCGCCTTCAACAGCTGCACATGGGCCTGACAGTTGAAGGAAGCCAGTGCCACGTCATGGCCGCGAAACTTCAGCTGGCTGAACGACGTGTTGATAATCTGCCAGTTCAGCGCAAACGCCTGGCTGGGGGTGATGCCGGTAGTCAGGTGGAGCAGGGCGGCGATGCTGCCGCCCGAGGTGAAAACAGCCACGTTGTCGCCGCTGTCGGCGGCGTCCAACACCCGCTGCAGGGCACTGCGCAGGCGGCCGGTAAAAGCCTCCCAGCTCTCCAGCCCATCGGCCGGATGCTGGCCGTCGTGCCAGCGCTGCACCATCAAGGCAAACAGGCGCTGAAACTCGCTGCGGTTTTGCGCAGCGTTGCTGAGCACATGCAGCGCCCGCGGCTCCTCTGGCAGCAGCGCCGGCAGCAGTGTGCGAATCACCCCGTCGGCGTCGAATTCATTGAAGCCGGCATCGGTCTCCAGCGCCGGCACCGCGCAGCCCAGGGTGCTCATGGCTTCGAGCGCGAGCAGGGCGGTGTCCTGTTGCCGGCGCAGGTCGCCGGCGATACAACGATCCAGGCGCAAGCCGAGGTTGGCCAGATGGCTGCCCAAAGCCTGGCTCTGACGCACGCCGACCGGCGACAGTACGTCGTAGTCGGTGGCACCAAACGAGGCTTGGCCATGTCGGATCAGGTAGAGGTTGCCCACATCGATATCCGGCCGAGTGAAGTTGCTGGGAGGTTAGGATGCGCCAGAGTGGCTGTCAACGAAAAAACATACAAGCGTTTGAAAAGCTTGTTTGAAAGATGTTGCCAGCGTTTTCGCCTGCTGGCAGTGCCCCGTACGCCCCGGTATGCTGGCAGCAGTTTCGCACCGTGCAGGTGCTGATTTATAAAGGAGTCAACGTGGAGTTTCTTGCAGAATACGCAAGCTTTCTCGCCAAAACCGCCACCCTGGTGATTGCTTTTCTGGTGGTGCTTTCGGCTATTGCCGGCCTGCGCGGCAAAGGCCGCGGCAAGCCCGGCGGGCAGTTGCAGGTCACCCGTCTCAACGACTTCTACAAGGCGCTGCGTGAGCGGCTCGAGGCGGGCCTGTTCGACAAGGCTCAACTCAAGGCCCTGCGCAAGCAGCAGGCCAAGGCCGACAAGCAGCAGAAGAAAGCCAAGGGCGAGGACAAGGCGAGGGTCTTCGTTCTTGATTTCGATGGTGACATCAAAGCCTCTGCCACCGAAAGTCTGCGTAATGAAATTACCGCGCTGCTGACCCTCGCCACCCCGCGTGATGAAGTCGTGCTGCGGCTCGAAAGCGGCGGTGGGCTGGTGCACAGTTATGGCCTGGCCTCGTCGCAACTGGCGCGCATCCGTCAGGCCGGTATCCCACTCACCGTGTGCATCGACAAGGTTGCTGCCAGCGGCGGTTACATGATGGCCTGCATCGGCGACAAGATCGTCAGCGCACCGTTTGCCATCCTTGGCTCGATCGGCGTGGTCGCTCAGTTGCCAAACGTCAATCGCCTGCTCAAAAAGCACGACATCGATTTTGAAGTGCTGACCGCCGGTGAGTACAAACGCACGCTGACCGTATTTGGCGAGAACACCGAGAAGGGCCGCGAGAAGTTCCAGGAAGACCTCGACGTCACCCATCAGCTGTTCAAGGACTTTGTTGGTCGTTATCGCCCGCAGCTGCATATGGACGAGGTGGCCACCGGCGAGGTCTGGCTGGGTGTTGCGGCGCTGAACATGCAGCTGGTTGATGAGCTGCGCACCAGCGACGAATACCTCAGCGACCGCGCCCGTGAAGCCAACCTTTACCACCTGCGGTTTGCCGAACGCAAAAGCTTGCAGGAGCGCATTGGTGTGGCCGCCAGCGGCGCGGTTGAGAACACCTTGGTGGGGCTGTGGAGCAAGCTCGGCCGCCTACGCTAACACCTTGAACCCCTTGAAGATTTTTTCTGAGATTGGGGTTGCAAGGCCAAGCGAATGCAGACATAATGGCGTCCATTGAAGCGCAGCAAGCTTGAAAAAGCGCTGAAGTTTCAAGGAGATAGCAGGGCGCAAGCCGCTAGATCCAACCTTTGAGGCCGAGTAGCAAAGTGGTTATGCTCCGGATTGCAAATCCGTCTACGCCGGTTCGATTCCGACCTCGGCCTCCATATTTGAAAGCCCCGCAGATTAACGTCTGCGGGGTTTTTCTTTGTGGTTTGGAAAAGCCCATCGTTTCCGCATCATCAGGCATCGTTTCCGCATCAGCAGGTTACTTGGTCGGGCTGACCACCTCGCCGACACGGCGATAGACCCGCTTGGTGATCTCCTCTTTCGAGTGTCCCAGCAGCCTGCTGGCTTGACCGAGGTCCTCGATCTCCGATGCAGCTTTCGGGCGGATGTCGCGGAACTGGAACTGACGAACCTTCCCCGCCAGATCGGTGTTGCCGTCGGCGGTGAGCTTCCTCGCCGCTTTGTCCCTGGCTTCGCTAAAGCGGTTCCTCAGCATCTCCCAGCTCATGCGCAGGCCTGAGTCGTTGGTGATGAGGCGAGAGTTGCGCACACCCTGCAGCTTGCGCCGCTCCAGCAGGGCATCAATGAATCGGCCCAGGCCAGTCAGCTCGCCATTCAGGTGCCGCCTGATGCGCAGCTTCTTCTCGGTTTTGTTCTGGTCCACCCACAAGAAGTCCTCGTCCAGGTCGACGGTGCTGAACTTCAGCGTGTCAGCAGGGCGCTGGCCAGCCAGGTATGCAAGGTCCATGGCGTCTTTCAACCCTTGGTCACCCTCGGCGTACACCGCGTCCCATATCTCGTCGGCCGCGTAGAAGTCTCGCACCTTCTCCTTGTTCCGGCGAACCGCCAAACACGGGTTGCGCTCGGCGAATCCCCACTCCATCGCCATCGTGAATACGTGAGAGAGCAGGGCGATCTCCCGGTTTGCCCGGGTCTTTGCTGAGCGTGCATCGCGGTATTGAGCAATGACCGGTGGAGTGATTGCCTCAATCGGGGCGTCCGCGAATGCCTTGCGCAAGCGCTCCAGTTCGTACTTGTTGTCTTTCTGAGTGCGCGGCGACTTACCTGGGATGATGTCCCGGTCGTAGCGGTCGAACAATTCACCCATCTTCGCCATCACCTTCGGTGCTGCCTTGTGCTCAAGGCGCGCCCATTCCAGCTTGGCCTCAGCGAGGTCAGTCCCCAGCGGCACCTCCTGCCGCTTCCCGTCTGCATCCCTCCCGTCGTAGTAGTAGCCAACCCAAAGTTTTCCGCTTTTCAGTTTCCGGACCCGCCGCAACATCCGTGGCGGCAGATCCTTGTTCGTTGCCTTCCTGCTGCGCATCCTTTACCCCACGCGCGATAAGTCCAGAGTCCAGGTTTCGGTTGTTGTGTTCGTGGCATTCGGCTTCACGCCTGCCATTTTCATCCGGAAATACATCCGGCCGATTATCGGCCGCCGGGCCCGGGTGAGCGTGTATTGCCAGCCGTTGTTCGCAAGCCAGGCGATCTGCTTGCTTGGGATTTGGTAACCGGTGAGGCGCGCCACTTCCTCCTCGTCGAGGATCTCGCTGGTGTGTTCCATGGGATGGTCTCCACGCCGCCGGTGGCGGCAGGTTGGTGGTCAGGCCGTGGCTTTTTCGATAGCTTCGGAGAGCCGGACCTGGGTCCCGTTGCCATTGCCTGCTGGCTTGATTCGCTCGATAACCGCCAGGGCTTCTCTTGCGGCGGTGAGCAGAGCATCACGTTGGTCGCGCGCTTGTTCGAGCTCGAGCAATAGGTGTTCCTGCTGCTCGCCTTCAGCCCGGCCGATGTCCCAGAACCGCTGGCCCCAGTGACCCTCAGGAGGCGGATTGTTGTCCTGCTTGCCGCCGGCCAATGCGCCGACAATCACGTCGCATACACCGCGCTTGTATTCGTTGTCGCCGTCGAGGCTCAACCCGCCGCGCCGCCGTAGTGTATTCACGACCTCATCAACCTCGAGGCTGCTGTCCTTCAGGACAATGTCCAGCTCCGGATTGCCGGGTGTGTAGATCACTAGTGCCAGCTTGGCGCCTGGGTTCAGGTTTTCGCTGATCATGACCAGCGCATCGTTGGCGACTTGGTGGAATCGGTTGGTTGCGGACATAAGGAATCCTCGCCCGCGCATGTCGGCGGGCACGCATGGTTAAATAGGGGTTCAATAGGAGGGGCTATATGGCCAAGGAAACTAGAAAGCCGTGGGGCTATGCAGCAGTCACCCTGATACCAACTGGTGCCGGGTTCGCTTTCAGTGGGCTGATGACAGAGCAGCCTGCATTCATCTATAGCGGCCTTGGCATGGCCATACCTGGTGTACTGCTGGCCGTGACGCACTTCTGGTCGGCACGTCGGCGGGCTTGAGTAGTAGGGAGGGGTTAGGCTTTGTACTGCTGGCGGATGCGTCGGGCGATGTCGCGCAGTTGGAAGTCCATTTCGAACATTTCGTTGTTGTCCCGGCGCGATACGACGGGCGACCTGGTGACGTTGCGACCCGCAAGTATCCAGGCGGCCAGCAAGATCAGTCCGGACTCGAGCTGGCGACGGAGCCAGCCTTTGCGCGGGATCATCGCGGCCCCCTTGCGATCAGGTAGGCCATGTAGGCGAGGGCGATCATGGCTTCCACCTCTTGCCCACGCGATACACCATCATCATGTTGTGATGGAGTGGCACTTTGAGGACGTGGTCGAAGAAATCGCCCTTTCCAGAGATAAATCCGGTAGGCACCTTGGTTCCTCCGGCGCCGAACTCACGCCAGCACTCTTCGCCGCCGTTCTTTTCCCAGTAGGCGCGCTCGCGCTTTGGAATCTCATCGTAGGTTTTTTCGAACACGGAGATATCCGGGATATCGCAGATCCGGCGCCATGCGGGATGACGCTTGCACCAGTCGGCGGCATGCTGAGAGGCTTGATCTACAGAGTAGAATTCCTTAGTGCTTTGTTCGGTCACGGCATCACCTCCTCTGGCGGATGAACCGGGCTTGGCAAGCGCAGTGAGCCGTCGCCGGATGGGCAGGTGCAGGTCTTCGCTTCGACCAGGCCGGTCATGCTCGCCTCCGCTCTGGGTTGCCGTAGATGTCGTACTCAGGCCGCGCCGGCGGGTGCGCCTCTGCCGTCAGCGCTTGGTCTATGGCCGCGCGCAAGTTCTCGTTGTAGTTCTCACCGAGCACGCGCCGGTTTGGCTTGCCCATGTAGTGGCCAATGACCTCGATACCGATGCTGTAATCGCCGTCCATGCCGTTTGAATGGCTTTCGAAGCTGACATCCCAGCAGCACGACTCCAGTGCGCTGAGTCGGTCCCGGTCACGCCGCAGCTCGGCCAGCTCGTCGCTGGAGACGATGGTGAAACTGGTCTTCTTCTTGCTCACAGCTCATACCTCTCATCAATCCAGCGCCCAGGCGCCAGTGCGGGTGTAGGTCCTGAATCTTTTTCGTGCGGGGAGAGCTGGCGCTCGTTGCCGGCCTGCAGCTGGCTGTCGGGGATGCAGCTGATGGCGACCCCGTTGAGCAGGTAGCAGGTGACGCCGCGCTGGCTGTCGTGCTGCACATCGATGACGTTCTCGGTTGCGCTGGCGCCGGTGGCCAGCAGCAGGAGGCAGAGGGCGAGGCGGGTCATTCGCTCACCTCATCAGCATCAGGCGCCCGGGCGACGCCGATCTCGATCAGGATTTCGCTGATCACCCCGCGCCCTTGCTCTTCCAGGAAGACGAAGTGCGTGTCATCGCCCATGTTGTAGTTCTCGAAGACGCCCAGCGCAGCGGACCATTGGGCTTCGCTAAGCTCCACTTCGTAAGGCCCAGTCTCGAAGACGTAGCCGCTGCGTAGCTGATCGATCAATTCATCCCGGGCCGCCAGTTCGGCCTGCAGCTCGGCGACTTGGCCTGGCTCGCACTCGTCGCTTTGGTCGTCGATCAGCTTGAGGCCCACCATTTCGTCGTCGCGCCAACCACCGTAATCGTGGTCGTACCGCTCGCAGCAGAAGCCTTCGTCGCCGTCGCGGGTCGGGATCGTGTAGCTGTCGAAAGGACCGCCATAGGTCGGCACCATCCCGCCATCGGGATGCTCGATCCACATGAAGAACTTGCGGCCGGTGATCGGGCATTCGTCCGGGCACCATCGTGCGGCCGTTTGTGCGCTGGGCATACGGATTCCTTGGCCGCCATATCGCGGCAATAAGTTGTACAAGTTATTTATTCGGTATAAGAAAAGTTGCCGGTTGTCAGACGCAGTCCGCATATCGGCCATTAAAGGTTGTCTGTCGTCGTTGGTTAGATAAAGTTGCTGAGGGAACAACCATTAAAGCGAGTCGAAGGAGGGCGACATGAGGATTCGAGGGAATGTATTTTGGACTTGGGCTGATCCGAACCTCCATCATCGAGTGCACGATGAAATACTCGATGACGGGACGGTCATTGACGTCCAGGTGCGCTTGTCGCGTACCGGTAATACGCAATTGTTTGTTGGCGTGTACGCGGCTTCTGGCATGCCAATCTACGAAGAGGCATACGAATCAAGGCCCCACGAGTCGATGACTAGGGCCCTTGTCTGGGGAGTCGGCCGAGCCCGTCAGATAGCCGTGAACGGTGCACCGACTGCCAGGGTCAGCGCTGCAGCGCGATAGTGGTCTGGATTGCAGGGCTGTTCGGGGAGAGCGGGTCGATCAGGTATTCAATGATTGGCTTGCTTCCTCCAGCTCTGCGGCCGCGCGCTGGCGCCAATCCGGGCCATGCTTCAAGTAAATGCCGAGCAGCCAGTGAATCACCACGGCCTGCTCATCTTCGGACTTGTGGGCGATCGAATGGCCCATAACCCGCAGCGCCTTGGCGATGAAGTGGCAGGTGAAGTTCGGGCGGCCTAGGATCTCGCGGAGATCATCAGTCAGCTCTGGCGCTACCTGGTGCTGCTCGGCCGGCTTGGCTGCCAGCAATCCATCTATCAAATCCAAGAGCTCTGGAGTGCCTTGACCAAGGCCCTCGGCATTGCGCCCAACCACGCCGTCGAAGTCTCGAGCGATTGGATACAGGACGCCATCACGAGCGGATTCGATCCATTCGCGGACCCTCGCTAATTGCTCACGCGGGACGATGACCATCTGGTTATTGCTCATGCTCGATTCTCCGATTGATACCTTGCCTGTCGCTTCTTCGAGCAGGCCTTGTGGTTGCCGTGGGCGCGGTGAGGCCGCACACGTCGCATACGTTTGAAAGCGTGAACTGGGGCATGCCGACTCGGGGCCGGGAGTAGGAGCGGGGGATGGGCTTCATGCGGCCTCCATCAATGCTTCAATCACTCTCTGGCCGGCCAGTGGCGGCACCGCGTTACCGGCCATGTGCATGGTCAATCGGTGGTTATCCGGGCGCAGGGTTTCAGCCGGGAACGACATTGCTGCCAGGGCCTCGCTGGCGCTGAGCATCCGCATGCGGTCGCCGTCGACCAGGGCCCATCGATCCAAAGTGGTAATGGTGCCGATCGGCCGGTTGATGTCGCGCCCGGTGGTGCCAGAGCCTTTGCCGTAGTAGGGCATGATGAATCGGTCGCCGAAGCGCTGGCGGCCGTTGCGTACCCGGTCGAGCGTGGCCTGGGCCCGGCCGGGCTTGTCGATGGTCGACCAGCGGCCAGCGTCGAAGTCGAGGAAGCTAGCGGCCGGCACGTGCCGCTCGCGGGGCAGCTGCAACATCAGTGGCGCCTTGCTGCGCGTCAGCACCATGAACAGGCGCACCCGGTGCTGTGGCACGCCGAGGTCGGCGCAGTCCACGATGTGCGGCGCACACTGATAGCCCATCGCTTGGATGGCCTGCAGCCAAGCAGGGTAGAGGAGCCAGTCGGTGAACTCCGGCACGTTCTCGATCACTGCCGCCTGTGGCCGGTGGAATTCAAGAGCCGATACCGGCGCCCAGGCCGTGGACCGCGATGCGTCATGCTCAGGGTTGCCCGACTTCTTGCCGCGGGCCTTGGCGTGGCCCTGGCAGCATGGCGAGGCCAACAGGATGTCGTGCGCCGGAACCTGCTCCCAGCGCGCCTGGTGCAGGTCTTGGCAAACGTGCTGCGTGTCGGGGTGGTTGGCGCTGTGCCATTCAACGGCTACCGGCCAGTGGTTTGCCGCCCAGAGAACCTGGACGCCTGCGGCGCGCGCGCCGGTGCTCCATCCACCGAGGCCGGCGAACAGATCGATTGCTGTGGTCATGCGATACCATCCGTAATAGCATAATGCCGCATTGGGGCTGCGGCCTTTTCTTAGGAGCGAGAGTTTGGAGACGTTAGAACTCAAAATCGAAGCGTTTCGATTGAAGGAGAGTGGCCTATTGCATGATGTACATCCCGCAAGCTCGAAAGATTCCCCTATCTATTTGAATGTAGACACGGGTATTGATTATGGAGCAATCGTTACTGCGGTGATCGGATTTGTGGTGGCGGTAATTGTCGCTCGCTTTACTGTTGGAGTGCAGCGCAATCAAATAAAGGCAAACATAAGCAATTTTCGGCACCAGTGGATGGTGGATCTCAGGGAGTGTGCGTCTGAGCTGATTCAACTCATGGCGTTGATGATCAGCACTGCTGCAAAACAAAAGGGTTATAAACCTAGCGATGAGTATGTGAAACACTACGCGAGAGCCCTACAGCTTAGGTCTAAAATTGAGTTGCTCCTTAGTAGGGATGATGATTATACAGTTACGATACGCTCTGCATGCGGCGACTTGCTAGGGAAAATAAGTAAGATCAAGGTGGATGATGAAATTGACCCCCTAATCGAAGCGATGGTTGCGTTCCAAGATCTATTGCGGAAGGAGCTTGAGAGGGCTTGGGGGCATACGAAGAATGACTTGGGCATCAACACCAAAGTATTGGGTATTAGGTATTTTAATAAGACTCATTCCCGCGATCTATGAGAGTGATGTTAGTAAGCGGGCAGCCCACGGGCCCAAGAGTGGCTGAGCGGTGCTCTCAATACGTTCTTCGGGGGGGGGCGTGGGCAGCGCTGTATTAGACTTTCCTTGGCTGCGTCATGCTTGGAGTCTCTACCCCTGCGGTAAGAGGTGCATGCGCCTCCCTCCGTGGCCGGATGCGGCATGGTGGCAATTTGGTATGAATTGGTGTTTGATCGCAGTTGTCTAGCTTGAGGCGAACAAAATGCGAACGATTGGTGTAGTTAAAGGAATGAATTTGAATCGCGGTATGGTCGCGATCTGGGTAGAGGAGCAGGGCGGCTACACCATTGTCGAAATGCTGTCATCCGACGCAGTTGAGATCGGCGACGTCTTTGATTGGCATGACGGATATTCCATGGGGTCATGCAAATACCGGAATCTGACAAAGGGCTGGGTTGCAGATGTGTTCGTCCAGAACCATGACGTCCCCCCAGCGATCCTTAGGCAACAACTTCTGGCTTGAGCTGCGCTCGTCCGTGGCAATTTGGCTTGGGATGGGGTATTACGGGTGACCGGCATGGGGCCGGCTCTGAAAGGATCTACAGATGACCGATATCAAGATGAACGACGAATGGAAGCCGAAATGCCCGCGCTGCCGTCAGATGAACTTCGTGACTGTCCTGGACAAATACATGAAAAATACTGACAAGGACATTGCGCTCGTTATTTGTGCCAATGAGGAATGTCAGACCGTTGTTGGGGCGCTTCCATACGAAGCGGTGTGGGATCAGTAATAATTTGGTTCAAGCACCTCGTCGCCCGGGTCTTGCTGAATCATCAGCATGCTCTTCCGGTCGAAGGCCAAGGCCAGGCGGGGCGAAATGCTGATTTCATGCCGCGGCGGGGTGAGAAACTTCGCCGCGTGCAGCCTGCCCAGTGCGTGGACGCCGTAAATCAGCGCCTCGATCATCTGGCTGTAGGTGGCGTCAGCCCAGCCGCAAATTGCCCGAAGGTGCTGGCCGGTTCGCTTCCTGGCTGACAGCCGCAGCGGCTCGGTCCGCGCCACATTGCGGCTACCTTCGATTTCGTGGCGCGCGATCCTGAACAGAGCGTGATGCCCAAGCGCTTCGATGTGATGAATCATCAGTGTCATTGCCTCGCCCTGTTCCTCAATTCCGGCCCACTCCATCAGCTCCAGCAGGGCCTGCTTAGTCCCTGGTCGAACCTTTAGGCGAAGGTCTTCTTCCTGCAGCTTGGCTGCCTTGGCGCGGCGTTTCTCGTCCCGCACTTGCTGTGTCATAGCCATACGGCAACTCCTTCAAACCTCTCCACGTCCTGCTCTGGGTGCTGTCGTCTGACGCTCCGATCTTTTGAACCCTGTATCCGGCACGCTGCCAACCCTTTATCAAACGAGGAGGAAGCAGTCATGTCAGATCCTGTCAGCTATTTCTGGATTGCCGTTGCGGTGATCGTCATTTTGGTAGACCTGTGGGCCATCGTGAGTGTTTTCCGAAGCGACAAGTCCGATGTCGTCAAGGTAGCCTGGTTCTTGGGTATCGTGGTTTTCCCCGTAGTCGGGCTGGTTGTATGGGGGATCGCCGGACCACGTGGCATCAAGCCTGGTGCAGGGCCTACATCCCCAGAGCACAGCAAAGGTTGAAGCTTCTTTGGGTTCTGAAATAAGTCCGCTGGACGGCAGGTGGAACTGTTCTTGCCGGCGGCGCCGGCGCGCCAGCTCGTCGGTGACCTCGACCAGCTGCTGGGTGAGGTTCTCGATGGTGGTGGCGCCGCGCACACGCTCGGCACTACTCCACTGGCAGCTGCGGTTGAACAGGAGCTGCAGGTTCTGCTCCAGCTCCCTTCGGCGCTGGATCAGCTCAAGGATGGTTGCGAGCGGCATGGCTATGCACCTGCGAGGTGGTGGAGCGGGGAGAACGGGATATCGTCGTCGAAGTTATCTGGCGGCGCGGCCTGCTGGCTCTGCTGTCCGTAGTTGTCATTCTGGTTGTAGCTGTGCTGCTGACGCTGTTGCCGCTGCTGTTGCGGCGGTCGCTGCTGTTGCTGCTGGCTGCCGCCCTGGTTGTCCGGCCGGCCCCCCAGCAGCTGCATGGTGCCGTTGATATCGACATGTACCTCGGTGCTGTACCGCTTGATGCCGTCCTTCTCCCATTCGCGAGTCTTGAGCTTGCCCTCGATGTAGCACTGCGAACCTTTGCGCAGGTACTCGCCGGCGATCTCAGCGACTTTGCCGAACAGCACGACGCGGTGCCACTCAGTGCGCTCGACCTTCTGACCGGACTGCTTATCGGTCCACTGCTCGCTGGTGGCCAGACTCAGGTTGGTGACCGCGTTGCCGTTCGGCAGGTAGCGGACGTCTGGGTCCTGGCCGCAGGTGCCGACCAGAATTACTTTGTTCACGCCTCTCATGCTGCTTTGCTCCTCAGCTGTTGCTCGAAGCCGTCGACCAATAGCTTGAATTCCCACAGGTCCTGCTCAAGCTGTTCGATGTAGTCGTCATCGCGCTTGAACTCACGCCACCAGAGCTGGCGGCCTACCGGCTTGAGCAGGGGGCAGTACATCCCGATGTGCCACCACTTCCGGCCGGTGATCCACATGCAGCCCTGCACCTGGTCGATGACATCACTGGCGTCATTGTCGATGTGGAAGGCGCGTAGCTTGTCCGGCGCCAGGAAGCACTTGTACTCGCTGCCGCCGTCCTCACCGATCAATCCGTCAGCACTGGCGCCAAATGCCCCGTCGTCTGTTTTAACCAGGCCAACCTGCGTGACGATGAGCCCTGTCTGGATTTCGTGCTCCATCCGCGCCTCCGGCTCGAGTTCATGCCCGCGGCGCATCTGCCAGGTCTCGAACCCTCCATCGAGCGGGGCGCCGCCGATGCGCTCGACGGCCAGCTCGAAGGCGTAGGTGAGGGCGGCATTCGATGGCTCGCCCACCTTTTCGCCTTCCAGCGCCCTTTGAACAACCTCCGCCTTCGGCCCGGCCTTGTATCCGGCAAGATCGCGCGCCTTGGCTTCACTGTGCCCGGCCAGGATGGCGTCGACGTATGTGCGTTGCTGCGCGGTCAGCCCGTTCACTTTGGAGCGGGCGGTGCTGAACATGCTGGCGGTGATGACACCAGCACGGGCCTGCAGCCACTCGGGCGAGCCCTGAGTGCAATTGACGATGATCATTGGCTTGCTCCTGCTTGTGGGGCTGCGCTGAGCTGTGAGCCGCGAGCGCTAACCGCTACCTTCAAGGCCTCGTAGAGCTCGTCGGCCGTTTTCTTGTCAGTGGCCTTTAGGTCCTGGGCGAACTTGACGCCTGCCTGCCAGACCGCGGTGAGCGAGTCTTTGGAGTCAGCGGCGTAGGCCTTAGGAATCCACTCATTCATAAGCTCCCCGAGGCTTTGGGGGTGCTCACTGCCGCCGTTCCCGTCGTTGTCTTCGTTCGTCAGCACGACGTTAAAGATCATCATGGTCAGGTAGCGCCGGGCGTAGCTGTAGGTTGACCCATTGGCGTGCACGCCGGTCTTGTTGACACTGCCCTTGATGCCGGTGGAGTCGATTGGCAGGTCTACGTGGTAGCGCTTCGTGTGCCCGGCCTCGTGCATGCAGTCGCAGACGGTGCGGATGTGCCCGGCCAGCGGGCTTTCGTCGGTACCGAACGAGAGGGAAAAGCCGTGCATCGTGTAGGTCGGGGCGATCTTCTTGTCGATCGACTCAAGGGCTGCGTAGGAACTGTTGGTCTGGCTGTTGTACTTGTCGCGGAACACCGGCCCGATATCGGACTGGGCGCGCACCATCGCGGCGTTGAATGCGGCGGCGGCAGACCGGTCGGTATACCGCTCGTACATCGCCATCATGGCCTGCATTTTCTCGGTGTCGAACGAGGGATCGGTCGCGGCGCGCTGCACCATGGTAAGCATGGCGGTGGCTTCGGGGGTAGCCGCAGCTGCGGCAATTTGGCGAGACTCGCGGTGCTCGGCGATTGCTGTGGCGCTCATGGCATACCTCAGTAGGAAATGGTGATGTTCGGGATCTTGCGCTGGGCGATCAGCTTGACCGCCATCTTGGCGCATGACTCAGGCATGCCCTCTGCCATGAAGGCTTCAAGGGCGGCGCGATTTATGCTGCGGCGGTGTGCCTCGTCACGCTCGCGGGCTTCCTGCTGCCGGAGGGTCTCGGCGGCAGCGGCATCAGCGCGGCGCCGCTCTTCCTGGCGCGCTTGCTCGGCAGCTTCTTCCTGCCGGCGGGCGGCAGCCTGGCGCTCCTGCTCCATCCGCTGCTCGGCGGCAACGCGGTCGGCCTCGGCCTGAATGCGAGCGCGGTCGGCTTGTTCGGCCTGCAACTTGAGCTGGAGGCGCTGATTCTCGGCTTCGTGTTCTTGTGCGGCAGCCTGGTCAATCAGCTCCTGCTCGCGGCGGGCTGCGGCTTCGCGCTCGGCCTGCTGCGCCTGGGCCACGCGCTGGCGCTCAGCCTCGACGGCGGCCTCTTGTGCTGCCCGGATGCGATCTTGCTCGGCGCGCTCTTCCTCTGCGCGGCGCAGGCGGGCCAGTTCGGCTTGCTCTGCTTCGAATGTCTCCCGCTTGGTCAAAGCGGCGCGCAGCGCGGACAGCACTTTGTCCTTCACGGCTCCGGCCTCAGCCTCGAATTCCTCCCAGTGGGCACCGAGCTGCATGCCTTCGGCTTCAGCAATAAGGCCTTTGAGTTGCAGGGAGTTCAGCTCTCCCAGATCGTCGGCCAAAGTCTTCAGCCAGTTCAGGCGGTCGTTGTGGCGGTCGATCCGGGCATCCTCAGCGGCCTCCCACTCGGTGAGTGGCCGGCGCGTTTCATCCCGCAGCGTGTCCATCTTGGTCACGAACTCGCGCAGCTCGGTCTCGACCACCTTCGGCATTTCCTTCAGGCGACGCAGGTAGTCGCGTCCCGGCTTTTCGACAGCGGTCTTGGACTTGCTGACCTTCGCGGCCAGGCTGGCGATGCGCTCGCGACCCTTGCGGGTTTTCAGGTCGGGTACTTCGCCCAGGACTTCACCCTTCACCAGGTCGATGAATTGCTGCAGGCCGCCGGCCACGTAGATGGCCGGGGCGTTCGCTTCGCTGATCTCTTCGATCGCGATCAGTTTCTGTTCTGCGGACATTGGAAAACCTCGCGCCAGGCCGGCGCCGTCAGTTGAAATAGGGGATGCCAGGTCACCCGGGCATGAGGTAAGACCCAGGCCCTGGCTGCGGTGGATGGTTGCGCGCTCTCGCCGCTTACGCTCCCGAAGGGGTACGGTTATCCGGAAGGCCCGCCGTGCGCCGGGTGTGAATTCAGGAAGTGATGCTGCCCGCCAGTGCGCTGGCCAGCATGAATACGGTGCAGGTGAAGAGGGCAGAGAAGGAGCCGCGCCAGAGGATCAGGCGGCGGGCGCGCTGGTGGTTGGTCATTTCAGATCCCTCCAGCCCAATACGCCGTTGATGTAGATCCCGTCATGCGTTGACCACCGTTCTTCGAAACTATGAAACCGGCACTTCCACCGGATGCGCTGCCCGTTATCAAGCTGGCGCAGCACCTGAACGACTCTTGAGTCGCCAGGGCTGCCTGTCTTCCATCCGACCAGTTTCATGCCCGCACCTCATACCCAACCGTCCACTCGCCGCAGAGGCAAGCACGGCAGGACCAGGCTAGTGGGTTTTCGATGCTGGCCAGTTCAGCTTGGCGCACCGCTGCGGCAAAGGTCGGCCCCTTGAACAGCATCAGCACCCGGTCGGCCGGCATGGCCTGAGCTTCGGGCAGCTCAGCAACCTGCTCGTCGATGAGCGTCATCACGATTGGTGTAGTCACGCGACCTCCTTGCGCCCATCAACAATCTTGTTGAGGCGCCCGCAGTAGTGGTTGAACTCTTCGATGGTGATGCGCCCGTCATACAGCATTGCCGTCAGCTGATGAGAGATGATCATCGAGTAGCTGGTAGGCGTGCTGGGATGGGACATGGCATCCAGTTGCTGGTCGATCAGGACATGAGGGCTTCTCACTGCGCCTCCTCGGCCTGGGCCAGAACTCCCTCTTTGGCGAAGGGGGTGAGCAGCTGGCGAGCGATCTCTTCCAGCGCCGACTCAGGGTCGGCCACGCTCAGGATCTCGTCGGCTGCCGCTGCTGCATCGCTGGTGACCTTGCAGCGCGCCGCCAGAACCAGACGGCCCATCACCGAATTGCTGATCCCCGATAGGCCGAGCTGGCCCATCGCGAACTCATCCACCGCCTGAGCGAAGCGCTCGAACGTCACCCCTTGCTGCTGGCGAAGACGGCGCTGGAAAAGCACGTCACGCCGCGCCATCAGCTCAGCGATGCCGTCGTCGATCCACAGACGCTCAGCCTCGCTTTCATCACTCACCGCCGGCGGGAGGCGGTTGTCGTACTCAAACTGTGCTGCTCGAAGTGCGCCCATGGTCGCCTCCAGGTGGTGGGTTACTCGGTGGGTGGGAATTCCCATGGACCGCATGAGGCAGGCGCCAGCGCAGGTGACCAACCTGAGCCGTGAAGCTCGCGGGCGCCTGTCTAATGCGGTCGTATGTGAAGGGAAGGGGATGCGGGGTGCATCGGGAGCCACTCTCCGGGGCAAACCGGGTGTCGGGACGCCTCACCAAAGGGCGAGACGCTACCCGCGCTCACAATTCGCGGCGATCAACTCGCGTTCAGAGTGGCTTCCGATGAACCCCGCTAAAGGAGCATCGGGCCTGCTTTTGGCTCACTGCAGGCTGGTGATTGAGAGCCCCTGCTACCAACAGCGGATGCCTCACTCGAAGCTTGCAACATCGAGCGCTTCCCGTTGCTGATACCCGCCGGGATTAGGGTTGGAGAACAGGCCGCCTATGGCGGGGCGACCTCACTGATCAGCTCAGTGCGTTCTGGCTACATCGGGGTGTGAACTGGCAGGAGCCAATCCCTGCATCGACCGGTGTTCGTTCCTCCCGATCTCGCTGGATAGAAGCTGTGCTGCTTGGCGGCAGGATTCAGTTCACACTCCGATGCAGCCTGCGATGGGGAGCAGGGCATCGGGCCGTCTTTCCGGCTGTCGGGGAATCAGTCAGCCAATGGCTGGCCGAGCGAGGAAGTCATTCAGGGCCTGCTGCATGGCGTCCTCACCATCCAAGAAACGGATCGCCCAAGGCATCAGCGTCTGGACCGTGCCGTCTGCCATCTCGACGATGGCTACGCTGTAGTTGCCCGGGCCGTTCTCAAACTCTTCGTACTCGACGCCCCAACCGTGGAACTTGCCTTCAGCGGCATCCTCGGTACCGATCTGGTGGCCAAGGCTGCTGCGCTTGGCCGTCATCGTCATTACAGGTCGCATCGTCTTGCCCTCCAGGGCGGTTGATTTCCCAGCAGCCACTCGTGGGAATGGCTGCGAGTGAAATCGCAGGCACAAAAAAGCCCGAAGAAATCGGGCTGTGCATTCAACGCTGAGCTTTATCGCCTGCTGCTGGGGATATCCAGGTAACTGACAAAAACGTACCTTCCGTCACCCATGGCGAAATAAAGCCAGCCTGCCTTGAGGCCTGGATCATCGTCTGAGGTGCGCACCTCGTTCCAGCAGAAGCCTGGTACGACCTCAGTGCCGCGATGCTCTTCAACAATCCGCACAATCTGCCACTGGCCAAACTCGCCAGCCGTGGCGATCATGCGCTCCATGAATTCGCTGGCTTCCACGCTTACCTCCTACCTGTTTTCGATGCGCGCAGTATTGCATGCTCGATTCCCAATACCGCCTCGTCGAAGCGGCATCAGTGAATCGCCGGTCATGCAGCGCGAGCCAGTTCCATCTGTGCCAGAAGCTCAGTTACAGCCTCGGCCGGGGTGCAGCCATCGGCGTAGAAGTCATGCAGATCGCTTTCTCCTCGCGAGCCCAGGCCAACCTGGTGGCCAAGCAGCTCGGAAGCCTTGTCGATCCAGCGGTAGTAGGCGCGCTCTTCAGCGTCGATGCGGCATTCATCAGCCGCCATGGTTGCCATGTTGAACATCGTGAATCCCTCCGGTTGATTTCCCGGATGCCACTCGCTGAATGGCACCTGGTGAAATCCCGGCCTCGCTACTGGCGACAGGCCGGGGTACTGCGTCAGCGGTGATCCCTCTACGCTAGGGTGGCGCCGCGTATGCCGCTGCTGATTGCAGCTCTGCGGTTCGTCGTGGTTGCGGGCTTCGAGCTTCCTCCTCGCAGCGTCAAACAGCATCTGTCCGCCACGGATCACAGGTCCTTACAACATGCACGCTACAGCTCTGAATGCCCTGGCTGAGTGGGGCAGGGTGCATGAGGTCCGGCAGTCCCAGCCGAAGCTATCGGGCCCGCTAATTCAGTTCGGTATATCTCCCTTCTACCGCTGGGATTCGCGGGGCGCATTGCATGCCCGGGTCATTCTCTCGGTTTAGGCGTTTCACCTTCGTCAGCCGTACAGGGTGGTCCCTGTCGTGGGCAGCCTTTCGGGGCTGTCTGATCGCCGGTCGCCGGTAGAGGCAATGCGGTCTGTTGGTGTTTCGTTTGTTTCGCAGGTTGTTAAAGAGCGGTGAGCCGTGAGGGCCTCTGCAGGGCCGGGTGAGGCGCTGCGATGGGTAAACAATACCGCCGGTATTTCATGCGGTCAATACCTCCGGTCATGTTTTTCAACCGCCCACAAAAAACCCGCTCAGAGGCGGGGCTAGGTGCTGATGGCAAGGTGCTACAATCGGCAGACTAAAAACTGGAGCGGGCAATGAAACGGATCATCGCAATAATGGCTGCCGGTCTAGCGCTAGGTGGGTGCGCGAGTCAGACATGGAAGGCAACGGGGACCACTGACGAATTCAGCGACAAAACGACCATGATGGTGACAACCGGCGACTTTACGAAGGTCAGCCCCATTGTGACCAGCTCGTTCAAGTTCTATCCAGTTGTGCGGAAGGAGGGCGATGAGATCTACGTGGGGCTGATGTCCGGCGGCCGGTTCAAGATTCCAGTTGGGACAGTTCAGCTTCGCATCGACCAGAATGAGGCCTGGACTATTACGCCTCAGGAAACCCCTGTGAGCATGATGCCTTCGGCGCCCCAGTACGCTCTAAATCTGCCACCTGAACAGGCTGCTCTGGTCAAGCAGACCCAGGACCAGGCGATGCTGAACGTCACTCAAATGATGAGCCCATACACGGTGACAGGCGGCGAGAAGGCCAGGAAGATCCTGAAGCAGATGCTCGCCGGGCAGACGTTGAAGTACCGGACGATTGGCATCAACCAGGCAGCCTCTACAACAGGGGAGGCAATGATAGACCCTACGTTGGCTGAATCGCTAAGGGCCATCGGGATCAATCCAGGCGCGCTGTGATACACCCGCAAAAAAGCCCGCGTGGCGGGCTCTCTGGAGCGTGCAGATCTAGAACAAAGGCATCATCATGCCGCCAGGACTCATCTTGAGACCCTTAACGAGCGCTCCATTCTGGAACAGGAACTGATAGCCCTGGTTGCCGGTGTATCCGCCGTAACTGTTCTTGGCATTTACGTTGGCAGTTATCAGGTAGCCGGCGTAGAGCTGCTTACCCTCGATGGCGCTACCAATCACGTAACCTTTCTGGATAGCGCCGAACTGATATTGCGCAGAGTAGGGGTCTTTGAGCGTACCGCTGAAGTATTGCTTGATGCGCTCCTCGGCCTGATCCTGGTCAATGGCAGTGCCGTAGTCAGCAGCGGCAATCTGCTGAGGCGTGGGCCCCGAGGCGCACCCGGCCAAAAATGCGAACGATACGACCGCTATGAAGCGATAGAGCTGAGTGAACATGGCATCCCTCCCGATAGAAGAGTGAATCCTACCACTCTGGCTACGAGCCATCACACAGGCATGGAAAAGCCCGCGCTTGGCGGGCTATGCAGGCTGGAGGATTCTACTCTTCAGGCGCGTCGATGATGTCAATCAGTCTGCTGATCGTATAGAGCGCCGCGCGACCGCCGTTTATGGTCTGCACTATCACGTCTACGACATAGGCTTTTTTGAATAGGTACTCGGTGTCCAGAGCCATCTTTTGCTTGATGCTCTCGTCCGCAAACCTAACGCTGACTGCATGCTCCGCGATGTCATCAATGCGGCCTTTGTCGCCTGAGTTTCCTGAGAGTTTTTTACTGGCCCGATCCCAATAGAAAAGAACGCTTTCGTACTCTGTGCCAGGCAGGATTTTTTTGATCTCGCCAAGCCTTGCTTTAGCGAAACCCATCACTCCGCGTGCTTGAGGCTCGTTCAGCGAGACGCTGATATTGAAGGTTCCGCCGGATATGTGTCCGATATTCATCTGGGCTCCCTCATCATGAACAGTAGGCTTCACGATGTTGGAGACATTCTTCAGGGTTTTTTCTTCATCGGCAACGGCGGGTCGCTCGCCGCCCGAAAGCATCCAGTCAATTAGTGCCTTCAGGTATCCGGCAAAATCAGAGACGCCTTTGATGCCGTCAAGCAGCGGAATGGTCCCAGCCACAATCGGCATAAGGTCAGAGATTATGCTGCCGTTCTTAACCGAGCCAATAGCTAGCCTGCAGGTTCCTCTCTCGGTCTTGGACTGATGCATCGACAAAAACTGCTCGAACTCATCTGCCATTGCCTCGAGGCCGGCAGAGTACACGTCGGCAGGAACGGGCCTTCGGTTTTTAATCTCGTACCGCAGGAAATCAGGCTGCACATCCATGTTCTGGTTCAATTACTACAGATCCCCGCCGCGCCAGATAACCTGGCCGATGATCCGGTGCTCGTTATCCTCGCTGCGGAAGAAGAAGCGATCCGGGTGCTGGTCCTTGTCCTCATTGTCGCTGCGCAATAGCCACTGCCCAAGCGGGCCCTGAACAAGCCTCTTCACGATGGCGCCGTCGCCGCCAGCCAGCACGAATACCTGGCCATCGACAGGCTCAAACCTAGAGCGATCGATGAGCAGCACGTCTCTGTCATTGATGGTCGGCCACATACTCTGCCCTTCGGCATAGATGACTATCAGCTGATCATCCTTGGCCCCTCTGGCCCTCAACCATTCACGCTTGAAGGCGAGGGTAGAGCGGATCTCCACATGCGGGTTTTCGCTGCCTAGGCCTGCTGCTGCCCTGGCATCGTACTGAGGGATGTAGGCGTATCTGCCATCCAGAGCGTCTTCGTCCGAGCCTTCCGGGAGAGGAGTTTCGGCGGAAAGATGATCGTTGGCGCGCTGCTTTGCAGTGATTGCGGGAATTGCACCGCTGACCACAGCGCCAACGCCAGGTACCGCGCGCATCAGATCAAGCTCACTCGCCAGCCTAGGGCTGAACTCAGAAACCGGAACCTGGAGAGCCTTTGCGAATACGACGGCAGCGCGAAGGCTCAAGGCTGTCCGCCCGTTCATGAAATGGCTGACTGCACCTTGGGTGACGCCCTCGCCAAGCTCGGCAGCTATTCGATCTTGCGTCAGACCGAGCTCTGCACGCTTCGCGTTGTAAAGCGCCTTCAAGCGCTGGCTGTCCTCCACCTGCCAATCGGCAAGCGGGACCTTTCGAGAGTTTTTCGTCATGTGCGAATGATATGACCACCGGTATTGGCGCTACCAATAGCGGCGGTATTGACGAGCAACAATACCGCCGGTCATACTGGGCGCGTAGAACCACTGTTGAGGACGTCGCTATGCGCCGAATCCCGCTTTCCGAATTTGCCAAAGAGCACGGCCATACGAAGGCCGCTCAGATACTTGGCTGCACGCAGGGTGGCCTTAGCAAGGCAATCCGCGTCGGTCGTGACGTTTACGTGACCGTTGATGAAGACGGAACGGTGAGTGCCCAAGAGCAGCGCCCATTCCCGTCGCAAAAGTCCGCCGCTTAACCACTTTCAATCACAAGGAGCCGTCCCCGCATGTACGCCAACCCCAAGCACCTGCATGACCGTGAGATCAAGGTCCGGGTCGATGAGGACACTTTCAACCTGATACAGGCCTTGGCCGCGTATCACCGCACCCAGCGCGCCGTGCTGTGCCGCGAACTGCTGGAAGCGCAGCTGGCTGCCCTGGCCTCGGAGAATACCGGCGATCAAACCGCAGCCTGAAGGCCGCGAGGAGGCCCTATGCCGACCGAACAATTCGGTCTGGACCCGGGATCGATGGATTTGCTTGAGCGAGAGGCGCGAAAGCGGGGGATTACCCCGGAAGCGCTAGCAGCCGAGTTGATTGATCGAGAGCTGGCCAGCCGAACGAAACCTCGAAACGCGAGGGGGGCGGTTCTTCCGTTCCAGCGCAAGGCCTGAACAGGCCCTGATAAGCCCGAATTGCGGGCACAAAAAAGCCGGGGGTGAAGGCCCGGCTCTCTGCAACACAAAACTCTGTAAGGGAATTATGCATATGCAGACCCAAAGTGTACAGGCCCTCAAACGGCCCGCGCCACAAAATGCGAGCCACGATTTCGTGGCGCGCACGATGTCTTCTCGCGAAATCGCCAGCCTGACTGGCAAGCGTCACAACAACGTGAAGCGAGACATCGCCACCATGCTCGCTGACCTCAAAGAAGATGTGCTCAGTTTTGAGCACATCTACCTGGACGGGCAGAACCGCGAGCAAGTTCAGTACTTGCTCGACCGCGAGCAAGTTCAGTACTTGCTCGACCGCGAGCACACCGACTGCCTGTTAACCGGCTACAGCCCGGCATTGCGCATGAAGGTTATCCGCCGCTGGCGAGAGCTCGAAGGCCAGTCCGAGGCGCGCCAGGCTGTCATGGCAAACGGCACCAAGGTCATTGGCGAGATCGCCATCATGGAGTGCTTCACGCGCCTCCTGAAGCCTGCCGCGTCCTGCCAGATGCAGATGCTCGCCAGGATCGCCGAGAACAACGGCCTCGATCCGAAATTTCTGCCCAGCTATGCCGTGGATGCTCCGGCGGACGCAGCTGGTGGCAGCTCGCTGCCGACCAAGGCCCTGACCGCCTTGCTCAAGGACAACGGAATCCGTATGTCGCCCGCTTCGTTCAACAATTCCCTGCAACAGGCTGGGCTGATCAAGGTCATGCAGCGTAAGAACTCCAAGCAGGAGACCGTCACGTTCTGGGCCATCACCGACAAGGGTCTGTGCTTCGGCAAGAACCTCACCAGTCCCCAATCCCCCCGCGAAACCCAGCCTCATTGGTATGTTGAGCGGTTCGCTGAGCTTGCCGAGCTTATCGGCAAAGGACGTCAATGATGGCCAGGTCAAGAAACATCAAGCCAGGGTTCTTCTCGAACGAACACCTGGCAGAGCTGGACTTCGCCACTCGCCTGCTGTTCATCGGCATGTGGACCGAGGCTGACCGGGAAGGGCGCTTAGAGGATCGTCCGCGCCGCCTGAAAATGGCCCTGTTCCCGGCTGACAACGTCGACATCAATCGCATGCTGGATGACTTGGATCATTTGGGGTTCATCAAGCGCTACACCGTGGGCGATGTGAAAGCGATCCAGGTGATCAACTGGGCCAAACACCAGAACCCGCACGTCAAAGAGGCGAAGAGCACCATCCCTGAAATGCCCGGTTTAGAGGGGTCGCAGGTTGAGTCTGGTGCAAGCACGGTGCAAGCACCAGACTCGCATGTTTCTTTCCCGGCTGATTCCCTCTCTCTTGATTCCGGATTCCTGATTCCTGATTCCCTCACTCCGTCGCCTGCGGCTCCTGACTCTGCCGAGCTGTTTTCGAGGTTCTGGAAGCTGTACCCCCGCAAGGTTGGCAAGGACAAAGCCGAGAAGGCCTGGGCGAAGATCAAGCTCACCCAGCCACTGTTCGACGAGATTATCGCTGCGCTGGCCAAGCACTCTGTCACCCCGGGCTGGACCAAGGACAACGGCCAGTTCATCCCGCATGCGTCGACTTGGCTCAACGGGAAGCGCTGGGAGGACGAAGTGCCAGAGGTCGCGGCCAACGTCCACCAGTTGCCAGTGCGCCGCAACGAGCCTGATTTCAACGACACCGAGTGGGCTCGAAACCTGGTGGTGCGCCCATGAAATCAGCCAACCAACTGATGGCCGCTATGGCCAACCGTCCGCCAGAGCTGCACGGCGGCACCGTGGTCGTCTCGCTGGAGACTGCCGAGGTGGTGAACGACCTGTTCCGCCGCCTGCGCGGCATCTTCCCTGCCTGGCGCCAAGCCTGGCCGTCCACCGAGGCCCTGGCCGCTGCCAAGGAGGAGTGGATCAAGGAGTTTGCCTCCGAGGGCATCCGCACGCTCGAGCAGATCGAGTTCGGCATCGAGAAGTGCCGCAAGCTCAAGAAGCCCTTCGCGCCGAGTGTCGGCGAGTTCATCGCCATGTGCCAGCCGACGCCTGAGGACTTCGGCATGCCTGCACCTGCTGATGCCTGGATCGAGGCACTGATGGGAATGTACAGCCACGAGGCCGTGAAGATCGCCGCCGTGGCCACCGGCCTGTTCGACCTGCGCGCCGCACAGCAGAGCGACAAGGGGCTCCAGGCTCGCTTTGATCGTGCCTACCAGATCGTCCTGCGCCGCGCTCAGGAGGGCGAACCGCTCGACGGGAGGATCGCCACCGGCATCGGCCACGACAGCCAGAAAAGCCTGCTGGAGCTCGCAGACGAGCATGCCAAGCAGCGCCAGGCCCGCCTGCTGGAGATCCAGCAGATCCCAACCACCGCCGCAGCCTGCCGTGCGCAGCTGATGGCCAAGTTGAACATCAAGCGCGCCGGGCAGCCGGCCGGGGAGGGGGTGTGATGGAGATTAACTTCAGAAATATCGGCGACATAGGAAATGCATACGGCGGGCTAGCGGTGAAACAGGAGGGGGGAAAGTTCTTCTGGTCGATTGAAAACTGGGACGGCTACGAGTGGCAGGAAATCCCGAAATCGCTGTTCGACGAGCTTGTCAGATTTCACCAGGAGCAGCACTGATGGACACCAAAAAGATGCGCGAGCAGCGCGCCCAGGCTGATGCACGAGTGTTGAAGTACCTCCAAGGTTGCCTGGGCTCAACTGCCTGGGCGATGTCTGGCGCCGTGCGCCTGAGCCGAGAAGAAGTCTCCAAGGCATGCCAGCGTCTTAAGCGCAAAGGCCTGGTGGCCACCTCGCCAACCCATACGGCCTACTGGCAGGCGGTGAAGCCATGACCGAGAAGATCAGCGTCAACTGCCAGGCCAAGCTGTCCGAGGCCATCACCATGATGACCCGGCTGTTCCGCGACAAGAAGTTCGTCGTGGTCAGCATGCGCCCAGGCAAGGACCGCACTCTGGACCAGAACGCTCTGTGGTTCGCCATGTATGAGCGCATCGCCAAGAGCACTGAGATGGGCGACGCGGAAGAGGTGCGCCGCTACTGCAAGCTTCACCACGGCGTGCCGATCATGCGCGCCTCCTGCGAGGAGTTCCGCGACGGCTACAACCTGGCGCTGCTAAGTCTGCCGTACGAGATCAAGCTGCGCTGGATGGGCCCGTGTGCCATGTTCGGGCCGGATGGTTTCCCGGTTACCCGCCTGTTCAACCGCGCCCAGGGCTGCCAGTACACCGACCGGATTGTTGAGGAGTTCGCTGCGCGCGGCGTGCACTTCGCTGATCTGCTGGGGGAGGAGGCGGCATGAGCCATCAATTCAAGCCGGGCGACCTGGCGCTGACGCTGGTATCAATTCCCGAGCACGTCGGGGTAGGGGCATGCGTCGAGGTTCGGCGAATTCTTGAGGCGGGGGACGAGTATCAAACGCCTGATGCTCGCCGCTGCACGAAATGCCAAATGGTTATGGTCACCAAGGAAGGCTGCCATTACCTCTACAGGCCTTCGGAGCTAATGCCCCTACGCGGCGACTTCGAACTCGATCAGCAGAAAGCCAAGGAAGCCGAGCCATGCGCGTAGCACTCAAGGAAGTGAAGCAGAAGACCTGCAAGAACCCAGCGTGCGGCGCCAAGTTCACGCCTATGCAGTTGGGGCAGAAGGTCTGCGGCTGGCAGTGCGGTCTGGCCATCGCCGGTGAGCTTAGGAACCAGATAGTCGCCCGCAAGGCCATCGCCCAGCGCGAGCGCCGAGAGATCAAGGTGCGCAAGGAGAAGCTCAAGAGCCGCGCCGATCACATTCGTGAGGCTCAAGTGGTTTTCAACCAGTGGGTGCGTCTGCGCGACGAAGCGCTGCCGTGCATCAGCTGCGGGCGGCACCACCATGGCAAGTATGACGCCGGCCACTATCGCACGACCGCTGCCTGCCCTGAGCTTCGGTTCGATCCGCTCAACGTGCACAAGCAGTGCTCGCCGTGCAACACGCAGCTGTCGGGGAACATCGTGGAGTACCGCTTGGAGCTGATCCGCCGCATTGGCCAAGAACAGGTCGACTGGATCGAAGGGCCTCATGAGGCCAAGCGGTACACGATTGAGGATTTGAAGGCGATCAAGGTGCGCTATCGGGCGCTCATTCGAGAATTGAAGGGGGCAGCATGAACTGGACACCAACCGACACCGGCCAGCTCCTGCTGCTGGCCATGGCCATCTTTGGCGCCTACTGCATTGTGCGGGGCATGTTGATCTCGAATCGCCTGAAGAAGGAGCAGGGCCTGTGAACTATCAGAACGTGGTATCAGCGGTAGTCCGCGCTCTGGCGGCTGAGACGATCAACAGCGCGGGCGGTTGCGACTTCGAGCCGAAGGTGCAGGCCGCCAAGCAGAAGGGCGCCATCGTTGGCAAGGAAGCCGCATTCCTGATCGACTGCATGGTGCACGCCAGGCTGCGCACCCAGCTGGCCACCGAGCACTGGCTGGTGCTGGTTGCGCAGTACTCCACGCACGCCGAGCGCAAGCACGAAGCGATCATCGCAATTGCCAAGGCCATCCGCTCACCGGCGCCGGAGCGATTCCGTCACGCAGCGGTGGTGACCTGGGCCATGCCGAAGCTGCCCGGGCAGGAAGGGAAGCGATCGACCAACGGTCTGCCTGCCGCCTGGTACTGCATGGATAACTGGCTCGATGAGCCGGTCGCCGAGCGCACCCAGTACCGGTGGAAGGCGGGGCTATGCAAGGAGCTGCGTCGCCGCGTAGATCTGGCGCTCACAGAGGCTCAGGAGATTCTTGATGCCGAGGGCTTGATTCAGAAAATTGCCGCTTGACGATTAGTGGCAGAATGGCATACATTTACCTCTATCTTGTCCTTCTTGCGTGTTAAGAATGACGAACCAAAGCCCGGCCACTGTGCCGGGTTTTTTATTGCCCGCAAGAGGGCCTCAAGAGCACCTGCTTCCTTCCCTGTCTCAGGTCTCACCATTGTGCAGCGGCGTGACCTCGCGCTATAGCGAAGATGAAAGCCATTGGCTACTATCCTGCAGATGAAAGCAACTTCCATCAGGGATGTGTACCAATGAGCGACAGAGACGGCTGGCACAGGGACTCGAGAGGGAATGAGCACTTTCACGCGCATGACGCAGAATGGGCCGATCGTGAAATCCGCGAAAAAGCAGCGAGTTCGTCAAGCTCAGACTATGGCCGTGATCCCAGCAGGAATGCCGCGCATGGTTTTCAACTTGCCTTCTTATTCCTGGGTGGCGTTTGCTTGCACGAAGCCCGCTTACTTTGGCAGATGGTGGAAAAGTCGATGAAGAGTTCCGGGTTTTCGCCAGTAACCTCGGACCGAGTGGGCATGGCGGCGGGCGCAGCACTGCTAGTTTTCGGCGCTGTACTGATCTGGAAGGCACCTGGTTATCTCGCCAAAACGGTCGTTCTCATCTTGTTCGCACTCATTGCTGGTTACCTAATTTTCTAACGCTACTTTTTCCATATCGAGCCTCGGCATTTGCCGGGGCTTTTTCATTTCTGGAGCAAACCGATGAGCGAATCCATACAGGCGCAGCTGTTCGCAATCGAGACCAACCTGAGCGGGCTCCGCGCTGAGCTGTCGATGGGCAGGGTTGCTGCGGCACGCGCTACCACCGCCCTGACTGCACGGGTCGCCTCTGCGGATGTACATGTGAAGCCAGAGGAGGCAGTAGAGCCACTGCGCATGGGCAAGGTGGTCTTCTACGGTGAGTCAGCCCGCCAAATCCGTGCCGCCCAGGCAGTGCTCCAATCTGCCGAAATCGGCCAGCTTGAGGTTGTGAAGCGCGCCAACGAGCCAGGCGAGCCATTCGTTGTGATCGATGGCCAGGTGTTCATCAACAAAGCGACTGTTGACCAAGGGCTGGTAGATCCCGTGCGGATCGAGATCAAAACCACGACCACCGATGCGGGACAGAAGGTCATGTCCGGCCTGATCAGCGAGAGCGCCATCTGCGATCAGCTGCTCAGTTGCATCGAGGCCATCGGCGCGGGCGATAGCCGTGCCGAACTTTTACGCCAGGTCATCCGCGACGAGCTCAAGCCCGGCGGCATGCTCCACCGGGTGGTCGTTTAGCCCAACAGCTGAAGTCGCACATCCGAAATACCTAAATCCGAGACAGCTACCCGTTGTTCTCCAATGGTTGAAGGCACGGACTTGCGCATATCGGCTACAGGATCTGAATGCCCATGTAGGCTCAAGACCACGGCCAACGCATCATCCTGTTGGAGTTCGACATCGGACTCGCATACCCAAAAGCGCGGTTGGCCCTTCATGTTGTAGTCGATTCGGTATTTCATGTGCTCTCCGACCTCCGCCATCTGGTATCGGTTATGCCATACCGCTCGGCCAAAGGGCGCGAGATCTTCTTGAGGTTGGAAGCGCCGAACTTGGGAATTACCCCCACCCCAGCGTCACAGGCGGCCCAGTGCCACGCTTCAGCATTGTCCATCTTCTCTGTGCGGATGATGCAGCTTCGAGCCTCTCCATGAAGCTGATACTCGATGACGTATAGCGATTGATTGAGCATTTTCCAGTTCCGATTGAGGGCCATCCCGGCCGTCGATTCTTTTAGCGTTTAAGTGAAGTCAGGGCAAGGGCGTTGGCCCTGTGCCGACCACTGGGGCGCTCTTCATCATAGTTGGAGAATAAATGGACCCGACCGACCTTGGCCCAGGCACAGCTACCTGGCTGGGCGGAACGGGCACCGTATTGCTGGGAGGCTTTCTGTGGCTGCGTAAGTTCCTCTCCAAGGATGCTGCTGACCGCGCCATGGATAACGCCGACATCGGCACCGTGCGCCGGCTGAACGAGCTGCTCGACTCAGAGCGAGAGGCCCGCAAGCTTGCCGAAGCCCGCGCTGACCAGTTCGCCCAGGAGCGCAACGAACTCACCCGATCCATGGGGCAGCTGGAAGGCAACATACTGGCACTCACCAGGCAGGTAGAGCTGCTGTCCATGCAGGTCACCGCTCAGAGCGAAGAAATAGCCAGGCTGCGCGGGAAGCTGGGAGGTGCCACCTGATGGACAAATGCGCAATCCAATTCATGGCCCGCCATTGGTGGCGCCGTGTCGAGGTCTGGTTCATCGCCATGCTGCTGGTCACAGGCGGGGTATTCTTCGGCTTCCAGCTCGGGCAGTGGGCGCTGGCTGATTCCTACCGTCAGCAGGTCGCGGAGATCCGCGCCGCCTACGACGAGGCCACGCTGCAACGTGACCACCGCCTGGATGAGCTGACCCGCAAGACCAGCTCGGCAGCCGAGAAGGCAACCAAGGCGGCGACTACCGCTACCAAGGCGGCCGATAAGGCTGATGAGGCCCTCAATCGGGTATCGCCTTAGGGCGCGCCACAAAATCGACATGCGCCGTTTCGTGGCGCCGGAGCTCTCATGGGCATCAAGACAACTCTGATCCACTTCAACGACATCACGCTGACGCTGACTGAAGCGGATCTGAAGGCAGCACTCATCACCAAGTACGGTGATGCGGCTACTGAGGCGTTGGGAGGAGGGTGTCTTCTGCAAAACGCCAGCTACTCTCACTTCGCGCCAGAGGAGGGGGTGACGTTCACCTTCGCCCAGCCTTTGGAGGGGCACGCCACATGAGCAAAGTTTCTCGTTTGCATCATGCCTTGCCGCTATCGCCTGAGGTGGTGGCCGCGGTAAATGCCCTGGACGCCAGCTTGATCGCTGCGGTCGACGAGGCCAAGAAGTCTGGCCTGCCTCAAGGAATGATCGTTGCGCTGCTGCATGGCCATGCCCACGCCGAGACGCACAAGCTGGTGGCTCAATGAAGGTCGTTGAGTTCCAGCGCGAGAACTGGCGTGATGCCTCGAAAGCGTTGCGCAGGATCGCGGAGCAGCTGGATAGCGGAGAGCTACCCGTTTGCAGCATAGGCGTCATGGCTATGCGCGACTCATCTGGGCAGGTTGAATTATTCGCCTTCGGTCCGGCGGCCGACGACCTGCAGTCCTTGGCGATGTTTCGTCTCGCTGAGCAGAAGCTGATCGACGTGCTGCTGGATAGCGGGGAAGGGTAGGTGTGCCGCAGGTGAGTGCGGCACATTGATGACGGGATTTAGTTCTGATTGAACATCTGCGACACGGTGCAGCTGATGACAGGCTGCTGATATGCCTTGCACTGCATTCCCATATCGAAGGTCGGCTGGAACAGGCTGCCGCAGATAAAACCCATCAGGGCGATAAGCACCAGATAAACCTTCGCGCGCTCTCGAGGGGGGCTAGTGTTGTCGGCGTAGGCTATGAATCGCCGTACCTGCCGTCCCAGCAAGTAGAGCGCGCACATGGCCAATGGAAAAACCAAGCTCATAAGGCCGACCTTAAACGGAAACATGACGCTACCTCTGCGGTGGTGGATCGCTATCAATACCGGCGAAAAGCCACTATTGCAAGTCGCAGGTGAGCCGTGAATAGACCCATTCCGCCTGCAGGCATGTGTGATGCGCCTTTGCTCACGCTTCGCCCGGCTCCTGAGGTGTGGGAGTGGATACAGGCCGAGATCATCGCCACCACCGGCAGCATCCACAACGAAGATCATGCTCACCTCATCGACGCGAATATCGGCCTGCTGTGGGCGTCGTCCGCGTTCGCGAAGAAGGGTAGGACGGTGCTGGGCCAGGCAGAGCAGCTGATGATTCGCGCCGGCGGCTGGCAGAAGGTACGGCAAGAGCAGCAGATGCGTGACTGGTTCGGCGAAGAGCCTGAGTTCCTGATCACTCTCGCCGCTGACTACTGCGCTCAGTGCACCGAGGCAGAGTTCTGCGCCCTAGTCGAACACGAGCTTTACCACATAGCGCACAAGCTCGATAAGTACGGTGCCCCGGCATTCACCCAAGACGGCATGCCCAAGCTTGAGATGCGCGGGCACGACGTCGAGGAGTTCATCGGTGTGGTCCGCCGCTACGGTGCCAGCCGCGACGTACAGCAGCTGATCGACGCTGCAAGCCGGCCGCCTGAGGTGGCCAAGATCAACATTTCGAGGGCCTGCGGAACCTGCCTGCTCAAATCGGCCTGAATCCTGACAGGTCCTGACGAGCGATTACCCTATGGCAACACTACGAAGCGAGGTCAAAGCCTTCATTGTTCAGGCTCTGGCCTGCTTCGATACACCTTCCCAGGTGGTGGAGGCCGTCAAGAAAGAATTTGGCCTGGACGTCAGCCGGCAGGTCTGCGAGGGACATGACCCGACGAAGTACGCTGGGCGTGGCCTGGCCCAGAAATGGGCGGACCTGTTTCATGAAAGCCGCAAGCGCTTTCGTGAGGAGGCAGCGGATATCCCGATCGCCAACCGAGCGTTCCGGCTGCGCGGGCTAGGGCGGATGGCCGAGAAGGCCGAGACCATGCGCAACCTGGCGCTGACAGCCCAGCTGTACGAGCAGGCCGCCAAGGAGTGCGGTGACATGTACGTCAACCGCAAGATCGAACCCGACAAGCCCCTGGGCTCCCAGGCGGACCAGCAGCACGCAGTTGCTGAGTACACGCTGGAGCCAGACGAGAATGTCCCCACTTCCCCGCACCTATGACGCGCCGGTAAAGCTGACGCCGAAGCAGGCGAACATCTATTGCTGGGGGTTTCAGCCTGAGGCGCGCTTCCGTGATGCGGTGTGCGGCCGACGCTTTGGTAAGACCTTCCTCGGCAAGGCTGAGATGCGCCGTGCGGCCCGACTTGCTGCGGAGTGGGGCGTGAGCGTTGAGGACGAGATCTGGTACGGCGCGCCGACTTTCAAGCAGGCCAAGCGCGTGTTCTGGCGCCGGCTGAAGCAGGCGATTCCTGAAGCCTGGCGTGCGGCCCGGCCAAACGAGACCGAATGCTCAATCACCCTGAAGTCCGGCCACATCATGCGCGTGGTCGGCCTGGACAACTACGACAACCTGCGCGGCTCCGGCTTGTTCTTCGTGCTGGTGGACGAGTGGGCCGACTGCCCGTGGGCGGCGTGGGAGGAAGTGCTGCGGCCAATGCTCTCGACCTGCCAGTACACCATCGCGAGCACTGGTGAAAGCCGCAAGGGTGGCCACGCCCTGAGGATCGGCACGCCTAAGGGGTTCAACCATTGCTACGACACCTACCGCGACGGCCAGGCGGGGGGTGAGCCAGACCACAAGAGCTGGCAGTACACGTCGCTACAGGGCGGCAACGTACCGGCTGAGGAGCTGGATGCGGCTCGGCGCAAGATGGACCCACGCACGTTCCGGCAGGAATACGAGGCGGGGTTCGAGAACTATGCAGGGGTCGTCTACTACACCTTCGACCGAGCCGAGTGCCGAACCAGTGAGCGAATTCAGCCCGGCGAGGCGCTGCATATCGGCATGGACTTCAACGTCATGAAGATGAGCGCAGTGGTGTACGTCGTGCGCGACGGCCTGCCCCTTGCGCTGGATGAGTTCCACACGGTCCGCGACACGCCGGAGATGATCGAGAAGATCAAGGTGCGCTTCCAGAGCCACAGCATCTCGGTCTACCCAGACGCCAGCGGCCAGAACACAAGCAGCAAGAATGCCAGTGAGTCGGATCTATCCCTGCTGAAGAAGGCGGGCTTCACCGTCGTGGTCGACTCGCAGAACCCGGGCGTCAAGGATCGCGTCAACGCGGTCAACGCTATGTTTCTCAACACCTACGGCGAGCGACGCCTGAAGGTCAACATTGACCAGTGCCCGCAGCTCACGCAGTGCCTCGAACGGCAGACGTACACCGACAAGGGCGAGCCGGACAAAGACCCCAAGAAGGGCCACGACCACATGAACGACGCCGCCGGCTACTTCATCGCCAAGCGGTACCCAATCAAGAGCCAGTCGGCCGGCACTCGCCGCATCGGAGGTTTGGCGTAATGCCTGTTCAATCCACCAACCCAGACTACGACGCTCACATTGATGAGTGGCGGATGATGGACGACGCGCTTGAGGGCGAGGGCGCCATCAAGAGCAATCAGCGCAACCTACCCAAGCCCAGCGGTATGGTGGAGGCGGAGAAGCTGGACGGGCAGGGCAATGCCTACCTGTACCAGAACTACACGGCCCGGGCGCAGTATGAGCACTGGGTGCGCGACTCGCTGCGCTCAATGATGGGGCTGGTGTCACGGCTCATCCCAGAGGTGAAGCTGCCGAGTGGGCTGAAGGATCTGGAAGAGAACGCTACCGCCGACGGCTTCGGCCTGGCCCAGCTATTTCTGCGCATTGTGCGTCAGGCGATTTCTCACGGCCGGGTGCCGTTGGTGGTCAACGTCGACGATGCTGGCCAGCCGTACTTCGCTACCTACGCTGTGCGCAACGCGATCAATTGGGACACTGCCGACCAAGGCGGTCGTCAGGACCTGGTGCTGTCCGTGTTCCGGGAGTTCCGGAAGAAGGACGCCGAGGACCGCTACAGCCATGAGTGTGTGACAGTCTTCCGCGAGTTCTACATGGATGGAGATGTCTGCTTCACGTCAGTGCGTAACCAGGCAGGCGAGCTGATCGAAGATGCCCGGCCACTTGGCACGGTTGGCAACGACAACCGGCTGGTGCGAGGTCTCGAGTACATCCCGGTCATTTACTGCGGATCGACCGACAACTCGCCCGACGTGGACGAGATTCCGCTGCTGACCATGGCGCGCGCCGCGCTCAAGTCCTACCAGCTCAGTGCCGACTACTTCACCGCGTTGCACCAGACCAGCCACCCGCAGCCGTGGGTATCCGGCCTGGACGAAAGCGTTGAGTTGAGCGTCACCGGGCCTTCGGCGGCTTGGGATCTCGGCCCAAAAGGTCAGTGCGGGTATCTCGAGTTCCAGGGCGCCGGTGTCGAAGCCGTACGCACCGCCATGTCCGACCAGAAAAGCGCAGCCCTTGAGGCTGGCGCCAAGGTCATGGACGTATCCGGCACTGAATCGGGCGAGGCGCGCAAGACACGGCAGAACGACCAGCATGCCACGCTGCACAGCATCGTCATCACCGCGGCTGCCGCCATTGAGCAGGCGTTGCGGTACGCCGCAGAGTGGACTGGCTACAACCCGGACGACGTGGTCTTCACCGTCAAGCCAGAGTTTGTGATTCCAGAGGTCAACGCCCAGGTGCTTGCCGAGCTGCAGAAGAGTGTCATGGCCGGCACGATCAGCGCCGAGACCTACTGGCAGTACCTCACCACCGGCAAGCTGCCTGAGCGAGCCTACGACGAAGAGGCCGGGCTGATCAGCGACGAGCGCGAGTCAGCCGGCCTCAACCTGGACAAAGATGATGGCGACGAAACCGACACAGACAGCGGACGAGGTGCTGCTGGAGCAGGTAAGTCGGCACGCGGTGCTGCTGGAGAGGCTTAAGGCGGGTGAGATCAAGAAGTTCGAGACGGTCCTGCGCCAAGTGGATACGCAGGTTCGGGACCAACTCACGCGAAAGGAGCTGACCACCTACAGCCGCAGCCGGCTTGAGGAATTCCTCGGACGGGTGGGCGGCAAGCTGCTGGGCATCTACCAGGCTTTCGGCGATCGCATGCAGGCCGACCTGGTCGACATCGCACTTTACGAGGCGGCTTTCGAAGGAAAAAGCCTGGCCAAGGCTCTGCTGATTAACGCCATCATGCCGAGTGACTCGCTCATCCGGGCGGCGATCAACACTCAGCCGCTGCAGGTGTCGGGAATCGATGGCGGAACGCTGCTGAAGCCATTCCTCAATGGCTGGACTCGCACCGAGTCGACGCGAGTGACCAATGCGATCCGGCTTGGGGTGTTGCAGGGCCAGACCAACGCCGAGATCACCCAGGCCATACGAGGTACCGCGGCGCAGAACTTCACCGATGGCGTGCTCGCGGTGAGCAACCGCAATGCCAGGTCGGTCGTGCACACCGCTGTGCAGCACGTTTCCGCCACGGCCCGCATGGAGACGCTGGCCGCGAATGCCGAGTTCGTCCCGGGCTACCGGATCGTGGCCACACTCGACAGGAAGACCAGCCAGCAGTGCAAGAGCCTCGATGGGCGGGAGTTCGAGTTAGGCAAGGGGCCAGTGCCGCCGCTCCACGTCAACTGCCGAACAACGATCACACCGATCACCAAGTTGTTTGCGGTATTCGCGAAGGGCGCCACCCGCGCATCTGTGGGCGCCTCTGGCGGTGCGCAGGTCTCGGCCAGCCTTAGCTACTACCAGTGGCTAAAGACGCAGCCAGCGTCGTTCCAGGACGCCGCGCTGGGCCCGGCGCGTGCCAAGCTTTTCCGCGCTGGTGGGCTGAGCGCCGAGCGATTCGCCTCGCTGCAGTTGGACAAAAATTTCAAACCGCTGACGCTCGACCAGCTCAAGGAGTTGGAGCCTTTGGCTTTCTCCAAGGCAGGTCTTTAGAGGTTATCAGGCCCGGCAAAGCTCTCTTTTATGCTCGTAATCACTCAATACTTCGTCATAGAGAGCTGGCCAGTCAGCAAACGTCGATCCGGTTTCTTGATGCGCCTGCTGTTTTTGCTCCTCGGTTTTCACAGACATTGCACGTTTGGCCGAGGCAGCAATTTTCAGCACATTCACCCCAAGTTTCGTAGCGCCGGTGTAAGCCGTTAGCTCGTAGGAAGCTCTGATGACTCGCTGAGCGGCGGAGTTATATGCAGTTCGATCTTCCTGTGTCGCTGTTGCAACTCCAATCATATCTCCAAGGCTCCCGAGAACTATCGCGGCTTTCTCACGAAAAATCGCCTCTTGGCTATCGATCCGGCTGATGCAGCTTTGCTCCCTTGCTTGATTCGTAGTGATCTTTCCTGAAATCACGCTCAGTCCGGCGACGGCAAGCGTAGCTAAAGCCGCGATTGCTGCTGCGGCTATGACGTCGCTTACTTGAAATCGCTTCTTTGGCTTTACGTCCGAGTTGTTCTTCTCTTGCTGCATTGGTCTGGATCTCGGTGTTTGAAATTGGCGGCGATTCTACTCGATGAAATTTACCTAGGCCCATATCCACGGGCTTTTCTTTGCCCGCAAGGCGGGCCCATCTAATCCCCAGGGGATACTGACATGCCTTTTGATTTCGACCCGGCCGCTCACGGCCTCACCCTCGATGACACTCAGGCCGCAGCACTCAAGGCAGCGCTGGGCGGCGAGGTACAGAAATTCCTGGACGGTGAGGTCTCGGGCCTCAAGACCAAGAATCAGGAGCTGATCGGCTCTAACAAGACCATCAAGACCGAACTGGACAAGCTCAAAGGGCAGTTCGACGGCTTAGACATCGAGGCGGTCAAAGGCCTACTCACCAAGGCTGGCCAGGACGAAGAGACCAAACTGATCGCCGAGGGCAAGCTGGACGAGGTCGTCAGCCGCCGCACCGAGCGCCTGCGTTGCGATCTCGACAAGCAGATCAAGGCCGCGAACGACCGTGCCGAGAAGGCCGAAGCCTTCGCTGCCAAATACAGTGACAAGGTGCTGGCCGACTCCATCCGCGCTGCCGCCATCAAGGCTGGCGCGCTGCCCGAGGCTGCCGAGGACATCATCCTTCGCGCCCGCGGCACTTTCAAACTGAGCGAAGACGGTGAGCCGATCGCCACTGACCGAGATGGCCAGGTCATCTACGGCAAGGACGGCAAAAGCCCACTGTCTCCTCACGAATGGGCGGAATCGCTGCGCGAAACCGCTACCCACCTGTGGCCAAGGGCTCAGGGTGCCGGGCAGACCGGCGACAACGGTGGCAAGGCCACGAAGAAATGGGGCGAGTACACCGAGACCGAGCGTGCTGCGATGGCTCGTGACAACCCCGACGCTTTCAAAAAACTCCAAGCCACCCGAGGAACCTAACCCATGGCATCTACCCAACTGTCGGACATCTTCGTTGCCAACTACTACGGAACTCTGGAGCCGGTGAACTCCCCAGAGAAGACCGCCGTTTATGAGTCGGGCATCATCACCCGTTCCGCGACTCTGGACGGCATCGCCAAGAACGGCCAAGGCACTTCCGAGATCAGCTACTGGCAGGATCTGGACGCCGATGAGGCGCCGAACATCTCCAACGACGACCCTGATGACCTGGGAGCCGTCGGCAAGGCCGAGCAGGGCAGCATGCGCGCCCGCACCCTGTACCTCAACAAGGGCTATGGCGTATCCGACCTGACTGCTGAGCTGGCCAACTCCGAGCCGATGCAGCACATCCGCAACCGCTTCGGCACCTACTGGACCCGCCAATGGCAGCGCTACCTGATGGGGGCGGCCCGCGGCGTGATTGCGTCCAACATCGCCAACAACGGCGGGGATATGGTGAAAGATGCGGGCGCATCCATCAGCGCAAACGCCTTCCAAGACGCTGCCTTCACCGCTGGTGACGCCGCCGACATGTTCGCCGCGATCGGCGTGCACTCGGTCGTGATGAACCAGATGGTGAAGCAGGACATGATCGAGTACCTGCGCGACTCGCAGGGCAAGGTCATCCTGGCCACCTACCTTGGCAAGCCGGTGTTCATGGATGACGGCCTGATCTACGCCCCGGGCCAGTACCTGTCGCTGTTCTTCGGCCAAGGCGCCTTCGGCTATGGCGAGGGCGATCCGCACATGCCTGTCGAGATGCAGCGCAAGCCGGACGGCGGTAACGGTGGCGGTGCCGAGGTGCTGTGGGAGCGCAAGACTTACATCCTCCAGCCGGCCGGTTTCAGCTGGCAGGGCAGCGAGAACCGCAACCTGAGCCCGAGTGCCACCCAGTACGCTGCCGCGGCTAACTGGAAGCGCGTGTTCGATCGCAAACAGGTTCCGTTCGCCGCGGTCATCAGTGGCACCGCCACCCCTTGACCCCATGATGCAGGGCGCCTGCCTGGCGCCCTGCGCAGGAGATCAGCATGAAAGTCATCTACACCAACAACCCGGGCAGCGAGCGCGATACCTGCTATCGCCGTCTGGATCAGTTCTTCGGCGTGATCGACGGTGCTACCTCGGTATCCGTGCAGGGGAGTGCCCCGCACATCGGCGAGGCCTACCAGCGCCATGGCATCAGCGTGAGCGAGATCGAGGAAGGTCTGCGCCTGGATGGCCCTACCGTCGCTCAATGGGTGGGAGAGGGTTACAAGGCGTCGGCCTACCCACCGAGCGGCTACGCCCCGGTTAGCAGCCAAGCGGAGATCGACAAGGCGATTGAGGAGGAGGGTGGCGGCGATCCCGAAACTGATCCTCACAAGATGAAGGTCCCGGAGCTCAAAGAGTGGCTGACGGCCCAGGGCATCACCTTCGATCCCGCCCTCAACAAGCCCGAGCTGCAGGCCCTCATCCCGCCGAAGGAATAAGCCATGACCGACTTCATCACCGTCGCCGACGTCGACCAGGCACTGGGGCAGGGGTGGGCTGGCGAGGCTGATGGGGTCCTTGCCGTGACCATGGCCAACGCCTGGCTCACGGCTAAGATAAAGCGTGCGGTGCCCAAGGTGGTGCCGGATGCGATCATCACTGCCGGCGTACAGGTGGCCAAGCTGGCTGCTGACGGCAAGCTGTACAAGGACACCCAGCGAGAGGTGCAGAGCAAGACTGTATCAGCGCAGGCTGGGACGTCGACTAGCAAGACCTACGTCGCGGGGTCTGTTGATCGCTCGACCGGCGAGAACTTCGCTCTCGACCTCATCGCACCTTGGACCCGCCGCGCCGGCACCGTAATGCTCAAGAGGATCTGACCCATGGGCATGCGCGAAGAACTCCAAGCGGAGCTGGCGGAAGCGTTCGATGATCCAGACGGCCTTGGCGACGCGGTGAAGCCTGTAGCCGGATCCCGCACCCTGAAGGGCGGATATGACCCCGAGATCGGCGGCACTGTCCCGGCCTCGACCATCAGTTACGCCGGGCGCGGTGTGTTCGGTAGCTACCTGGCCAAGGAAATCGACGGCTCGCGCATCCAAACCGAGGACGTGAAGCTGCTGGTGCTGCAGAACGAATTGTTCGAGGGGCAGGCAAGCGCTGTAACCGATGTTCCGGCGCTGCCCAAGATCGGCGACCAGGTGAGCGGCTACCGCGCACTCAACGTGTCCCAGGACCCTGTCCAGGCGACTTGGACCATCCAGTTGAGGAAGTGATATGGCGCGTGGCTCACACATGGCCCAGCGATACGGTGGCCAGCAGGGCGGGTTTGCTGAAGCTATCCGGGCATTCGCCGAGCAGGCGGAGCAAGCCTTGGACGCTACCTTCCGCGAAATCGTGATCGAGATCGGCAGCAGCGTTATCCGCATGTCGCCGGTAGGCAACCCTGAGATATGGGCGGCTAACGTGGCCCATCGGGCCAAGGCAACCAGAGCCGCCGATGACTACGACTTCAAGGTCGCGGTCCGCAACACCCTGATCAACCTGAACCAGGACAACTTCACCAAAGCCGGCAATCTGCGCAAGGGGGTGAAGTACGCCAAGCCACTGACCAAGACCGAGCGCGAGCAGAACTTCGCCACCAATGGCCTGGTGGCGGGCCAGGGCTACGTCGGTGGGCGGTTCCGTGGAAACTGGCAATTCTCCATCGACTCACCTGCAACCGAAGAACTCGAGCGTGTTGACCCGTCAGGCAGCGAGGCGATCGCCGCGCTGTTGGCGCAGGTCCAGGCCCTGAGCATCGGCCAGACCGCGTACATCGTGAACAACCTGCCATACGCCATTCCGCTGGAGTACGGCCACTCAACACAAGCCCCAGCCGGCATGGTCCGGGTGACCTTGGCCAACTTCCAACGCATCGTCGACGAAGCCATCAGGAACAACAGCGTATGAGCCATGCACGAGCCCGCCAGGCCATCGAAATCATGTTGATGGCCTGGGCGGCGTCGCGACCGACCCGCGTTGCGAACTTCGAAGAGGGCTTCGAGCCGCAGCAGGATGAAACTTACCTGCAAGCTTTCCAGCTCCCCGGGGCGACTACCTGCCGATACCTGGGCGGCGAAGCTTACGAGTACACCGGTGTCTACCAAGTCAGCATCACTTGCCCTGCAGGCCAAGCCCTGGCCACAGCCGAAGCGCTGGTCGATGAGCTGTCCGCGCTCTTCCAGGTCGACTCCCCGCTCAGCCGTAACGGCTTCGAGGGAATGATCACCGAGCCGGTAGAGCAGGGCCCAACCATCACCGAATCGGCGACCTATACGGTGCCGACCAGCTTCACCTACCGCGGCGTCGCGGACCAATCGCCCATAGGGGCATAACCATCCGCCACCTGGCGGACCTTCAAGAGGAAATACCCCATGGCCGCACGCTTCCCGCTGCCTAACGGCGCCGTGCTGGAGATCGCACGCGTCATCGGTGCTGCTGTCCCTTTCACTGCATTGACCAATGCGAAGCCCCCGGTTGCTACTGCCGCAGATCACACGATCCAGAACGGCGACGTTTTGCTGGTTAACTCTGGCTGGGCGCAGATCAATGACCGCGCGGTCAAAGCCTCCGGAGTCGCAGAAGACGTTTTTGCGCTGGCCGGCCTGGATACCAGCGATGCCGAATACTTCACGGCAGGGGCTGGCGCCGGTTCGGTTTTGCCTGTCTCCGACTGGGTGCAAATCTCTAAGGTGACTTCATTCACCTCTGCCGGCGGTGAGCAGCAGTACACCACGGTGGGCTACCTGGAGGACGACGATGACAAGCAATATCCAGCCAACCGCAACCCGCGAACGCTCACTATTGTGGTCGAGGACCAGCCCACCTCACCTTACGTCGTGACCGTCGAGGGCTACGACGCCTCCAAGGAGCTGGCCGTAATTCGCATGAAGCTGCGCAACGGCGACCAGATCCTCTACCCGGGCTTCGTGAGCATCACCCCAGATCCAACCATGGAGCGAAATAACGTGATGACCCGAACCATCAGCGTGGGCCTTTCGGCTCGCTCCCTTCGTTATCTGGCCGGCGTGTAAGGGGCTCTCATGGCGAAGATCAAAATCGCGCAGAACCCGACGTTCACTGCCGAGGTGCAGGTGCCGCGCATCGGCGGCGAGGCGGTGCCAGTGGAGTTCGAGTTCCGCTACATGGATCGGGTGACTTTGGCGGGCATGTTCGACCGCTGGAACAAGGCCCGTGACGCTTGGGCGGAGAAGGCCAAGGCCGACAATGCCACCTGGGAAGAGGTGACCGCCGGCGAGATCGCCCTGCAGGCTGAACAACTGGGCGAAATCATCACCGGCTGGGATCTGGAGGACGAGTTCAGCCAGGAAGCGATCGTCAATCTTGTGCGCACTTGCACCGGCGCGCCGAAAGCGGTGATCGACTCCTTCCAGAATGCCTACAGCCCGGCACGCCTGGGAAACTGAGGGCGGCCGCCCGGGCTTGCTATGAGCAAGGGCCATCTGCCGAGCAATTGGCTGCTCTTGGCCTGACCCCAGGTGACATGGAAGAAGAGGAAGTGGAGGTGTGGCCAGATGCCTGGCCAGCCTTCCGCCTGTTCGACGCGATGGGCACTCAATGGCGGGTAGGCCCGGGCGGTGCGTCTGGCCTGGACTACACCGCCATCCCTGCTACCGCCTCGATGCTCGGCATCAAGCGCCGCGACCTCACTGAAATTTTCCCCGACTTCCGCGTGATGGAGGTTGAGGCCCTGGCCGTCATGGCCGAATCGCTGGAGTAGATCATGACTACCATTGCCTCTCTCGGTCTCCAGATCGACTCAGGTGACGCTGTTGAGGCAAAGGACAACCTCGATCAGTTGACGGACGCCGGCAAGCGCAGTGAAGAGTCCGCTGGCAAGACCGGTCGCGCATGGGAATCAGCTCTTGGCAGCCTGCAGGGTGACACCCGGCAGATCGTGCAAGAGCTGCAGAATCTCAACGCCAAGCAGGCCGAGCTGGCGCAGCAGATGGCCACTGTGGGGCGCGCTGTCACGACCGCTTCAACGGCGTTCAGCAGCGCCGCCGCGAACATGGGCGCCTTCCGGGCTGAGGCAGCGCAGGCTGGCAAGGCGCAAGAGGCGCTCACCGGCGCTACTGATGCCGGCGCGCAGGCAGGGCGACGCGCCGCAGAGTCGGCAGACGAGCAGCAAGCTCGGCTCCTGGCTGTGGCCAAAGCCTCTTTGGAGGCCAGCCAGTACGTTCAGTCGCTCAACCGGGCCACCGAGCACACGGTGGAGGTGACCTCTCAAGCGAATGCGGTGCTGTCGGACAGCGCCAGTCGCCAAGCGGCCATCAACAGCCGCGCACAGGCTCTGCTCGCTACAGAGGAGCGCCTGGCGCAGTCGGCGAAAAAGGCCGCAGGTGCCCACCGTGAGGAAGGCCAGGCGCTGGATGAGCTGCTTGGCAAGATCGATCCGACCGTGGCTGCCATGGGCAGACTCGACCAGATGGAACAGAAGCTGAAGGGATTCCGCGCAAGCGGTGCGCTCGATGCTGAGACCTTTGGCGAGTACCAGTCGAAGATTGACCAGGCGCGTACCGCGCTTGGCGGTGCAGACAGTGCACTCGGCAAGACCGGCATGACCGCGAAGGCTACTGCTGCGGCTCTGCGCGGCGTTCCTGCTCAGTTCACGGATATCTTCACATCGATCGCAGCAGGCCAGCCTATCACCATGGTCGCGCTGCAGCAGGGCGGCCAGCTCAAGGATATGTTCGGCGGGCTTGGCCCGGCAGCGCGTGCCCTGGGCGGCTACATCCTTGGTCTGATCACCCCCTTAACCGTGTCGGCTGCTGCTGCGGCAGCGCTTGGATATGCCTTCTACAAGGGGACTGAAGAGACCGATGCTTATAGCAACGCCCTGATCTTGACGGGTAACTCTGCCGGGCTGACTGCTGACCAGCTGGGCGGTATGGCCAAGCAGGTGAGTGCTACTGTTGGCACCACTGGGGCGGCTGCATCGGTTCTGGCTAGTTTGGCGGGTAGCGGTAAGATCGCCGGCGACAGCTTCATGGATGTTGCGCAGGCAGCTGTATCGATGGAGGAGGCAACAGGCAAGGCGGTTTCCGAGACCATTGCCGAGTTCGTCAAGCTGGCGGACGACCCAGTCAAAGCATCGGTAGCTCTGAATACCCAGTACAACTACCTGACGAGCTCGGTCTACTCGCAGATTACGGCACTTGAGCAGCAGGGCAAGCACGCAGACGCCGTCAAGCTGGCCACCGAAGCGTTTGCGGACGCCATCAACGAGCGCACTCCGAAGATCATCGAGAATCTCAGTTGGTGGGAGCGGGGCTACAACGCTGTCGCAAAGGCGGCGGACAACCTGAAAAACATCGGTCGATCAAGCATCGATGACGATATTGCTCGTATGGAGGAAAACCTGGCGAGCGCCCAGCGGGGCGATGTTGGGGCCTTCCAAAATCAGACGGAAATGGTCACGTTCTATACCGACCAGCTTCAATTTTTGAAAGACAAGAAAGCAGCCCAAGAAGACATCGCTGCATTCGACCGCCAGGAGGCGGAAGCCAACGAGAAAACCATCAATGCTATGGCCAAGGTCGATGCCCTAGAGAAATCGGCTTGGACCAACGCCAAGAAACGCAGCGAGGCTAATAAAGAATATGAGAAATGGCTGGATGTAATCGGGAAGAAAAATCCAGATGATGCTCGGCTCAATCCAGAAACTGTAGCAAGGGTCCGCAGCAACATTGCTCAGAAGTACAAAGATCCCGCAGGCCGCACGGGGTCTGTGGACCTATCCGGATTCAACGACCAGAAAAACGCCCTCGCAGCCATCTTGGGCGAATACAAGAATCACCAGAAGGAACTGGATGCAGCACAGAAAGCAGGCCTGATCTCGCAGGAGTCCTACACAGCTCAGCGCTCGGCAATCGTTGAGCAGCAGAAGGCCGAGGTGACTAACGCCTACGAGGCAGAGATTCGTGCCCTAGAGGATGCAAAAGGGCGCAGCAGCACCAGCGCCCAGCAGCGCATTCAGCTGGATCAGAAAATAGCCGACGCCCGGGCTGCGATGGTCAAGGCTCAAAAAGACGCTGACACCGAGCTCTCCGTGCTGGCGACCAATGAGCAGGGCCGGCTGGCCAAGCAGGCCAGGGCAGTGCAGACCTACACCGATGCCCTCGATCAGCAGGTTCAGGCGCTGAGGCTGCAAGGACAGCGCTCTGCAGCAGGTCTTGGTCTTGGTGACCGCCAGCGCGGCCTGCAGGACCAGCAGAACGGCATTACCGATCGCATGAACCAGCAGCGCCTGGATCTTGCCAACCAGTATGGCGATGGCTCGCGCGGCATGAGCCTGGATGAGTACAACCAAAAGCTGGCTGGGCTCAACAAAACCGAAAGGGACCTTCAGGAAACAACGGTCGCCAACTACGATTTGATGACTGAGGCCCAAGGCGACTGGCGCAAAGGCGCCTCGTCTGCGTTCCAGAACTACCTCGACCAGGCCCGCGATGTCGCCGGGCAAACGAGGTCACTGTTCACCAGTGCGTTTTCCAGCATGGAGGACTCGGTCGTGAACTTCGCCATGACTGGGAAGTTCTCGTTTGCCGATTTCACCAAATCCATCCTTGCAGATATGGCGCGGATTGCCACCAGGCAGGCTGCTTCTGGGCTGCTAGGAGGCCTGGTAAACCTCGGCGTCTCTGCCGCGTCGGCCTACTTTGGTGGTGGCGGCACTGGCAATGGCATGGCCGCTGGCTCGGCAGGCGCAACTTCATCCAACCTCGGCGCCTCGCAGGCGGGCTACTCCAGCGCTTACTTTCCGCAGGCGCTGGGCGGTGCATGGGCCAATGGCGTGCAGATGTTCGCCAATGGGGGCACGTTCACCAACTCAATCGTGAGCACTCCCACGGCCTTTGGTATGGCTGGAGGCAAGCTGGGGGTGATGGGTGAGGCAGGTGACGAGGCTGTAATGCCGCTCACGCGCACCGCCGGCGGGCAGCTGGGCGTGCGGGCCGTAGGTAGCGGGGGAGGCACCTCCATATCCATGCCGATGTCGCTCACCCTTGTTACAGAGGACCGGAGCAGCGAAGGCATGCAACTGGACCAGCAGGCTTTGCAGCAGAACATGCAGGCGCAGATGAAGGCTGCAGGGGAGAAAGCCGTGGCTGACTCCTGGCGGCCAGGTGGTATCAGCCATCGCAACGCACAAAGGAGAAGCTGATGGCCATTGAGACATTCCGCTGGCTTACCCAGCGAGGCGAAACGCCAGAAATCACATACCGGGTGCGCGAGTCCAAGTTTGGCGGTGGCTACAAGCAAACGGTCGGTGATGGTCCGAACAACAAGGAAGACAGCTACCCGATCACGGTCACCGGTCCGAAGACGAAGATCAAGCAGGCATCTGATTTTCTGGACCGGCACGGGGGCGCCAAGGCCTTTCTCTGGAAAACGCCAATGGGGGATCTGGGGTTGTTCACCTGTGCCGACCCCAAGCCTACCCCTGTCGGCGGTGGGGTCTTCAAGCTCATCGCCACGTTTCAACGCGCATACCACCCCTGAGAAAACCTCATGTCACTGATTCGCGATATTCAGTTGCTCGAGCCTGGCAACGAGGTACTGCTGTTCGAGCTGGACGGCTCCGACTACGGCGCGGATGTGCTGCGCTTCCATGGGCATGCAATCCCCCATACGCCCGAGGAGTTGGCCGCTGCCGGCACAGATGCAGACCAGCTGCCAGCGAAGTCCATCTGGTGGCAGGGCAACGAGTACAGCGCCTGGCCGATGCAGATCGATGGTATCGAGGCCAATTCCGACGGCACCGCGGTAAGGCCGACTCTGCAGGTGGGCAACGTCAATGGGCGGATAACCGCGCTGTGCTTGGCATTCGACGACCTGCTTGAGTTCAGGCTCACCCTTCGGCTGACGTTGACGCAGTACCTGGACGCCGAGAATTTCCCGGCGGGCAACCCCAATGCTGCTCCCTCCGAGGAGAGCATTGAGGTTTGGTTCATTGACCAGAAGACCCAAGAGAACGGCGAGACCGTAGCCTGGGAGCTTGCCAGCCCGGGTGATGTAGGCGGCGAGACGATCGGGCGGCAGATGACGACGCTGTGCCACTGGGCAATGACCAATGGCTACCGTGGTCCGGACTGCGGTTACACCGGGCCGTACTTCGATTTCGACGGGAAGCCCACGGACGACCCCGCCAAGGACGAGTGCAATGGCTGTCTGGACTCAGGCTGCGTTGTGCGGTTCGGCCAAGGCAATCAAATCCCATTCGGCGGCTTCCCAGCCGTGTCCCTGATCGCCAGGAGCTGACCATGCGCAAACACATTCTTGCCGCAGTGCAGCAGCACGCAGCGGCGGAGTACCCGCGCGAGTGCTGTGGGCTGTTGCTGGCCGTGGGCCGCAAGCAGGTTTACTTCCCGTGCGCGAACGTGGCCACCGAGCCGACCGAAGAGTTTCGGATCGCGCCCGAGCAATACGCCGAGGCCGAAGACCAAGGCCAAGTGATCGGCATTGTGCACTCGCATCCTGATGCGACCAGCAGGCCGTCGCCGCGTGACCTGGCCATGTGCGAGGCAACGGGGCTGCCATGGCACATCCTGTCTTGGCCGGAGGGCGACCTGCGCACCATCACCCCAACGGGCGAAACGCCGCTGCTGCGCCGGCCCTTCGTGCACGGCGTATGGGATTGCTGGCAGGTCTGCGCGGACTGGTACCAGCGCGAGCTGGGGCTGGAACTACCAACCTATGCCCGTGAGGACGGGTGGTGGGAAAATGCCGATGGGCCGAGCCACTACGAGGACTGCTACGAGGCTGCAGGCTTCTACCAGGTTGATCGTCCAAAGCGAGGCGATCTGGTCGTTATGGCCATAGGGCGCACGGCGCACCCGAACCACGCAGGTATTTTCCTGGGCGCTGATCCCGCGTTGCCAGGGGAGCAGGCCGAGGTGTTCGGCCCCGGCCCGTTCTTGCTGCACCACCTGTACGGCAGGCCATCAGAAATCATCGTTTTCGGCGGGCCTTGGCTCGACCGGACGCGCCTTGTGTTGCGTCATCGGGACGCGAAGTAATATGGAAGCACTACAGGAGGAATTATGCCTACAAATCAAGATCTTCAATTGCAAATAGATCAGTTGAGGTCCCTGGTCGGTACGCTTTCGGCAGAGGTAGGTGCTCTGCGCAGTGAGCTGAGGAGCCACCAGTATGACGCCCCCTGCGACAGGAGCGCCAAGATAGAACCACCTAGCAGTGACTGAGCTTGTTGGCCTCCTGAATGGCGAGTGCCAAGGCCTCACCCAGGGATAGCTGTTCATATGGCTTGCCTGGTTTAATCTGGACAGTCACTTCGGCATGCCTCTCCACATCGGAGATTCTCACCGAGATAATTTCGCCTCCCGTTATGTGCGTAACCGTCACGTGGTTTAGCTTAAAGGCCATTCCTATTCCTCCTAGTTTAAACCCCAGTCCATGGGCTTTGCGGCAACGGACCGGGGCGGTTCGTTTGGGATCAGCTAGTTTTGGTTCGAACGATTAGACGCCACAAAATCGGAACCGATTGATCCTGATGCTGATGCCTGTTTTGCGGCGGAAATGGATCTCGAGCATTCGAAGTGATCTCGTCGCCGCAGCCTTCGCAGCGGTATATCCCAGAGACAGGTACGCGATCCCCTGGCTCATAAAACGTGTTCCAGTGATCATGACCGGGCGATGTGGTCTCAGTGATGAATCTTCTGGTGTATTGCGTAACAAAAGCCATAGCGCCTCCTTTCATTGGCGGCCTAACGCTACTACGGCTCAATCCAATTTCGTTACTGGCATTTCATCCACGCTGGATGCTTGGCCAGTCCGGCTTCTACAGTCCTGCGTTTCAAGGAAATAAAGAGCTGAACCCCGCCAGCGCGGGGTTTTGGAGTTGGCATTTCGAACCCCCAGCGCTAGGTGATAGCATCCTGTCATTGTCATGGAATGGCCGTGGCCAGTAAGCATGGAGTTCAAATGTTTGTCGTTCGATTGCTGGTGTTGGGGTTTCTCGCTTCCTTCAGCTACGCCATGGGCACCGAGCGGGGAGGGCTGAATGCCTTCGGTACGCTCATGGCCTTCAGCGGGATCATCTTCATTCCTGCCCTATACATGCTGCCCACAATTGAGGCATCGCTGCGCAAGAGCAATAACTTGGGAGCAATTGCTGCACTCAATTTCTTCTTGGGCTGGAGCCTGCTTGGCTGGGTTGCCGCGCTTATTTGGGCATTCAAGAATCCATCTCCGGTGGTTATCACGGCACAGCCCGTTGATCCTATCGAGACTGCTATCGAACCAGCTGCTGATCATGGCCAGAGACCTAAAAAAGACTGCCCGTTCTGCGGGGAAGAGGTGCTGGCGGTGGCGATCAAGTGCAAGCACTGTGGTAGCGACCTAGCTGCGGAGGGTGTCGCATGAAGTTTTTTCTCTTATGCGTTGGGCTTACCCTAATGGCAGGGTGTGCGACGTCTGCTACTCCTGTCGGGGAGGCCGAACCCGTTCCTCTCGACGAGCTTTATGCTTATCAGCAGAAGCCAGCCGGGGATAGTGGGACTTTGACGGTAGTACGCGATTCAGGCGCTCTTGGATCAGGCTGTGATGTCGTGGTGTACATCGATGGCCGCAGATCGGCCAAAGTTGGCCCCGGGCAGCGGGCGAGCTTTTACCTGCCACCAGGTCAACCGAACATCGGGATTGGTCTTGCGGAGTCAGGGCTGTGCAGCGGAATGGCTGTGCGTTCGATAACCGGAAAGGTGGAGGCCGACCATTCAAGCTTGTATCGAATAAGTGGCGATGCCGGTGGTGTCTACATCGGACCGTTTATTGAGTACCGCTGACAGAACCGCCTTCGGGCGGTTTTTTATTTTGGAGAGATCATGATCGCGACTGCAGCTCACTACCAGCCTTTTACCTCAATCAAGCTGTCGGGATCCCTCGCGCAGAAGTTCGGGAGGTTGCATCGCCGCTTGCTCGAAGAGGGAAGCGTGCTGGAGGTTTTCCGCGCCCTGAAGGCAACGGTGCCAGGGTTCGAGGAGGAAATTAAACGGCTCAGCGGCCTGGGCATGCGGTTTGCTATTTTTCGCAACAAGAGGAACGTCGGCGAGGGTGATCTATCAAGAGGGGGAGCCCGCGAAATTCGCATTGTGCCAGTGATTGGCGGGAGCAAGCGTGGCGGAATCATCCAAACGATACTGGGCGCAGTGATGATTGTTGCGGGCCTGTTCCTTTCCGCTACTCCGTTTGGTGCGCCGCTTATTGGTGCGGGCATAGGGCTCGTGGCAGGTGGTGTCATTCAAATGCTCAGCCCCCAAGCCAAAGGCCTTTCCCAGAGTGGTAGCCCCGCGAACATGCCGTCCTACGCTTTTGGCTCAGCCAAGAACACCACTGCCAGCGGCAACCCGGTACCGATCTGCATCGGCAGGCGCCGCTGGGGCGGGGCGATCATTTCTGCCTCGATCTACGCCCAGGACAAGGCGTAGCAGCCAGCACGAAACAACATCAGCCGCCTCGAGCGGTTTTTTTACGCCTGGAGGAAAGCATGGGCGCAGCAGCTCACCTGGTGATTGCCGGGGAAAAAGGTGGCGAGAAGAAGCCGAAAACCCCGGTAGAGGCGCCGGACAGCCTGCGCTCGACCAACATCGCCAAGATCCTTCTGGCAGTGGGCGAGGGGGAGTTCGACGGCACGCCGACCGCGCGCGACATCTACCTCGACAACACGCCGATCATGGACGCCAGCGGCAACCTCAACTTTCCCGGTGTGAGATGGGAGTGGCGGCCAGGCAGTGTCGAGCAGGATTACATTCAAGGTATCCCGTCAGTCGAAAACGAGACCACCGTCAACGTTGAGCTGCGCGCCGACCACCCCTTCACCCGAACGCTGAGCAACACTCAGCTATCAGCCATCAGGGTGCGCTTGGCTTGGCCGCGGCTAGTCAGACAAGACAGCAGCGGGAACACCAATGGCTACAGGATTGAGTATGCAATTGACGTCTCGACTGACGGCGGGGCGTTTGTAGAGTCCGTTCGCAGTGCCGTTGATGGCAAGACCACCAGTGGTTATCAGCGTTCCGAGCGCGTAAATCTTCCGCCGGCGATCTCGGGCTGGTCATTCCGCATTCGCCGACTCACCCCGAACTCCAACACCGGCACAATCGCAGACACCATGACTGTCGCTGGTTATACCGAGATCATTGACCAGAAGCTGCGCTATCCCAACACAGCGCTCCTCTACATCGAGTTCGATGCCGAGCAGTTCCAGAACATCCCGGCTGTGACCGTCAACTGCAATGGCCAGCGCTGGCCGGTGCCGAGCAATTACGATCCAGTGACCAGGACCTACACCGGTGTTTGGGACGGCACCTTCAAGCTGGCCTGGACCAACAATCCGGTTTGGGCCACCTACGGCTTGTGCGTCAACGATCGCTTCGGGCTGGGCAAGCGCATCCAGTCGTGGATGGTCGACAAGTGGGAGATGTACCGCATCGGTCAGTACTGCGACCAGCTGGTGTCGAACGGCGTGGGCGGCATGGAGCCGCGCTACCTGTGCGACCTGAACCTGCAGGGCAAGGCCGAGGCTTGGACGCTGTTGCGCGATCTGTCGGCGATCTACCGCGGGATGGTCTATTGGGCGCAGGGCTCGCTGTATATGCAGGCGGATATGCCGCGCGCGCAGGACATCGACTACACCTTCACCCGCTCCAATGTCATTGACGGCGACTTCGTCTACGGCGGCGCCGGGCGCGACACGCACTACAGCCGAGCGCTGATCAGCTACGACAACCCGGCCAACAACTACGACACCGACGTGATCCCGGTAACCGACAACGCGCTGCAGCGCCGGTACCGGGATCGGCCAATTGAGATCTCGGCAATCGGCTGCACTCGGGCCAGTGAGGCCCAGCGCCGCGGTAAGTGGGCGCTGTTGAGCAACAACCAAGACCGGACCGTTACCTTCAAGACCGGCATGGAAGGGGCGGCGGTGCTGCCGGGCTTTGTAATTCCGGTGGCCGATGAGCTGGTCGCCGGCAGGCCGAATGGCGGGCGCATCTCCGCTGTCGCGGGCCGTACCGTGACTCTGGATCGTGACACGCCAGTGAAGTCGGGCGACCGCCTGATCGTCAACTTGCCGAACGGAACCGCTCAGGCGCGGACTGTGCAATCTGTTGCTGGCCGGGCCGTTACCGTGACCACGGCGTATACCCTGCAGCCTGAGCCACAGCTGCAGTGGGCGATTGACTACGAGGACCTGGCTGTTCAGTTATTCCGAGTGCTCAAGCGCAAGCGCACCGCCGAGGGCGAATACGAGTTCACAGCGCTGGAGTTCAACCCGAGCAAGTTTGCAGCGATCGACAACGGCGCCAAGCTGGAAGAGCGCCCGATCAGCGTCATCCCGATCACTACGGTGCCGGCGCCGGCCAGCGTCACCCTGACCTCAGGCTATGCAGTTGACCAAGGCATTGCGGTCAGCACCATGACGATCGAGTGGCCTGCTGTTGAGGGCGCGGTCGCCTATGACGTTGAGTGGCGCAAGGACAACGGCAACTGGATCCGCCTGCAGCGCGTAGGGACGACATCTGTCGATATCACCGGCATCTACGCCGGCGCCTACCTGGCGCGAGTTCGGGCGGTGAGCGCGTTCGACATCACGTCGATCTGGCGCGACTCGATGCTGACTGAGTTGAAAGGAAAGGAGGGCGTGCCGCCCTCGGTCACCTTCTTGGCTGCTGAATCACTCCTACTCAGCATCGCTATCAGGTGGGGTATCCCACCAGGTGCCGAGGACACCCAGCGCACTGAACTCTGGTACAGCCAGAGCAACAGCCTGGACACGGCAACCAAGCTGGCCGACCTGGCCTACCCGCAGGCTGAGTACGTGATGCAAGGATTGAGGGCTGGCGTGTCGTTCTTCTTCTGGGCTCGCCTGGTGGACCGAACCGGCAACATTGGACCGTGGTACCCGGTTGGCGGCGGCGTGCTGGGCCAGTCTGGATCGGATGCCAGCCCTGTGCTGGAGCTGATCAGTGGCCAGGTGACCGAGAGCGAGCTTGGCCAGGAGCTGTTGAAGGAAATCGAGAAGATCTCCGGCGACTTCCCGGGTTCGGTCAATGACCGGATCAACGAAGCGAAGCAGGAGCTCGAGGAGCTGATCACCGAGTTGACCGACCCGCTCGAGTACGTGGCTACCAATGCTTACGCGAAGGATGACGTAGTGCGCAGCGGCCGGCGCCTGTACATGGCCGTCGTCCCTGTGCCAGCTGCAGCCGACGGCAGCAACGCTCCGCCGAATCCGACGTACTGGGTCGATATCGGCAGCATTGCCGCGACGGCCAATGGGCTGGCGCAGGCTGTGGCCAAGAACACCACCGCCATCGCTACGGTGGACGGCAAGGTCATGGTCACAGCGGCCATGTTGCAGGCCGTGCAGTCGGCCTACCGCGACGACAATGGCGAGGGTGACCTTGCCGATGCGATGCGGGGCTGGGGGACGTTGGCCAAGGTTTCAGAGGAGTCCCGTACAAGGGCAACTCAGAACGAAGCGATGGCCAGCAGGACTACAGCAGTTGAGGCTCGTGTCGCGGAGAACACCGGCAGCATTCGTAGCCTTGAGCAGACGGTTGTCACCAACGAGCAGGCGACTGCCAGCAGGTTCAGCGACGTCAACACCAAGGTCGGCAGCAACACGGCAGGCATCTCGCAGCTGGAGAAAGCCGTTACCGACAACGAAACGTCAACAGCTTCGCGGCTGCAGACGGTAAACGCGAGAGTTGATGATGCTGAGACGGCGATCAGCGAGGAAGAGCTGGCGCGGGTAACCGGTGATGAATCGCTCGGTCAACGCCTCGGTATCATGGAGGCGTCGTTCACCTCGCCTCAGGGCGAGCGTGACGACAATGGCGAAGGCGATCTGGCCGGCGCGCTCAAGTCATGGGAAAGCACTGCGAAGATCGCCGACGAGTCGAAGGTGCGGGCAACCGCTGTCGACGTCCTGGCGCGCCGGTCCGAGACGCTAGAGGTGTCGATCGCCGATACCAATGCTGCCGTGCAGACCGTCAGCCAGGCTCAAGCCACGCTCGACGGCAAGGCCAACCTCATGTGGGCCGTGAAGATGCAGCTCAACGCCCAAGGCCAGTACGTCGCTGCAAGTATCGGACTCGGCATCGAGAACGGCCCTGGCGGGCTCCAGAGCCAGTTCCTGGTGTCGGCAGACCGGTTCGCAGTGGTCAACGGCATCAACGGCGTGCTGTCGTCGCCGTTCGCGGTGCAGGGCGGGCAGGTGTTCATCAACGAGGCGTTCATCGCTGACGGGACGATCACCAACGCCAAGATCGGCAGCTTCATCAGCTCGACCAACTACGTGGCGGGTCAGCAGGGCTGGATCCTGAACAAGAGCGGAACGCTTGAAATCAACGGCACGGTGGCGGGGCAGGGGAGGTTGACCATCACCAACCAGCGGATCCGCATCTACCACGCCAATGGCAACCTGGCGATCGATCTCGGTGTGAACGTATGAGCGCAGGAATGAAGGCGTGGGACCCAAGTGCCCTGCTATTGCTCGACATGACGAGCTCAATCAGCCAGATGGATGGCTATGTCGACACCGGAGCAGCCAATGGGTCGCTGGTGATCCCGCTTGCTCCGCCTGGCAAAGAGCTGTTCTACGCCATCACTGAGCTGTCGGCGCAGAGCAAGTACCTCGGGAAGCGTCCAGGGGTAACGCTCACCATTGGAGCGTCAACGGCAACTCTTTCTTGGCAGTACTCCTACGCGAGCGGGTGGGGGTTCTATTCGCTGAACTGCCGCATCCACTACGGGTATCACTGATGTCTGCAGGAATGAAGGTATGGAAGGAGGATGGCTCTCTCCTTTTTGACACAGAGAAAATAACTTACGGTTTGCTGAAGAGCGGGTACATGAGTTATCTGCTCAGTTGGCCTCGCCTAGAATATAGATCGGCAAGCTTGCCACCGAATTCGGGGTCAAGCTACAGCGAATCGTCTGTCGTCGACGCCATACATGGATTCAGTGTCGACGGTGCGGTGGCGCCGATAGTGTTCATTGTGGGGTCAGGTATATCGTGCGGCTCGTCGAAGACCGGAAACACTACGACGTTTTATTACATCGGCGCGAGTCCATCGACCAAGTTTTATTACTTCGACACCATGAGGAACACGCTCTTCGGTGCGGGCATGAAGTGCTTCCGGGAGGTTGATGAGGTTCTGACCTTCAACTCCCTCCAGGTGCCGCTCAACATTGTGTCGACTATCAGGGCTCCCGCCCCTCCGTCGCCGGGCTCGGCAGGCGGGGTGGCCACCTACAGCGTGCCCTTCGCTGGGGCCACCAGGCTTGCCACGCGATTCATCAACTCAGGTGTCTACTACTGCGTGTCCAGGATCTTCATCCCGATTGCCTCGGGGGAGTTCGCGACGGCGACTACGTTCTCCAGAAGTTTCGGCCAGGCTGCTATGGATAGCATGTCTGCTGGGGGGACATTTCCTGCGCGTGGGAATCAGCAGGCGCATATGGACGGTGCCTACGGAGCTGATGGGGGGATCTACTTCATGTCGTGTGACGCAGCCAGGACAACAATGTACTGGGGGGCGCAATTTACCTACAACGCCTACTACAGCATACCCACGGATAAATACCCGGAAGCGCTTGTAATACGCACGGACAACCTTCCGTTTCCATTCAATTAAATCGGAGCAACATATGCCCTGGTACAGAGTAGGCACAGTCGCGATCACGGCTGGGCAAACAACGGTGACCGGTACCGGCACCAACTTCCCTGCGAACTCTCGCGTCGGTGACGCATTTCAGGGGCCGGATGGTCGCTGGTACGAGGTGACCAACATCGCGAGCGCGACCGTGATCAGTATCCTCCCAGCGTACCTCGGCGCAACTGTTGCGGCAGGTGCTTACGGGCTGGCGCCCATGCAGGGCTATGTCAAAGAGTCGGCCGACCGCCTTAGGCAGCTCGTCGATCAGTTCGGCGCGACATTGGCTGGTCTGGGTGCAGTGTCAACCGAGAACGTGGTTCCAGTGGCCAAGGGAGGTACGGGTGGTACTACGCCGGCATTGGCTCGCGCCGGTCTGCAGTTGGGGGCGGCTGCCGTTGCCGCGATTGTTGGCCAGGTCAGTCAGGCCGGCGGCGTCCCGACGGGCGCAATTTTCGAAAGAGGTAGCAACGCCAATGGCGAATACACCAAGTACGCCGACGGGACCATGGACTGCTTCCTCTACAGCACGGTGACGGATCAGGCTTGCGAAACTACGTATGGAAGCCTCTTCATCGGCACTCGGACCTGGACCTTCCCGATGCCGTTCTCTTCCCCGCCGGCAGTAAGTATGAACGGCAGGATTGCCACCGGCGCAAGCTGGGCAGGAATTGGGGGAGGGGTTTCTAACTTCGGTGCTACGGCTCGATTCGTTGACGCTTTCTCGCGCGCGGTTGGCGTCACAACTGTGATCTCATTTACAGCTAAGGGAAGGTGGTACTGATGCAACTGAATCTATCCCCCGTCCGTATGGACGAGCAACTCACGCTGGATCGGGACGGCGACACCCTCTACGTCAATGGTGAGCCTTTCGACTTCAGTCCTCTGGCCGAGGGGGCAACCCTCCCGCAAGAGGCTGTGCTGTCCGATTGGTTCCCAGGTGAAGTCAGCCGCATCGACGGCGAACTTCATTTGACCATCCGCATCCCTCACGGGGCCAATGCGCCTCATGCCACCCGGTTCCCTGAGCCGATGACCATCACCCGAAACGGCCCGGTTGCACTGCCAATCTATGACTTGCAGCCAGTACTGCCGCTGCCAGAGGTTTCTGCGGATGAATAATATCGATTGGTCCCAAGTCATCACGGCAGAGCAGAAAGCTCAAGCCGCCGCCGAGCAGATGCTCGCCACGCTGGTAGCTGAAATAGCGCAACGCCGGGCCGCTGCTGATACAGCCATCGCGCCGCTGCAGGACGCTGTCGACCTCGATGAGGCGACCGAAACTGAGGCCGCCGCACTGAAGCAATGGAAGCGCTACCGCGTGGCGCTGAATCGTCTGCCTGATCAGCCAGGCTACCCGGCCGTTATCGACTGGCCCGCACCGCCGGCCTGATCCACCCGAACCCACCGACCGCCGCCTGGCGGTTTTTTTTGCCTGGAGAAAACCCATGGCCGCACGCGGCGTACGCAACAACAACCCCGGGAACATCGACTTCAACCCTCGCAATGACTGGGTAGGCCAGCTGGGTCTGGAGCAGGGCACAGCGAAGCCCCGCTTTGCCCGTTTCGACTCGCCAGAGAACGGCATCCGCGCCCTGGGCAAACTGCTGATCAACTATCGCGGCAAGGACGGCATGCCTGGTGTGGGTGGGAAGGGCATCGACACGGTGCTCGAGACCATCAATCGCTGGGCGCCAAGCAACGAGAACGATACGCAGGCCTATGCACTGGCCGTAGCCAAGCGTATTGGCGTGCGCACCACTGTTCCCATCAACATCAAGGACCCCGCAGTGCTGCGGGGAATGGTGGTGAGCATCATCATCCACGAGAACGGCGGCAACCCGTACGCGCCGTCGGTGATCGATGAGGGCGTGCGGAGGGCGCTGGCATGACTTCATGGGCGCTGCGCCTCGCTGGCGCCGGCCTGCTGATCCTGCTGGGCATGGCCCTGGGCACCTGGGCTACTGCTCGGCATTTCCGCCCGCTGCTGGACTACCAGCAGGACAAGACCGCCCAGTGCACCGCCGCGCGCGACAACCTGTCCGGCCTGGCGCAGGAGCAGGGGAAAGCACTCGGCGACCTGGCGCTTGCCGCCGCCGACCGCCAATCTGCCGCCGAGCATGCTGTGGGCGTGGCCAAGGCCAGTGCCGACGCCGACTACGCCGCGGCGAACCGCCTGCAGCAGGAGCGGACCGGCGGCGACCAGTGCTCGGCGGCAACTTCGATCATCGACAAGGAGCTTAGGCTGTGACTGAGAAGCTTAACTTGCGGACTTGTAGGAGAAGGAAGAGCATTTTGCGGCTCGCGCGCCGGATACTTTATAGCTTTGCCTGTAGGGGCGGGGTCGTTATAGCGCTGGCCGTACAGGGGTGTGCCGTGCGCGAGGAGTCGGAGGTGAAGTATGTGCGCGTAGAGGTACCGGTGCAGGTGCCTTGTCGCGCGCCGGAGGTTGCGGTACCGGCTTGGGCAGCTGCCGGTCTACGAAGGACCGATAGTCTGGAAGTGAAGGTGCGGGCGCTGCTAGCTGAGCGTCGACAGTGGATCGGTTACGCAAGGCAGCTTGCAGCCTCAAGCGCTGCATGTAACTGAGACTTGCTAGATCGTGAGTTCAATGATATCAATCTGCCCCAGATCGGCTTGCTATATAGCTAATACTAATGTTGAAAACGGGTGGTTGATTTGAGTAGTCCTGGCTTGAGATACGAGCGCCTTTTGTTCTGGGCGGCGCCAATAACTTTAGCGGCTTGTGCAGTGTTAATCATTACGCTGGGGCACAATACATATGAAGATAGGAGGGTGGCGAACTGTTATGATCAAGCTGCGGTAGTAATTGAGAGCGATGCTCAACTTGTGGGAGCTTGGTCGATTGCTCAATTGGAGTCTAAGCGTGATAGGAGTAAAGTCCCTATTATTATGTATGGCGGAGATGTTGCCAAAAAGCTAATTTATGGTCTTAACTCTACTTGTTGGAATGGACTAGTAGAACAGCGAGATAGTCTAGAACAATCACCAATCTCTTTGGTGGGCGAGTTTAAAAAAAATGCAGAAGATCTCAGGAAAAAACCGATAAAGCTATACGGGGTAGAAATTCCGGATGTCGCGACGGTGGGGCTTGCGGGCACAAAAATTCAGATTGCTATGTCTAGCTTTGTACAAGCGTTTCAGATTGCATTAGCGCCAATCATGCTACTTTGGCTGGGGAGTCTGTATCATACACGGCAGCGGGAGATAACAAGTATTAAGATGTCGGAGAGCATTCTCTCGGTGCATCCCCATGTAATTAATGTATTTCCGGTGGGTTATTATCCAGAGTTGAGGCGTAAAAATTGGTTTAGGGCGAAAGCCCCATTTGCCTGGTCGTTCATATTTGCGCTCATACGGATGTCGTTGGTTGCAATATTTATTTTGCCGTCGTCAGCGTTGTATGTTGGGTCGCTGTTCTATCAGCCGATGTTTGGGTATTGGTTGTTAAATTGCTTTGCTGGTGCGTGGGTTTTTCTTTACGCGCTGGGCGCTTTGATGATTGAGGTAGATGTCGGGGTTAAGCATTTTCCCGGAGCTAATGCACTGCGCTAAGAAGCGAGCACGATATGTTAGATATTATCAAGCATCTGCACGTTCACTTAGGCTGTTCTAAGCGGTACCCGCTAACAGCTTCGCGTAGTGACCAATGCCCGCACCAAGGACTTGCCGCCGCCCCAATGAGCCACCCTTCGCGCGGACTCCTCATCCAGCGCCAGGCGCCAGACAGCCACCCGCGCCGCCATGGTGCTCTCCGACCTGCTCTCACGGGCTGATGCTCGAGCGGGAGAGCTGGCGCAAGCGTATGACCGAGCCAGAATAGCTGGGCGGGCTTGTGAGGCGTCCTATAATGCCCTCATCAAATGAGGGGTATAGCCTGTGAGCAACGATGTAAGCGGCGTGTTGATGCCTGACCATGAGATATATCTGCAGGTCACGGCGGCGCTGAAACGCTACCACGAAGCGAAGGACATGGGCGCTCCAGCCCATGAAGTTGAGCGCCTGCGGCAGATCTACGACGCTCACGTCCAGGCCGTTACCGAGTACCAGCTCAACGCCTTGAGCGGCAGAGGCTCGCCCGCGCACTGATCCTTGCCCGCCAGGCGGTGATTGCCGGCGGCGGTCCCCGGCCTTACGATACTGTTTTTATATACAGTATTGGGTGCCGCCATGTCACAACACTTACCTGCGCTTTGGGTCGCTGAGCTCGATGATGTCGCTGCTTTGACCGACGACCCCGAGGGAAGAGCGGCTGTGCTGGAAGTCATGGCCCTAGCCGCTCACCGCAGAAAGGAGGTGGACGCCGACCAGCTCGCCGACATGCTCGAGCTGGCAGAGGCGGCTCGTCTCTATGGCCTTGAGGCTGGCCAGCCATGCAGTCCGTGAGTGCTTTCGCGGGAGCCGAAGACCTGCAGGCCATATCCCTCGACGAACTGCTGCAGGTGCATGCGCCCAGCGTGTACCTGGTCAAGATCGACGGAGACAGCATGGAGGGTGCCGGGATTTTCGATGAGGACGTGGTGATCGTCGACAAGGCGATCGATGCGCGGGCTGGCCACATCGTCATCGCGGCGGTGAACGGCGAGCCAGTCTGCAAGCGGCTCGACCATGTTGGCCGGCAGATCGTGCTGCGTTCGGAGAATCCTCGGTACGCGCCGCGGTTCATCATGGAGGGTGACGACTTCTCGGTCTGGGGTGTGGTCACCTACAGCTTGCGCAGCCACGGGCCGATGTCATGTATTTCTTGATCGTCCGGCGCCGCAAGTTGGGTGTGGCCATCCCGGCCGAACAGCTATCGAAGATCCAGGCGCTCAGGGCGGACATTCATATTGGCGATCACCACAGCGCGCCTCTGGGCAGGGTGTCGACGCAGGCCTGGGTATTCACTCATTCGCCCGTCGCCGATGTCATCCCGCGCCTGCACGATGCGAAGGTGAATGGCATGGCCCAGCTCGGCATCAACATCAATGGTGTAGAGGAGGTCGACGGCGTGCTTTATGCGCAGTCTTGGTGGTGCAGAACGGTTTAGTTTTGCTTGGGGGTTCTGTCGGCAGGACGCCGGAGGAGGGGGGAAGATTTAGCTGCTGTTGCAGTACTGGAGTGTGCCGTGAAGCGGCTTAAAATCAATTCCGCAACTCGACCTACACCCCTTGATTTTAAAGGGCTGCAGCGTATTCAAAAAAACATTGATGCGGAATCGTTTATCTCCTAAGCTGCTGAAATCTAAGGGGAAGCGTCTCGGATTGCAAATCCGTCTACGCCGGTTCGATTCCGACCTCGGCCTCCATATTTGAAAGCCCCGCAGATCAACGTCTGCGGGGTTTTTCTTTGTGGGCCGGAAAAGTATGGAGTGAAGCAGCTGAAGTCCAATGTTTATTGGTGGGTGCCGAACAGGCAGAAATCACCGATGAGGCAGCTGCGCAACCGAGCGGGCTCGGGCGATGACTCGGCTGTAGCCGGTGCAGTCAGTGAGCCGCGCGGGCACGGCTACGCTGAATGCAGCAGTTTTCTGACCTCGGCGATAATTGCGTCGATATTGAAGGGCTTAGGCAATACCGCGTCAAATAAATCCGGACGCTGCATACCGATATGTGCCTGGGCGCCGCTTATCAGAATAATCGGTACTTGATGTAGCGATGGCAGGGCTCGCACGGCGGTAGCGAATTCCAGGCCGTCCATGGCCGGCATCATGAAGTCGGTGATGATCAAGGCAGGCTTGACTCTGTCCAGAGCATCGAGTCCTTTTCGGCCATTGCTGGCCGTTACCACGGAAAACCCCTCATCCTCCAGCGCGAAGCTGAGAATGTCAGCAATTAAATATTCGTCGTCGACGACCAAGATGGTAGTCACTTTATTTTAATCCACTCAAAAACCTAAGAGATAGAACCAGGACATCACTCAGTTGGGACTGATGGTTCATGTCTTGAAGCCTTTTTGAGTAAAACATCCTGGGCTTGGATGACGACCTCGAATCGGGAGGGATCATAAGCGCTGTCTCGGACTTTAAGAACGGACAGCGTTCGCTTTAGTTCAAAGTCATTCTCGGCGAAGCGCATCAGCATCAGGTTGTCGACGATGCTCGACAGGTCGGAGTTGGGCGCGCTGACCTCGGAGCCCAGCAGATCGCGCATTTCCCACGTTGCCAGTACCGTGACACCTCGGGCGCGCAGCTCGTTCATCAGCGCGCTGAGGAAGTCAGTAATCCTTGCCGGATTGGTCGCGACTCGGGTCATGCCGCTAAGGCTGTCGACGAACACGCGCTTGATACCTTTGTCTTCGACAATGCTCAGCAGTCGAGCACCGAGCCCGTCCAGCAGACCTTCGGTTGTTGGCTGCCAGGCGATGGTCAGGGCGCCGCTGTCTTCCATGCCTTTGATGTCGATGCCCAGTGAGTCGCCCTTGAGCCTTAGCCGTTGCGGGCTTTCGTAGAAGCCAAAATGCAGCCCTGGGCTGTCCACCGTCGACTCCGCCAAGAACTTCAGACCCAGCGTTGTTTTTCCGATGCCGGAAGGGCCCATGATCAAAGACACGCTGGAACTGTAAAGGCCGCCTCCCAGTATCGTGTCCAGTGAGGCAATCCCACTGCCAATGCGCGTCATGTCAGCACTGTCGGGTGCGGACGGGTGGCTGTACAGGCTTTCCAGACGAGGATAAACCACCAGCCCGTTGTCGGTAATCTCACACTCGTGAAGGCCTGCCAGCGCAGCACTGCCGCGCGTTTTACGCAGTTGAATGCGCCGTACCGAGCGGGTGCCGAACAGCTCTTCGCCTATTTCAATGACGCCATCGACCATGGTGTGCTCAGGGCTACCGTCGTCAAGCCGTGAACTGGTGAGAAACAGCACGGTGCAACCGGCAAAAGCAGCGTGGCCCTGCAGCTCTGAGATGAACTTTTTGGTGTCGATGTGTGAGTCGGCTTTGGAGCGCGCATTGAGCAGGCCATCGACGACCAGTACGGTGGCTTTGCGACGGCTGATCTCGCGACGCAGCAGCTTCACTACCTCATCCAGACCTTCGTTTTCCAGCGTGTCAAATGCGCTGACGAACTGAATTTCTTCGCCAATCCTGGATGAGTCGAAAAAGCTCAGTGTGGAAAGAAACTGAAAAAGACGGTCATGTGACTCGGCCAGCAGCGTGGCAACCAAAACGCGGCCGCCATTGTTCGCATGATGGAATCCAAGTTGGTTGGCCAGGATCGTTTTGCCGGAACCTGGGCGCCCTTGGATAATGTACGAGGCACCTGCGACCAGCCCGCCCTTGAGCAGAGCGTCCAGTCCTTCTATTCCACTTTGGAGGCGTTTGAGCTTTTCCACGATGCGACCCTGATCTGAAAAACAGGCTGTTAAGCCGACTAAGGGTGTGATGCTAACTCCAAATTCGTTCAGGGGCTATTGCCGACTAGTGCGCAGCAGTCGTGGCTTTTGTTGAGCTGGCGACCTGGGCCGCAAGTTTGCTGCCATGGCGCGAGCCACCAGAGGCTTTTGCATGAGCCTCTACCCGGCCATGCTTGGTACATCAAGTCCGACTTTCACACGGTCCAGCGCGACGATTGTTTTGAACCAGGTAACGTTGGAGTTTTCAGCAAACAGTCGCCGCGCCAGAGTCTGGTATTCCTTCATGCTGGCAACGGTGAGTACCAGAACGAAATCCACTTCGCCGGTGACGTAGTAACACTGCTGAACTTCGGGCACCGCGAAGTGTGCCTTCATCGCCTCCAGCGCCTCGATGCTGGTGCGCTCAGCCATCACTTCCACGATGATCGTGATCGGCCGGCCTACGGCGGTGGGATCGACGATGGCTACGTTGCCCGTGATGACTCCCCCGTCTTCCATTCGTTTGATGCGGCGCTGAACGGCGGCCGTGGAAAGATTGACCTGCTCGGCCATAAGCCGCAGTGGCATGGTGTTGTCACGTTGGACCAGGTCCAGGATGGCACGGTCAAATTTGTCCAACGATTCAGGTGCAGCGTCGTTTTTCGCCATTGTAAATCCGTGAGAAATTTTCTCGAAAACTACCAGAAAACTGCGGCCCTTTATCTAGGTAAGAGCAATATTATCTTGCCAGCAGTCTGCGTACGCAGCCTATTCGGGAACACACACAGGATATTGTTGGCATGCTCGCACTGTTCCATCTTTCCCCGGTCCTGTTGGTTACAGCCATGCTCGTGGTATTGCGCCGGCCGCCCGTTCACGCCGCCGTTGCAGGCACTCTGTTAGTCATTGTGCTCTGGCTCGCCGGCGCGGCAGACGCATGGCGTCTGAGCAGTATGGTGGCCGCCGCTCAAGATACCGCCGTGCTGTTTGCAAGTACCGCTTTCGTGATCGTCCCAGGTCTGCTCTTCGTGATTTTTATCGAGCGCATGGGCGTCAATCTGGCGCTGAGCCAATGGGTGCGGTCACTGGGGCTTGGGCGCGGCGATCAAGTCGTGTTAATTGTCCTTGGGTTGGCACCGTTGCTCGAAGCGATGACTGGTTTCGGCGTGTCGTTGATCGCAACAGTGCCCCTGCTGCTAAGTCTCTTCGAGCGTCGGGTCGCGTTACGGATCGCACTGGCCGGCATGGCCATCATGCCTTGGGGAACGCTGGGCCTGGCATCTGTCATTGGTGCTTCGTTGGTTCACCTGGACGCATCCATGCTGGCATCGACCTCGGCATTGACCAGCGCCCCGGTTTTCTTCGCCCTCAGTGCACTCGCGCTCTATCTTGCAGGCGTTCGTGACTCGCGGGGATGGGGGGCGTTGGGCGTTTTCTGGCTGCTGTTTGTGGGCGTTCTTTACAGTGCAAGTCGGTGGCTGGGGCCGGAAGTAGCGGGCGTTGCTGCGGGCCTGGTGACGGCAGCAGCGATACTCTCTGTTGGGCTGTGGCGCCTGCGCCGCAACGACAGCGAGCGCGGTCCGGTGCAATGGCCGCGTCAGGCATGGCCGTATCTGGTGCTGATTGTCTGCATTGTCGGCTTGAAGATGCTGTGGGCGATCACCTCCTGGCAGGAGCACTGGGTTGTACAGGGCGCCCAGGTCAACTGGAAGCCACTCGCCTCACCAGGTCTGGCGTTGGTCATGGTGCTGATCGTGCTAGGCGCTCACGCGCGCAACATACAATCCCGGACCGCACACGACGTTAACTTGCCTGCTGCGCTGTTGGCTCGGGCGAAGCGGCCATTGCTGACTATTTTCTTCTTTCTCGCGATGTCGCAGATGATGGTTAAGGCCGGCTTCCTTGCGGGGTTGATGCAACTGCTGGCTGGGCTGTCGCCCACCGCCGCGACGTCGTTGGTTGCCCTGTTTGGCGCGTTGTCTGGCTACATGACCGGGTCGAATGTAGGCGGCAATGCGATCTTCATGCCGGCCATCGCGATGTTGCCCGAGTCCTCCCGCCTACTGCTGGCTGCCGTCCAGAACAGCTCGGCAGGGCATGCGGCGCTGGGCTCGCTATCGGTTGTCATGCTGATTCTGGGGCTTGCCAAAACCCAGGCCAAGGAGGAAGGCGAACTGATAAGGTTCGGCTTCATGCTGGTCTGCCTCAATACCGCGTTAGTCGCGTTGGGCGCCGCGATGCTGAGTGGATGGCTTGGCTAGCCTGGTGTTGGCGGATGGCACTTTTTCACACAGCCTGAACCCGAAGCAGGCGCTCACTGGTCGCTAGCTTCAACACTGGCGATCAGCAACTCGCGCAGCATGCCGCGCCACTCGCCAGCCGAATACGATCGCAGGTCCCAGCGTGGTGCCTGGGCCTGGGTAGGTGCCGCGAAAGATTGAAGCAAGGTCATTGCCGCAAGCGTATAGCCCCTCGATCACCTGGCCTTGCATGTCCAGCACCTGGCCATCGGCGTTACCACTCAAGCCTGCGCTGCAGGCGAGATCGGCCGGTTGCACTGTGACGGCATAGTAGGGCCCATCGCCTAGGGGGCGCACGCAGGGGTTGGGCAGTTGCTGCGGGTCGCCATTGTGACGGTTCATGTGGCTGCTACCGCGGTTGAATGCAGGGTCGTCACCGTTTGCAGCGGCGGCGTTGTAGGTTCTGACGGTGTTTGCCAGCCCCTCGGCATCAACCTTGAGCTTGCTGGCAAGTTCGTCCAGGGTGCTGCTTTTGATCAAGTAGCCGGCTTTGACGAACCTGGCAATATTGATGGCGCTGCGCAGCGGCATGACCAGGCCCAGGCCGTAGCGTTGCAGGAAGGTCTGGTCACAGATCAGGTGAGCAGTGGCGCTGCCGTCGTTAAGCATGCCCATGACGAAGTCGTGGTAGGAGTCCGACTCGTTGACGAAGCGCGTGCCTTGGGCATTCACGGCGATCAATCCAGGCTTGGCGCGGTCGAGCAGGATGTGTGGCCATATGGCCTGGTAGCCGTCCTTCGCGGTGCGGATCGAGCAGGGCATCCACAGGCCTGGACTGTCGTGGCCGTCGTCGAGCTGGGCATTGGCCTTCAGCGCGCGATCGATGCCGTCGCCGGTGTGGGTCAGGGGCGACAGTGAAAGGGCTTGGGCAGCGCTCGGGAACAGCTGTTTGCGTAGGGTTGGATGGCGCGTCAGGCCCCCGGTAGCCAGCACCACGCCACGACGCGCGCGGATGCGCATGGCCTCGCCGTTGTGCAGCACCACGGCGCCCATTACGTGACCGTTTTCCACAATGAGTTCGTGCAAAGGGGTTTCAAAGCGCAGTGCCACCTTGCGCTGGCGCAAGCTGTAGAACAGCCTGGCGACCAGGGCGTTGCCCATCACCAGATTGGTGCCGCGTGGGTAGCTCAGGCGGTCGATGCAATAGCGGCCGACTGTGCTCAGGGTGCGAGTCAGGTGGTGCATCGAAGCGAAGGGCGAAAGCAGCGCATCCAGATCGGCGCGTGGCACCATCATGCCGCCCAGACCCATGAACTCGCGCCGAGGTGGGCGCACGCGGGCGAAGTCTTTGCCCAGCAGCCTGCCATCGAACGCGAGGGGCGCCAGGGCGCGGCCACCGAACGCTGCACCGGGGCCGCTGACGTAATCGGGATGAGCGGCGGCTGCAACGAATTTAACCTCGCTGATGCGCTCGAGTTCATCAATCGCTTGTGGCCCGCTGGCAAGGAAAGCTTCGCGCAACGCTTCACCGCCGCGTTCGCCAACCACCGCCTTGAGGAAGGTCGCGGCCTCTGCCGCGCTGTCCGGTACACCTGCGCGTTGGCTTTGGTGGGTGCCGGGTACCCAGGTGGTGCCGCCTGAGGTCGCGCTGATGCCGCCCACCACGGCGGTCTTTTCACACAGCAGCACGTCCAGTCCGTGGTGGCTGGCCATCAATGCGCTGGTCATGCCTGCAGCGCCTGCGCCGAATACCAGCAGGTCGACTTCCTGGTCCCAGGGGAGGGGGGCGATGGTGCTCATTATGGTTGCTCCTTCATGGCGTGGTAATTCATGGGCGGTTTGGCAGCCGCCCTTGTGCAGGTGAAGTGTCGGCAGCATTCAGCAGTTGCCTGCTGTGGTGTGCTCAAACGGATCAGAGCGGTTCGATAATTGCCTTGGCAGCGGCCAGCGCCTGTCGTGCCCAGGCTTCGACGCCCACTTGCGCAACCCTGCGGTCATGGGGGATTTCGACGCTGACCGGGACCGTAGCCGGGAGGCTGCGCCAGATCCTCGCCAGGTCGATATCGCCCTCGCCCGGCAGTAGACGCTCGCCACGCGCTGCTTGAATCAGGCCGTCACGGGTGTTCGGTCGCAGCGCTGGGCCGTCGCATATCTGCGCGTAGTTCAGCCATTGCGCGGGGATACGTTGCAAGTCCTCGAAGCGACTGTCGGAACGGTCGAAATGCAGCGCGTCGACCAGGATGCCGCCGTTGGCGCGGTCGGCCTGTTCAACGATGTGCAGTGCACTGGCCAGGTCGCGGACAGCCGTCCACGGCATGAACTCCAGGTCTGCCGACAGGCCGAAGGGCTGCATGGCGTCGCATAGCCGCGCATAGTGTTCGATCAGCCGGTTGGGTTCCGGGTCGTCGCCTGCCACCAGTACGGCCTTGGCGCCGAGCTGCGCGCCGACTTCGAGGAACGGTAGATAACGCTGCACGTCGAATTGCCCGTCGAGGCGGATCAATTCCAGATCAAAGACTTTGACCCCGGTGTCGTCGATGCGCGCGAGGGTTTCGCGCAACATCGGTTTGTCGTCCATCAAGGAATAGGCGACTGCCCCTGGCGCCACCGGCAGCAAACGCACGCCAGCCTGGTCATAGCCGGTGCGTGCAGCCAGTTCGATCATTTCCGGCGGGGTTAACGCGAGCGCGGTCAGTTGTGCAATGGAATAGCTGGCTTGCATGGCATGTCTACCTACAGTTGGCTTCAGTTGATGGCAGCGGGGATTGCCGACGCGTCGCGCTTGCGACTTTTGATCCACAGCGCTGTAACCCCGATCAGGGAAGGGATGGCTAGGAACAGGAAGACCTGGCTGAAATTCCATTGCGAGGCGAGCATCAGTGCACCGATCCCGGCGCCGCTGATCGCGCCCAGCCGGCCAATGCCAGTGGCCCAGCAAACGCCGGTGGCGCGGATCTGAGTGGGGTAGAAGGAGGCGGCCAGCGCGTAGCCGCCGACGTTTACGCCGTTCAGAAAGTAGCCCAGTAGCAGTATCAACGGGCAGAGCACCTGCATAGTCGGCTGCTGCAAGGCGATCAGCACTGCGCAGGCCCCGCCGCAGAACACCGTGGCGCCGACCACCTTGTGGTGTTCCCAGCGGTCCATCTTCATGCCGACGGTGAAGTTGCCCAGCATGCCGCCGATCTGCAGCAACGAGCCCAGCAGCGCCGCCTGACCCATGCTCAGACCAGCATCGCGGCTGAGCAGCGGCAGCCAGCTCGACAGCAGGTACATGGTCAGCAGACCCATGAACAGAGTGACCCAGATCATGCAGGTGCCCAGGGTGAAACCGGGCGCGAAGAGGGCACTGACCTTGCCTGTCGCCTTGATCGCCGCTTCGCTGCTATGGAAACGCGTCTGGGCGTTGGCCAGGCCCGGAGCAACCTTGTTGATTTCCTTGATCAGGCGGTCCTTCAAGGCACTGTTCTGCGCCAGGAAGCGGATGGACTCCGGAAGGCTCAAGAGCAGCAGAAGGGCGAACGCAATCGGCAGCACGCCGCCGGCCACCAACACTGACCGCCAGCCGAAGTTTTCGATCAGCCACTCACTGCCCAAACCACCCAGCGCCGCACCAAAAGCAAAGCCGCAGTAGATGAACGAGACCATGTGAGAGCGGTAGCGCTTGGGGGCGTATTCCGAGATCAGGGTCGCCGTATTGGGCATCGAGGCACCCAGCCCAACCCCGGTCAGAAAGCGCAGTATCGTCAGGCTGGTGATCCCGGTCGACCAGGCGGAGGCCAGGCTCCAGAAACCGAACAACAGCACCGAGCCGATGATGACTGGCCTGCGGCCGAAGCGGTCGGCCAATGGCCCGGCAGTCAACGAACCGAATGCCAGCCCGAGCAGCCCGCTCATCATTACCGGGCCGAGGTCCTGGCGCAGCACGCCCCAGTCGTCGACCAGCGCCGGGGCAATGAAGCCGATCGCGGTGGTGTCGAAGCCGTCAAACACCAGCACCATGAAACCGAGGAACAGCACCAGCCACTGTCGGGTGCTCATCTTTCGAGCATCCATGAAGGTGCTCACATCTACATCTGGAGGGTTCGCCATGGATAACTCCTGCTTTTTGTTTTTATGAAAATGCCTTTTCCGGGTGATGGGCTGGCAGGTTGGCGCCAAGGCATTACCGGGGTCGGTAAGCCGATATTATCATAATTGGAAATCCATTCCATATTCATATTGGATTCCAATTCGTTTTTGGCGCTGGCAATCCACGGCCTGTGAAGGGCCTGCTGTCGAGCAATTGCTAGGGAGTGGCGGCCAGGTCAGTAAGCCAGGCCGCGGTCAAGCGAGGTGCCGATCAGGCGGTGTGTTCGCTGATGTGGGAGGTCATCAGCGACAGCTTTGGGAGGCTGTCCAGGTTGATCGCGGTGATCTCTTCTACGGCGTCCAGCAACGCTGCCTTCAGCGCTTGCATGCGCTCGGCAGGGAGGCGGACGCTGGGGCCGGCGATACTGATCACGCCGACGACCTGCTGCTGCGCATCGCGAATTGCTGCAGCCATCGAGGCGGCGCCAATTTCAAAGCTCTCGTCGACGCTGGCATAGCCCTGCTCACGGGCGATCTTCAGGTTGTCGAGCAGGTGTTCGATGGTGGTGGCCGCATTGGGGCCATATTCGCCCGGTTTAGCCAGGCCTTGCCGGTAGACCAACTCCAGCGCGCGCTCGTTGCTGAGGCAGCTCAACCAGGCCAGGCCAGACGCCGTGCAGCAGAGCTTGGCCTCGGCACCCGCATCGGGATCGTAGCGCAGACCGGAGCGGCTGCCCTGGGCCTTGGAGATCCAGATCAGGTTATCGCCATCTACAATGCTCAAGCGCACAAGCTCGCCGGACGCTTGCGCCAGGCGCTCGAGTATCGGCCGGGCTAGGTCGACCATGTCGCTCTTGGACAGATGCTTGAGCGCCAGTGAGACCAGCTTCAGGGCAAGCACGTAATTGCCGTGCTGATGCTCCTGGCGCACGAAACCTTGTTCGACCAGGCAATTGAGCATGCGGTGGGTCGCGCTCGGCGGAATGTCCAAGGCTTCCGCTACTTGTTGAAGTGCCAGCCCGGAGCTTTTGCCGGCGAGCAACTCGATGGCATGCAGGCCGCGTTCAAGCGCATTGCTCATGTTGTTTCCTTAGGTTTGCGATAGATCAGCGGCCCATGGATAGTGGCAGCCACCTCCGGACAAATGTTATCCACGTTGAATTGCCGATTCATCCGGTTTTTTGGCTCAGATCCTGAAGAACTGTCTGTAGCAGCCTAATTGCTCACTGAGCATGTGGCTACCAGCGTGCACGGGGTGCCCGGCGGCCTTTGCAGTGCGTAACAGACGAGTTTCTGCAGGTTGCATGATGATATCTGCAACCAAGGCCCCGGCAGGCACGGCGGCAAGCTCTAGCGGAAGTGGATCATCCTCCGAGAGGCCTAGCGGCGTTGCGTTGATAACGATATCGGCTACCTCAAGGTGGTGTGGCTGAGCAAGCTCGCATCGGCCAGGCCAGTGCTGGTTTAGTCTGGCGAGCAGTGCATCGGCTTTCAGGGCATCCGGTTCCTGTAGATACAGTCGGCCCACCTCTGCTTGCAATAATGCGACAGCGATCGAACTACCCGCACCCCCACCACCGGCCAGTACGACGCGTTTCCCGATCAGGTCATACCCTTTGCGCTGAAGGCTCAAGGTAAATCCCGCGCCATCGAAGTTATCCGCTTCCCACCCGCCCTGTTCGTTGCGGCGCATTGCATTGGTGCTGCCAGAAACCTGCACGGCAACGCTCACCGACTCCGCGAAATCTCGAGCAGCAAACTTGTGCGGAATGGTGATCAGCATGCCGGAAAAATTATCCATCGCCTGGAGGCCACGTATCACGGTCGCGAGTTGCTCAGGCCTGGCATGCACCGCGATCATCACTGCGTCTACAGCTTCATCAGCGAATACTCTGTTGAGAAGCTCTGGAGCCTTGACCTGCTTCACTGGATCACCGATAACCGCAAAAATCCGGGTCTTGCCAGTAGGGCTGGGTATCAACAACTGTGACATCTATTCTCTCCTAGTGGGCTGTCTCAGGCTGCGTATCCCGCACCTAAGCGAAGTAGCCGGGTATGGCTCGCGAAGGTGTTAGCCCATTGCTGCGACCGAGCCACTCGATTGAGTCAGAGGTTATGATATAGAAAAAGGAATTGAATTCCAGTTGATAAGTTGATTCCGATCTTGTCCGGCTTTTTTGAGCTAGTTTCGACTTTCGCAACTGACCGCCTTGGCTGACGAGCAAGCTCAAGGGGTTGAGAGCGCCAGCGCGGTGAACAAGCAGCCCCCATCGAAGCCGGTTGTGCGGCCGGTCGGCCTTTACCAGGCGTTCCTGTTCTGGCTCAAGCTAGGCTTCATCAGTTTTGGTGGGCCCGCCGGGCAGATTTCGATTTAGCGGTGCATTTGACCGGCCTGCAGCGGTAGTCTCGGTTGCTGTCGCTATTGCCCTGTTCTGCTTCAAGCTAACAGTGATCCAGGTTCTATTCGCTTGCGCCGGTGCAGGTTTGGCAGTCCATATGCTGTGGGTTTGATAGATGAGCGCGCTAGCGCAGTGACAGGCTAACGCTCGACTGCTTGCCAAGCATCACTGCCGCCGTTATCGCCGCTCGCGCCTGTGGGCTGTTCTTCCAGCAAGTTGACCCCAGCGCTGCCGAAGCCTGCGCCAGAATGTCGTCGACGCTCGAATCGCCCAACATCTGCAGTGACTCGATGCCCATCTGCTCAAGCCTGCTGATAACCGTCGGGCCTACGCCCTTGAGCGCCAGCAGGGCTGCGCGTTCGTCCGCTGAAAACGGCATGGGTACATCCTCTCTCCGTGAGTTTTGCCAAGCTTCACTCATATTCGAGGCCACCACAACCGAGGCAAGAGCGCGAGGTTTTACGCTTGGTAATCTTGCTGATATCTGCGCAAATTTGGCAGGGATCTCTCTTTATCTGGCTTTAAAGTCCTGCTTACGTGCTTTGCGGTGTATAGTGGCGGGCGAGTCCTCTCTCTGGGTGGCTCATCAGTGAGGTATCAGCATGTCCCAGTCTGCGACCCATCACGCTCAACTGCGCTTGAATGAGCAAATTGAGCAGTTCTTGTCCAAGGGCGGCGAGATCAAGGAAGTGCCAAGAGGCGTCAGCGGTTTCAACCCTGCCGCGCCCAAGGTGCACTGGACCAAGGCTCAGGCTGCCAAGACGCCGTGAGTCTGCTGTAACAGGTGTCCTTCGGCGCGTGCGCGTTTGCGCTGCGCTGGCTGGATGCCGAGTTGCGCGATTGCCGAATCACAGGCAAAGAAAACCCGCCAACGGTGGGCGGGTCTAAAGATCGTACGGAGCCTGTGTAGTATCTGGCCGGGCTTGTCAGTAAAACGTGAAGACGATGTAGCAAGATCATTCAGGTAATCTGCAGGCAAAAAAAAGCCCGCCGTAAGGCAGGCAAGGATTCTTGAAGGGAGCTCAGGCAGGGTGCAATGCCCTGGTTAAGTCGGGATTAACAGTTCAGCCGTTGACCTGCACCGATGATCACTTTATACAGGCGAGCTATTCAAGGAGCCTGGCATGAGCGACGCACACGACCTCCACGAACCCGAACACGATCATCTGCTTGATCACGAATTCCTCTATGAAGACTTTGCGCCCGAGGCCGATGCCCAGGGTTTGCTGGATGAGGTCGAGGATGACGAAAGCACGCTCGATGAGAGCACCCTCGATGACAGCGACGACGAATACGACCATCCTGCCTGGCACGATGACGTAGACGACTGACTCACGCCAGCACGCAGATCAAGCCGAGGGCACGCACTCAGCGCCGATCCAGCGAGAACCTGCCAGCGCCCGTCACGGCGAGCAGCAGCAGACCACCGACAATGCTCATGTTCTTGAAGAACTGCGTCATGTTGGCGCTGCGCGCAGGCTCGACCATGTTCCAGAACGGGTGGCCGATCAACGCGGTGCCGACCACGAACAGCGCGAACAGCATCGCCAATGGTCGCGTGTAGAAGCCGAGAATCAGCACGATTGCGACGAAGAACTCCATGATCACTGCAATGGCTGCTGCCAGTGTCGGCGCAGGTGCACCTATCGAGGTGAAGTAGCTGACGGTGCCTTCAAAGCCTGTCAGTTTGCTCCAGCCCGAGAGCACGAACAGGATCATCAGCAGGATGCGTGCGAGCAGGATGATGGCATCGCGTTGACCGGCGAACAGGGTATAGCGCATGGCGGGGTACCAGTGAAGTTGGATGATTTCACTGTAGCAGGAGTTGCGAGCAATTCTTGCGCGCAAAAAAAAGGCGCCCCATGGGGCGCCCTTTACGCAATAAGTGGTGCGAGTGGCGGGACTCGAACCCGCAAGGCTCACGCCGGCAGATTTTAAGTCTGCTGTGTATACCAATTCCACCACACTCGCACGCTTGAAAGGGTCTGTGCGACCGGCACGTCGTTAAACAGGTGCTCTGCAATCAAGCGCGCTTTATAACCCATCGTTATAGATGCGTCAACAAAACACCCTCCATGCAGGAATTTCTGGTTGATCGATGAAGCCTGCAGTCCAGACGATCGACACGATAGTGTCATTAAGCCACTGTTCGCGACTTTTCAGGCGACCATGCTGCTCACTGCGAGCGAAATCACCAGCCTGAAGCGGCTCCGTCAGCTGGCTACTCGTCAAGAGCTTCGCTTAGCCTGCAAAGGGCGAGTAGACTCAACATTATGTTTATGCCTCAGCCTGTGGTGCCTGTGGAGTTTTCATGGTTTCAACCGACCACCCGGACCAATCCGAAATGACCGCCAACCGCTATGAGCAGCTCGTTCTGTCGGTGGTTGATTACGCTATCTATATGCTTGATCCCTCTGGCCACGTAGTGTCGTGGAATGCGGGTGCAGAGCGTATCAAGGGCTACAAGGCCGCCGAGATCATCGGCCAGCATTTCTCCGTGTTTTTTACGCCGGAAGATTGTGCCCAGAATCGCCCTGAGCAGATCCTGCGCAAGGCCTTGGACAATGGCGTCGCCCAGGATGAAGGCTGGCGCGTGCGTCAGGACGGCACGCAATTCTGGGCCTTGGCCGCGTTGGACGTGGTGCGTGATGAGCAGGGCCAGATCATCGGCTTGGCCAAGGTTACGCGCGATATCACCGACCGGCGCGAGTCTGCGCTGCAGCTCGACGCGGTACGCGCGCAGTTGTTCCAGGCGCAAAAGCTCGAAGCCCTGGGGCAGTTGACCGGCGGGCTGGCGCATGACTTCAACAACCTGCTGACGATTATCCTCAGCTCGGCGCGGATGGCCAGCAACAGCCAGGATCCGCAGCGGGTTCAGCGCCTGCTGGAACACATCATCGATGCAGGGCAGCGCGGCACTCAACTGACTCAGCAACTGCTCAGTTTTGCCCGCCATCGCCAGTTGAGTTCGGCGAGCATTGCTCCGCTCGCGCTGATTGACTCGACCCGTGGTTTGATCGAGCACGCGCTACCCGGCAGCATCGAATTCGAGCAGCAGCTGGCGGCAGAGCTGCCGTTGATCCAGGCCGACCCTGGCCAATTGCAGATGGTTCTGCTCAATCTGCTGTTCAATGCGCGCGATGCGATCGAAGGTGCGGGGCGGATTCGCCTCGAGGTCGATTGCGTGCAACTGGCCGGTGAGGTCGAGGGCCTGCACGGGCCGTTCGTGCGGTTTAATGTGCAAGACTCCGGCGTGGGTATCGAGGCGCATGTGCTGCCGCGTATCTTTGAGCCGTTTTTCACCACCAAGCCGTTTGGCAAGGGCACCGGGCTGGGTCTTAGCCAGGTGTATGGGTTTGCCAAGCAGAGCAATGGTGCCATCTGTGTGTCCAGCAAGGTCGGGGAGGGCACCAGTATGTGCCTGTACCTGCCGGCGGTGCTGAGCCCCCCTTAACGCGAACCCGACAGGCAGCGGCCATGGTTGAAGTACTCAAGCGAGTCGAGACAGGTATCGAAGGGCTGGATGCTTTACTGCGTGGCGGCCTGGTCGCTGGCGCGTCCTACGTCGTTCAAGGCCCGCCCGGGGCCGGCAAGACCATTCTCGCCAACCAGTTGGCGTTTGGCCACGTGCGCAATGGCGGGCGGGTGCTGGTGGCCACTTTGCTTAGCGAATCCCATGAGCGGTTGTTCCAGTGCCTGTCGACGCTGGAGTTCTTCGACCCGGCGCTGGTAGGCGATCAGATCCAGTTTGTCAGCGCGTTCGACACCCTCGAACAGGAGGGCCTGGATGCCGTGGTGCGGCTGATGCGTCAGGAAATTGGCCGGCAGCAGGCCAGCCTGCTGATCGTCGATGGCCTGCTCAATGCCCGCATACGTGCCGAAACCACGCTCGACACCAAAAAATTCATCTCCGAGCTGCAAGGGCATGCCGCCTTCGCGGGCTGCACTGTGCTGCTGTTGACCAGTTCGCGTCTGCAGGAGGGCAGCCCAGAGCACACCATGGTCGATGGCGTCATCGACTTGGGCGAGACGTTGGTTGGCAGCCGTGCCGTGCGTACTATTCAGCTGCGCAAGACCCGCGGCAGCGCTGCGTTGTCTGGCTTGCACGAGTGCCAGATCGATAGCGCCGGGCTGACGGTGTTCCCGCGTCTGGAGGCGCTCTACAGTCATCCCAGCCAATCTGGCTCGGAGACAATGGAATCTATCAGCACCGGCTCGCAAGCGCTGGACGACATGCTTGGCGGTGGCGTCAGTATCGGCTCGACCACATTGGTAATGGGGCCTTCGGGGATCGGCAAAACCTCTCTGGGCCTGGCATTCGTAGCGGCTGCGTCACCTGTGCAGCCGGCGGTGCATTTTGGCTTCTACGAATCGCCTACCCGATTGCGCCAGAAGGCCAGTGCCTTTGGTTACGACTTCGCTGAGCTGGAGCGCTCAGGGGCTTTGCTGTTGAGCTGGCAGCCAACCACCGAGGGCCTGCTCGATCAGGTCGGTGCGCGCTTGCTGAAACAGGTTGATAGCCTCGGTGCCAAGCGCGTGGTGATCGACAGCCTCGGTGCATTCAGCCGGCTGGCATTCGATCCGGCACGCATCAATGGCTTCTTCCGCGCCCTGATCGGCGAGCTGCGTGCCCGCGATGTGACGATGTTGATGACCTGGGAAATGCGTGATCTGTTTGGTGCCGAAGTCAGTGCGCCGTCACCCGACCTGTCGAGCATCGTCGATAACCTGATCCTGACCCGATTCGTCGAACTCGATAGCCGGCTGCGGCGCATGCTGTCACTGCTCAAGGTGCGCGACAGTGACTACGACCCTGCGCTCCATGAGCTGTGCATGGGACCGAATGGGGTGGTTGTGCGCAAGGCTTTCGAAGGTGCCAGCGCAGTGCTTAGCGGCACGCCTACTCAGTCGGAGGGCGGCTGACAGTCCAGCGATGAAGACCATTTTGATCGTCGATGACGAATACCTGATTGCCGAGATCCTGGGTTATGCCCTGGAGGACGAGGGTTTTCTGGTGGAAAAGGCCAACAATGGCGAAAAGGCGTTGGATCTGCTACGCCAGAAGCCTATTGATCTGGTGATTACCGATTACATGATGCCGAAGAAGAATGGCCAGGAATTGGCCAAGGCGATTCGAGAGGATCCTGCGCTGGCACATTTACCGCTGATCTTGATGAGCGGCGCGCAAGCCGCGCAAGCGGATTGCAATTTGTTCGGTGCAGTATTTCAGAAACCATTTCATGCCAATGAAATGGTAGCCAAAGTGCGGGAGCTGCTGGGCGGCTGAGGGCCTGGCAAGATCCCGCATCGGCGGGCCGATCGGTCAAGCGCATCCGTGCGGCTTCAAGCGATGCAGGTTTCAGTGTTGCTCGTCGTGGGGCTTTTCCGGTGCGGGGCTGCCTGCCTGGATGCGTTTGAAAATCTCCTCGCGATGAACCTGAACATCTTTTGGCGCATCGATGCCGATCCTCACTTGCATCCCTTTGACGCCCAGAATGGTCACTTTGATATTATCGTCGATGACGATGCTTTCGCCGACCTTGCGGGTGAGTATCAGCATGTAGTTCTCCTTGGGTAATAACGAAAACCGTGCGGTCAGTTACCGCTGCGGCGGGAGCGTGTCCCTCTTCCTTCTCATTAAAGACGCTTTCGGAGGATAGTAATTCCCCCGTAAATAAAATCTGTTTCATGTCTCTAGCTGCAGGTGCCGGTTTTGCGGGTTGAAGTGCCCCGGCGGAGGTGCTCGGGGGCAAGAATAGGGGGCTTACGCGCAGATTGGAAATTTCTCTGCTTGATAGCGCATATAGACCCGCTCAATCGGACTCCTGCAGCGCCCGCAAAAAGTGCATCAAGGTCACTTCTTCGGGCTCAAGCCCCTGGCGAATGCGGGCTCGCGGCAGAGCACCGAGGCGCCCCAGCTGGAAGTGCTCAAGCACTGCCGGGTGGATGTAGCAGCGTCGGCACACTGCCGGCGTGTTGCCCAAGCGTGCGGCAACCTGACGCACAATCGCCGTGACCTGGCGCTTGGCTTCGGTTTCCGGCTCCCAGGCCAATGGCCGTAACAGATGCAGGGCCAGGCTGCTGCCGGCCCAGGTGCGGTAGTCCTTGGCGGTAAAGTCAGCGCCGGTCAGCTGTTGCAGAAACAGGTTGATATCGCTCGAGCCGATGCTGTGCCGCTCACCGTTGTCATCCAGATACTGGAATAACGTCTGCCCAGGCAGCTCCATGCAGCGTTTGACCAAGCCGGCCAGCCGCCGGTCGCGCAAGGTAACGTTGTGCTCCACGCCTCGCTTGCCCCTGAACTGGAAGCGAATGGTACTGCCCTTGACCTCGACATGATCGGAGTTGAGGGTGGTCAATCCATAGGAGTTGTTGTCGCGCATGTACTGGCGATTGCCGACGCGGATCAGGGTCGAGTCGAGCAGGCTGACCACCAGCGCCATGACCTTTTCCCGGCCCAGCCCTGGGCTGCGCAGGTGGGCGTCGAGCTGCTTGCGCAATTTGGGCAGCACCTGAGCAAAGGCCAGCATGCGTCCGTATTTATGCTGATCGCGCACTTCGCGCCATTGCGCGTGATAGCGATATTGTTTGCGTCCGCGAGCGTCGCGGCCGGTGGCTTGCAGATGGCCCTGCGGGTCGGCGCAGATCCACACGTCGGTGTAGGCCGGTGGGATGACCAGCGCCGCGATGCGCGCAAGCGTCGCCTCATCGCGCACCCGTTCACCGTCCGCGTCCAGGTAGATAAAGCGGTCACGCCATCGGCGTCGGCTCAGGCCAGGCTGGCTGTCGTCGACATAGTGCAGGGAACGGGGCAGCGGGCAATCGAGCATGGGGCGGTATCCAGCGACCAGGTGTCTGCTCAATGGACAACGCCGTTGGCGTGGATGCTCAGAGTAAAACAGCGACCGATTTGATTTGCGCCCATAGCGCCTGGCCCGGGTGCACGCCGAGCTGGTCGGCGGAGTAACGGGTGATGCGCGCCAACAGCGTGGTGCCGGCCGCATCCAGACTGACCAGTAGATGGGCCGGGTTATCGGCGGCGCGCAGCTCACGCACGCGCACGGGCAAGCGGTTGAGAATGCTCGACTGGCTGTCTGCCGCCAAGGCCAGGCTGACATCGCGGGCCTGGATCTTCAGCCGGTGCGTGCTGCCAACTTGCAGCGAAGGATGGGCGATACGCAGCGGTTGGGCATCATTGCCGGGCAAGCGCAGGTCGAACAATTGATAGTGCGGATCATGGCCGACCACCAGCCCTTCCAGCACCACGCCGGCATCGTCGCCCTGAGCCAACGGCAGGTCCAGCCGCGCCAGTGTCTCGCTGATGGGGCCGCTTGCAAGCACCTTGCCCTGCGCCAGCAACACCAGGTAGTCGGCTAGTCGCGCCACTTCATCCTGGGCATGGCTGACGTAGACCAGTGGAATCTGCAGCTCTTCATGCAGGTGCTCCAGATACGGCAGAATCTCGCGTTTGCGTGGTCCATCCAGCGCTGCCAGGGGCTCGTCCAGCAGCAGCAAGCGCGGGCTGCTGAGGAGGGCGCGAGCGATGCCGACCCGCTGCGCTTCGCCGCCAGACAAGGTGGCTGGACGGCGCTCAAGCAAATGACCGATGCCCAGTAGTGCACACGCCTGTTCAAGGCTGACCTTGCGTTGTGCCGCCGGCACCCGGCGCCAGCCGAACTCCAGGTTGGCGCGCACTGACAGGTGGGGAAACAGGCTGGCTTCCTGGAATACATAGCCGATCGGGCGCCGATGTGGGGGGAGGAAAAACCCGCTGGCACTGTCTTGCCACACTTCACCGTTGACCTCGATGTAGGCGCTCGACGCACGCTCCAGACCCGCCAGGCAACGCAGGCACGATGTCTTGCCCGACCCGGAATGGCCGAACAAGGCGCTGATGCCTGAACCTGGCAGTTGCAGGTCGACATCCAGGGTGAAATCGTCGCGCGCCAGGGTCAGCCGCGCCAGTATTGAAGCACTCATCTCAACTCCAGCCGGGCTTGCCACGGCGCCCCGCGTACAGCAGGAGCAACACCAGGAACGAGAACACCAGCATGGCTGCGGCCAGCCAGTGTGCTTGTGCGTAGGCCATCGACTCGACATGGTCGAAGATCTGCACCGACACCACGCGGGTCTTGTCAGGGATATTGCCGCCGATCATCAACACCACACCGAACTCGCCAACGGTGTGGGCAAAGCCAAGGATGCTGGCGGTGACGAACCCAGGGCGAGCCAGCGGCAGCACGACATGAATGAAAGTGTCCCAAGGGCTTGCACGCAGCGTGGCAGCGACTTCCAAAGGCCTTGATCCAATCGCGCTGAAGGCGTTTTGCAGGGGTTGCACCACAAACGGCATGGAGTACACCACCGAACCAATTACCAGGCCGGCGAAGCTGAATACCACGCTGCCCAGGCCAAGTGCCTGAGTGGCTTGGCCCAGCCAGCCGTGCGGGCCGAGGGCGATCAGCAGGTAAAAGCCGATCACCGTCGGCGGCAGCACCAATGGCAGAGCGACCACCGCGCCGACCGGGCCGCGCAACCACGAGCGGGTCCGCGCCAGCCACCAGGCAATCGGTGTGCCTATGACGAGCAGAATCAGAGTAGTCAGGCTGGCCAGTTTGAAGGTCAGCCAGATCGCTCCGAAGTCTGCAGCATCAAGCGGCATCAGATCTCATAACCATAGGATTTGATCACGGCTGTGGCCTTGGGGCCTCTGAGGTAGTCGATAAACGCCTTGGCAGCGGGGTTGTCCTTGCCCTTGTTGAGGATTACCGCATCCTGGCGGATCGGGTCATGCAGGCTGGACGGGACGATCCAGGCCGAGCCGTTTTCGACTTTGCCATCTTTGTAGATCTGCGACAGGGCGACAAAGCCCAGCTCAGCGTTGCCGGTGGAAACGAACTGGAACGCCTGGGTGATGTTCTGGCCTTCGACGAGCTTGCCTTTGGTGGCTTCAGTCAGGTTCAGCTTAGCCAGCACCTGAGTCGCTGCCAGGCCGTAGGGAGCGGTCTTGGGGTTGGCGATTGACAGGTGCTTGTAGTCATTTTTTTTCAGCACTTCGCCTTGCGCGTCGACGTAGCCTGGCTTGGCAGACCAGAGTGCCAAGGTGCCGATGGCGTAGGTGAAGCGCGAGCCTGCAACGGTCTGCTTTTCTTGCTCAAGCTTGGCCGGAGTGCTGTCATCGGCCGCCAGGAATACTTCGAAAGGTGCGCCGTTGTTGATCTGCGCATAGAACTGGCCCGTCGCGCCGAAGGAGGCCACAAGCTTGTGCCCGGTGTCCTTCTCGAAGTCTTTGGCAATCGCCTGGATCGGCGCGGTGAAGTTGGCTGCGACGGCAACTTGAACTTCATCAGCTAAGGCATTGGTGCAGACGAGCAGGGTGGCCGCCGTCGCAGCCAGGTAGGACAAACGCATACGCATGAAGCAACTCTCCGGGAGCAGGTTATCGTTATATACGGGACTATATAGCGAGAGTCGGCTCTACGGGAAGGGCCATAATCGCGGTATCGAATCAGCGCCCTAATTGCTCCAGCGCGCGCTCGGCAATGTCTCTGGTCAGCTCTGTCGCAGGCAGGTGTCGGCCAAGGCGCAAAGCCTGGCCGGCCCATAGATTGCTGAAGTCACTGCTGCCCGCGCTATCGCTGATCGCCCGCAGCGGCATCAACGCGCCGCCTGCCAGGGGGAAGGCGGGGGCCAGATCGCTCATCGGGCCAAGTTCGCGCATGATACGGTTGTTGATGCCACGCGCGGGCCGCCCGGTGAACAGGTTGGTCAGCGCTGTGTCACTGGCGGGGGCGGTATCCAGCGCCTGGCGGTGGGCTGCAGATACCTTCGCCTCCGGGCAGAACAGGTAGGCAGTGCCGATCTGCACCGCCGAGGCGCCAAGAGCCAGTGCGGCCACCAGGCCGCGGTGATCGGCAATGCCACCGGCGCCGATCACCGGCAGTCGCACTGCGTCGACAATTTGCGGGATCAAGGCGAAGGTGCCGATCTGGCTGGTGATGTCATCGCTGAGGAACATGCCGCGATGGCCGCCGGCTTCATAGCCCATGGCGATGATCGCATCGCAACCGTGCTGTTCCAGCCAGAGCGCCTCCTGCACCGTGGTCGCACTCGACAGCACTTTGGCGCCGGTGGCCTTGACCCGCTGCAGCAGGCTGGCAGTGGGCAGGCCGAAGTGAAAGCTGACCACCTGCGGGCGCAGTTCTTCAACCAGTTGGCAGCTGTGCTCATCGAATGGCGCACGGTTGGATACCGGCGTCGGCGCGGCGAAATCAGCGCCCAGCTCCTGATAATACGGCTGCAGGGCCTGCTTCCAGCGCAGTGCGCGGGCTGCATCAGCGGGCGGCGGTTGATGGCAGAAGAAGTTCAGGTTCAAAGGCCCTGCGCAGGCGGCGCGGAACGCTGCCACTTCACTGCGCACCTGATCCAGGCTGAGCATGGCGCAGGGCAGAGCGGCCAGGCCACCAGCCGTGCCCACAGCGATGGCCATGGGTGAGCCGGTGGCTCCGGCCATCGGTGCTTGCAGGATCGGCACATCGATGCCGAGCAGATCTAGGATACGGCGGTCTGGCCAGTTGCTCATGTGCACTCCTGTCAACTCTGTTTCAACTCGGCGCCCAGCCAGGGCCAGGTTTACAGGGCCTTGCTGACTTTGATGTCGCTGATCTTGGCGACGTCATCGCCATGGATCTGTTGCAGCGCCAGGCGCGCCTGCTCTTCGGAGTTGTCCGGCATCACGGCGAAGTCGAAGCGTTGCTCGCCATCGAGCTTGTATTTGATCACGTACTTGATGTTCTGGGTCATGGCGGGCTTATCTCAGTTGCGACGACGAGCGACGCACGATTTTGATCTTGTGCGTGAAGGTTGGCTTGCGCGTGACCGAGATCGGCCGGGGCGTGGTCGTGTCGAGGGTGATGTTCCAAAAACCGGTGCTGGGCACGACGATCTTCGCCGGGAACTGGTCGAACGCGCCGCCATGGTAGGTGTGACGCCCGCCATTCTTGAAACTGCGGAAATTGGCGTCGTTCATCAGGCGAATGTTGCAGCGCTGGGAGCACTCGATCACGACAATGTCGTCCTCGTTGAGGTGCTCGCGCTGGTGTACGAATTTCATGTGATGCTCCGCAAAGTTTATTCGTGCAAATGCGCAAGATATCACGATGTAGCGGTACACTCCCGCCCCTGATGGCCGGGGTAGGGATAAATCCGCCAAAGCAGGGAGCAAACCCGCCCGGTTGTTGTCATACACATTCTTTAAAGCAGGCAGAGGTATTCCAATGAAGTGGGCGGTGGCGGCGATGACCTTGACTCTGGGCGGCTGTGTAAGTGTCGCTGAGCTGGAGCAATCGCGAGAAACCATGGATGTGATGTCTGGCAAGGCGCCTCAGGTGTACGCCGACTGTATCAAGGCCGAGTTGGCGAGTAGCCGCGACGCACTGGTGCAGGAAAAGCGCGGCGACGGCCTGCGTTTGATCGTGCCGCAGAAGCTGACCGCGGGTGCGGGTCCTGCTGCGTTGATTGACATCGACAAGCGTGGTAGCGGCAGCAGCATCAAGCTGCGCGAGCGGCTGAACAACTTCCCGCTGCGCTTGGGTGATGTGCGCGCAGCCACGACCAAATGCATCTCCGGATCTTGATCCAGCTCAGCTAAACGGCCATTTAGCGGGCCAATTGTCATGTTCTTGTCCGGTAGGCGTTGTTGCCTGCCGGAGGATAAGCCTACTATTTTTGTGCTTATACCTTTTAAGCCTAAGCTTATAACAAGGAAATGGAGCGTCCCGTGATGAATCCGTTGAGTCGTTTTGCGATCAGCACTGCGCTGATCCTGGCCTGGCCCGCGGCGCATGCCGCCGAAGGCCAGAAAATCTTCACCCAGGGTGGGGCCAACCCCGCTGCGATGGCCTGCCTGGGCTGTCATGGTCCCGATGCCAAGGGCATCGCCGCTGCAGGGTTTCCGCGGCTGGCCGGCTTGTCGGCCGGGTATCTGAACAAGCAGCTGCAGGACTTTCGCAGTGGCGGCCGCAAGCAGCCGGTAATGGAGCCGCTGGCCAACGCCTTGAGCGCGCAGGAAGCCAAAGCCGTCAGCGAGTACCTGGCCAGCCTGCCGAGTGACCCGGCACCTGATCTGCGTCGCCAGCAGATTGCCACCGACCCGGTGTCGCGCTTGGCCCTGTACGGCGACTGGGGCCGGCAAATCCCGGGTTGTGTGCAGTGCCACGGGCCAGGCGGCAGCGGTGTCGGTGAGCACTTCCCGCCACTGGCGGGGCAGCCTGCGGCGTACCTGGTGGCGCAGCTCAATGCCTGGCGCGACGGCAGCCGTAGCAATGACCCCAATCAGTTGATGGTCGGCGTGGCCAAGGCCATGACCGATGCCGAGATCACGGCAGTTGCCGAGTTCTTCGCCCATCCACTGGCCCAGGAGGTCAAGCCATGAAGCCGATCATTGCCACCCTGTTGTTGGCCATGGGTAGCGCCCAGGCTGCCACGCCGATTGCCATGGAAGATCAATCCCAGCTCAAGGTGCCCGGCACGCAGGCTGCAGTGCAGTTCGCGCCGCCCGCTGAAACCCAGATCCCGGACAACGCCTTTGGCCAGATGGTCCGCGAGGGCCATGCCTTGTTTGTCGATACCCGCCGGCTGATGCCCGAGGCTGTGGGCAACGGCATGAACTGCAGCAACTGCCACCTTGATCAGGGCCGTATGGCGTTTTCTGCGCCGCTGTGGGGCGCTTATCCGATGTACCCGGCATATCGCAAGAAAAATGACAAGGTCAACACCTTCGCCGAACGCATCCAGGGCTGCTTCCAGTTCAGCATGAACGGCAAGCCGCCTGCGGCGGATAGCCCGCAGATGACCGCACTCAGCGTTTACTCATACTGGCTGTCGACCAATGCGCCGACCGCGGTCGAGACACCTGGGCGTGGTTATCCCGAAGTGCCTCAGCCCAAGGGTGGGTATGACTTCAAACGCGGCAAGCAGGTGTATCGCGAGCAATGTGCGATCTGCCACGGCGATCAAGGCGAAGGCCAGCAGGTGGCAGGTGAATACGTGATGCCACCGCTATGGGGCAAGGACTCCTACAACTGGGGCGCTGGCATGCACCGGATCAATACGGCGGCGTCGTTCATCAAGTACAACATGCCACTTGGCAAGCCCGGCAGTCTCAGTGATCAGCAGGCATGGGATGTCGCTGCATGGATCAATCGCCACGAACGGCCGCAGGACCCGCGCCTGGTGGAAGGCTCAGTCGAAAAAACCCGATTGAAGTTTCATGCCAATGACGGCGTCAACCTGTATGGGCAAAAGGTCGAAGGCATGCTGATCGGGCAGGGGATAACCCGGTAACGCTTGCGGTAGACACTTCTGATGCGCGTCTTTTTGCGTATGCACTGGCGTGAAAATGACGCGCTTCGAAGCGGGTTCAGGGTTACCAGAGCCCGCTGTCAGCGGGGCAAACCTGCCGGCAACAGGCTGAATATTTGCGATCCGTTGGAACTAACTACACTGGGGTATCTCTATCATGGCAGCGGTCGCTTCAGGCTGGGCATTGTAAGGTGCGCGCCGCCTGATTAGACTGCGCCGAATTTCGTACGCTAAGCCCTTGTTAAGGACGTATATGATCAAGAAATGCTTGTTCCCGGCAGCCGGCTATGGCACCCGCTTCCTGCCAGCTACCAAGGCCATGCCCAAGGAAATGCTGCCAGTGGTAAACAAGCCACTGATCCAGTATGGCGTCGAGGAGGCACTGGATGCCGGCCTGAGCGAGATCTCCATCGTGACCGGTCGTGGCAAGCGCGCGCTTGAAGACCACTTTGACATCAGCTATGAGCTGGAAAACCAGATCAAAGGCACCGACAAGGAAAAATACCTGGTCGGTATTCGCCGTCTGCTCGACGAGTGCTCGTTCTCGTACACCCGTCAGACCGAAATGAAAGGCCTGGGCCATGCCATCCTGACCGGCCAACCGCTGATCGGCGACGAGCCGTTTGCGGTCGTGCTGGCGGACGACCTGTGTGTCAACCTCGACGGCGACGGCGTGTTGCAGCAGATGGTCAAGCTGTACAACCAGTTCCGCTGCTCGATCGTTGCCATTCAGGAAGTCGATCCGCAGGAAACCAACAAGTACGGCGTTATCTCTGGCGAGATGATCCGTGACGACATCTACCGTGTTAACAGCATGGTCGAGAAACCAGCACCGGAAGATGCCCCGTCGAACCTGGCCATCATCGGCCGCTACATCCTGACCCCGGACATCTTCCAGAAGATCCGTGAAACCGAGCCAGGCAAAGGCGGCGAGATTCAGATCACCGACGCGCTGATGAAGCAGGCGCAGGAAGGCTGTGTGATCGCCTACAAGTTCAAGGGCAAGCGCTTTGACTGCGGTGGCGCCGAAGGCTACATCGAGGCGACCAACTTCTGCTTCGAGAACTTCTACAAGGCTGGCAAGGCTTACTAAGCCTGCAGGCTTGCAGCCCGTATGAAAAACAGCCACCCTCTTGGGTGGCTTTTTTGTGGAGTCTGGATTGTGACTTACGATTTTGATCTGTTCGTGATTGGTGCCGGTTCCGGCGGTGTGCGTGCCGCGCGATTCGCGGCGGGTTTTGGCGCCAGGGTCGCTGTGGCCGAGAGCCGCTACCTGGGCGGTACCTGTGTCAATGTGGGCTGCGTGCCGAAAAAGCTGATGGTGTATGCCGCCCACGTCGCTGACGAAATGGAGCAGGCTGCCGGCTTCGGCTGGACGCTGGAAGAGGGGCACTTCGACTGGGGCACGCTGATTGCCAACAAGAATCGCGAAATCGAGCGGCTCAATGGCATTTACCGCAACTTGCTGGTCAACAGTGGGGTGACCTTGCTTGAAGGCCATGCGCGACTGACGGGCGCCAATGAAGTCGAAATAGACGGTCAGCGCTACTCAGCCAAGCATATCCTCATCGCTACCGGCGGTTGGCCGCAGGTGCCGGACATCCCTGGCAAAGAGCTGGCGATCACATCCAACGAGGCGTTCTTCCTCAAGCAGCTGCCCAAGCGCATTCTGGTTGTCGGCGGCGGCTACATCGCGGTCGAGTTTGCCGGCATTTTCCAAGGGCTTGGCAGCGCCACCAGCCTGCTTTATCGCGGCGACTTGTTCCTGCGCGGCTTCGACGGCTCGGTGCGCACTCATCTCAAGGACGAATTGGACAAGCGCGGCGTTGACCTGCAGTTCAATAGCGACATTCAACGGATCGATCAGCAGGCAGATGGCAGCCTCAAGGCCACCCTCAAAGATGGCCGTGAGCTGCTCACCGACTGCGTGTTCTACGCGACAGGCCGCCGGCCGATGCTGGACAACCTTGGCCTGGAACACACGGGTGTGGAACTCGACGAGCGTGGCTTCGTGCGTGTCGATGATCAGTACCAGACGACAGAGCCTTCTATTCTGGCAATTGGTGATGTCATCGGTCGAGTCCAGCTCACCCCTGTGGCGCTGGCTGAAGGCATGGCCGTTGCGCGGCGTCTGTTCAAACCGGAGCAGTACCGACCGGTGGATTACCGGAACATCCCCACCGCGGTGTTCAGTCAACCGCCGATTGGTACGGTTGGCCTGACCGAGGAACAGGCCATTGAGGCGGGTCACAAGGTGCAAATTTTCGAAAGCCGCTTCCGAGCAATGAAGCTGACCCTCACCGAGATTCAGGAGAAGACCCTGATGAAGTTGGTGGTGGACGCCGATACCGACAAAGTGCTGGGTTGTCACATGGTCGGGCCAGACGCGGGAGAGATCATTCAAGGCCTGGGTATTGCGCTCAAGGCAGGCGCGACCAAGGCGCAATTCGACGACACTATTGGCGTGCACCCTACAGCGGCCGAAGAGTTTGTAACCATGCGCACGGCAATGCGCTGATCCTGCTGGTGGGGTCAGGGGCCGACCTGCCATCTGGAGGGGTCAAGCCGGCACACTCAGGTCAACCTCAGCGTGCAGTCCTGGGGCGGTTTCCGTGCCCTTGGCAGCCAGTCGGCGGCGGTCGACCTCGAGTTGAGGTTGCGCTGCCAGCCGAGCACAAAACGACGGTCAGTGCAGGTGCTAGCGCAGCTCGAAGATGCCAGCGGTGGTGGCGCAACTGATCACCTGCAACTTGCCGGCGAATCAAGTGCTACGGGCCGGGTGGTGCGTCTGATGCGCAGTGATGGCGGCTTGCTGCAGTTGGGCACCACTCGGCATAACTTGGCCAGAGTGCGACCTGGGGACGACTTTGTGCGGATAGGCCTGCGTGCGGCGTATGTGCAGATTGCGCAGAGCGTTCGGCCCGGAGTGGCTAGGGCGCGTGCCACTGTGCTGCTTTCCTAGGGATGAAAAGATCTATCGGAATAAGCTGCTTATAGCCAAAACCAATCAGCAGCATGAGCTTTGCCAATGAGCCATCGCCGGTTCAGGTGGTTAGTATTCTCCCCGTCAACCACTTCTTAATCCCATGACGGAGCTTCTCTCATGCCTATCATCAACAGCCAGGTCAAACCGTTCAACGCTACTGCCTTCCACAACGGCGAATTCGTTCAGGTCAGCGAAGCCGACCTGAAAGGCAAGTGGGCTGTCGTGTTCTTCTACCCAGCTGACTTCACCTTCGTCTGCCCGACCGAACTGGGCGACCTGGCCGACAACTACGCCGAGTTCCAGAAGCTGGGCGTGGAAATCTACGGTGTGTCGACCGACACCCACTTCACCCACAAAGCCTGGCATGACACCTCGGAAACCATCGGCAAGATCAAGTACCCGCTGATCGGTGACCCGACCCACGTCATCTCGCGCAACTTCGACGTGCTGATCGAAGAAGCTGGCATGGCTGATCGCGGTACCTTCGTGATCAACCCAGAAGGCCAGATCAAGATCGTCGAAATCAACGACGGTGGTGTAGGCCGCGACGCCAGCGAGCTGCTGCGCAAGGTCAAAGCTGCCCAGTACGTTGCCGCTCACCCAGGCGAAGTCTGCCCGGCCAAGTGGAAAGAAGGCGAAGCCACCCTGGCCCCTTCGCTGGACCTGGTTGGCAAGATCTAAGATCGTGCGCCAGTCGCGGGCGGTGAACAGCCGCCATAGCTGAAGTCATCACCGCCCCGCCAAACGCCCGGGCACTTTTGCCTGGGCGTTTTTGTTTACCCTGATTGCTCAAGGAATCGCCCGTATGTTGGACGCCACGCTTAAATCGCAACTGAAAACCTACCTGGAGCGGGTCACCCAGCCGATCGAGATCGTAGCCTCCCTCGACGACGGTGCGAAGTCCCGTGAAATGCACGACCTGCTGGTGGAAATTGCCGGCCTGTCGGACCTGATTACCTTGAATAAGGACGGCAGCGACACGCGCCGGCCCTCGTTCTCGCTGAACCGCCCGGGTGCTGATATCAGCCTGCGCTTTGCAGGCATCCCCATGGGCCACGAATTTACCTCACTGGTGCTGGCACTGCTGCAAGTCGGCGGCCATCCGTCCAAGGCCAGTGCAGAAGTGATCGAGCAGATCCAGGCGCTGCAAGGCGACTTCACTTTTGAAACCTACTTCTCGCTGTCGTGCCAGAACTGCCCGGACGTAGTCCAGGCGTTGAACCTGATGGCGGTGCTCAACCCGAATGTGAAACACGTGGCCATCGACGGTGCGTTGTTCCAGGACGAGGTTGAAGCACGCAAGGTCATGGCCGTGCCGAGCATCTACCTCAACGGCGAAGTGTTTGGCCAGGGCCGCATGGGCCTGGAAGAGATTCTTGGCAAGATCGACACCAGCTCTGGCACACGCCAGGCCGAGAAGATCAACGCCAAAGACGCTTTCGATGTGCTGGTGGTGGGCGGTGGCCCCGCCGGCGCCGCAGCTGCAATCTATGCTGCGCGCAAAGGCATCCGTACCGGCGTTGCCGCCGAGCGTTTCGGCGGCCAGGTGCTCGACACCATGGCGATCGAGAACTTCATCTCGGTGCAGGAAACCGAAGGGCCAAAACTGGCCTCGGCGCTGGAAGAGCACGTCAAACAGTACGACGTCGACATCATGAACCTGCAGCGCGGTGAGGCATTGATCCCGGCTGCTGCTGGCGGCCTGCACGAAGTGCGGCTGGCCAGCGGCGCTTCGCTGAAGGCCAAGACCGTGATCCTTGCCACCGGTGCACGCTGGCGCGAGATGAACGTGCCTGGCGAGCAGCAGTACCGCGCCCGTGGTGTTGCCTACTGCCCGCACTGCGATGGCCCGCTGTTCAAGGGCAAGCGCGTGGCGGTGATCGGTGGCGGCAACTCAGGTGTGGAAGCGGCCATCGACCTCGCCGGTATCGTCGCTCAGGTGACATTGATCGAGTTCGACAGCCAGCTGCGTGCCGATGCGGTGTTGCAGCGCAAACTGCACAGCCTGGCCAACGTCAAGGTGATCACCAGTGCGCTGACCACCGAAGTGTTGGGGGATGGCGAAAAGGTCAACGGCCTTCGTTACAAGGACCGCAACAGCGATGAGCTGCATGACATCGCGCTGGAAGGGATCTTTGTACAGATCGGCCTGCTGCCCAACACCGATTGGCTCAAAGGCACGGTCGAGCTGTCGCCGCGTGGCGAGATCATCGTCGACGCCAAGGGCCAGACCAACATCCCTGGTGTGTTCGCTGCCGGGGACGTCACCACCGTGCCGTACAAGCAGATCGTGATTGCGGTGGGCGAGGGTGCCAAGGCCTCGCTGTCCGCCTTCGATCACCTGATCCGCAGCTCGGCGCCGGCCTGACGTAGACGCCTGCTGCGCTGGCTGGGTTCAGCCTTCCAGCAGGGCCAGGCGTTCTTCCAGTGCTGCAATTCGTGCCTCCAGCGCGCTGATACGTTCTTCAGCGATGCTAGGGGCCGAATTGCGTTCAGCGCCGCCTTGCTGGCGCGCCGCAAGAATAGCCTCGATCTCTGCCGGATCACCCAGCGCGTGGGTATAGCGGTCTTCCCGCTGGCCAGCCTGACGCGGCAGGTGAACCGCTAGCTCACGTGAAATCAAGCGCTCGAGCTGATGCTGGACCTGTTGGTCATCCTCGAACTCATGCAAACGGTTGCTGCGGGTCAACAACTCGTTGATCGTCTGCGGCCCGCGCAAAAACATCAAACCCATCAGCACCAGCTGCGCGGGCACCAGTTCCAGCGCCTTGTCGACGCGTTGCTCCCAGCGGTCGGCGCGACTGCCCATCTGCAGTTTGGTAAAACCACGCCCTTCGAGCGCCCGCAGCGCCTGGCCAACCTGGCCCTGAGAGAGGTTCATCACCGGTTCGCGGCTGGTTTTCTGGTTACAGGCAACCACTAGCGCGTTGAGGGTCAGGGGGTAGGTTTCAGGGCTGGTGGCCTGCTTTTCGATCAGCGATCCGAGGATGCGGATCTCGGTGCTGTTGAAGCGGCCTTCACTGGCGTTGTGTTGTTCTGACATGGCCCTGTCTCGTTGCGAGGAAAGGCCACTAGCCTAGGTAAAGCGGCGCCGTTAAGCAATTGCCAGCGGCGCCGCCTTATCACTCAGGCTGCGCGTCGCTCCTGGGCCTCACAGGCGGCGGCGGTGAAGATCACATCGGTCGAAGAATTCAGCGCCGTTTCAGCCGAGTCCTGCAGCACACCGATGATGAAACCGACGGCGACCACCTGCATGGCGATTTCACTGGGAATGCCGAACAGGCTGCACGCCAGTGGGATCAGCAACAGAGAACCACCGGCTACGCCCGATGCGCCGCAGGCACACACCGCAGCCACTACGCTGAGGAGCACGGCAGTGGGCAGATCGATACTGATGCCCAAGGTATGCACGGCCGCCAGGGTCAGCACGGTGATGGTGATCGCCGCGCCGGCCATGTTGATGGTTGCGCCAAGCGGGATCGAGACCGAGTAAGTATCTTCATGCAGGCCGAGTTTTTCCGACAGTGCCAGGTTGACCGGGATGTTGGCGGCCGAGCTGCGGGTGAAGAACGCCGTGATGCCGCTCTCGCGCAGGCACATCAGCACCAGCGGGTAGGGGTTGCGGCGGATCTTCCAGAACACGATCAGCGGGTTCATCACCAGCGCGACAAACAGCATGCAGCCGATCAATACCGCCAGCAGGTGCAGGTAGCCAAGCAGGGCGCTCAGCCCCGACTGGGCCAGGGTCGCTGCGACCAGGCCGAAGATCCCCAGCGGCGCAAAACGAATGACCACGCGCACGATATAAGTCACCGCATTGGACAGGTCGTCGACTACAGTGCGGGTGGCCTCGCTGGCATGGCGCAGGGCGATCCCCAGGCCGATGGCCCAGGTCAGTACGCCGATGAAGTTGGCATTGAGCAGCGCCGCTACCGGATTATCGACAGCGCTGAGCAGCAGGTTCTGCAGCACTTCGGTGATACCGCCCGGAGCGCTCAGCGACGCCTCACTGGCGCTGAGCAGCAGGGTCGAGGGGAACAGCATGCTGGCGATCACGGCGACCACGGCTGCGCCAAAGGTGCCCAGCAGGTACAGCCACAGGATCGGCCGGATATGGGTTTGCTGGCCGTGCTTGTGGTTGGCGATCGAGGCCATCACCAACACGAACACCAGCACGGGCGCTACCGCTTTGAGCGCACTGACGAAAACCTTGCCGAGAAACGCCAGGTCCAGCGCCACGGCAGGCGCGAGCAAGGCCAGGGCGATGCCGGCGATGAGGCCGATGACGATCTGGGTAACCAGGCTGGTGCGGGTGAACAGGCGAAGAACAGGCAGCATGTGCAGCGAATCTCAGGGATTTGGACGGGCGCGACTGTACCATAGACCAGCGCTCCCGGCCGCTACCTACCAGTGGAACAACTCTTTGCGCGCACCCTCGGTAATCGCGACGATCCCCGGGTGCTTGACCTTGCGCTCTACCGAGATCGCATAGAACGACTCGTTGACCGCCTCGGTATGGCCGATCAGCACCACTGCATATTGGCGGCACACCTCATCGGCAATCACGCTGGGCGCAACGAAAATGCCGCTGCCGGACTGACCGAAGGCCTGCATCAAGGCACTGTCATCGAACTCACCGACGATCCGCGGCTGCACCTGCTGCTCGGACAGCCAGCGCAGTAAGCGGCTGCGTACCACTGTCTCCTGACCTGGGATCAGCAACGGAGCATCATTCAGACAGGCCGGAAATGCACCCGAGTATTCTGCCGCCAGAGCTGGGGTGGCAAAAAAGCTCAAGCCGCATTCGCCGAGTTTCTGGCTGTAGCCTTTGATATCCAGATGGCTGGGCATGGGGCTGTCGGAAATCACCAGGTCCAGACGCTGGATGGCCAGGTCGGCCAGCAGCCGCTCGAGCTTGTCCTCCCGGCAATTGATGCGCAGGGCGCCGTCCAGCTCCATGGTCGGCGCCAGCAAGCGATAAACGATGGACTTGGGGACCACATCGGCAACGCCGACGCGGAACAGGATCTGCTCCTGCGGACCGGCGCGCAGCATGGTCTCGAGCTCGCTGCCGATCTGGAACATCTGTTCGGCGTAGACCAGCGTCTGCCTGCCGCTCTCGGTCAGCTCAAGCTGACGCCCGACGCGCTGGAACAATTCCAGACCATGGGTCTGCTCGAACAGGCTGATCTGCCCACTGATGGTTTGCGGCGTCAGATTCAGCTGCTCACTGGCGCGGGCAATACTGCCGGTGCGTGCGACTACCCAAAAATAATGCAGCTGCCGGTAATTGAGCATGGTTGTTTCCGGATTCGTAAAAAACGAAGTATAGCCGCTAAAAAAACGAATTTTCCGGATGTTTCCGCTTCATTAGAATGCCTTTCATCAGGCGCCACGTGCTGCCCGGACATGACAAGTGAGGATCCCATGCTACAACTGAAATCCATCGGTACCCCGTTGGTGCTTGCGCTGGCGCTGTTCAGCCTGGCCGGGTGCGATCAGGCTGAGAAATCTGCCCAGCAGGTGCTCGATCAGGCGGCGCAGTCTGCCAAGCAGGCCATCGACAAGACCAATGAAGCCGCTCAGCAAGCGTTGAATGACGTCATTGGCGGCGAGGGTGAGAAATCGGCCAAGCCAGCCGATGGCGAAGGCAAGACCCAGGACATCTGACCCACAGCTGCGAACATAGCCCTAACATAGCCAGAAACAGGATTGATTCATGGAATATTTGCTGGAACTCGCCGCAAGCCCGACCGCCTGGGTAGCTTTGGCCACATTGGTGGCAATGGAAGTCGTGCTCGGTATCGACAACCTGATCTTCATCTCGATCCTGACCAACAAGCTGCCTGTCGAGTACCGCTCCAAGGCGCGCCGGATTGGTATCAGCATGGCGTTGATCATGCGCCTGGCGTTGCTCAGCACCGTGGCCTGGATCGTTCAGTTGACAGATCCGGTAATCGAGATCTTCGGCAATGCCTTCTCCTGGAAGGACATGATCCTGATCGCCGGTGGCCTGTTCCTGCTGTGGAAGGCAACCAAAGAGATCCACGAGAGTGTCGATCCGCACGGTGCCAAGCATGAGGCCACGGTCTCGTCCACCGTGACCCTGGGCTTCGCCGCAGCGATCTTCCAGATTCTGCTGCTGGATATCGTGTTCTCGGTCGACAGCATCATCACCGCAGTTGGCATGACCGAGCACTTGCCGATCATGATCATCGCTGTCGTGGCAGCTGTTATCGTGATGATGGTGGCCGCCGATCCGCTTGCCAACTTCATCAACGACAACCCGACCGTCGTGATGCTGGCCTTGGGCTTCCTGATCATGATCGGCATGACCCTGATCGCCGAAGGTTTCGGTGCCCATGTGCCTAAAGGTTATGTATATGCGGCGATGGCGTTCTCGACTGCGATCGAGATGCTCAACATCTTTGCTCGCCGCGCTCGCCTCAAGCGTGAGGCTGCACAGGAGTAAGGTGCGCGGGGCGCTTGGCGCCCCATTCGCAATGGCAGTTTCATCAAGCGACCGCGTATGCTTTCAAGCTGCGCGGTTTTTTGTTTTGCACTGATGCGATATCAGTGCGCTGCAGCGGGCTGACGGGCGCGTCGCACGGGCAAGGGCTTGGCCTTGGCCTGAACCGGCAGTGGATGATGCGAATGCCTGCGGACAATGCGCAGAACGCCCCATAACATGGCAGCGGCCACACTCAGCCACATACCTACCAACAGCAGAATTCCCATAGTCAGGCTCATGTGTGCCTCCTTCTCTCGGGCTTGCCCCAGGCTTACCTTCCAGATACTTACTTAGTCTAGCGCTACCCTCATGACGTTCAATTGAGCTTAGGTCGAACCCTTGGTCCGATTTGTTACTAGCCTGCGTCGGGCTATTCCTGCGCGCGCGTCCGCCCTATGATCAGAGACCATCGCCGGATGCCAGACCGGCTTCAGACAAGTGAGTGTCCATGTTGCAAGCTTCCCGCAAGTCGTTGCTCAACCCTTCACAGCGCCTGCTCGCTGCATGCCTGCTGGCGGCCAATCTGGTTGGCTGCGCCGGCGCGCCTCCAGCGGATGTAAAAGGCTTGCCGCAGCGGGTCGAGATCAGCAGCGTGCCGTTCTTCCGCGGCAACGCCAATCACAGCGGCGCCATGGCGCTGGCGGTCATGCTCTCGCAGCAAGGCATTCGGATCACCCCGGGCTTGCTCGACAAGCCGCTGAAGCTGCCTGAAGCAGCCGAAGCGCTGGAAACATCGATCCCGCCTGTGGCGCGTGATTACGGCATGCTGGTGTATCCGCTGGACAAGCGTCTGGATGCATTGCTCGCCCAGGTGGCGGCGGGCAACCCGGTGCTGCTGCGTTATCAAGAGGGTTCGGCGTGGTGGAGTGAGCCGCGCTATGCGGTACTGGTCGGCTATGACAGCTATAAGCAGCGGGTGCTGCTGCGTGCAGGGATGCAGCGGCGGCAGATGATGTCGTTCGACGCTTTTGCCAAGGCGTGGGCGGAGCAGGGTAGTTGGGCAGTGTTGATACAGCCACCGCAGCAACTGCCTGCACAGGTTGATCGCCAGCGCTGGTTGCAAGGCGCCGATGAACTGGCCCGGGCAGGGCAGGAAATGGCGGCCAGACAAGCCGTCAGCAGCCTCGGCCAGCCCTGAACGCAAACGGCCGGCGCTGATGGCCGGCCGTCTTCATCCGCTATGGATCAGAAGCCCAGACGATCGCGCAGGCTGTAATACCACGCACCCATGGCGCTGAATGGTACCCGCAGCAGTTGGCCACCCGGGAACGGGTAGTGCGGCAGGCCGGCGAATGCGTCAAAGCGTTCGGCCTGGCCGCGCAGCGCTTCGGCCAGGACCTTGCCCGCCAGGTGGGTGTAGGTAACGCCGTGGCCGGAGCAGCCTTGCGAGTAGTAGATGTTGTCGCCTATCCGGCCGACCTGAGGCAGACGCGACAGCGTCAGCAGGAAGTTGCCGGTCCAGGCGTAGTCGATCTTGACGTCCTTGAGCTGCGGGAATGCCTTGAGCATCTTCGGCCGGATGATCGCTTCGATGTTGGCCGGGTCGCGTGCGCCGTAGACCACGCCGCCGCCGAAGATCAGGCGCTTGTCGCCGGTCAGGCGGTAGTAGTCGAGCAGGTAGTTGCAGTCCTCGACGCAGTAGTCCTGCGGCAGCAGGGTACGTGCCAACTCATCGCTGAGTGGCTCGGTGGTGATCACCTGAGTACCGCATGGCATCGACTTCGAGGCCAGCTCCGGCACCAGGTTACCCAGATAAGCGTTGCCGGCAACGATGATGTACTTGGCGCGGATCTTACCCTGCGGGGTGTGCACGACAGGGTTGGCGCCGCGCTCGATGCGTATGGCTGGGGTTTGTTCATAGATCACGCCGCCCAGCGACTCGACCGCAGCCGCTTCGCCCAAGGCCAGGTTGAGCGGGTGAATATGGCCGCCGCTCATGTCGAGCATGCCGCCTATATAGCTTTCGCACGCGACCACTTCACGGATGCGCTTCTGGTCCATCAGCTCCAGTTGGGTGTGGCCATAGCGTTCCCACAGGCGTTTTTGCGATTCCAGGTGGGCCATCTGTTTGGGCGTGATGGCCGCGAATACGCCGCCGTCCTTGAGGTCGCACTGGATGTTGTACTTGGCTACGCGCTCGCGGATGATACGCCCGCCTTCGAAGGCCATCGCGCCCAGCAATTTTGCTTCGCGCGGGCCAACAGTGCGTTCGATCACGTCGATGTCACGGCTGTAGCTGTTGACGATCTGGCCACCGTTGCGGCCGGATGCACCAAAGCCAACCTTGGCAGCTTCGACGACGGTAACCTTGAAGCCGTTCTCCAGCAGGAACAGTGCGCTGGACAGGCCTGTATAGCCCGCACCGATTACGCAGATGTCGGTTTCCACCTCACCCAGCAGCGCCGGACGTGGCGGCACCGGGTTGGCCGAGGCGGCGTAGTAGGACTGTGGGTAGGGGGTATTAGCCATGCTCGAGAGACCTCGTGTTTTATATTTTTAACGAATGTACCGATGCTATCAATAATAATAAACACCCGCTAGTCGTACGGTGAAAATCCTTTACGCAGCGGTGGCGCGTGACTATTAGTAAATATTTTTATGATTCAGTGGCTTAGCGTGGAAAAAACAGTTGACAGGGTTTTTGGATTCCGTAGAATGCGCCCCACGACAGGCACATAGCTCAGTTGGTTAGAGCACCACCTTGACATGGTGGGGGTCGTTGGTTCGAGTCCAATTGTGCCTACCAAATCGAAAAGGGGTGATCCGTAAGGGTCACCCTTTTTTCATTTGCGCTGCCGTTGGTTGCTGATACTGGTGGTCGACCAGAGTCTCAGGGGCGTGCGCCAGAGTTCGCCGCTCGGTGGCGCAAAGGTTTTGATTTTCTTCAAAAAAAAGCTTTACAGGGGTGCGCTTCACTCGTAATATGCGCCCCACGACAGGCACATAGCTCAGTTGGTTAGAGCACCACCTTGACATGGTGGGGGTCGTTGGTTCGAGTCCAATTGTGCCTACCAAACTTGAAGAGGGCGATCCGAAAGGGTCGCCCTTTTTGCATTTGCTTCGCGCCTGAAACACCCTGCGGCAGCCTGCCCATCGGCGCTAGCCAGCCATCATGGTAGAATCCGCGCCTTCGATTCTGGAGTTAGACGCGTGCGTAAACTTGCGGTGGTAACAGCAATGCTGGCCTTGGCGGGCTGCAACAATGAAGTGGATGGCGTGCACAAACAGGTGGCCGAACACCTGAGTAATCCCAAGACCGCCAAATTCGCCAACGTGCGCTTCGATAACGATGGCTCGATCTGCGGTCAATTCCGTGGCAAGGACGCTGACGGCAAATTCGAGGCTTACCGCAGCTACGTTGCAATCAAGCGGGATGGCCAGTACCAGATCATCGTCGACGAAACCGGCGACGACCTGCGCATCCGCGAGATCTGTGGTGGTGCCGAGCTGCAGCGTCGCGCCGAAGCCCTGGCCGATCAGCCGGCGCCAGAGGGCTGGGATGTCGAGGTGGTGCAGGGGCCGAACATGGGGGCTCTGAGCGACATGACTGCGCGCCTCATAGAGAAGGGTATTCCCTCTTCGGTCGAGTACCGTGATGGCAAGCCGGTGGTGCTGCTGGGTCCATTCGCGACCAAAGAAGAGGCGCAGGCGCGCAAGGCCGATGTGATGGCGCGTCAAGGCACTGACTCTGTGGTGATCCAGCATGGCGCCCAGCGCTGATAAGTGACTGATGAGGCAGGCGGGGTGTGCCTGAACGCGATCGTTGGCTATGCTTGGCCAAGCGGGCGCTGAACAGGGAGGGGTCGCATGTCTACACTGGAACGGGCCATCGCTGTAGCCGCCAAAGCCCACGAGGGGCAGTACGACAAGGGTGGGGCGGCCTACATTCTTCATCCGCTGCGGGTGATGATGCGGGTGTCCACACCTGAGCAGCGTATTGTCGCTGTACTCCACGATGTACTCGAAGACACGTCCCTGACGGTATCAGACCTCGCTCTTGAGGGTTTCCCGCTGAAAATCCTCGCCGCCTTGCTCTCGCTGAGTCGACGTCCTGGCGAGAGCTATGAGGCGTTTGTGATTCGGGCAGGCGCTGACCCTCTGGCACGAGAGGTCAAGCTGGCTGATCTGGCCGATAACAGCGACCTTAGTCGCATCGCCTGCCCAGGTCCCGCTGACCTTGCCCGGCTCAGCCGCTATCAACATGCCAGTGCCTATCTGCAAACCTTGACTTGAACGCTGGCCTCGGTTGCGCTGTCTACTTTATCTGGCGCATTTACCCGCTTGGTCGGTAATATGCCCGACCTTGAAGCTGGGTAACTCAAGAGGTAGCAATGGATCGAGAAGGCCCTGCGGTGCGGGTCGAAGCGATGGTCAGGCCCGACCGTCTTCAGGTTTTCCCGACTGATGCCTCGGAGCGTCTGCAACTGGCTCTCGACGCTGGCGCGATTATTGGTACCTGGCTGTGGGACATTCGCAACGACTGCGTGACGGCTGACGAGCGCTTCGCCCGCTCATTCGGGCTGTCTGCAGAACGCTGCACCAGCGGCATTCCGATCTCCGAGGCGTTCGCCTCCATCCACGAGCAAGACCGCGAACGGGTTGGCCGCGACATCGAACAGGCCATGGCTCGCGGTGGGCGCTTTCGCTGTGAATATCGTGTTCGCCAAGACGACGGCTGCTATCGCTGGGTAGAGGCCAATGGTCGCGCCGAGCTCGATGAGCAGGGCATGGCTGTGCGCTTTCCAGGCGTGCTGATGGACATTGAGGGGCGGCGTGTTGCCGAAGCTGAGCGCGATCGCGCAAACGCCTTGTTGCGCACGTTCACGGCGGCAGTGCCTGGCGTGGTGTACGCCAAGGACCGCCAGGGACGGATGCTGGTCGCCAACCACGGCACTACGCAGCTGATCGGCAAGCCTCCCGAGGTTTACCTCGGCAAGACCGACCTGGAGTTTCTTGAAGACGAAGCGCAGGCGCGCCAGGTCATGGCGAACGACCAGCGCATCATGGACAGCGGTCAGGCTGAGCAGATTGAAGAGCGGGTCGACATGCCGGACGGTTCTGTAGCCGTATGGCTGTCGGTGAAGGCGCCGTTGCTGAGCGACGCCGGTGAAGTGATCGGTTTGATCGGCTCCTCGATGGATGTCACCGCGCGAAAGAACGCCGAATCCGCCTTGCTCGAGCTAAATCGTACGTTGGAAGTCCGCATCAGCGTCGCCGTTGCCGAGCGCGAGGCGGCTCAGGCTGCGCTGCGTCAGGCACAGAAGATGGAAGCTGTGGGCCAACTGACCGGGGGTATCGCTCACGATTTCAACAATCTCCTGGCCGGCATCAGCGGTAGCCTCGACTTGATCAGGCTGCGTTTGAATCAGGGGCGCACGGCCGATCTGGAGCGTTACCTGGGCGTTGCTCATGGTGCCGCCCAACGCGCCGCTGCCCTTACCCATCGCCTGCTCGCGTTCTCCCGTCGGCAGACGCTGGTGCCGGTCGAGACTGATGTGCATGCCTTGATTGGCGGCATGGAGGAGCTGATCCGGCGTACGGTCGGGCCGGCAATCAGCCTGAAGGTGGAGTTGGCAGCGCAGGCCAGTGCTTGTCTGGTCGACCCGGCGCAGGTTGAAAACGCCTTGCTCAATCTGTGTATCAATTCGCGCGATGCCATGCCGGGTGGCGGCAGGATTCTGATAAGCACTCGCGACCAGCGGCTGACGACTGGGCCCGAGCTTGATCCAGAGTTGAGCCCCGGCAACTACCTGAGCATTTGCGTGGCGGACAGTGGTACCGGCATGAGCGCCGAAGTGCTCGGCAAGGCCTTCGAGCCGTTCTTCACGACCAAGCCGGTTGGCGCCGGTACCGGGCTTGGCTTGTCGATGATCTATGGCTTTGCCAAGCAATCCGGTGGCCAGGTGAGGATCGAGTCAGAGCCGGGCAAAGGCACGCGAGTGCTGCTGCAGTTGCCGGGCCACACCACTGCGGTGGACGCCCCGCAGGCGCAACCTGGCGAGCGTGCCGAGCCCACGGCCGCAGCTGGCGAAACGGTTTTGGTGGTCGATGACGAGTCCTCCGTGCGCATGTTTGTCAGCGAAACCCTGGGCAGTTACGGCTATGTGGTGATCGAGGCGGCGGACAGCCTGGCAGGGTTGCAACTGCTGCGTTCGGACATCCGCATTGATCTGCTGGTGACCGACATCGGTTTACCCGGCGGGCTTGACGGGCGGCAGATGGCGGAGGCGGGCAGGCAATCGCGGCCTGACCTGCCGGTGTTGCTGATGACGGGCTATGCGCAGCCTGAAGTGCTCGATCGTCAGCCGCTGGAGTCGACCATGGCGATACTGACCAAGCCATTTGCCCTCGAGGCACTGACCTCGCAGGTCAATGCCTTGCTCAGGCCGCAAGCGGGCGATGCTACCGCCAAGGCTTGAGTCCCTGCTCAGTCTTCCTTGGGTACAGTCCAGAAGATCTGCACGCCGCCATCATCCCGGTAGGCAAGGGTGACATTGTCGTTTTCAGCGATCTCTTCGAGTAGCGTTGCCCAGTCATCCGGCAACTCGTGCTCCAGCCGAAAGATCAACGCAGACTTGCTGCGCTGGGCGGTAGGGCTGTTTATGATTTTCTGAATGCGCTCGCCCAGTTGTTGGTATGGGCTGGGGGTGGCTTGAGAGGCAGCGGCCATCGGGGTGTTCCTTGTTGTGCTGTATGTGCGTACAGTATTTCACTGTAGGCAATTTCGCAACAACCTCGTGAGCCTTGGCCCAAGTGACTGTCGCGGGCCATGCAGCCCGCGACAGCGGTGAGCAAAGCGTTGCTCGGCTCAGGCAATCAACAGATCAATATTCCCAGAAGATCCGCTGCAGCTCTTTGCTGTCTTGGGTCTTGGTCATTGCGACCATCGCCAGAATCCGTGCTTTTTGCGGGTTCAGGTCGTGGGCGACGACCCAGTCATTCTTGTCATCCGGCTGCTCGGCGTTGCGCAGTACGAAACCGCCCTGGTTGACGTGGGAAGAGCGAATGATCTGCACGCCGTTTTTACGCAGCTCCTGCAGAGCCGGTACCACACGTGACGATACCGAGCCGTTGCCGGTGCCGGCATGAATCAGCGCCTTGGCGCCGTTTTGCGCAAGGGCCTTGTACGCGGTGTCGGTAACGTTGCCGTAGCCGTAGGCGATGTCTACGGCAGGCAGGCTGCTGATTTGCTTGATGTCGAACTCGGAGTTGGAGGTGTGACGCTTGGCTGGCAGGCGGAACCAGTACGATTTGCCTTCCACGACCATGCCCATCGGGCCCCAGGCGCTCTTGAACGCTTCGGTCTTGATGTTGATCGACTTGCTGACATCACGGCCGGATTGGATTTCGTCGTTCATGGTCACCAGTACGCCTTTGCCGCGCGATTGCTTGTCGCTGGCGACGGCTACGGCGTTGTAAAGGTTGAGCATGCCGTCAGCCGACATTGCGGTGCCCGGGCGCATCGAACCGACCACTACGATTGGTTTGTCGGTCTTTTCTACCAGGTTGAGGAAGTAGGCGGTTTCTTCCAGGGTGTCGGTGCCGTGGGTGATAACGATGCCGTCGACGTCGTTGCTGTCAGCCAGCTCGGCGACGCGTTTGCCCAGCTTGAGCAGGTCGTCGTTGCTGATGCTTTCGGATGCGATCTGCATGACCTGCTCGCCGCGCACATTGGCCAGTTGAGCCAGCTCCGGTACGCCGGCGATCAATTTGTCGATGCCTACCTTGGCGGCCTGATAGGTAGCGCTGTTGGCGGCGCTGGCGCCGGCGCCGGCAATGGTGCCGCCGGTTGCGAGAATCACCACATTGGCGAGCTTTTGTTGCTGCTCGGCTTCTTTGGCAGAAACTGCAGTCGGCAGGATCAGCAGCAGGGCGAGGGCGCCCGGGGCAAATGTCTTCAGTGCGGTTTTCATCGTTATTGTTCTCTCGATCTTCCTGGTGAGATTTATATGTCGCACAGCTAAGCAGGCAGGTTTCATACCAACGCAGCGTCGAGTCTGGGTTGAGCCACTCCCGGCGGGAGTTCGCTCATATGCCGAGACAAATCCAGCGATGGGATGTATTCGGCTTACCGAACGGATACAGGTAAAGTTGTTCGGTTTTCCGTGGCCAATCCGCGTAACCTGCCGCTGGCCCCGGTTTGCCAAAACAGCGTCTCAGGCAATTGACAAAATCAGGGCTTGTTTCCATAGTGGCTTAACGCAAACGTTTGCGATCCGATAAAAAACACAAGATTCGGAGTCATCTCATGAAACTGCCGTTCCCCGGTCGTCTGCTGTCCCTCGCTATCGTCTCCTCGCTGGCGCTCGCACTGCCCCTGGCAGGTCAGGCTGAAGAAAAACCCAAGGTCGCTCTGGTCATGAAGTCGTTGGCCAATGAGTTTTTCCGCACCATGGAAGACGGCGCCAAGGCCTACCAAAAACAGCACCCTAACGACTTCGACCTGGTAGCCAACGGCATCAAGGACGAGTCCGACACCAGCAACCAGATCCGCATCGTCGAGCAGATGATCGCCACTGGCGCCAACGCGCTGGTGATCGCGCCGGCTGACTCCAAGGCGCTGGTGCCGGTGATCAAGAAAGCCATGGATGCCGGCATCACCGTCATCAACATCGATAACCGCCTCGACCCCGAAGTGCTCAAGAGCAAAAATCTCAGCGTGCCCTTCGTTGGCCCTGACAACCGCAAGGGTGCCAGGCTGGTCGGCGACTATCTGGCCCAGCAAAAGCTCAAGCCAGGTGATCAGGTGGGTATTATCGAAGGCGTCTCCACCACTACCAACGCCCAACAGCGCACGGCTGGTTTCCAGGACGCCATGCAGGCGGCACAGATCAAGGTCGTTTCGGTGCAGTCTGGCAACTGGGAAATCGACAAGGGCAACGCGGTGGCGGCGGCCATGCTCAACGAGTATCCAGAGATCAAAGCGCTGTTGGCCGGCAACGACAGCATGGCGCTTGGGGCTGTCTCGGCTGTGCGTGCCGCAGGCAAGAAAGATCAGGTTCAGGTAGTCGGCTATGACAACATCAACGCCATCAAGCCGATGCTCAAAGATGGCCGCGTGCTCGCCACGCTCGATCAGGATGCCAAGAAGCAAGCCGTATATGGCATCCAGGCTGCGCTGCAGATGATCAAGGGCGAAAAAACCGCCGTCGATGCCGACAATGTCATCCAAACCCCGGTTGAATTGATCACCAAGCCGTGATCCAGGCAGGAGACCCGGCCATGTCTGCATCGGCCACGCAAACGGTGCTCGCGGTCAGCGGGCTGGGCAAGAGCTACGCCCAGCCTGTGCTGGCTGACGTCGAGCTGGAGCTGTACGCCGGCGAAGTGCTGGCGCTGACCGGTGAGAACGGCGCCGGCAAAAGCACGCTATCGAAGTTGATCAGCGGCCTGGAAATTCCCACCGTTGGGCACATGAGCTACCTCGGCCAACCTTACAGCCCTGCCAGCCGCAGTGCGGCAGAGGGGCTTGGGGTGCGTATGGTGATGCAGGAGCTGAACCTGCTGCCCACCCTGACGGTTGCCGAGAACCTGTTTCTCGACAACCTGCCCAGCCGTCTCGGCTGGATCAATCACAAGCGCCTGCGCCAGTTGGCGGTCGCCGCTATGGCGCAGGTGGGCCTGGACGCGATTGACCCGGATACCCTGGTCGGTGAGTTGGGTATTGGCCATCAACAGATGGTCGAGATCGCCCGCAACCTGATTGGTGATTGCCGGGTGCTGATCTTCGACGAGCCTACGGCGATGCTCACTGCCCGCGAGGTCGAGCTGCTGTTTGTCCAGATCGAGCGCCTGCGTCAACGCGGCGTGGCTATCGTGTACATATCCCATCGCCTTGAAGAGCTGCAGCGTGTGGCCCAGCGCATCGCGGTGCTGCGCGATGGCAAACTGGTGTGCGCCGAGCCGATCCAACGTTACAACAGTGCCGAGCTGGTCAACCTGATGGTCGGTCGTGACGTGGGCGAGCATATCGACCTGGGCAGGCGCCAGATCGGCGCGCCGCTGCTCAAGGTCGACAAGCTCAGCCGTGCCGGCAAGGTGTGCGAGGTTTCTTTCGAGGTGAGGGCAGGGGAGATCTTTGGTATCTCCGGCCTGATCGGCGCCGGCCGTACCGAACTGCTGCGGCTGATCTACGGCGCCGACCGCGCCGACAGCGGCAGTGTTGCCCTTGGTCAGCCGCCGCAGCCGATCACTGTCGACTCGCCCAAGGCCGCTGTGCGTGCTGGCATTGCATTGATTACCGAGGATCGCAAAGGTGAGGGGCTGCTGCTGACGCAGTCGATCAGCGCCAATATTGCCCTCGGTAACCTGGGCGCCGTGTCCCGTGCTGGGGTCATCAACAGCGCTGCCGAAACAACCTTGGCCGAGCGCCAGATCAGCGCCATGCGCATTCGCAGCGCAAGCCCGGCGCAGGCTGTCAGTGAGTTGTCCGGTGGCAATCAGCAAAAGGTGGTGATTGGCCGCTGGCTCGAGCGCGACTGCCAGGTACTGCTGTTCGACGAGCCGACCCGCGGTATCGACGTTGGCGCCAAGTTCGACATCTATGGCCTGCTTGCTGAGTTGGCGCGCCAGGGTAAGGCGCTGGTGGTTGTTTCAAGTGACCTGCGCGAACTGATGCTGATCTGCGATCGCATCGGTGTGCTCTCGGCGGGTCGCCTGATCGACACCTTCGAGCGCGATGCCTGGAGCCAGGATCAACTGCTTGCCGCGGCGTTTGCCGGTTATCAACAACGTGATGCTCTGCTGCATGAAGCAGCTCCCAGGATGGACCCATGAACAGCTCTCCCGTCGACACTCCCGCTCGCCGCAGCGGCACCTATCTGGGCCTGGGTACTTACCTGGGACTGGCCGGCGCATTGCTGGCAATGATTGTGCTGTTCTCGTTTATGAGCAGCCATTTCTGGTCGTACGCAACCTTCAGTACCCTGGCCAACCAGATCCCCGATCTGATGGTGCTGGCAGTAGGCATGACGCTGGTGTTGATCATCGGTGGCATCGACCTGTCGGTGGGCTCGGTGCTGGCCTTGGCAGCCTCGGCGGTCAGCGTGGCAATTCTGGGGTGGGGCTGGAGCGTGTTGCCCGCTGCGCTGCTGGGCATGGCAGTCGCCGCCCTGGCTGGCAGCGTCACTGGCTGCATTACCGTGGCCTGGCGTATTCCATCCTTTATCGTCTCGCTCGGTGTGCTGGAAATGGCCCGTGGCCTGGCCTATCAGTTCACTGATTCGCGCACGGCCTATATCGGCGATGCCTACGCCTGGTTTTCCAATCCAGTAGCATTTGGCATCTCGCCAGCCTTCATCATCGCCTTGCTGGTCATCGTCGTTGCCCACCTTGTACTGACACGCACAGTGTTCGGCCGTTACCTGATCGGCATTGGTACCAATGAAGAAGCTGTACGCCTGGCCGGGATCGACCCGCGGCCCTACAAGATCATGGTGTTCACCCTGATGGGCCTGCTCGCCGGCCTCGCCGCGCTGTTCCAGATTTCTCGTCTGGAGGCCGCCGACCCGAACGCCGGTGCTGGCCTTGAACTGCAGGTGATTGCCGCTGTGGTGATCGGCGGTACCAGCCTGATGGGCGGGCGCGGCTCAGTGGTCAGTACATTTTTCGGAGTGCTGATCATTTCGGTGCTGGCCGCCGGGCTGGCTCAGATCGGCGCTTCCGAACCAACCAAACGCATTATCACCGGGGCGGTCATTGTGATTGCCGTGGTGCTCGACACTTATCGCAGCCGGCGCGCGAGCCGGCGGAACTGAAACCATGGCAACCATCAAAGATGTCGCGGCAATGGCGGGGATTTCCTACACCACCGTTTCCCATGTGCTGAACAAGACCCGTCCGGTCAGCGAACAGGTGCGCCTGAAGGTCGAGGCGGCCATCGCCGAACTCGACTACGTGCCCAGTGCCGTAGCCCGCTCGCTCAAGGCGCGCAGTACCGCCACTATCGGCCTGTTGGTGCCTAGCAGCGTCAACCCGTACTTTGCCGAGCTGGCCCGGGGCATCGAGGATGGCTGCGAGCGTAATGGCTACTGCGTGATCCTGTGCAACTCCGACGACAATCCGCAAAAGCAGCGCAGCTACCTGCGCGTATTGCTGGAAAAGCGCATTGATGGCCTGGTGGTAGCGTCAGTCGGTGAAGACAGTGACTTGCTGCAGAGCCTGGCCTGTGTGCGCACGCCGATGGTCATCGTCGACCGCGCGCTGGAGGGCGTAGATGCCGACCTGGTGCGGATCGACCACGAACAAGGCGCTTACCTCGCCACCCGTCACCTGCTCGAGCTCGGCCACCGCGACATCGCCTGTATTGGCGGGCCAGCCGAGACCGGGGTCAGCCAGTTGCGCGTGGCCGGTTTTCATCGGGCTATGGCCGAGGCGCAGGCTGAGGTCAGCGCAGCACGTGTGTTGCACTGTGATTTCACCAGCCCAGGCGGCCACGCTGCTGCGGCGCAGTTGCTTGACGGCCGGCGGCCCACGGCGATTTTTGCCGGCAACGACATGATCGGCTTTGGCGTCCTGCGCGCGGCCGCCGAGCGCAATATCAGCGTGCCTGGCGAGCTGTCGGTGATCGGTTTCGATGACATCGAGCTCAGTCGCTACGTATACCCGCCGCTGACCACTGTAGGCCAGTCGATTCGCGAGCTCGGCGAAAGTGCTGCCGAATTGCTGCTGTCGCGCATCGCCAGGCCGCGGCACGACGCCCCGGCCGAGCAGCGCATCATCGCCCCGCGCATCATCATGCGCGAATCTACCGGGCCACGCCCGGACCTGTTCAATGATTACCGCTAAGGACTTCCCATGCATGCCAAGGTAGTAGTGGTCGGCAGCCTCAACATGGACTTGGTGGCCCGCGCCGAGCGCTTGCCGCGAGCCGGCGAGACGCTGACCGGCGACGGTTTTTTCACGGTGCCCGGCGGCAAGGGCGCCAACCAGGCGGTGGCCGTGGCGCGCCTCGGCGCCAGCGTGGCCATGATCGGCAATGTCGGTGATGACGCCTATGGCCCGCAGCTGCTACAAGCGCTGCAGGTCGAAGGCGTTGATTGTCAGGCAGTGGCTAGCTGCGCGGGTGTTTCCAGCGGAGTGGCGCTGATCGTGGTGGACGCTGCCAGCCAGAACGCAATCGTGGTGATCCCCGGTGCCAACGGCCTGCTCAGCGCCGAGTCGGTGCAGCGCGCTGACAGCTTGTTGCAGGCTGCTGATATCGTCATCTGCCAACTGGAAGTGCCCCAGGCAACGGTCGCGTGGACCTTGGTCCGAGCCCGTGAGTTGGGCAAGACGGTGATTCTCAATCCTGCCCCCGCTACCGGCCCGCTGCCGGCAGACTGGTTTACCAACATCGACTACCTCGCGCCCAACGAAAGCGAGGCCCAGGCCTTGACCGGCATTGCGGTGAGCGATCAGGACAGCGCCCGCCGCGCTGCCGAGCAGTTGCTCGCGTTCGGGGTCGGCAAGGTGATCATGACCCTCGGTAGCGAGGGTGCTTTGGTGGTGAGCGCGCAAGGCTGCCAGCACTATCCGGCAACGCCGGTCAAAGCGCTCGACACCACTGCGGCCGGTGACACCTTTATCGGTGGCTTTGCCGCTGGCTTGGCGCGTGGGCTGAGTGAGGCTGAGGCGATCACCCTCGGTCAGCGCGCGGCCGCCATATCGGTCACTCGTGCGGGTGCGCAGCCCTCGATTCCCTATCTGGCGGAGCTGCAGCCATGAAAAAGACCACTCTGCTCAATATTGCTCTGTCGCGCACGATTGCCGGTCTGGGTCATGGCGACATCGTGGTGATCGGTGATGCCGGCTTGCCGGTGCCGGTTGGCGTGGAATTGATCGACCTGGCCATTACCTCGGGCTTGCCGGACTTTGCCAGTGTACTGCGGGTGGTGCTGAGCGAAATGCAGGTCGAACGGCATGTCTTGGCGGCAGAGCTGTTCGAGGTCGCGCCACCGGCGTTGGCTGAAATCCAGCAGCTCAGCGCGCTGGGCTTGCTCGGCGTTCGCGAGCGGATGCCGCACAGTGAGTTCAAGCTGCTGAGTCGTCAGGCCAAGGTCATTGTGCGCACCGGGGAGTGCAAGCCATTCAGCAATATCGCATTGGTCGCTGGCGTCACGTTTTGATCTGTTGGCTTCGATCCGCCGTGGCGCGGCCTGAATTTGCAAACTGTTGGCGCAGGAGTGCCTTATGTTGAAGAAACTGCTGCAAGGAGCCGTCCTCATGGCCGCTGTAACCACCTCGGCGCTGCACGCCGCCCCGCGCGAGTTGATCATCGACACCGACCCTGGTGCCGATGACCTGGTGGCGCTGTTTTTGGCGATGGCATCACCCGGGGAGCTGAACATTCGCGCGATCACCACGGTTGCCGGCAACGTGCGCCTGGAGAAAACCGCCCGCAACGCGCGTCTGGCCCGTGAGTGGGCTGGGCGCGAAGACATACCGGTCTACGCCGGTGCTGGGCGACCTTTGGTGCGCGCGCCCATCTACGCCGCTGAGGTTCACGGCGAGGAGGGCATTACCGGCGTGCAGGTGCATGAGCCAAAGCAAAGCTTGGCCGCGGGCAATGCGGTGCAGTATCTGGTCGATACCCTGAGCGCAGCCAAGCCACACAGCATCACCATCGCCATGCTTGGGCCGCAGACCAACCTGGCCTTGGCGCTGATCCAGCAGCCAGGGATCGCCCAAGGCATCAAGGAAGTCGTGGTCATGGGCGGCGCCCACTTCAATGGCGGAAACATCACGCCAGTCGCTGAATTCAATCTGTACGCGGACCCGCATGCCGCTGAGGTGGTGTTGGCCAGTGGCGTCAAGCTCACCTATCTGCCTCTGGATGTCACCCACAAGCTGCTGACCAGCGATGCTCGGCTCAAGCAGCTGAGCGCGGTCAACAACCGCGCCAGCAAGCAGGTCGTGGACATCCTCAACGCCTACATTCAGCATGACATGCAGCTCTACGGCATGCCCGGCGGGCCGGTACATGATGCGAGCGTCATTGCTTATCTGCTCAAGCCAGAGATGTTCAGCGGGCGGCAGATCCACATGAGTGTCGACAGTCGCGAAGGCCCGACCTTCGGTCAGACCGTTGCCGACTGGTATGGCGTGCTCAAGCAGCCCGCCAACGTCATGTGGGTAGAGGAGGGCGATGCCCAGGGCTTGTTCGATCTGCTCAGCGAGCGGCTGGCTCGATTGCCATAGCTGCAGCCTGGGGCGCGTAGCGCTCCAGCACTTGCTCTATAAAGCTGCGGGAGCCTTCGTTGCCGAGTTCGTGTACCAGCAGGTCCACGGCAATCAACATTAGCTCCTCGGCGGTGCCTGGTGCGTACGAGCGATGGCCCGCGGGTAAGTGGACCTGGATGTCGGCATCGATGCTGAGGCTGCGCATTGGAAATTTCTCGTTGGTTCGGACTATAGATCGAACACCGGGCCCTGGCGTTCGTAGGGAGGCATGCTGCACTCCACTTATTGCAGTAAATCATGCCTTTGCGTCAAGAGCCCTGCGACTTAGGCATAACAGTCCGTGCGCGACAAACTATTTATTCGGTGCAAAACCCGGTGACGATTGCTGTTTCCCCTCGCGGGCGCGAGTCAGGCACACTTGGGCGTTTTGCAACGAATATTGCGCACTACTGTCGCATACAGCAGTTCCCATGATGATTAGGAGGATTCATGTTCCGTACCCGTGCTTCTCTGGCAACCGTACTGGTAGCTGTTGCGCTGGCTGGTTGCAGCACTGGCAGCGCGCCGGGCGGTGACAGCAGCGCACCGGCAGCCTCGGCTGGCAACGATGGCCGCTGTAACGCCAGCGGCGCTGACTTCACCGTAGGCAAACCGGGCACACCCGAGCTGCTTGAGCAGGCGCGCAAAGCCAGTGGCTCGCAAATGGCCCGCATCCTCAAGCCGCACGATATGGTCACCCTGGAGTACCGCTCCGAGCGACTCAACCTCAATGTTGACGAGCAGGGTAACGTCGTCCGCGTCAACTGCGGCTGATTTGCTCTTTAATGGTCGCTGGCGCCATGGGCGGCGGCGACCAATCTGTAAAATTCAGGCATAAAAAAACCCGCCACGAGGGCGGGTTTTTTTACAGCATCCGAATTACTCCGGACGAACCTGTGCAGCCTGCATACCCTTCTGGCCTTTTTCGGCAACGAAGGAAACAGTCTGGCCTTCTTTCAGGCTCTTGAAGCCGTCGGATTCGATGGCTTTGAAGTGTACGAACAGGTCGTCGCCGCCGCCTTGAGGAGTGATGAAGCCGAAGCCTTTTTCATCGTTGAACCACTTGACGGTGCCGGTTTGGCGATTGGACATGGGGTGAATCTCCAGAAACGTAATTTTTTATCGGTGCAGATGTAGCCGAAGCTGCGTGCGCCAGGTACATCATAGTCTAATTCTGCGCGTGTCGCGCCTTTTAACTGCGAAGAAAACTGATACAGCGCAAATAAAGGCTCGGAAGCCCGCTGTTAGGCGGTCAACCTTTCGTCGTGCACGCCTGTTTTACCACAGTTTGAGCCTTTTGCATCAATTTCGCGTCAACACCGTCCTTGCTGTCGAGGTCTTCGATCTCAGCCTTGCTGAAATTCTTCTCGATTGCCTGGGCACCACACTTGCAGTGGGTGTCGGCGTCCTTGGCGCTGACGCCTTGCTGGGTGGCCACCTGCACGCATTGCTGCATGTAGGCGTCTTTCTTGCCGGCTGGCCAGTCGGCTTGGGCCGCCATGGGCAGCAGCAGTGCCCCCGCGGCGGTCAGGGCCAGAAGAGACTGAAGTCGCATAACCAGACACTCCCTTGATATAGGTCTGATGAAAATCGGATGCATCAGCAAATCTGATAGGCTTTTTTACTCACAGTTCACCGGATTTACGCATTTACCAAATATTCGTGCCTGGCCGCTAACCTGCGTGCTAGCATGCTCGGCTTGCAGTTGCCCAGAGGCAGCCAGCAGCTATCTTTCTATTTCCAGTCACTCTGGTTCGCCCCTGACAAGCCGAAAGGCTTCTGCCACTGTGAGGCAGGCTTCCTCTATTAAGGAAGGCAGGTCGGATCTTGTACTGGCTCATCCCAACCCACGTGACCTTTGGTAGGGGTCACCACTAGGAGAGGAGGCGCCATGCCCACCATTACTCTTCCCGATGGCAGTCAACGTTCGTTCGATCACGCTGTATCCGTAGCCGAAGTCGCCGCCTCGATTGGCGCTGGCCTGGCCAAGGCCACCCTGGCCGGTAAAGTCGACGGCAAGCTGGTCGATGCCTGCGACCTGATCGAACACGACGCCACCCTGCAGATCATCACCCCCAAAGATGAAGAGGGGCTGGAAATCATCCGTCACTCGTGCGCCCACCTGGTCGGCCACGCAGTCAAGCAGCTGTACCCGACCGCCAAGATGGTAATCGGCCCGGTCATCGATGACGGCTTCTATTACGATATCGCCTACGAGCGCCCCTTCACCCCTGATGACCTCGCTGCCATCGAAAAGCGCATGCAGCAGCTGATCGAGAAAGACTACGACGTCATCAAGAAGGTCACCCCGCGCGCCGAAGTCATCGACGTGTTCCAGGCCCGTGGCGAAGACTACAAGCTGCGCCTTGTTGAGGACATGCCGGATGAGCAGACCATGGGTCTGTACCATCACGAAGAATACGTCGACATGTGCCGCGGTCCGCACGTGCCCAATACCCGCTTCCTCAAATCGTTCAAGCTGACCAAGCTGTCCGGCGCCTACTGGCGCGGCGACGCCAAGAACGAGCAGCTGCAGCGCGTGTACGGCACCGCCTGGGCTGACAAGAAGCAGCTGGCTGCCTACATTCAGCGCATCGAAGAAGCCGAGAAACGCGATCACCGCAAGATCGGCAAGCAGCTCGACCTGTTCCACCTGCAGGAAGAAGCGCCGGGCATGGTCTTCTGGCATCCGAACGGCTGGACTGTTTATCAGGTGCTCGAGCAGTACATGCGTACTGTGCAGCGTCAGAACGGCTACCTTGAGATCAAGACCCCGCAAGTGGTCGATCGAATCCTCTGGGAGCGTTCCGGTCACTGGTCCAACTACGCCGAAAACATGTTCACCACATCGTCGGAAAGCCGTGATTACGCGGTCAAGCCGATGAACTGCCCGTGCCACGTGCAGGTGTTCAATCAGGGTCTGAAGTCGTACCGCGACCTGCCACTGCGTTTGGCCGAGTTCGGTGCGTGCCACCGTAACGAGCCATCTGGTGCGTTGCATGGCATCATGCGTGTGCGTGGTTTCGTTCAGGATGATGCGCACATCTTCTGCACCGAAGATCAGGTCAAGAAAGAAGCGGCCGACTTCATCAAGCTGACCCTCGATGTCTATAAAGACTTCGGTTTCGTCGACGTCGCCATGAAGCTTTCTACCCGTCCGGCCAAGCGTGTCGGTTCGGACGAGCTGTGGGATCGCGCCGAAGGCGCCCTGGCTGATGCACTTAACGAATCCGGCCTGGAGTGGGAATATCAGCCAGGCGAGGGCGCCTTCTACGGCCCGAAAATCGAGTTCACCCTGCGTGACTGCCTCGGTCGTAACTGGCAGTGTGGTACCCTGCAGTACGATCCGAACTTGCCTGAGCGTCTGGACGCCAGCTACATTGCCGAAGATAACGCGCGCAAGCGCCCGGTAATGCTGCACCGCGCCATCCTCGGTTCGTTCGAACGCTTCATCGGTATGCTGATCGAGCACTATGCTGGCGTATTCCCGGCTTGGCTGGCGCCAACCCAGGCAGTGATCATGAACATCACTGACAAGCAGGCCGATTTTGCCCTTCAGGTTGAAAAAAATCTGACCGATAGCGGTTTTCGTGCCAAGTCTGACTTGAGAAATGAGAAGATCGGCTTTAAAATCCGCGAGCATACTTTGCTCAAGGTCCCGTACCTTTTGGTTATAGGGGACCGTGAAGTCGAAACGCAAACCGTCGCTGTGCGTACTCGCGAAGGCGCTGACCTGGGCTCCATGCCCGTCGCCCAATTCGCCGAGTTCCTTGCGCATGCGGTTTCCCGGCGTGGTCGCCAAGAATCGGAGTAATGATTATTAAGCGTGATATGAGAAACGATAAACGAGCTGCACCGAAGGCCCCGATCAACGAGAATATCTCTGCACGCGAGGTTCGGTTAATTGGTGCTGACGGTGAACAGTTGGGCATCGTCTCGATCGAAGAAGCGCTTCGTATCGCTGAAGAAGCGAAGCTGGATCTGGTAGAGATTTCTGCTGACGCCGTACCTCCTGTCTGTAAAGTCATGGACTACGGCAAAAGCCTGTTCGAGAAGAAGAAGCAACAGGCTGCAGCCAAGAAAAACCAGAAGATCATCCAGATCAAAGAAATCAAGTTTCGTCCAGGGACGGAGGAAGGGGATTACCAGGTAAAACTACGCAACCTGGTACGTTTCCTAAGTGATGGGGACAAGACCAAGATCTCTCTGAGATTCCGTGGTCGTGAGATGGCCCACCAGGAGCTGGGTATGGAACTGCTGAAGCGGATCGAAGCTGATCTCGCCGAATACGGGACCGTCGAACAGCATCCGAAGATGGAAGGACGCCAACTTTTGATGGTCATCGCCCCCAAGAAAAAGAAATAACCACCAGGGCACGGCAGGCCTTGCGGTTATGTTTATCCACCCCAATGCGGAGTTACGAACATGCCAAAAATGAAAACCAAGAGCGGTGCAGCGAAGCGTTTCCTGAAAACGGCGACCGGCTTCAAGCACAAGCACGCTTTCAAGAGCCACATCCTGACCAAAATGTCGACCAAGCGTAAGCGTCAACTGCGTGGTAGCAGCATGCTGCACCCGTCTGACGTGGCAAAAGTCGCGCGCATGCTGCGCGTTCGTTAATTCTGGTCTAGATAGAGGAAGTTACTCATGGCTCGTGTAAAGCGCGGCGTAATTGCTCGTAAGCGTCACAAAAAAATTCTGAAACTGGCTAAAGGTTACTACGGTGCACGTTCGCGCGTATTCCGTGTTGCCAAGCAGGCTGTCATCAAGGCTGGTCAATACGCCTACCGTGACCGTCGCCAGAAAAAACGTCAGTTCCGCGCTCTGTGGATCGCTCGTATCAACGCTGGTGCTCGCGTCAACGGTCTGTCTTACAGCCGCCTGATTGCTGGCCTGAAAAAAGCGTCGATCGAAATCGACCGTAAAGTTCTGGCTGACCTGGCAGTGAACGAAAAAGCGGCGTTTGCTGCGATTGTCGAGAAAGCTAAAGCCGTTCTGGCTTAAGTACCCACGACAATCATCCGGCGGCGCATGCGCCGTCGGGTGTTGAACGTCATCGATAGGGGAAGAGCCTTCAAAGCTCTTCCCCTATTTTTGTATCTGGAGTCTGTACATGGAAAACCTGGACGCGCTGGTCTCCCAAGCCCTGGAAGCTGTGGAGCGCGCTGAAGACATCAATGCCCTGGAACAGATCCGGGTTCAATTTCTCGGCAAGAAAGGCGAGCTGACCCAGGTGATGAAGACCCTGGGCAACCTGCCAGCCGAAGAGCGCCCCAAGGTTGGAGCGCTGATCAACGACGCCAAGGAGCGCGTCACCGAAGTGCTCAATGCGCGCAAGGCTGGCTTTGAAGAGGCCGAGCTCAGCGCTCGCCTGGCTGCCGAATGCATTGACGTGACCCTGCCGGGCCGTGGCCAGACCACTGGCGGCCTGCACCCGATCACCCGTACCCTCGAACGTATCGAACAGTTCTTCACCCACATTGGCTACGGCATCGCCGAAGGCCCTGAGGTCGAAGACGACTATCACAACTTCGAGGCGCTCAACATCCCTGGCCACCACCCGGCCCGGGCGATGCACGACACCTTCTACTTCAATGCCAACATGCTGCTGCGCACCCACACCTCGCCGGTGCAGGTACGTACCATGGAATCGACCCAGCCGCCGATTCGCATTGTCTGCCCTGGCCGCGTCTATCGCTGCGATTCGGATATCACCCATTCGCCGATGTTCCACCAGGTGGAAGGCTTGTTGATCGATCGCGACATCAACTTCGCCGACCTCAAGGGCACCATCGAAGAATTCCTGCGGGTGTTCTTCGAGAAGCAGCTGGATGTACGTTTCCGTCCGTCGTTCTTCCCATTCACCGAACCGTCCGCTGAAGTCGACATTCAGTGCGTGATGTGTTCCGGCAAAGGCTGCCGCGTGTGCAAGCAGACCGGCTGGCTGGAAGTGATGGGCTGCGGCATGGTCCATCCGAACGTGCTGCGCATGTCTGGCATTGACCCGGAAGAGTTCCAGGGCTTTGCCTTCGGCATGGGCGCCGAGCGTCTGGCCATGCTGCGTTATGGCGTCAACGATTTGCGTCTGTTCTTCGACAACGACCTGCGGTTCCTGGCGCAATTCCGCTAGGCCACACCTCGACCATATTCAGGAGAACAGCATGAAATTCAGTGAACAGTGGCTGCGCGGTTGGGTAAACCCGCAAGTCTCCCGCGACGAGCTGGTTGCTCGTCTGTCCATGGCCGGCCTCGAAGTCGACAGCGTCACGCCGGCGGCTGGCCAGTTCAGCGGTATCATCGTCGGCGAAGTGCTCAGCACCGAGCAGCACCCGGATGCCGACAAGCTGCGTGTGTGCCAGGTCAGCAACGGCCAGGAGACCTTCCAAGTCGTCTGCGGCGCGCCTAACGTGCGCCCGGGCCTGAAGATCCCCTTCGCCATGATCGGAGCCGAGCTGCCAGGCGACTTCAAGATCAAAAAGGCCAAACTGCGTGGCGTTGAATCCAACGGCATGCTGTGCTCGGCTGCCGAGTTGCAGATCAGCGAAGAAAACGACGGCCTGCTTGAACTGGCCGCCGATGCGCCGGTTGGTCAGGACATCCGTGAATACCTCAATCTCGACGACGCCAGCATCGAAATCGGCCTGACCCCGAACCGTGGCGATTGCCTCTCGGTGGCCGGTATGGCGCGCGATGTCAGCGCCCTGTACGACGTGCCGGTTACCCGCATCGACGTGCCGGCCGTTGCCGCCAGCCACGACGAAGTGCGCTCGGTTGAAGTCTCGGCCCCGGCCGCGTGCCCGCGCTACCTCGGCCGCGTGATCCGCAACGTCGACCTGGCCAAGCCAAGCCCGCTGTGGCTGGTAGAACGCCTGCGCCGCAGCGACGTGCGCAGCATCGACGCTGCAGTCGACATCACCAACTACGTGATGCTCGAGCTCGGCCAGCCGATGCACGCCTTCGACCTCGCCGAAATCAACGGTGGCATCCGCGTGCGGATGGCCGAGGAAGGCGAGAAGCTGGTCCTGCTCGACGGTCAGGAAGTCGCCCTGCGTAGCGACACCCTGGTCATCGCCGACCACACCCGGGCCCTGGCCATTGCCGGCGTCATGGGTGGCGAGCACAGCGGCGTGAATACTGAGAAGACCCGCGATCTGTTCCTTGAGAGCGCCTTCTTCGAGCCGATTTCCGTCGCTGGCAAGGCCCGTTCCTATGGTCTGCACACCGATGCCTCACACCGCTACGAGCGCGGCGTCGACTCGCAATTGGCTCGCGAAGCCATGGAGCGCGCGACCGCGCTGCTGCTGGAAATCGTCGGCGGCGAAGCCGGCCCGATCGTCGAAGCAGTCAGCGAGCAGCACCTGCCGAAAGTTGCGCCGATTATTCTGCGCGCCGAACGCATCAGCCAGATGCTCGGCATGGACATGGACCCAGCCCAGGTCGAGCAACTGCTCAACGCCCTCGAGCTGACCACCAGCGCCGATGGGGCAGGGCAGTGGACGGTACAAGTGCCAAGCCACCGCTTCGATATCAGTCTTGAAGTCGACCTGATCGAAGAATTGGCCCGTCTGTATGGCTACAACCACCTGCCAGTGCGCTATCCGCAAGCCCGTCTCGCCCCCAAAGGCGCGCCGGAAGCCCGCGGTGAGCTGCCAACCCTGCGCCGCCTGCTGGTAGCTCGCGGTTATCAGGAAGCAATCACCTACAGCTTCATCGACCCGAAACTGTTCGAGCTGTTCAGCCCTGGCGTCGAGCCGCTGCTGCTGGCCAACCCGATCTCCAACGACATGGCCGCCATGCGCGCCTCGTTGTGGCCTGGCCTGGTCAAAGCGCTGCAGCACAACCTTAACCGCCAGCAAGACCGCGTGCGCCTGTTCGAGAGCGGCCAACGCTTTGTCGGCCAACTCGGCGACCTCAAGCAGCAGCCGATGCTCGCTGGCGTCGTCACCGGTACTCGCTTGCCAGAAGGCTGGGCCAATCCACGCGATGGCATCGACTTCTTCGACGTCAAAGCCGACGTTGAAGCGGTGCTGGGTTACTCCGGCGCGCTCGGTGAGTTCAAGTTCGTCGCGGGCAAGCACCCAGCCCTGCACCCAGGCCAGACCGCCCGTATCGAACGCGACGGCAAGGAAGTCGGCTACCTCGGTGCTCTGCACCCAGAGCTGGCCAAGACCCTCGACCTGGATCGCCCGGTGTTCGTCTTTGAGCTGATCCTGGAAGAAGTGGTCGAAGGCTGCCTGCCGAAATTCAGCGAACTGTCCAAGTTCCCTGAAACCCGCCGCGACCTGGCCCTGATTGCCGGCCGTGATGTGGCCGCCAGCGACGTCCTTGAAGCAATTCGTGACAATGCAGGCGAATGGCTCACAGACCTCAGGCTGTTTGACGTCTACCAGGGTAAAGGCATTGATCCTGATAGAAAAAGCCTCGCGGTCGGCTTGACCTGGCAGCATCCATCGCGCACTCTTAATGACGATGAGGTGAATGCCACCCTGCAGTTGATCCTCACCTCGCTCGAACAAAGGTTGAACACCACGTTAAGGAAATAACGGCATGGGTGCTCTGACGAAAGCTGAGATGGCCGAGAGGCTGTACGAGGAGCTTGGGCTTAACAAGCGAGAGGCGAAGGAACTCGTCGAGTTGTTTTTCGAAGAGATCCGCCACGCGCTTGAAGATAACGAGCAGGTCAAGTTGTCCGGATTCGGCAACTTTGATCTTCGCGACAAACGCCAACGGCCGGGCCGCAACCCCAAAACTGGGGAAGAAATCCCGATCACCGCACGCCGCGTCGTCACCTTTCGTCCAGGGCAGAAATTGAAAGCCCGGGTTGAGGCCTATGCTGGAACCAAGTCATAACGACGAGCTGCCCCCCATCCCGGGCAAACGCTACTTCACCATTGGTGAAGTCAGCGAACTCTGTGCGGTAAAACCGCACGTGCTGCGCTACTGGGAGCAGGAGTTTCCCCAGCTCAACCCCGTCAAGCGTCGCGGCAACCGCCGGTATTATCAGCGCCAAGACGTGCTGATGATCCGCCAGATCCGCGCGTTACTGTACGACCAAGGCTTCACCATCGGCGGTGCGCGCTTGCGCATGTCCAGCGATGAAGCCAAGGACGACACGACGCAGTACAAGCAGATGATTCGGCAGATGATTGTCGAGTTGGAAGATGTGCTGGTGGTGTTGAAGAAATAACCTGATCCGACGAGTGGAAAGTTTTTCGAAAAAAAGCTTTCATTAATCAAAAGGTTAGGGTAGATTTTGTACCGTTCTCAGCAGTATCGAGAGCAGTTCGGGGCGTAGCGCAGCCCGGTAGCGCACTTGCATGGGGTGCAAGGGGTCGAGTGTTCGAATCACTCCGTCCCGACCAAAAATCCCTAGAAATCCAGACACTTAGCGGTGGCTGGATTTTTTTATGGGCGGCCGCGCGCAAAACTTGCGCAAAATGCGCGCAAAACTATCCGGCTATTTCAACGATATCCAAGTCGGCGTCGACTTCGGACCACACCACATCCTCGTGCCCCTTCTGGTAGTTCCTGGTCATGCCTTCGGTCGCATGCCCGGCAGTCTTCTGACCGTCCTTCCCGGCTCGCTTGTACAAGTGAAGGGAGAGGGCGCGCACTTCATGAAAACCTGGCATCTCTTCCTCCTTGAGGTCGCGATAACATCCAGCGGCATCCCTCGCATCTTTGAAAGCTCGCGTGAGAAACCTCTCGTCGATCTTCGTCCAGTGATCTTTCCCCTCTCGCTTTTTCTTCCGTTCTGGCCTGCGATGCACCAGGTATGGAGACAAAACATCATCTCTGCATCTGGTGATCACCTCGCCGAGGTGTTCGGTAACTCTCAGTTTTAGCCATCCGGCGTCGGACGTCTTCTCCGTTTTGCTCTGCACAACATACAGGTGACCTTCGCGCACATCCTCGAACTTCATATCGAGAATGTCGCTGCGGCGCTGCGCAGTGATGAGCGCTAAATCGACTGCGTTCTTGAGCCAGTGCGGCGATTTTTCCCGTATGGCTTTCAAGCCTTCCACTGTGTGCCGCTTGCGCTGCTTCTTTTCCAGCTTCGGGATTGTGTTGGAGGCAGGATTGTCCGGACACAGGCCCTTTGCTGCTGCGTGGTTGAGCACATCGATCAGTATCGCGCGTGCTTGGTTCCTTACACGTGGCGTGAGGGGTTTCTAGGAACTCGGCAACCATTCTGATCGTGATCTGGTCGATCGGGCGTTCGGCAAGTTCAGCCCGAATCTGCTTGAAACGAACCGCGTACAGATCGAGCGTAGCCTCTGCGAGTTCACGTGGCGGCAGCACGTCGCGCTCGTAAGTTGAAAGGAACTCGCCCAGGGTGACAGTGGTTTCGCCGAGCACCTCGGCCACCAAATCACCGCCACGCAGGAAAGTGATATTGAGCTGGGCGGCCGCATCGATAGCCCGAGCTCGATCATTGCCGAACTGAAACCACTTTCCGTCGGTGGGGCGACGATAGCGATATGTGCCCCTCCGGGCGTCGAAATATAGATTCATGGGCAGGCCTTTGTTGGCCTTGTTCCTTGGTCAGGGGACCATCATGCCGCTCCTTTCAGCACCATATCAACTAGGTGGTATCCGGTGACTCGTTGGTATGCAGCCCAATCGACGTACCAGATGTTTCCTATCCGCTCGCCTGGGATCTTGCGGTTACGAAGGTGATTGCGAATCGCTTGAGAGCACAGCGGGGTGCCGTTCGCATCCCACTTCCTACGCTGGAACTCGCTGATCTTGATGAGCTCATTTTTCATTATGGTCTCCACGCCGCCGGTGGCGGCAGGTTGGTGGTCAGGCCTAGCCTTCGGTGATGGAATCCTCGACTGACTGGGAGCGAGCATCGGCGGCGCCCAGGTAAACCCTGTTCAGCGCGGTGTTCTGCAGAACGCAGACTGCATCGGTGTCTTCGTCGTTTTCACTGAGAAAGGGCAGCGCCTGGTGGCGGTTCAGGTCGATGCCCACACCCTCAGGGACGTCAAAGCGGGTGATGACCGTGGTGGTCAAGGTGACGATTTGCATGGCAATAGCTCTCCATGTCCGCGCATGTCGGCGGGCTTGAGTTGTAGGAGGTAGGCTGTTTGAATGCTTCGAGGTCGGTGTCGATCGTCACTTGAAAGCTTTGAGGCATGTGCTCAGCGATGAGTAGAATGCAGGGTGTTGTTTTGGAGCGTTTCTCATGGATGGGCCAAGCTGTGTGCAAAACACAGAGAAAGTAGTCAAGGCGATAGGCTTCTGGCCAAGATTTCACGATGCAGAAGTCATTTCAGTGTCTGTGTCCCGAAGCGGAGTTGGGTATGCGGCTTCCTCGTCCGCTCGTTTGTGCGTCAACGTTCGTCGTTACAAAGAAATTGGCCAAGGGACAGCAGACTACGAAGTAGTTTGTTTCCAAAGCCTCCTGATCGAGCTGTTGTTCTACGATTTGCACACCTTTTCTGTTGAAGACTTCAACCATCAGAACGTCATTGATTCAATAGGATTTTCGCGAAAGGCCGAGCAATTGATTGAAGTTAACGTCAGTTCAATATTCGGCTTTGGCGGGGTGATCAGATGTGCGCGGGTTGAGGTAGGAGATGTAACGACCCTGATGTAAATGCTATCTAGCTCTTGGCCAGCGTCTCAGCCTTCAGCGAGGAGTAAGTCTAGTGGTCTACCAACCCCGGACACCCATTTAGGCGAGAATGCTCGCCACAGAGAGGTGTCTGATGACCAAGCAACGCCGTACCTTTACTCCTGAGTTCAAGCGCGAAGCAGCCTGCCTGGTGCTCGATCAAGGCTACAGCCATGCTGAAGCAGCCCGTTCACTCGGCTTGGTCGAGTCGGCCCTGCGCCGGTGGGTCAATCAGCTTCAGCAAGAGCTCGGCGGCATCACGCCGGCCAGCAAAGCGTTGACGCCAGAGCAGCAAAAAATCCAAGAGGTGGAAGCTCGCATCACGCGTCTTGAACGCGAGAAGTCGATACTAAAAAAGGCTACCGCGCTCTTGATGTCGGAAGATCTCGAGCGTACGCGCTGATCCGTCAGCTCAGCGCCCATGAGCCCGTTGATTGTTTGTGCGAAGTGTTCGATGTCATTCGCTCAAGTTATTACGCACACCGTCACAAAAGACGAACTCCGGACGTTGAGCGACTGCGCTTGCGCAGTCGAGTGAATGAGTTGTTCACGCGAGGGCGAAGTGCGCCCGGCAGCCGCAGCATCAAGGCAATGATGCAAGAAGAGGGTGAGCAAATCGGGCGATTCAAGGTACGCAGCCTGATGCGTGAGCTGGCGCTGGTCAGCATGCAGCCAAGATCACAGGCGTACAAAAAGGCCACAGTGGAGCGGCCAGATATTCCGAACACCTTGAACCGAGCGTTTGATGTCGAGGCGCCAAATCAGGTCTGGTGTGGCGACATCACTTACATTTGGGCGCAGGGCAAATGGCACTATCTGGCGGTTGTTCTGGATCTCTCTGCACGCAGAGTGGTGGGCTGGGCCTTATCAGAAAAGCCGGACGCAGACCTCGTGGTCAAAGCGCTGGCAGTGACATTAGCCATACCTGATGAACCATTACAACTGGATCCGACCCCATCAATTCAACGATGGACTGGCTCCGGCAAAAGCTGAAGAAAAACTCAAAACCGTGTCCGGGATGAGCTGACCACTACACATTCTGGCTATCCGCCATCACGCAGGCAAAGAAAGGCCCGCGATGAGTAGAGCGGATTTAGAGGAATGTTCGCGAGAAGCTGTGGTGACCATAGGCGCGCGACTGTGGAAATGTCGTGAGCGGTCGCGATCAGTAGGAAGTGACTATGCTCTGGGCGAGCTGCTGGTCGGTCATCAGAGGAGGCGTGTATGTCGTGCGGTAAAAGCGTACGGCCTGCTCAAACTGAGCGCCGCGAATATCGCCTTCTGAGCCAATGAATGCGAGGGCGTCGTCCTTCGCCTTTATCATCATCGAGGGGCCGTAGACTGTGAATGCTGTGGTTCCACCGAGGATTATCGTTGGGACCATGGTGGTGACTGTCAGGGTTCTCTCTACGGGGTTCTTGACTTCAAACGCTACAGCGCCAGCGCTGATCGATGCCATAAAGACAATCGCTAGGGTCTTCCATGACTCCATTCCTTGATGCTTCCATTGCGATCTGAGGGCGACACGATAGCAGAGAAGGGGCTCAGCAGAAACAGCATTCCCGGCGCTGGGCCGGGCTGTATAAGGGTTCTTTTGTTTTAGCTGGGAAGAGATCTGTAGGCATATTGAATTTACCGGAAACCCACTCGTTGAAAATATAGCCAAGCGAACCGCTAGCTATGGCTGCATCAGCCTGCCTTGCAGTCAAGCAGATTTTCCTATGTATAGAGTTATAGGACGTCCTATAAAGAGCGTTTGCAGTGAGCATTTACGATCAACTGGTCGACCATTTCGGTGGACAGGTCAAGACCGCTAATTCGTTAGGGGTGAAGCAGGGAACCGTGTCGGGATGGGTCTCAGGACGCCATGGGAATGAGCGCAGTAACTGCTCTGCGTGCTCAGGCAGAGACTTCCGGGCTCTTCAGCGCTGTGGAGCTGGGCCCGGCACTACTCAAAGCTGAGATGGCGGCCTACGCGCTTGAGCAGACCGCAAAGATGATCAACGCAGCCGACTGAGGTAACCATGACAACAGAGCAACCCGACTGGGAGGCGATTGAACGAGCCTTCCGGGCTGGGGCGTGTCTCTTCCAAACAAGCACGATTTGGCGCATACCAACCTAATGTTGAGCTGATCTGCTCAGTGGTGTGGATCGATATGTCAGCACCAGCTACCTTGAGGGTTCACGCAAGGAGTTAGGACATGTCAGATAAATACGTTGGAAAGTTCACGGGTGTAGGCACGGACAATGTGAAGTACGTGATTAACATCTATCAGGATGAGACAGTTGAGCGCTCATCACGAGGCATGGTTCGACATGAAGGTGTGAAGCATTTCGAAATGCAACACGGTGGTGACGTGAAAAAGATTTCTGAGACTGAGTACGAAATTGTGGCCACGGGAGTGAGGGTCACTGTGTGTGATGCCCAAAACTAACAGTGTTGGTCAGTAATGCCGCTATCTGGATGAGCGCGCTGAATGTTAGGCCGGATGAATTAATGATCATGCCTAGCCTGCGTCGAACGTCAGACCCCGTGCGAATCCCTATCCCCTGCATCGAAGCAATTCTTGCCGCGCCATTATTTCAAGCCCAAGGTGATCTATGGATAGGCCATATCCACCATCGTCACTGCTTGAGCTGTCCGATCTGTCCGACTTCGGCATCAGCCTGACCCCAGCCCCCGAAGTTTGGGAGTGGATCCAGGCCGAGATACTCGCCACCACCGGCAGCATCCACTACGAAGAGCATGGTCACCTCATCGACGCCAATGTCGGCGTGCTGTGGGCGTCCTCTGCATTCGCGAAGAAGGGCAGGACGGTGCTGGGCCAGGCCGAGCAGCTGATGATCCGCGCCGGTGGCTGGCAGAAGGCCCGGCAAGAGCAACAGATGCGTGACTGGTTCGGCGAAGAGCCAGAGTTCCTGATCACCCTTGCCGCTGACTATTGCGCCCAATACACCGAGGCTGAGTTCTGCGCCCTCGTCGAGCACGAGCTCTACCACATAGCGCACAAGCTCGATAAGTACGGCGCCCTGGCATTCACCCAAGACGGCCTGTCCAAACTTGAGATGCGTGGGCATGACGTCGAGGAGTTTGTCGGCGTGGTGCGTCGCTACGGCACCAGTCATGACGTACAGCAGCTGATTGACGCTGCAAGCCGGCCGTCTGAGGTGGCCAAGATCAACATTTCGACGGCCTGCGGAACCTGTCTGCTCAAGTCGGCCTGACTTTGACAGTACTTTGACGGATGTCCACCTACGGCCGCACTCAGAGGCGACGTGAAAGCCTTTGTGGTACCGGCGCTCGCTTGCTTTGACACGCCATCCCAAGTCGTTGCCTCTGTCAAAGCAGAATTCGGGTTTGAAGTCCGCACCTATGATCCGCCGGTGAAGCTGACGCCGAAGCAGGCGAGCATCTGTTGCTGGGGGTTTCAGCCAGAGGCGCGCTTCCGTGATGCGGTGTGTGGGCGTCGATTCGGCAAGACCTTCCTCGGCAAGGCAGAGATGCGCCGCGCGGCACGCCTGGCTGCGGGTGGGGCGTGAGTGTCGAGGACGAGATTTGGTACGGTGCTCCGACCTTCAAGCAGGCCAAGCGGGGTGTTCTGGCGCCGGCTGAAGCAGGCGATCCCCGTTGGATGTGCGACAGACCATACCTTCCGCTTTCAGTCGGCCCGGCGGTCTAATAGAAAAATTCCATATTTTTATAGGCGCATACTCGATGTAGCTCAGAGTTTCTGAGCGTTGAGAGGTGCGTATGTCCAGAGATAGATATGGGATCGATAGTGATAGGCTGGTAAGCATGCCGGCTGATAAAGATAACTATCAAGGTGATCAACAAGATCAAGCCGATAAAAATCGTTCAGAGGATCGCGCCCGTTACGTACAGAATCCGCCCTTTCGGAGTGTGAATAGGCAAGGGCCGCCGGATTTGTCAGGTTCACCCACTGTTAAACGTTACATATATCAAAAGCATCCCTGGGAATAATCTCCGTATTGGGGCTCAAGTGATCATCTGATCCTTTGGATTAAGTCGACAGAGCCCAGTCCCGCGCTGGGCTTTTTGCATTTCAAAGACCGATGGTCAGCGATACTGCTGGAGGAGGGCTGACTCCATGCTGGCTAGCTCCACAGCCGCAGCGGTGAGGTGTGACCCGACCGACATACCGTAATCTTGGTCAAACCCGAATATCGACGCTGCATGAGCGCCAAGTTTCAAGGCCTTGTCGCGAGGGTTCGGGGTTTGGCCAAGTCTGTGGGTACTGACCGGCATCATGAGATCCTAGCTGCATACGGCCGCGCTCTTGCAACCTTCAACCGCGGACGGTGGCAGCATGGCTGCTTATACTTAAAACTGAATCCCCCCGGACTCTCTAGACACCTTGCAAGCTTCAAACTCTACCGGCGACAGCTGATTGTTGGTTTGCCAGGGCGGCGTCGATACCCTGTCTGAGAGCGCAGACCCTTCAAGACGCATCAGCCTTGCCACACGATGGCGACCACAGTCTTCACCTGCCTCGCGCAGATCGTCATGGATTTTGCGATACCCATAAACGCCGCCGCTCTCCAACCACCAATGCTTGATTAAGCCCAGTAGTCGCTGATCGTCTTTGGCGCGCACAGATTGCGGTTCAGACAGCCAGGCGTAGTAACCGCTGGGATGGACCTTCAGCGTCAGGCAAAGCCGTCGAATCGAATAGTCGCCCGCGTGCTGCCTGATAAAGGCGTACTTAGCCGCACTCCTTGGCAAAGTACGCGGCGGCCTTTTTTAATATGTCTCGCTCTTCAGTGACGCGCTTGAGTTCTGCTCGCAGACGACGCAGTTCAGCGTGCTGATCATCGTCCTGCTGCCGTTCTTCTTGAGGTTTGCTGTAGCGCTTTATCCAGGCATAGAGGCTATGCGTCTACACGCCGAGACGAGCCGCCACATCAGCGACAGGCAGCTTCTTTTCGGTCACTTGATTGACCGCTTGGATTTTGAATTCTTCGGGATATCGTGGGTTGCTCATGGCACCTCCTAATTGGCCTCAGTTTAAGGCAAAGAAGTGTCTGCGAAACCCGGGGCGATTCAGTCATCACCTTCTTGCGGGCATGCAGGCGCCGCCTGTGCGGGGGAGGCACTCATCGCTTGAGGGATGATATCCTCCGCTTACCAAACAAGGAGAGTGGTAATGGGCTGGCGGGAGAGGCATAAAGCGTTTCAGGAGTGGTTCACGCCGCGGCGACGTCGGCGAGCGGGCGGAACGTTGCTTGCCGTCTGGGCTGTCGGTATCTGCATTTACCCAAGCACGTATTGGGTCTACCTGATGATTCCAGGAATCATGTGGTTCATGAGCGCTTGGCCGGCTGAGCTTCATGACAAAAGTTGATGAGCAAATTCAAAAACGACACTGCATATCTTTCATCCAGTTTTGCGCTTCGCTGTTGATCAGCCTTGCAAGCGCTCAAGTCTTTGCTTTCGGGGACATGAGGCAGCTTCCCGGCTCTGAGATCGTGGTATTAAACGGGTCAGGTGTCCCTAGCAATTCTAAATTGTGATGGCTGCGATGAGCAGGGAAGGTCAATACGTGTTTCTCAAGGAGGCGAAATGCTGCTGCAACACAGGCCGGTAATGGCCCATGACATCAAAGCCATCTGTGGTTTTGCGCAAAACCACAGCGAGCTGTTCTACATGTTTCCGAAGGCTCGCTATCCTCTGACAGAGGATCAGCTGTCTGCTGCGATAGCTCAACGGTTCGACTCAACAGTTGTTGAAATGCAGGACCGCGTCGTTGGCTTTGCCAATTTTTATCGTGCCGAAAAGGGTGGGGTCTGTTGCATAGGCAATGTTGTCGTTGCCCCAGAGGCGCGCGGTAAAGGCGTGGCAAGCTTCCTCGTGGAGACGATGACTGCCCTTGCGTTCGAGCGCTACGAAGCCACGCAAGTACAGATCTCATGCTTCAACGAGAATACGGCAGGCTTGCTGCTCTATCCCAAGCTCGGCTTCTTACCCTTCGCCGTCGAAGAACGAGCATCCCTGGATGGCCGTAGACTTGCGCTCATCCATATGGCCCGGCATAGGGCATAGCGGGCGCTGGTTAAACATCGTCTGTCTGAAAGTCTAGAGCTATCTGGGCATGTAGTTCCGCTGCCAGCGACGTGGGATGGCTAGCGAGGACGCGGCGAGTGCAAACACCAGAAGCCCGTTGATCACAAAGGCTGTGATCCCGAGATACTCTTGCAGCAGCGCGCCGGCAACTGCTCCCAGCAGCATTCCCATCCAAGGCACAAGCTGCACCCGCCAGCCCGGCTTGCGCTCACCCATCAACCACCGGCCAAGCCCGCGGCCGAAGCGTGACAGGGCACCGGTGACGTAAGTCAGCCCGATCGGCAAACCATTCACTTCCTCGACCACTGCATTGATCATGCCCATGGCTATGACAGTGCACACCAGTGACAACAGCGGTATAGGGGTCAAGCCTGCCAGGCAGAGCAGGGTGCCTACGCAAAGCAGCAACGGCCAGGAGCGGCGGCCGACCAGGCGCGTGACGATCACGCCGATGGCATTGCCAGCGATGAACGCGCCGATCAGAGTGCTGATGGTGAGGATGGAGCTGTAGTCCCGCTCACCAATTGAAACGGCAAGGCGGGTGGTATTGCCGCTCATGAAGGATACGAAATCACCTGTTGCGGTGAAGCCGACTGCGTCAGTCATGCCGGCGAGGAAGGAGAGTGCTGCGACCATGCACAGCCCAACTTTGCCACGCAGTCGCGCTATGCGTCTTCCGCGTGCTGTATAGAATGCTGAGTCAGGGAGCATCAGTGCCTCAGAGGCTTTTGGAAACAACGTATTACCCGACAATAAAACCTGTTTCAGGCCGCGTCAAATCATGTCCAAAGGCTGATTTTCCTGCTTCCCTGTAGTTCATTTCCCAAACATATTCCCAGCGCCTTTAAGCTCTTACAGGCCAACCTCAGCGCATCTAGCCTCATGCCGTCGCCGCAAATGCTGCGACCGGCTTTGACAGGCTGTACTGATGAGTGAATCACGTGCTCGCTTATGGCGGCTGTACGTGGGGCACCTCGTGTGCGCCGAGTTCCCTCATCCTCGGTCTGTCAACCCGCGTATAGCTGCCACCCACCTGTTTGAAAGCAGGCATGCTTCAGAAGAAAGTCGTCATCCCGACAAAGTACGCCCGACCCGGCACGTAAAAGCTGGTCGACTCATCCCGCGGGTCTTCATCGAGCAGGTTCTGCACGCCGGCATTGAGTGACAGCCAGTTGGTCGCCGCCCAGTTGGCGCTCAAGTCGTAGGTGGTGTACGACTTGACGAAGTCAGTGCCCAAACCGCGCTGCTTGCCCACATGCTGCGCCGACAGCTCGGTGCCGATGCGGTCGCTGATCTGCCAGTCGATGGCGCTGAACAGCGACAGTTTCGGCGCGCTGATCAGGTCGCGGCCGGTCGACAGGTTGCGGCTTTCGAGCATGTAGGTGGCGTTGGTGCGCCAGCTGGCATTTTCCCACAGGGGGACTTTGCTACTGCCTTCCCAGCCGCGGGTGCGGGCCTTGTCGGCGTTTTCCAGCATGGTCCACCAACGGCCCTCGAAGTTGCCCAGCGGGGCGTATTCGATCTTGTCCTTGAAGTCGGTGTGGAAGTAGGTGAGGCCTGCTTCCCAACCGCCGTGGTCAAAGGACACGCCGATTTCTTTGTTGGTGCTGATTTCCGGGCGCAGGTTTGGATTGCCGGCCATCCAGCATTCGCCGGTGACGTACCCCAGCGGCCGCAGCGACGTGCAGCCGCGACCGCCGGAGTTGGTTGCCGCACCGGCGCTGCCTTCTTTCAGGCTTGGCGCACGGAAACCTCGCGACACGCCGCCGCGAACTGTCCAGTCCGGGTGCGGGTGGTAGACAAGGTAGGCGCGCGGGCTGTTGTGGTTGCCATATTCGTCACTGTGGTCGAAGCGGTTGCCCAAGGTCAGCGAGAGGTTGTCGAGCAGGAACAGTTCGTCTTCGATGAACAGCGCCGAGTAGTCGCCCTCAAGGTCCGCACCGCTGACTGGCTTGCCCTGATAATCGACGGGGACGGTACCCAGCGTGTCGGTGTTGGTCAGTTGCTCGCGCTTCCATTGCCCGCCAACGGTGAGGCGCTGGTTGATCAGCAGATCGAACGGGATGTTGAGGCTGCCTTCGACGATCTTTTCCTCGGAGCTGGCCTTGCCCCAGCTGATGTCGTTCTTGAATTTGTTCAGGTAGGCGTCGATCCGCGAGGTGCCAAAGCCCCAGTCCGCGTTGTGCGAGATGATGAAGCTGTCTCGGGTCAGACGCGCAGCACCAAAGCCTTCACCAATGGTTTCGTCCCAGTCGCCGAAGGTCTTTTTCGACGACCAGGAGCGCTCCACGCCTTGGGTGGCTTCGAATGACAGCTGGTGGTTGTCGTTGACTTGCCAGTTGAGCAGGGCGTTGACGCTGTGGTCCTTGGCCCCGCCAGCGCCGTCGTTGTAGACGAAGTCGCCGAGGGTATCGACCCGCGGTTCGACTTCGTCGGCCGCCCGCCGGGTGAGGTTGGCGCCCAGGCGCAGGCCTAGCGATTCGGTGATCGGGCCGGACAGGTTGACGCTGGTCTGGTTGGTCTGGCCGCGGTCGGAGTCTTCCGGGATGGTTGTGTTGGCGTTGAGCGAGCCGCTCCACTCACGGGAAACCTTGCGGGTGATGATGTTGATGACGCCGCCCATGGCGTCCGAGCCGTACAGCGACGACATCGGCCCGCGCACGATCTCTATCCGCTCGATCATGTTCGGCGAGATCCAGTTGATGTCCTGGCGGCCCAGGTCGCGGCGGTAGTTGGTGTCGGCGGAGCTGCCGATGCGTTTGCCGTCCACCAGAATCAGCGTGTACTTGTCGTCCAGGCCGCGCAGCTTGATCTTCGACTGCTCGCCCACCGGGCCAAAGCCGCCGGTCACACCGGGGATACGCCGCAGCAGGGTGTTGAGGTCGTACACCGGCTGGCGCTCGATCTCTTCGCGGGTGATGACACTGACGCTGGCCGGGGCATCGCGCACATCAGTGCCGCCGCCGCTAGCGGTGACGAACGAAGCTTGCAGTTCAGTGGCAGGCAGCGGCTCTAGCTCGAGGGTTTCTTCGGCCTGAACAGGGCTTGCGGCGATCAGCGCCAGGGTGAGCAGGGCACGGCAGAACGGTGGGCGTGGCATCGTGGAACAGTCCTTGTCGATCGGTTGGATTCAAGAGGCAGAATGCAATCGGGGTCGGACGGTATCGCAAATGAGAACCATTTAAAAGTAATTGCCCAATTTTGTTTACACAAAACTGACAAATACTTTACTGAGCACGTTGATGCTTCTTGCTCGCCGAAGGCGTGATCGGAGCTTCATTCAGACGTAAAAAAGCCCACTCGGCGGTGGGCTTGGCGGCAGCACGGTAACGTTACAGCAGGCGCAATGAGCGCCGTGCTCGATCTCACAGTGAGGTGGCGATCACCTGGGCAAGCTGCATGTCGGACATCATCGGCTCGCTGTGTGTCGAGCGATAATAGCGTGATGCTTGTTCAAATTGCGCGCCGCGGATGATGCCGTCAGAACCGATGAAGGTGAGGGCATCGCTTTTCGCGGTTTTGAACAGATCTGGGATCGCTGTAGTGCCCGCGAGCGCGCCTGAAACGATGATGCAGGGTGCCAGGGAAGTGATCATCAGTGCAGCCTGGAACGGGTTGTTGTTCTCGGCTGCATGTGTAGGAATGCTGATTAATGTCAGCATGGTCAGCGGTAGTGCGTTCCATAACATCATGTCTTGCTTCCCTGCGCTTCGATGGTCGCCACGACAGAAGAAGGCGAGATGTTGCAGTTGTGCTCAGTCAGCCTTATGGCCGGCTGGCTTCAGGCATGGGTACGCAACCACTCGTCGGCGACATCGCCCATGGTTGCTGGCGCGCCGCTCTTGATCCAGGCCATGAACGTACGGTCGAATTTGAAGGCTTCGCCGCATTCGGCAATCAGGAATTGGCGGACCTTCTGGGTGTTACGGTACTGAGCGTCCAATGGGGTGGCGCGGGTGATTGGTCCTGAGTGCCAGTTTAAGCTCATGGCTGATCCGGTGATGGCGACTTGAAGCGGCAGGTTAGCACTGAAGGGCGTGGCGTTGTCCATGGATTGAGTTGGCTGGGCTGCTCAATCTGAACTGCTCGGCACGTGGACTGCCCAACGACCACACACTGAGGAAACTGCGATGACCGATCCAAAAGACGACCAGAAAGACAGCCAGGTGCCGGCTCATTCCACCGAAGAGGAAAAGGCTCGGCTCAAGGACAAGAACAAGGATGGCATTCCGCCTGGTGCCGAGTGAAAGCGCGCCTCGGCGGCCAGGCCATCAAGCATGTGGGACTGGCCGCCATTTACATAGAGCCGTTTCCTGCCAAAGCGGCGAATATGTTCAACGTTCAGACTTCCTGGCGCGATCAGCCGGCGGTCAATCCATCTGCAGATAATTGATCGAAATCGCCACCACCTCCGCCGAGGCATGCAGTAACACCGGCACCAGCAAACCGCCGCTGGCTATACGTGCGATGGCGAGGATCAAACCGACGGCAACCAGCGTTACCAAGGTGATCAGGTTGTCGTACTGGTTGTGCAGCGCAGCAAACACCAACGTGCTGACCACGATCGCGGTCCACTGCCAGAAGCGGCCACTGTCCAGCGGAAACACGCGCATCACGTAGTGCCTGAACATTAGCTCTTCGGCGACCGGCGGGAACAGCACCAAGGTCAGGCAGAGCAGGGCGATCTGGGCCGGGCCTAGGCCGTCGTAGAAGTGCACCATGAAGCTTTCGCGGGGTATCTGCAAAAGGTGCATCAGCAGCGCGCACAGCGTGTAGGTCCCGACCATGGCGATCAGACCGAACAGCAACGGGCGCCGCCAGTGCTGGCCGAGGATCACCTGCCTGAGGCCTTGCTTGCGGTACTGCAAACACAGCAGCACCAACAGGCCGATCGCGGCATAGCCTACCGAGTTGATCAGCTTCTGGCTGGTGAGGGGCGCGGACGGGTCGGGCAGGACAACCAGCACGCTTGCGGCGAGGTAAATGATGAGCGCCAGGGCCAGCATGCCAAGACGCTTGAAGACGTTATAGCGTGACGGCGCAGGGGCTACCGCTGAGGGCAGCGATGATGCTGAGGTTTGCACGGGGACGTTCCTTGTTTGAGCAATTCGGCGGGCATCATGCCGTTGCCGCTATCGCCTGACAATCGACGATCGTAGATAAACAATATTTACCCAGGGCGGTGCCAGCGTGGCTAATACTCAGGCCCCGGAAACCAGCTTGCTGACACTGGTGGTCTGCTGATTCCAGATCATCTCGTAGTGGCTGGACAGCACAACGCTCGTTTCCCAACTTCCCATAGCAATGCGCCTGAATGGTGCAGGGTTGCCTTGGGATGAGTCATAAAGCACACGCCTGAGGCCGTCATGTTGAAGAAAGTGTGCTGACTGCACAGTGATCATTGTGGCAGACGCACGCTTTTTGCGAGATCAGCGGCCCCTTCGAAGCGGCCCGCATATTGCTCTAGCTGCTCCATCCACTACCCGGAGCAGCATCGATGAGCGCGCCCAGCGAATTCCCGTTATCCGAAGCCCCGCAGTCAGCCCGCAAGGGCCTGCTGCCGATCGCCATGGTTTTGTTTAGTTTCACCTTCTTCACCGGCACCATGTTCGCCGGCGGCAAGCTGGGCATGGCGTTCAATTTCGTCGACATGCTGTGGATCGCCACCATCGGCAACTCACTGCTGGCGTTGTACGCCGCGAGCCTGGCGTTCATCGCCTCGCGCAGCGGGCTCAACACGGTATTGATGGGGCGCTTTTGCTTTGGCGAGGCGGGCAGCCGGCTATCGGACTTCCTGCTGGGTTTCGCCGAGCTGGGCTGGTACGCCTGGGGCACCGCGACGGTGGCGATCGTGCTGGTGAAAATCCTGGGCCTGGCTGAGGGCTTCACTGTGCCGCTGATGGTGCTGTTCGGTCTTGGTTTCAGCATTACCGCGATCATTGGCTTCAAGGGCCTGGACCTGCTGTCGCGGGTGTCGGTGCCGTTGATGTTCGTGCTGTTGCTGGTGTCGATGTACATCGCTACCGGCGACGCCGGTGGTTTTGCTGGCCTGGCTGCGGTGGTGCCGCACGAGGCGATGACGTTTTCAGCGGCGGTGACCATGGTCTTTGGCACCTTCGCCAGCGGTGCGACTCAAGCCACCAACTGGACGCGCCTGTCGCGCAGCGGGCGGGTCGCGGTGACCGCCAGTGTGGTCAGTTTTCTGCTCGGCAATGGCTTGATGGTGGTGGCGGGAGCATGGTGCGCGATGGTCTATCAGCAGGCCGATATCGTCGAGGTGATGATCCTGCAGGGCTTGTCGTTCGCTGCAGTGATCATGCTCTGCCTCAACCTGTGGACCATCCAGGGGCCGACCATCTACAACGTCTCGGCAGCGGCCTGCCATCTCCTGCGCAGCGAACGCCGGCGCACGGCAACTCTGGTCGCGGCGGGGCTGGGCATCCTCTTGGCGATTGGCGGCATGTACGAGCTGCTGATCCCGTTTCTGGTGCTGCTGGGTTCGATCATTCCGCCGGTCGGCGGGGTGATCATGGCTGATTTCTGGTACCGCCACCGCGGCAAGTACCCGGCGCTGGCCTCGGTTCAGTTGCCACGCTACAACCTCAAGGGGCTGACTGCCTACGCCGTCGGTGCGCTGTTGGCCTACAGCTCGCCGTGGGTCGCGCCGCTGGTGGGAATTGGCGCTTCGGCGCTGTGCTATATCGTCCTGCTTGAGCTGAGCGGTCGGCGGCGGGCGCTGGCGCAGGTCGAGCCGTGAGCCTGGCATTGGAAGAAATTCTGCGCCTGCCCGGGCTTGCACAGATGACCGTGCGCGCCGGCCAACGCAACCTGCAGCGGCGGGTGCGCTGGCCCTACGTGGCCGAGAACGAGGGTATTGCCGAATGGGTGATGGGCGGTGAACTGGTGTTCGTTACGGGCATCAATCACCCGCGCGGCGAGGCCAATCTGCTGAGCCTGGTCGAGGATGGCGACGCGGTGGGCATCGCCGGTCTGGTGATCCTCACTGGTGGCAGCTTCATTCAGCAGATTCCACCGAAGGTGATCGAACGCGCCGAGCAACTGGGCCTGAGCTTGATCGAGCAGCCCTACGCGCTGAAGATGGTGGTGGTGACCCATTTGATCGGTACGGCGCTGGTGCAGATGGCGCAAGCGCGCCGCTCGCGGGATGACATCATCGGGCAATTGCTGACCGGCGATTATCCAAGCCTGGCCATCGCCCGGCAACGCGCCGCGCACTTGCAGCTGGCGCTGGACGAGCCGCGGCGGCTGGTGGCGCTGCGGCTGGCAGGCGATGAGGTATTCGAACAGCATGCTCCGGAGCAAGCCGAGCGCCTCTGGCAGGCCAGCCAGCAAGCGCTGGAAGACTGCCTGCAAGCATGGTGTCGCACCCAGCCTGGCGCTGTCACGGCACAGTTGCCGGGCGATCTGTTCGTGCTATTGCTGCCTGACGTGCCGAACCTGCGCGGTGGGCTGGCGCAGTTGCATCAGCAATTGCGGGTTATTGCCGGTGACACCGGGGTATATCTGGGCATGTCCTGCCTGGCCGAGGATTGCGCGCACTATCGCCAGGCACTCAACGAAGCCCGTCAGGCGCTCGACGTCGCCCAGCACCTGCGCCCGGCCAGCGGCCTGTGCGACTTCAGCGAGCTGGGCGTGCTGCGCCTGTTGCAGGGGATCAGCGACCGCGGCCTGATCGACAGCTTCGTCAGCCAAACCCTCGGTCGCCTGATCGAAACCGGGCGCAAGCATCCCCATGCGTTGTTGCACACCCTCGATGCCCTGCTGGGCGCCAACGGCAACGCCTTGCAGGCCGCCGCGCGCTTGGGCCTGCACCGCAACACCATCAATCAACGCATCGGCAGAATCGAACAACTGAGCGGACAATCACTCGATGATCCGCTTTTTCGTATGAATGCTGCGGTCGCTATGCTCATATGGCGCATGACCGCAGCCCAGGGCAAGGAGTAGAACCATGAACATCATCAATGCACGCCTGCGTGGCAAGGACGGGCTGTTTCGCATCGAACTCGAAGGCGATTGCATCGCTGCGATCCAGGCGCAGAGCGGGCCGCTGGCGCTGAATAACGCCAGTGATATCGACGCGGAGCACAACCTAGTGGTGCCGCCCTTTATCGAGCCGCATATTCACCTCGATGCCACCCTCACCGCTGGCGAGCCCAACTGGAACATGAGCGGTACCTTGTTCGAGGGCATCGAGCGCTGGGCCGAGCGCAAAGAGCTCAATACCCATGAAGACACCAAGACCCGCGCCAGCAAGACCATCGGCATGCTGGTCGATCACGGCATCCAGCATGTGCGTACCCATGTCGACGTCACCGATCCCAAGCTGACCGCACTCAAGGCGATGATTGAAGTGCGCGAAGAAGTGCGCCACCTGATCGACCTGCAGATTGTCGCGTTTCCGCAGGAGGGCATCGAGTCGTACGCCAATGGTCGCGCCTTGATGACCGAGGCGGTGGCGATGGGCGCGGATGTGGTGGGCGGTATCCCGCACTTCGAGAACACCCGTGATCAGGGCGTGTCGTCGATCAAGTTTCTGATGGACCTGGCCGAGCGCAGCGGTTGCCTGGTGGATGTACATTGTGACGAGACCGACGACCCGCAGTCGCGCTTTCTTGAAGTGCTGGCCGAGGAGGCGCGGGTGCGCGGCATGGGTGCGCGGGTTACCGCCAGCCACACCACGGCAATGGGTTCGTATGACAACGCCTACTGCTCGAAGCTGTTCCGCTTGCTGAAAATGTCGGGTATCAACTTTGTTTCCTGCCCGACCGAGAGCATCCACCTGCAGGGCCGGTTCGACACCTATCCCAAACGCCGTGGCCTGACCCGCGTCGCCGAAATCGACCGCGCCGGGATGAACGTGTGCTTTGGCCAGGACTCGATCGTCGACCCGTGGTACCCGCTGGGCAATGGCAACATTCTGCGCATTCTCGAGGCCGGCTTGCACATCTGCCACATGCTCGGCTACGAAGACCTGCAGCGCTCGCTCGACCTGATCACCGACAACAGCGCGCGCACCCTCAATCTTGGCGAGCGCTATGGGCTGGAGGTCGGACGGCCAGCGAATCTGCTGGTGCTGTCGGCGCCGGATGATTACGAGATGGTCCGCAGCCAGGGTTACGCACTGGTTTCAGTGCGCAATGGCAAGGTGCTGATGCGCCGCACCCCGGCCCAGGTGCAGCGCCTGGCTTGATCCTGACCATCGCCCGCGCAGGCTTATCTGCGTGGGCGATGGCTGGCGATCGGTCTAATTCGCATTTGCCCCTGAGCGCGATCAGTGGCACGCTTGGCCGGCGATTTTGCATCGCCCCTACAGCGAAATAAGGAAACGCCCAGGTGAGTTGGGAAAAAGTCGGTAAAGCCCTCGTTGGCCTGCTGGTCGCTGGTGCCTGTGCAGGCGGCCTGTATCTGGCATTCAAGCAGGACCCAGCGCTGGAAGCGCGGCTTACCTACTCCTACCTGACCTACCCAAGCCAGTTCAGCGAGCGCATCAGCACGGCCAACGAAATGCTACGCTACGAGCGCTTGCACGGGCAGATGAGCGATATCAGCCAGGGCCAGTTGAGCAATCAGCAGGTCGACAAGCTGGTGGACGCGGCCCAGGCGCCGTATCTGGCGTTGTTTGCCAAGCCGTTCGAGGCAGGCCTGGTCGACCATCGTACCGGCCTGGTGATAGAGCTGAAGAACACCCGCGAAGCGCCACTCAGGAACGTCCAGATTCGCTTGCCGGCCAAGGGCCTGGTGCAGGTGCGCGACGATGACGGCAACGACATCATCCCACAGGCGGCGACCAACCTGATCGACATCGCCACCATCGGCGGGCGCGAAGACTGCAAGGTGTGGGTGTACTTCGATTCGGACTACTCGCAGATCCGACAGGGCGGCCTGAGCATTCGCCACGCTGACGGCGAGGCGCAGATTCTCGCTTACCGCGAGTTCGTCGGCCTGCCTGCCACCATTGCCAGCTACAGCCAGCTGCTGCTGGCCTTGCTCGGTGCACTGGCGATCGGTGTATTGGGCCTTGGCTACGCATGCCTGAGCCGCAGCCAGCAGGCTACGGCCCAGCGCCGCGCTTAAGGCGCGACCAGCTCGAAGCGCCCCTGCGGATCTTCCAGCCCGGACATCAGACGCAGGAACTTGATCCGCTCGCCGCTGATGCTTATATCACCCACTGTGACCTCTTTGACGAAGCCGGTCTGCTTCAAGGCGATACGATCGAGTGTGGCTTTTTTCATGCTCACCTCGACATCCGCACGGCGGTGGCGCGTGCGGTCGCGGTGGGTCAGCACGCCGTTGCGCACGGTCAGCGCATAATCTTCACCCAGGTCAGTGAAGCGCCAGTTGATGGTCAGGTCCTGCTCGGCTGCCTTTTGCGCATCGAGGCGCACGCTGAGCAGATCGAAGAACAGTGGCGCTGCCAGGGCCCGTACCATGTCATCGACGTTGCCGGGGGCTGGGCTTGCGGCAACACCGTCGCGCAGCTCCTGTGCGCCGCTCAGGTAGGCATTGCGCCAGGTTGCGTTCTCGCTCTGGTAGCCGAGTTGCTCGAATGCATCGGCCTGCAGCTGACGTGCTGCGCTGTTACCGGGCTGGGCGTAGATCAATTGCCGAGTCAGCTCGGCGACCCAGCGGTAATCCCCTGAAGCAAATGCCTTGCGCGCCAGGCTCAGCACCTGGTTGGCGCCGCCCATGGCTTCGACATAGCGCCGGCCGGTGTCGCTCGGTGGCAGTGGGTCGAGGGTAGCGGGGTTGCCGTCGTAGCTTCCCATGTAGCGTTGATAGACCGCACGCACGTTGAGGCTGAGCGAGCCGTAGTAATCGCGGCTGTACCAGCGCTTGGCCAGGCGCGGGGGCAGCGTGGCGAGTTGCGCGGCAATTGCGTCCGGGGTCAGGCCCTGATTGATCAGGCGTAGCGTCTGGCCATCGATATAGGCGTACAGGTCACGCTGGTCGGCAAGGTACTCGCGCACTGCCGCGCCGCTCCAGGTTGGCCAGTGATGCTGGCCGAGGACGATCTCGGCCCGCTCACCGTAACGCACCAAGGTCTGGTCGAGGTAGCGCGACCAGCTTCTGGCATCGCGCACCGGTGCGCCACGCAGGTCGAGCAGGCTCAGTTGACTGTGGGCGACGTTCTCGCCCATGGCCAGCGCCTTGAAGCGCGGCAGCCAGAGGTTCATCTGTGCCGGCGCGTCCTGGCCTGCGGTGAGCTGGAATTCGATGTCGATGCCATCGATGCGCACGGTCTCGAGCGCTTTGCTTATCTCCCGCGTGGGGGCGATCAGGCTGATCGTGGCGTTGCTGGATATGTCTTTGCCCAGGCCTGCATCGACCTGGCCGCGAGGCCCGCGGGGCAGGGCGTTGCCATACAGGTATTCGGCGCGGCGCTGCATCGCCGGGCCCGCCAGCACGTTCTCGCTGATGGCCTGCGCATAGAAACCGCGCGGTGCCAGCACCTGAACCCTGCCGGCCTTGACCTCGGCGGGGTCGACGACGCCGCGCACGCCACCATAGCTGCTCACCTGCGGGTTGCTGTAGATCACCGCCAGCACAGGCTTGCGCGGGCGATGCTTGAAGTACAGCTCCATGGCAGCGCGGGCGGTTTCTACTGAATGCAGCGGGTCGATCACGATCAGGCCGCTGTCGCCTTCGACCAGGGTCATGTTGGCGAGGTCCAGACCACGTACCTGATAGATGCCCTCGGTGACCTGGAACAGGCCAGCGATGGCGTTCAGTTGGGCTTGGCGCCACAGGCTTGGGTTGACGGTGGCAGGCGCTTCACCGTTGATGAAGGCGTAGCGCTGCAGGTCCCACACCGGTTGGCTGTCGGCATTGTCGATGCGGCCATCGAAGCGCTCGATCAAGCCGCGCTGAGCGGCGTCGAAATCGGCGCGGTCGTTGAAGGGGAGGCGCTGCAACCATTGTTGATTGCTTTGGCGGGTGAAGCTGGTGGCGTCTTTTTGCGGTGCATCGGCGGCAGAGGCGAGCGGGCACAGCAGCAATAGCGGCAGTAACAGGCGATGCGGCATAGGGATTCCTTGGCTTGAACGACGCGCAAGGGGGAACAGTAGCCTATGGCAAGGAGGTTTGGGCAGGTGGTAACGCTGTGGCTGTGAGTTTTAGGGCTGCTGAGCAGCCCTAAAACGATGCGCCGTGTTGTTCAGCGCTGGAAACCCAACCCCGACGACAAGTCAGTCTATCAAGTTGACTTAACTCGCCGCCGTTTCCGGTGACGTTTAGCGCTGGCGCCAATGATTTGTGCGGCGTTAATCGCAGATCCAGGATGCTTGCGAGCGTACTCGCAGCGCTGACTTAGCCGCTTTCGTGCAACAGCAGTGCTTGATGAAGCCTTTCGAGCAGAGCCTCACGCACGCTGTCCGGGGCACTCACCTTGATCGAGCCGGCATGCGCCAGCAGCCAGCTCAAAAGGGCCTGGTCATAGGCAACCGTGGCCACCAACCTGGCGTCGCCTTCGGCAAGCGGCTCCAGCAACATGTCGTCCGACAGCGGCTGCGCTGCCAACTGCCGCGCCAGCCCCGGCGTCACCCAGGCCCGCAAGGTGATCGGTTGCGCCATGCAACGATCGCTGGGCTGCGGCTGCTGCAGCAGCTCGGTGCTGAGCTCGGCCTGCCAGTACCAACCATATGGAGTGCCCTTGCTGTTGCAGCGCACCGGAAACAGCTCGGTCAGCTCGTTCAAATCACGCTCGACCGTGCGCTTGCTGGTGCCATGGCCGACCTGGTGTAGGGCCTGCTGCAACTGATTGGAACTCATGCCCGGGTGGCGGTCAGGCAGCAGTTTGAGCAACTGCCACTGGCGGGCGATGGTCTGGCGCGTGGGGTTGCTGGGCAAAGCGGGTTCCTTGGCGCGCGATCACTGCACGGCTCTAGTGGTGGCAATTGGCTATGTTCGCCTAGCATACCTTTTGCTGGGCTTGCAGCCAACGTGCCGTGACAACTGGCCTGCGTCTGCGGTATACCTGAGCGCTACCAAGGGGAGCCCGGAGACGGGCTGAGAAACCGCTGGCAAGATGCAGCGCGGTGACCCTTAGCACCTGATCCGGATCATGCCGGCGAAGGGATGGGACAGCCGACCTGCCTTTGCGCCGGCCTCACTGCGAGGCCGCACCATGCACCACCCGCCTGGCCTCGCTGCCACCTCCCAGAGGACAGCAGCATGAGCGAACGTTTTACCCATTATTTGCGCGAGCAGAGCGAACCGACCTGGTCGGCTGCCGTTGGCCACCGCTTCGTGCGACAGCTATGTGATGGTTCCCTGGCGGATCCGGTTATGGTCCGCTACCTGATTCAGGACCATCGCTTTCTCGACAGCTTTCTGACCCTGCTCGGTGCGGCGATTGCCACAGCCGATACCTTTGAAGCGCGCCTGCGTCTGGGCCGTTTTGCCGGGATGATCTCGAGTGACGAAAACACCTATTTCCTGCGTGCATTCGAGGCCCTCGCTGTAAGCCCGGCGCAGCGCGACGAGCCTGCCGACAGCGCGCCCACCGCAGGCTTCAAGGCGATCATGGCCGAGGCGGCGGCAAGCCGCTCCTATGCGGCAGCGCTGGCGGTGCTGAATGTGGCCGAGGGGTTGTACCTGGACTGGGCGCAGAAGGCGCCGCAGCCACTGCCCGAGCATTTCGTCCACGCTGAGTGGATCACCTTGCATGTCAACCCGTTCTTCGAGGATTTTGTCGCGTTCCTGCAAGCTGAACTTGACCGCGTCGGGCCAAAGGAGGCCGAGCTCAGCCGCGACTTCTACCTGCGCACAGTTGCGCTGGAACTGGCCTTCTTCGATGCCGTATACGATGGCGAGGCCTGACATGGATATTTTTGATCGGCTCAAGGCCGCCGCTGCGCCGCAATGGGCGAGCTACGTCGAGCATGACTTCCTGCAGCAGATGCAGACGGGTACCCTCAGTCAGGCGGCGTTTCGCGAGTATCTGGTGCAGGACTACCTGTTCCTGATCCAGTTCGCCCGCGCCTGGGCGCTGGCCGCCTACAAGAGTCGCCTGCCAAGTGACATCCGCGCCGCGCAGGCCGGGCTTGCGGCGATTCTTGACGAGACTGAACTGCACCTGCGCCTGTGCGCCCGCTGGGGCTTGTCGCAAGCCGACATTCAAGCTGCCCCCGAGCATCAGGCGACCGTGGCCTATACCCGCTATGTGCTTGACTGCGGAGCCGCCGGCGACCTGCTTGAACTGCACGTTGCGCTGGCACCGTGCGTGATCGGCTACGCCGAAATCGGCCAGCGCCTGGCCGGCGCAATCGGTGATCTGAACCAGCATCCGTACCGCGAATGGATCGGCGAGTATGCCGGTGAGGCCTATCAAGACGTGGCGGCGTCTGCCCGCAAGCACCTGGACGAGCTGGCCGCGCGGAGCATGACCGAGTCACGTTTCACCGAGCTGGCGGCGATCTTTGCCCAGGCCTCACGGCTTGAGGCGGACTTCTGGCAGATGGGATTGCAGGCTGCCGAATGATCGGCTGGTCAGCGTGCTTGAGGTGCCTGCAGGCATAGCTGTGGTACCTCGACGCTGCCTTTGGCGTCGCGGTCGTCGACAGCGGCTGTCACACTTTGTCCCATTTGCGCCAATGCATCTGATTAGGATTCTCTTTTACAGCGGAATTCACAGGTCACTTGCATGCGCGCACCACGTCGTATTTTCAGCCGTTCCTCCACGTTGGCCGTATTTCTGGCGGGTGCCGCGCACGCGCAGACAAACCCTCCAGAACCCGTCCCATTGACCCTTGAAGATGTGGTTGTGACTGCCTCGGGCTTCGAGCAGCGGGTTGAGGACGCGCCTGCGTCGATCACCGTGATCGACGGCGAAGACCTGCGTCGCAAGTCGTACCGCGACCTCGGTGACGCAGTGCGTGATGTCGAGGGTGTCACCGTCAACGGCGGCGCCAACGAAAGCGACATCTCGATGCGCGGCATGCCGGGCGACTACACCTTGATTCTGGTCGATGGCAAACGCCAGAGCGCCCGTGAATCACGGGTCAACGGCAACGCCGGTTACGAGCAGAGCTTTGTCCCGCCGGCAGCCGCCATCGAGCGGATTGAGGTGGTGCGCGGGCCGATGTCGTCGCTGTATGGCTCGGACGCTATCGGGGGGGTGATCAACGTCATTACCCGCAAAGTCTCGCCCGAGTGGGGCGGCTCGATCGGTTACGACTATTCGGCGCGTCAGCACAGCGCAGAGGGCGACGCCGGGCAAACCACTTTCTACTTGAGCGGTCCGCTCAAGGAAGACCTGCTTGGCCTGCAAGTGTGGGGCCGCTACCTGGACCGCCAGGCCGATGCTGACCTGGAACAGACCAACGGCCACAGCAAGGCCGATCACCGCGACCTGACCACGCGCCTGGCCTTCACGCCCACGATCGACCACGACATCCTGCTCGAAGCCGGCGTTACGCGCCTGAAAAACGGTGATGGCGTCAGTGCCAACTGGGCCACCCGCGAGCAAGAGAACAACCGTGATCACTGGTCGCTGTCGCACCAGGGGCGCTGGGGCTGGGCCACCTCAGACGTCGCCCTCTATCAGGAAACCACCAGCCGCGAAGGCAAGGCCACGCCAGACCAGACCGACATCTACGGGCGCAAGCCTGAAATCCGCAACCGCGTGCTCGACGCCAAGTTGGTCGTGCCGACCACCTACAACGTCAGCACGGTTGGCCTGCAATGGCAGGAAAACCAGGTCACCGACTGGAACCAGGGCTTGGGTGACAAGGTTGATTACGAGTTCTCGGTCCAGCAAAAAGCGCTGTTTGCCGAAAACGAATGGTCGGTCACCGACACCTTCGCCTTGACCGGCGGCCTGCGCATGGACAACCACGAAGAATACGGCAACCACTTCAGCCCACGCGTGTACGGGGTCTGGCGCGCGACGGATCAGTGGACGCTCAAAGGCGGTGTTGCCCGCGGCTTCAAGACCCCTGAGCTGCGCGCCGTGGTTGAAGGCTACGCCTACCTGCGCCGCAACCGGTTCGTCATGCTCGGCAACCCTGACCTCAAGCCTGAGACCAGCACCAACTACGAAGTGTCGGCGCTGTGGTCCAACCGCAATGATCTGTCGGCAGGCGTGACGTTGTTCTACAACGACTTTCAGGACAAGCTCTCGACCGTAACCACTGACCGGCGCTGGAACGGCTACATCGTCATGGACCGGGTCAATGTCGACAAGGCGGTGATCCGTGGCGTCGAGCTGACCGGTCAGTGGGACATCCGCTCCGACCTGCTGATCAAAGGCAACTACACCTACACCGACTCCGAGCAGAAGACCGGTGCCAACGCCGGTGCGCCGCTTGCCCTGACGCCGAAACAGAAAGCCAACCTGCGCGGCGAATGGCGGGTCAATGACCGCGCCCAAGCCTGGGCCGCGCTCAGCTACTACGGCGAAGAAACAGGCAACACCGTCACTGCCGAGTCGGCACCGGGCTACACCACTGCCGACATCGGCGGCTCGTATGACCTGACCCATGCGCTGACTGTGAATGCCTCGCTGAACAACATCACCGACAAGCGTCTGGACGACGAGACCTATGGCACGGTGAACTATGGCCGCACGCTGTGGATGGGCGCGACCTACAACTTCTGATCAGAGCCGTAGCAAACGGGGCCGTACACCGGCCCGGTTTGCGTTTGCGCGTTTCAGCCTTGGCCGACCGGCAGCCGCACCAGCGCGCACAGCCCGCGTGGTTTGCGGTTTTCCAACAGCAGTTCACCGCCATGGGCCTGAATGCAGGCACGGGCGATCGCCAAGCCCAGACCGAGGCCGCCACCGCTGCGGGCGTCGGCACCACCGCGGCCGAGCTGGACAAAGGGTTCAAAGACCTTTTCCAACCACTGCTCAGGCAGCCCCGGACCTTGATCGGTGATCTCCAGGCGCACCTGGCCGTCAGCCTGGCTGAGCGTCACGTGGGTCGCACCGCCATGCTTCAAGGCGTTGTCGATCAGGTTGGTCAGGGCACGTTTGAGCGCCAAAGGTCGGCAGCTTAGCCAGGCCTGTTGCTGCACATCCCAGGTCAACGGTTGCCCAAGCAGGCGATAACGTCGGTCCAGTTCGTCAAGCAAGTCGTTCAGGCGCAACTGACAGGTCGCCTCCTGCACTGCATCGCCGCGCACGAACTCCAGGGTTTCGCCGACCATCGCCGTCAGCTCGCCCAGGCTTTCCAGCAAGTCGTTGCGGGTGGCGCCGGGGTCAAGCAGTTCAACCTGCAAACGCAATTCGGTCAGCGGCGTGTTGAGGTCATGGCTGATCGCTGCCAACAAGCGGGTGCGGCCTTCGACATGCCGGGCCAGGTTGGCCTGCATCGTGTTGAATGCATGGGTCAGCTCGCGTGCTTCGTGCGGGCCGGTTAACGGCAGCGGCGCAATCCACTCACCACGGCTGACCCGCTCGGTGGCTTTGGCCAGGGCCTTGATCGGGCGCAGCACGCGGGCAAAGCCGAACATCATCACCAGCAAGACCGGCAGGGTGGTCATTGGCAAACTGTAAGTCAGTACAGTGCCCCACTGATAAGCACCGCTGGGGTGCTGCTCGGCATTCAGATACTGGCCGTTGCCCAGCGCCAGGCTGCTGCGCAAGCGTAGTGGCGCCCAACCGCCAGGACTGAACGGATAAGCGCGGGCGTCGGTGCCGTTGACCCGCTCCAGTTGCACGATCAGCGAGTGCTCCGGCGATAGCTGCAGGCGCTGGCGCAGGTCGCGGCTAAGCCGCTGTTCTTCAGAGCGAGCGGCGAAAGCACTGACCTCGGGGGTTGCCGCGATCCAGAAGCGGGTTTCCGGGTTGGCCATCTTGGCCAGCATCCTGTTGGCCTGCGCTGCGGGCAGGTCGCGCGCCAGGTTGAACGCAGTTGCCAGGCGCTCCAGGCTGGCTGCCCGGGACAGGGGATGAAGCAGGCTGCCGTGGCGGTGCAGCAGAACGATGCCGATCAAGTGCGAGGCCAGCAGTGCCAGGCACAGCAGCAGCAGTAACTGGTGCAGCAAGCGCTGCGGCCACAGCCGGCGCAGGCTATTCAAGCTCGACATCGGCGGCCAGCAGGTAGCCGCTGCCCCACAGGGTGCGCAGCAGCTCGGCGGTTTGCCCGTCATGGCTGAGCTTGCGCCGCAGGCGACTGACCTGGCGGTCGATGGCGCGTTCGCTGATGTCGCTGTCGTGCGCTGCCGTCAGGTCGACCAGCCGTTGCCGGGTCAGGCTGCGATGCGGGTGGGCCAGAAACACCTGCAGCAGTTTGCCCTCGGCGGTGCTCAACTGAACTGACTCGGCACCTTCGCGGCTGAGCGAGGCGCTGCTGGCGCAGAAGTACCAGCCGGCGAAGCGATAGCGGCGTGCTGCGGGCGTAGCTGCAGGCGCCGCGTGGAGTCGCGCCTGGGTTGCCTGATGCCGGCGCAGCACGCTGTTCAGGCGCGCGACCAGCTCACGCGGCTCGAACGGCTTGGTCAGATAGTCATCGGCGCCCAGGTCGAGGCCGCGAATGCGATCTGCAGTGGTGTCGCGGGCGGTCAGCAGGATCACCGGCAGGTTGCAGCGCCGGTGCAGTTGCTGGCACAGCTCGAAGCCATCGCCGTCGGGCAGCATGACATCGAGTACGGCCACGTCGAACGCCTGCTGCTTGAGCAATTGCCAGAGTCCGGCCGCGTCGGCGGCGGTGCGCACCTCGAAACCATGGCGGCGCAGGTAGGTCGCCAGCGGGTCGCGGATCTTGCGGTGGTCATCGACCACCAGCACTCGCGGCGCGGGCGTGGGTTGTTCAGCTGGCATTGGCTATCGCGCGTGATGTGGGAGGCAGGGCGCAATATTACTACGAGTCATTATCATTTGTGACTGCCCGCTGTGGGCAGATTGTCACAGCGGGTATCGTCACCTGCAGTCGCTGGCACTAGATAGCCGAGCGGCGCACCTGCTTGACCAGGATCTTCTCCAACAGCTCCCACATCGCCGGGTCGGTGCTGAACGCGACGTTGAAGCGCATCCACCCAGTCGCCTGGGCGTCGACCATGAACAACTGTCCGGGGCCGAGCATGATGCCTTGCTCCAGCGCGTCATCCAGCAGGGCCGCGCTGTCCGGGATGGCCCGGTGGCGCGCCCACACGTACATGCCTTCGTCCGATTCGGTGAACAGCTCGAAGCCCAGCCGGTGCAAATGCCGGCCCACTTCCTGGTGTGCTTCGGCCAGGCGCTGGCGCAGGCGTTTGAGGTGCTTGCGCCAGCGGCCATCGATGATCGCCGCGTAGACCACCCGCTCCATCACTTGGGAGGTGGTCAGCCCAGAGCGCATTTTCAGGCGCAGCAACTGCTGCATCAGTTCCGGGTTGGCGAACAGGTAACCAACCCGCACGTTCGGTGAAATGCTTTTTGAATAGCTGCCGACGTATACGACTTGCTGCAGGTGATCGAGGCTGGCCAGGCACGGCTGCGGCTCCGCGATCATATCGGCGTACAGGTTGTTTTCCACCAGCCGGAAGCCGTGCTGGCTGGCCAGTTGCAGCAAGCGGTGCAGTTGCGGCAACGGCGTACGCGAGCAGGTCGGGCTGTGCAGGTGCGGCTGGGTGAAGAAGACACTTGGGCGGTGTTCGCTGAGCAGTTGCTCCAGGCGATCGAGGTCGTAGCCGGCCGGGGTGCGCGGCACGCCGATCAGGGTAGCACCCTGAAAACGCAGGATGCTCATCAGGTTGGGGTAGCCTGGGTCGTCGACCAGCACCACATCACCGGGGCGCACCAACGTGCGTACCGCCAGGTCCAGCGCCTGGCTGGCGCCGTGGGTGAGCATCAGCTGCGCCGGGTTGACCACGATCGACAGCTCTTGCTGCAGGTTCTGCGCGGTCAGCGTGCGCAGCTCCGGCAGGCCCATCGGCTCGCCATAGCCGGACAGCTCCAACGGGCTACCGGCGACCTGACGCATGCCCCGGCGCAGGCCATCTTCGTACATCCAGTCGTTGGGCAGCCAGCCGCAGCCGGGTTTGAACGGCAACTGACGGGTTTCGAAAATCTGCTGCAGGTACCACTCGGCGTTGAACGACGGCCGGTTGTTGTCGGCGCCGTGGGCCGGTCTGTCGAGTTGCTCGCTGGCCGCGCGATTGACGAAAAAGCCGGTGTTGCCGCGGCTGACCAGCAGCCCTTGCGCTACCAGACGGTCGTACGCTTCGACCACGGTGAAGGTGCTCACCGAATAGGTGGCGGCAAAGGCGCGGATCGACGGGACCTTGGCACCGGGTTTGAGCGCCTGGCTGTCGATCAACTCGCGCAAGCCGTCGATGATCTGGTTGACCAGCGGGGTGGCGGAGTCTGGATGTAGTACGAGCATGGGTGTGCCTTCAGGTGTGCAGACGCGGGGCGTCGGCCGGGTGTCGCGCGGTGTATTGCATGGGCGGCCTGTACAGTGCAGTGCGACTTTCATGCCACTGTGCATGGCTCTATCAGCGCGACATTTTTACATTAGGTGTCTGAGATCGCCAGACACCTTTTTTTTCAGTTCGTTCGAGGCCCGCCTCGCACAACCCACAGGCCGCCAGGGAAGGCCTGCTCGTGCCCTCGCACAGCGCCTGCGCGCATCAGCATCGATGTACAGGTGAAACCGCTTGCCATCGGGGTTTCACGCAATTCCTTAGATAAAAAGAAGCACGGGGACACAACTGATGGACGCAACATCTACAACTACCGCATCCGAAAAAGGGGCGCCGGAGAGCAAGCTGAATGCTTCGCTCAAGTCGCGCCACCTGACGATGATGTCGATCGCCGGGGTTATCGGCGGTGCACTGTTCGTCGGCTCCGGCAGTGTCATTCACAGCGCCGGCCCTGCCGCGGTGCTGGCTTATCTGGCTGGCGGCATCCTGGTGGTGCTGATCATGCGCATGCTCGGTGAAATGGCGACGTCTTCGCCAGACACCGGCTCGTTCTCGACCTACGCCGACCGTGCCATTGGCCGTTGGGCCGGCTTCACCATCGGCTGGTTGTACTGGTGGTACTGGGTCATCCTGATGGCCTGGGAAGCGTATGTGGCGGGCAAGATCCTGCACGGTTTCTTCCCGGGGGTGAGCACCAATGTGTTCGTCCTGGCGACGACCCTGGTGCTGATCACGGTCAACTTCTTCAACGTCAAGCACTACGGCGAGTTCGAGTTCTGGTTTGCCTTGATCAAGGTGATTGCGATCGTCTGCTTCCTGATCGTGTGTGGCTCGGCGGTGTTGAATATCTGGCAGTTCGGTGAGGTCCGCGGGATCACTCACCTGACCGCCGAAGGCTTCATGCCGAACGGCTTTACCACGGTGATTGGTGCGCTGCTTGGGGTGATGTTCGCCTTCCTCGGTGCGGAGATCGTGACCATCGCTGCCTCCGAGTCGAAAGACCCGGCCGGGCAGATCGTCAAGGCGACCAACTCGGTGGTCTGGCGGGTGTGCCTGTTCTATGTCGGCTCGATCTTCCTGATCGTCTGCCTGGTGCCGTGGAATGACCCGCACCTGGGTGAGTCGGGCTATGGCGCTTATCGCCGTACGCTGGAACTGCTGGGCGTGCCATATGCCGAGCTGCTGATGAATTTCGTCGTGTTGACCTCGGTGAGCAGCTGCCTGATCTCGGGCCATTACACTGCCTCGCGCATGCTGTTCTCGCTGGCTCAGCGTGGCGACGCGCCGTCGTTCTTCAAGATCACCCGCGCCGGCACTGGCGTACCGGTGTTCGCGATCGTCGGTTCGTGCGCGGTGGCAGTGGTATGCGCGCTGATCAACTTCAGCGAGACGCTGCGGCCCAAGGACGTGCTCGACACCTTGATGAACACCACGGGCATGATCGCTTTGCTGGTGTACCTGGTGATCGCCTTCTCCCAACTGCGTATGCGCCGCAAATTGATTGCCGAAGGCAAGGAGATCCGCCTGCAGATGTGGCTGTTCCCTTGGCTGACCTACCTGGTGATTGCGTTTATCGTTGCTGCGCTGGTGACCATGGCGTTCATGCCTGATTACCAGATTCTGGTGGTTTCGACCGGTATTGCTGCCTGTGTGGTGGTGGCGATGGGTATTGTGCATCAGATCCGTTCGGCGAAAAAACTGCACTAAGCAACGCGCTGTATGATGTCGGCCGGTTCCCGCAAGGGGCCGGCCGCGTTTGTTTGTGCGGGTCTCACCGCGAACCCCTCGACATGGCTTATGCTAGCCGCTCAGCCGCCTACAGGAGCCGCCCATGGCCTGGTCTGCCAACCAATATTCGCTGTTTGAAGACGAACGCAGTCGCCCCGTGCGTGATCTGCTGGCGGCGGTGCCGCCGCGTCCAGTGCGTCACGCTACCGACCTTGGCTGTGGGCCGGGCAACTCCACCGAAGTGTTGTTGCAACGCTGCCCGGACGCTCAGGTGACAGCGCTCGACAGTGATCCGGACATGATCGACAAGGCCAATAAACGACCGCGTTTGAGTGTGCCGAGGGTGAGCTGCAAGATTGCCGACATCGCGACCTGGCAAGCAGCCGAACCACAGGACTTGATCCTCGCCAACGCTTCGCTGCAATGGCTCCCCGAGCACGCCACGCTGTATCCGCACCTGGTCCGCCAGCTCAGCGAAGGCGCCAGCCTTGCGGTGCAGACTCCGGACAACATCGACGAACCGGCCCACCGACAGATTCGCGAGATCGCCAAGCGCGGGCCATGGGCCGACAAGTTCGCTGACTTCTCGCTGCCGCCGCGGCATACCGCAGGGTTTTATTACGACTTGCTCAGCCCGCTGTGCAGCCGCGTCGACGTCTGGCGCACCACTTACCATCACCCCTTGGCCGGCGGTGCGCAGGCGGTGGTTGAATGGTTCAAAGGCTCGGCACTGCGACCTTACCTGGATCGTCTGAACGAAGCAGAACAGGCGGACTTTCTGCAGTTGTATCTGCAGGCGATGGAGCATGACTACCCAGCGTCCAGCGATGGCAAGCTGCTGCTGCCGTTCCCGCGCTTGTTTGTGCTTGCTACTCGCTAGCTGCGAAACCAGCGCCAGCTCAGGTAGGGCAGGGAGGGCTCAAAGCTCTTCCTGGACCAGCTGCAAAAAGGTCGCCACCACCCGGCGCGTACGTTGCTCGCTGAGGCAGACCAGTGTTTCAGTCAAGTGCCGCTGGCAGTCGACGATCGGCAGCGCACATACCCGAGCGTCGGCGCCAAACTCGGCAGCCGACACCACGCCAACGCCAATCCCCACTACCACCGCCTCGCGCGCAGCTTCGCGGCCTTCGACCTGAATTGCCGCGCGGATGCGCAGCCCTGCCCGGTGCATTTCCTCTTCCAGCGTCTGCCGCGTCACCGAGCCTGGTTCACGCAGCACCAGCGGCGTGTCGTCCAGATCAGCCAGGCTGATCGAGGCGCGACTGGCCCAGGGGTGGTTGTGCGACACAAACGCCACCATCGGGTCGCGGCGCATTGGCACGCAGTACAGGCGCTCGTCATCGACATCGCGGCCGAGCAGGGCGAGGTCGGCCTGATAGCTGAACAGGCGCGCCAGTGATTCATCGGTGTTGCCAGTCTCGATCTTGACCTGAATGCCGGGGTAACGCTGGCAGAAGCGGGCAATCTGCGGCAACACATGCACCGGCGCATCCACCGCCAACACCAGGCTGCCGGTGTGCAATGCACGCGAATCCTGTAGCAACTCGACGGCTTCGGCTTCGCAGGCGAACAGGCGCTGGGTCACGCCCAGCAGCCGCTCGCCGAGGTCGGTCAGTTGCACCGAGCGTTTATTGCGATGAAACAGCAGTACGCCAAAGCGCTCTTCGAGCTTGCGCACCTGGTCGGACACGGCTGGCTGAGTGAGAAACAGCTTTTGCGCCGCGCGCGTGAAGCTACCGTGTTGAGCGACCGCATGAAACGCCTTGAGCTGTGCCTGAGACACCGACATACCGCCTCCACTTACAAGCTGAGCTTATGTGTGAAATACGATAAATCGATTTTTGTTATCAGTCAGTAACTGTTTCTATGATCGACAGCTCCAGTGCGCAGCAAGACGCAGCGCGCTGGTGGCCATAGCAGCGGCGCGGTCATGTCAGCCGGCCCTGTTATCTGACCCGACGATGGCCACCGTCATGTAGTGCGACTCACAACAACAAGACAGGCGTTTTTTCACATTCTGCCGGCACACTTGAGCGAGAGGTCAGACTCCCATGAACCAAACCCTTGCTGCCATCAAACGGTGGCGTATTCAGATTTTCGCCATTACCTGGCTGGCCTACGCTGGCTTCTATTTTACCCGCAAGGCCTTCTCGGTGGCCAAGCTGGGCATCGGCGAAGACCCAAGCTTCATGCTCGACAAGGCGGCGATGGCCAACCTCGATGCCATCTATCTGGCTGCCTACGCAGTCGGCCAGTTCACCTGGGGCATGCTTGCCGACCGTTTCGGGCCGCGCGTGGTAGTGCTCGGCGGGTTGCTGATTTCAGCGGCGGCGGCGGTGGTGATGGGCAGCTACGCAACCTTCCCGATCTTTGCCACCTGCATGTTGATTCAGGGCCTTGCGCAGTCGACCGGTTGGGCGGGGTTGTGCAAGAACCTTGGCAGCTTCTTCCCTTCGTCGCAGCGCGGCCGGGTGCTGGGGCTGTGGAGCTCGTGCTACGCCTTTGGCGGGCTGGTGGCGTCACCGTTTGCCGGTTGGTGGGCGTATACCTTGATCGGCACCTGGCACGCGGCGTTTTTCTCCAGTGCGGTGGTGGTGGCGCTGGTGGCGGTGTTGTTCTTCTTTCTGCAACGCAACAAGCCTGAAGATGTTGGCCTGCCGGCGGTCGAGCCAGAGCCGCAGAGCATGGCTCCAGGGCCAAACCTGTGCAGCGTATGGCAACCGCTGCGCGAGATCCTGCGTAATCGCACGGTGCTGACACTGGGCCTGGCTTACTTTCTGTTGAAGCCAGCGCGCTACGCCATCTTGCTCTGGGGCCCGGTGATCGTGTTTGAACAGATGCCGTCGGTGGGCAAGGTGGGTGCTGCAATCATTCCCACCGCATTCGAGCTGGCCGGGCTGCTCGGGCCGATCATCATCGGGCTGGCGTCGGACAAGCTGTTCGGCGCCCGGCGCATGCCCGCCTGCGTGATCAGCCTGCTGCTGTTGACGGTGACCCTAGCGTTGTTCATGGCAGCGATGAACAGCGGCAGCATTGCCCTGGTGGTGGGCCTGCTGTTTGTCATGGGCCTGACCTTGTACGGCCCCGATTCAATGATCAGCGGCGCCGCTGCAATTGACTTTGGCAGCGCCAAGGCCGGTGCCACCGCCGCAGGCTTCGTCAACGGTTGCGGCTCGGTGGGCGCGGTGCTGGGCGGCTTGCTGCCGGGCTACTTCGACAGCGTCACGGTATTCATCGTATTTGCTGGCTGCGCGCTGTTCTCCGCACTGGTGCTGCTGCCGCACTGGAACAGCCGCCCGGTCGCCGCCGAACAGGTGGTCGACGTTGCCCCCAATACCAGCATGGCAATCAAGCCACTGCGCAGTTAAAGGAAAGCCCAAGCGATGAGACCCTTCTGGCTGCAACAAGCCCTGGATCAGGAGCAGGACGCACTGTGCCCGCCGCTGAGCGCCGACATCCGTTGTGATGTGTGCATCGTCGGTGGTGGTTACACCGGCTTGTGGACGGCATTGATGATCAAGGAGCAGGCGCCGCAGCTGGAGGTGGTGCTGATCGAAGCCGATATCTGCGGCGCCGGGGCCAGTGGCCGCAACGGCGGTTGTGCGTTGTCCTGGTCGGCCAAGTACTTCACCCTCGAGCGCTTGTTCGGCGCGGCCGAAGCGGTGCGCCTGGTGCGCGAATCGGAGCGCAGTATTGCGGCCATCGGCGAATATTGCGCAGCCAATGGCATCTATTGCGACTACCGCATGGATGGCACCCTGTACACCGCCAGCAACGCCGCGCAACTGGGCGGTACCGATGCGGTGATTGCCGCCCTGGCGCGTCAGGGCATCAATTCTTTCGAGCGACTGGCGCTTGAGCAGGTGCAGCAGCGGGCGGGCTCTGCGCGCCATCTTGAAGGCTGGTTCTCGCCGGCCGCCGCGACAGTGCAGCCGGGCCGGCTGGTGCGTGGTTTGCGCCGCGTTGCGTTGCAGCGCGGGGTGCGCATATACGAAGGCACGGCCATGACCAGCCTTGAGCATGGCGCACCGGTACAGGTGCGCACTGCTCATGCAACGGTCCGTGCTGATCGAGTGGTGCTGGGCCTCAATGCCTGGATGGCGCGGGCGTTCCCGCAGTTCGAGCGCAGCGTGGCAATCGTCTCCAGCGATATGGTGATCACCGAGCCGTGCCCTGAGCTGCTCGATGAGATCGGCCTGGACAGCGGCATCAGCGTGCTCGACTCGCGCATCTTCGTGCATTACTACCACAACACCAGCGACGGCCGGCTGATGCTCGGCAAGGGCGGCAATACCTTTGCCTACGGCGGGCGCATGCTGCCGGTGTTTGACCAGCCTTCGCCGTACCAGCCGCTGCTGCGCCAGACGCTCGACGACTTCTTCCCGGCGCTGGCCGAGGTGCCGATTGTGGCGAGCTGGAACGGGCCGTCGGACCGTTCGGTAACCGGCTTGCCCTTCTTCGGGCGCTTGGACGGGCAGGGCAATGTCTTCTACGGCTTCGGCTATTCAGGCAGTGGCGTCGGCCCGTGTCATATGGGCGGGCAGATTCTCTCGTCACTGGCCTTGGGGCTGGACAACCCCTGGACCCGATCAGGGCTGGTCAAAGGCCCACTGGGGCAGTTTCCGCCGGAGCCGATCCGTTATCTGGGCTCGCTGCTGGTGCGCGATGCGATCCGCCGCAAGGAGCGGGCAGAAGACCGCGGCATGCGGCCACGGCGGCTGGACGTGCGCCTGGCCAGGTATGCCGCAGCCGCCGGCAAAGCCGACAAAGGCTGATATTGATCAAGCCTCAGTGCCGGCTGGCGCTGCAGGCGCGAGATTTTTTGCCGAGGGCCGTATAAACTGCTGCCACTTTGGCCGGTCGCTTCCTGAACCGGCCCGCTGAAACGTAGAGAGTCGACATGGGCGCACAGTGGAAAGCCAAGCACAGAGAAACCGCAGCCAATGCCAAAGGCAAGATCATGGGCAAGCTGGCCAAGGAAATTCAGATCGCTGCCAAATCCGGCGCCGACCCTGACTCCAACTCGCGTCTGCGTCTGGCGATAGAACAGGCCAAAAAGGCCTCGATGACCCGCGAGACCCTCGAGCGGGCGATCCGCAAAGGCGCAGGCCTGGATGGCGACGCGGTGCAGTACACCGCCGTCAGCTACGAAGGCTTCGCGCCACATCAGGTGCCGCTGATCGTCGAGTGCCTGACCGACAACGTCAACCGCACCGTCGCCCAGATCCGCGTGCTGTTCCGCAAGGGCCAGTTGGGCGCCAGCGGTTCGGTAGCCTGGGACTTCAACCATGTTGGCCTGATCGAAGCCACCCCGGACAACGCTGACGCCGATCCGGAAATGGCTGCCATCGAAGCCGGCGCGCAGGACTTCGAAGAAGGTGAAGAGGAGGGCGCGACCCTGTTCATCACCGACACGACCGACGTCGACGCTGTACAGAAGGCGTTGCCAGCGCAGGGCTTTACCGTGATTTCGGCAAAAATCGGCTACACCCCGAAAAACCCGGTAAGTGCTGCCAGCCTCAGTGCCGAGGCTCTGGCCGAAGTTGAAGCGTTCCTCGAAGCGATCAACGACAACGACGACGTGCAGAACGTCTACGTCGGCCTGACTGACTGATCAGTGCACGGGGGCCGCACTGCGGCCCTTTCGCGGCGCAACGCTGCTTTTGTGTGGTACGTCATGCATCCTGTCTTCGCCTCGCTCAGTCTCTCCCATCTTCGGACCCTCGATTGTCTGCTTGAGCTGAAAAACCTCAGCCATGCCGGTGCGCGCCTGGGCGTCAGCCAGTCGGCTTTGAGCCGGCAGTTGGCCAGCTTGCGCGAGGCGTTCGATGATCCATTGCTGGTCCGTCAGGGCCGTGGTTACGTGCTCAGCGAGCATGCCGAGGCGCTGGTCGAGCCGCTGCGCCAGGTCCTCGAAGCCTTACAGGCGCTGCGCGAGCCGGCTGTGTTCGACCCAGCGAGGTGCGAGCGGCGCTTTTGTCTGGCCGCGTCGGATTACGTTGCCGAGCATATGTTGCCGTTGCTGGTGGCGGCGCTTGAAGTTGAGGCACCAGGGGTGTCGCTGGATTTTCGTACCTGGCAGGCAGGGCAGTATGCGCAGCTCGCCAGCGGTGAGATCGACCTGGCCACGACGCTGTTCGACGAGTCGCCGGCCAACCTTCATGGCCGCCTGCTCGGCGAAGACCGCGCCGTATGCCTGATGCGCGCTGATCACCCACTGACCGCCCGTGAGCTTTTGAGTCAGGATGATTATCTGGCCTTCAAGCATGTGCGTATCAGTGGCGGCGGTGACAAGGACAGCTTCATTGATCGCCACCTGCGGGCGCAGGGGCTGCAGCGCCGGATCAGCCTGGAGGTGCCGTTCTTTTCGGCTACCGTACAGGTGGTTGGCAACAGCCAGGCGCTGGTGACGGTGCCCGAGCACATTGCTCGGCAGCTGGCCCGGTTGCACGGCCTGGCCTGGCGGCCGTTAGCCTTTGTCGAGCACAGCCAGCGCTACTGGGTGGTCTGGCATCAGCGCTTGCAGGCGTCGGCCGAGCACCGCTGGCTGCGCAACCGGGTCTACGAAGTGTGGCGTCAGTCGCAGTTCGGTGTGCACGGCGGGCATGCGCCTTCGCCATAGTACCTATGCACCAGGCGGGGTTATTGCGCGACGGCCCTGCGCCTAGACTGGACTGCAGCAACAGCAGCCCATTCTCAGCCCGCAAGGAGCCCGCGCGTGACCCCCGAACAATTTCGCCAACACGGCCACCAACTGATCGACCTGATTGCCGACTATCGCCAGACCATCGCCGAGCGCCCGGTCATGGCGCAGGTCGAGCCCGGCTATTTGAAAGCCGCCTTGCCTGTGGCTGCGCCGGATCAAGGCGAGCCCTTCGAAGCCATCCTCGACGATTTCAACAAGCTGGTCATGCCCGGCCTGTCGCACTGGCAGCACCCAGACTTTTATGGCTACTTCCCCTCCAACGGCACCCTGTCGTCAGTTTTGGGCGACTTTCTCAGTACCGGCCTGGGCGTGCTCGGCTTGTCCTGGCAATCCAGCCCGGCCCTGAGCGAGCTGGAAGAAACCACCCTCGACTGGCTGCGACAATTGCTGGGTTTGTCTACGCAGTGGAGCGGGGTGATCCAGGACACTGCATCGACCAGCACCCTGGTGGCGTTGATCTGCGCCCGCGAGCGCGCCAGTGACTTTGCCCTGACCCGTGGTGGTTTGCAGGGCCAGCCCAAGCCGCTGATCGTATATGCCAGCGCCCACGCCCACAGCTCGGTGGACAAAGCGGCTTTGCTGGCAGGGTTCGGTCGCGAAAACATCCGCCTGATCGCCACCGACGAGCAATTCGCCATGCAGCCAGCGGCGTTGCAGGCGGCCATCGAGGCTGACCTGGCGGCGGGTAATCAACCGTGCGCGGTAGTCGCCACCACCGGTACCACGACCACCACTGCGCTGGACCCGCTGGCAGCGATCGGCGCTATCAGCCAGGCGCACCAACTATGGCTGCATGTCGACTCAGCCATGGCTGGCTCGGCGATGATCCTGCCTGAGTGTCGCTGGATGTGGGACGGTATCGAGCTGGCCGACTCGGTCGTGGTCAACGCGCACAAGTGGCTGGGGGTGGCCTTCGATTGCTCGCTTTACTACGTGCGCGACCCGCAGCACCTGATTCGGGTGATGAGCACCAACCCGAGTTACTTGCAGTCGGCGGTCGACGGCGAGGTGAAGAACCTGCGTGACTGGGGCATTCCGCTGGGGCGGCGCTTCCGTGCGTTGAAGCTATGGTTGATGCTGCGCAGCGAAGGGGTGGAGGCCTTGCAGCAGCGCTTGCGCCGCGATCTGGACAACGCTCGCTGGCTGGCCGCTCAGGTCGAGGCCGCAGAAGATTGGCAGGTGTTGGCGCCGGTGCAGTTGCAGACGTTGTGTATTCGTCACTGCCCGGACGGGCTGGAAGGTGCGGCGCTGGATGCGCATACCCGGGCCTGGGCTGATCGACTCAATGGTTCGGGGTTGGCGTACGTCACGCCGGCAACGCTGGAAGGGCAGTGGATGGTGCGGGTATCGGTAGGGGCGCTGCCCACCGAGCGTGAGCATGTCGAACGCTTGTGGGCCAACTTGCAGGCGGTGGTCAGCGCTTGAAACGGCTGGGGCTGCATGCAGCCCCAGGCAGTTTTTACTGAGTTGCAGCAGTGTTGAGGCTGCCTTTGCGGGTGGCTTCGTAGGTATCTTTGTCCATCGGTTTGGCATTCGGGTTGCCGAGGTCTTCCATCGCCAGACGGTGCGTCTCGGGAGCCACGTAGGCAGCCAGGGCGCAGATGCAGGTGATGAAGAACGCCGAGCCACCTACCACCAGCCAGATGTTTTCCGAGCCTGGCGGCGCGATGGCGGCGAATACCGCTGGCAGCATGGCAGTGAACATGGTGCCGATGTTCTGCGCGATAGCCATGGCCGAGACGCGGTAGCGAGTATTGAACAGCTCCGGGAAGAAGCTTGGGAATACCGCGTTGTAACCTTGGTAGACCATGCCCCACATCAGGATCGATGCGCAAAAGGCCAGCGGCACGTTCTCGATGCTGATCGCATACAGGTAAGCGAAGGCCAGCAGGCCCGAGCCCATGCAGCCGGCAATCATGGTTGGACGACGGCCGATCTTGTCAGACAGGTTGCCAACGAACGGGATCACCAGCACTGCGACGATGTTGCCGACTACCGGGATCCATAGGTACACGCTCTTGTCGAAGCCGATGCCGTAAGCCGGCTGCACCGCATAGGCTGCACCGAACACGGTGGCAACGACTGGGATAACGTTCATCAGGGCCATGAACATGACCAGGACCATGTGCTTCCAGCTGTACTTGAACGCTTCCTTGACTGGCGAGCGGGCGATCTTGTCCTGCTTCTCTTCCTTGACGAAGGCCGGGGTCTCGTGGACTTCCTTACGGATGATGAAACCGGCTACCAGGACGAATGCGCTGAGCAGGAACGGAATGCGCCAGCCCCACTCGTTGAAGGCTTCGCTTGGCATGAAGTAGGCCAGTGGCAGGAACACCGCCGCAGCCAGTACCTGACCTGCTTGAACCCCTTGCAGGGTGAAGCTGGCGAAGTAACCTCGGCGTCCGAACGGCGCATGCTCCATGATCATCGAGCTGGCGCCGGAGATCTCACCGGCGACCGCAAAGCCCTGAACCAGGCGCAGCAGCACAAGAATGATCGGGGCAATGATGCCAATGTCATGGTAGGTCGGCAGCAGGCCAACGGCCATGGTCGAGATACCCATGAGGAACATGCACAGCAGCAGAACGTTTTTGCGGCCGCGGGTATCACCCCAGTGACCGAGCACAACGGCACCCACCGGACGGGCCAGGTAACCGACACCGTAAGTCGCCAGCGAGGCGATGATGGCCATTTTCGGGTCCATCGACGGGAAGAAGATCTGCGGGAAGATCAGTGCTGCGGCTTGGGCGTAGATGAAAAAGTCGTAGTACTCGAGGGCCGAGCCGATCCACCCACTGGCGGTCGCTTTCTTGGCTTGAGAGCTGGAGTGAGCCATTGTTGTCTCCGTTGTTCTTGTTATTGAACTTATTATGTCGTGACGCTGGGCTTGTCGGTACAGGGTCCGCTGAACGTTCGCAGGGCAGTGAGGAGTTCGAATGGTCTGTAACTGGATTCATGGTTGCCCAGGCTCGAGCACCGAATCAATTCGCCAAATTCGCTTTTGTTCGGTAATCGAACAAAAACTAACTGTTTCGTACAAAAGTCATTGATGGCGGGACTTTACCCGCGAATAATCGATTCTGCCAAGCACCTGCAAGGGTTTTTTGGCTGACGCTTCTCAAATAACAAGGAACTCCAGCATGCAGCGTTCGATTGCCACCGTGTCCTTGAGCGGCACTCTGCCAGAAAAACTCGAAGCCATCGCCGCAGCCGGCTTTGACGGCGTCGAGATTTTCGAAAATGACCTGCTCTACTACGCCGGCAGCCCGCGCGAGATCCGCCAGATGTGCGCCGATCTGGGCATCGCCATCACCCTGTTCCAGCCCTTTCGCGACTTCGAAGGCTGCCGCCGCGACCGTCTGCAGAAAAACCTCGACCGCGCCGAGCGCAAGTTCGACCTGATGCAGGAGCTGGGCACGGATTTGGTGCTGGTGTGCAGCAACGTGCAGGCGGACGCGCTGAGCGATGAGCAGATCCTGGTCGACGACCTGCGCCTGCTGGCCGAACATGCTGGTGCCCGCGGCCTGCGTATTGGCTACGAAGCCTTGGCCTGGGGCCGTCACGTCAATACCTACCAGCAGGTCTGGAACCTGGTACGCCAGGCCGACCACCCGGCGCTGGGGGTGATCCTCGACAGCTTCCACACCCTGTCGCTCAAGGGCGACCCGAGTGCAATCCGGCAGATTCCGGGCGACAAGATCTTCTTCGTGCAAATGGCCGATGCGCCGATCCTGGCCATGGACGTGCTGGAGTGGAGCCGGCACTTCCGCTGCTTCCCGGGGCAAGGCGAAATGGACCTGGCCGGTTTCCTCGCGCCGATTCTGCAGACCGGTTACCGCGGGCCGTTGTCGCTGGAAATCTTCAACGATGGCTTCCGCGCTGCACCTACCCGGCAGAACGCTGCCGATGGCCTGCGTTCGCTGTTGTACCTGGAAGAAAAAACCCGCCTGCAATTGCAGCGTGAGGCCCAGCCGATCGAGCCTGAGGTACTGTTTGACCCGGCGCCAGCCAGTACCTACGACGGTGTCGAGTTCCTTGAGTTTGCCGTCGATGAAGCGGTAGGGGCACGTCTGAGTGGTTGGCTCAAGCGCCTGGGCTTTGTCGAGGCGGGTGCACACCGCAGCAAGGGTGTCCGGCTGCTGCGCCAAGGCGATATCAACATCGTGCTCAACGCTGAGCCCTATTCATTCGCGCATAACTTCTTCGAAGCCCATGGCCCTTCGTTGTGCGCCACCGCACTGCGGGTCAAGGACGGCCAGGCTGCCTTGCAGCGTGCCACCGCCTACCGTGGCCAGCCATTCCGTGGCCTGGTCGGGCCCAACGAGCGCGAGATCCCGGCCGTGCGTGCGCCGGATGGCAGCCTGATCTACCTGGTCGAGCAGGCCGGTGCCGGGCATACCATCTACGACAGCGATTTCCGTCTGGATGCCGCCAGCGGCGCCAGTGGTGGCCTGCAACGTATCGACCACATGGCCCTGGCCCTGCCGGCCGAATCGCTGGACAGTTGGGTGCTGTTCTACAAGAGCCTGTTCGACTTCGAGGCCGACGACGAGGTGGTCTTGCCCGACCCCTACGGCCTGGTCAAGAGCCGTGCCTTGCGCAGCCAGTGTGGCACCCTGCGCTTGCCGCTGAATATCTCGGAGAACCGCAACACTGCGATTGCCCACGCATTGTCCAGCTATCGTGGATCGGGCGTCCACCACATCGCCTTTGACTGTGCCGACATCTTCAGTGAAGTGGCGCGGGCAAAAAACGCCGGTGTGCCGCTGCTGGAAATCCCCCTGAACTACTACGACGACCTCGCTGCGCGGTTTGATTTCGACGACGAGTTCCTCAGTGAGCTGGCCTACTACAACGTGCTGTACGACCGTGACGCCCAAGGCGGCGAGCTGTTCCACGTGTATACCGAGCCGTTCGAAGAGCGTTTCTTCTTCGAAATCATCCAGCGCAAGGGTGGTTATGCCGGTTACGGCGCAGCCAACGTCGCGGTCCGCCTGGCGGCCATGGCCAAGGCCCGCAGCGGGGCAGCACGCAAACCTGTGTTGTAAGGCAAGCGCCGGCCCAGCGGCCGGCGCACCTGTCACAAAACCTGACCAATGCGACCATCTGCGTGCTTCCCTGCGTCGCAGCAGTCACGGATAATCCCTCCAATTCCAATAATTAGCCTGTGAGTGGGTATGAGTGATTCCGTAGTCAGCCTCGGCGAGCCCGCCCTGGAAGGGGCGCGCAAATCGCGCAAGAACAACCCGGAGAAGACCCGCGAGGACATCCTCCAGGCCGCCATTGGCGAGTTCGTTCAGCAAGGCCTGGCCGGCGCCCGCGTCGACGCCATCGCCGAGCGTACTGCCACCTCCAAGCGCATGATCTATTACTACTTCGGCAGCAAGGAGCAGCTCTACGTCGAGTGCCTGGTCAAGCTCTATGGCGACATTCGCAAGACCGAGCGCAGCCTCGATCTGGAGACCTTGCCGCCAGAGCAGGCCATCCGCCGGCTGGTGGAGTTCACCTTCGACCACCACGACCACAACGTCGACTTCGTACGTATCGTCTCGACTGAAAACATCCACTATGGCGAATACGTCAAGCAATCACCGGTCATCCGCGAGATGAGCAGCGTGGTGCTGGAGACACTGGGTCACACGCTCGAGCGCGGCGTTGCCGAGGGCGTGTTCCGCGAGGGTATCGAAGTCATCGACCTGCATATGCTGATGAGCTCGTTCTGCTTCTACCGGGTCTCCAACCGGCACACCTTCAGCGAGATTTTCCAGATCGACATGACCGATGACCAGGTCAAGCAGCGCCACAAACAGATGATCGGCGACGTCGTACTGCGCTATATCCGTGCCTGAACGGGCTATTCGCCCAGGCGTTGCTCGCGCGACGGCGGATAGCCAAAGTAGGCTGCATAGCACTTGCTGAAGTGCGACACCGAGACAAACCCGCAGGCGACGGCGACTTCCATCACCGACAGGTCCGAGTACTGCAGCAGGCGGCGGCTCTTGGTGATGCGCAGCTCCATGTAGTAGCGCCGCGGCGAGGTGCCCAGTTGCGCCTGGAACAGGCGGTCGATCTGGCGCCGCGAGCGGTCACTGTAAGCGGCCAGCTGGTCCAGGCTGAGGGTCTCTTCGAGGTTGTTTTCCATCAGTTCGACTATGGTGCGCAGGTGCAGGCTCATGGATTTTTTCGCGCCAGGTCCGACCTGGCGGTAGCGCGCCCCGGAGAACGATAGAATCTCCTCGACGCCTTCGGCCAGGGCGTCACCGTACAAGCGCCGTACCAGCCCAAGCATCAATTCCATCGCGCCATTGGGGCTGGCTGCTGTCAGCCGATCACGGTCAAGGGTAAAGCTTGCCGGGGTGATCCGCGTTTGCGGGCTGCGCTCGGCCAAGCTGGCACGCTGTTCGGGGTGAACGCTGCAGCCATAGTCACTCAAAACTCCGGCCCGCCCGAGAAACCACGCACCGTTCCACAGCCCGCCCAAGGCCAGGCCATGATGGTTGCAATCCTGCAGTAGCCGATCCAGCGCCGGGTACTTGAGTGGAGTACGCAAACCGCCGCAGATGATCAACAGATCAGCCTGTTTGAGGGTTGCCGGATCCAGATCGGTGGCGATCAGCTCAAGGCCCAGGTCGCTTTGCACGCGTTCGCCATCCAGCGACAACGGGGTGAAGCCGAAGCTGTCGGCGCGCAGCAGGTTGGCCGTGACCAGTACGTCCATTGCCACGGTGAAACTGGCCATCGAGAAGTGTTCGAGCAAGACGAAATCGACCTGGTAGGGCTTGTGCACACTGGCATCTGCGGACTTGGTCCGGAACATGTTGCTGGTGCTGGTCTTCTTGCTGAATTGACGAGGTGTGGCCACTGCCGGCTCCGCTTCCTGGCTGACGCGGTGAGTGTGCTGCGGGCGCCGGGCAAAGACAACAGAGGCGGCGCTGGGGTGGTAGTTGAGGTCGTTATTGGCGACATGCTCTATGCTGGCAGGCCGTCAATCCGAGTAATCCAGATGAAATTCGCCGCCGCCCTGTTACTTGCCTGCCTGCCGCTCGTGGCCAATGCCGTTGCAGTTGGTGATCAACTCGCGCCCTGGACCCTGCAGGATCAGCACGACCAGAGCTACACTCTGGATGGCGACACGCGCATTCTGCTTGTGGCCCGCGACATGGACGGCGCCAAGCTGGTCAAGGCGGCCATCGCCGAGCAGCCCAAGGGGTATCTAGAGGCGCGGCATGCAGTGTTCGTCGCGGATATCCAGCGTATGCCGTCTATAATCAGCAAGCTGTTCGCCATTCCAGCCATGCGTGACTACAGCTACCGGGTCATGCTTGATCGTCAAGGTGAAGTCGCCAGCCGTTACCCTGGGCAGGAAGGCCAGGTGCTCTGGTTGCAACTGGACCACAGTCGCGTGGTAGCAAAACAGCAGTTCAGCGATGCCAAGGCGCTGCAAAGTGCGCTGGATCAGGTGACGAAGCCCTGAGACGGGCTGAATCGGAATGAACCCTTGCGCCCTCTGCGGGACCAAAGCATTACATGCTCACGGGAGGACGCTTATGGAAATCGGAACGATCTGGATCATCGTCGCCGCTGTGGTCATCGCCCTGGAAATCTGGGCGATCTGGAACATCATCGGCAGCGAACGGCGAGCGGAGCGAAAAATGCTCTGGATCGTCTTTGTCGTCTACGCGCCAGTGCCTGGGCTGTTGTTCTGGATGTGGCGCGGCCCGCGGGCGGTCAAAGGCCGTCACGTGCTGGAAGAAAAATAATCCTCTTGACCTCGGGTTAACCTGAGGTTTGATACTCGGTCGTTCTTTCACTCGATGGAGCGACCGCATGTCCCCCGTTTTCCAATTGTCCAATCCCGACAGCCTTTATGACCCCAGCGCCAATGCTTATTCGCATGTTGCTCAGGTCCGCTCCGACAGCTGCCTGCTGTATGTAGCCGGGCAGGGCGGCGAAAACGCTCAGGGTAACCTTTCAGCACTTTTTGCTGAGCAGGTGGCCCAGGCGTTGCTCAACCTGCAGCTGGCGCTGGCTTCAAAAGGTGCCGGTCTGGGCCATGTATTCAAACTCACCTTGCTTATCGTTGATCACAGCGAAGAGCGTCTGCGCCAATGGGTGCAGGCGGCAGATCAGGCCTGGGGCGAGCACATGAAGCCCACCTGCACGCTAATCCCGGTGCCACGTCTGGCGCTTGATGGGATGCTGATAGAGGTTGACGCAGTCGCTGCCATCGCAGGGCAGGGCGCAAGCGGCCGCTAGGCTCTGATCAAGTTCACAAAGAACTCTCCTGCGCGGCATAATGCCATTGTCTGCTCCGGCCCGGCCTACCCGCCGGGCCTTTTATTGTGCGTGTTGCCGATCAGAGAAGCTCATGTCGCTAGTCAGTAATCCCGACGTCATGTATCGCCTGTTGATTCAGAGTGTGGTGGATTACGCCATCTACATGCTCACGCCCGAAGGCGTGGTCGCCAACTGGAACCCGGGGGCGCAACGCGCCAAGGGCTACAGCGCCGAGGAAATAGTCGGGCAGCACTACTCGCTGTTCTACGATCATGAGGATCGCGCTGCCGGGATCCCGCAGCGCAATCTGGAACTGGCCCGCAGCACCGGACGGTTTGAAGAGCAGGGGTGGCGACTGCGCAAGGACGGCAGCGCGTTCCGTGCGCATGTGGTCATCGATGCGGTGCTCGATGCTGATGGGCAACTGCTCGGTTTTGCCAAGATCACCCGCGACGTGTCCGAGCGGCATCGCTACGAGCAGGAGTTGCTCAAGGCCAAGGAGCTAGCCGAGCAGCATAGTCAGGAAATGGCCGACCTGTCGCGTTTTCTCGACTCGGTGATCGCCAACATTCCGGCCAGCCTGATCGTCCAGGATCTCGACAGCCATCGCATCCTGTTGGCCAATCAGCAGGCCGAACGTCTGTTTGGCGGCCAGGGTGCGAGCATGATCGGCCAGTTGCCAGAGGACTGCCTGCAGCCAGAGGCGGCCGATTACCTCCAGCAGCAGTTGACGCGTGGTTCGCGCAGTAGCAAGGGCTACGCCTCGGAAACTCGGGTGAATACGGCCTGTGGCCCGCGAACCTTGCGCAGCCGAGCATCGCTCAGCGAAAACCGCGATGGCCAGCCGGACTATGTGCTGTTCGTGGCTGAGGATGCGACCGAAGAGCTGGCCGCGCATGCGCAGATCCATCATATGGCGCACCACGATGCCTTGACCGGGTTGCCTAACCGCACGTTGTTCCATGAACGCCTGAAGCAGGCGCTGCTGCGCGCAGAGGAGAGTGGCAAGCTCACCGCCGCGTTGTGCCTGGACCTGGACAACTTCAAGAACATCAACGACTCCCTCGGCCACGCCTTCGGCGACAAGCTGCTGCGTGCGCTGGGCACTCGCCTGCGCGGTGAACTGCGCGATCAGGACACCTTGGCGCGGCTTGGCGGGGATGAGTTCGCTGTCGTCCTCAACGGCATGGACAGCCCGCAAGCCGCCTGTGTCACCGCCCGTCGCCTGATCGAGGCGATGGCCCCGGTATTTCGTATCGAAGGCCATCAGTTCAGCGTTGGCGTCAGTATCGGCATCGCCATTGCGCCGAATGACCATGAACACGCCGAGCAACTGCTGGGCTACGCCGACATGGCTTTGTACGAGGCCAAGCGCAACGGCCGCAATCGTTATGAGTGCTTCCATCTCGAACTCGACAATGCCGCCCGTCAGCGCCGTCTGGTTGAAACCGACCTGCGCACTGCCTTGCACCTGGGCCAGTTGCAACTGCATTACCAGCCGGTGGTCGACCAGCAGACCCATGCGGTCACGGGTTACGAAGCATTGCTGCGCTGGGAGCATCCCATTCGCGGCATGATCATGCCGATGGACTTTATTCCGATCGCCGAAGAAACCGGGCTGATTCACGAGATAGGCGCCCGCGCGCTGAATCTTGCCTGCCAGGAGGCGGCCACCTGGGGCACCGATCAGGTGGTGTCGGTCAACCTCTCGCCCGTGCAGTTCAAAAGCGGCAACCTGTTACACGTCGTGACTTTGGCATTGGCGGACTCGGGCTTACCTGCTCACCGTCTGGAGCTGGAGATCACTGAATCGGTTCTATTGGGTAACAGCGAAGAGAACGTCAATACCCTGCGGGCGCTGAAGGAGCTCGGTGCGTCGATCTCGCTGGACGATTTCGGCACCGGCTATTCATCGCTGGGGTATCTGCGCTCGTTCCCGTTCGATCGAATCAAGATCGACAAGTCGTTCGTCAATGACATGTGTGACAGTCGCGAAGCGATGTCGATCATCCGCGCCATCACTGAGCTGTCCAGCAGCCTGATGATCAAGACCACTGCAGAAGGGGTCGAGACGCCCGAACAGATGGAACTGCTGCGCGCCGAGGGTTGCTCGCACTTCCAGGGATTCTTGTATGGACGGCCGGTGCCGGCCAGCGAGCGCTTGATTACAGTGAGCCAAATCGACGGCGCCCGGCCCGCTGCAACCAAGTTGTGACAGCTGTCTTTTAGCTGTGAGTCAGGCCTGCGTTGAGTTTGCAGGCCCGATCATCTGCACGACCTTGTCGCGCAACTGGTCGATACTGAACGGCTTGCCGATCGAGTGCATGCCTTCCGGCACGCTCAAGCTGTCGGCATAACCACTGGCAAACAGCACGGGTAGCAGCGGGCGAATTTCCCGTGCTTTACCCGCCAGATCCTGACCGCTCATATCGGGCAAGCCGACGTCGGTCATCAGCAGGTCCAACGGCGTTGCAGAGTCATTGAGGATAACCAGGGCACTGGTGGCGTCTGCTGCTTCGATCACCTTATAGCCAAGATCCTCGAGCACTTCGACCATCAGCATACGTACGATGTCGTCGTCTTCGACTACTAGGAGGGGGTGCATGTCGCGGTCCTGTACCAGATAAGTGTCTCTACTCTGTGCCCGTATCAGGCCCAGAAGTTCCCAATATAACGTTCACTGCAATCAGATGGAACGATTGGCGCACTCCGTTCTCAAATACTGGCTAAATGCCCCTGCCACAAATGGCAAAGCTGGTTAGACTTCGCTGTCAGACCCGCCAGTGGGACACTGCAGCAGCATCTTGCAGGTGCCGGCACCCTCGGTATTCAATGGTTAATTCGCTCGGGCGTTATCAGATGATTCAAGCAGCTTCTATGGACCAGCAGAGCTTTCGCAAGCTGTTAAGCCGCAACGTCGGCTTGCCACTTGGCGTGGGCCTGCTTGGCGCCGTGGCGTTTGTCGCGGTAATCAGCTACCTGCTCTCGGCCATGCAATGGGTCGAACACACCGACCGCGTGATTGGCAATGCCAACGAAACGCTGAAACTTTCGATCGACATGGAAACCGGCATGCGCGGGTTTCTGATCACCGGTGACGAGCGGTTCCTGGACCCTTACGAGGTGGCCAAGCCGCGTATATTCGCAAGCCTGGACAGCTTGCGCGAGCTGGTGGCAGACAACCCGGCGCAGGTCGACCGGATTGATCGGCTGAGCGCGCTGCAGCATGCCTGGAACGATTTTGGCCAGGAGATGATCACCCTGCGCCGGACTCAGGGCGGATTCCAGCAGGCGATCGCCAACGGCCGCGGCAAGCGTATCACCGACGAGGTACGCAAAGAGTTTGACGACTTCATCGGCAACGAACAGCAACTGCGCCAGGTCCGTAACCAGACCGTCAACACGGTTACCGTCACGGCGATTACCACCTTCGTACTGTTTATCGTCGCGCTCAGCGGCCTGCTGGCGTATCTGGGACGCCGCGATTTGCTGGCGTTGTCGGACAGCTACGTAGGTAACATGCAGGCGCAGCAGCGCGCCAATGAACGCCTTGAACACAATGCCTGGCTGCGTAATGGCCAGACCCAGCTGGCCGAGCAAGTGCTGGGGCAGTTGACCCTGCCGATGCTGGGCGACAACATCCTGCAGTTTTTTGCGACGTACCTGGGCAGTGTGGTTGGCGCGTTGTATGTGCGTAACGAGCACGGCAGCCTGGTCCGTGTCGCCAGTTACGGCCTGAGCGCCGAGGAGCAACTGCGTACGCAGGCGCTGGGCGTCGACGAGGGCTTGGTGTCGGAAGCGGTGCGCCAGTCGCGCGTGGTGCGCCTCGATCAGCTGCCGGAAGATTACTTCCGCCTCAGCTCGGGTCTGGGCAGCGGCTTGCCGCGCAGCGCACTGTTGATGCCGACTCGCGACAATGGCCAGATCAATGGCGTCGTCGAACTTGGCTTCCTGCGCCCGCTGAGCGAGCGTGACCAGGAGATCGTCGAGCGCGTTGCCGAAAACCTCGGCATGTCGATCGAGAGCGCCCGCTACCGTCAGCGCCTGCAAGAGGTGCTGGCCGAAACCCAGCAGCTCAACGAAGAACTGCAGGTGCAACAGGAAGAGCTCAAGACTGCCAACGAGGAGCTGGAAGAACAGTCCCGCGTGCTGAAGGAATCGCAAGCGCACCTTGAGACGCAGCAGGCCGAGCTTGAGCAGACCAACGAGAGCTTGTCCGAGCGCACCGAGGCACTCGATCGCAAGAACAGCGAGCTCAATGAAGCCCAGCAAGAGCTGCAGGCCCGCGCCGAAGACTTGCAGCGCTCGAGCAAGTACAAATCAGAATTCCTCGCCAACATGTCCCACGAGCTGCGCACGCCGCTGAACAGCTCGCTGATCCTGGCCAAGCTGCTCGCCGAAAACGACGAGGGTAACCTCACCGCTGAACAGGTCAAGTTCGCCGATTCGATCTATTCGGCTGGCAACGATCTGCTCAACCTGATCAATGACATTCTCGACATCGCCAAGGTCGAGGCGGGCAAGCTTGAAGTGCGCCCCGAGACGACCCAGGTCGAGCGCCTGGTCGAAGGCCTGCGCAGCATGTTCGTGCCGCTGGCCAAAGACAAAGGCCTGGACTTCCAGGTCGTGCTCGAACACCCGCTGCCGGCGACGCTGTTCACCGACCGCCAGCGCCTAGAGCAGATCCTCAAGAATCTGCTTTCAAATGCGATCAAGTTCACCGAGCGTGGTCAGGTCAGCATGACCATCAGCAAGCAGGCCGGCGTCGGCCTGGTGTTTGCCGTGCGCGACAGTGGTATCGGCATTGCGCCGGATCAACAGCAGGCGATTTTCGGCGCCTTCCATCAGGTCGACGGCACCAGCAATCGCCGTTACGGTGGCACCGGGCTGGGCCTGTCGATTTCGCGCGACCTGGCCCATCTGCTCGGTGGCCAGATCAGCCTCGACAGCAGCCCCGGCCAAGGCAGCGTGTTCAGCCTGATCATGCCCGAGCGCTATGAGTCGGATGAGCCGGTCGAGGTGCAGACCCTGCGCCCAGCTGTCGATCAGTTGCCGGCTGCGCCGCAGGTGCCAGCAGCAGTACCGCTGCCGCGCCACGCGTTTGCCGATGACCGCGAGCTGGCGCCGTTCAGCAAACGCTGCATTCTGGTGATCGAGGACGAGCCGAACTTCGCCCGTATTCTCTTCGACCTGGCCCATGAGCTGGGTTACAACTGCCTGGCCGCGCAGAGCGCCGACGAGGGCTTCCGGCTGGCGGCGCAGTACCTGCCAGATGCGGTCCTGCTCGATATGCGCCTGCCTGACCATTCCGGCCTGACCGTGCTGCAGAGGCTCAAGGAGCAGGCCAGCACGCGCCATATTCCTGTGCATATCATCTCGGTCGAAGACCGTGTCGAAGCGGCCATGCACATGGGCGCGGTCGGTTACGCGGTCAAGCCGACCAGTCGCGAAGAGCTCAAAGAGGTGTTCGGCCTGCTCGAAGCCAAGCTGACCCAGAAGCTCAAACGCATCCTGCTGGTTGAAGACGACGACCTGCAGCGCGAGAGCATTGCCCGCCTGATCGGGGACGACGACATCGAAATCACGGCGGTGGCGTTGGCTCAGGATGCACTCGAGCTGCTGCGCGAGAACATCTATGACTGTATGATCATCGACCTCAAGCTGCCCGACATGCTCGGCAACGAGCTGCTCAAGCGAATGACGGCTGAAGATATTCGCGCGTTCCCGCCGGTCATCGTCTATACCGGGCGCAACCTCACCCGCGAAGAAGAAACCGAGCTGCTCAAGTACTCGCGCTCGATCATCATCAAGGGCGCGCGCTCGCCGGAGCGTCTGCTCGATGAAGTGACGTTGTTCCTGCACAAGGTCGAGGCGCAGTTGTCCAACGAGCGTCAGCGCATGCTGAAGACGGCGCGCAGCCGTGACAAAGTTTTCGAGGGCCGCAAGGTCCTTCTGGTCGACGACGACGTGCGCAACATCTTCGCCCTGACCAGCGCCCTGGAACACAAGGGCGCCATCGTCGAGATCGGCCGCAACGGACGCGAAGCGCTGGAGCAGCTGGAGCTTCACGACGACATCGACCTGGTGCTGATGGACGTGATGATGCCGGAAATGGACGGCTACGAGGCTACTCGCTTGATTCGCCAGCAAGCGCGCTGGCGCAAACTGCCGATCATTGCCGTGACCGCCAAGGCGATGAAAGACGACCAGCAGCGCTGTCTGCAGGCTGGGGCCAATGATTATCTGGCCAAACCGATTGATCTGGACCGGCTGTTCTCACTGATCCGCGTCTGGCTGCCGCAACTGGAGCGAATTTGACTAGCGAGCGCAACACCGACATCGAGATCCGATTGCTGATCGAGGCGATCTATCTCAAGTACAGCTACGACTTCCGCGATTACTCCGGGGCGTCGATCAAGCGCCGCATCCTGCATGCGCTGCGTCAGTTCGACTGCCGTACGGTGTCGGCGCTGCAGGAGCGGGTGCTGCATGACCCGGGTATGTTCATGCAGTTGCTGCAGTACCTGACGATCCCGGTAAGCGAGATGTTTCGCGACCCTGGGCATTTTCTTGCACTGCGCGAAGAAGTCGTGCCGTTGTTGCGCACCTGGCCGTCGCTGAAGATCTGGATCGCTGGTTGCAGCACCGGTGAAGAGGTGTACTCGATGGCCATCCTCCTGCGCGAGGAAGGCCTGCTCGAGCGCACCATCATCTACGCCACCGATATCAACCCGAATTCGCTGGAGAAAGCCAAGCAGGGCATCTATTCGATGCAGAACATGCAGGGCTATGAAGAAAACTACCGCAAGGCCGGTGGCCGCCGGGACTTCAGCGAGTACTACACCAGCGCCTACGGCAACGCGATCATGGACAGCAGCCTGCGCGACAACGTGACCTTTGCCGACCACAGCCTGGCCACCGACAGTGTGTTCTCGGAAACCCAGTTGGTGTCGTGCCGCAACGTGCTGATCTACTTCAACAAGAGTTTGCAGGACCGCGCCTTTGGCCTGTTCCACGAGTCGCTGTGCCACCGCGGCTTTCTGGTGCTGGGCAGCAAGGAGTCGGTGGATTTTTCTGCTTACAGCGAGCAGTTCGAGCCCTTGGTCAAACCTGAACGGATCTTCCGTAAATCATGACGGGCGTCGATGCGGTAGTGATCGGCGCTTCGGCGGGTGGCGTCGCTGCCCTGTTCACCGTACTCGGCAGCCTGCCGCCGGGCTTCGCCGTGCCGGTGCTGTGCGTGCTGCACCTGCCGGATGACCGCCACAGCCAGCTTGCCGAAGTGTTGCAGCGCAAGGTGCAGCGACCCGTGCGGGAGGCGCGTGACAAGGCGTTGATCGAGCCTGGGCTTATCTACGTGGCCGGGCCGGCCTATCATTTGTCGGTCGAGCAGGATTTCAGCCTGTCGCTGAGCCAGGAAGAGCCGGTGCATTTCTCTCGCCCGGCGATTGATTTTCTGTTTACCTCGGCAGCCGATGCCTATCGCCAGCGGCTGCTTGGTGTGCTCCTGACCGGTGCCAATGAAGACGGCGCGCGCGGGCTCGCCTACATCAAACAATGCGGAGGCCGGACAGTGGTCCAGGACCCGCAGGACGCACAAGTCGCGCTGATGCCGGAGGCCGCCTTGGCCCTGCACAGCCCTGACTACATCCTTACTCTGAGCGGCATCGGGCAATTGCTCGGCAGCCTGGAAACCAGCGCATGTTAAGCCAGATTACCGCCAAACTGCTGATCGTCGACGATCTGCCAGAGAACCTGCTGGCCCTCGCCGCGCTGATCCATGGCGAAGACCGCGAAGTGCACCAGGCGCAGTCTGCCGAAGACGCGTTGGGGCTGTTGCTTGAACACGAATTTGCCTTGGCCATTCTGGACGTGCAGATGCCCGGCATGAACGGCTTCGAGCTGGCGGAGTTGATGCGCGGCACGGAAAAAACCAAACACATCCCGATCGTCTTCGTCAGCGCCGCCGGGCGCGAGATGAACTACGCGTTCAAGGGCTACGAAAGTGGCGCAGTCGACTTTTTGCACAAACCCCTCGACACCATGGCGGTGAAGAGCAAGGTGTCGGTGTTTGTCGATCTGTACCGCCAGCGCAAGGTGCTCGACCGCCAGCTGCAGGACCTGGAGCGCAGCCGTCAGGAGCAGGAAGTGTTGCTCGGTCAGTTACAGGTGGCGCGGGGCGAGCTGGAGCGCGCTGTGCGCATGCGCGACGACTTCATGTCGATCGTGTCCCATGAAGTGCGCACGCCGCTGAACGGGCTGATTCTGGAAACCCAGCTGCGCAAGATGCACCTGTCGCGAGGCAACCTGGCTGCATTCAGCGAAGACAAGCTACAGGCCATGGTCGAGCGCGACGAGCGGCAGATCAACAGCCTGATCAGGCTGATCGAGGACATGCTCGACGTATCGCGCATCCGCACCGGTAAATTGTCGCTGCGGCCGCGCCAGTTCGACCTGGCGCAGCTGGTCAGCGGCCTGGTGGAGAACTTCGAAGCGCAGGCGCTGGCCTCCAACACCCACATCGAGCTGCAATGCTGCGATACAGTTGAAGGTGAGTGGGATGAGTTTCGGATTGAACAAGTGGTAGCCAACCTGTTGTCCAATGCATTGCGTTACGGTCAACGGCAACCGGTGCAGGTACGGGTGTTCGAGCAGGCCGGGATGGCCTGGGTGCAGGTGCAGGACCACGGTATTGGCGTCAGCGCCGCCAACCAGCAGCGGATCTTCCAGCAGTTCGAGCGTGTTGCAGCAGAGCAGGCCATCGGAGGCCTGGGCTTGGGTCTGTATATCTCCGAGCAGATTGTCAGGGCCCATGGTGGGCAGATCCAGATCGACAGCGAGGTAGGCCAAGGCGCGACATTCAGCGTGCTGCTGCCACTGACGGCGCTGTCACAACAAACCGACCAGGCGCAGGCAACCTCTGCTTAAGCCCGGGGTCAGATGGCCAACTTGCTGAATTCCAAGGCGTTGTCATGAGCGAAGATGCACAAGATGTTGTACTGGTAGTCGAGGATGAACCGGCCATTCGGATGATCTTGCGCGACTATCTTTCAGGTGAGGGCTACCACGTGCTGGTTGCCGAAGACGGCCAGCAGGCGTTCGAGATTCTCGCGCGCAAGCCTCATCTGGACCTGATCGTCACCGATTACCGGTTGCCGGGTGGGATCTCCGGGGTACAGATCGCCGAGCCAGCGGTCAAGCTGCGGCCTGATCTGAAGGTGATTTTCATCAGCGGCTATCCAGCCGAGATCCTCGAATCCGGCAGCCCGATTGCGCGCAAGGCGCCGATCCTGGCCAAGCCGTTCGACCTGGATACGCTGCGTGACAAGATCCAGGATCTGTTGCAATGACAGGTTGCTGGCTGATCTGAGCACGGGTATCGATTTGCCCGTTCTCGGATCAGCAACGGCGGTGGTTGCGGCTCGGTGACAACGGCTATGCTAGGCACATGACAGCCAGCCAGCCGATACGTCAACCTTGCCCGCCCGGTGCCTGCGACTGCGGGCGCGATGACTTGCAAGCCGCATCGCCTGCAGCGCAGCGTATCCTGCGCCTGACCCGCCACGAAGAAAAACGTCTGCTCGAACGCCTGGAAAACCTCAAGGGCCTTGAAGATCTGCACCGCTTGCAGCAGCTGATGCATGATCAGCTTGGCATCCGCGTGCACATTGCTCCCAGTTTCAACGAAGTGCGCACCATGCGCGGTATCCTCATCGAACTGGCCGAGCAGCCCGGTCTGTGCCGCAAGACCCGCCAGGCCATCCCCGCAGCCATCCGCCGGGGGCTGGAGCGCAACCCGGAAGTTGCTTTCCGCCTGCTCGATGCGCACGACCTGTTGCGCGACGCCTGAGTCAGCGCATCGCCGCCAGTTTGATCCCGAAGCCAATCAGGCAAGCACCCGCCAGGCGCTCGAGCATATTCGACAGTTTGGGGCTGGCGCGCATGCGTTCGGCCAGGTGATGGGTCAGCAGCACGGCCACCAGCCCGTAAAGCAATGTCAGCGCGGCGATGGTTACCGCCATGAAGGCGAAAGTGACCATGCCCTGGTGCCGAACCGGGTCGATGAACAGCGGAAAGAACGCCATGTAAAACATGATCGCCTTGGGGTTGAGCAGGGTGATCATCATCGTCTGGCGCAGGTAATGGCCGCTGTCCATGCGGCTGACGCGCGGTGCGACGCCGGCCTTGCTGAGCAGCATGCGCAGTCCCAGATAGGCGAGATAGGCCGCGCCGGCCCACTGCACCACATGGAACGCCGTGGGGTAGGCCGCCAGCAGCGTGGCAACCCCAGCCACCGCCAGCCACATCAATACCTGATCGCCGAGAATCACCCCGCACGTGGCAGCCAGGCCACCTTTGATGCCCGCCTTGCCGGTAGCGGTGATCAGCGCGAAGTTGCCAGGACCGGGGATGGCCAGCAGGATCAGAAAGGCGATGACGAAGGCGCCGTAGTCGGTCACACCGAGCATTGTTGTTCTCCTTGAAGTGCTGGGCAGATGTAACTGGATGTATGACAGCATTGGCGGCGCTTGCAAAGACCACGGGTGACTAATTTTGCCCGGGGCTTTTACGTTCTCTTGAAGTCAGTGCCGTTGAGACGGCCGCAACCATCGCCCCGCGCCGACCGTGCTGGGGCGGGCAACTTCCAAGGAGACAGGCAATGACTTCCGTTTTCGACCGTGACGATATCGTTTTTCAGGTGGTGCTCAACCATGAGGAGCAGTACTCGATCTGGCCTGAATACAAAGCGATCCCGGCGGGCTGGCGCGCAGCGGGCAAAAGCGGCCTGAAGCAGGAATGCCTGGCCTACATCGATGAGGTCTGGACCGACATGCGACCGCTGAGCCTGCGTCAGAAGATGGCAGCAGCGGCGGCGCAGTGAGCGTCTGCCGGTGAGCGTAGTCAACCTGTTGTGCCTTCCCTACTCAGGCGCCAGTGCAATGGTCTATAGCCGCTGGCGGCGCAAGCTGCCTGCCTGGCTGCAGGTGCGTCCAGTGGAGTTGCCAGGTCGCGGTGCGCGCATGGGCGAGGCGTTGCACACGGACCTGCTGGGCCTGGCCAGGCAACTGGCCGCTGAGCAACGGTTGGCAGCCAACGCGCCTTACGCGCTGCTTGGGCATAGCCTTGGCGCACTGCTGGCGTTTGAGTTGGCCCACGAGCTGCAGGCGCTGGGTTGCCCGCCGCCGTTGGCGTTGTTTGCCTGCGGTACCGCCGCGCCCACTCGGCGCGAGGACTACGACGGCAACCGCTGGCGCGAGCCACGCAGCGACGTCGAGTTGATCGCCGAGCTGCGCAGTCTGCAAGGTACGCCTGAGGAGGTGTTGAACAATCAGGAGCTGATGAGCCTGACCTTGCCGATCCTGCGCGCTGACTTTCTCCTGTGTGGCCGCTATGCCTATCGTCAGCGGCCATTACTGCGCTGCCCGTTGCGGGTGCTCGGTGGCGAGACGGATCGCGCCAGCCCCGATCAGTTGCAGGCCTGGAGCCGAGAAACGCTTGGGGAGTTTTCTCTGCAGCACTTCCCGGGTGGGCACTTCTTCATTCATGAGCACGAAGACCGTGTGCTGAGCGTGCTGACCGAGGTCCTCGAGCCGCTGCGCCTGACTGCCTGATTGACGTCCTCCCTTGCTTGCGAGAGGCTTGAGTTTTCCTCTGCAAGGGATGGGCAATGTTGATTGATCCGCTCAAGGCCACGCTGCTGGTCGTCGATATCCAGGAAAAACTGATTGGCGCCATGAGCGACCCGGCCGGTACCCGGGCGCGAGCGCGCTGGTTGCTCGCGGCAACTGCCGAGCTGCAGCTGCCAACGGTAATCTCCGAACAATACCCGCAAGGCCTCGGGTCAACCCTGACCGAGCTCACGGCTTCGGCTCCGGCCGCGCAGGTGGTCAGCAAGCAGCACTTTTCCTGCGTGGCCGCGCAGTGTCTGCCGGCCAGCTTGCTCGAGCGCGAGCAGGTGATCGTGTGCGGCATGGAGACCCACGTGTGCGTACTGCAAACCGTGCTTGGCCTGCTCGGTTTGGGCAAGCAGGTCTTTGTCGTCGAGGATGCCTGCGACAGCCGTACCGTGGCGAATAAAGCAGCAGCGCTGGCGCGCATGCGTGCCGCCGGTGCGCAGATCGTCACCCGCGAGATGGTCGTGTTCGAGCTAATGGGCAGCGCTGCCCATCCGCAGTTCCGCCATATCAGCAAAACCTACATGGTCGGAGACCAACCCTGAACCGCCGTCTGGCCGGGGCCGGCGTGGTGATTCTGGCCCTGCTGCAAGGGTGTGCCGGTCAGCGCGAGAGTGCTCCCGAAGCAGACCCGGCCAAGGTTCGCGCGCAACTGCTGCGGCTGCTGCCCGCCCAACTCAACGACCGCCAGGGCTGGGCCGAAGACATCCAGACGGCGTTTACAGCTCAGCAACTTGATCCGAGCAAGAGCAACCTGTGCGCGGTATTGGCCGTGACCGAGCAGGAATCAACCTTTACCTCCGACCCGCAGGTGCCCAACCTGGGCCGCATCGCCCGCGCCGAGATCGACCGCCGGGCCGGCCGGCTGCATATCCCCAAGCTGCTGGTGGACGCTGCGTTGCTGACGCCCTCCGGCAACGGCAAGTCGTATCAGCAGCGGCTGGCGGCGGTGCGCAGCGAGAAGCAGCTCAGCGCGCTGTACGACGAGGTCATCGAACGTTTGCCGTTGGGCAAGACGCTGCTCGGCGGGCTTAACCCGGTGCACACCGGTGGGCCGATGCAAGTCAGTATCGACTTTGCCCAGCGTCATGCCAGCAATTACCCCTACAGCTATCAGGGTACCATTCGCCAGGAGGTGTTCAGCCGACGCGGCGGCATGTACTTCGGCATCGCCCACCTGTTGGGGTATCCGGCGCATTACCCGCGCCAGCTGTACCGTTTTGGCGACTTCAATGCCGGTTGGTACGCCAGCCGTAACGCGGCGTTTCAGGCGGCGCTGAGTCGCGCCAGTGGCGTCAGCCTGGCGCTCGATGGTGACCTGATTGCACCGGGCTCGATCATGCCCGGCGCTACCGAGCAGGCAGCACGCAAGCTGGGGGTGAAGCTGGGCTTGCGCAACACGCAAATACGCAGCCAGCTGGAGGAGGGCGACAGCCTTGCGTTCGAGGAGAGCGAGTTGTATCGCGAGGTATTTGCTCTGGCAGATGCCAAAGCCGGCAAGTCGCTGCCGCGCGCGGTGTTGCCAGGGATCGAGCTGAAGAGCCCGAAGATCACCCGCAAGCTGACCACGGCGTGGTTCGCTGGTCGAGTAGATGAGCGTTATCAGCGCTGTATGAAGCGCTGATGGATGAGCATTTCAGGGGCTGTTGACAGCCCCTGAAACCAGGTCTAGCCGAGCAGAGCGGCGATGACCTGTTCGACACTGGCTTTGAGCCCGGCAACGCTGTCTTGTGGATCACTTTCAACTATGACCAGTTTTGCTCCGGCCGCCTTGATAACCTCGGCGACTTCGGCAGCGGGTTGGCGATGGTGAACCACCAAGGCCACGTCCTGCCCTTTGAGCGTGTCGGCCAAGGCCTTGAGCGCCGCGGCATCCCACTTGTCATCCGCCGGTAGCGGCTGATCGACCACGTCCAGATTGAGCCCGCTGACCAGATAACCGAGGCGCTCGGACAGGTTCACCACACTGAGGTTGTCGGCCTCGGCCAGGCGTGTCTGGCTGCTGGCGTTGAGTTCCAGCATCTGCCGTTTCAGGCCTGCCAGATTGGCCTGGATCCTGGCCTTGTCGTTCGGCGACAAACGCTCGAGATCGTTGGCCACGACGTCGGCCATGCGCCCCATGTTGGTGGGGTTGAGCCATGGATAGCCGGCAAACGCGTTGTCTCCCTGTACCGCAATGCCTGGCAGCGCGCCGTCTACCGGGCGTGCGGCATCGATCTCGACGATGCGGATGTTGCTGCGTCGGGCCATTGGGTAGAGCGGGTCATCGCGCCAGATCGAACGCAGGCCAATGGCGGCGTCGGCCGTCTGCGCGGCCTTGTCCAGGCTGGCGCCACCGCGGCCACTGAAGTACGACGGCTGGCGGGTCGCTGGCAGGTTTGCCGGCGCCGCGCTGTTGAGCTGTACCGACGTGCCTTCGAGCAGCGCGGTGGCCAGGCTGTGGGTGACCGGCAGGCTGGTCAGCACGGTAACCGTTGCCGGTTTGGCCGCCAGCGTCAGCGCGGGCAGGCCCGCCAGGGCCAAGGCCAGAGTCAGTTGCTTGAGGGTAGAAGTCATGCCGGGTTTCCTTGCAGGCGTGGTACCAGAGCGCGGGCGAGGGCGGCAAGGGCGAAGCAGACGCCGGCCACCAGAATGATCGCCGCACCAGACGGCACCGGCAGGTCGAAGACGATCGGCAGCAGAATGCCGCACAGCGTGCTCACCGTAGCGATCAGCACCGAGATGAAGAAAAAGCCTTTCAGCGACTGGCTGACCAGGCGTGCTGCCGCTGCCGGGATCACCAGCAGGGCGCCGACCAGAATCGCGCCGATGACCTTGACCGAAGCCACGGTTACCAACGTCACCAGCACGACGAACAGATAGTCCAGGGTCTTCACCGCTACACCGCGGACCGCCGCCAGCTGCGGGTTGAAACTGGCCAGCATGATCCGGTTGTACAGCGGCAACGCCAGGGCCAGCACCAGCACTGCGACGATGCCCAGCACCAGCAGGTCCTGAGCACTGACCGTCAGCACCGAGCCGAACAAGACGTTTTCGAGGATGTGCACGTTGATCTTGCCCGCGAGCATCAGCAGCAGGCTTGCGCCCAGTGCCAGCGACACCGACAGGAACACCCCGATCAAGGTGTCCGGCGACAGCCCGGTGCGGTTGCGCAGGAAATTGAGCAGGATGCCGAACAGCAGGCAGTAGCCGAACAGGCTGCCGTACGGCCCGGTGTAGGGCTCGCCGAGCAGGATGCCGATGGCAACCCCGGTCAGCGCGGCATGGCCGACCGCTTCGGAGAAGAAGGCGAAGCGTTTGACCACGACCAGGGTGCCGAGGCCACCCAGCACCGGCCCGATCATCACCCCGGCAATCAGCGCGTTGATGACGAAGCCGTAGGCCAGCGCCTCCGGCAGATAGCCAGCGCTGGCCCATTCCTGGATCAGTTGGCGGAAGGCTTCAAAGCTCATCGGGCGAGGCTCTCGCTGCGAGGGTGGACGGAGAACAGACCAAGCAGCCGCTCGGGGGTCAGGGCTTGGGCCGGTGGCGCATCGAACAGTACTTTGCGGCTGAGGCCGGTCACTCGGTCGGCCAAGCGCAGCACCGCTTCCAGGTCATGCTCGATCCACAGCACGGTGGTGCCGCTCTGGCGCCAGCTGTGCAGCAGTTGCTCGAACACCTGGATACCGGCTTCATCGAGGGCCGACATGGGTTCGTCAAGCACCAGCAGTTGCGGCTCGGGGATCAGCCCTTGGGCCAGCAGCACGCGCTGGCGCTCGCCACCAGACAGCGCGCCCATGCGCCGCTTGCGCTTGTCGAGCATGCCCACCCGGGCCAGTGCTGCATCGATGGCAGGTTGGACCCGGCGCGACAGGCCGAGAAAGGCCGGTCGACGCTGGCACATGGCAGCCATGAAGTCGTCGACAGTCATAGGTAGGCCACGATCGAACTCCAGCGCTTGTGGCACATAGCCGATCACTTCGCGCTCGCCCGGCCAGTGCAAGGTAAGCTGGCCCTGATGCGGCATCTGCCCGAGCAGGGTCTTGATCAGCGAGCTCTTGCCGCCGCCGTTGGGGCCGACGATGGCATGCACGCTGCCGGCGACCACGCTGAAACTGACCTGTTCCAGAATCGAAGTCCGCCCGAGAGTCAGGTCGATGCCGGCGAACTCGATCCGCGGGCCCATAACCACGCTGAGGTTGGCCGGCGCAGTCATGCGTTGTTCTCCTGAATCGCTCGGACCACGGTATCGAGGTTGCGCTGCATCTCGACTTCGTACTTCTCCTTGGTGTATTCGCCGTAGGAGATGTGCGTCAGCGGGTAGATGCGCACGCCAGACTCACGCTGGATGGTTTCGACGTAGGCCGAAGGGAAGTCCATCTCCGAGAAGATCACTTTGACGTCGAGCGCCTTTAGCTGGTCGATGGTCTTTTTCAGCTGCGCTGGGCTTGGCTCGATGCCGTGAGCTGGCTCGACCACGGCGGTGACCTCCAGGCCGAAGTCGCGCACCAGATAGTCGTAGGCGGCATGAATGGTCGCTACGCGAAAATCCGCGTGGGGCGCTTCGGTGACCTTGGCCAGGGCGTCGGCGCGCAGCTTGCGCAGGCGCTTGGCATAGGCACGGGCGTTTTGGGTATAGAACTTGGCGTTGTCCGGGTCGAGCTTGCCCAGCTCGCGGGCGATATTGTTGACCTGGGCGATGGTGGTGCTGATCGACAGGAAGGTGTGCGGGTTGACCACCTTGCCTGCACCACGGGCGGCAATCCCGGTCGCGGCCAGCAGCGGCACGTTGGCATTGGCCTCGATGGTTTTGACATCAGGGGTTTCGCTGGCGGCGATCATGCGGTCGGCGAAGTCATCATGGCCGACGCCGTTGAGCACGATCACATCCAGGCCGCCAATGCGTTTGATGTCTTCGGCGCGCGGCTCGTAGGCGTGCGGGTTGAAACCGGCAGGAATCAACGGCACCACTTCGGCCTTGTCGCCGACGATGTTGCTCACGTAGCTGTAATAAGGATGCAGGGTGATGCCGATGCGCAGTGGCTTGCCGGCCTCGGCATGGGCCAGGGCCGGGAGGGCGCAGGCCATGAGCAGGGCGAGGGCGCGGCGGGCGAGGGCGGAGCGAAGCATGGAGGAGTCCTTGGATTCAGTGACGGTGTTGACGGGTAACCCCGGCGTCGTAATGGCTGACCACTTGCTGCCAGCCAGCGGCGATCAGGGCCACCGGCTGCAGGTCGTCCGGAACCACGGCTGCGGTGTCGCGGCGCAGCCAGACATCGGCCCGTTCATCCGCCTGCGCGGGCACGATCAGCAGGAAGCTGCCGGCGACCGCGCTGTCCTGGCTGCGTCCCAGATAGGCGCCGGCAGCCAGCCACTGCCATTGATGGCCACCGCGGCTGACGCTGCTGGCATCGCTGACAAACGGCGGCAGGCCTTCTTCGGCGAGGCTGGCCACTTCAGGCATGGAACCGGTCTCTTCGCGCAACTGGCGGATCTCGTCGAACGCCACCAACAGGTCTGTGAATACCCCTTGTTCGGCCGCCGTCAGGTCGCGCCGGGCGTCGATCTGGTGGCTCTCGATGCTGACTTCATCCTCACGCTCGCCGCGCAGCGTTACCACTGTGGCGGCCAGCGCCAGGATCAGCAGGGCTGTCAGCAGTACATATAGCGTCTCATGCCCGGCACCGGCCGGGCGGATCACCTGGGCGCGGCTCATGGCTCGCCTATATCGGCATGGTCGATTTCAACGATGTGCCCGGGGCCGGCGTCGAACAGCACGTAGAATTCACCGTCGGGGCGCTTGAAGGTCAGCGTCGAGTCGTCTCCCAGCTTGCTGCCAACCAGCACCTGCTCGTCGTAGCCGATCACGTCCAGGGTCACGCCGGGTGCGCCGCTGCCATCGGAGAAGCCACCGGTGCATTTGATCTGCTCGGCATCAACCGGTGCGCACTCGCACATCGGATTGTGCGCCAGGGCAGGGCCCGCGCAGAGCAGCAGAATTGGCAGGGCCAGCCTGCGAGTCAGGTGTTTCATTTGGTGCCTCCTTGTTTCTCGAGCCAGGCCACGGTTGCCGGTGAGGCCTGGGCCAGGGGGACGGATGCCTGGTGCATGCTGCCGTCCCAGCCTTCGATAGTGATCCAGACCTGTGCGTCAGACCGTGTGCGCGGCGGTACCGGCAGCGAAGTGATCATGCGGTAGGGTGCCCCGAAGAAAATCGTCCCCGCAGCGCGCAGGCTGCGCGGCTTGCCGATACGCAGGTAGACCGCTTTAACCTCCGTGGTGCAGGCTTTGCACAGGGCTGCGTTGAACAGTTTGAAATGACCCGCCGGGCCATCCGCCCTGGGCGCTTCGTCGCGCAGTTCGGCCAGGTCGAGCGTGTACGGGCCTACCTGAATATCGCTGACCTGATTGGCGCCCAAACCACTGTCGCCGCGGAACATGGCCGCGTCGGCGAAGTACTTGGGCATGAACCCCAGCGGGATCAGGATCAGCAGGATGTTGATGTGGAATCGCCACTTCAGCCAGAACTGCTTGAGCGGGCTCACCGGTACTGCTTGCGCCTTGCTCATGGCTGCGCCTCCACTGAAGTTTCACTGCGTTCCGGTTGTGCGCGCGCGACTCGATCGGTGCGCTTGAGCGCTGCGGCGGTGGCCTGGGCGGTGCGCTTGGTCCAGATCAACAGCCCGCTGAGTACCATCAGGGTCAATACCAGGCCGAAGAAGAACCAGATCAGCTTGATCGCCAGGCCGCCGAAGTCGCCGGTGTGCAGTGGACGCATCGACTCGGTGACGAACTCCAGCGCGGAGCGGTCTTCGAGCAGGAACTTGCTGTCGACATTGCTGGTGTAGGGGTTGACCGATGCGGTCTGGAACATCAGCGGGTACCAGCCGCGGCCACCCATTTCGACATGGCTGTAGGCCGTGCTGGGCAGGCTGATGAAGGTGATCTCAAGGCCGGGAATGGCCTCGGTGGCGATGCGCGCCGCTGCATCCAGGTCGATCCGCGGTGCCGGGCTGCCGTCGGCAGTCAGCGGCACGTCTTCGCGGGCAATCACCGGCACGATCGGCTCGCTGGAGATGGTTATATGGTTGTCACCGAGAATGGCCTGGATCAGGAACCAGATGCCGGTAATCGAAATGACCGTGATGAACCAGATCGACCAGACCCCCGCCAGCCGGTGTACGTCACCCCAGAAGATCCGCGAGCCGTGGCCGCTGCGCACCGGCTTGAAAAAGCCGCGCCAGAATTTTTTGTACACCACCAGGCCGGTCACCAGCGAGGCCAGCATTGGCAGGCCGAGCAGCGACACCAGGTACCAGCCCCAGCTGTAGCCATTGGTGAACGGCACCAGCCACCAGCCGTGCAGGGCACGGGTGAAGGCTTCGAAGTTGAAGTCCGGCGCCTTGCCCTGGATCACCCCGGTGTACGGGTTGACGTACAGGGTTGGCGTGGTGCCATCCGGGTTGGTGACGCTGGCGGCGAGGGCAAAGTGCGAACCCTCAGGCTGCACCAGCATGCGCACGGCCATGTCAGGCTCGGCCTTGTGCAGGGCGTCGATGATCTGCTGAAAGCTCAGCCGCTCGGCGCCGTCGCTGGGTTTGCTCGCGCGCACGTCAGAGTTGGCCAGCCAGACGATCTCCTGGCTGACTACGGCCAGCATGCCGGTGAAGCAGACGATCAGGACAAAGAACCAGATCGGCAGGGCGAGCCAGCTGTGGACGAGGAACCACAGCTTGGACTTGGACTTTTTCGTAGATTGGGCCATCGGTCATCTTCTGAAAATAAGGGTCGAGCGCATGCTCAACCGTGTAAGGCTGCATTAATAAAGACGAATGAGAATGAAAATCCTGCCTTTTTAAATGCAACCAGATATTTCAGAAGGCGTCCTGTACCCTCAGGCGTTGCTCGCGGCGGCCATTACCGCCGGGCGGGCGCAGCGCTGGGCGAGGTCCTGATAGAGCGCCTGGCCGATTTCCGCGGCACGGGCGGGCAGCACCGACAGCAACGTATCGCTCAGGCCATGAGTGGTTTCGCAGAAGCCTTGCAGGTACACCGAGGCGTGCATGTCCGGGCTGGCCAGTACTCGATAGTTGCGATCGGCACTGAAGTCGTCCAGGTAGCCCTGCAGCGGCGCCAGCAGTTCTCGGTGCGAACGGCGTTCGTAGCCGGTGGCGAGGATCACCGCGTCATAGCGGTGAGTCTGTTGCTGGCCGGTGGCGAGGTCGCGCAGGGTCAGTTCGATGCCATCGGCAGTGGCTACGACCGCATCCACGTTGCGCCGGCACAGTACGTTGTGGCGATACTGGTGGGAGACCTTCTGCCGGTAGAGGATGCCGTAGATGCGGTCGATCAGGTCGAGGTCGACCACAGAATAGTTGGTGTTGTGGTACTCGCCGATCAGCTTGCTGCGCAGTTCGGCAGGCTCGTTGTAGACGAGGTCGGTGTAGTCGGGGGCAAAGATCTCGTTGACGAAAGGACTGTCATCGGCAGGCTTGAGCGCAGTGGCACGCAGGATCATGTCGACCTTGACCGACGGGTAGCTGTCGTTGAGGTCGATAAAGGCCTCGGCCGCGCTTTGCCCGGAACCGATCACCGCGATACGCATCGGCTTGCCTTCGGCGCAGGGTAGCTTGGCCAGGCCGCTGATGTAGCGGGAGTGGTGGAAGACGCGCTCGTCGTCCTTGAACCCGGCGAATTTCTCCGGGATTTTCGGCGTGCCGCCGCTACCAATTACTACCGAACGCGTGCGCCGGCTGTACTCACGGCCCTGACCGTCGCGCGAGACCAGCCGCAGGTGCTCGACCCGGCCAGCGTGCAGTTCCGGTTCGATACGCAGTACTTCTTCGCCGTACACTGCCTGGTCGGCGAAATGCTCGGCGGCCCAGCGCAGGTAGTCGTTGTACTCCAACCGGCACGGGTAAAAGGTGCCGAGGTTGATGAAGTCGGCCAGGCGCTGCTTCTGGTGCAGGTAATTGACGAAGCTGTACGGGCTGGTAGGGGTGCGCAGCGACACCAGGTCCTTGAGGAAGGAGATCTGCAACTCGCTCTGAGTGGCCAGCGTATCGCCGTGCCAGCGGTAGTCTTGCTGCTTGTCGATGAACAGGGCGTCCAGGGCATGGCCCTGGCTCTGGGCGAGTTCTTCGAGGGCGATGGCCAAGGCCAGGTTGGAAGGGCCGAAACCCACGCCGATCAAATCTTTGACTGTTTCTGGGGTCTGGCTCATGGCTGCGTTCCCTGAAGTTCGAATGAACAGGCGCGCCGGAGTTTGGCCCCTGCGCCTTCTACACATTTTGGAACGAGCCAGCTTTGAGGGAATTTAGCCAGCCTGCAGCGCAGGTGCTGCTCACTTCAAGATCTGCTGCGCGCGGCCGATAACCTGGTCAACGCAAGGACCACTTCAGGGCAGGTACGGAACATGGTTACAGTTACAGGCATCTCGATCGCTGGCGCTGCTTCGGCGCAAGTCGGCGGCAAAACCAATCAGCGTGATGACGTCGAGCAGGTCGAGAAGGGCGGCGCCATGCCTGTCGACCTTTCAAAAGTCGCTGGCGGCGCCAAGGTGGCACAAGCAGATAGCGGCTCGGACAGCAGCGAGCCGCCGCACATCAAGCAACTGCGCGAACTGATCAAGCAACTGCAAAAGCAGCTCGCCGAAGAGCAGAAGCAATTGGCCGAGATGATGGCTAAAGACACAGATGATGGTGCCATGATCGCTTTGATTACCGCCAAGCAAGCCAGCGTCAGCACGCTGACTGGCCAGGTCATGGCGGCGACCGCGCAGTTGCTCGAAGCCCTGACCAAGACCGGTGACAGCAGCGCCGGCGGTACGGTCAATACCCAGGCCTGAGACGACGCCCGGCGGTTGGCCTGGCGTCGCCCTGGAGCGTCAGGCTCAGTCGGCAACGACCTTGCGTCGCTCCGCTTTGTACTGCATGGCCACGGCCGGTGCAGGTTTGGCCGCACCGGTTTCCAGCCACTGGCGCATGCGGCTGGCGTCGGCGAAGTGGGTGTACTTGCCGAAGGCATCCAGAATCACCATCGCCACGGGGCGGTTGTCCATCCGGGTCAGCAGCACCAGGCAGTGCCCTGCTTCATTGGTAAAGCCGGTCTTGGTCAGCTTGATGTCCCAGTTGCTCTTGTTGACCAGATGGTCGGTGTTGCGAAAGCCCAGCGTGTAGTTAGGCTTGCGAAACGCCACGGTCTTTTCGCGAGTGGTCGACAAGTCGCTCAACAACGGGTACTTGCGCGATGCCAACAGCAGCTTGCCAAGGTCGCGTGCGGTCGACACGTTCAGCGTCGACAGGCCTGTAGGCTCGACATAGCGGGTATGGCTCATGCCGAGGCTGCGCGCCTTGGCGTTCATGGCCTTGATAAAGGCACCATAGCCGCCTGGGTAGTGGTTGGCGAGGCTGTTGGCTGCGCGGTTTTCCGACGACATCAAAGTGATCAGCAAGGTCTCGCGGCGATCAAGCTGGCTGCCCAGGCGGACCCGCGAGTACACACCCTTCATTTCCGGGTTGTTGGCGATGGTCATGGTCAACTGCTCGTCCATAGGCAGTTTCGCGTCAAGCACTACCATGGCCGTCATCAGTTTGGTCACCGAGGCAATCGGCACCACCCGGTCGGCATGGCTTGCGTACAGCTCCTTGTTGCTGTTGAGGTCGATCAGCAGCGCGCTGCCCGAGGCCAGGTGCAGTTTGGCCGGATCGCGCTGAGTCTGGCTCGGCGGCGGCGCAGCGGCAGCGGTAGTTGCGAGGGTCGAAGTTCCAGTGAGCAACAGCAGCAGGCTGAGGATGGACAGAGAAGTTTTCACGTTGAGGCTCACTAAAAGGAGGTATGTCGTTGGCTTTGCAGGGTTTTCCCCAAAAAACCGCTGCATTGTGGAGTATGGCCGAAAGCGTGTCGAATGCCTTATGACTAAAGGGCGCAAGGTGAAGGAATTTTAATCCGGTATCCATCTTTTAACGCCATCTGCGGCGAAGCTGTGGGGGTGGGGCGTAGCGCGAGCGGGCTACTTTGTAGCTCGTGGTTGCCGAAGACGATGGGCACTTTGTCGATTCATGATTAAATACCGCACTTCAAGGAGGATCATCATGAGCAAGCACAGCACTACCCCTTTTTACGCCGCAGGCGGGTCCATGCTGGTTATCGGTGTTGTTTTCGCCGCCGTAGGCGCTTCTGGTCAGCCTGCGTTTGGCTGGACCGCGGTCGGCCTGTTGATTCCCAGCGCTGTATTGTTGCTGCAGGCGGTTCGGCGCAAACGTCGTTTTAATGACGATGGAGCGTCGAATTGATCAGCACCGGGAAAAAACGATCGGCTTAGCCAATACCCACTGTTAAGAGTTGCTTCTCGAGAGTTAGCGCCGTTGGTCTCGTCGCGGGCACTTGCGTCAATCCCGCGGCTCTCACGCTAAGGCACGGATCATCCGTGCATTGACGAGGGTAGCGCTATGGATATCGACGAAAAAGCACCTGGCAACATCTCTCAGCAGGGCGTAGGCGGCACGACCGACAACGAGACGGCTCATGACCCAATGCCTCCGCTGCCTGAAGATGAAGATGCCGGCCTGGACGAAGAAATGTCTGACGTAGAGACCAACAACACAGTCTCCAGCGAGCATCCAGATCCAGCCTGAGGCGTGCCCCAGCGCGCAAAAAAAAAGCCCGCCAAAAATGGCGGGCAACAAGGGCACAAGGAGCAACACACAACACATTCGTTCAAGCCATCAAGCTGCCGCTCTGCAGCTGATCGGCCATCGCTACTGCACAGGCTTTGGACGCCAGCGGGCCGCTCACCGGCTCGCCATTGCGCATCAGATACCAGCAGGCCAGCAGCCCCTGCTCACGCAAGCGAGTGGGAACTGCGCTACCAACAACCGACATGATCTGGATAGTGGCCATGCTGACCTCCTGTAAGACGTGCGCCAACCTTACCCAGCTGCTGACGGCGTTTGAAATCAACTTCCTCAATAGTGGTCATCAGCTCTATCAACAGTAGTGTCGAGACCACGCTGCGCGATGGCTCCTACTATGGCCGTTGTTACTGTCAACTGAGCGCCGGGAAAGGGTAAAGGTTGTGTAAGCAATGCCCTCTGGTACGCTGGAGCAACGATTCAGCTCAGGCAAACGGAGCAGTAGATGAGCCACATTCCCAGCAGAAACACGCAGTTGTGCATCTCCCTGGCCGGCCGTCCCGGTACCTTTGGCGTGCGCTTTCACAATCATCTCTATGAACAGCTGGGCCTGGATTACTACTACAAGGCCATGACCACAGATGATCTGCCCGCCGCGGTGGCTGGTATTCGAGCATTGGGGATTCGCGGTTGCGGTGTATCGATGCCGTTCAAGGAAGCTTGCCTGGCGTTGGTCGACGAGGTTGATGCGTCTGCGGCTGCCATCGAGTCGGTTAATACGCTGGTCAACAGCGACGGCTACTTGAAGGCTTACAACACCGATTATCTGGCCGTGCAGCAGTTGCTGGCCAAACATGAGGTAGACCCGGCTACAGCGTTCGCGCTGCGTGGCAGCGGCGGGATGGCCAAGGCAGTAGCCTGTGCGTTGAGTGACGCCGGCTTTCGTGAAGGGCTGATTATTGCCCGTAATGAACAAGCTGGGCGGCAACTGGCCGACATGCTGGGTTATCGCTGGCAGGCAGAACTGGGCGACTTGGCGCCGCCGATGCTGATCAACGTCACGCCGATTGGTATGGCCGGCGGCCCTGAGGCGGAGCAACTGGCGTTCCCCGAAACTGCGATTGCAGTGGCAGAACGGGTATTCGACGTGGTGGCGATGCCGGCGCGCACGCCACTGATCTGCCGCGCCGAAGCGCTCGGCAAACCGGTCATCACAGGGCTTGAGGTGATTGCCCTGCAAGCGCTGGAGCAGTTTGTGCTGTATACCGGCGTGCGCCCCACGGCAACGCAGATCGACGCTGCAATTGCCTATGCGCGGGGCGCCTAGTCAGCTGTGCTTACAAGGGCGTCGGTTGAATCACTTCGACCCAGTAACCATCGGGGTCTTTGATGAATGCCAGATGGTTCATGCGGCCGTCGCTCAGGCGCTTCTGGAACGGCACCTGCAAAGCTTCAAAGCGTTCGCACGCTGCAACTACATCAGGCACCGAAATGCAGATATGACCAAAACCGCGTGGGTCAGTGTTGCCATCGTGATAGGCAAACGCTGCATCACTTTCAGTGCCGTGGTTATGAGTCAGCTCCAGCACGCCCGGGATCGACTTCATCCACTGGTGACGAGCATCGTCATCAGCCGGAATTTGCGCGGGGTCAACCAGTGCCAGGAAGTACAGGCTGAACTTGGCTTCGACGAAGTCGCGCTTGTCCACCAGTTTGAAACCGAGCACGCGGGTGTAGAAGTCCAGCGACTTCTCGATGTCCTTGACGCGCAGCATGGTGTGGTTGAAAACGAATTGCGCAGTGGCAGCGTCCGTTTGAGCGGTAACGCCAGGCAAGGTGTTGAGATCGTTCAGGCTCATGAAGGCTCCAGAGACGAGGCCGGGCCCACAGGCACCAGCGGTAAGACAGGCCGTCCATGATACGGGACGTGAGCGGGGAGGCAAAATGAAAGCGCCCTGCACGAGGGCAGGGCGCTGAAATTAGAGGCCCGCGTGTGCGGGCGCAGATGGGGTCGCTAATCCGTTAGCTGGAATTGATCATGGCCCACAAGCTGTGAAAAAAGTGTGAAGTGTATGTCCATGTTTCATGGACGCAACCAGCCGTCGACAGTGCTGGCGCCGTGTTCTTCTTTCCAGGCTTTCAGACCGCGGTGGTTACCGCCCTTGGTTTCGATCAGTTCGCCGGTGTGCGGGTTCTCGTAAACCTTGACCACGCGGGCGCGGCGCTGCTGTTTTGGGGTCGCCCCGGACGCCTTGGTGGCGGGTTTGCTGCTGCCTTTTGGATCAAGGATGGCGACGATATCGCGCAGGCCCTTTTCGTAAGTTTTCATAAGGCCCAGCAGCTTCTGCTCGAACTCGATTTCGCGTTTGAGACCGGCATCCTGCTTGAGCGCCTCGAGTTGGGCGATCTGTTCCTGAAGCGCTTTTTCGGCAGCGCGAAACTCTGCAAGTCTGGACACTTTCATCACTCCTTAAATACGACTGCGTCAAAACGTGACGAACATTGTAAGAAGATTTAACGTCGGTCACGCAGGGATAGTGCTGTTCGCTAGTCCCGAGTGTAGTTGCCGACGGTGTCACGGTAAACCATAAACTTTGCAAGTAGTCAGGGAACTTTACTAGTTTTATGTGCGTTAATTTATTTGCTGTTCACCCACAGCCTTAACTGCTCGACATAGTGTCGGCTCAAGCCGACACTCAGGGTCTGGCAATCACAGCAAACCCGAGCGGGAGTGGCTAATGAAGCAGTTGTTATTGATCGGCATCGGCCCTGGTGATCCGCGGCAGGTGACGTTCGAGGCAGTCGATGCGCTCAAACGGGCCACGGTATTCTTCGTCCTCGACAAGGGCGCCCGCTCTGATGAGCTGGTGCGCATGCGCCGGGCAATTCTCGAGCGCTACCTGCCCACTGGCGACTACCGGTTGCTGCAAGTCGATGATCCGCAGCGTGATGCATTGGCCAGCGATTACATTGAGGCAGTACAGGACTGGCACCAGCAACGCGCAGCGCTCTACGCAAGATTGATCGATGACGAACTCGGCCCGGACGACGTGGGTGCTTTCTTGCTGTGGGGCGAACCAAGCCTGTACGACAGCACGCTGCGGATTCTCCAGTTGGTACGCCAGCACGGTACACAACTGCAACTCGAAGTCATCCCCGGCATCAGCAGCATTCAGGCCCTGGCAGCTCGTCATCAGATCCCGCTGAACCGCATTGGCGAGCCGCTGACCGTACTTCCCGGGCGGCAGCTCGGCGCAGTTAAGCAGATCGACAATGTGCTGGTCATGCTTGATGGCCAGTGCGCGTTCGCCGATATCGACGACCCACAACTGCATATTTACTGGGGCGCCTATCTCGGCACGGCGGACGAGCTGCTGCTTGCTGGGCCTTTGTTGCAGATGAAGGCCCAGATTGTGGCCGCACGTGAACTAGCGCGGCAACGCAAGGGCTGGATCATGGACACATACCTGTTGCGCCGGGAGCTTTAGCGCATCGGTGCTGTCGTACCTGCTGTGAAAAAGTGTTCGATCAGCGAACGCTAAAGCGGCCGGTAGACACGGCAATCCATTACCGGCTATCGCAATTGCGCGCATCTCTTCTAGAATTCGCCCATATCCAGGCCGCCTTTGATGGCAGCCGGATCTTGGCGGAGTAGCTGCCAAGTCCCTATTTGAGTACGCCATGAGTTCGAGTACACCGCTGTCCGGAGTCAATCAGCCGCTGCGAGGCATCGCCCTGGTAGTGGTCGCCACTTTCCTGTTTGCCAGCCATGATGCGCTGTCCAAGTTCCTCGGTGGTCTGTACCCGATCATCATGGTGGTGTGGGTCCGCTATCTGGTGCATACATTGCTGATGGCTGGGATCTTTCTGCCCAAGTCGGGCATGGCGGTGCTGCGTACCCGCAAGCCTGTGTTGCAGACGCTGCGTGCACTGAGCCTGCTGAGTACCAGTCTGCTGTTTACCGCGGGCCTGCAGTATCTGCCATTGGCCGAGGCCACTTCGGTCAACTTTCTCGCACCGGTGTTGGTGACGGCATTGTCGGTACCGCTGCTCAAAGAGCATGTCACCACTGGCCAGTGGGTCGCGGTAGTAATGGGCTTCATTGGCGTGTTGGTAGTGGTACACCCAGGCGGCTCAATGTTCACCCCGGCGATTCTTTTCCCGTTCGGCTCTGCATTGGGTTTCTGCTTTTATCAGCTACTCACCCGCAAAGTGGCTGCCTACGACAGCCCGACCACCAGCAACTTCTTCGCCGGGCTGTGCAATACCCTGGTGATGACGGCATTGGTGCCGTTTTTCTGGAAGATGCCCGAGTGGGACCACCTGCTGCTGATGCTGGCGCTGGGTGGTTTCGGGATGTCTGCGCACCTGCTGCTGACCCAGGCCTTCCGCTTTGCCGCACCGGCCATGCTGGCGCCGTTCAGCTACTGCCAGATCGTGTTTGCCGGGCTGTTGGGCTTTGTGGTCTTCGGCCAGGTGCCAGACCACCTGAGCATGGTGGGCATCGCGATCATCTGCCTCAGTGGTCTGGGCGCTGCTTGGATGCAACGGCGCAAGTAATCTGCTGGCGGGCACGCTGGCTTCGGGGTGCTGACATATTCACGCTATCGGTGGGTAATACTTGCTCTATTAGACCTCTGCCCGCGCTCAGCTAGTCTTGGTCAAGGGACAAGCCTGCGGCTGCGCAGCGCCTGCTGCACAGCACGCCGTATCCAGGCAACCCCTTTGCACGCTTTTGGCGGCCTGACCGCTCCAACTGATGAGCAGACGGCCGAGCCTATGTGCTCGGCTGATCAAGCTGGCCTAGACCGGAACTCTGACAGAACCCGACCCGAAGGTACCCGCAGATGTCGAACGAATCGAAATGCCCGTTCCATCAAACCGCAGGTGGTGGCACCAGCAATCGTGACTGGTGGCCTGACCAACTCAACCTGAACATTCTGCACCAGCATTCAGACAAGTCCGATCCAATGGACCCCGATTTTGACTACGCCAAAGCCTATGCCAGCCTTGATTTTCAAGCGCTCAAACAGGACCTGACAGCGCTGATGACCGATTCGCAGGAGTGGTGGCCAGCCGACTTTGGCCATTACGGGCCGTTGTTCGTACGCATGGCCTGGCATAGCGCCGGCACCTATCGCATTGGCGACGGGCGCGGTGGTGCAGGCTCCGGACAACAACGCTTCGCGCCGCTCAACAGCTGGCCAGACAACGTCAGCCTGGACAAGGCGAGGCGTCTGCTGTGGCCGATCAAGCAGAAATACGGCAAGGCTATCTCCTGGGCTGACTTGATCGTACTGACCGGCAACGTCGCCCTCGAATCGATGGGCTTCAAGACCTTTGGCTATTCCGGCGGCCGAGCCGATGTGTGGGAACCTGACGAAGACGTCTACTGGGGTTCGGAAAAGGTCTGGCTGGGCGGTGACACCCGCTACGGCAAGGCCCAGGCGCCTGGCCAGGGTGACCTGGTTGCCGAGCCCGCCAAGCATGGTGAGGAACAAAGCCGCACCAATGCCGGGCGCGACCTGGAGAATCCGCTGGCGGCGGTGCAGATGGGCCTGATCTACGTCAACCCGGAAGGCCCCGAAGGCAATCCGGACCCAGTCGCATCGGCCAAGGATATCCGCGAGACTTTCGGCCGCATGGCCATGAATGATGAAGAAACCGTGGCCCTGATCGCTGGCGGGCACGCCTTTGGCAAGACCCACGGCGCCGGTCCGGCCGACAACGTTGGCGCCGAGCCCGAGGCTGCCGGCCTGGAACAGCAGGGTCTGGGTTGGCACAACAAGTTTGGCACCGGCAAAGGCCCCGACACCATCACCAGTGGCCTCGAAGTGACCTGGACCTCGACGCCGACGCGCTGGAGCAACGAGTATCTGGAAAATCTGTTCCGCTTCGACTGGGAACTGAGCAAAAGCCCTGCTGGCGCCCATCAGTGGCAGCCAAAGAACGGTGATGGGGCAGGGCAGATCCCCGACGCGCACGACCCAAGCAAGCGCCATGCGCCGTCAATGCTGACCTCCGACCTGGCGTTGCGCTTTGACCCCATCTATGAGCCGATAGCGCGTCGCTTCAAGGATCACCCCGAGCAGTTGGCGGATGCCTTTGCGCGCGCCTGGTACAAGCTGATCCATCGCGACATGGGCCCGCTGGCGCGCTATCTGGGGCCGGAGCTGCCGCAGGAAGAGCTGCTCTGGCAAGACCCTCTGCCCAAAGCCACCCCCTCGGCACTGAGCGAGCAAGACATCGCCTCGCTCAAGAGCAAAGTGCTCGCCTCGGGCCTGAGCGTAGGCGAGCTGGTCAATACCGCCTGGGCTTCGGCCTCGACCTTCCGTGGCTCGGACAAACGTGGCGGTGCCAACGGCGCGCGCATACGCCTCGCGCCGCAGAAGTTCTGGGCCGCCAATCAGCCGCAGCAGCTGGATAAAGTGCTGGGTGTGCTGGAAGGCATTCGCAGCGGTTTCGCCACTGGCGGCCAGCAGATGTCGATGGCCGACTTGATTGTGCTGGCTGGCAGTGTTGCCGTCGAAAAAGCGGCGCGTGATGCCGGCCATGCCCTGACTGTGCCGTTCCGCCCGGGTCGTGTCGACGCTTCGCAGGAGCAGACCGATGTCGAATCGTTCGGTGCGCTGGAACCGTTGGCTGACGGTTTCCGAAACTTCGCCAAGGGCAGTTACAACGTCAAGGCAGAGCGGCTGTTGCTGGACAAGGCGCAACTGCTGACCTTGACCGCGCCAGAGCTGACCGTGCTGATCGGTGGTCTGCGTGTGCTGGGCGCGAACAACGATGCGAGCAAGCACGGCGTGTTCACCGACAAACCTGGGCAGTTGAGCAATGACTTCTTCCGCAACTTGCTGGATATGAGCGTTGAATGGAAGGCGACCGGCGCGGACAACAATGCGTTCGAAGGCCGTGACCGCAAAACTGGCCAGCCGAAGTGGACGGGTACCCGGGTAGATCTGGTGTTCGGCTCCCACGCGCAGTTACGCGCATTGAGCGAGGTTTACGCCAGCAGTGATGCCAGTGAGAAGTTTGCCAAGGACTTCATCGCGGCCTGGGTGAAGGTGATGGAGTTGGACCGTTTCGATCTGAAGTAGCCGTTGGCGCCCCGGGCAGCCCCAGGCAATCTGGGCTGCTCTGGCGGCGGCGACATCTGATCCCTTCTTTTTTTTGTAATGATCGCGATGGTCGGGCGTGCTGGCGTTATTGCTATGATGGGCGCCACGCAATGCACGGGTGAACCTTGCATTTCACTCGAGACCGGAGGTGATCCGCTTGATCCGCACGTCCATGCCTGTTCCCCAGCTTGGTTTTGCCATTGACCCGCAAGCCATCAGCGCGCTGCCTGATGCTGCAGCTTATCGCACGGTGTTGCTCGAACGCATTGCCAGCGCGCAGCGGCGCATCGTCATCGTGGCGCTGTACCTGCAGGAAGACGAAGCCGGTCAAGAGGTGCTGGACGCGCTTTACCAGGCCAAGGCGGCGCGGCCTGAACTGCAGATTGTCATCGTGGTTGACTGGTTCCGCGCGCGTCGTGGCTTGCTTGGCGCTGGCCGCCAGCCCGGCAACGCCGCCTGGTATCAGGCCCAGCGCGAACAGCGCGGTCTGGACGTCGTCATCCATGGCGTACCGGTACAAACCCGTGAGCTGTTTGGCGTGCTGCACCTCAAAGGCAGCGTCATCGATGATTGCGTGATCTACACCGGTGCCAGCCTCAACAACGTTTACCTGCATCGCTTCGATCGGTATCGCCTCGACCGTTATCATCTGTTCGAGTGCCCAAGCCTTGCCGATGCCATGGTCAGCCTGGTCCACGAGGTGCTGGCCAGCGCTGCCACGCCGCGCCTGGACCAGCCCGCGCCGCCGGCCACGCGCACCATGCGCGCTGCTATCCGTCGCTTGCGCGCACGCTTGCGGCGCATGACCTATCCATTGCCGGCTGAACCGGCCAGTCACGGCCTGCGGGTCATCCCGCTGCTCGGCATTGGCCGTGGCAACCCGCTCAACCGTGCGATCTGCGCGTTACTCGCGGCAGCGGACGAGCAGATCGTCATCAGTACGCCCTATTTCAATCCGCCGCGCCTGGTCATGACCGAGATCGATCGGGCACTGGCGCGTGGTGTGGCGCTGGAAATCATTGTCGGCGACCGTACTGCCAATGATTTTTACGTCGCGCCTGGTGAGCCATTCAGCGCCAGTGGTGTATTGCCGTACCTGTACGAAGACACCCTGCGCGCCTTTGCCAAACGCCGCCAGGCGGCGATCGACGCGGGTCAGTTGACCTTGCGCATCTGGAATGACCCCGGCCACACCTTCCACGCCAAGGGCGTTTGGATCGATCAGCGCTACAGCCTGCTCACCGGCAACAATCTCAACCCGCGCGGCTTCAACCTCGACCTTGAAAACGGGTTGCTCATCGATGACCCGCTGGGCCAGTGGTTGGCGCCGCGCGAGAAAGAGTTGCAAGCGCTCAGGCGCCATGCGCCGGCGCTGCGCTCGGCCAGTGAGCTGGGCGAGCCGGGCGAGCATCCGCAGCAGGTGCGCAAATTCCTCAAACGCTTGCGTTTCAGTCGGCTGGAGCCGCTGATCAAGCGGGTACTGTAGGGCAGGGCGCTGCTTCGACCACCTCAGGCAGTGGTGAGCGTGGCCAGCCGCGCCCTGAATCCACCCAGAAATTCACCGACAACGATGTCGACAGAGACTCGACTTGATGAAACCAGCCTTCGGGCAGGAACAGCAAGTCGCCAGCCTGCAGCACAACTTCCAGGAACCGCACCTCGCGGCAATGCGGGAATTGCGCGTAATCGGGCGCTCTGGGGTCAACGTCACAGCCTTCCAGTCCCCCGTCTGGCGATGTCGCCCAGCAGCCTAGGGCCTCGCGGTGATGGGGCGCGGCGAGTATGAACGACTTTTCTCCCCAGACCTGAGCGAACAGGTTGTCGCTGTCGTCGCGATGCAGGGGCGTCAGCGTGCCTTTGGGGCCGATCCAGATGCGCGGCGGGATGAATTGCTCGGCTTCGAAATAGCCTGGGTAGCGGATGTGTTCGAGCAGTTGTGCCGGCAGGATGTTGTTACCCATGTATGCGGGCGGCTTGCCGTCAGTGCCTGCCGCTATGGGGTTGTCCAGGCTGGAGACAAAATCAGCCATGGACGTCGAGCGGAAGTCGCGCTCGGTGGAGAAGGTTTTCTCGACATAGTCGCCGTGGCGGGTGATGCCTTGCAGGTTGGCGAACAGCTCGAGCGAGGCCTTATGACCATTGCTGAACAACGGCCAGTCGTGCAGCGCCTCGCTGATCACCAGCGGAATGCCGTGCAGCATGTAGTGTTGGCGGAACTCGTCTACGGACAAGCCGTCGCGTGGCCGCCGTTCGATTCGAGTTAACGGCGGCTGCGCTGCAGACAGCGCATCGCTTGGTCGGGCGCTTGGCGGATAGCGGCGATTGGCTTCGACCGCAGGCGCCTGGTTACCGCGCAGCGCCATGTCGATCGCCTGCGGCAGCAGAGTAGCCAGGCCCAGGTTGCCGTCGATGATCAGGCGGCCGCTGGCGAATAGTTCTTCGACATTGGCCTGCCCGGCCATGATCGCCATGAAATCTGCGCTGGCAACGGCAATGCTGACATCTGCCGAGCCGTGCTGGCCGCTGCCGCTTTCGGCATGGCCGCCGGCCTCGTACCAGTACGCAGTATGGCCATCGAAGACGAACTGAACCACGCCCTTGAGGCCAACGCTGGCGGCGTTGGCGAACAAATTGCCCAGAATGCTCTGCAGGTCCACGGCTTACTCGCTTGGTTGGCTCATTTGTACAAATGACGAGGGCCGTGGGCGGAAATTTATCACGCGGTTTTGGTGGTAATCGGGCGTCGCTGCCAGAGCCAATGATCCAGGCTCAATCGGCCGGCGCCCCTCAGCAGCAGGGCCAGCAAGACCACCAGGTAAATCAGGGGTAGTTTGAAGTTGCCATAGCCTTGGTCGGTAATCGCATAACCTTTGGCCAGCTCAGCCAGGCTCGACCAGTCGGCAGGCCAGTGAACTGCGGCAATGGCCACCACGGTCAGGATAATCAGTGTCGCCGAGGCCAGCCGGGTGCCCAGACCCAGCAACAGCAGCAGCGGGGCGACCAGCTCGACCCACATCGACAGCTGCCAGTTGAATTGTGCAGGCACCAGGTTGAAAGGGAACGGGAAACTCGCTTGCAGGTCGCCAAACCAGTTGCCGCCGTTGAATTTTTCCCAGCCTGATTCAAAAAACTCCCAGGCCAGGAACAAGCGCAGCGGTATGTCGGCAGTCCAGCCCGCGAAATTGTCGAAACTGCTGAAGGCGCGGTTCATAGCGTTCATGGTCAGACTCCGCTGCATGAAGAGGGGAAGAGCAGAGTCTGCGACGCTGAGGTATCGGCAATGTGTCGACCAAACAGCGTTGTGTATCGCTGTGTACCGGCTACGCCTTCAAGGCACCTCGATTTGGGCGCAGAGTCCGCCGCCCGAGCGGTTGCTCAACGTCAGCCTGGCGCCCATCGCAAGCGTCAGTTGCTGGGCAATCGCCAATCCCAGGCCGGTGCCACCGGTCTGACGATTGCGTGAGCCTTCAACCCGGTAAAACGGCTTGAGTACCTCGTCGAGCTCTTCCTGAGGTATGCCCGGGCCGTCATCGAGCACGCGGATGATCGTCAGGTCGTTATGCCGGGATACATCCAGCTGCGCAGCCCCGGCAAACTTCAGCGCATTATCGAGCAGGTTGACCAGCACCCGGCGCAAGGCATGCGGCCGGGTCTGCACGGTACCGCCGGTATGGCCCAGCCGCTCGACCTGGGCTCCGCTGTCCTGGTAATCGAAGACGATACTGTCGATGAAGGCGTCAACATCAACGCGGCACGGCGCTTCGGTGCCGCCGTCCATGCTGCGGGCATAGGCCACGCCCTCGCGAACCAGATGCTCCATGGCGCTCAGGTCGCTCGATAATTTGTCCTTTTCCTGCCCATCATCCATCACTTCCACGCGCAGTTTCATGCGGGTAATGGGCGTCTGCAAATCATGGGAAATCGCCGCGAGGATTTGCATGCGCTCTTTCAGGTAGGCAGCGATACGTGCTTGCAGGGCGTTGAAGGCCACTGCCGCATACCTGACCTCACGTGGGCCGCTTTCATCCAGTTGCGGCCCGGGGGCGTTGGGGTCGAGGTTGTCCACCGCCTGCGATAGCCTCGTCAATGGGCCGATCGCCAAGTGCACGGCGAGCCAGGTACAGATCAGCAGCAGCACCAGTTGTATCAGCAGCACAACCGGCAGCCAGCTGGCTACCGGTGCCAGGGCGGGCGTTACATCGATGGTCAGCGGGGCGCCGTCGGCCAGGCGCAGATGGACCTGGAAGTGCGCGTCCTGACCGGGGATCTCCAGGAACGTCAGGTGATGGTCCTTGCCAATTGCCTTGACCACCGACTCGGCCGCCATCGGCGGGTTCTCGCTGGGCATGGCCTGGCCGCTCTGGCCGTTGTCGAGCCGGTAGCGGTAGGTGCTGCGCTCCAGCCGCGGCAGCCAGGCGGCGCGCTCTGCTGCGGGCAGGCGGTCGAGAATTGCCACCGAGGTGGCTACATCCTGTTCGAGATTGGTGAGCATCATCGAGCGGCTGCTGACAAAGCGCTCATAGGCCTGCAGGCTGAACGACAGCCCGTAGGCCAGCACCAGCCCGCTGAAGAAGATCAAGGCCAGCCGCGAAGCCAGCGTGTGCGGCCATTTCATAGTGTTGGCTCGAGCAGTTGAACCGCCAGCGAGAACACGTAACCTTCGCTGCGTACGGTTTTGATGCAGGTCGGCTCACGAGCATCGTCGCCCAGACGCTGACGCAGGCGGCTGACCAGCAGGTCGATCGAGCGATCGAAGATATCCGCCTCACGGCCCTGGGTAAGGTTGAGCAACTGCTCGCGGCTGAGCACCCGCTGCGGGTGGTCGAGGAACACCCGCAGCAGCCGGTACTCGGCGCCGCTCAGGGCCACCAGCGTGCCTTGCTGGTCAAGCAGGTGGCGTGCGCTGGTATCCAGCCGCCACTGGCCGAAGGCCAATAATCGGCTGCTTTCACTGATGGTCAGATTCGGCGGCAGCATCCGGGTGCGGCGCAGCACTGCGTTGATCCGCGCCAGTAGCTCACGGGCGGAAAACGGTTTGGTCAGGTAATCATCGGCGCCCATCTCCAGACCGACAATGCGATCGGTCTCGTCATTGCGCGCGGTAAGCATCAGAACCGGCGTAGTACGCTGGCGACCGGCGCGCAACTCACGGCACAGCAGCAGGCCGTCGTCGCCGGGCATCATGATGTCGAGGACGATCAGATCGACCGTGTTCGATTCCAGAAAGCTGCGCATCTGCCGGCCATCGGCGACAATGCTGGTGCGCAGGCCGTTCTTCTTCAGGTAATTGCCGACCAGCTCGCGGATTTCGCGATCGTCGTCGACGATTAGGATGTGGTCGATGTGATCCATCAGGCAAGTCCGTCTCAGCGAGAATGGACGCAGTGTACCGAGCGCCAAGGCGCTTGACTGCGCGGCTTTGTATTGCAGTGTATCTCGCAGTGCTGCAGATACACGGGCTCGCAATAACGCCGCTTCGGCGACACAGGGCAGATACCTGTCGGGGGTGAAATGGCACTCAACGGGAAGCGTGGTCTTCCCCACCTAGCCAGGAGCGTTGCCATGAACTTCAAGACTATTGCCCGTGCAGCCTTGTTCGCCGTTGCCAGCAGCGCCACCATCGCTGCGCAAGCCAGCAGCGTATCGATGGAAAGCAGCAGCGCCATGCACTATCGCTATGGCGATCGGCTGGACGTGAAGAAAGTACTGTCGGTAGAAGATGACCGCAGCAATGCGTGCGGGGTAGTCAACTCGCGCATCGAGTATCTCGATTCGCACGGCCAGCGCCAGAGCGTTGAATACCGCAGCTATGCCACCAGTGGCTGCCATGAAAGCTGAGGCAAGCGGGCTGCAGCCTCGGCAGCCCGTCGCCCGGCATTTCAATTCATGCTGGCGAAATGCGCCTGCATCCTGCTGGCGTCTGCGACTCTGCCGCTGATCAGCTCGAATGCCTTGACCGCTTGAAACACCGCCATGTTGCCACCGTCGAGGGTGCGGCAGCCGAGCGCACGGGCGTGGCGCAGCAGTGCTGTCTCAAGCGGGAAGTAGATGATCTCGGCAACCCATAGCCGCGCGTGCAGCAGTTCCACTGGCAAGGGTGTGCCTGGCAGCTTGGCCATGCCCACCGGTGTGGTGTTGACCAGGCCATCGGCATCGGCCAGGGTGGCAGCGAGATCACCGCCTAGGGCAGCTCGGCCTGCGCCGAAGCGCTGGTTCAGGTTGTCGACCAGGGCTTGCCCGCGCGCAACATCGACTTCGAACAGCACCAGCTGTTCGACTCCTTCAGCGAGCAGGGCATGGGCCACTGCAGCACCGGCGCCACCGGCGCCCATCTGCACCACCAAGCGCTTGCTGACGTCGCCCAGCCCGCGTCGGAAACCCTCGGCGAAGCCCAGGCAATCAGTGTTATGACCAATGCGCTTGCCGTCCTTGAACACCACTGTGTTCACCGCGCCAATGCCACGCGCTTCATCAGACAGCTCATCGAGCAACGGCAGGATCGCCTGCTTGAACGGGAAGGTGATGTTGAGGCCGGTAAAGCCGGTGCGTTGCGCGGCCTCAAGCAGATCGGGCAGGGCGCTGTCTTCCAACCCCAGCTGGTCGGCATCGATCAGCCGATACAGGTAACGCAGCGATTGCGCGTCGCCCTCGTGCTCATGCAGGGCAGGGGTGCGGGATGCCTGGATGCCGCGGCCAATCAGGCCGGCCAGAATGCTTGGTTGGCTCATGCTGCTTGCTCCGCGAACATCTGCCCAAAGTGCGCCAGCGCCATGCGATAGCCATGGCTACCCAGGCCGCAGATCACCCCAACGGCAATCGACGAGACGAACGAGATATGCCGGAACGGCTCACGCTTGTGCACATTGGACAGGTGTACTTCGATCACTGGCAGCTCGCTGGCGACCAGCGCATCACGGATGGCCACCGAGGTGTGGGTCCACGCACCAGGGTTGATCACGATGCCGGCGCAACGACCGCGGGCGGCGTGGATCCAGTCGATCAGTTCGCCTTCGTGGTTGGTCTGGCGGAACTCGATATCCAGGCCCAGATCGCGGGCGCTGTCGGCGCAGCTGTTGGCGAGGTCGGCGAGCGTCTCGCGGCCATACTGTTCAGGTTCGCGGGTGCCGAGCAGATTGAGATTGGGGCCGTTGAGCACGAGAATTCGGGGCGTCATGGCAGATCACTTTGTTGTTTTTGATTGCCCCGATATTTGTACTATCTGGTTAATTCGTCAATCGGCTAGCACGTTTGCTGGTTGAAAATGGGCGATTACCGAACCAGGATGCTTTATAGCGCTACCACTGTGACCCAATAGCGTGTGGTTTGTACTACGCGCACGGGCAGGGTCGTGCTCAGTGCGCGCAAGGTCTGGTCGCTGTCGTCGATCGCGAAGGCGCCGCTGATGCGCAGCCCTGCGACCGCGGGGTCGCAGCGTAACCAGCCGGGGCGATAGCGGCTCAGTTCAGCGAGAAACGCATCCAGACGCTGATCATTGGCCACCAGCATGCCCTCGCTCCAGGCGTCCTGACCGGCATTGATCGGTTGCACCGCGCCAAGCTGGCTGGCGTTGAAGCGGCATTGGGTGCCTGCATCGAGCACCACTGGCGCAGCGCCGTTTGGGGTGACACGCACCTGATGTTGAAAAACGCTGACCAGCGTGCTCGCGCCGTCGGCCCTGACGGCGAAGCGCGTGCCCAGCGCCTGAATGCTGCCCTGTGCGGTCTGCACCTGCAGCGGCCGACGAGCAGGGTCGGCGGCGCTGGTAAGCAGCAGCTCGCCTCTGTGCAGTTGTATTCGGCGTTGAGTTGCGCTGTAGAGCACGTCGACGGCACTGGCGGTGTTCAGTTGCAGGCGCGATCCGTCGGCGAGCACCGTATTGAGCCGCTCGCCGGTGCGTGTCTGGTAGTCAGCCATCCAGCCTGCGCGTTGGCCTTGGCGATAACCTGCGTAGCCAAGCGCGCCGGTACCCATCATCAAGGCGAAACCTTTGAGCACGGCGCGTCTGCTATCCAGCGCGGGCTGATCGGCTAGGCGCAGCGCTCGCCCGGTAACGTTCGTGGGCATGCCATGCAGACGTTGTTGCAGTTGTTCGATCTGAGCCCAGGCCCAGCGATTGTATTCATCGCGGTCGAGCCATGCTTGCCAGCCAGCCTGGTCTGCAACCGAGGCTTCCTCGCATTGCAAAAGCCCAAACCATCCTGCGGCTTGTTCCAGGGCTGCGCGTTGTCGAGCGTGGAGAACGGTCATCAGCGTTCGGCGCCCAGGCTGAACAGCACGCAATGCTGGGTGGCCTTGGCTACATAGCGGGTAACCGTCACCACCGAAACCTGCAATTGCTCTGCAATCAGCTTGTAGCTCATGCCGTCGAGTTGCGACAGCAAAAACGCCTGGCGCACGTTTGGGCCCAGGCCGGCGAGCATCGCATCCAGTTCGCACAGGCTTTCGAGCAAAATCGCGCGGGTTTCTTCGCTGATGCTGACCGCCTCGGGTTGCTCGGCCAGGGCCTGCAGCCAGGCGCGTTCGAGTCGAGCCCGGCGAAAATGGTCGATCATCAGGCGGCGGGCGATGGTGGCCAGGTAACTCTTGGGTTCGCGCACTGCCTCAAGCTGATTCTGCGCATCCTTGGCACTGAGCACCCGAATGAACACATCCTGCACCAGGTCTGCGGCAAGCTCACGGCAGTCGACGCGGGGGCGCAGCCAGCTCAACAGCCAACGCTGATGTTCCTGGTAAAGGCACTGCACCTGACGGTTCAGCGGGCGATGGCTGGAGGTCATAAAAGGCTCGAAGCGCAATTGGGAGTCATTATCATTTTATGAGCGGCCTTGACGCTAAGCAAGCACGCCAGCGGCTGCAACCTGTACGCCGCGCTGATCGGCAAAGACTTGCGCGGCAAAAATCCGGATAATGGCGGCCATTTCGTTTCGCTTTATCATGGTAATCCCGCATGGAAATCAAGGTTAACTTTCTCGACAACCTCCGACTTGAAGCCAAGTTCGATGATTTCACGGTGGTCGCCGATCAGCCCATTCGCTACAAGGGCGATGGCTCGGCGCCGGGTCCGTTCGACTACTTCCTGGCTTCGTCGGCATTGTGTGCGGCTTACTTCGTGAAGTTGTATTGCGAAACGCGCAACATCCCCACCGACAACATTCGCCTGTCGCAAAACAATATCGTCGACCCGGAAAACCGCTACAACCAGATCTTCAAGATCCAGGTCGAACTGCCGGCGGATATCTCCGACAAGGACCGCCAGGGCATCCTGCGTTCGATCGACCGTTGCACGGTGAAGAAGGTGGTACAGGCCGGCCCAGAGTTCGTCATCGAACAGGTGGCTAACCTGGATGCTGATGCGCAAGCCTTGTTGATGCTCGACAGCGATCCGCAGGCAAGCACGTACATCGCTGGCAAGGACCTGCCACTGGAGCAGACCATTGCCAACATGTCGGGCATTCTCGCGGGCCTTGGGATGAAGATCGAAATCGCCTCGTGGCGCAATATCGTGCCCAACGTCTGGTCATTGCACGTGCGCGATGCGCATTCGCCCATGTGCTTTACCAACGGCAAGGGCGCCACCAAGGAAGGAGCCCTGGCTTCGGCGCTGGGCGAGTTCATCGAACGCCTCAACTGCAACTTCTTCTACAACGATCAGTTCTGGGGCGAAGACATCGCCAACGCCGAGTTCGTGCATTACCCGGACGAGCGCTGGTTCAAACCCGGCAGCAAGGACGCCTTGCCTGTCGAGATCCTCGATGAGTACTGCCTCGAGATCTACAACCCCGACGGCGAACTGCGCGGCTCGCACCTGTACGACACCAACTCGGGCAATGTGAAGCGCGGCATTTGTTCGCTGCCGTTCGTTCGTCAGTCTGACGGTGAAGTGGTGTACTTCCCCTCCAACCTGATCGAAAACCTGTACCTGAGCAACGGCATGAGCGCCGGCAACACTCTGGCCGAGGCGCAGGTGCAGTGCCTGTCAGAGATTTTCGAACGTGCGGTAAAACGGGAAATTCTTGAGGGTGAACTGGCCCTGCCTGATGTTCCTGAGGACGTGCTGGCCAAATACCCGGGCATCCTCGCCGGGATCAAGGGGCTGGAAGAGCAGGGCTTCCCGGTGCTGGTCAAGGATGCCTCGCTGGGCGGCGAATTCCCGGTCATGTGTGTGACCTTGATGAATCCGCGCACCGGCGGCGTGTTCGCCTCGTTCGGCGCGCACCCAAGCCTGGAAGTCGCGCTTGAGCGCAGCCTCACCGAGTTGCTTCAGGGACGCAGCTTCGAAGGTCTCAATGACCTGCCGCAGCCGACGTTCGAGAGCCACGCAGTGACCGAGCCGAACAACTTCGTCGAGCACTTCATCGACTCCAGCGGTGTCGTCTCATGGCGCTTCTTCAGTGCCAAGGCCGACTTCGAATTCGTTGAGTGGGACTTCTCTGGTGAAGGGGAAAACTCCAACGAGGAAGAGGCTGCAACCCTGTTCGGCATCCTCGAATTGCTGGGCAAGGAAGTGTACATGGCCGTGTACGAGCACCTTGGCGCCAAGGCCTGCCGTATCCTGGTGCCGGACTATTCCGAGATCTATCCGGTTGAAGACTTGATCTGGGATAACACCAACAAGGCGCTGCTGTTCCGCGAAGACATCCTCAACCTGCACCGCCTGGACGATCGCAGCCTGAAGGCGCTGGTCAAGCGTCTGGATAACTGCGAAGTGGACGAATACACCGACATCACCACCTTGATCGGTGTGGAGTTCGACGACAACACGGTGTGGGGCCAGTTGACCATTCTGGAATTGAAGCTGCTGATCAAGCTCGCCTTGAAGCGCTTCGACGAAGCCAAGGAACTGGTAGAAGCGTTCCTGCAGTTCAACGACAACACCGTTGAGCGCGGCCTGTTCTATCAGGCGCTCAACGTGGTGCTGGAAGTGGTGCTCGATGATGAACTGGAACTGGCCGACTACGAGGTCAACTTGCGCCGCATGTTCGGCAATGCGCGGATGGATGCGGTCGTGGGCTCGGTCGAGGGCAACGTGCGCTTCCATGGCTTGACGCCGACCAGTATGAAGCTGGAGGGGCTCGATCGGCACCTGCGCTTGGTCGACAGCTACAAGAAGCTGCACGCAGCGCGGGCCAAGTTCGCGGGCTAAGCGGTTACCACGCGGGGCTGCTCTGCGGCCCCCCTTATTTTTTGCCTTTCTTGATAGCCTTCAAGCGCGCCTTGGCCTTTTGCACAGCCTCGATGCGCTCGCTCTTCTTCATCTTCTTCCACTTGCGAATATCGTCTTTGCTGCGCCCGCAGCCCAGGCAAACTTCGTCGCGGATCTGGCATTTGGATATGCACGGGTTGTCTGCGTCTTTGCCCAAAACTCTAGTCCTCAACCGGCACCGCTCAGCAAACGGGTAGCGGCCAGATTACAGCCCTGTCTGCAATTGCGCTGAACTATCGCTTTGGCCGAGCGATCTTTCATTAGGCCTCCAGGCGCAGTCTGTGCAGGGAGGGACCTCTGGATCGATGAAAGGAGCCACCGTGAACGACTCAACCCTCTATCGCTGCCGGCCAGGAGCGCTGCACGCGACTCTGTTGGCCGGTACCGTGCCGCTGTTTCTCGGCGCCTTGCTCAGTGACATAGCCTATTACCAAAGCTACCAGATTCAATGGGCCAACTTTGCTGCCTGGCTGATTGCCGGTGGCTTGCTGTTCTGCGGATTGGCATTGCTGTTTGCCCTGGTCAATCTGATCCGCGCCGAGCACAAGGGTGGGCGCCCAGTGGTGTACTTCGCGCTGCTGCTGGCTACCTGGCTGCTGGGCCTGATGAACGCCTTTGAGCATGCCAAGGATGCCTGGGCCGTTATGCCGTCGGGGCTGGTGTTGTCGGTCATCGTCAGTGCGTTGGCGTGCATCGCAACCGGCCTCGGCCTGACCAATCTGCGCTCCGGAGGTGTGCGATGAACCGCGTACATGCACTGACAGCCTTGAGCATGGCGCTGCTGCTCAGCGCCTGCGGTGGCGAGGGCGACGCCACGCAAACCTACGGCGCCAACCCGAAACTGCCTGATCAGCAGCGCGGCCTGTTGCCGAGCATGAAAATCGCCGAGCCGACCGCCTGGGGCGATCTCAAGCCAACCGTACCGCAGGGCTTCAACGTCACTGCGATTGCCACTGACCTGAAGATCCCGCGGCAGACGCTGGTGCTGCCCAACGGCGATATTCTGGTAGCGGAAGGGCGCGGCGGCAGTGCGGCCAAACTCAAGCCCAAGGACGTCATCGCCAGCTCTATCAAGGCCAAGGGCAATACCCAGGTCAAGGGCGGTAACCGCCTGACCTTGCTGCGTGACGCTGATGGTGACGGCAAGTACGAAGTGAAAACGGTGTTCGCCGAAGGCCTCAACGCACCCTATGGCCTGGCCTACTTCGAGGGCAGCGTGTACGTGGCCAATCAGGATGCGCTGGTGCGCTTTGACTACGCGGATGGCCAGACCAAGGCCAGTGGCCCGCCCAGTAAGGTCAGCGACCTGCCGGCCGAGATCAACCACCACTGGACCAAGGCGCTGACGATCAGCCCCGACGGGCGCTACCTGTACGTCGGCATCGGCTCCAACAGCAATATCACCGAGCGCGGCATGGAGGTCGAAATAGATCGGGCCATGGTCTGGCAGATCGACGCCCAGACCGGCGCGCACAAGCCGTATGCGACTGGCCTGCGTAACCCGACTGCGCTGAGTATCGAACCCACCAGCGGTGAACTGTGGGCTGTGGTCAACGAGCGCGATGAGCTTGGCCCTGACCTGGTGCCTGACTACCTGACCTCAGTCAAAGCGGGGGGCTTCTACGGCTGGCCCTATAGCTACTGGGGGCAGAACGTCGACCCACGTGCGCAGCCGCAGAACCCCGAAAAAGTTGCTGCGGCGATCAAGCCGGATTACAGCCTCGGCTCCCACGTTGCGGCTCTGGGCGTTGATTTTTCGGTGGCGGCCATGGGCGCGCAGTTTGCCGAGGGCGCGTTCGTCGGTGAGCACGGTAGCTGGAACCGCCCCAACCCCGTGGGCTACAAGGTGATTTTCGTGCCGTTCAGCAATGGCAAGCCGGCCGGCGAGCCGATCGACTTTGCCACCGGCTTCCGTGGTGAAGATGGCAAGACCCGCGGTCGCCCGGTGGGTGTGACGGTGGATCCGCGTGGTGCGCTGATCATCGCCGACGACCTCGCCAACACCATTTGGCGAGTAACGCGCAGTCAGTAATGCTGCGCTGAGCACCAATACCAGGCCATCTGCGTGGAGCCTCAGAGCGGATGGCCTGTTTGCTGGCGCGAAAAATGTCGGCGCTCAGTGAATTTTTTCGTAACCCTTTGTATCTGATGCCTTAGAGCCTGGCCATTAAAACAATGGCAACCGGTAATGGACACGTCAGTAACAGAGTGGCAGATATGAAATCACGCAAAAAAAGCGTCAAGCCGATCGGCTTGAAAGACATCACCATTGTTGACGACGCCAAGATGCGCAAGGCGATCACCGCCGCAGCGCTTGGCAACGCCATGGAGTGGTTCGACTTCGGCGTCTATGGCTTTGTCGCCTATGTGCTCGGCAAGGTCTTTTTCCCCGGCGCTGACCCCAGCGTACAGATGATCGCAGCCTTGGGTACGTTCTCGGTGCCATTCCTGATTCGGCCCCTGGGCGGGCTGTTCTTCGGCGCCCTCGGCGACAAATACGGCAGGCAGAAGGTCCTCGCCGCCACCATTGTGATCATGTCCCTGAGCACCTTCGCCATTGGCTTGATTCCGTCCTATGCCGCGATTGGTATCTGGGCGCCCATCCTGCTACTGCTGTGCAAGATGGCCCAGGGCTTCTCGGTAGGGGGTGAATACACCGGTGCCTCGATCTTCGTCGCCGAGTACGCCCCGGACCGCAAGCGCGGCTTCCTCGGCAGTTGGCTCGACTTCGGCTCGATCGCAGGCTTTGTTGCCGGCGCCGGCCTGGTGGTGTTCATCTCGGCCATGATCGGTGAAGAGAGGTTCCAGGAGTGGGGCTGGCGGGTGCCGTTTCTGCTGGCGCTGCCGCTGGGCATGATCGGCCTGTACCTGCGTCATGCGCTGGAAGAGACCCCCGCCTTCCAGCAGCATGTCGACAAGCTCGAGCAGGGCGATCGCGAAGGCCTGGCTGGCGGTCCGAAGGTGTCGTTCAAGGAGGTGGCTACCAAGCACTGGCGCAGCCTGCTGACCTGCGTAGGCGTAGTCATCGCCACCAACGTCACCTATTACATGCTGCTGACTTACATGCCCAGCTACTTGTCGCACAACCTGCATTACAGCGAGAACCGCGGGGTGCTGATCATCATCGCGATCATGGTGGGCATGCTCTTCGTGCAGCCTCTGATCGGCTTCCTCAGCGATAAATACGGCCGCCGCCCGTTCATCCTGTGCGGCAGCATCGGCTTGTTCGCACTGGCCATCCCGGCCTTCATGCTGATCACCAGCGGTGTGCTCGGGCTGATCTTCGCCGGTTTGCTGATGTTGGCGGTGCTGCTCAACTTCTTCATCGGGGTGATGGCTTCGACGCTGCCGGCGATGTTCCCTACGCACATTCGCTACAGCGCGCTGGCCAGTGCCTTCAATATTTCTGTGCTGATTGCCGGCCTGACCCCGACCATCGCCGCCTGGCTGGTAGAAAGCACCAACAACCTGTACATGCCGGCTTACTACCTGATGGTCATTGCCCTGATCGGTCTGATCACCGGTATCACCATGAAAGAAACTGCCAATCAGCCATTGCGCGGCGCTGCGCCCGCCGCCTCGGACATCGATGAAGCGCGTGAACTGCTGCAGGAACACCACGACAACATTGAACAAAAAATCGAGGACATTGACGAGCAGATTGCTGAACTTGAGGCCAAACGCACGCATTTGGTACAACAACATCCGCGTATTGATTAGCTCGAAACGAGCAAGTCGGATCAGGCTGTGAGAGGATGGCCGGCAAACCATGTGTCTGGCAGAACAGGACCCTGAATTAAACCTGATGAAGACTCCAAAACGTATTGAGCCGCTGATCGAAGACGGTCTGGTCGACGAGGTGTTGCGGCCCTTGATGAGTGGCAAGGAAGCAGCGGTGTATGTGGTGCGCTGCGGTAACCAGGTGCGTTGTGCCAAGGTCTACAAGGAGGCCAACAAACGTAGCTTCCGCCAGGCGGCCGAGTACCAGGAAGGGCGCACGGTGCGCAACAGCCGCCAGGCGCGGGCCATGGCCAAGGGTTCCAAGTACGGTCGCAAGGAAGCCGAAGATGCCTGGCAGAACGCCGAGGTGGCCGCCTTGTTCCGCCTCGCGCATGCCGGCGTGCGAGTGCCCAAGCCCTACGACTTCCAGGACGGCGTGCTGTTGATGGAGCTGGTGGTCGATGCCGACGGCAACGCCGCGCCACGCCTCAACGACGTTCACCTGGAGCCGGATCAGGCGCGTGAATACCACGCGTTCGTGATCCGCCAGATCGTCTTGATGCTCTGTGCAGGGCTGGTGCACGGTGACTTGTCCGAATTCAACGTCCTGCTCGGCCCGGATGGCCCGGTGATCATCGACTTGCCGCAGGCCGTCGATGCTGCCGCCAACAACCATGCTTTCAGCATGCTCGATCGTGACGTGGCGAACATGAGCGGTTACTTCGGGCGCTTTGCTCCCGAGCTCAAGGACACCCGCTACGCCCGGGAGATGTGGTCGCTGTTCGAGGCCGGGGAATTGTTGCCCGATAGCCCGCTGACCGGCGAGTTCGAGGATGACGACCACGACGCCGATGTCGGCGGCGTGCTGCGCGAGATCGAAGCGGCGCGGATGGATGACGAACGTCGCCGTGCCGGTCGTGAAGAAGCCGAGCGTGGCCCGGTCAAGAGCGAGGAGCCGCCACCGCCGCCGTGGCTGCAGTAATCCCTGGCAATAAGATTCGCCTGATTGCTGCCTGCCCACTGGCCGACCATGATTGCGCGATTGTTCAGGTGCAATGCCTGAACAATCGCAATGGTGGCTGCGGGCGGGCGGTCTTACGACCAACCGAGTGAACCAACCTTATAGCTCGAACTAGCGGGCCCGCTCGTAGCCGCCACCCATCACTTGCACTTGGCCATCACCACCTGACAGGTCTTCGGCGTACCGCCTGAACGGCTCGCATAGCGCATGCAGCTGTCCATGGATTTCTTGCGCGCCGCGCTCAACGTGTTGCCCCATGCCAGGCCACCCTCGCCAGCGGTCGGCACTGCCTTGGCGAAGCAGTTCGCGCCTGCTTGGGCATAGCGCGTAGCGCTGGATTTGTTCGAGCATCCCGTCAGCGATGCAAGGCTGCCGATGAGCAGGATCAGCAGCAACCACGATGGGTGGTAGCCAGGTATCGCAGTGCGGGCCATGGAGGTTCCTGTAAGCCTGATGATGTTCTTACCTCAGTTTAGCCCCGATTGCGCCTACCCTTGAAGGGCAGAACGATGCAACCTATGGCTGCAACGCTGTGCCCAAGAGTTAGTGATTAACGCCCGTTGTGCCCTGAGAGGAAGCCCCCACCGATGTTGGTCGTCGAGCAGCTGCGCAAGTCATTCAATACCGCCCAGGGCGTTCTGCCTGTGCTGCAGGGCGTCGACCTGCAACTGGCGCGGGGCAGCAGCCTGGCGCTGATGGGCGAATCCGGTAGTGGCAAAAGCACGTTGCTGCATCTGCTCGCCGGACTTGATCGGGCTGACAGCGGCAGGATACTGATCGAGGATGTACCCCTCGATACGCGGGACGAAACGGCGCTGGCACGCTGGCGGCGCGACAGCATTGGCCTGGTGTTCCAGCAGTACAACTTGATCAGCAGCCTCGACGTTGCCGCCAATCTGGCGTTTCAAGCCCGCTTAGCCGGGCGCCACGATCCTGCCTGGACCGCGCAGCTGGCGGAGCGGCTTGGGTTGACCGAGTTGTTGCAGCGCTACCCCGAGCAGCTGTCGGGCGGCCAGCAGCAACGTGTGGCGATTGGTCGTGCGTTGGCGGGACGGCCGGCGCTGGTGCTGGCCGACGAGCCCACCGGCAGCCTCGATGAAGCAAGCAGTGAAGAAGTCCTGCAACTGATGCTCGAGCTGGTTGCCCAGGCGGGCAGCAGCCTGTTGATGGTGACCCACAGCCGGCAGTTGGCGGCGCGGCTCGAACATCGGTGCTTCCTCAAGGCTGGACGTGTTCAGCCGGAGCCGGATTGATGGCCAGCCTGCTGATCACCTTGCAGGCGCTGCTCAGCCATTGGCGCCGGCACCGCTTGCAGTGCTTCAGTATCTTTACCGGGCTATGGCTGGCAACGGCATTGTGGACCGGCGTGCAGGCGCTCAACAGCCAGGCCCGCAGCGACTATGCCCGTGCCAGTGGTGTGCTTTCGGGTGCCAGCCAGACGCAACTGGTGCCGCGTCAGGGCGAGCATCTAGCGCAAGCGCTGTATGTGCAACTGCGCACTAGAGGCGTGCCGGTGACGCCGGTTCTGGAAGGCCGCCTGCAACTTTCAGGAAGCGCGACTCAGGCAGTGCGCTTGATCGGTATTGAACCGCTGAGCCTGCCAGCGAAGATGGCCGTGGCCGGGGTACAGGCGCAAGCGTTCGAGCTTGCGGCTTTCATCGACAGCCCTGGGCAAGCCTGGATCAGTCCAGACACGCTACGCCAGTTGAACCTGCAACCGGGTGAGCGCGCGCGCACCCGCGATGGTCAGCTGATGCCGCCGTTGGTCCTGCAAGCGGAACTGGCGCCTGGGGTGATCGTGGTCGATATCGGCCACGCGCAGGCGCTGCTCGGCGCGCCAGGACAACTGTCGCGTCTGCTGCTCGAAAAACAACCCACCGCGCTGCCTGCCGACATCGCCGCCCAGCTTATGCTGCAAACCGGTGGCGACGACGGTGATCTGCAGCGCCTGACCGACAGCTTTCACCTCAACCTGACTGCGCTGGGCTTGCTGGCATTCGTGGTCGGCCTGTTCATTGCCCATGCGGCCATTGGCCTGGCGCTGGAGCAACGGCGCGGCTTGATCAGAACCTTGCGTGCCTGCGGTGTCAGCTTGCGGGTGCTGTTGACCGGGCTGGCGCTGGAGCTGGGTGCGTTCGCGTTGCTCGGCGGCCTCGCCGGGGTGGTCAGTGGTTATCTGCTGGCCAGCCTGTTGTTGCCTGACTTCGCGGCCAGCGTGCGCGGCTTGTATGGAGCGCAGATCGCCGGGCAGCTGAGCCTGTCGCCGCAGTGGTGGTTGGCCGGCGTCGGCGTGAGTCTGCTCGGTGCGTTGTTGGCCGGTGTCAGCAGCGTGCTGCGCGCTGCGCGCCTGCCGCTGCTGGCGCTTGCCCAGCCACAGGCCTGGCGCCTGGCCCAAGGGCCGTGGCTGCTTCGTCAGGCGTTGGTCGCCTTGTTGCTTGGTTTGGTAGCGCTGGGGTGCTGGCAGTGGGGCAATAACCTGAGCAGCGCCTTTGTCCTGCTCGCGGCATTGCTGCTGGCAGCGGCGCTATTGCTGCCGGCCTTGCTCGAGCTTGCCCTGGCCGGTTTGGCGCGCTTGTGCCGGCGGCCATTGCCGCAATGGTTCGTGGCCGACAGCCGCCAGCAATTGCCGGCGCTGAGCCTGGCGCTGATGGCCTTGCTGCTGGCGTTGGCCGCCAGCGTCGGTGTGGGCAGCATGACCGAGGGCTTTCGCCGCACCTTTACCGGCTGGCTCGATCAGCGCCTGTCGGCAGACCTGTACCTGACCCCACGCGACACTGCCCAGGCAGTGCAGATCAGCGACTGGCTGGCACGCCAGCCCGAAGTCACCGCGGTGCTGCCCAACTGGCGCGTCGAGTGGCGGCTGCAGCAATGGCCGACGCAGGTCCAGGGCATCGTCGATCACCCGTACTACAACAATCACTGGCCGCTGCTGGAAAAATCCGCCGGTGCCTGGGAGCAGCTTGCGCAGGGGCGCGGGATCATGCTCAGCGAACAGTTGGCCAGGCGCCTGCAGCTGGGTCTTGGCGACGCCTTGCAACTGCCCGAGCCATCAGCCCAAACGATGCCGGTAGTGGGCATCTATGCCGATTATGGCAATCCCAAAGGGCACCTGCTGATCAGCGCCGACTGGTTACGCCAGCACTGGCCGCAGGCGACGTTGAGCAATCTGGGCCTGACCTTGGCTGGCGAGCATTTGCCGGCGCTAAAGCGGGCGCTGGGCCAACAGTTCAGCCTCGATGACAGCCGCATGGTTGAGCAGACCACGCTCAAGCGATGGTCTGCTGCGGTGTTCGAGCGCACCTTTGCCGCTACCGCCGCACTCAACAGCCTGACCCTCGGTATCGCTGGTGTGGCGTTGTTCATCAGCCTGCTGAGCCTCGGCCAGAGCCGCCTGGGCCAGTTGGCGCCGTTGTGGGCGCTGGGGGTCGAACGCCGTCGGTTGATCTGGCTGACACTCGGCCAGACCCTGATGCTGAGCAGTTGCACCGTGTTGCTGGCGATTCCGCTTGGCTTGCTGCTGGCCTGGTGCCTGGTGGCCGTGGTCAACGTGCAGGCGTTTGGTTGGCGTCTGCCGCTCTATGTGTTCCCCGGTCAGCTGCTGCAACTGGCAGTGCTCGGCGTGCTGACCAGCTTTCTGGCCAGCGTCTGGCCGCTCTGGCAACTGGCACGCAGGCAACCCAGCGATCTCTTGAGGCAGTTTGCCAATGAACGTTAAACCCTGGCTGACCGCGCTGTGCCTGCTGCTTGCAGGCTGCGATGCGCCTGCACCCGAGCCCAACAGTTTTGCCGGCTTGGGGCAGGAGGCCAGCGCCTTCCAGCAGGTCACGCCGGGCCATGAGCTGCAGTTCCCGCGTGATCATGGCGCCCACGACGGCTTCCGCATCGAGTGGTGGTACGTCACCGCCAACTTGCAGGATGCCCAGGGGCGGCAGTGGGGCGCGCAGTGGACCTTGTTTCGTTCGGCATTGCGCCCTGGCGCAGAAACCGCCGACTGGAACAGCCCCAATCTGTGGATGGGCCACGCGGCGCTGACCGGGCCGGGCGGTCATCAGTCCAGTGAGGTGCTCGCCCGCGGTGGCATCGGCCAGGCTGGGGTTGAGGCGCAGCCATTTCGCGCCTGGATAGATGATTGGTCGCTGCAGGGCGGCAATGGGATTGGCCAGTTGCAGATGAAAGCCGCAGGCGAGGATTTCCGCTTTGATCTGCACTTGGTCAGTGAGCGGCCATTGGTGCTGCACGGGGCCAAGGGCTACAGCGAAAAATCCGGCAAAGGCCAGGCTTCCTATTACTACAGCCAACCGTTCTATCAGGTCAGTGGCGAAGTCGAGCGTGACGGCCAGCACGTGGCCGTTACCGGTCAGGCCTGGCTCGATCGCGAATGGAGCAGCCAACCTCTGGCGGCCGGGCAGTCAGGCTGGGACTGGTTTTCCCTGCACCTGGACAGCGGCGCCAAGGTAATGCTGTTTCAGGTGCGCGAAGCTCACGGCGATGCCTATAAAGCCGGCACCTGGGTCAGCGCCGACGGCAAGACCCAGCCACTCCAGGGGGCGCAGATCGAGCTGCAAGTGCTGGCCTCGAGCAAGCAGGCAAACGGTAAAACCGTACCGACCCGCTGGCGCGTGCGGCTGCCGGAGCAGGGCGTCGATGTCCAGGTCGAAGCGCTGTACAAGCAGGCCTGGATGAGCACCCGGTTCCCGTATTGGGAAGGGCCGGTGCGGGTCGAGGGCGGCAGCGGGCAGGGCAGGGGTTACCTGGAAATGACCGGTTACTGATCTTTGTGGAGAAGCGCACTGTCGGCCAACTCACAGCGCTGCGAGCAGGCCATCCTTGCCCAGGTGATAACGCTGCAGGTCCCGAGCCAGCGTCAGTTGCCCGCTGTAATGGGCCTGCGCCTCCTGGCGCACATCATCGATGGACGGGCTGCGCTGCGGGTTGTCCTGATAACGGGCGCTGAAGTGAGTCAGCACCAGGTTCGGTACACCTGCAGCCTCGGCAAATTGCGCGACAGCCGCCGCAGTGCTGTGGCCGAAGTTCGATTGCGAGCGTTGCAGCACAGGTTCGGTGAAGGTGGCTTCATGCACTAGCACATCGGCACCTTTGGCAACCTCGGCCAACAGAGCGGGTGAGTCGTTGTCGCCGCAGACGACGATGCGCCGGGCCGCTCGGGAGGCCTTCAGGTAAGTCAGCGTGTCGAGCACACGACCTTCATGTTCGACTTGCCGGCCATGGGCCAGATCACCCCACAGCGGCCCGCGCGGGATGCCGTCGGCTTGCAGGCGCTCGGTGTCCAGGCGCGGCTCCGGGTTGATCTCGGTGAACACAAAGCCATAGCTCGGCACCCGGTGCGACAGCTCTACGGTAGTCACCGCAACCTGCGCGCTGCGCCAGTCCTGCAGCGTTTCTACCGCCAGCAGATGCAGCTCGAAGGGCAGATAGGTCTGGCTCACCGCCAGGCTCAGGCGCAGCCACTCATGCAGTGCCAGCGGCATGATCAGTTCGAGCGGTTCGCTGCGCCCGGACATTCCCGCGCTGGCGAGCAATCCCGGCAGCCCGTAGCAGTGGTCACCGTGGACATGGGTGATGAATATCCCGCGCAGATCACGCATCGACAGTGATGTGTGAAGTAACTGATGCTGGGTGCCTTCGCCGCAATCGACCAGATACCAGCTTTTGCCGGACGCTTCGATGACTGCTGTCGCGCTGACGTTGCGGGCCTTGGTGGGTACCCCAGACGAGGTGCCCAGAAACTGCAGGTCCATTGCAGGATCCTCTTGGGTTCGGAGGGCTATTTTAGCCTTGCGTTGGCTGACTGATGAAGACTCTCAAAGCAGGTTTGAGCGTTTTGGCTGTCAGGAAAAGTCTCCGGCCGTAAGACTTTTCGCTCAATGTAGTAGGGCGCATCCTGTTCGCTTTTGGCGGGGAAAAATACCGGTCAGCAGCTGCTAGTTTTCCTGGCTCAACAAGCACAGGGCGTTTGCAGATGCGCGTGATAATTGACGGTAAAGGTCAAGCTGTCGATGGCGATGATACGACAACGGGTGCGGTGTGCATCGCCACGGGTGATGGCTACATCTGTGATGGGCGCATGGTCCTGCGTGTCGGCGACAAGACCACGGCCTGCCCGTTGTGCGCCGAACCAGGCACTGTCGCCGAAGGCGCGCCATGCTTTATCTCCGATGGCAGCGAAGTGGCGGTCGATGGTTCGCTGGTGCTGTGCGCTTGCCCGCCCGGTACCAACCGAGTTGTAGCGCCACCTGACTTTGTTCCACCCTGGCGGGAGACAAGGTCTTCGCGCGTGGTCGGCCCAAGCGCGCAGAGCTTTGGTCAGCCTGTGCACTTCGTTGACAGCCGGCCGTATATCAATGAGCCAGGCTTCCATATTGTCCAGCGCAACATGTCCTTCCCGCAGGTGCTGCTGCATTTGGCTGAGCAGGACAGCACCTTGCCGATCTCGCGCCTGCAGATGCTCAACCCGACCTTCAAGGACGGCTTCAAGGCCGGAGAGATTTTCGTCATCGGTAACCCCGACATCGGCGACGCCTGCACCCGCGAAGAAGCTCAACTGATGGCAGCCGCAAAGCAGGCCCGCGACTCGCTGGCGCTGCTCGACTACGACGAAGCCGAATTCATGATGGAGCACCAGGCTGAAATTGCAGGGCTGCTGACAGGCGCCAGCCAGTCCATGGGTGTCGGTAAGGATGTACTGGAGCAAGGCCTGAGGCAGGTCCGGGCGACCTTGCTCGAAGTCGACCAGTTACACAAACAGCAGTTCGCCAAGTTCGGCCACCTGAACAGCCCGGAGTTTTTTGCTAGTCGACAGAAGTTGCTCAGGCAGCTGGATAGACAGTTGAAGGCGGCGTTTTTGAACAAGCGATTGAACCTTGGCCCTTACGAGCGTCTTCGTCGTGATTTGAAGATTTCTACCAAAAGCCTGGTTCATCATTGGTCAAAAGCCGGTGGGCCGGGGCAGATTCCGGGGTATGCCACGCATTTGGATGAGGTGGCGAAGGCGGCCAAGTACGTCAAGTATGGCGGACACATCGGCACAGCCTTGGGAGGTACATCGTCTTATTTGAAGGTGGAGGAAGTATGTCGAGCGGGCGAGACGGAGGAGTGCAAGCGGATTCGGTTTACAGAGGCGGGTAGTTTTATAGGCGGACTCTCTGGCGGATCTCTCGGTGCAGCCGGTGGCAAGGGAGCCGCTGTAGCGGTATGTGGCTTCGCTGGTCCTTATGCCCCTGTTTGTAGCCTAGTGATGGTGGGCGCCGGTGCAATAATCGGTGGTAAGTATGGTGGGTCGCTTGGAGAGGTGGAAGGTGAGGTTATCTATGAGGAAACAACACAGTGATGAATATCCCTGAATCATGGTCGCTAGACCTAAAGCTGTGGCTCTTCGTGACCCCATTTGTATTGATGTGGGCCGGGATGGGTTTGTATGTGTTTGTGATTCTGAGTCGGGATTTCAAAGGTCTGCAACAGATCGTCTCTACCAATCCGAGATTAATTGTTGTGATGCCGAGCAATTTTCGAGCGTTTCATGATAGGTGGTGGTTCGTTATAAATTTTTCTTGGTTGCTTCACTGTCGTCGTCTATATATACGGCGCGGTCAAATCACTGATGAAGATTTGAGGCTTATCCCTAGGGGCTTGCGTATTCGTCTCAATGTCGGAGGGCTGCTGATGTGTGTAGGGTTCGCGTGGATGCCGCTACTTCATTTAGTTATAACGTTGTGGTGAACCCGTCGCGGCTGGTCTGCGTACCTCTATCGGTGATTTGCTGTGAGTTGAGGTCGGGTGTCCCTGTGGAAAGTCTTTTAGTCTGAAAGAAACTGGGGAATCACATTTTTCAATGTTATAGCTTGAGGGTATCAGTGAGTGAATTAAATCGGAATGATTGTTGTCGAAAAGAAGCTGGAACTGTAAGTATATAGGTCGGAAGGTGTCGTGACACGTTAGCCCCTTCCGACCTATATCATCTAATCCGCCTTACGCCACACCAACTCACTCACGTCATACCCTTGCTCACGCGCCGTAGTCAGCAATTTCTCACGCGTTTCACTGCTGATGGTCGGCGTGCGCGACAGCAGCCACAGATACTCGCGGTTCGGGTGGCCGACCAATGCAACCTGGTAATCCTGATCGTGGTACAGCACCCAGTACTCGCCCTTGGTCAAGCCGGGCAGGAGCTTGCTGAACCAGTTGTCGAACTTGACCCAGAGCTTGTCGGTCTTGCCCGGCACCTGTGGTTCGGCGGTGCCGTGGACTTCGTTCCACTTGCCGTCTTCTTCACGGCAGCGATTGGTGACGTCGATCAGGCCGTCGGCGCGCAGGCCATATCGCGCTTCTGACTGTACGCAGTTGCGCTGGAAGAACATCGGCAGGCGGGCGACTTCATACCAGGTGCCCTGGTAACGCTGCAGGTCGACCTGCATGGTTGCCGGCGGTTTCTGGTTGTCGCTGGAGCTTGCGCAGCCGGCCAGCGCCAAGGCCAGGCATGACAGCAGCAAAGTGTTGCGTAGGATCATCAGGCACCTCCTGGAAACAGTCGAATGGTTTGTCTGCAACGTTCGATCCCAACGCGCTGGGAAAGTGCCGATGTGCGGCCCAGCAGGTTGCAACATCACCGTGGAGCCAGCCATTGAGTTGTGCAAAGCTTTGAGTATAGGGTAGCCGCCCACCATCGCCCGAGGTCTCCATGGAACTGCGCCAATTACGCTACTACCTCGGTGTACTCGAACACGGCAGCCTCGGCCGCGCCGCCCTTGAGCTGGGTGTTGGCGCTTCGGCGTTGAGCCAGCAGCTGTCCAAGCTCGAAGGTGAGCTGTGCACGCGACTGTTGACCCGCACCAGCACCGGCGTGACGCCGACTGCGGCCGGTTTGGCGTTCCAGCACCATGCCCGGCTGACACTGCGTCAGGCCGAGCACGCTGTGCTGGCCGCGCAGAGCGGGCGCATGAGCGGCTATGCCAGCGTTGGCCTGGCGCCCACAACAGCATCGATCCTCGGCCTGCCGCTGATTGCGCGCATGCGCGAGCGTTATCCAGACGTGCGCCTGCATCTGGTCGAGATGCTTTCGGGTTATCTGGTCAACCAGCTCAACGCGCGCCATCTGGACCTGGCGGTACTGTTCCAGGCCGATGTGGGGCCGCGTTTGAGCCTGCGACCGCTGCTGCAAGAGCGCTTGTTTGCGTTGGTGCCAGCGGCGCTGGTGCGGGCGGAGTGGGGCGATAGCCTTAGCCTGGCACAGCTCAAGGATCTGCCGCTGGTGTTGCCCAGCGCCCAGCACGGTTTGCGCACGACACTGCGTTCAGCCTTCGAGCGGGTGGGGCATGAGCCTGACATCGTCATGGAGATCGACGGCCTGTCGTTGTTGATGGACGCGGTGTGTGCCGGCCACGCCGCAACCATCCAGCCAGGCGCCACGGTAGCGCGATCGCTGCAGGCGGGGCTGAAGGTGTTCGAGATCAGCGATGCCGACGCCGAGCGGCGCAATGTGATGGTCAGCCTGGCCGAAGACGAACTGTCACCGGCGGCACTGGCCACGCGCATCGTGCTGTTCGACGTGGCGCGTGAGCTGGTCGAGCAAGGCCGTTGGCCCGGTGCACGGATGCTCTCGACCTGACCCTTTAGCAAAACTGCAGGCCCCTGTGCCGACAGCCCGTTTCGCCGTCCTGGGCAGCGCTCTAAAGTCGCCGCCATCGCGAGGAGCAACCGAACGCCCGTCTCCTCGCTGAACAGGAGGCGATATGATTGATGTGCTCGTCATAGGGGGCGGCAACGCAGCCCTGTGCGCTGCGCTGATGGCGCGCGAGGCCGGTGCCAGCGTGCTGTTGCTGGAAGCCGCACCGCGCGAATGGCGCGGTGGCAACTCGCAGCACACGCGCAACCTCAGGTGCATGCACGATGCGCCGCAGGATGTGCTGGTCGAGAGCTACCCGGAAGAAGAGTTCTGGCAGGACCTGCTCAAGGTCACCGGCGGCATGACCGATGAAAAGCTGGCGCGCCTGGTTATCAGAGCTTCGGCGACCTGCCGGGACTGGATGCGCAGCCATGGCGTGCACTTTCAGCCGTCGTTGTCCGGTGCACTGCATACCGCGCGCACCAACGCCTTTTTCATGGGTGGCGGCAAGGCGCTGGTCAATGCCTATTTCCGCAGCGCCGAGCAGCTCGGCGTAGGCGTTCGCTACAACGCACCGGTCAGCCACATCGAACTTGACGGTGATCGTTTTGTGGCCGCCCATATTGGCCCTCGTCACGTCGATGGCCGCGACCTGCCCGCCGAACGTATCGAGGCGCGGGCGTGTGTGCTCGCCGCCGGTGGCTTTGAGTCCAATCGTGAATGGCTACGCGAGGCCTGGGGCCAGAACGAACGTGGCGAGTGGACTGCAGACAATTTCCTGATCCGTGGCACACGCTTCAACACCGGCGTGCTATTGCGTGGCTTGATGGAGCAGGGCGCCGACACCATCGGCGACCCGACCCAGGCACACATGGTTGCCATCGACGCGCGTGCTCCGCTGTATGACGGCGGCATCTGCACCCGTATCGACTGCGTGTCGCTCGGCGTGGTGGTCAACCGTGACGGCCAGCGCTTCTACGACGAGGGCGAAGATTTCTGGCCCAAACGCTATGCCATCTGGGGCCGCCTGGTCGCCCAGCAGCCAGGGCAGGTGGGCTTTTCGATCATTGACCAAAAGGCGCTCGGGCGCTTCATGCCGCCGGTGTTTGCCGGCACCAAGGCCAATACCCTCGGCGAACTGGCACAGCAGCTCGGCCTGCCCGAGGGCGAATTCGTCGCCACCGTGCAGGCCTACAACGCAGCCTGCCAGGTCGGCACATTTGATCACACTCGGCTTGATGACTGCCATACCCAAGGCGTGCAACCGGTCAAGAGCCATTGGGCGCGCCCGCTGGATACCCCACCTTTCTACGGCTACCCGTTGCGCCCCGGCGTGACCTTTACCTACCTGGGCCTGCGCACCGATCACACCGCCGCCGTGCACTTTGCCGGCAAGCCCAGCCCGAACCTGTTCGTTGCCGGTGAAATGATGGCCGGCAACGTCTTGGGCAAGGGCTACACCGCCGGCGTCGGCATGTCCATCGGCACCGCTTTCGGCCGGATTGCCGGCACCCAGGCGGCGGCAGCGCTCGGCTATCACCATCCTTCCAGCGAGATTACCCATGACTGCGCAACTGCTTGAACCGCGGCTGGTCGAGCCCAGCAAGGGCCACGGCGAACTGATCGCCGTGCTGAATGTGGACGAAAGCGAAGTCGACCGGCAGATGCGCATCTGTAATGCCTGCCGTTATTGCGAGGGCTTTTGCGCGGTGTTCCCGGCAATGACCCGGCGGCTGGACTTCAACAAGGCCGACATCCACTACCTGGCCAACCTGTGTCACAACTGTGGTGCCTGCCTGCATGCCTGCCAGTACGCCGCACCGCATGAGTTTGCCGTAAATGTGCCGAAGGCGCTGGCCACCGTGCGCGGCCAGACTTACTCGGACTACGCCTGGCCAAGCGCGTTCGGCCGGCTCTACCGGCATAACGGCACGCTGCTCGCCAGTGCACTGGCAGCTGGGTTGTCGCTGTTCCTGCTGCTGGCGCTGCTGATCAATGGCACGCTGCTACCAGGGCGGTTGGCGGGGGATTTCTATGCGGTGTTCCCGCATAACACCCTGGCGTTGATGTTTGGCGTGGTCTTCGCCGCGGCCATGCTGGCGTTGAGCATCGCCGTCAGACGCTTCTGGCGCGAGGTCGCACCGGCAGACAGCCCGCCCGCAAGCAAGCATGCTGCGGTGGTGGAAGCCTCGACTGCGGTTCTGACACTGAAGTATCTGGACGGTGGTCATGGCCAGGGCTGCACCAACGAGAGCGACCGCTACACCTTGTGGCGCCGGCGTTTTCATCACCTGACCTTCTACGGTTTCATGCTCTGTTTCGCGGCGACGGTGGTCGCCACCGGTTACCACTACCTGCTGGGTGAAATGGCGCCTTATCCGTTGCTCAGCTGGCCGGTAGTGCTGGGTACTGTCGGCGGTGTGGGCCTGGTCATCGGCCCTGTCGGCCTGCTGCTGCTCAACCTGCGCCGCGACCCAGCGCATGGCGATGTCAGCCAGCGGCCGATGGACCGCGCGTTCATCCTGCTGTTGCTGCTGGTCAGTCTGACTGGCCTGGCCTTGCTCGGCTGGCGCGACACCGGAGCGATGGCCATCTTGCTCGCGGTGCACCTGGGTTGCGTGATGGCGCTGTTCCTGACCTTGCCCTACGGCAAGTTCGCCCACGGCATTTTCCGCAGCGCGGCGTTGCTCAAGTTTGCCATCGAAAAACGCCAGCCCGATCCGCACGGCCTGGGGGGCGAATGACGTCCGCTCAGTACCAGCGCAAGCCAGTCGCCGTGCACGGCTCAGCTGTTCGGCCATTTCTCCAGCAGAATGGCCACGAACTTCTCGGCAGCCGGCGACAGCGAGGCGCCGCGCCGGTAGACCAGGCCGAGGGTACGGGTCACCTCTGGCTCGCTCAGCGGCACGCTGACCAGGGTAGGGTGGTCGGCGGCCGGCATGGCCAGGCTGGGCATGGCGGAGACGCCAAGGCCAGCCTCGACCATGCCCAGCGACGTCGACAAGTGCTGCACCTCATAGAACCACTTGGGACGCCAGCTCAGGCCGGACAAGGCATGGTCGAGCAGCATCCGGTTGCCGCTCAAGCGGCCTACGCCGATCAGGCGATAGTCGGCCAGTTGCGTCCAGGTCACCGACGCGCGGCTGGCCAGCTCGTGGTCACGGCGGCAGGCGAGGACGAACTTCTCCTCGACCAGCGGCACGAACTCAATGTCCGGGTGCTGGCCACTCATCATGTTGATGCCGAAGTCGGCTTCACCGCGCAGTACGGCCTCAAGCCCGTCGTTGGCGCTGAGATCGAGCAGGCGAATACGGATCTTCGGGTATTGCTCGTTGTACAGGCGAATCACCGACGGCAAAAAGTAGAACGCTGCCGTCGGGATGCAGGCCAGGGTCACCTGGCCGGTCTGGCGTTCGGCCAGTTCGCGGATGCTCAGGATCGAGTCCTCGAAGTCATCCAGCAGGCGCCTGGCCTTGGGCAGGAAGTCGCGGCCGACACTGGTCAGGCTGACCCGGCGCGTAGTCCGTTCGAGCAACGGCGTACCCAGGCCTTCTTCTAGCTTCTTGATCCGCCGGCTCAGTGCCGGTTGAGACAGATGGAGCACATCAGCAGCTTCGTGGAAGCTGCCAAGTTCGGCGATTTTCACGAAAGATCTTATATCCTGGAGCTCATATTCCATGACGATTCTCTTCAGCAGTCCACGACTTGATTCATTTGCTGCACGCAATAATAGCTACGATCTTTGCATTGGATTGATTTATCGGTCCCTGTCACTCTTGTTTCCAACACATCAATACCCCCTATTGATCAACAAGAGTCAGTAGTCATGCAACGAATTCCTTGTGTTCTGATGCGCGGCGGTACCTCCAAGGGTCCGTTTTTCCATGCCTGGGACTTGCCGACCAATGTGGTCGAGCGTGACGAAATGCTGATCAACCTGATGGGCTCTGGCCATGAGCTGGAAATCGACGGCATCGGCGGCGGCAGCCCGCAGACCAGCAAAGTGGCGATCCTCAGCCCCTCGCTACACGCCGATGCCGATGTCGACTACCTGTTCGTTCAGGTCATGGTCGCTCAGCGCCGCGTCGATACTGCACCTAATTGCGGCAACATGCTCTGCGCAGTCGGCCCATTCGCCATCGAAGAGGGCCTGGTCAAGGCCACCGAAGGCAAGACCCTGGTGCGCATCCGCAACTTGAACACCGGAACCTTCGTCAACTCGCTGGTGGAAACCCCCGGCGGTATCGTCCGCTACGAGGGCCGCACTGCGATCGACGGCGTGCCGGGTACCGCAGCGCCGGTGCAGTTGACCTTCCTCGATGCCGTTGGTAGCAAGACCGGCAAGCTGTTCCCCACCGGTCAGGCCAGCGATGTGATCGATGGTGTCGAGCTGACCTGCATCGACATGGCCATGCCGATGATGATCATCGAAGCCAGCAAGCTTGGCGTTACCGGCGGCGAAAGCCCGGCCGAGCTCGAGGGCAACAGCGCGTTGATGCAAAAGATCGAAGCGCTACGGATCAAGGCCGGCGCGGCGATGGGCCTGGGCGATGTCAGCGGTATGGTCATTCCCAAACCCGTGCTGATCTCGCCCGCCAAATTCGACGGCACCCTGCAGGTGCGTTACTTCATGCCGCACGACTGCCATCGGGCATTGGCCATCACCGGCGCCATAGGCCTGGCGACGGCCTGCGTCAGCCCAGGCACGGTGGTCATGCAGATGCTCGGCGAGCGCGCCAATGGCCTTACTCAGGTGCGCCTGGAACACCCGAGCGGCAGCATCGATATTGCCCTGGAACGCACCGAAGGCAAGCCGATTCAAGCCTCGGTGGTACGCACTGCCCGGCGGCTCTTCTCCGGCTACGTCTACGCGCCGTCCGTGCGCAGGCTCGCCGGCTGATCGCTTTAAACGCTTTGTTTAACGATTGACATACAATCGCTCGCTGCCTTGCCGGGCATCGAGCGAGTCAGGCGCCGTCTGCCCGGCAGACGTGCACATTTACAATAAAAACAAGAGATACAGACATGCTCGCACTCCTCGGTTTGGTCATGGTAGTGACGTTCACCTACCTGATCATGAGCAAACGCTTATCCCCAATCGTGGCCTTGACGGTCGTGCCTATCGTATTTGCGGTGATCGGCGGCTTCGCCCCGGAAACCGGCAAGATGATGCTCGACGGCCTGAAAATGGTTGCGCCGTCGGCAGCCCTGTTGCTGTTTGCCATTCTCTTCTTCGGCCTGATGATCGATGCGGGCTTGTTCGACCCGCTGATCCGCAAGATCCTCAAAAGGGTCAATGGCGACCCGCTGAAAATTGCCATCGGCACCGCGCTGCTGTCGCTGCTGGTCGCACTGGATGGTGACGGCACCACCACCTACATGATCACCTGCGCCGCGATGCTGCCGCTGTACAAGCGCATCGGCATGAACCCGATGATTCTGGCGACCATCTCGATGCTGTCGCTGAGCATCATGAGCGGCATGAGCCCATGGGGCGGGCCGGCTACTCGCGCCATCGCTGCCTTGGGCCTGGACGCCACCCACTATTTCATCCCGATGCTGCCAACCATGATCGGCGGCGCCGCCTGGGTTGTGTTCACCGCGTTCCTGCTGGGCCGTAGCGAGCGCAAGCGCATTGGTAACATCAAGCTCGAGTCCGGTGGTGGCGACTGCTACATCAAGGCGATTCTGGAAGACACCCCGCACAAGCGTCCGCGCCTGGCCTACGTCAACCTGGTGCTGGTGATCGCGGTGATGACTGCGCTGGTGCTGGGTGTGATGCACGCGGCGATCCTGTTCATGATCGGTTTCGTTGCTGCGCTGATGATCAACTACCCGCAGCTGGACATCCAGAAAGAGCGCATCCTCGCCCACTCGGGCAATGCCATGACCGTGGTCCTGCTGGTGTTTGCCGCCGGTATCTTCGCGGGCATCTTCTCAGGCACGAAGATGGTCGACGCGCTGGCGCAGACTTTGGTTGACTGGATCCCGGATGCCTGGGGGCACTGGTTCCCGCTGGTGGTGGCGATCACCAGCATGCCGCTGACCTTCGTCCTGTCCAACGATGCCTACTACTTCGGCGTGGTGCCGATCCTGGCCAACGCCGCTGCTGCATACGGCATCGACCCGGTGGAAATCGCTCGCGCCTCGGTACTTGGCCAGCCGGTACACCTGATGAGCCCGCTGGTGGCTTCGACCCTGCTGCTGGTGGGGATGGTTGACCGCGATATCGGCGACTTCCAGAAAGCCACGGTTAAATGGGCGGTGTATACCTCCCTGGTAATCACCGCCCTGGCAGTCCTGACCGGCGCCATTTCGTTCTTCGCCTGACCTTGTTGGACGGGCACCGCTCGGTGCCCGCGCAGCCCTTCAAAAAACAATAAAAGAGTCCTCTGACATGCAATCACTCCTTCTGCGTGGGGCCGCCTGCGGCCTGTTCTGCGGCTGCCTGCCTGTGGCCGTCGCCGGCGGCTTTATCGAAGACAGCAAACTCAAGCTGCAACTGCGCAATGTCTACTTCAACGAGAACTTCCGTGACGAGCAGGGCATGACTGCCCGTGCTGCCGCCACTGCCAAGAGCGAGCGCACCGAATGGGCGCAGGGCTTTTTGCTGGATTACCAGTCAGGTTTCACCCAGGGCACCATCGGTGTTGGCCTCGATGCCATGGCGCTGGTCGGGGTCAAGCTCGACTCCGGTCGCGGCCGCAGTGGCACCGGCCTGTTGCCGGTGCATGACGATGGCCGCGCGGCCGACGAGTTCGCCAGCGCGGGTGTAACCGCCAAAGCCAAGCTGGCCAATACCGTGGTCAAGCACGGCACCTTGCTGCCCAAGACCCCGGTGCTGGTGCACAACGATGCACGCTTGTTGCCGCAGACCTACCAGGGCACTCAACTGGTCAGCACCGATATCGATGGACTGACCCTGACTGCCGGCCAGCTGGACCGCTTCAAGCAGCGCGATTCGTCCGACAGCACCGGGCTCTATGTCGACGGCTATCGCGGCGACGAGACCGGCGATTTCCGCTACGCCGGTGCTGACTATGCCGCCAGCAAAACACTGCGCCTGAGCTACTTCCATGGCGAACTGGAAAACTTCTACCGCCAGGACTTCGCCGGTATCCAGCACGACCTCAAGCTCGGTGGCGGCGTGCTGACCAGCGACCTGCGCTACTTCAGCAGCCATGACAGCGGTTCGGCCTACGCCGGCCGGATCGACAACGACATGCTCAGCGGCCAGTTGGCCTACGCCCACAGCGGCCATACCGTAGGTGCCGGTTACCAGGTGCTCAACGGCGACGCCGGGCTGCCGTACATCAGCGGTGCGACCGTGTACTCGTTCAGCAACGTCGGCATCGGCAAGTTCATCGAGGAAGAAGAAAAGACCTGGATGGCCAGCTACGCCTACAACTTTGCTGCAGCCGGTGTGCCAGGCCTGACCTTCATGACCCGCTACCTGAGCGGTGACAATGGCCGTTCCGGCGATGCTGGCCTGAGCGAGTGGGAACGTGACATCGAGCTGGCCTACGTGGTCCAGTCGGGCACCTTCAAGGGGCTTGGCATCAAGGCACGTAACTACGTCTATCGCGCTGACTTCGCCCGCGGTCGTGACAGCAATCGGCTGTACCTGACCTACGACATTGCGCTCTGGTAAACGCGCAGCAGGGGTAAGCGGGTTTCAGGCCTTGGCCAGGCGGATGATCTGTCTGGCGCAAAAGGCACCGGTAATGATCACGGCAAACAGGCGCAAGGTCTGCATTGCCAGCACCAGCCCGACATCTGAGTGGGTTTCCACCGCAATGATGGCCATGGCATCCAGCCCGCCTGGGCTGGTTGCCAAGTACATCGAAAGAAAATCATGCCCAGTGACCCATGCCAGCAACCAGGCGCAGCCGGCGCACAGCGCGATCAAGCCGGTCGCTCCGGCGATCATGGTCGGCAAGCGGCTCCCCACATAACGCACCGTGGCGCGATCGAAACGCAGGCCTACGTAGCATCCGATGGCGCCATAGGCAAAGGCCAGCAACCAGCCGGGCAGGGTGATCTGCATCAGGCCACTCAGTTGCAGCGCACTACCGATCAACAACGGTGCCAGCAGCGCGCCCGCAGGCAGTTTGGCGGCCAGGGTTATCCCGATCACAATCACTGCCAGGCATGGCAGCAGTTGGTTCAGCTGTACCGCAGGGGTGCTGGCGGCTGGTACCAACGCCTTGCTGGCGATATCGCCGGCGCCAAGCAAGTGGCTGACCAGCGCGCCGATCATCACTACGCAGACGACCCGCACGTATTGCATGGTTGCCACTACCCGAGGATCGGCACCGTGTGCTTCCGCCATCGAGACCATCGCCGAAGCTGCGCCAGGGGCTGTGCCCCAGGCTGCAGTCGCGGCCGAGATACCGCCGTAACGCACAGTGGCCAGGCCTACCATGGCGCTCAACAGCACAGTGAGCAGCGTGGTTATCAGCATCACCGGCCACGACTGCGCCAAGGCCGCCAGTACCGTCCAGCTCATCGAGTGGGCAACCATCAGGCCGACGCAGCCCTGGCCAAAGCGAAACACCTGTTTGTGCAGGCGCAGCCCGGCGCCACTGACGCCAAAGGCGATCGCGGTCAGCATCGGCCCGAGAAACAATCCTGCAGGCACTGCCAACGCATGCAGTAGTTGGCCGCTGACGGCAGCGCAACCGATCAGGGCCAGCCAGCGTAGGATCAGCAGGGGATTTGATAGGAACAACTGCACGTGGTGATTCTCCTCGACCCGGTAACGGCGCTTGCTGGAGAAAATTATCGACGGCGCGATCGATCAAGTCTATTTTCTACTTTCGATGAACCTATAACTGAAATTCATGAATCATGGACCTTCGCGACCTGACGTACTTCGCCACCATCGCTGAGCTTGGTCATCTTGGCCGGGCTGCCGAACGGCTCAACCGCAGCCAGCCCGCCTTGAGCAAAAGTATCCAGCGGCTGGAAGAATCACTTGGCACGCGGCTATTCAAGCGCGATGGTCGACGTATCAAACTGACCGACGTAGGCGAGTTGCTGCTTGAACGAGGTCGGCAATTGCAGCTGAACATCGCCGAAACCGAGCGCGAGGTCCGCGATTTTGCCGGTGGTCTGATTGGCAACATCCGCCTCGGTTGCGCGGCGAGCATGGCTGAGTACTTGTTGCCGCGGCTGACCGAGTCGCTGTTGCAGCGCGCGCCCGAGCTGACCTTGCAGCTGTCCATCGGCCAGGACGATCTGCTCAAGGAGTCGCTGCGCTCGGGGCGGTTGGATGCCATCATCTGCCCGCTGATCGTCGATGATCCGCACGTCAGCAGTTACCCGATCCTGCAGGATGAGGCCGTGGTGGTAGCCAGTGCCGACCATCCGCTGTTTGCCGCGCCGATCACCTTGCACAGCCTTTGCCAATACCGCTGGGTGCTGCCGGCGATCACGGTCAGTTCCAGGCGCTGGATCGACAACGTGTTTGCCACTCACCATTTGCCGATGCCACAGGTGCAGATCGAAGCCAACAGCATCTCGATGCTGCCCCGCCTGATCGAGCGCACCCGGCTGCTGAGCTTTGTAGCGAGGGAAACCCTCGAGCACGGCCACGGTATGTCGCGCTTGCGTGCGGTGACCCTGGATGCAACCACCATGCACCGCACTGTGGCGGTGTCGATTCGCGCCGAGGGCTATCTGCCACCGGCCGTGGCCGCGATGGTCGAATTGCTCAAGGAACGCGGGCGCAGTTTTTTCGGCGACAACTGAACGGGGCGATCAAGCAGTGCTTGTTGCAGTCCACACCGCCAGCTCGTAGCCGTCCGGGTCGATGAAGTGGAAGCGGCTGCCGCCGGGGAATGAGAAGGTCTGCAGGCTGATCTGCGCGCCAGCAGCCAGCAGCCGCTGCTGAGTCGCATCCAGATCGTCGGCGTACAGAATCACCAGCGGGCCGCCGGGGCGTACCGGTTCGCCGGTAGTGAAACCGCCGCTCAGGCGACCGTCACTGAATTCGGTGTAGGTCGGGCCGTAATCGACGAAGGTCCAGTCGAATGCCTTGGCGTAAAACGCTTTGCTGCGGGCAATGTCGCTGACATTGAATTCGATGTTGTCGATCTGCCGGTCGTTACCGCGAACAGTCATGATGGCTTCCTTGCTCGGTCGTGAACTTGAAGCCGTGAGCATGAGGGCTTTTGGACAGCTTTGTCCACATAGCTCATGCGTGCTCAACCTCGAAGCCACAGGCTCCATGCCGACAATCAGATGACTTTTACCGCCCGGCCAATAAACTGAATCGGCCCAGTCGGCTTGCCAGTCTTCGATCCGCCGGCATTCTCCAGTGTCAGTTCGAACAACTGGTTCGCTTCAAGCGGCGGCAGTTTGTCCAGCGGCACCGAAATCTTCTCCCCTGGCTGGACCAGACCTAGCGAGACCGGCCCTTGCCAGTCATCACCCTTGGTCCAGAACTGCAGGGTTTTGTCGGCCGGCACAGTGACTTGGCCGAGTGGAATCAGCTCGACCTCACGCGGACTGCTGGCCTGAATCACCCAGCCCGGGGCGCGGTCTTGCGGGGCGACCAGCACGACCAGATAGGAGGTCTGCGGCGGCGTGACAGTCTGGCTCGACAGCGCCACGGCCATCACCAGACATGCCGCCAGGCCAGCACCTGCCAGGCCACGCCACAGCGGCAGCAGGTTCCACCAGGAGGTGTTCACGCTGCGTTCGGGGGCTGCTTCACGTGGAGCGAGGTTGTCCAGGCTGCGGCCAATGCGCTGCCACAGTTGCCTCGAGGGTTGTTGCGCCGGGGCGAGGGCAGTCAACTCCAGCAGGCGTTGCTCCCAAGCATCGACAGCGGCGCGCAAGGCACCGTCATAGGCCAGGCGTTGTTGCACGGCGGCACGTTGCTCGGCGTCGAGCGTGCCCAGTACGTATTCACCGGCCAGTTGCTCCAGCTCATCGGCGTTGCTCTGGTCGTTGTTCATCCCATGCACTCCCGCAATGCTGCCAGGCTGCGTTTGATCCAGGCCTTGACCGTGCCCAGCGGCGTGCTCATGCGCTGGGCGATTTCTGCATGGGTGCAGCCGTCGACGTAGGCGTGCAGGATGCAGTCGCGCCGCGCCGGCTCCAACTGCTCCAGGCAGTGGTAAATCCGCGCCGAATGCGCCTGCGCGGTAAAGTCCACTGGCTGCCACTGCGCAGAGGCTTGCAGCGCCTCGTCGTGTTGCTCATCCAGAGGCACCTGGCGGGCGCCATCACGCACGAAGTTCAATGCCAGATGCCGGGTGACGCTGTAGATCCAGCCACGTGCCGAACCTCTGTCTGGGTCGAAGCTTGCGGCATGCGTCCAGATGCGCACGAAGGCGTCATGGACGATGTCTTCAGCGACCGCCGGTTCGCGTGCGATGCGCAGGGCGACCCCGAGCAAACGCGCGCTTTCCTGCTGATACAGCTCGCGCAGGGCTCTACGATCGCCTGCAGCGCAGGCCAGCAGGCAACGTTGATAATCAAACGCGGTTTCAGGCAAGGACAAATTCTGTTCAGCCATTGGCAAGGGGTGCGGACCCCAGCCGGCTGGCCGGGGTTTGTCGCAGAGCTTAGACGACTTTTGTAGTCAGCACTTGCCGTGCACGTCGATCACTTGGCAGACCAGAAGATGTAGTCGGCCTGATATTTGACAACCTGTTTCTCACCCTTGTTGGCGGCAGTGCATGCGCTGGCGGGAGCTACGCCGCCTTTGGTCGCGGTGCGCTGAATGTAACTCACGCCCTGCATCGCGCCTTTGCCGTCGGCGGGGTTGGCCTTGACCAGTTGGTAGGGGATGTCGCCTTTGCTGGCTGGGGAGACGGCGACCTGGGTGCCGGTGACTTTCGAACCATCCTTGGCCTGCCAGGTTGCAGGTGGGCCAAAGTAGTCGCCGACTGCTTTGCCCTTGCGGTCATTGAGCACGGCTTTGGGGCCGACGAAGAACCACTCGGTCTGGCCGGCGGCATCTACCTTGTCGCGGCACTCGTAGGTGATCTCGCCTACGCCGACGGTTTCCATCATCACTTTGTTGCCGTCCGGCACCTTGACTGCATCCGGCAGGCCCATTTGCGCCTGGGCGGTCTGCATGAACAGGGACAGGCCGCCGATGGCCAGGGAAGCGCTGATCAGGCTGAGAGTACGTTTGCCATTCATGGTGTATCTCCTGGTGAGTAACCGAGTGGCAGCGATGGGCTGCTGACAGTACTACCCGCCAGGAACGGGTTTGGATGCAGGCTGTTGAAAATATTTTTTCACGCGAGATCAAACTCGCTACGCGCACGCTCAGGACGGCTTGGCAGCATCGCTGCCTGCAACTGCTGGCCTGCTGAGTGCTGAAAACTGAGCTCCTGATCGACGGATCGATCCTCGACGATGCGGCCATCCGCAAGCACCATTACACGCTGGCAGAAGTAGCGCACCAGGCTCAGGTCGTGGCTGATCAGCACGAACGCGGTGCCGGTGTCGCGGCGCAGTTGCTCAAGCCGCTGCAACAGTTGCACCTGCAACACCCGGTCGAGATTGGACAGGGCTTCATCGAGCACCACCAGCTGGGGTGAAATCGCCAGAGCTCGAGCGATATTGGCCCGCTGCAATTGACCGCCACTGAGTTGTTGCGGCAAACGCTCGGCGTGTTCGGCCGACAGGCCCAGTTGCTCCAGCAACTGCAACACGCGCTGGCGTTGGGCTGCTTGGCTGATCGTGCTCAGATGACGCAGGGGCTCAGCGATGCTCCAGCCAATCGAGCGCTGTGGATTGAACGCGCTCGGCGCGTCCTGAAACACCAATTGGACGGCGCGCTGAAAATCGCGCGCCGCCTCGCCACGCAAGCGGCTGACGTCCCGCCCGGCGAAGCTGACCTGGCCCTGGCTGGGCCGCTCAAGCCCGAGCAGCAGGCGGGCGAGAGTGCTTTTGCCGCTGCCGCTGCTACCGAGCAGGCCGGTGGTCTGGCCGGCCTCGAACTGTACATCGATGCCTTCCAGCACCTGCAGCCACTTACCTCTGCCGAGCAGCCCGCCACTGCGATAACCGTGTTCAACTTGCTGTACTCGCAGCAGGCTCATGGATGACCCCCGGTCAGCAGATGGTGCGCGTCTAGCAGTGTACGGGCGCTGGCGCTCGCGGGTGCGTCGAACAGACCTTGGGTGTCTTGCCGTTCGACGATGCGCCCGGCGTCCATCACCAGCACGTGGTCGGCGCAGCGTGCGACCACGCCCATGTCGTGAGTCACCAGCAGCACGCCTAGCCCGTGTCCTTCAACCAGCTCCATCAACAGTTCGAGGAAGCGTGCCTGGCTCAGTGCATCGAGGTCGCTGGTCGGCTCATCGGCCAGCAGATAAGGGGTCTGCGCCATCAAGGCCAAGGCGATCATCATGCGCTGAAGCATGCCGCCACTGAGCTGGAAGGCGAACGATTCGAGCACCCGCTGGTGATCGCCCAAGCCAACTGCGGCAAGGCATTCGATCATTTGCTGACGGGCATCGGCGCCATGCACGCCACGCAGCTTGAGCGTTTCCTGAGCATGACTGGCCATGCTCCGCACTGGGTTGAATGCGCTGCGCGGGTTTTGCAGAACCAGGCTCGCAACGTGCCCGCGCACCTGCGCAGGTGCCAGCGAAACGCCGTCTAGCAACAGCTCGCCACCGCTACGCAGCAGGCCCTGCGGCAGCAGATCAAGCATGCCCAGACAGCTCAGCGACTTGCCCGAACCGCTGCTGCCAACCAGCGCGCAGACCTTGCCCCGGTGCAGCTGCAGACTGAGTTGATCGACCAGCAGCGTGTTCCGGCTGGCAACGCTGAGGGTGCGCAACTCGAGGGTGGGGGTGGGCATCTAGTGGCGCTCCTGAGCAGGGTCGAGGCGGTCGCGCAGGGCGTCGCCGAGCAGGTTGAAGGCCATCACCGAGAAAAAGATCATAAGCCCCGGCCACAACAGCAGTTGTGGATGGGTCCAGATGAACTCCTTGGCGTCGTTGATCATCACCCCCCACTCGGCAGTTGGCGGCGTCACCCCAAGGCCGAGAAACGACAGCCCGGAGACGTGTAGCATCATATGGCCGATATCCATAGTGGCGAGCACCAGCAGCGGCCCGGCGATGTTGGGCACTACATGCTGGCGCAGCCGGCTCCAGCGCGAAGCGCCGGCCAGCCGTGCTGCCAGTAGGTACTCGCGGCCACGCTGGGCGATGACCAGGCCGCGCACCATCCGCGCGTACCAGGCCCAGTGGGAGAGGGCGATGGCGACGATGACATTGGTCAAGCCGGTGCCGAGCAGGGTGACGAAAAAAAACGCCAGCACCAGCGTGGGGAAGGTCATGAACATGTCGCAAAGACGCATCAGCAGCAGGTCCAGCTTGCCGCCGACAAACCCCGCGACGCCGCCGACCAGCAGACCTAGTGCCAACACCAGGGACAGCGTCAACAGCACGCTGCCCAGCGACAAGCGGGTGCCGACAATCAGCCGCGAGAGCAGGTCGCGGCCGAGGTGGTCGGTGCCCAGCCAGTGACTCATGCTGGCCGGTTGCAGGCGTTGGCCGACGTCGATCAAGTCCGGATCATGTGGTGCCAGCCACTGGCCGAACACTGCCAGCAGCACCAGCAAGCTGACCAGCAGCGCGCCTGCCGCAAGGCTCCAGCGAAGTCGCAACGGTTTGTGCGGCACCGCGGCAAAGGCGCTCATGCGTCGACCCCCTGCAGGCGGCTGCGCGGATCAAGCCAGGCATAGCAGATATCCACCAGCAGGTTGCACAGCATCAGCAGGCCGGTCAGCAGCAGGGTGAAGCACTGCATCACCGGGAAATCACGGTTGAGCACCGCCGATACGGCAAAGCGGCCGACCCCGGGCCAGGCAAAAATGGTTTCGATCACCAGCGCACCGCCGATCAGTTCGCCAACGTGCATGCCGGTCGCGGTCACCAGTGGCAGCCAGGCATTGCGCAGGATGTGCCCGCGCCACACCCGCCGCTCGGGCAAACCCCGGGCACGGGCGTAGGTGACATGCCGTTGGCCGCTGGCTTCAAGCAGGCTTGCACGCAGCAGGCGGGCGTTGATCGACATCGACATCAGCGCGATCGCCAGTACTGGCATCACCAGCTGGCCGGGGCTGCCGCGGCCCAGCGCCGGCAGCCAGCCCAGCCACAGCGAGAACAGCGCAATCAGCAAAAACGCCAGCCAGAAGTTGGGCATCGACACGCCGATGAAGGTCACCGCGCGCACTGCGTGATCTGGCCAGCGCCCCTGCCAACGCGCCGCCAGCAGGCCCAGCGGCACTGCGAAGAGCAGGGTGCAGGCCAGGGCCAGGCCGCCCAATTGCAAAGTCGCCGGCAGGTAATAGAGCAGATCGTCAAGCACCGGCCGACCGGTCAGGTAAGAGATACCGAAATCCAGCTGCAGCGCCTTGCACAGCCAGATCCAGTATTGCTGGTGCAGGGGCAGATCCAGCCCCAGCGCCTGGCGCACTTCAGCGACTGCCGCGTCGGTGGGCGGGATATGCGACAGGCGCAGGTAGTCCAGCGCAGGGTCGGTACTGCCCAGATGCAGCAAGACAAATACCAGCAACGACACGGCCAGCATGACCGGTACCAGCAACAGTAGGCGCAACAGGATATAGCGCAGCATCGGTCAATGTTCCTGGCTGGGAGTCATGGCTTCGAACGGCACATCGAACAGGGTGCTGCCGAACTGCACGTGGTCGACCACGTCGCGGCGCAGGCTGATCGCAGTCAGGTAGGAGATCGGCACATACACCGCCTGCTCGTGCAGGGTGGTGAGGATGAAACGGTACTCCTCGGCGCGTTGCTGTGGGTCGGTGCTGGCGAGTACCTTGGTGATGCGCTGGTCGAGTTGGTCCTTGATCGCCAAGCCACGTTGGGCCATGTAGTCGGCATGGCCGGGGTAGCGCATCGAGCTGACGAACGAGTGTGGATCGTAGGGCGCGCCCCAGGTGTCAGCGAAGATCATGCCGAAGTCGCCCTCGCGCTGGCGGCTCACCAGCGCACCTTCCTCAACAGCGCGCAGGGTAATCTGCATGCCAAGCTTGGCCAACTCGCCCTGGAACACTTCGGCGAGGCTCTTTTGCAGAGCGCTGGTGCCGAGGAACACCAGTTCGACTGCCAGTGGCTCGCCACCCTTGCTGCGCACGCTTGCCCCGGGCACCAGTTGCCAGCCTGCAGCATCCAGTTCGCGGGCGGCGAGGGCAGGGTCGTAGGCATACGGCGCAAGGCCGAGGTCGGCATAAGGTAGGTTGGGCGCGAACAGTGTGTCGGCGCGGGGCTCCAGGCCATACAGAATATTGTCGATGATCGCCTGTTTGTTCAGGCCATGGTTGATCGCCCTGCGCACCGCCAGGTCGCGGGTTGCGCCTCTGCCAGTATTGATCGCCAGGCTGCGAGTCGCCAACGGTGCTGACAGTGCACTGGCAAAGCCCTGATCGCGCAGACGCACAAAAGTACTGGCGGTGATCTCGCCGGCAGCGCCCTGGATCAGGTCGATCTGCCCCGTCTGCAGAGCCAGCGCGCGGCTGTTGGGGTCGGGGATGACTTTGACCAGCACCTCGCCGTAGGCGGGTTGCGCGCCCCAGTAATACGGGTTGCGGGTGAACCGATCAAATTCGCCCAGGCGGCTCTCGACCCGCTGCCAAGGACCGGTGCCGACTGGCTCGCCAGGTTTGGCCAGCGGCGCACCGAAGCGCAGTGGGCGTACCTGGGCCAGTTCCATCAGGGTCGGGTAGTAGGGGTGTTTGAGGAACAGTTGCAGGGTCCGCCGGTCCGGCGCTTCGACCCGCTCCAGCGTAGTGACCAACTCCAGCCAGCGATGGCGTTTGCTGTTGGCCAGCACCGCATCCAGATTGGCCTTGGCGGCAGCCGCATCGAACGGCGTGCCGTCACTGAAGCGCACGCCGTCGCGCAGGGTGAAGGTGTAAGTCTTGCCGTCGTCGCTGACGTGCCAGCTACTGGCCAGCCAGGGTTCGACCGTGCCGGCTGCGGTGTAGCGCACCAGCGGCTCGTAGACCATGGCCTGTGCGTACATCTGGTCGGGTGCGTAGCCGCGCGGGTCGAGCGGGCCCGCATTGACCGGCCACGAATAAACCAGCGTTGGTGCCTCGCGGTCGGCGTGCGCGCACAGGCTGGTAGCCAGCAGCAAGCCCCAGAGGGCGGACTTTAATGTGCCGGAGGACTGCTTCACAGGTGGGACCCTATCTTGACGGAGGCCGTAGCCTAGAGAGGTCGCCGGGGGGAGTCCAGACAAAATCACTGGCCTGCAGGTAACAAAATACGACTACAGCACAAGCTGATTGCGTTGCATCACTTGTACGCCCCTGGTGAGAACCACAAAGAAAAAAATCGAACTCGCGCCCCGGCTTGCTTGCCCACTTCCTAGCTAGTGAATAATTCCCGCAAGGAGACAGCAATGCCCAGTTCAGATGGCAAAATCCGCTACGCAGTGGTTGGCGGCGGTTCGATCTCACAGGGTGCATTCATGCCTGGGGTCGGCCAGACCGACAATTCGGCGCTCGCTGCACTGGTGACTGGCGACCCTGAGAAGGCCCGTCAGCTGGCCAGCCGCTATCAGCTCAAGGCGTGGGCCTACACCGATTACGCAGCACTGCTCGCCTCAGGTGAAATAGATGCGGTTTACATTGCCACGCCCAACTACCGCCATCGCGAGTTCGTCATCCCGGCGCTGGAAGCCGGCATTCATGTGCTGTTGGAAAAGCCCATGGCGGCCAGCGATGACGACTGCGTGGCCATCCGCGATGTGGCGCAACGCACAGGCACTAAATTGATGGTCGCCTACCGTTTGCATTGTGAGCCAGGCACGCTGGAGATGATCGAGCGTGTGAATAGCGGCGAGTTTGGCCAACCACGGTTGTTCACCTCGATCTTCACCCAGACCGTCAAGCCGAGCAATCACCGTGCCCACAGCGGCTTTGCCGCAGGCCCGGTAGCTGACATGGGCCCATACCCGCTGAACATGGTGCGCCAGCTGTTCAATGCCGAGCCGATCGAGGTCAGTGCGCAGGGCAGCCATTCTCCAGGCAGTCGGATCGACACCTGGGACACCGTCAGCGTGTCGCTGCGTTTTCCTGACGAGCGCCTGGCGCAGTTTACCGTCAGCTACTGCCTACCCGACTCGGAGCGTTTCCAGTTGCTTGGTAGCGGGGGCGAAATCGAAGCCTCGCCTTGTTATGGCTATGGTGAAGATGTCGCGATCAGCTACCGCGCAACCCTCGACGGCACCACCCGCGTGCATGTGCATCCAGTGGTGGATCAGTTTGCTGGCGAGACGGCGTACTTTTCTGATTGCATCCTCAACGACCAGGCGCCGGAGCCAGACGCGGAGGAGGGATGGCGCGATGTCCGCGTGATCATGGCAATCGAGCGGGCGTTGATCACCGGGCAGGCGCAGATGCTCGAGCCGCTGCCGGCCAGGCGCCTGCCGCAGCGTGAGCAGCGTCGCGCGTTGGCCCTCGCCGAAGTGCCGCCCTATGTGAATACCGAATCGCCTACCGAGTAGTCAGACGCCCGGGCCTAGGCTTGGGCTGGCCGCGCAGCCTGCTTGCGGATTGCGCGCGGTCTGGTTGATCAGCGAGGCCAGCCGCATCAGGTTGCGCTGATGGGCCGTAACCACTGCATCGATTGATGCGCCGGCGGGGCTTTGCACCACACTGCGACAATCCAGGCTGGCGCCTGCGGCGACCCGCAGGCGCCACTTGGTATCCAGCAGGGCGTATTGGCCGGGCACGGAATCAAAGCGCTGCACAATGATTCTTACCGAGCGTTGCTGGCCAGGCACGCCACTGCTTAGTTGCTCGGCCAAGGCGCTGCGCAGCTCATCGGCCAGGCTGGCGCCCCACCATTGCGTTTCCAGAATGGCCAGCCCGCTGGCACCTTGGCGGACCACGATCTGGGCACGGTCGACCTGCGCGGGCACGCTGACGCCTTCAATGGCGATCTCGCTGCCGGCCGGGGAGCGGCTGACCTGGGTTGGCATCAGCGTGTGAAACTGGATCGGCTCGCTGCGACACGCTGCCATCAGCGCCAGCGTGACGAGCAGCATGAGCTTGCAGGGTGAAGTCATGGCTATCGCTCCGGGTCAGTTGCGCGGCGGGCCTTGTAGGTCGATTGGTGGCGCATTGCTTGGTCGACCACGGATCAACGCCTCTGGGTTACGCCCCAGGTAATCGGACAGATCGCGCAACGAGCGCGACATTCGGCCGAGTTCGTCGAGGGTCTCGCTGAGCTTCTCACGCTGCGGTGAGTCTTCGGCGAGCGTGGCGCTGGCCGACTGCAAGGTCTTGCTGACATCCGCCAGGGTGCTCTGCACCCCCGGCAGGGTGCGGCTGTTGAACTGCATCAGGCCTTTGCGCAGCTCGACCAGGTTGCCATCAAGGTTGCCGGCGATGCGCTCGACCGGCAACTTGTTGATTTTTTCCAGCATCGCCTGGAGTTGCTCCTGGAGGATTTCCAGGCTGCCGGGCAGGGTCGGGATCGCAATTGGCCTGGCGTTCAGGTCGAAGGCGACCTTGGGCGCCTTGGGGAAGAAGTCCAGGGCGATGTATAGCTGACCGGTCAGCAGGTTGCCATTGCGTGCCTGCGCGCGCAGTCCGTTGGCAACGAACGAACTGAACACCTGGGCGGTGGCGGTCATGTCATCCGGATCATGCTTGAGCGCTTTGAGCATTTTCTGGTGCGCCTGGCCCAATCGCTGCGCATACACCACGATGCCAACGTTGATCGGGAAGCTGCGTTGCACTTCATCAAAGTCCAGATTGACCGAGACCACTCGGCCGATCTCGATACCGAGAAACTCCACCGGCGCGCCCACTTTGAGGCCGCGCATGGCTTGGTCGAAACGCAATGTCAGGTACTGGGCTTTGCCGCTCGGCGGGGCCAGCGCGGTTTGCTGATCGTCGAACAGCTCATAGGTGCTTTCTTCGGCGGCGGCGCTATCGTTGGGGCTGTACTCCGGTGCGCGGAAGGCGATGCCGCCAACCAGCAGGGTCGACAGCGATTCAGTCTTGATCGCCACGCCGTTGGCGCCGACGTTGACGTCGATGCCGCTGGCGTTCCAGAAGCGCGTGTTGTCGGTGACATAGGCGTCGTTGGGGGCGTGGATGAACACTTCGATATTGACGCCTTTGCCGTCGGCATCCAGCGCGTAGGCGACTACCTGGCCGACCGGGATCTTGCGGTAGTACACCGGCGAGCCAATATCCAGCGAGCCGAGGTCCTGGGTGTGCAGGGTGAAGCGCTTGCCGGGTTCGCCGTAGGTGATCGGCGGCGGGTTTTCCAGGCCTTTGAAGCGCTTGGCGCGGCCCTCGGCCTGGCCGATGTCGGCGCCGATATAGTCACCCGACAGGAGCGTATCGATACCGGACACGCCGCCGGCGCCAATGCGCGGGCGTACCACCCAGAACTGCGAGTCTTCGCGGGTGAAGCCCTCGGCTTGCTTGTCCAGCTGGACGGTGGCGTTGACGCTGCGTTGATCATCGCTCAGGGCCACCGCCGAAACGTGACCGATGACCACGCTGCGGTATTTGACCTCGGTCTTGTTCGCCACCAGGCCACTGCCGGTCTTGAAGTTGAGGGTGATGGTCGGGCCTTCCTGCAGTTTGCTGTGAATCACCAACGACAGGCCGACCAGTACCGCCACCAGCGGGACCAGCCACACCAGTGACACGCTGAAACGGCGCGTCTTGATCGGTGGCGGTCCCGGTTCTGCCGGTGCTTCAGTGGCGGGCGACTTCATCCGTGGCCTCCTCAGGTCCTGCTTGCCAGATCAGACGCGGGTCAAAGCTCATCGCCGCGAGCATGGTGAACACCACCACCAGGCCAAAGAACAGAATCCCTACGCGCGGCTCGATATCGCCCAGCGCCTGGAACTTGACCAGCGCTGCAACCAGCGCCACTACCAGCACGTCGAGCATCGACCAGTAGCCGATCAACTCGACAAACCGGTACAACTGCGAACGCTCGCGGCACGCCCACCGGCTGCGCCGTTGGACGGTGATCAGCAGCAGCGACAGCGCGACGAACTTGACCCCCGGCACCGCGATGCTGGCGATGAAGATGATCAGCGCGATGTCCCACGCGCCGTGCGCCCAGAACTCCAGCACGCCGCTCATGATGGTGCTGTCGGCACCGTCGCCGAGCATGGTCGTGTTCATCACCGGCAGCAGGTTGGCCGGGATGTAGAACACCAGCGCGGCCAGCATGAACGCCCAGGTGCGGGCCAGCGAGTTGACCTTGCGCCGGTGCAGTGGTGCGTCGCAGCGCGGGCAACTAAGTGGCTCGTCGCGCATGTCGCAGGCCAGGCCGCAGCTGTGACACAGGCACAGGTTGAGCTCGGCGGCCGTCGGTGGGCGATTGCTGGCAGTGCGGTTCATGGCAGCGCCCACAGTTCGCGGATATCGCGACCAGCGATGCGGATCAGCAGCAGGCTCAGCGCGGCGAGGGCGAACAGGCCGATACCGGGCAGCACCGCCAGCATCCCGGCCAGCTTGAAAACCGCGACCATGGCGCCGAGCAGGCAGACTTCGAGCATGCTCCACGGGCGCAGGGTTTCCAGCCAGCGCATGCACAGTTTGAACGCCGGCGCGCGGCGCTGGCTGAGGGCAAAGGCCAGCACCCAGATCAGCAGCATCAACTGAAACGCCGGCGCGATGATGATGGCGATGGCTGCGACCATGGCAATGAAGGTGATGGGTCCCTGGCTCAGCGCCAGTACTGAATCCCACAAGGTGGCGCTGTTTTTCAGGCCCTGCAGGCTGATGGTCATGATCGGGTAGAAGTTGGCGAACAGCCACAGCATGGCTGCGGTGATGGTCAGCGCCAGGCGTTGTTCCACCGTCAGGCCGTTGTAGCGCTCCAGCACGCCGGCGCAGCGCACGCACAAGGACTTTTGATGTTTGCCGAGCACAACCTGCTGATAAACGCAGTCGCAGTGCTCGCAAATGATCAGCTGGGCGGTGCTGGCCATGGTCGCCATCGCATGAGGCAGGGTTAAGTGAATATAGAAGTGCTGGCTTATTCGGCAACTTTTTCCTGGAGGTAATCCGCTGACAACGGGTGATGCCGGCTGAACCTCGACCCCGTTCTGCAACTCCACTGGCTGACGGGCAAGTCAAGCAGGGAGGGGCTGATGATTTATCTGGGTTGTGCCGGCTGGAGCATCTCACGTATTTACGCTGCACAGCTGGCAGGCGAGGGCAGCCATCTGCAGCGCTACGCCCGCCAGCTCACGGCGGTAGAGATCAACAGTTCGTTCTATCGACCGCATCGCCCAGCCACGTATGCGCGCTGGGCAGGTGCGGTGCCGCCGGGGTTTCGCTTCTCGGTCAAGCTGCCGCGTGCCATCAGCCATGAACGGCGTCTGGTCGATTGCGCGCAAGCTTTGGCTGAGTTCTTTGCGCAGTGCACGGCGCTCGGGTCAGCGCTGGGTTGCGTGCTGGTGCAACTGCCGCCGTCGTTGGCTTTCGAGCCGCTGCTAGTGGAGCGTTTCATGGCTGATGTGCGCGAGGTGTATCCAGGGCCTGTGGCATTGGAAGCGCGCCACCCCAGCTGGGCCGAGGCCGGAGCGCTGATGGAGCAGTTGCAGGTGGCACTGGTGGGCGCAGACCCGGCGCGCTTTGCCCTGGACGCGCAGCCGCGTGGCTGGCCAGGCCTTGCGTACTGGCGCCTGCATGGCTCACCGCGTGCCTATTTCAGCGATTACCCCAGCACCTGGCTGCAGGCGCTGGGGCCGCAGTTGCTGGCCCGCGCCGAGTCCGGCTCGGCGACCTGGTGCATTTTTGACAACACGGCAGGCGATGCAGCCTTGGGCGATGCCCTTGAACTGCAAACGCTAATGGGTAGTTGAGCGCAGCACACTTTGCAGAAATGGCGCCGTACGGCTGTGCTTGCAGCGGGCAACCTCAGCGGGCACGCCGCTGGCGACGACCTGGCCACCCGCAGTGCCGGCGCCGGGGCCAATATCGATGACCCAATCGCTTTGCGCCACCACGCGCATATCGTGCTCGACCACCACCACCGTGTGCCCGCCGTCGACCAGCCGGTTCAGTTGCAGCAGCAGGCGGTCGACGTCCTGCGGGTGCAGGCCGTTGGTGGGCTCATCTAGCACATACAGGGTGGCGCCGCGCGCGCTGCGTTGCAGCTCGGCGGCCAGCTTGATCCGTTGCGCTTCGCCACCGGACAGCTCGGTGGCCGGTTGGCCAAGGCGCAGATAACCGAGGCCAATATCGGCCAGCACCTGCAAGCTGCGCCGCACGGGCGGCTGTTCGGCAAACACCTGCAGCGCTTGTTCGACGGTCATGCCGAGCACATCGGCAATGCTCATGTCCTGCCAGGTCACTGCCAGCGTTGCCGGGTTATAGCGGGCGCCGTGGCAGGTCGGGCAGGGCGCGTAGACGCTGGGCATGAACAGCAACTCGACGCTGACAAAACCTTCGCCTTCGCAGGTTTCACAACGGCCCTTGGCAACGTTGAAAGAGAAACGTCCGGCGTCGAAGCCCTGCGCCTTGGCCTGTTCGGTGGCGGCAAACAGCTTGCGGACGTGATCGAACAGCCCGGTGTAGGTGGCCAGGTTGGAGCGCGGGGTACGCCCGATCGGCTTCTGGTCGACCTTGACCAGCCGCTTGATCGCCTCCAGGCCGGCGACTATGCGGCCGCTGCTGGCCTGCTCAGGCTCGTCTTCCAGGCTCTGTTCGTCAGCCTCTGTGGCTTGCTCCGGCTGGCCCAGGTGAGCGCTGACCAGTTCCAGCAGCGCCTGGCTGACCAGGCTGGACTTGCCCGAGCCGGAGATCCCGGTAACCGCCGTGAAGCAGCCCAGCGGGAACTGCGCACTGAGGTCCTGCAGGTTGTTGCGGGTTACGCCCTCCAGTGTCAGCCAACCCTGGGGGGCCCTTGGTTGCTGATGTTGCGGCCCGGCCTCGGCGAACAGATACGCGCGGGTACACGACTGCTCGATCTCGGCCAGGCCCGCTGGCGGGCCGCTGTAGAGAATCTGCCCGCCGTGCTCGCCGGCGGCTGGGCCCACATCGATCAGCCAGTCGGCGCGGCGCATGGTGTCCAGGTCGTGCTCAACCACAAACACTGAATTGCCGCTGCTTTTCAGCCGTTGCAGGGCCGCGTACAGCGCCTCGCTATCGGCCGGGTGCAAGCCGGCCGAGGGTTCGTCGAGTACATAGATCACGCCGAACAGTTGCGAGTTGAGCTGAGTGGCCAGGCGCAGCCGCTGCAGCTCGCCGGACGACAGCGTGGGCGTGCTGCGCTCGAGTGCCAGATACCCCAGACCAAGGTCGATCAAGGTGTTGATCCGTTCCAGCAGTTCGGCGGCAATGCGCTGCGCGGCCAGGCGTTTCTCCAGCGACAGATTGGGCGTGTGGCGCACGTCCGGGCCGCCGCTGTGCGCCGGCTCGCCCTTGGCTGCGCGTTGCTGGCGGGCCTCGCGGGTTTGCTGATGGGAGAGGGTAGCGCCGCTTTGCTCTGCGTTGGTCAGGTAGTCGGGATTGGCCACCGTGCGCAATACCACGGCCAGGTCCTGCAACGGCAGCTGCGACAGCTCGGCAATGTCCAGGCCGGCGAAGGTGACGGTCAGGGCTTCGCGCTTGAGGCGTTTGCCGGCGCACAGCGGGCATGCGCTTGGGCGCATGTACTGGCTGACGCGCTTGCGCATCTGCGCGCTTTGCGAGTGCATGAAGGTGTGCAGCACATAGCGCTTGGCGCCACTGAATGTGCCTTGATAACTCGGCTCCAGCTTGCGTTTGAGCGCTGTGCGGGTCTGCTCGGGAGTCAGCCCGGCGTACACCGGCACAGTCGGGGTTTCCTCGGTGAACAGGATCCAGTCACGCTGTTCTTGCGGTAGATCGCGCCATGGCTTGTCGATGTCGTAGCCGAGGGTGACGAGGATATCGCGCTGATTCTGCCCGCCCCAGGCCAACGGCCAGGCCGCCACCGCACGCTCGCGGATAGTCAGAGAAGGATCGGGCACCATGCTCGCCTCGGTGACTTCATAGACGCGGCCCAGGCCATGGCACTCCGGGCAAGCGCCCTGCGGCGTATTCGGCGAGAAGTCCTCGGCGTACAGCATTGGTTGCCCGTCGGGGTAACTGCCGGCGCGCGAGTAGAGCATGCGGATCGAACTCGACAAGGTGGTCACGCTGCCCACCGAGGAGCGCGCACTGGGGCTGCCGCGTTGCTGCTGCAGGGCTACCGCTGGCGGCAAGCCTTCAATGGCGTCGACATCGGGTACGCCGACCTGATCGATCAGGCGCCGTGCGTAAGGCGCCACTGATTCGAAATAACGCCGCTGCGCTTCGGCATACACGGTGGAAAACGCCAGCGAGGATTTGCCTGAGCCGGACACACCGGTAAACACCACCAGCGCGTCGCGAGGGATGTCGACGTCGACGTTCTGCAAGTTGTGTTCGCGGGCGCCGCGCACGCTGACGAAGCCGGTGAAGGCGTGCTCTGGGGATGTGCTGCGTGGTGGCATGGAAGACGGCCCTGATCTACTGGAAATAACACCTTGATGAGTAGGACCGCATCGGCCAATAGCCGTGCGGGTGAGTTTCAAATCCGGATCTACTCAGAAGTTTTTCTACTGGCTCTCGTGATTATTCATGACTGCTGACGAGCCTGCTCTCGGGTGTAGCCTTTTTAGCGTCATCAATGTGTACTCAGGAGCAATCATGTCAGCAGACAAAGTAGCCATTATCACCGCCGGCGGCAGCGGCATGGGCGCCGCCGCCGCCCGCCGACTCGCCGCCGACGGCTTTCACGTGGCGATCCTGTCCTCTTCCGGCAAAGGCGAGGCCCTTGCCGCTGAACTAGGCGGTATCGGCCTGACCGGCAGCAATCAGTCCCCTGCCGATCTGCAAGCACTGGTCGATGCGGTCATGACCAAATGGGGCCGCGTCGATGTGCTGGTCAACAGCGCAGGCCACGGCCCACGGGCGCCGATTCTGGAGCTGAGCGATCAGGACTGGCAGCTTGGCATGGACACGTACCTGCTCAATGTAATCCGTCCCAGTCGCCTGATTACCCCTATCATGCAGCGCCAGCAAGGTGGGGTGATCATCAATATTTCTACCGCCTGGGCTTTTGAACCTAGCTCCCTGTTCCCGACTTCAGCGGTATTCCGCGCAGGGCTGGCCGCGTTCACCAAGATTTTTGCCGACGAATTTGCCGGCGATAACGTGCGCATCAACAACGTCTTGCCCGGCTGGATCGACAGCTTGCCCAGCACCGAGCAACGCCGCGACAGCGTACCGCTCAAGCGCTATGGCACCAGCGAAGAAATCGCCGCCACCGTGGCATTTCTGGCCAGTGAAGGCGCCGCCTACATTACTGGGCAGAACATCCGCGTCGATGGCGGCATTACCCGCAGCCTCTAACCGCTGAGCAGGCCATGGGAAAGTTCGCAGGAACCCCTCGGCGCTGGGCTGACTCAACCGGGAAACCAGCGCCGGGTAACTGCCAATGAATGTCTTCGATGCCTCCTTGCAGCCACAGGATGAACAGCGGATCTCGGCACTGTCGGGGTGGTATCACCTGCTTGAGGACCGCCAGCAGCGCATGGACTGCCCCAACACCTACCACGAGCGGCTGCTCTATCAGGCTGACGAAATGGACCGCCTGGGCTTGGTGACGTGGCAAGAGTGGCGTGACCTGAGGCTTGAGGCAGACAAAGCCTACCTTTGGGCAGTGCACGGTGGCGACTACCGCAACTAACTGTGCCACGGGGCCTCAACGACCCCGCACACATAGCTCAAACAGCGGGATTAGGCTGCCCTGTCGGCACCTCGTCATGCAGTGAAACCCGCGCAGTCTCCGGCAGCGCCAGGCCACCGATCAACGCCAGCAAGGCGATCACCACCAGATAAAACGCAGGTGCCAGGCTGCTGCCGGTCTGGCCAATCAGCCAGGTCGCAACCAGCGGCGCGGTGCCGCCGAACAGCGTGTAGGCAACGTTGTAGGTGATCGCCGAAGCGGTGTAGCGGGTGCGGGTAGGGAAGCTTTCCGACAGCAGCGCGGCAGTGACTACGCCACTCATCAGCGCACCGACCGCCAGCAGGATCACGCCGAGCAAGGCGCCGGACATCGACCCCGAGCTCGCCAGCCAGTAGGCCGGGAACACCGCAACCATCACCCACAGGCAGGTAAAACCAATGGTCTTGCGTCGGCCAATGCGGTCCGAAAGCAACCCGGCCAGTGGGCAGCCGGCAGCGGCGAACAGCAGTGCCACAGTTGTCACCAGCAATGACTGCGCGCGGGTCAGGTTGCCGACCAGTTGCAGGTAGGTGGCAAAGTAGGTGGTGAACATATAGAACGACAGCGCCGTCAGCGAAATGAACGCGCCGAGGTTGCGGATCGCCCGGCCGTGATTGCGCAGGGTCTGCTTGAGCGGCGAATGGCTGTGCACCTTGCCTTCGGCGATGGCCGCGCGGAACGCCGGGGTTTCCTCCATGCGCCAGCGCAGGTACAGACCGACCAGGCCCAATGGCGCCGCGATCAGAAACGGCACCCGCCAGCCCCAGCTGTTCATCGCGTCACTGCTCAGGTTTGCCTCGAGGGCGTAGGCGATCACTGCCGCGCAGGCAAACGCCGAGAAGGTCGACACCGGCACGAAGCTGCCATAGAACGCGCGTCTGTTTTGCGGTGCGTGTTCCATCAGATAAGCGCATGCACCGGCGTACTCGCCACCAGCGGAAAAGCCTTGCAGGCAGCGCGCCAGGGTCAGCAACAGCGGCGCGGCGATACCGATGCTGGCGTAGGTGGGCAGCAGGCCGATGAGGGTGGTCGAGCCCGCCATCAGCAGAATGGTCATCGACAACACGCGTTTGCGCCCGAGCCGATCTCCTAAAGCACCAAACACGATGCCGCCCAATGGCCGCAAGGCAAAGGCCACGGCGAATACGGCAAAGGTTTTCAGCAGGCCGGCGCCGGGATCGGAGCTGGCGAAGAACTGGCTGGCGATCAGTGTGGCAAGGAAGCCGTAGACGGCGAAGTCGAACCACTCGACGAAATTGCCAACGGCCGAGGCCGCGATGACCCGGCGCAAGGTGGCCGGTGATACCTCATGGGAAGTGGACATGCGGAGACGCTCCGATTTGCCATGGCAGCCTGATTGAAAGTGCCGCAGTCGGGCCGCAGCATCGTTGTTATGGCTATCAGTAGATCGGCAGGTTGCGCCGCGCGCATATTCGGGGGCGACACTGAGCTATCTGTTTCAACCAGCAGGCAAGCGGTTGCGCAGGCCTAGACCGGGAACACCACGCCGGTACGCGAAGCCGCGTTGCGGATATGCTCCTGCATGGCACGCTGCGCGCCCAGTTGCGAGCGTCGGGCCAGGGCGCGGAGGATCTTGCTGTGCTCCTGCCAGGTTTCCATGGCCCGCTCCGGACGTATGAACGGCAGCTTCTGGCTTTCCAGAAAGATGTCCTGGCTGGCGGTGATCACGTGCAGCATGGCGCGGTTGCCGGCGGCCTGCAGCAGCGCCTGGTGGAAGGCAAAGTCCAGCCGCGCTGCCGCTTCGAAGTTACCCGCACGCAACTCCTGGCGCATGGCCTCGACATTGGCGGCAAGCCGGTCGAGATCGTCGGCCGTCAGGTTCAGCGCCGCCTGCCCGGCGGCAAAGCCTTCCAGTGCATAGCGCAGTTGGAAGGTGTCGGCGGCAGACACCTGCTCGGCGTACGGCCAACTGAAGCCCACCGGGGTGGCCGGCACCGGGGCCAGCACGAACACGCCCTTGCCGGGCTGCACGCTGACCAGGCCCAACGCGCTGAGGGTCGATAATGCTTCGCGCAACGAGGCCCGGCTGACCCCTAGTTGCTCGGCCAGGTCGCGCTGCGAGGGCAGGGCATCACCGGGCAGATAACCACCGTCATCGATCAGTTTGCGGATTGCCTGCAAGGCGATTTCCGGGACGGCGCGGGGGAGGGTATCGAGCATGCAGTTCAGACCGGTCAGAGGGCAGGGTTCGACCCTTTTACGGGCAATGCGCGGCGCTGGCAAGCCTTGCTCCGTGCTGGCGCAGGGTGAACGGGCTTTGCACAAATGCAGGGCGCAGCGCGGCGTGCTTACCTCAGTCAGCAGGCAACTGTTCAGACCAGTAAGACCGTGGCGCAGACGGGCTGGCCTGCTTTTGCGGGGTTTCGCGAGCTTTCTGGCATGGCCCGTGCACTTGTCCTGTGTAACTGCCTGTCCAGTTGCCCACTCTGACCCTGCGAGGCTCGTGCATGACCAAGTTCCGTACCCTGTTTCTGGCTACCGTGTTCTGCGGCGGTGCCCTTGGCGCAGTTCAGGCCCAAGCCGATGCGCTGGCCGACATCACCGCCCGTGGTGTATTGAAAGTCGCTGTGCCGCAAGACTTCCCGCCATTCGGTTCGGTCGGCCCTGACCTCAAACCGCGCGGCCTGGACATCGACACCGCGCAGCTGCTGGCCGACAAGCTTGGGGTCAAGCTGGCGCTGACGCCGGTCAACAGCACCAACCGTATCCCGTTCCTCACCACCGGCAAGGTTGACCTGGTGATCTCAAGCCTGGGCAAAAATCCGGAGCGGGCGGCGGTGATCGACTTCTCGAAACCCTACGCACCGTTCTACCTGGCTGTGTTCGGCCCGGCCGAGACCAAGATCGACAGCATCGATGCCATTGCTGGCAAGACCATCAGCGTCACCCGCGGCTCGATCGAAGACATGGAGCTGTCGGCAGTGGCCCCCAAGGGCGCAACCATCAAGCGCTTTGAAGACAACAACTCGACCATCGCCGCCTACCTGGCTGGGCAGGTCGAGCTGATCGCCAGTGGCAGCGTGGTCATGGCGGTGATCGCCGAGAAGAACCCGGCCAAGGTGCCGGTACTCAAGGTCAAGCTCAAGGACTCGCCGGTGTATGTCGGCCTGGCCAAGCAGGAGCCGGCACTGCTGGACAAGGTCAACGCCACGCTGGATGCAGCCAAGGCTGACGGCAGCCTCAATCGCAATGCGGAAAAATGGCTGAAGCAGCCGCTTCCGGCTGACCTTTAAGCCGCGCCTGGAGTTGCTGTTCGATGGCCTATCAATTTGATTTCGCCCCGGTGCTGGCCCAGGCTGACCTGCTCCTCAAGGGCGCGCTGTTCACCCTGCAACTGACGGTGGTCGGCACCGTGCTGGGGCTGGCCATCGGCGTGCTCGGCGCGGTGGTCCGGGGCTGGCGTCTGCAGCCGTTTTCCGCGGTGTTCGGGGTGTATGTGGAGCTGATCCGCAACACGCCGTTCCTGGTCCAGCTGTTTTTCATCTTCTTTGGCTTGCCGGCGCTTGGCGTGCGCCTGAGTGAATGGGAAGCGGCAGTGCTGGCGATGGTAATCAACCTCGGCGCGTACTCCACCGAGATCATCCGCGCCGGCATCATGGCCATCCCCAAGGGCCAGCTGGAAGCGGCTGCAGCGTTGGCCATGAGCCGCTTCGAGGCGTTTCGACATGTGATTCTGCAGCCGGCACTGGCCAAGGTCTGGCCGGCGCTGAGCAGCCAGATCGTGATCGTCATGCTCGGTTCGGCGGTGTGTTCGCAGATCGCCACCGAGGAGTTGTCGTTCGCGGCCAACTTCATTCAATCGCGTAATTTCCGCGCGTTCGAGACTTATCTGCTGACCACCGTGCTGTACCTGCTCATGGCTATCGGCGTGCGGCAGTTGCTGGCCTGGCTCGGCCAGCGCTGGCTGATGGGGAGACGCTGATGGACTTCACCTTGTGGGATATCGTCCGCAACCTGCTGACCGGCTTGCAATGGACCTTGTTGCTGTCGCTGGTGGCGTTTGTCTGCGGCGGCGTTGCCGGCTTGCTGTTGCTGCTCGCACGGATCTCGGAAAACCCTTATCTGCGCGGCCTGGCCCGGGGCTATATCGAGTTGTTCCAGGGCACGCCATTGCTGATGCAGCTGTTCATGGTGTTCTTCGGCATCGCGCTGTTCGGCATCGACGTTTCGGCGTGGATGGCAGCAGCAATTGCCCTGACGCTGTTTACCAGCGCGTTCCTTGCCGAGATCTGGCGCGGTTGTGTCGAGTCGATCGGCCGTGGCCAGTGGGAAGCGTCCGGCAGCCTGGCGCTGAGCCGGCTCGAACAACTGCGCTATGTGATCCTGCCGCAGGCCATGCGCATCGCCATCGCGCCGACGGTGGGCTTCTCGGTGCAGGTGGTCAAGGGTACGGCGGTCACGTCGATCATCGGCTTCACCGAACTGACCAAGACCGGCGGCATGCTCGCCAACGCCACCTTCGAGCCGTTCCTGACCTACGGCCTGGTCGCCGTGGGCTACTTCATCCTCTGCTACCCGCTCTCATTGAGCGCCCGTTATCTGGAAAGGAGGCTGCATGCCCCTGCTTAGAGTGTCTGCGCTGCACAAGTATTACGGCGACAACCACGTGCTCAAGGGCGTTGACCTGAGCATCGAAGAGGGCGAAGTGGTCGCGATCATCGGCCGCAGCGGTTCGGGCAAGAGCACCTTGTTGCGCACCCTCAACGGCCTGGAGTCGATCAGTGACGGCGTCATCGAAGTCGACGGCGAGTACCTCGACGCTGCCCGCGCCGACCTGCGCAGCCTGCGCCAGAAGGTGGGCATGGTGTTTCAGCAGTTCAACCTGTTCCCGCACCTGAGCGTCGGCGAGAACGTGATGCTGGCGCCGCAGGTGGTGAAGAAGACCAGCAAGGGCGAAGCGCGGCAACTGGCTGAGCAGATGCTGGCGCGGGTCGGCCTGGGCGAGAAATTCAACGCCTACCCGGATCAACTCTCCGGCGGCCAGCAACAGCGGGTGGCCATCGCCCGTGCGCTGGCGATGTCGCCGAAAGTGCTGCTGTGTGACGAGATCACTTCGGCATTGGACCCGGAACTGGTGACCGAGGTGCTGGGGGTGGTACGCCAGCTGGCCAAGGAGGGCATGACCCTGATCATGGTCACTCACGAGATGCGCTTTGCCCGGGAAGTGGGCGACAAGCTGGTGTTCATGCACCAGGGCAAGGTGCATGAAGTGGGCAATCCGCGGGAGGTGTTCGCCGCGCCGCAAACCGCTGAGCTGGCCAACTTCATTGGTGCGGTGGCGCAAGCGTCCTGAGCTGCTCGACCAACTGAGCAGCTAGTGGCCGTGCTCTGCGATCTCAGGTTAGAGTTCGCGCTTGTGCCACTCACGGACCCTGTCATGGCCCAGAATATCTACGACACTCCTGCATTTTTCGCCGGTTACAGCCAGTTGCCACGTCAGACTCAGGGGCTCGCTGGCGCTCCCGAGTGGCCCAGCTTGCGCGCCATGTTGCCTGTACTCGCCGGCAAACGTGTGGTCGATCTGGGTTGCGGCTTTGGTTGGGCGTCGCGCTGGATGCGCGAGCAAGGCGCGGCCTCGGTGCTAGGGCTGGACCTGTCGCAGAACATGCTCGCGCGTGCCCGGCACGATACCCATGATCCGGCGATCGAGTACCGCATCGCTGATCTGGAGAGCCTCACGCTGCCAGCAGCAGCGTTCGATCTGGCCTACAGTGCGCTCACCTTCCACTACATCGAAGACTTGCCACGCCTGATCGCAACGCTGTACCAGGCACTGGTACCGGGCGGCCAGTTGGTGTTCAGTTGTGAACACCCGATCTACATGGCCGCTGCCGGCGCGCACTGGCAGCACGCCGAGAACGGCAGCCTGAGTTGGCCGGTGAGCCGCTACGCAGTTGAAGGCGAGCGGCGCAGTGACTGGTTTGCCAAAGATGTGTTGAAGTATCACCGCACCCTGGCCAGCACGCTCAACAGCTTGATCGAGGCGGGTTTCCAGGTTGCCCGGATTGAGGAGTTTGCACCGAGCCCAGAGCAGATCGAGGCCTGGCGGGCGCTGGCTGAAGAGCTTGAACGGCCAATGATGTTGCTGGTCTCGGCACGACGTTGAGGCACCATCAGAAACGCACGTCCATGGCCAACTCGAGCGTACGCGGTGCGCCCATGTAGTACTGCAGGCCGTATGCCTGCTTGGCGTAGACCTCGTCGGTGAGGTTGCGCACCCGTGCGGTCAGCGCGGTGTTGCGGTCGACCTGATAGCGCGCGAATGCACCGAACAGGGTATAGGCCGGCGCCTGCAACGTGTTGGCGTTGTCGGCGTAGACCGAGCCGACATAACGCCCGTCAACGCCCATCGACCAAACCGTATCGAAGCTGTAGGTCAGCCACAGGTTGCCGACATTGGCCGGCACGTTGACCGGCGCGTTGCCTTTACGCGATACCGAGACGCCATTGGCGGCCTCGTTGAACTCATCGTACTGCGCATCGACATAGGCATAGTTGGCTTCGGCCAGCAGCGTTGGCGTGACTTGAAAACGCCCAGCCAGTTCGATCCCGCGTGAGGTCTGCTGACCGGCTTGCACCGTCAGGTTGGGGTTGCTCGAATCGCGCACGGCAAAGTCCTTGCGCACGATCTGATACAGCGCAACGGTTGCCGCGCCGCGACCTTCGAGAAAGTCGAACTTGCTGCCGGCTTCCCACTGCTCGCCCTTGGACAGATCGAACAGGCCGACGTTGGAATAGGTGGCGGCGGCCAACGACCCGGCCGGCAGGTCGGCAGCGGTGCTGTACTGCAGGTACACGTTGGCGCTAGGTGTCAGTTCATAGGTCAAGCCGACCCGCCCGCTGAGCGGTTCCCAACGGCGTTCAAAGTAGGCTGGGCTGGTGGGCGAAACCGTGCCGTAGTTGTCCACCTGCATTTCCAGGTAGTCGTAGCGCAGGCCTGTGAGCAAGGCCAGGCGATCGGTCAACTGCAGGCGGTTTTCAGCGAACACTGCGCGATTGTCGATCTGGTGATGGCGCTGGCGGGTCAGGCCGGTATTGACCCCCGGGATGTCACCGAAACTGCCAGGGTCGAAATGGTCTGGGTCGACCACGTCGCTCCAGCTGCCCGCAGTGGGGTAGAGGTCCTGGCGCATGCGCGAGTAATCCACGCCCATCGCCCACTGGCTCGACAGGCCAAGCAGGCTGTTGGCGTGGCGCAGTTCGATACGGTCGCCCAGTACCGTTTGCTCATGGCGCTGCAGGTATGGGCTGCCGCGCTGCACATTGCCCGCGGCGTTGTAGCTGTACCGCTCAAGGTTGCGGTAATCGCGTTGGGCGTCGTAGTGGTACAGGGTGTTGTGCACGCTGGTGGCGTCGCTGATCTGGTAGTCGAGCATCGACCGCAACCAGCGCACGCGCTGTTCATAGCGGCCGTCGGCGACGTTGTAGTTCTCGAAGCGGCGGCTGTTGTCGATCTTCATGGTGCTGCGCCCCGGCAGGATCGGCGCGCCCCAGTAGGGGCTGACTTCCTTGTCCTGCTGGTACTCGATGGCCAGCGTGTGGGTGAGGTCGGGGGTCAGCTCACTGAGCAAGGACAACGCCAGGCTGTCGGTATCGCGCTCATTGCGGTCGATGTATCCGTTACTGTGGCCGCGGCTGAAATCCAGGCGCACGAAGTGGTGGGCCTCGGCCGGGTTGCTGGCCAGCGCCTGATTGATACCGAAGGCGATTTCCGAATCGTCGAAGCTGCCATAGCGCAGGCGGCCATCGATGGTCTGCTGATCGCGGCTGGCCAGCTTGCTGATGTAGTTGATCGAGCCGCCGACTGCACCGGCACCATGCAGGAACGACGACGGCCCACCGATCAGTTCGACGCGATCAATGACCCAGGCGTCCACCGGGCGAGTAGCGCTGCTATAGCCGAGGTTGATGCCGTTGAAGAGCTGGGTGACCTGGTTCTGGGTGAAGCCGCGGTAGCTGACAAAGCCTCCGTAGCCGGGGTTGGCCGAGGCGTTTACGCCGGTCATGGCGTTGATCACGTCCTGGGTGTCCTTGGCCCCGCGTTGTTCGATCACGCTGCGGTCGGAAACACTGACCGAGGCGGGCGTTTGCCGCGCGGTCAGGCCGAGCTTGGAGCCGGTACGGATCGGCTCGTCCAGTTGCACGCCCGAGGGCGCTGCGCGGCTGGCGTCGATGCTGGTGGCGGTGAGTTCGATGGCCGAGTGGTCGGCCCAGGCGATACTGCAGGTGCTCGCCAGGAGCACCAGGGAAGTCTGACGGATCATGTTGTTGTGGTTTCCACGCAAAAGTCATGGCTGAGCACACACCTGCGGGCAAGTGGCCCGGGCGACTCAGACGAAGGTTGCTGGCGCTGCGTGGATGGCAGGGGAGGCGCGTGGGTTGAGGGCAGGGCGCACATAGCGTGGCGGCGGTTGGGCCCAGCTGCGCTGGACCATCGGCGACGGCGCGCTGCCGCGTTGGCGCTCGAACCACCAGCCGGTGCTGCTCGGTGCCACCGCTTGAACAAACGATGAGCACACCGGGCAGTCCAGCTGCGCCATGTGCTGATCACCGCTGGAGTCGCCAAGGTCGACCGCCGGCCCGTGCTCGCTGGACAGCGAACAGAAGCCACCGTTGAGCCCGGACAGTTGCAGGCCGCTCATCTGGCCGTGGTGCAAACCGCAGATCAATAGGCTGAAGAGGACGCTGGCATACAGCGCCCAGGCAGTCAGCGCACGGCTCTGGCGGGGGATTTTCATGGCGGTGAATCTACCATCAGCTCAGCATCGCCTGAGTGCTGACTGGCTGTGGTGGATTGTCGCACCTGGGTGTCAGGCGGCGCGTTCCAATACATCGAGCAGGTCGACGAACTCGCGGGCCAATTTGTGCGTGGGCGCCAGATGGACCAGCGGCACGGCCGCCTGGTGCGACTCGCGCATCTTGATCGAGGCGCTCAGGTACACCGGCAGAATCGGCAGGCCTTCACCGCGCAGTTGCTCGACCAGGGTCTGGTGCAGTGCGGTGCGCCCGGCGTACTGATTGACCACCACGCCCTCGACGGTAAGTTCGGCATTGTGGTCGTGGCGCAGGTCTGCAACTTCGGCCATGACGTTGAGCAGTGCCTGGCGCGAGAAGCTGTCGCAGTCGAACGGAATCAGCAGGCGCTCGGCGGCGAGCAGGGCGCTGAAGGTATAGAAGTTCAGCGCAGGCGGGGTGTCGATATAGATCCGCTCGTAATCTTCCGACAGCGCGACCAGCAGCTTGCGCAGCTTGTTGATCTTGAATTTGCTTTCCAGACGGGTCTGCAAATCGGCCAGCTCTGGGCTGGCAGTGACCAGATGCAGGTTGGCGTAGCGTGTCTCGCTGATGGCCACACGGTTCTTCTTGCCTTCAGGGCTGGTACTGAGGGTCTGCCTGAAGAAGTCGGCAATGCCGGGGGGGATCTGATCGTTGCTCAAACCGGTCAGGTAGTAGGTGGCATTGGCCTGGGGATCGAGATCGACGAGCAGCGTGCGGTAACCCTCTGCAGCACTGGCGGCGGCGAGATTGCAGGCAATGCTCGATTTGCCCACGCCACCTTTTTGATTGAATACGACTCGACGCATGCTGCGGTTCATCCCTGAAATAAGCCGTGGGGCCATAGATGGCAGTTCAGAGACAATCCTATGAAGTAAACATGACAGTATTAAGACAAGGGTTGTTACATTTTGCCCGGTGCTTGAAACCCGCATCCTGAGCGAAGCCGGCACGCTCGAATCGCAACTCGAACATGCCGGCGTTTAACGTGCAAAGGCCAGTGAATTAGCCGCCGCCACCGCCGCCTGCACCGCCGGAGCTGCCGCTACCGGAACTGCCCGAGCCAGTGCCGCTGCCTGAGCCGCCCATGCCACTGCCGCCGGTGCCGCCTTGGTTGTCATCGCTGTCAGTGGTGCTGCCGCCCATGCCGCTGCCACCGGTACCGCTGCCGTTCATGGTGCCACTGCCAGTGCCGTCACGCTGCATGGTGCCGGTGCCCGTGCCGTCGCTGTTCATGGTGCCCGGGCCAACGCCGGTAGCGCCGCCGGTCTGGGTGCTTGGCGCGTCGTTGTCATTCATGTTGGTCGCGGCCATGGCCAGTGGCGCGGTGGCGCCCAGGCAGACTGCGAGACAAAGTGCATGCATCCGCTTCATGGTGTATCTCCCGTTCATGTGAGTACATGCATTGGGCCTTGCCTCGTCGATGAGGGTGCCCCGGGACTGACGGACGGTGTTCCAATCAAATGCCGGCGGCAGCGCCATCAACGTAGCGCTGATAGAAGTCGAGGGTGGCGAGGTTCTTGTGCTTGGCCTCGAACATGATGTCGAAGTCGCCCATGAAGCCCAGCGCGTAACGGTTGGTCCAGTCGTTCCACATGCGCTCGCTGTGCTGGTACAGATCACGCTTGTTGACCTGCTCCAGCAAGGCTGGAATCTCCAGCTTCTGCTGCGCGGTAAAGCCCAGTTCCTGCAGGCGCTCGGGCGGCTGCGAGTAGTGCATCACCGGGCGCACGCCGCGCCAGCTGGCGATGATCGGCGCCAGCCGTGGGTCGTCATGGGCGATGTAGTCGTTCTCGTGAATCCAGCAGTGATGGATATCCAGCACCACCGGCGCAAGGTCGGCCAGGCCCAGGCAATCGTCGACGCCGTAGGTCTTTTCATCGTTCTCGAAGGTGATGACATTGCGCGCTTCCTGCGACAGGCGCGGCCATACGGCACGCACGCCAGCGGCACCCAGACGCCCGGCAATGTGCACGTTGCACTTGAAGTCCTGAAAGCGCTGGCCGTAGCCCATCATGCGGATCATGTCGGCGTGGTACTCGAACTCGGCCAGGCTGTTTTCGACTACGTCGGGGCGGTCCGAGCCGAGTACGCAGTACTGGCCGGGATGAAACGACAGGCGAATATCCGCGCTGCGGGCAAACGCGCCAATCGCGCCGAGGCGTGTCTGCAGGTCAGCCTGAACGTTCGGGTTACGGTAGAACTCCGCCACTTGCGGGTGGCTGTAGAGCGGCAGCAGGTCGCTGCTCAAACGCACCATGCGCAGGGTTGGCGGCAGCTCCGCCACGTACGCCAGCAGGCGCAACTGGGCATCGAGATTGTGTTCGACCAGCTCCAGCAGCTTTGCCGCAGCGGCTTCGACGCTGGCGCTGTTGAGCCAGCGCAAGGTCGTGGTGCGCGGATTGAAGGCCTTTTCGATGGCCTCCAGTTCCTTGATCGCCAGGCTGCGATGCGGGTGGCGGTACATACAGGCAAAGCCCAGACGGGGCATGGTTATCTCCGGGTCGATAGGGGGCTGCAGCTTGGACACCAGCGCCGCGGCAAACGCTCAGTTCAGCTGTGCGCCGCCTCGCCACTGCGCGCGACCTGGACCTGATTGCGCCCGTTCTGCTTGGCCACATACAACGCAGCGTCGGCCTCGCTGAGCACCTCGGCCGGCAGGCTGCCAGAGTTGGCCTGCCAATGGGCTACGCCCAGCGACACGGTGATCGCACCGACCGCAGCGAGCGGTGTGTCCTGCACGCAAATGCGCAACCGCTGGGCAACCACGATGGCGATCTCCAGGCTGGCGCCAGGCAGGATCATGATGAACTCCTCGCCACCGGTGCGGCAGAGCACGTCGACTTCACGGCAACAGCTGCGCATCAGCTCGGCCAACTGGCGCAGGGCCTGATCACCCACTGCATGGCCGTAAGTGTCGTTGATCCGTTTGAAGTGATCGATGTCGAGCACGACAGCGGCGAAGTTACGCTCCTCGGCCTTGAGCAGCGACAGGTTGTATTCGAGGCTGCGGCGGTTACCGAGCCCGGTCAAGGGGTCGGTTTGCGCGTCCCGGTTGAGCCGGCCGATGCGCTCCTGCAGCAGATTGAGGCCAAACAGCAAAGCGCGCTTCAACTCGGCCGCTTCGAAGTACCAAGCACGCACCTTGTGCAGATGTTCGGCCGTGCCAGGGCGGTCCAGCGCCAGCGCGCCCGCCGCCAGTTGCCACAGCGGCCGGGTGATGGCCAGGGCAAACCACCACAGGGCGAGAAAACCAAGCAATGCCAACGGCGCCGACAGTAGCACCACATTCAGAATCAGCTGACGCATTGGCGCTACTGTCTGGCTCAGCGGCTGCTGCGCGATAACGCCCCAGCCCGTGCTTGGCACTGTGGCAAAACCGGCGAGCATCTCCACGCCGGCACTGTTGTGGATCTGCAGGGTGCCCTCAGACAGGGCGGGGAGCTGATCGATCAGGGAATTACCCTCGACCACTGTCCCGACCCGCTCCGGGTCTGGGTGATAGAGCAGACGCCGGTTACGGTCGACCACGTACAGGTACGAGCCATCCTTGTAGTAGTGCTCGCCGAGCATGCTGTTGAGGAAGTTGCGTTCACGCAGGTACACGCTGCCGCCGACATAGCCCAGGTATTTGCCTTGCCCATCGAAGATCGGCTGTGACAGCACCACCACCAGGTTATTGGCTGCCGACAGAAAAGGTGTTGATACCAGCGGGCGGCGTTCGCGCAGGGCCTCTTGCGAGCCTGGCGTCTGCACATGGGTGCCGATCAGGTGGCGCAGTGGCGCGGGCGAAACGGCGCGCAGAAACCCCTGGGCGTCGACCAGAAAGGTCGAGTTGAAGGCGATGCTCTGCTGCAGCACCCGCTCGGTCTCGGCCAGCAGCGAGGGCGCATCGTTCAGGTTGTGCGCCTGCACCCCGGCACTGAAGCCCAGTTGCTGCAGCGCGTTGCCCAGAAACGTATCGGTGATTGCTGCAAGTTTTGCCGCGTAGACCCGGTTGGCTTCCAGTGAGTGGTCGATCAGCAGTTGGCGTTGTACCCGGTAACTGGCGAAATAGCTGGTCAGCAGCATGGTCACTGCAGTCAGCGCCGAGAGTACGAGGATGAGTGTGCGCAGATCCAGGCGCAGTCCTTTCTTGGCGTGTGGCAATCCTGACCTCACTGACGGGTTACTGCGAAATACCTTATGCGTTTCGCGTGATTACAGCTACAGCTAAACCGGGCTGTTCAAGGCAGCGCTTGCAGATCGTCCTCGACCTGCTGCATACGTTGCGCGGCGAGGGCCTGTACCGCTTTGTCCTGGGCGCTGGCGCGCATCAGACCGGTGAGCTTCTCGCTGAGGCGTTTGCCCTGCTCGGTGTCACCGAGTGCCTTGGCTTTCTCGGGGTTTTGCGTTGCCTCGACGATGGTCTCGAATTCGGCATCGCTGAAGTTGGCTGTGCTGTACAGCTTGAACAGGTCGTTGCGCTGGTCCTCGACGGTGAGGTGCTTGCGCAGTACCTGCTTGATCTGCTCTTCGGGGACCTGCGGGTGGGTCATGGCCAGCAGTGAGGCCATCCTGCCGATGTTGTGCTCGTAGGCGGCTTGCAAGGGCAGCTTGGCGAGGATCTGTTGTTCGCGGCTGGGCTGCTGGTCGCAGGCAGCGAGGGCACCGAGCAAGAGCACGGGCAGCAGCAGGTTGAGCAAGCGATTCATCGAGCAGCCCTTGGGCACAGTGGGGTGGCAAGTTTACCGTTTTTCCAGGGCCTGCGTGGCAGTTGCGCTGCGTGGGAAACGGCCTGCACAGATGTCCGGAAAGTAAACACATCGTTTTTGACGGCGGCTGCCCAGCTGCAGCTGAATACCCCCTCAAGAACAGTTTTGCCGCGACGTTGCGGACTGATCCGCAGCGCCTGCCGTTTCGCCAGTCAGCTTGAGCGCGCCCGTGCAATTGCGCACGGGCTGGCGATCGGGTAGAAGTTGGCTTTCACCTCGCTTCAAGGCCTGAGCGCAATGACAGACTGGATTATCACTTCGGTAGCCGCCGATGCCATCGACGAGGTGGTCGCGTTCGTCAACGACTCGCGGCGGGAGCTGTTTCCGCTGCTGGCTGACGCACCGCTGCCGGCTGACCTTGCCCGGTTCAGCGATACCTACCTGCAAGGTGGCGGCTGTTTCTTGACCGCGCGCGACAACGGCCGGCTGGTCGCAGCCATCGGCTACCGGCCTTACGACCACCGCTTCAGCCAGCTGAATTATCACGACTTCACTGTGGTGGAAGTGGTGCGGCTGTTCGTTTTGCCCGAGTACCGCCGCTTTGGTCTGGCCGCAGCGCTGTTTGCAGAGCTGCGGTTGCGGGCCAAGGCTGCTGGAATCGAATGTTTGTATCTGCATACGCATCCGTTTCTGCCAGGAGCGATTCGCTTCTGGGAGCGGCAAGGGTTTGTCGTCACCGATATTGAACAGGACCCTGTATGGCAAACGACGCATATGCAGTTGCTGCTGGTGTAGTGGGTGAGAAGGCACTGTCGGGGTTGAGCTAAGGCGTCGCCGTCGGCAGGTTGCCGGGACCGTTTGGCGAACCGACTGAGGTAGATAAGCGCAGACGCAGTCAGAGTTTCTCGTTCTGATCAGCTTCGCTCTGCCTGCCTCAAAACCCACCCGTAAGCGGATACTCCACCGCTACCCGAATCTGATCCGCATCCAGCTCAGCTTGCGCCGTGTTCCCACGATGCACGTCATGCCGCAGAGAGAACACCGTGCCTTTGGCCTTGCCGCTCTGTACTACATAGCGCGCTTCCAGGTCGCGTTCCCAATGTTTGCCGCCGCGGCCATAACCGAGATAGGCATAACCGCCGCGTGGATCGACACGACTGCCGTCGATGTCGAAACCGCGTACATACAGCGCCGTCAGGTTCAACCCAGGCACGCCGTAGGCGCCCATGTTCAGGTCGTAGCGCGCCTGCCAGGACTTCTCATTGGGGGCGTTGAAGTCGGACAGCTGCACCGCGTTGCTGATGAAAATGGCGCCGCGGCTGACGTAGTCGAACGGGGTGTCGCCGTGCACTTGCTGCCAGCCGAGACTGAAACCGTGTGGCCCGTGGTTGTAGCGCGAGACCAGGCTCCAGGTGGTGTTGTCGATCTGCCCGGACAAGGCCTTGCCGGTGTCGCGGGTGCGGTACAGGTTGAGGTCGAGGCTGACGCTGCGTTGGTCGCTCAACGCGTGGCTGAGGGTGCTGCCCAGGTAGTGCTGGTTCCAGGTGTCTTCATAGCGCGAGGTGTACAGGCTGGCGCTGACGGAGTCGCTCGGGTTCCAGACCATGCCGGCGAGGTCGAAGCTGTCGCCCTTGAGGGCATTCGAGTAGTTCACCACCAGGCCTTGGTTGTGGCTGCTGGCGTTACGGTCGGCGCTCTCGGTGAAGTGCCCGGCAACCAGTTTCAAGGTGTCAACTTCGTTGCTGGTCAACAACCAGCCGGTTGCAGTCTCTGGCAGCAGGCGGCTGTCGGAGGCGTTGAATACCGGCGTTTTTACCCGTTGTTCACCGTAGCTCAGCACCGTGTCGGCCATTCGCAGGTTAAGTGCGGCGCCAGCGCGGCTGTACTCGGTTTTCGGGTGGCCTTGATTGTCCACGCTGAGCAAGCGCGCCTTGCCCGCACGGCCGCCGCCGCTGTCGAGTTGCACGCCGAGGTAAGCGTGGGCATCGACGCCAACCCCGATCAGGCCCTGGGTGAAACCTGACTGCAAGGTGCCCATCAGGCCATAGCCCCACTCTTCGGCTTTGCCGCTACGCTCGCTACGCGGTTTGTAGGCGTTGCGCGCGCCGCTGTTGCTGGCGCCGTGACGATAATCGCGCTGGTCGAATACGCTGCGGTTGAGCAGGCTCCAGCTGCTGTCTTCAATCAGTCCGTTGGCCTTTGCCTGGGCAGACTCGGCGGCTGCCAGAGGGGAGACAGTGATCAGCGGGAGCAGAGCAGCAGCGCGCTTGAAATGGCTCACTGACCTGTTCCCAGTTTCTCCAGCTGTACTTGCAGACGGGCCTTGGCCCGGGCTGGCAAGGTCGCCGGCAGGGCCGGCATATCGACCGCCGGTTCGCCAACCTGGATCAACATGACCATGCCCATCGCCAGGTGCGGAATGCACTGAATTGCATACAACCCCGGTACGCTGAACTGCTGCTCGTGGGGCTGATTGAGCTTGCTCTTGAAGGCTTCGGCGCCGGCTGGCAGCAGCTCGGCCAGGGTCGCGGCATTGTGCCCGCTCATGGTCGGCACAAAGCGCACGCTGTCGCCGGGAGCGATGTGCAGGTGGTCCGGTTCATAGACCATGGCGCCGTCGCTGCCGCGGTTGAGCATCTTTACTTCATGGATTTCGGCGTGAGCCGGCGGGGCGAGTAGGGCGCTGCACAGCAGCAAGGCGAGAGGGCGCGAAAACATAGTGGGAACATCCGTGTTCAAGGGGCGCGAAAACGCAGTATGCGGGCGCCGTCATAAGGATCGGTGAGGTAGTGAGCGTGCACGCCGAAGGTGCGCAGCAGGCGCTCTGGGGTCAGCACGTCATGCGGCTTGCCGAGGGCTACCAAGCGGCCTTGGTCGAGCACCGCGAGGCGGTCGCAGGTCAGCGCCTGGTTCAAATCATGTAAAGCCACCAAGGTCGTCACCGGCAGTGCCTGGACCTGCTGCAGCAGGCTCAGTTGGTGCTGGATATCGAGGTGGTTGGTTGGCTCATCGAGCAGCAATACGCCTGGCCGCTGGGCCAGGGCGCGGGCGATGTGCACGCGCTGCCGCTCGCCGCCGGACAGGCTGTGCCAGAGGCGCTGGCGCAAGTGCAGGGCGTCAAGATCGGTAAGGGCCTGCTCGACGATACGCCGATCATCGGGGGAGTACGGCGCCAGCGCCGACAGCCATGGTGTGCGGCCCAGGGCCACGGCGTCATACACGCTGATGGCATCGCTGGTGTCGGCTTGCTGCTCGACCAGAGCCAAAGCCTGGGCGATCTGCCGCCGGGGCATGCGCGCCAGTGGCTGGCCGAGCAGCTGCACTTCGCCGCTACTCGGTTTGAGCAGGCCGGCAAGCAGTTTGAGCAGGGTCGATTTGCCGGAGCCATTTGGGCCAACCACGCCGAGGGTTTCCCCGGCGATCACCTCAAGCTCGACCGCTTCGAGCACATCGTTGCCACCCAGACGCAGGCCAAGGCCTCGGCAACTGAGCGGCGCGAGATTCACGCTGTTGAGGTTGGTCATGCGCGCCCCCGGCGGCTTACCAGAATCAAGGCGAACAGCGGCGCGCCAATCAGCGCAGTGACCACGCCGACCGGAATCACCTGCCCAGGAATCAAGGTCCGCGAGAGGATATCGGCGCTGATCAGGAACAGCGCACCTCCCAGGGCACTGGCCGGCAGCAGGCGGCTGTGCCCGGTGCCGAGCAGCAGGCGCAGTGCGTGCGGAATGACCAGGCCGACAAAGCCGATGGCGCCGACAATCGATACCATCACTGCCGTAACCAGCGCCGCGCAGCTGATCAGCAGCAGTTGGCTGCGGCGCACCGGAATACCCAGCGAGGCCGCCGAGTCGGCGCCGAAGGTAAAGGCGTCGAGGGTGCGCCGATGCCACAGGCATACCGCCAAACCCAGCAGCGCCACCGGCACCGCCAGCCACACCGACGGCCAACGCACGCCGCTCAGGTTACCCAGCAGCCAGAACAGAATGCCGCGCGCCTGTTCGGCAGTCGCCGACTTGGTGATCAAGAATGCCGTAAGCGCGCTGAACAACTGCGAGCCAGCGATCCCGGCCAGAATCACCTGGGCATTGCCGCCGCCAGCACCGCTGGCCCGCGACAGCAACAGGACTAGGCCGAACGCTGCCAGTGCACCAATGAACGCGCCGCCCGACATCGACAGCGCAGCGCCACCAAGCCCAAGCAAGGCTACCGCGACCGCACCCGTCGAGGCGCCCGCCGACAACCCAAGCAGATACGGCTCGGCCAGCGGATTGCGCAGCAGCGCCTGCAGGATCACCCCGCAGGTCGCCAGCCCGGCGCCGCATGCGGCAGCCACCAGGGTGCGGGTCAGGCGATAGTTCCAGACGATGCCCGCGTCGATCGGGTCGACTGGGTAACCGGCGTCCCACAGGTGGTTGGCCAGGACCTGCACGACCACGCTGGGCGCCACTGGCGTTTCACCAATGGCGATACCGGCAAGCATCGCCCCCAGCAAGGCGAGCAGGGCAGCGGCGCAGTAGGGCAGCAGACGCATCATGGTTGCTCGGCTTTCCCCGAAGCAAACGCGTTGGACAGCGTCTCCAGGCCACGGAACAGGCGAATACCGGCCTGCATCGCGTCGGCATCGAGGACGATGATGCGGCCCTCGCGAACGGCGTCCATGTGTTTGGTGACGGGGTCACTACGGAGGAATTCGAGCTTCTTCTGGTAGTCATCGGCAGGGAAGCGGCGGCGGTCCATGCGGGCGATGATCAGCCAGGTCGGGTTGGCCTTGGCCAGGGTTTCCCAGCCAACCGTTGGCCACTCTTCGCTGGACTCGACCACGTTGCGCACGCCCAGGGTCTGCAACATGAAGTCGGCCACGCCCTGGCGGCCGGCGACATATGGGTCGATGTCGAGGTCGGCACTGGAGAACCAGAACAGGGCGGAGGTCTGCGTCAGGTCGTGGTCGGCCAGTTGATTGCGGGCAGTGTCCAGGCTCTGCTTGAGCTCGTTGTTGAGCGCTTCGCCACGCGCCTGCACGTCGAAGATCTCGGCCAGTTGGCTGACGCTTTTGTAGATGCTGGCGATCTGGAACGGCTGCAGCCGGGTGCCGTCGGCACCGACCAGGTTGTCCTTGCCTTCGCAATCGGACGGCAGCACATAGGTCGGCACGTTCAGCTCGTTGAACTGCTCACGGGTGCCGACCACACCCTGTGCGCCGATCATCCATTCGAACTGCGCAGCTACCAGTTGCGGCCGCTTGCCGACCACTGCTTCAAAGCTTGGGTCGTTGTCAGCGAGGCGCTCGACCTGGTCGTTCTGCGCCTTGAACTCGGGCAGCACGTTGTTGAACCACAGCGAGGTGCCCACCAGCTTGTCGCCCAGGCCCAGTGCATAGAGCATTTCGGTACCGGCCTGGCCGATGGTCACTGCGCGCTGCGGCGCCTGGGCAAAGGTCTGCACCGCGCCGCAGTTGTCGATGGTCAGCGGATAGTGGGTGGCGGCGGCCTGGGCCAGGCCAGACAGGCTCAGGCCTGCCAGCAGGGTCACGAAACGGGGCAGCATGGGTGGGCGATCTCCTATCGAACAATGCGGGGAATGAACCCACGGACAGGCATCGCCTTGCCCATAGCGCACGGCAACGGGAAGCACCCTGGGAAGGGTGGAGATGGCCAGCCCGGACACCCCGCCGGTTGGTAAATGTTTGCCGGCAGGTCTCCTGACTGGTGCGTCATGGCCTGGCTCCAGCCTTCCCGGGTCAGCAACCCAGTGGCATCGATGGAGCAGGCTCGGCACTTACAGTTGCGGGGGCAGTTCCGTTTCGCCTGCATTCAAGGGCAGGCCTGGGATTCCCTGTTAGTTCCGTGATGGAAACCGGCGGGCGGCATGGTAGACCATCACGCCGCCGGGGGAAAACGCTTTTCAGAGATACTTGAGCCAGCTGATGTCGCGGCGGCGTGCCTTGAGTTGGGCAAACTGGCGCACCGGCAGGTACAACGCCGCCGCCAGCAAGCCGGCAGTCAGCCAGATGAAGCCGATGCTGTCGAAGCCGAAATAACCACCCTGATTGAGCCCGAACAGCGCGACACAGGCCAGGTACAGCAGCTTGAGCACATACAGGTGCAGCAGGTAGAAAAACATCGGCGCCGCGCCGAACACCGCCAGCACATTGATCCAGCGCGCCTGGCCGGCGCGTTCGAAACCGCGCAGCAACAGCAGCCCGGCGCCCAGCGTCAGCGCCAGGAACAGCAGCGACGGTGGGTACTTGGTGATGTTGCAAATGCTCATCACGGTCTGCATCAGGCTTGGGTAGCTGCTCCACGGCGCTTCGCCGTAGCCATTGAGCAGGCGCAGGCCGACGAAGCCGAGCAGGGCCGCTACTCCCGCCAGCAGCAAGCGCCGTTGGCGCATGCTGGCGACGCTGCTGCGGGCGAACCACGGGCCGAGGGCGTAGCCAAGGGCAATCACGCCAATCCACGGCAGCACCGGGTAGGAAGTGCGCATGCGCAGGCTGTCGGACACTTCCAGCCAGCCGCGGTCATGCAGGATCGCCCACGGCACATGCATGACCGAGCCGGGCGCAAAGTGCACGCCGTCGAGCAGGTTATGCCCGGCGATGATCAGCGCACCAAGCGCGATCAGCGCCGGGCGTGGCAGCCAGACCAGCAGTGACAGCGCGATCATGCTTACGCCGATCGCCCAGATCACCTGCATGTAGATCACCGTCGGGGGCAACTGGAAGGTCCAGGCGAAGTTGACCAGGGTGAATTCCAGCACCACCAGAAACAGCCCGCGCTTGAACAGGAACGCCGAGGTGGCGCCGCGGCCTTGATACTTCTCGCCATACAGCCAGGCCGAAAGACCGGTCAGCAGGACAAACACCGGGGCGCACAGATGCGCCAGGGTGCGGCTGAAAAACAGCGAAGGTTCGGTGCTTTCGATGGTCATCGGATCAACCACCTGGTGATGCATGAAGAAGGTCTCGCGTACGTGATCGAGCAGCATGAACAGAATGACCAGTCCGCGCAGGGCATCGATGCTCTGCAGGCGTCGGCTGACGAGGGTGGGAGAAGTCAGGGCGGTTGTCATGAAAATTCGCTGGTGAGGTTTCGTGTAACGTTATCTTATAACGATTGGTTTTCCTGTTGAAAGTCTTTTGTCGGTGAGCGTAGTGCCCATGAAGGCCCTGGCTAGCCCGTTGCAGCGCGGCCAGCCAGGGTGAATCGTGTTTAGAAGCTGTAGTCAAGCGTGGCGAAATACGAGCGTGGTGCGCCCAGCAGCCACTGCTCGCCGCTGTAGGCGGCCGTCACGTAGTTGCGGTTTAGCAGGTTGTTCAACTGCAGGCCCAGGCGCACGTCAGGCTGCACTTGCCAGCCCAGGTTGGCATCGACCACGGTGTAGCTGGGGATGCTCTGGCTATTGCCGGTGTCGGCGTAACGCGTGTCGACATAACGCAGGCCGACGCCGGCATCGACGTCCTGGCCAAAGCCTTTGCTCAGCCACAGGTTGGCACTGCGTCGCGGCACATTGGCCGGGCGTTTGCCGCTGCGGTCGGTGGCAACGCCTGCCACGCTTTCATTGAAGTCGTCGTACTTGGCCCGTAGCAGCGCGGCGTTGGCCGACAGCTGCCACTGGTTGGCCAAGGCCAATTCGAGGGTCGCTTCCAGGCCATCGGAGGTCTGCTGGCCGGCCTGTTGCGGTTGATGGCTGACAGGGTCGTCGACCAGCAGCTTTTTCTTGACGATGTGATAAGCGGCCAAGGTCCACTCGCCACGGCCATCAAGAAAGCGCTGCTTGACGCCAAGTTCGGTCTGGCGCGCTTCGGTCAGGTCGAAGTTCATCTGTGCCGGGCTGAGGCTGACCAGGTTTTCCACACCGTCTTCACTGGTCGAGTACTGGCCGTACAGCGCCAGGTCCGGCGTCAGCGCATAGACCAGCCCTGCGCGCCAGTTGCCGCCGCTGAGACTGCGGTCGGTGCGGCTGCCGTCGACCAGGTTATCGCGCTCGATGTGGTTTTGATCACGGCGAATACCGGTGACCAGCGACAGCTGCTCAGTCAACTGCGTGCGGTTTTCGGCGAACAGCGCTGCGCTGTGGGTGGTACTGAACGAGCGCGGTTGCAGCGGCGTGGCGCTGACGAACTGGCCGGGCGCGGGCTGCCACGGGTCAATGTAGTCGTTGCCGATATCGTTGTAGGGCCAGTTGTTGGTCAGGCGGAAACGGATCTTGTTGTATTCGGCGCCCACCACGGTCGTGCTGGCCAGGCCAAACAGGCTGTGCTGGAAGGTGAAGCTCTGGCGATCACCGATCTGCTCCTGGTTGTGCTTGATCTCTAGAAAGCCATTGCGCAGCAGTTGGCCGACGTCTGCGTCCCAGTTGTAGTTTTCGGCGTTGCGCCAGTGGCGACGGCTCTTGATGTAATAGAGCTGGTTGCTGGCGCTGACGTTGTCGCTGATAGCCCACTCGCTGCTCAGGCGGGTCCATTCATCGTGGTAGCGCAATTCGGCGTCACGCACGTTGTAGTTCTTGTCGCGCAGGCTGTCACGGTAGTGCCCGGCAATCAGCGGTGTGCCGAAGTAGTTCATCGGCTCGGCGTCGCCGCGTTCGTGGGCGAGGGTGAAACTCAGGTCTTCGTTGGCATCGAAGCGCAGTGCCAGGCTCAGGGCCAGGTTGCGTGAGTCGCCGCGGTCGATATGGCCATTGCCTTGCTGCTTGTTGATGGTGGCACGGTAGCTGAGGCGCTCGCTCAGGCTGCCGCCGCTGTCCAGGCCCAGTTGCTGGCGGTCCCATGAGCCGTAGCCCAGGCGCAGCTGGTTGTGGATCTCGCCTTGCACGGGCTTTTTCGGGATGACGTTGACCACCGCGCCGGTGGCGCCTTCGCCGTATAACACCGACGCCGGACCGCGCAGCACTTCGATACGTTCGACCAGCCATGGGTCGACCGGGAAAGTCTGGGTGCCGGCACCGGTGTACAGGCGCGCGCCGTCGAACAGGGTCATCACCGAACCATGGCCGTTGAAGCCGCGTGCGCTGAGGCCAGTGCCGCCATCGCCTGGGGTGCCGATGGAGGTGATACCCGGGGTGCGGGTGACCGCATCCTGCACGGTGAGGTTGCTGCGCTGCTGGATCTGTTCGGCGCTAAGGCTGCTGACACTGGCTGGTGTTTCGAAGGCAGTCAGGCCGAGGCGCGAGCCGGTCTCGCTGCTGCTGGTGAGGTCGGCGCTTGCGTCGCGGCGTTCGCTGATCGCGATAGAGGGCAGGGCGACGACCTTGCTCGTCGGCTCTGCGGCCACGGCTGGCGAAGCGGCGGCAATGCAGGCCGCCAGAAGAGTAAAGGTATTGGTACGGGACATGTCGTTCCACTGGTGCAGGAAGTAAGGATCCCGGTGGAAACAACGCAAAGACAAGCGGGCACGAACGCTGGGCGCACGCGCAAACCGGCCTGCGCCCGCCCACCGCGGGTTTGCCAACTGAAAGTTGCAGGCCGGTCTCCGGGCTTGCGAGGGCTGGAAACCTTCACCTTCCCGTGCACGGGCACAGTGGTGTGTCGAAGGTTTCACTCGCTTACCGTTGCGGGGGCAGCGCCGGACTAATCATGCAGATGACGCACCGGCTTCCCGTTTCACCCTGCGCACGGCGGCGCAGGACACCTGAAACTGGCGCGCATCTGAGCATCGAAAGTGGCCTTAGTCAAACCTTGGCGCTAAGAAAAATTTGTGACGCATTAGAGGTTTGCGAGTTTTTACTGATTCTTTTTCGAACTTTTCACATTTGGTGTGCATCGAACCGCTCGATTGTCACAGAAACACCCACGTCATGGAGACCTTTACCAATGTCCACCCGTAACCTGTTGCGTCATTCTTGCCTGCTGGCCCTGATCGCTGCCCCGCTTGCTGCCAGCGCTGCGCCAAGTACCGATCCGCTGTTCACTTTCGGCCTGCTCGGCAGCTACGACAAATTCAAGTTCGAAGGCGGTTCTGAATCGGAGACCGATCACCTCGGTCAAGGTGGCCTGTTCGCCAACTATGGCAACAAGATGACCGCCGAATCCGGTTTCATCTACCAGATTGGCGCGGACGCCAAGTATGGCAAGAAGAGCGACAACAAGCTCAAGGAGGCCAAGGTTGATCTGGACCTGGGCTGGCGTGCTGCGATGGACGCGCGCAACTTCCTCGACTTCACCGTGGGCGGTGGTTATGACTGGTCGCGCTTCGAACCGGAGCTCAACGAGCTGGATACCGAGCTGACCTACAAGTCGCCGTTCGCCAAGGCTGCCGTCGGCTACAACCACCAGTTCGATGCTTCGACGCTGCGCGTGGAAGTCGGTGCCCGCCGCACCCTCGACGGCCGCGCCAAGCTCAAGGTCGACGATTTCGGCAGCGACACCGTCGATATGAAAGACCGCACCAACCCTTATGCCGAAGTCAGCCTGCTGATGAACCAGCAGGGCGGTATGCCCATTTACGGCAGCGTCTACTACACCCGCACCGAGTACAAACTCGATGAAGAGTCGGATGCAGCCGACAATACCAAGCTCAAGCGTGATGAGTTCGGCGTGAAGGTAGGTCTGGCGTTCTGATTCAGCGCGTTAGCAGGGGGCCGCATAGCGGTCCCCGTTTACTACGCAGATACGCGGCTACTTGCCACGCCGCCGCGACACCCGCGCTTCAATGTTCATGCGCCCGATCAGCAGCGCAGGTTTCTCCACCACCGGCTCATCCGCCAGCCATTTGTACATCACCAGGCAATCCACCAGCCCCAGCCGGGCATGCCGGTAGGCCTTGGGCAGGCGGCCGACCTCATCGAAGCCAAGCTTGCGCCACAGCGCTACGGCAACCTCGTTACTCGCCACCACCGAATTGAACTGCAACGCCAGAAACCCTTCCTGACGGGCAAGCTTCTGCGAGTGCTCGCACATCAGCCTGGCCACGCCACGCCCGCGTGCAGCCGGGCAGACCATGTAACCACAATTGCCCACATGGGCGCCGGGTCCGGCGGCATTGGCTTTGAGGTAATACGAGCCAAGCAGCTCGCCGTCCTGCTCCGCCACCAGCGTATGCAGCGGTGCTTCCAGCCACAGTTGGCGCGCCTGCTCGAAGCTGATCTGCGGGTCGAAGGCGTAGGTTTCGCGGGCCTGGACGATGTTTTGCATAGTGGGCCAGAAGGCCTCGAAGTCGGCGGCGGTCATGGGGCGAATGTGGATCATGGCGGTACCTGCACGGGCTGAGCCGGCAAGTCTGGTGGTGCAGGCGCCGCCGCGCAAGTGCGGCGACGCCGACAGGCTTACTCGTCGGCTTTGCCCAGCGCATCCAGAGCTCGGGTCGAATAGACCAGCGCAGCTCCAGCGTTCATTGCCACGGCGACACCGAGCGCCTCGGCGATCTGCTCGCGGGTCGCGCCCTGCTTGAGGGCTTCCTTGGAGTGCACGGCAATGCAGCCGTCGCAGCGGGTGGTGACGGCAACCGCCAGCGAGATCAATTCGCGGGTCTTGGCATCCAGGTGGTTGGTCTTGGCCCCGGCGCCGCTGGCGGTCATGTAGCCCGCGACGGTGTCCGGTGAGAGTTGCTTGAGGTCGCCGATGCCAGCCATCAGCTGCTTACGGTAGGCGTCCCAGTCCATCATGCTCATTGTCTTCACCTTGTAGGGTTGCGGCAGGAGCTTTCAGGCTAGTCGAGTGGAGAGCGTTGGCGAGCGGGATAATAGTCGAAAGCGTGTTGCACTTAGGTAGCAAGCATTCAGCGCCGCCGGCATGACGGCGCCTTGCCAGGCTGCATCAGATGTAGATGAACACCAGCACCAGGGCCGCTACCACCAGCCACTTTTCCAGGTAATAGCGCATGCGGTTGCGTTTTTTCAACGCCTTGCCACGCTCGCGGATTTTGTAGATGCGGGTGAACAGGCGGTTGATTGCGCCAGTCTTGTCATTGGCGTTGTTGGGCGCTGCAGCCGCGGCCATCACCTTGCGGCTGAACCAGCGGTTGAAGGCGCTAGCCCAGCGGTACTTGAGCGGCCGCTCGACATCGCAAAAGAGGATGATGCGGTTGTGCTCGGTGGTGTTGGCGGCGTAGTGGATGTAAGTTTCGTCGAAAATCACCGCCTCGCCGTCGCGCCACGAGTATTTTTCGCCGTCGACATCGATATAGCAGCCATCGTCGTTCGGCGTGTCCAGGCCCAGGTGATAACGATAGGAGCCGGCATACGGGTCACGGTGGCGAACCAGCTTGGCGCCTGGGGGCAGGGTGGCGAACATGGCCGCCTTGACCGTACCGATGCCTTGCAGCAGCTCGGTGGTGCGCGGGCACAGGGTCATCGCCGACGGGTGGGTCTCGCCATACCACTTCAGGTAGAAGCGCTTCCAGCCGGTCTTGAAGAACGAATTGAAGCCGACGTCGTCATGGTTGTCGGACTTTTTGATTTCGCCAACGTGCAGCAGTTGCTGGGCTTCAGCGCGGATTTCCTGCCAGTTGTCCTTGAGTGGTTGCAGCTCAGGGAAGGCATCGACCGGCAGGTAGGGTTTGGCCGGCAGCCTGGAAAACAGGTAGAGGAAGCTGTTGATCGGCGCGAGGAAACTCGAATGATCGCCCAGCTGGCGCGTCAGTTTGTGGCGCACACGACCACGCAGATGCACATAGGCAATCGAGAGGACGAAGATTAGTACGAAAGCAATTTTCATCGACAAACACTTGTAGAGAATGGCCATGAGCCATGGCTAGAGCGCGCCAGCATAAACAAACCGCGTACGACTTTGTACTTATTGTTACATTTGATCGACGGTACTTTGGTGGCATTGCCTAGGTGTCGCGCAAACGTTTCCGCTAGGATTTTCGGCTCATCTCCGATCCGCGAGGCCGGTACACTCGACTGATCCGTTCATTAATCCGGAGCGAACATGGCCAAGGAAACGCGCCCCAGCGGCAGCCCGTTCAAGCGACTGTTTTTTGCCCTGCCAGTCAGTGATGACCAGCGCCGCAGCGTCGCTCAGTGGCGCCGTGAACTTGAGTTGCGCAGCGGCAAGCCAGTGCCCGCCGACAACTTCCATCTGACCCTGCTGTTTCTCGGGGATGTCGACAGTGCGCAGTTACCCGCTCTGTGCGCTGCGGTCGACCAGATCAAACGGCCGGTCGCGCCGTTACGCGTGCTGCTCGATCAATTGCAGGTGTGGCCACGGGCGCAAGCGCTGGTGTTGCAGGCAAGTGATGCGCCGCCCGCCCTGCGCCAGTTGGTGTACGCCCTGGAACAGGCCGCGCTGGGCCTGGGCATCGCCCGCAGCAGCCGTGAGTACCGCGCGCACCTGACCCTGGCGCGTGACTTTCAGGGGCAGGTGCCGGAGGCCAGCGTGGCGGCTGATTTTTACCTCAGTGCGCGGCACTTCACCTTGTACGAGTCACGCAAGGGCCGCTATTGGCCGTTGGCGCAGTGGCCGCTGGAGGTCTGAGAAGCGCTTCAGAACTGCGGCGTGTACTTGACCGAGAACATCAGATTGCGCGGCTCGCCATAGTTGTTGCTGCCGTTGAGCTGGTTGAAGCCGGCGACCCAGTATTTCTTGTCGAACAGGTTGTTGGCGTTCAGCGCAAGATTCACTTCTGGGCTCAGCTGATACGCCACCCGCGCGCTCCATACCGTGTAGCCGGGCACCTCGTAGCTGCGCTCGTAACCCAGGGTGTGGCTCTGGCTGGTGAAGCCCATGCCAGTGCTCCAGCGCTGGCCGTCGACTGGCAGCTGGTAATCGGCCCAGGTGCGCAACATGTGCTTGGGCGTCCACTGGCTGAAAGTGCGGCCTTCGTTTTCCGGGTCATCAAGAAACGTGGTGGTGTTGTAGGTGTAGCCGGCGAACAGCTGCAGGCCGCTGACCAGCTCGCCGCTGATCTCGGCTTCGACCCCCTGGCTGCGGACCTTGCCGGAGGCCATCGAGCAGTACCAGCCATCACATTCCTGGCCCGATGCGATATCGGTAACCGCGCGGTTTTCCTGGTCATAACGGAAGATCGCCAGCGAGGTGTTGACCCGGCCATCGAGCAACTCGCCTTTGAGGCCGGTCTCGTAGTTGCTGCCAACGATCGGCTTGAGTGGGGCATTGCCCAGGGCACGTTCGGTCTGCGGCACGAACACGTCGGTATAGCTGGCGTACCACGACCATTGCTCGGTGAGGTCATAGATGAAGCCGGCATACGGGGTGACCTCACCTGACTCGGTCATACGGCTGGTGGGGTAGCGCGTGCCCGGATCGGTCGGGTTGTTGAAGTCGATCGAGTCCCAGCTGTAGTCGAACCAGCTGACGCGGGTACCTGCAATCAGCGTCAGGTCCTGAACCGGCTTGACGCGCCAGACGCCGTACAGGCCCTTTTGCCGAACGTCGTAGCTGGCTTGGTTATGGCGACCAAAAGGACCGGCCAGCAGGCTGTCGCGGCTCGGTTCCGGGCGGTCATGATCGATGTCGAAGATGTTGCCGCTGCCGGCGTTGAATTTGCGCCAGTAGGCGTCATCCGAGGTCAGCTTGGCGTAGTTGCCGCCGACGGTGATTTCGTGCGCCACCGAGCCGGTATCGAAGTGGCCGACCACGTTCATATCCAGCCCCAGCTTGCTGGAGTGGAAGTCAGTGATCCAGTCGGCGTAGCTGACGCCATCGCCGTTGGCCTCCAGGCCTTCGCCGGACGTCTGCACGCGCTGATGGGTGGAGGTGTTGGTCTCGTCCATGCGCACGGCGGCAGTCTTGAATGTCCAGTCGTCGTTGAAGCGGTGCTCGAGGTCCAGGTAGTAGGTGGTGACGTCGGTTTCGGCGCGGCTCCAGCGTGCGCCGGTGAAGGTCGAGCGGGGTAGATCGACCGGCTTGCCGCTGGCGTAACGCGGGATACCGCGCAGCATCGGCCGAGACTGTTCGCGGCTGTAGCTGATACCTGCGCCAACCGTGGTGGCGTCGTTCAGGTCGATGTCCAGCGCGCCATACAGCGAGTGGGTTTTGCTCCATTGATAGTCGATGAAGCTGTCGCTCTGGTCTTCATCCAGCACCATCCGCCCGCGCACCTTGCCGTCGCTGGTCAACGGCCCGCCGGTATCCAGTTGCAGGCCATAGTGGTCCCAGGTGCCGGCCTTGCCGGTGATGGCCACGGTCGGCGCCGCCTGGCCGCGCTTGCGCACCAGGTTGATCGCACCACCCGGGCTGCCGGTGCCTTGCAGCAACCCAGAGGAGCCGCGCAGCACTTCAACGCGATCGAAGAACACCAGATCCTGGGTCGCCCAGTTGCCCAGCGAGTAGCTGTTGCGCTGGATCGGTACGCCGTCGTACTGCCAGTCATCGATCTGGAAACCGCGCGAAGTCACTACCATGCCCGGGCCGATACCCTGCGCGCCGACGATGCCGGTGGTGTGATTGAGCGCGTCCTTGAGGTCGGTGATGCCCTGGTCGTCCAACTGCTTACGGGTGATCACCGTGACCGACTGGGGAATCTCTCGCAGGGTATGGGTACCTTTGCCCAAGGTGACTGCGCGCGCGGCATAGGAGCCGCTGCCTTCGCTGGTGGCGTCGAGGTAGTTGTTATTGATGCTAGTCGCGCCCAGCTCCAGCGCGTCGCCGCCGACATTGGCCGGGGCCACGCTGAAATGGCCGCTGCCAGTCACCCGCAGTTTCAGGCCGCTGCCGCTCAGGGCGGTCTGCATGGCCTGTTCGGCGCTCATCTGGCCGACCACTGCTGGCGCCTGCTTGCCGCGCACCAGGTCTGGCTCCAGCGCGATAATGCTGCCGCTCTGGCTGGCGATGCGGTTGAGGGTGGCGGCCAGGCTTGCGGCCGGCAGGTTGAAGGTCAGGGTCTGCGCCTGAGCCAGGGCACTCAGGCTGCTCAGAGCGAGTACCAGGGGCAGGGCGCGGGGCCAGGTGTTGTGCACGGTGTTCTCCCGTTGAAAAGTGGCTGTCAGGAGATAGGTGCGACGAGAAATGAAAACCGGACACGGCTGCGAATGATTTTTAAAAATATTCTCACTAAGCCGGCACTGGGCCGATCAGGGTCAGCCACGGTGCGTAGTACTCGACCTTTATAGGCAAAGCTTCGGCGAGGGCGGCCAAGGCCTGTTGCGGCTGGTCCAGCGGGAACACACCCTGCACGCGCAGGCCGCGCACTGCCGGGGCCAGGCGAATGTAACCACGCTGGTAAGGGCGCAGCGCCTCGACCACGGCGTGCAGTGGCTCATCCAGGACCTCCAGCTTGCCGTCGACCCAGGCGGCGCGCTGCAGCTGCTCACCACTGAGTAGCTGAATGCCGTCAGCGCCAAGCAGCGCGGCCTGACCTTGCTGCAGGACTTGCTCCTGTCCATTCGGCAGGCTGGCGCGCACGCTGTGCTGCAGCACGGTAACCCGTGTTGTGGCTGGTTCCTGGCCGACCAGAAAACGCGTGCCCAGGGCCTGGATCTGACCTTGCGCGGCGCGCACCCGCAGCGGCCGCAGTGGGTCTTTGGCAACGTCGATCAACAGCTCGCCGTGACGCAGCACCACCAGCCGTTGCTCGCGATCAAAGCGCAGGTCAACCGCGCTGGCGCTGTTCATGCTGAGACGGCTGCCGTCTTCGAGGGTGAAGGTGCGGCGCTGGCCGCTAGCGGTGTGCAGATCAGCCATCCAGTCCTGCGCCGCGTCGCTGCGCCAGCCGGCCCACAGGCCGCCACCCAGCAACCCAAGCCCGGCGAGACTGCGCAGCACCTCGCGGCGTGTGCGCGTCGGTTGCAGCAGCAGTTGGCGGGCCTCACTGGCTTGCCCGGGCACGCGCTGATCCAGTGCTCTCAGCGCTGCGCACGGCCGACCCAGGCGTTGCTGTAACAGATCCCAGGCGTGTTGATGGCGCGGGTCTTGCGCCAGCCACTGGTCGACCCGGCGCAGCAGCGCTGGGTCCGGGCTAGCGGCATTGAGCTCGACCATCCAGTCGATGGCTTGCTCGGTCACGTTGTCCAGGCTGCGCGCACTCATGGCTGCAGCTCGCTCAGGTAGCACTGGCGCAGCGCCTGCTTCATGTAGCGGCTGACAGTGCGTTCGGACAGCTGCAATTTGGCCGCGATGTCGACGTAGCTCATGCCGTCGAGCTGACTGTAAAGGAATGTGCTCTTGACGATCGCGGGGAGGCCATCGAGCGCCTGGTCGATAGTCACCAGCGCCTCGATTAGCAGCAGTTGTTCTTCAACTGACGGCGCCACCTGCTCCGGCAGATGGCTCAGGCGTTCCAGGTAAGCCTGCTCAAGTTGACGGCGGCGGTGACGATCGAAAATCAGTCGACGGGCAATCGTCGACAGGTAGGCCCGCGGCTGCAGGATACTGTCTGGATCAACCCGCGCACCGAGCATCTGGCAAAACGCTTCGGCAGCCGTGTCTTCAGCATCGGCGCGGTTACGCAGGCGCTTGTGGATGTGTTGGAGCAGCCAGCGATGGTGATCGCTGAAAAAGAAGCCCAGCTTGCGGGTCGAGGTGCTGTCCAACGGTTGATATCCGATCGTGAGTGTGAATCGTTCTCAATGGTAGCTGGATCGGGAGAACTCCCGCAATGGCAGTGTGCTGACGTCTCACTGCCGTATCAGGGGGCAGAGAGGTCAGGCGCTTATCGCAACCTTGTCGAACAGCTTCTGCCCGATCGAGCGCGCGCTCGCCAGATGGGCAAGGCTCTGGCCGCTCTCGCTGTCATCCAGAAGCGCCGAGCCAAGCACCCGAGCACCGCAGTAATCAAAGATTCCATGCTCGATCTGAGTCGCCATGGCATGGCCGTAACCATGCCGAACGAACGTGCCCGCGTCGGCGCCAGCCAGGCCAACCAGCTGTACCGGGAGGCCGTTGAGCTTTTTGATCAGCCGCCCGTCTGGCAAATAATCGAAGGCCCAGCCGTTGCTGAATACCCGCTCGACCCAGCCCTTGAGCAAAGCTGGCATCGACCACCAATAAACGGGGTAGACCAGCACCAGAGCATCGGCGCGTTCAATCCGCGCCTGTTCGCGCAGGACATCAGCCGGGGCTGTCGCCAGGCGCCGATGTACGGCGTGGTCAGCAAGGCCAAAGCGCGGGTCGAATCGCTCAGTGGCCAGGTCAGCAAGGCTGCTGCTGTGGCCTGCGTCGGCAAGGCCCTCCGCGATCTGGGCGGCAAGCGCATGGGTAAGGGACTCAGGATCATGGTGGCCGATGACGATCAGTGCGTGCATGAAGTTTCTCCACAAAGGGCTGCGAGACGCCAGGTGTCGCTATATACTTTCGGTAAGTTACCGCAGGTAAGTTACTTTTGGTAGGTTGTGATGTCAAGTGAGCAAAATCCGCAGTCGCGCAAGCGCCTGTCGCGGGAGCAGCGCCGGAGCCAATTGCTGGAAGTGGCTCGGGAAATAGTCAGGCTGGAGGGCACCGATGCGCTCAGCCTCGGCCGGCTGGCACAGCAGTCCGGTGTGACCAAGCCAGTGGTCTACGACCATTTCGTATCGCGAAACGGCTTATTGGTTGCGCTCTATCAGGAATACGACGCGCGTCAGTCGACGATGCTGGATGCATTGCTGGCGAGCTGTGAACCGACGCTGGCGGATCGCGCACGGGTGATTGCCGCGGCGTATATCGATTGCGTGATCAGCCAGGGGCGGGAGATTCCCGGCGTCAGTGCAGCCTTGACCGGTTCGCCCGAGATGGAAGCGCTGAAAAACCAGTGCGAAGCGCCGTTTCTGGACAAATGCAGGCTCGCGCTGGCGCCGTTCGCGCCGAGTGGCGATATTGCTGCGGCAGGGTTGCGCGTGCTGGTGGGAGCGGCGGATGCCTTGTCGCAGGCCGCGGCAACCGGCGCGCTTGAACCAGAGCAGGCCAGGCAGGAGTTGCAGGCGACGATTGTCGACATGGTCCTGCGTCAGTAACGCTTTGCAGCGCGCTGCCTGGCTGAGCTGCTCAGACCGAAGCGGACAGATCGTTCAGGCTGCCCGGAGCAAAGCGTTGATAAGGCTGCTCATCTCCCGGGCTCTGGGCGAACTGGCGCTTGTACTCGCGGCTGAACTGCGAGGTGCTCTGATAACCGACCCGGTGCGCCGCCTGTGCCACGCCCAGGCCTTCGCCGATCAGCATCTGCTGCGCCTTGAGCAGGCGCAGACGCTTGAGGTACTGCATTGGCGCCATGTCGGTGCAGCGCTTGAAGTGCTCATGGAAGGTCGACACGCTCATGTTAGCGCAACTGGCCAAGGCTTCGACGCTGAGTGGCTCGGCGTAATGCTCGCGCAGATAAGCAAGCGAGGCAGCTACTCGGGCAAAGTGCCCTTGCTGCTCGACCAAGGCCCTCAGCACACCGGCCTGCGGCCCACGCAAAGCGGTGTAGAGCACTTCGCGCACCCGCGCCGGGCCCAGCACCTGGGCATCCAGCGGGTCCTGCAGGCACTGCAGCAGGCGCTCGACGCTATCGCGCATGGCCGCATCGAGTGCCGCCGAGGTCATCGACTGCGGGGTTTGCGCCTGCACACGGGCATCTGGCGCCAGCTGCATGCTCTGCACCAGTTCGCTGAGTACGCTGCGGTCGATGTCCACGGCCACGCCCAGCAGTGGCGCTTCGGCAGTCGCGAAGGTCTCGCACATGAACGGTACCGACAGCGCCTGCACCAGGTAATGACCGGCGCCGTACTCCAGGGTACGCGGCCCTAGCCTTGCCAGTTTGCTGCCCTGGGCGAGGATCATCAGGCTCGGTTCATAGATCTGCGGGCTGCTGGCGACGTAGTGATCCCAGCTGAGCACCTGCACCTGCGGCAGATGGGTGGGGACAAACCCCGGGCGCGTTGCCAGGCGGCGAATCAGGTCGCAGAGCGGGGCGTTGGCGTCGACATGGCGGGTAAGCTGCATAAAGGGCCTGGGCAGAGAATCAGACACTGGCATTCTCGCAGATTGATAGCCTGGCGCCATATCGGATGTAGCGGTTTCGGAGAATCAGGCAAGCATGCCGGAGAATTCACGGTGGTCTCGCTCGCCATCTGGCAGGAGAATGGCTGGCATTGAATCGTTTCACTTGAGAGGTCTTCGCCATGTATACCGCAATCGGTTATGCCGCCCAAACCCCGACCAGCCCGCTGCTGCCGATGAGCTTCGAGCGTCGCAGCCCGCGTGCCGATGACGTCGCCATCGAGATCCTTTATTGCGGCGTCTGCCACTCCGACATTCACCAGGCGCGCAACGAGTGGGGCATCGCTGTGTACCCGCTGATGCCGGGCCACGAAATCGTCGGCCGGGTGACGGCGGTCGGTGCCAACGTCAGCAAGCACAAAGTCGGCGACCTGGTCGGGGTTGGCTGCATGGTCGACTCGTGCCGCGAGTGCCAGGCCTGCGCCAAGGACCTCGAGCAGTACTGCCTGGCCGGCCCGACCATGACCTACGCGACCCCGGACCGGGTCGATGGCAGCAACACCATGGGCGGCTACTCCAACAGCATCGTCGTCAGCGAGCATTTCGTCCTGCGCATGCCGCAAGGGCTGGACCTGGCCAGCGCCGCGCCGCTGCTGTGCGCCGGCATCACCACCTACTCGCCGCTCAAGCACCACGGCGTCGGCCCTGGCCACAAGGTCGGCATTCTCGGCATGGGTGGCCTGGGCCACATGGGCATCAAGTTCGCCAAGGCACTGGGCGCTGAAGTGACCTTGTTCACCCGCTCCGCAGCCAAGGCTGAAGAAGCTCGCCGCCAGGGCGCCGATCACGTCATCGTGTCCAGCGATGCCGAGCAGATGCGCGCCGCCGCCGGGCGTTTCGACTTCCTGCTCGACACTATCCCAGTGCAGCACGACCTGAACCCCTACCTCGACACCCTGACTTTTGATGGCGTGCACATCCTGGTCGGCTTGATCGAGCCGGTCGAGCCACCACTGCATGCAGCCAACCTGGTGCTGAAGCGTCGCGTACTGGCCGGTTCGTTGATCGGTGGCATCGCCGAAACCCAGGAAATGCTCGACTTCAGCGCCGAGCATGGCATCACCTGTGACATCGAGATGCTCGATATCCGCAGCATCAACGAAGCGTTCGAGCGGGTGATCGCTGGCGATGTGAAATACCGCTTCGTCATCGACATGGCCACGCTGAAAGCCTGACTGGCAGGTGAAGGGTCACCAGGCCAGTGGCTTGTCCAGGCCCTTCCAGAACAGCCAGCGGCGTAGCTCGCCGTGCTCGCCAGTGCCGATCTGCCAGTCAGGTCGGCCGCTGTCGAGGGCGATCAGCGAGATGATGCCGGCATAGCTGGCGGCGACCAGGGTTTTGCCATCTGCGCTGATGTCCATGGCGCACAAGGTCGAGCCCAGGTAGTGCTGCCAGCGCTCCTGACCGTCTTCGCCAAATGCCCGCAGATAGCCGTGCGCATCACCCACGATGTACTCACCGGCGCGGGCTACGCCAGCGTAGATCCGCGCGCCATCCTCGACCAGCGGCGTGCGCGGGTCTTCGCTGTAGTAGTCGGTATTGAGCCCCGGCAGGTCAGCCGTGCGCACACCCAGGGTGTTGCCGTTGTAGAAATGGCAGGCATTCAGGATCAAATGGTCGCCGCGCTGATTGAACAAGGCAAAGTGTGGGTATTCACCGACGGGGCCGACTTCGGCGACCACCTGCAGTTGATCATCCAGCACCAGATGGCGCACGCCTTGTTCGCCGATGGCGAGCAGGCGGCCATCGGGCGAGACTGCGCCATGCTCCATCGACAGGCCCAGGGCGATATCGTCGGGGTCGATCCCTTCTGCCAGATCATCGAGAATCGTCTGCTGCTGCGGCAACAGGCGAGTCGCCCGTTCGCCGGTGAGCACAAATATCCCTTCGCCGCTGACCAGCAATACCCGCTGCCCATCCGGGAAGGGGATCAGCGCGCTCGGTGTGGGCGGCAAATCGAACGGTTCGAACGGATAGCCTCTGGGCAAACCTTCAAGGCCATGAGGCCAGGCCATCCGCGCCACCTGCGGGCCACCCCAGCCGTCAGTGACGCGGATACCCTCGGCGTTGGCCAGGGCGAAATAACGCCGCTGCGGGCAGCGGCCAAAGTGCTCGACGCCGATCACCGGGGTCACCGTGCGCCCATCGATGCGTACCACCTGGCCTTTTTCGTGAGGCATGCCAATCCGTGCCAGCAGGCTGCCGTCATCGAGCATGAGCACGCTGGCGATGCCTTGGCCGTGCTGCTCCAGCAGCGGTACCAGCGGCAGGTGGGCGGGCGGCCAGTCGCTGCGAAATGCGCGGCGTTGCTGCTCATCGACATAGGGCTGATTGATCGCCTGCAGCGCCGCCTGCCAGGCCGGCAGCAGGTGCTCGGTGGCAGGCGCGACCGGCTCCTCGAGGTTGTCCCAGCCCTGCGTGCGGCCTTGCGCGACGTAGTGGTTGATGGCCTTGGCATAGGCGATTACGGCCTGCTGCCATTGTTGCTGGGCGTGCTGCTTGTCCATGAACGGATCGGACTCCTTGTTCCGCGGTCTGTCTCTAGAGTGCACATGTTACTCCGCCTGCACTGCGGTTGTGAGGCCCTGGCTTGGCGCGTACCATGGCCGCCATCCTTGATACATATCTATCCGCACCTGCCGCATGCTTTCGCAGCGGGCTGGGTTGCGTGCTTGTCGTCTTTTTTCAGGAGCTGTAATTCCCATCCATGAATGGTCCGATCCCTACATCCATGCCCGCACCAGTGGGCGGCGGCAGTTGGCTCAGCGTCATTGCGTTGGCCCTGGCTGCGTTTATCTTCAATACCACCGAGTTCGTACCGGTGGCGCTGCTCAGTGACATCGGCCGCAGTTTCGACATGAGCACTGCGCAGGTCGGCCTGATGTTGACCATCTATGCCTGGATAGTCGCGCTGGCGTCGCTGCCGATGATGTTGCTGACGCGCAATATCGAGCGGCGCCGCCTGCTGCTGTGGGTGTTTCTGGTGTTCATCGTCAGCCACTTGCTGTCTTGGCTCGCGCAAAGTTTCACCATGCTGGTGCTCAGCCGTATCGGCATTGCCCTGTCGCATGCGGTGTTCTGGGCAATTACCGCTTCGCTGGCCGTGCGGGTGGCGCCAGCGGGCAAGCAGGCCAAGGCATTGGGCCTGCTCGCGACCGGTACCACCCTGGCGATGGTCCTGGGCATTCCGCTTGGCCGGGTGGTGGGCGAGGCGCTGGGCTGGCGGGTGACGTTCCTGAGCATCGCCGGCGTGGCGCTGGTGACCATGCTCTGCCTGATGAAGTCGCTGCCGTTGCTGCCGAGCCAGAACTCCGGCTCGCTGCGCAGCTTGCCGGTGTTGTTCAAGCGGCCGGCCTTGGTGATTACCTACCTGCTGGTGACCTTGCTGATCACCGCACAGTTCACCGCCTACAGCTATATCGAACCATTTGCCTTGCATGTCGCGCAGATCGGCGGCGATCGCACCACCTTGTTGTTGCTGCTGTTTGGCGGTGCCGGGGTGATTGGTTCGGTGCTGTTCAGCCGCTACAGCGAGCGTTTCCCGCAGCTGTTCCTGCTCGGTTCGATGGGGTGCCTGGCCGCTTGCCTGCTGCTGCTCTGGCCACTCTCGGGCAACTTCACTGTATTCGCCGTATTGAGCATGTTCTGGGGGGTGGCGATCCTTAGCTTCAGTCTGGCGTTGCAGTCCAAGACCCTCAAGCTGGCCTCGGACGCCACCGATGTGGCCATGGCGTTGTTCTCTGGCATCTACAACATCGGGATCGGCGGCGGCGCGTTGCTTGGCAGCATCGTCAGCGGCCAGTTGGGCGTGGCTTACATCGGCCTGGCTGGTGGTTCGGTGGCTTTGCTCGGCCTGATCCTGGCGCTGGTCAGCCTCAAGCGCTTGCGCGAGGCGCCTGCGCTCGGCTGAGCCGGCCGCTACAGCAGCAGCGCCGACCAGGCCGAGGCAATCAGCAAGCACGCCAGCAGCTGATTGAACCGGCGCAGGCGCTGCGGCGACTGCAACCAGCGGGCGCTACCAGCACCGAGCAGGGCCCAACTGGTCATGCTCGGCAGGGCCACCAGCAGCAGCACCAGCGCCAGCTGCCAGACCGGCTGGCCCGGCGCTGTATACACGCCGATCACCGCCACGGCCAGCAACCAGACCTTGGGGTTGATCAGTTGCAGCGACGCGGCACTGAGCGCGCCGAAGGGCTGTTGTTCGGCACTCTGGATCGGCTCGCCGGCACTGCGCAGCAACTGCCAGCCCAGCCACGTCAGCCAGATCACGCCGAGCCAGCTCATTACTTGCTGCGCCAGCGGATAGCGCAGCAGCACTTCGCCCAGGCCCAGGCCAACCGCCCAGACGATCGCCGCCGCAGCCGTGGAGGCCGCCACAATCGGCGCCACGCTGGCACGCAGCCCGGCACGGGCGCTATGGGCGAGGATCAGCACGTTGGTCGGCCCGGGGCTGATGCTGGTGACCAGCGCAAACAAGGTAAAGGGCAACAGGGACTGCAGCATCAACGGTAACTCCAGAGGGATGGAGCACCATGGTCGCTGCCGCCGCCGGGTCAGTCTGGAAGCTTTGAGCAGCGCCGCTGGTAGGCTGCTGGGGTCAGGCGATACGCCCGGCGGAACCAGCGGCCGAGGTGGCTTTGGTCGGCAAAGCCAAGCGCCGTGGCCACTGCAGCGGGGCTCTCGCCCAAGGCCAGCAGGCGCCGCGCCCGAGCCAGGCGCAGCTGAATCAGGTAGGCGTGCGGGGCCAGGCCGAAGGCCGCCTTGAACGCGCGACTCAGACGAAAACGATCGACCCCGCAGGCCTGGGCCAGCTCGACCAGGCCGATATCCTGATCGATATGCGCGTGCAGGTAGTCCCGCGCGCGCTGCGCAGTCAACGGCAGGCGTGGGTCGGGATTGAGCCGCTTGCGCCAGTGCAGGTGCTGGGTCAGGCAGGCGAGCATGTCGTCCATGGCCGTCTGGCGCACGATGCGCAGGTCCTGACTGTGCACGGCATCGAAGGCGCGCATGATCGCCCCGCTCAAGCGCACATCGTTGCACTGGGTATCGGCAAAACTGGGCAGGCTATTGGCCGGCGCTTGTTCGAACAAGCTCGGCAGCTCGGCCTGCAGCCAGTCTGGCTCCAGGTACAAGGTGAAGTAGGTGAAGCCGTCGGCAGTCGGCGCCAGGCCATCGTGGATCTCGCCAGGTTCGAGCAGAAATACCTGGCCGGGCGTACTCACATGGCGGGCGCGGCGGCAGTTGAACTGCTGCACGCCTTGCTCGGTGGCGCCGACCAGGTAGCTGTCATGCCAGTGCGGGTCGTAGGCGTGCCCGGTGAAATGCGCGCGCACCGACTCGATGCCGGTATCGGCGTCCTGGCTCAGATCAATCCAGTTGGTCATGGGCGGCAGCTGCTGGTGAGTGGGCCCACTACCTTAACCCACAAGGGCTGGTCAGGTTTAGAACGGATGTGCAGCAGGTTGCGCAGCATTTTCGTCATTGGCATGAAAGTGTTGCTGTATTTTCAGCGGTTTCTATTGGCTGCAACAGCGCTAAGATGCGCGTCGAATCCGCACACCTCAGGAGCTTTTCGATGGACACCGTTACCCTGGCCAAGCGCCGTTACACCACCAAAGCCTACGACGCCAGCCGCAGAATCCCGCAAGCGACCATCGATACCTTGCTCGAGCAATTGCGCCACAGCCCGTCTTCGGTCAATACCCAGCCTTGGCACTTTATCGTTGCCGACAGCGCTGAAGGCAAGGCGCGGATAGCCAAGAGCACCGAAGCGTTTGCCTACAACACCGCAAAGATTCGCGATGCCTCGCATGTGCTGGTATTTGCCGCGCGCACCGAAATGCCTGAAGCGCATCTGCAGGCCCTGCTGGAGCAGGAAGCCCGTGACGGCCGTTTTCACACCGAGCAGGCCAAGGCCGGCCAGGACCTGACCCGGCGCAGCTATGTCGACCTGCACCGCTTCGATCAGAAAGACCTGCAGCACTGGATGGAAAAACAAACCTACCTTGCCCTCGGCACTGCGCTGTTGGGCGCTGCCGCGCTGGAGCTGGATGCCACGCCGATCGAAGGTTTCGACAGCAAACTATTGGACGCCGAGCTTGGCCTGCGCGAGCGCGGCTTCACCAGTGTGGTGCTGCTCAGTCTGGGCTACCGCAGTGCCGACGACTTCAACGCTGGGCTGGGCAAGTCGCGCTTGCCGGCATCGAGTGTATTCACCTTCCTTTGACCTGCGGGTCCAGCACCGGTATCAGCTGTGCGCTGAGCGCTTCGACCAATGCGCTGACCTTGGGCAAATGGCGCCGATTACGGCGCCAGGCCAGGTGAATCGGCAGGCCCTCGCTGGCGAACTCTGGCAGCACTTCGACCAGGCTGCCCTCATCCAATTGGCGCTGAACCAGCCAGGTCGGTAACTGGGCGATGCCGTGGCCGGCCATGATCGCTAGCGCCTGGCCTTCGGCGTCACCGATGGCCAGGCGGCCGCTGATGCTTTTCAGTTGCGTCGCGCCTTGCCGGCCACTGGCGAAATGCAAGGGCGGCGTGCTGCCATCGGCGCAGGCGTACAGCACGCAACCAAGTGCCTGCAAGTCGCGCTCATCACGCGGCGTGCCGTGCTCGGCGAGGTAGCTGGGGGCGGCGCAGAACACCGTGCGCTGGCTGCCCAGATAGCGATGCTCGACACCAGCCGGCCACACCTGCGGGCCGCCAATGCGAACGATGACGTCGATGGCGTCCTCGAGCATGTCGACAAAGCGATCGGACAAAGTGATGTGCGGCTGCAGGCGCGGATGGCGCCGGGCGAAGTCGAGCACGGCGGGCAGCGCATGCAGGCGGCCGAAGCTTGCGGGCAGATCGACCCGCAGCGGCCCGCATGGCTCGTTCAGTTCATCATGCAGGGCCATCTCGGCTTCGGCGATCTCGGCCAGCACTCGGCTGCAGGTTCGCAAGTATGCAGCGCCGCTGTCGCTGAGCAGCAGGCGCCGGGTAGTGCGCTCGAACAGCCTGACCTGCAAGCGTTTCTCCAGGCGCGCCACACCCTTGCTGACGGCTGAGCTGGTCAGATTCATGCGCTCGGCGGCGGCGATGAAGCTACCTGCGTTGGCGACATTGACGAAGAAGTCGATGTCCTTGAGATGCTCGGCGACAGGCATGAAGGAGGGCCTTGATTGGTGAAAATGGTTCAGTAAATTACGGAAAATCTACCCGTAATAGGCGTGTAATTCCATATTAAGCTTCGCGGCTGAAAGTTTCCGAGCGATAGACGATGCAAAATTCTTCCCTGACTGCTCCTGCAGTCGCCGACTCCGGGCAGCGCACCGGGCTGTCCATTCTGTTGTTCGCGGTCGGCGGCTTTGCCCTGCTGACCACTGAATTCATCATCCTTGGTTTGCTGCCGGGGCTGGCCCGCGACTTGGGCCTGTCGATTGCAGCAGCGGGCCAGTTGGTGACCCTGTTTGCGGTGACTGTCATGCTGTTCGGGCCGTTTCTCACCGCCTGGTTGTCAGCCTATCCGCGCAAGACCCTGTTCATTGCCATCGTGCTGGTGTTTGCCGCCTCCAACGCACTCGCCGCAGTGGCGCCAAACGTCTGGGTGCTGGCGCTGGCACGGGTCGTCGGCGCACTGGCGTTGCCGGTGTATTGGGGTACCGCGAGCGAGAGTGCAGGGCAGTTGGCAGGGCCCGGCCGTGAGGGCTGGGCAGTGGCCAAGGTCTACCTGGGCATCACTGCGGCGTTTGTCTTCGGCATTCCGCTGGGCACCGTCGCCGCCGGGCTGGTCGGCTGGCGTGGCAGCTTCTGGCTGCTGGCCGGGTTGTGCCTGCTGGTCGCGCTGCTGATGTGGGCCTGGTTGCCGAAGTTGCCGCCCGCGCCGCAGCGGGCGCAAGGCGAACGGCAGACAGTGATCTTGCGTGACCGGCGCTTTATTGCCCATGTGCTGTTGTCGGTGCTGGTGTTTACCGCGATGTTCACCGCCTACACTTATCTGGCAGAAATCCTCGAACAGGTGGCGGGCGTGCCTGCGGCTCAGGTCGGTTGGTGGCTGATGGGCTTTGGTGTGGTCGGCATGCTTGGCAACAGCCTGGCCGGGCGCATCGTTGACCGTAGCCCGCTCGGGGCGACGGTACTGTTGCTTGTCATTCTCGCGACTGGCATGGGCGCGGTTGCTCCCGTGGTCGGCAATCCAGCGCTGCTGCTGATCGCCCTGGCGCTGTGGGGCGTTGCCTACACGGCGTTGTTCCCGGTGTGTCAGGTGCGCGTCATGCAAGCCGGCGCCAAGGCTCAGGCCCTGGCCGGCACATTGAACGTGTCTGCTGCAAACGGTGGCATCGCGGTCGGCGCTGCGCTGGGCGGGCTGGTGATTCAATGGTACGGCACTGCAGCGCTGGGCTACGTTGCCAGCGCGGTGGCTGGCTTGGCCGTATTGGCCACGCTGCTGTTGATGGCAGGCGCGAGGCCGCGCGCCTGAACATGTCGCGTGTGGTTACCAGAAGGTCGGCGCAGCGGTCGCCAGCACGCGGGTAAACACCTTGATTGCAGCATCCACATCAGTCTCTGTGGTGTAACGGCCTAGGCTGATGCGCACACTGCTGCGAGCTTGTTGATCGGTAAGGCCCAGCGCCAGCAGCACATGTGACGCAGCATTGCTGGCGGAGTTACAGGCTGAAGTCGTCGACAACGCCAACTCGCTGGCCAGCGCTGCGCTGTTGAAGCCTGGGGTGGCGATGCGCAGGTTCAGGGTGTTGGCGATGCGTTGCCGCGGGCAGCCATTGAGTGCGACACCCGGCAGCGCCAGCAGGCCGTTGAGCAGGCGTTCGCTGAGTTGATGGATGCGCTGTTGCTCGGCCTCGGCAGGTTCGCCTGCCAAGGCGAAGGCGCTGCCCATGCCGGCGATCTGGTGGGTCGCGAGGGTGCCCGAGCGCAGGCCGCCTTCATGGCCGCCACCATGCATCTGGGCACGCATCAGTGGCCGCGCTCGCGGGCCGACATACAGTGCACCGATGCCCTTCGGGCCGTAGACCTTGTGCGCTGAGAAGGACATCAGATCAACGGCCTGCTCGCGCAGATCGAGCGCGACCTTGCCGACTGCCTGGGCAGCGTCTACGTGCAGTATCGCGCCATGGGCACGAACGATCTCGCCAATCGCGGCATAGTCGGTGACGGTGCCCAGTTCGTTGTTGACCGCCATCAGCGACACCAGCCGCGTGTCGTCGTGCAGCGCCTGGCGAACCGCATCGGGCTGAATCAACCCGGCCTGATCGGGCATCAGGCGGGTCACTGCCCAGCCTTGACGCTCAAGCTCGGCCACCGTGTCGAGCACTGCCTTGTGTTCCAGCGCGCTGGTAAGCAGGTGCCCAGGCTTGTCGGCGCCATCGGCAATGCCTTTCAGGGCGAGGTTGTTGGACTCGGTGGCGCCTGAGGTCCAGACCAGCTCCTCTGGCTGCGCGCCAACCCGCTCGGCGACCTGCCGGCGGGCCTGCTCGACCACGGCACGTGCCGCCTGACCATAGGTGTGACCGCTGGAGGCAGGGTTGCCGAAGTTGGCGTGGTGGCCGAGGCAGGCGAGCATGGTTTCGATAACCCGCTCATCGACGGGGGTTGTGGCGGCGTAGTCAAAGTACAGTGGGGCGCTGGGCATGATGGACTGATCCGGGCATGTCGCCTGATGGTGGCGAACGTTTGCGACATGCTATCGGTCTACAGCCAAAAGCTTTTTCCCTTGTTTTCCCGCTAATCCCGGTCTGGTAGGAGAAAATTCTCCTAAAGCCTCTCAAAAAGGATCAAACATTTTTTCCTCTTCCACCACAACCCGCTCACACAGCTCGATGATCTGTTCGCGCATCCAGCGATTGGCTGGGTCCTGATCGGTGCTTTCATGCCAGTACAGGTGAGTTTCCAACGGCGGTACGTCAACCGGCAGTGGCAAGTGGCGCAGTTGATGACGGCGGGCGAAACGCTCTGGCACGGTCATTACCATGTCAGTCTGCTGCAACACCTGCGAGGCCATCAGGTAGTGTTGCGAGCGCAGCGCAACCTTGCGTTGCAGGCCCATCTTGCCCAGCGCCAGGTCGACATAACCCAGGCCGTTACGCCGGCTGGAGATATGGATGTGGCTCATGCCCAAGTACTGCTCCAGCGTCAGCTTGGCCTCGGCCAGTGGGTGGCCCTGACGCATTGCGCAGACGAAGCGGTCCTGCATCAGTTTGACGTGGCGCACCTGTGGGTCGGTGTTGAGCGGCGCATCGACGGCGAAATCGAGGCGGCCAGCGGCCAGCTCCTTGGTGGTTTCGCGGCGTTTGCACAGGAAGCTTTCGATCATCACCGCCGGTGCCAGCCGGCGCAGACGCTGGAACAGCGGCGGCAGCACTACCGCTTCGGTCAGGTCGGTCATGCTGATGCGGAAGGTCTTATTGGCTTGCTGCGGGTTGAAGATGCGGCTTTCCTGCACCGAAACCCGCAGCAGCGCCAGCGCGTTGCGTACCGGGCCGATGATGTTCTGCGCCATCGGCGTCGGCACCATGCCTTGGGCGGTGCGCACGAACAGCGGATCGTTGAAGGTCTCGCGCAGCCGCGACAATGCGTTGGACACCGCCGGCTGGGTAATGCCGACGATCTGCCCGGCGCGGGTCAGGTTGGCTTCGGTGTAGATCGCATCGAAGACGATGAACAGATTGAGGTCAACCTTGCTGAGATTCATTGGGCGCCGCTCGACGTAATGTTATGGTTGGATCATATATCGGTTATGAATGTTTATACACGCTGAAAATAGGCTAGGTGGATTGGCGCGCTTGTTCTAGGCTCAGGCCCATGTTCTTCATCCTGTGAAGGTAAGCCCGATGGATTTCGCCTATTCGCCCAAGGTTCAGGCCCTGCGAGAGCGCGTCACTGCGTTCATGGACCAGCATGTTTATCCTGCCGAAGCAGTGTTCGACCGCCAGGTTGCCGAGGGTGACCGCTGGCAGCCGACGGCGGTGATGGAAGAGCTCAAGGCCAAGGCTCGCGCCGAAGGCCTGTGGAACCTGTTTCTGCCCGACTCGGAATACGGCGCCGGCCTGAGCAACCTTGAATACGCACCTTTGGCGGAAATCATGGGACGCTCGCTGCTGGGGCCGGAGCCGTTCAACTGCTCGGCGCCCGATACCGGCAACATGGAAGTGCTGGTGCGCTACGCCAGCGAGGCGCAGAAACGTCAGTGGCTGGAGCCGCTGCTGCGCGGCGAGATTCGCTCGGCGTTCGCCATGACTGAGCCGGATGTTGCCTCATCCGACGCCACCAACATGGCGGCCACGGCCGTGCGTGATGGTGATCAGTGGCTCATCAACGGGCGCAAGTGGTGGACCTCCGGCGCCTGCGACCCGCGCTGCAAGGTGATGATCTTCATGGGCCTGTCCAACCCGGATGGCCAGCGCCATGAACAGCACTCGATGATTCTGGTACCCACCGACACGCCCGGGCTGAAGATCGTCCGGCCATTGCCGGTGTTCGGCTACGACGACGCCCCCCATGGCCACGCCGAAGTGCTGTTCGACAATGTGCGCGTGCCCTATGAAAACGTCCTGCTGGGCGAAGGCCGCGGCTTCGAGATTGCCCAGGGGCGGCTGGGGCCGGGGCGGATTCACCACTGCATGCGTTCGGTGGGCATGGCCGAGCGCGCGCTGGAATTGATGTGCCGGCGCTCGGTCGAGCGCACGGCTTTTGGCCGGCCCCTGGCGCGGCTTGGCGGCAACATCGACAAGATCGCCGACTCGCGTATGGAAATCGACATGGCCCGCCTGCTGACGCTGAAGGCGGCCTACATGATGGACACCGTTGGCAACAAGGTCGCCCGCAGCGAGATCGCGCAGATCAAGGTGGTCGCGCCCAATGTCGCGCTGAAAGTCATCGACCGGGCAATCCAGATCCATGGCGGGGCAGGGGTCAGCGCTGATTTCCCGCTGGCCTATATGTACGCCATGCAGCGCACCCTGCGCCTGGCGGACGGGCCGGACGAGGTGCATCGGGCCGCCATCGGCAAATATGAAATCGGCAAGTACGTGCCGGCGGAGTTACTGCGCATGGGCCGCTGAGGGTGGCGCGCTTGGGCAGCGCGCCGAACTTGCACTTGGCTAGCGGTTCCCCAGCGAGTCAGGATCTTCAGTGATCGTTCCCTCCTGAGTTGGGCGTGGTGTTGGCCGGTGATGAGCCACGGGGTCTGGTCCATGACCAGACTGGCCACCCGCTGTCGCGTCATTACGAGTCTTGAGCAGCGACAGTACGACCCCGCCCAGCAACAGTGCAAAGGTCACCCCCAGCGAGAGCAGCGCCGGCACCTTGCCGATCAGGCCGTGATAGAAAATCTTGCAGCCGATGAAGATCAACACCAGTGCCAGCGCGTACTTCAGATAGACGAACCGATGCATCAGGGCGGACAGCGCGAAGTACAGTGAGCGCAAGCCAAGGATGGCGAAGATGTTCGAGGTGTAGACAATGAACGGGTCTTGAGTAATGGCAAAGATCGCCGGCACGCTGTCGACGGCAAACACCAGGTCGGCCAGTTCGATCAACACCAGCGCCAGAAACAGCGGTGTGGCGTAACGCAGCGCTTTGCTTTCACCGGGCGGCGTCAGCCGGACAAAGAATTTTGCCCCGTGCACGTCGTCAGTGACGCGCATATGCCGGCGTACAAACCTCAGCACCGGGTTGTTGGCCAGGTCCGGTTGGCTATCCTCCTTGGACAAAGCCATTTTCACCCCGGTAAACAGCAGGAACGCGCCGAACAGGTAGAGCACCCAGGCAACGTTCTGCACCAGCGCAGCGCCAACGCCGATCATGATCGCGCGCAGCACCACCACCCCGAGGATGCCCCAGAACAATACGCGGTGCTGGTAGCGGCGTGGGATGGCGAAGTAGCTGAAGATCATCGCCATGACGAACACGTTGTCCATCGACAGCGATTGCTCGACCAGGAAGCCGGTGTAGAACTCCAGCGCCGACTGCGCGCCCAACTCGAACCAGACCCAGGCGCCGAACAGTACGCCCACGCTGAAATAGCCTGAATACAGCAGCAGGCTTTCACGCATTTCGATTTCGCGTTCTTTGCGGTGCAGGACGCCAAGGTCAAGCACCAGCAGCCCAACCACGATGACGACGAAAACCAGCCACAGCCAGGCGCTGGTACCGAGTACGGGAGTAGTGAGGTAGGTCTGTAGAGCTGTCATGAGCCCCTCCTTGATTGTCGACGTTGCATGGCAACAGTGATCCGACATGGCGGCGCGGCAGCCGTCAGAGGGGCCCGGTATCACATGGGTTAGAGCCTAGACCCAGATGCCGGAGCTGCCGAGTGGCAGCCTGTTACATTTCTTTGCGTGGCCATCTGCATTCCTCAATACACCCACACCTCGACCCGGCGATTGCGGTGGCGGCCTTGCTCTTGCTCGTTGCCCGCTACCGGCAGCTCGGCGCCCATACCCAGCACGTCGATGTTCTGCACGCCTTCATGGGCCAGTTCGCGGCGCACTGCCATGGCCCGCAGGCGCGAGAGCAAGGCGGCCCTGCCCGGTGTTTCCTTGGGATCGCCGAAGCCGACCAATAGCGTCCTGGTTTGCTCGTGGCCGGCCTGCTGCAGGAAGTCTGCGACGCGGTGTACGTCGCGCAGCGCTTTGCTGTCAAGGCTCGCACTGCCTTCCTGGAAGCGAAAGTTCACCGTCAGCCGACGCCCTTCCAGAGCAAGGCTGCGGTAGCGCGGCGGCATGTCTGTCTGGGGAGGGATCGGCAAAGCTTTGACTTGCTGATTGACGAAGCCTTGTTCAGCAACGATGACCTGGCCGGCCGGGCTTTGGGCAAAATCAGCCAGCGCCTGGGCCAGCGGCTGCGGACTGGCCGGCAGGTAGAAGTACAAGCGCCGCGACAGCGGATAATCTTCACTGGCAACCAGCGCGCGGCTGGGCGGCAGGGCCGGCGCATCGCCGGCAGCAATGGCCAGGACCTTGGCATCATGCACGGCCGCAAGGCTGCTGAAGCCAATCGCTTGGCGGTCGCTCTGGACTTGCTCGACCAGCGCGTCGCTGGACTCGAAGCGCCGGGCCTCGCCACTCAGTGCGCTACGTACAGGGTCGAGGACCAATGCCTTGAAGGTCTCGAAGGTGCCGGAGCGGTCGTCACGCGCATACAGTCGGATAGCACCGCCCGCTACGCCCAGTTGCTCCCAGCGGGTTACCTGGCCGGCAAACACCTGGGCCAGCTGCGCTGTGGTGAGGCTGGTCAGTGGATTGTCTGGATGGACGATCACGGCGACACCGTCGAGGCCGATGACCTGCTCGGAACGGCCGCTGCGCAAGTCGCCGAACGCCTGCAACTGATCTACCTCGACGTCACTGATCGGTCGCGAGGAGGCAACCAGGTCTGCCGCGCCACTGCCCAGTGCAGCGAAACCGGTACTGCTGCCGTGAGCTGCGATCAGCACGCTGAGGAGTTCGCCATCGCGACCCTGCGCCGTAATGGCGATCTCGTTGGGCACAGCCCCTGCGGAATGCTCGATCGCCGTCGCGCCCTTGCTGCGCAGCATCCCCTGAACCAGCGCAGGCCCAAGCGCAGTGCCGATCGTGTTGGAGCCCTGAATGCGCAGTTGCACCGGCTCAGCCAGGCAGAGCAGTGGCAGCGACAACAGCAGGAGTGAGAGCAGACGCGGCATGCCGGAGACCTGGGGCACAGTGATGCGCCGCAGATTACGACAGTTGCATGACTGGCAGATGACGGTGCTGGCTCAGCCGTGCTGCGCCAGACTGTAGCGCAACCCTGGCCTGCAACTGTGCGGGTCACGAGCGGCGAAAAACCCTTATGCTGTTACGAAATATGTCTATAACAGTTTGGATAAGGACCTGATGATGCCGCTCAAGGACCTGTTGATCGCTCTGGTGGTGATCATCATCTGGGGAGTCAATTTCGTGGTGATCAAGGTAGGCCTCGATGGCTTGCCGCCGATGCTGTTGGGCGCCTTGCGCTTCTTGCTGGTGGCGTTCCCGGCGGTACTGCTGGTGAAGCGACCGAACCTGCCGTGGCGCTGGTTGATCGCCTATGGCGCGACGATCTCCCTGGGCCAGTTTGCCTTCTTGTTCCAGGCCATGCACAGCGGCATGCCGCCTGGGCTGGCGTCGCTGATCCTGCAGTCGCAGGCGTTCTTCACCCTGGGCTTTGCCGCGCTGTTTCTCGGCGAGCGCTTGCGCCCGGCCAGTGTCCTTGGCTTGCTAGTAGCGGCAGGCGGGCTTGTATTGATCGGCAGTGAGCACAGCAGCCATGTGCCGCTGATTGCGCTGTTGCTGACGCTATGTGGCGGTGCGATGTGGGGCATGGGCAACATCATCACGCGGCGCTTTGGCTCGGTGAATCTGGTGGCGCTGGTGGTGTGGGGCGGGCTGATTCCGCCGCTGCCGTTTCTGGCCTTGTCGTGGATGCTTGAGGGCCCCGAGCGAATCAGTCAGGCGTTGACCCATATCAGCTGGAGTTCAGTGGGCGCGCTGCTGTTTCTGGCGTATGCGGCAACCATGCTTGGCTACACCCTGTGGAGCACGCTGCTGTCGCGCCATCCAGCCGGCAAGGTTGCGCCGTTTTCATTGTTAGTGCCGGTAATTGGCCTGAGCTCATCGGCGTGGTTGCTGGGTGAGCGGCTCAGCGCTATTCAGGGCTGGGGCGCGCTGCTGGTAATGGTCGGCTTGTTGATCAATGTGTTTGGCAGTCGGCTGAGCCAGCGCCTGCGCGCGGCGCTTTGCTAAGATCGCTTCTTTTGCCCCGGCCATGCAGGCCGGGCAGCAGCAGGAGTATGTGCATGATCATCTCTACCACCAGCCAACTCGATGGCCGTCCGATTGGTGAATACCTGGGCTTGGTCAGCGCCGAATCGGTGCAGGGGATCAACTTCGTCCGCGATTTCTTTGCGCGCTTTCGGGATTTCTTCGGGGGGCGTTCGCAGACCCTTGAAAGTGCATTGAAGCAAGCCCGCGAGCAGGCTACCGCTGAGTTGATCGCCCGCGCGCGGCAGATGAATGCCGATGCAGTGGTCGGCGTGGACTTCGAAATCAGCATGCCCTCGGTGCAGGGTGGCATGGTGGTGGTGTTCGCCACGGGTACTGCAGTCAGGCTCAGATAAGGCCAAGTGCCACTGGTCAGTTATGGGCTTTTCGCCCGAGCAGTCCGAGAATGACCGGCTAGTCTCAGTTCAACAGCCGGGCTTTATCGGGCAAGCGAGGGGCTTGCCGGCGCGGTTAACTGTGCAGGGAGTTGGGCGATGAGCGAAGCTTTTGTCGAAGACCTTAACGACGTGTTTCCGATCAACAATCAGGTGCGCTGCGGGCAAGCGGCGTTTCGCCTGGGTTTTGCCCACATGACCCTGGATGACTCCGAGCAGATGCAGCCGGTGGCGTTGCAGCGCTGCAAGAAAGGGCGTTTCACCCCGCGGATTCCGGCGCGCAAGTAAAACAGTGTCATTGGCACCGTGCAGCGGTCCCAAGCCAGGAAGGCCCACAGGATTTACGCCCAACGGCACGCTTATGATGAGCTTTGTTGATTCTGCGCAAGTTAACAGTGAGTTGCACTCGCAGATGTAACAATGCTGTGGTCTGCTTGCGCTGCACTTTCACAAAAGGAGGATTGACTGCAATGCGCATCAGGGAAGAAGCCTACCGGCATTGGGCCCAGTCACCGCTGCCCAGCCGCAGCCATGAAGAACAACTCAGCGACGGTATTACCATTGACGTGCAGGTCCGCCTGTCACGGCTTGGCGCCACGCAGATGTTCATCGGCATGTACAGCGACAACGGCACAGCATTGCTGGAAGAGTACTATCCGACACGGCCCGGCGAGACGACTACGCGGGCGATGGTGTGGGGTGTCAATCGGGCGCGGGCCATGAGCCTTGACGCTGCGCCGCAGCCGCAGCGGCTACGCGCATGAAAAAGCCCGGCCTTTGCAGGCCGGGCTCAACACCACAGTGAGGCCGCTCAGTTCAGTGGCTCGATCACCTTGGCTGCTTGCCGCTCACGGGCGGCAGGCCATTCCTGTTGCAGCGTTTCCAGCACGCGGCCAACGAACTCGGTGTCGGCTGCAGCCTTTTTGCCAACAAAGCCCTGGCCGCGGCGGTAGACCCTGAAGCTGGCGCAGGTGCTGGGCAGGTGCGCTGCAAATTCGTCTTCAAGGCTGTTCGGCGGCAGACGATCAAGGCGAACCTCGCCAGTCTGGCTGATCCACAGCAGGTGATCGTCAAGGCTGTCCTTGCGTGCAGCGAACAGCTCGGCCAATTGGTCAACAGTCGGTTTGTCGTTCAAATTCATGTTCATCATAAAGCCCCTATTACCCGTCGTTTAGTGATTTCACACTTGGCGCTCTACAGATGTAGCGCGCTTCCAAGGCTGCTACCGCAGCATTGCAACAGGGGCTTTTCACATGCTGCCTTTTGGACAGTTCCCTCTCCACGAACGACTTGCGTTACCGCGCAAGCCGTCTGGAATACCCTTGCCACCGCTCCCGATCAGGGAGACGGCTTAATCATGCCCAACGCCGATCAACGGCGTCAACAGTTTTGTAGTGAATATTTTTCCTCACTACATAATGTCCGACAATCCATCAGTCACTGCCCGGAAAGGATCTGGTAGGCCGCTTCGACACGGGCTTCATTGGGGTAATTGCGGTTGGCAAGCAGGGCGATACCCAGGCCTTTGCTGGGGATAAATGCAACGTAGGCACCGAAGCCATTGGTTGACCCCGTCTTGTTGTACCAAGCGCTAGCGTCGGCGGGGCTGGCCGGGCTCAAGCGGGTTACAGCCTGCGGCTCGCGGACCATACCGGCACCGTTGCCCGCGAGTAGTGTGGGCAGAGTCACGGGATGAGGGTAGCGCTCCCAACCAAGGCCCTGAGTCATGCGGCCCACCTGAAAGTAACCTTGGTGGGTGAGGGCGATGGCTTGCTTGAGTGGTGCAGTCAATTGCTCGGGCTGTACCTGCACGCGCACATAGCGCAGCGCGTCGACGATCGTCGTCTTGATGCCGTAGGCCTCATCAGCGAAGGCGCCGGGCGTGACCCGTACTGGCCGCTGCTGCGCGTCATAACCCTGGGCGTACTGGCTTTGTGCGCTGGCAGGCACCTGCAGGTAGGTGTGGTTGAGGCCAAGCTTTGGCAGCAGCGACTCTTCCATCAACTTCGCGAAGGGCAGCTTCTGCGCGCGCGCTGCCAGGTCGCCAAACAAGCCGAGGCTGGGGTTGGAATAGCAGCGCTGCGTGCCTGGCGCAGCCTTGCGTTGCCATTGCTGGAGGAACACCAGCGCCTGGGCGTCGCTCTCGACGTCATCCGGGAACTGTAATGGCAGGCAGTCGGCGCTATACGCGCCCAGCTCCAGCAGGGTGGCCTGGCCCAAGGCCGTGTTGCTCAGCGCAGGTTGATAGCGGCTGGCTGGCGCGGCCAGATCGACTTTACCCTCGGCACTGGCCAGCGCCACCAGTGTCGCTGTGTAAGTCTTGCTCAACGACCCGACTTCAAACAGGGTCTCGCGGCTTACCGGCTGGTGGTCGACCTTGTTAGCTTCGCCATAGGTAAAGATATGTTCTCGGCCATCGGCGAACACAGCAACTGCCATGCCTGGGATCGCGTGTTTTTCCATCAACGGTTTGACCACGGCATCGACCCGAGATTGCAGATCATCAGCAAGGCTGTGCGTACTGGCCAGCGAGCAGGTGAGGCCAAGCAGGGTGAGAAGTGTGCGGGAAGTGAGCATGGGATTCCTGTCTTCAGTGTATGCGGTGTCCGTTGCGCGACATTGGCGGGCGTTCCAGCGTTAGCGCAGATAAGCCGCAGACCTTATCGTCGTGCGCTGCACGATGACAACAAGGAATGAGTAATGAAGTACCTCCGCATGCTGTTCGACAACTTCACCCTGGCCCTGCTCGGCGTGGTGCTGATCGCTACGCTGCTGCCGTGCTCGGGCCAGGGTGCAGTGGTGTTCGGCTGGTTGACCAACCTGGCTATTGGCCTGCTGTTCTTCCTGCATGGGGCCAAGCTGTCGCGCGAGGCAATCATCAAGGGTGCTGGCCACTGGCGTCTGCACCTGCTGGTGTTCTCCTGCACCTTCGTCCTGTTTCCGCTGCTGGGGCTGGCGTTCAAGCCGCTGTTCGTGCCGTTGGTAGGCAACGAGCTGTACCTGGGCGTGCTCTATTTGTGTGCCTTGCCGGCCACGGTGCAATCGGCAATCGCCTTTACCTCGCTGGCGCGCGGCAACGTCCCGGCAGCGATCTGCAGCGCAGCGGCTTCGAGCTTGTTGGGGATCTTCCTCACCCCGCTGCTGGTGATGCTGCTGTTGGGTGCCGACGGCAATACTGGCTCGGGCCTGGACGCGGTGCTGAAAATCATCCTGCAGTTGTTGGTGCCATTCGTGGCCGGCCAGATCGCCCGGCGCTGGATCGGCGACTGGGTCAAGCGCAACGCGCGCTGGCTGAAGATCGTCGATCAGGGCTCGATTCTGCTGGTGGTCTACACCGCGTTCAGTGAAGCGGTTGTCACCGGGCTCTGGCACACCGTGTCGCCGCAACATCTGGCCGGCCTGTTCGCCGTGTGCGGGATACTGCTGGCGGTAGTGCTGTTGGGCGTGCGGGTGCTCGGCCGAGCGCTCGGCTTCAGTGTCGAAGACCGCATCACCATTTTGTTTGCTGGCTCGAAGAAAAGCCTGGCTACCGGTGTGCCCATGGCGCAGGTGCTGTTCGTCGGTAGCGGGATCGGCGCGATGATCCTGCCGTTGATGCTGTTCCATCAAATTCAATTGATGGTCTGTGCAGTGCTGGCCCAGCGTTATGCCAGCCGCAAGGAAGAGGTCGAGGGCGAAGCAGCTTCGTCCTCAACGTAACTGGCCGGGGCGCAGCCCCGGCACGGGTTACTGGTTAATCCAGGTCTTGCGCAGAGTGACGCTCTGCAACCTGCGTGGCCTCATCGCCCCAGGTGCGGTTGACCCGCGTGCCGCGTTGTACTGCCGGGCGCTGGGCAATTTCTTCGGCCCAGCGTTGCACGTTGGGGTATTCCTCGACGGCGAGGAACTGCGCCGCGTCATACAGGTTGCCGCGCACCAACTGGCCGTACCAGGGCCATACGGCGATGTCGGCGATACTGTACTCGTCACCGCCCAGATAAGGGCTTTCGGCCAGGCGCCGCTCAAGGACATCCAGCTGGCGCTTGGCTTCCATGGTGAAGCGGTTGATGGCGTACTCGATCTTCTCCGGCGCATACACATAGAAGTGGCCGAAGCCGCCGCCCAAGTAGGGTGCTGCGCCCATCTGCCAGAACAGCCAGTTGAGTGTCTCGGTTCGTGCGGCTGGGGCGCTCGGCAGCAGCGCACCGAACTTCTCTGCTAGATACAGCAGGATCGAGCCCGATTCAAACACCCGCACCGGTGGCTGTTGGCTGCAGTCAAGCAGTGCCGGGATCTTCGAGTTGGGGTTGACCGCCACAAAACCGCTGGAAAATTGCTCGCCCTCGCCAATGCGGATCAGCCAGGCGTCGTACTCGGCGCCGCTATGGCCGAGCGCCAATAATTCTTCAAGGAGAATGGTCACCTTGACGCCGTTGGGCGTCGCCAGCGAGTACAGCTGCAGCGGCTGTTTGCCCTGTGGCAAGGCCTGCTCGTGGGTGGCGCCTGCCACCGGACGGTTGGTGCTGGAGAACTTGCCGGCCTTGGCCGGCTCGTTGCGCCAGACCTTCGGCGGTACGTACTGTGAGTCGCTCACAAAGAACTCTCCTAGAATGCGCGGTTTCTGTTAAAAAGCTCACCTATAGATCTATGCCACGGCGGTGTCGTTCAGGGCAAGTGCCTTGTCGGCATGGCGTGCTGGCCCATGAATGGCAAACATGGCCTAGAGTTAGCTGCAGCGCAGCGGGCATGCGAGCGATTTATTGCAGTTTTTCTCAACTATTCATATCCGCGGATGTCATTCAATGCGAAGTGAATGATCGATGGCATCTCAGCAAGTTTTCGGAGTTAACCGCATATGGCAGCACTGCAAGGCAGCACCCTGGAAGCGATCGTCGGCAATCAGCCTCAGTTGCTCAATGATTGGCAGGCAGCGCTTGACGCCAGCGGCGCTTCGCGCAACGTCAAAGAGCACGACCTGCGTCAGCAAAGCCGTGAGTTTCTGCAACTGATCGTAGATGGCTTGCGCCATGAGGGCAGTGACAACCCAGCGGCTGCGGGCTGGGAAGAAACCCGCCGCTTCCTCGACAAACTCTCCGCCAGCCGTGCCCAGCTCGGCCAGGAGTCGCATCAGACTGCCTCGTTCATCTTTTCGCTGAAAGGCCCGCTGTTTGCGCTGCTGCAAACCCAGTACCGCGATCAGCCAGCCGAGCTCGCCGAACAGCTGTGGCAAATTTCCGAGCTGTTCGATGCGTTTGGCCTGCACACCATCCGCACCTATCAAAAGACCCGTGAAGGAGTGATCAAGCGCCAGCAGGAAGAGCTGCTCGAGCTGTCCACTCCAGTAGTCAAACTATGGGAAGGCGTGCTCGCGCTGCCATTGATCGGCACACTCGACTCGCACCGCAGCCAGACCGTCATGGAGTCGCTGCTGCAGCGCATTGTCGATACCGGTTCGGAAATCGCCATCATCGACATCACCGGCGTGCCGACCGTGGACACCCTGGTTGCTCAGCACCTGCTCAAGACCGTCACCGCAATCCGTCTGATGGGCGCTGATTGCATCATCAGTGGCGTGCGCCCGCAGATCGCCCAGACCATCGTGCACCTGGGCCTGGACCTGGGCACCCTGACCACCAAGTCAAACCTGGCCGATGCACTGAAACTCGCGCTCAAGCGCCTGGGCACCGACATCGGCGAGCGGGCGTAAACGATGGAGCGTATCCCGATCCTGCAGATGGGCCAGTTTTTACTGGTGACTATCCAGGTAGACATGCATGACGAACTGGCGCTGCGCCTGCAGGATGACCTGACCAGCCGCATCGACCAGACCAACGCCCGCGGCGTGCTGATCGACATCTCGGCGCTGGACATGGTCGATTCGTTCATCGGCCGCATGATCGCCACCATTTCCGGCCTGTCGCGCATTCTTGATGCCGAGACGGTGCTGGTGGGCATGCAGCCTGCGGTGGCTATCACCCTGGTTGAACTGGGGCTGACTTTGCCCGGTGTCAGTACGGCACTGAACGTTGATCGCGGCATGCACCTGCTGCGCCAGCGGGTAGGCCAGTCATGAACGTCCGCGATAGCGGCAGTCATCCGGTACGCATCGAGCAGGATGTGGTGCTTGCGCGTCAACTGGCGCGCAAGCTGGCCAGCGAATGCGGCATGCGCCTGGTCGACCTGACCAAGATGGTCACCGCCGTCAGCGAGCTGGCGCGTAACACCGTGGTGTATGGCGGTGGCGGCGACATGGACTGGGAGATCATCGACGGCCTTGGCCGGGTGGGTCTGCGTCTGGTGTTTCGTGACGAAGGCCCGGGTATCCCCGATACCAAGCTGGCCCTGACCGACGGCTGGACCTCTGGCAACGGCATGGGCCTGGGCCTGACGGGGGCGCGCCGGTTGGTCGACGAGTTCGAGTTGGATACCGCCCCAGGGCAAGGCACTCGGGTGACCATAACTCGATGGACATGACTTTTGCCGCCAGCCTGACCCAGGTGTTGACGCTCGATGACAGCAGCCAGGTGGGTCATGCCCGGCGTACCGTGCAAAAGCTTGCCGAAGACCACGGTTTTGATCAGGCCGACGCAGGCCGTGCGGCGCTGGTTGCCACCGAGCTTGCCAGCAATGTGCTCAAACATGCCGAACGCGGCGAACTGCACCTGCGTGTTTTGCCGCATGGCGCGGCACATGCACTCGAGATCTTGGCTATCGACCGAGGCCCTGGCTTTGACGTGCATGCCTGCCTGACGGACAGGTATTCCACAGCCGGTACCCAAGGCATCGGTCTGGGCGCGGTCAGCCGCCAGGCGCAGGTGTTCGATGTGTATGCGGACGAGCGCGGCGCGGCAGTGCTGGCGCGTTTGCATCGTCGCGATGTCAAGGGCGCCGACGTACGCATCGGCGTCAGTCAGCATTCATTGCATAACGATCCAGCCTGTGGCGACACCTGGTATGTCGCCCGCGATCAGCAGCGCCTGAGTGCCCTGGTGGTCGATGGCCTCGGTCATGGCAGCGAGGCTGCCTCTGCCGCCCTGGCGGGCGCTACGGAATTTGCTCGGACCCCATTCAGCGAGCCCGAACAGTTGCTCGCCGAAATGCACAACGCCATGGGCGGCACCCGCGGCGGCGCGGCGGCGATTGCCCAGTATGACGCTGCAGCGGACAACCTGGCCTTTATCGGTATCGGCAACATCGGTGCGACGCTGGTAGGCGGCGAACGTCCGCGCGGGCTGACCTCCTATCCCGGCATCGTCGGCGGTCAATACCGCAAGGGTCAGGTGTTTAACTACGCTCAGGTACAGGGAAATCTGTTGATCATGTACAGCGACGGGCTGCAATCGCGTTGGAACCTGCAAGCCTATCCGGGCCTGGCCCCGCGCCACCCGGCGATCATCGCTGGGGTTCTGCACCGGGATTTTTGCCGCGGTCGTGATGATGTCACCGTATTGGTCATTGACCTGGAGGCTGCTTATGCCTGAACAGATTCCCGGTTCGGCCGAGCAGGCCGCCCTCATCAGCCGCTTGCAAGCCGACAACGAAGCGTTGCGCGATGAGCTTGAAGAGACCAATCAGGGCGTGCTCGCACTGTATGCCGAGCTGGACGTGCAGGCTGAGCAATTGCGCCAGGCATCCGACCTCAAGAGCCGCTTCCTGGCCTACATGAGCCACGAATTCCGCACGCCGCTGGGCTCGATCCTGAGCATCACCAGCCTGCTCGCTGACGAAATCGACGGGCCGCTGAGCAAAGAACAGCAGTTGCAGGTGGGATTTATCAGCTCGGCAACCCGCGAGCTCAGCGACATGGTCGACGACTTGCTCGACCTGGCCAAGATCGAGGCCGGGCGGATCAATATCTCGCCAGCCTGGTTCGATATGCTCGACCTGTTCGCCGCCTTGCGCGGGATGTTCCGGCCGATCGTCGACATGGGCGCGGTCGACCTGATTTTCGAGGAGCCGCAAGGCTTGCCGCAGCTGTATACCGATGACAAGAAGCTGGCGCAGATCCTTCGCAACTTCATTGCCAACGCCCTGAAATTCACCTTGCGTGGCGAGATCCGCGTGTCGGCCCGTCTGCACGGTACTGACCGCGTACGCTTTGCCGTCAGTGATTCGGGTATCGGTATTGCCCCGGAACTGCTCGGCGCCCTGTTCGAAGATTTCGCCCAGGTCGACTCGCCTTTGCAGAAACGCCTGCGCGGCACTGGCTTGGGCCTGTCCTTGTGTAAACGCTTCGCTGCGCTGTTGGGCGGAGAAGTGGGCGTAGAAAGTGAACCCGGGGTTGGCTCGACGTTCTTTGTAATCATCCCGCTTGCCATCGCCCAGGAGAGCGCCGATGAGCTCTGAGATCCGCCTGCTGATCGTCGACGACAACGCCACCACGCGCTACGCGCTGCGTCGGCGGCTGGCCCTGCACGGCTATCAGGTACTCGAGGCAGGCACTGGCGGCGACGGCCTGGAGATGATCCGCAATGAACAGATCGATGCGCTGATCCTGGATGTGAACCTGCCGGACATGAGCGGTTTCGATGTCGTACGCCTGTTGCGCGCCGATCCCGAGACAGCGCTGCTGCCGGTGATCCATGTCTCGGCTGCGTCGATCCTGACCGGCGACATCATTACCGGTCTTGAGGCCGGAGCCGATGCCTACCTGGTGCACCCGGTCGACCCGGATGTGCTGCAGGCGACTCTGCGCACCTTGCTGCGGGTGCGTGACACCGAGCGTGCACTGCGTGACAGCGAGGCGCGTTTTCGCGAGATCTTCAGCAACGTGTCGGCGCCGATTGCGGTGCTGGATGCCCAGTTCAAAGTGCATGAGTGCAACCATGCATTCGCTCAGCTGATTCAGGATAATCAGCAGCCTGAAGTGCTGCTGGAATGCTTCACCCCGGGCCAGGAACTGGCCCTGGCTGCCTTGCGTCAGCACCTGGCAGACGGCGAGCGCTGGCGCGGTACCTTGGGCATGACGGTGAAAGGCCAGTTGCGCGACACCGACTGGCAGTTGTCGCCATACCGCACGCCGGGCCTGTGCCTGGTATTTGTCGAAGACGTTACCGAGCATCGCCATCGTGAGCGCTCGCACCTGGCCAAGCTCGACGATGCCAACATTCAGCTGGCCCGCGAGATGGCCCAGCGCGCGCGCACCGAGGCGCAGCTGCTGCAGTTGCAGAAAATGGACGCCCTGGGCAGCCTGACTGGCGGTATCGCCCACGACTTCAACAACCTGCTCACCGGGATCATCACCAGCCTGGAGTTGATCCGTAAACGCGTCGGCGAGAACCACCTCGAGAAAGTCCCCCATTATGCCGATGCCGCGCTGAGCTCGGCGATGAGCGCGGCCTCGCTGACTCATCGTCTGCTGGCCTTCGCGCGGCAGCAGCCGCTGGATACCCACCCGGTCGATGTCAACGAGCGCGTACGTTCGCTGCAAGAGCTGCTGACCCGCACCATCGGTGAACGCATCGATCTGCAGTTGCAACTGAGCGAGTGCCCGTCGATTGCGCTGGTCGATCCGGTGCAACTGGAAAGCGCCGTGCTCAACCTGGTGATCAACGCCCGCGATGCGTTGATCAAAGGCGGGCATATCTGGGTCACTACTTCAGCAGTCGTGGCCCGCGCCGACCCCAACCTTCAGGATGGCGCTTACATCGCCGTGACGGTGCGCGATGACGGCAGTGGCATCGCCCCGGACGTGCTGGAGAAGGTCTTCGATCCGTTCTTCACCACCAAACCGCTGGGCCAGGGCACCGGCCTTGGCCTGTCGACCATCTACGGCTTCGCTCGTCAGTCTGGTGGGCATGTCGCCCTGCGCAGCGTGCAGGGACAGGGCACAGAAGTGACCCTGCTGCTGCCTGCCAGCAATCGCGAAGCGGTCAGCGAGGCGCTGGTGGCCCACGTCGATCAAAGAGGCGCGGGTGAGCATGTGCTGATCGTCGAAGACATGGCTTCGGTGCGCCTGTCGGTAGCTGAGGTGATGGCCGATGCCGGCTACCGCTACACGCTGGCGGAAACCATCGAGGAGGCGCTGGACCATCTGCGCAACGACAGCAGTATCGAACTGCTGCTCACCGATGTCGGACTGCCAGGCATCAGCGGTCGCGAGCTGGCTGATATGGCCCGGGTTTACCGGCCCGGCTTACCGGTGCTGTTCATGACCGGCTACGCCGAGACCGCACTGGATCGGCAGGCGTTTCTCGGCTCGGGCATGGATATGCTGATCAAGCCGTTCCAGATTGGCGAGCTGCTGGCCAAGGTCTGTCGTTCACTCGGGCGGGTCAGCCCAGACTGACCCTGGCTGCAGCCTGGCGAGCCGGGCTGCAGGTCAGATGGACAAACCCACCACACGGCTATGCACGCTTTCCTCCTGATTGCGGCGCTTGTTCACCACCAGTTCGCCAATCGCGATCAAGCGGGTGCGCGTGACATTGCGCGACAGCCCCAGCAACTGCGCGGTATGCACCTGGTTGTAGTGACAGAAGTGATACGCCGAACGCAGCAGGGCGTTCTCGACTTTCTCGAACAACTCACCGGAGTGCTCCTCAAACAGCCGGCTGAACGCCTGCTCCAGCAGCTCTTCTGCCGAACCACCATGGCTGGCGGCGGCATCCTCCTGGCGCTCCAGGCGCAGGTTGGACATGCGCAGATCCTGCGCCTGGATTTCACCGTTGCCGCAGGTCAGCAGGCTGTGATGGATGACGTTTTCCAGCTCGCGAATATTGCCCGGCCAGCTGTATTCGACCAGCTTGGCCTGCGCGCGTGGGCTGAGCTCGACCGGGCCATAACCCAAGCGCTCGCTGTAGCGGCGGATGAAATGGCGCACCAGCGGCATGATATCGCCGGGGCGATCACGTAGCGGGTGCAGCGACAGCGTCACTACGCTCAGGCGGTAGTACAGGTCTTCGCGAAAATGCCCGGCATTGATGGCTTTTTCCAGCTGCACGTTGGTCGCTGCCAGCACCCGCACATTGATCGGGATGCTCTTGCGCGAGCCTAGCCTGACCACCTCGCGCTCCTGCAACACGCGCAGCAGCTTGACCTGAATCGGCAAGGGCAGGTCGCCTATCTCGTCGAGAAACAGCGTGCCGCCGTTGGCTTCCTCAAACCAGCCGGCCTTGGCGGCGAGCGCGCCGGTAAAGGCGCCTTTCTCGTGGCCGAACAACTCGGCCTCGACCAGCGACTCGGAAAACGCCCCGCAGTTGACCGCGATGAACGGCCCGTTGCGGCGCCCGCTGAGGTCGTGGATATGGCGCGCCACCAGCTCCTTGCCCGTGCCGGTCTCGCCGATGATCAGCACGCTGGCCTCACTTGGCGCAACCTGTTGCAAGTGGGCCAGCAGCGCCTGCGAACGGGGGTCTTCGAAGACCTGCGCGGTCGCCCGGATCGAGGTGGCCAGTGACGGTGACGGGGGGAGGGTGAGCAATTGCATGGGCGTGCCTTTAGGAATAGAAGGACGGGACAGGGCGCTTGCCGTTGAGGGCCCACTCGCCGAGCTCGTGGATGCGGTAATCCACGGGGTCGTGCAGGGTTTGCGTGCGCAGGTTGCGCCAATGCCGGTCGAAGCGCAGTGAGGCATGGGTGGCGCGGGCACCGGTGACTTCGAACAGGCGGTTGCAGATATCCAGGCCGTGGCGGGTTGCCGCGACCTTGGCCGTGCCGATGGCCAGGGCGAGGTCGCTGCGTTGCTCTGCACTCAACGCATGCTCCTGCTGCCAGGCAGCATCGAGCTGGTCGGCGGCGCGCTCGATCAGCAAACGCACGCTTTCCAGGCCCACCCAGAACTCGCCGTAATGGCGCAGCACATAAGGGTCTTCGCTGACCTGTGCCGCGCTGGAGCGGAACCAGGGGCGGCTTTCCTTGAGGCTGTACTGGCGGGCTTCGGCAAAGGCGCCTTCGGCGATGCCGAGGAACAGGTTGGCGAAGTGCAACTGAGCGATCAGCGGGCGCAAGGCGGCGAATGGCGTGCTCAGCGGGCCTGGATCGAGCAGTAGTTCGTCCTGCTCGACCCGCACCCGTTCGAAGGTGGCGCTGCCGCTGTCGGTCTGGCGTTGGCCAATGTTGTTCCAGTCGTTGTGCAGGCTGATGCCGGTGCGGGCGCTGGGGATGGCCGCGATCAATAGCTTGCCGCCGGCACGTTCGTCCACGGCCGAGGCGATCAGCATCTCTGAATCGCTGGCGCCGGAGCAGAAGCTCTTTTGCCCGGAGAACTCGCACCAGCCGTCGAACTGCTTGACCACGGTGCGGGTGTCCAGAGGGTTGAGGGCGTTACCCCAGAACCAATGCTTGCGCGCCGTCTGCTCGAACCATGGTTGCCATTGCTCGGACCGCGAGAACAGGCGCACGGTGGCCAGCATCAAGTGATGAAAACCGAACACATGGGCAATCGAGCTATCGACCCGGGCGAATTCGCGCACCACTTCGAGCGTTTCGCGCCAGTTGGCGCCCTGGCCGCCATAGGCGGTGGGGATGGTCAGCGCGAGCAGGCCACTGCTGCGCAGGGCGTCACGCTCGCGCTTGGGCGTGCCGCCGCGTTCGTCGCGCTCGACTGCGGTTTGAGCAAACTGCTCAGCCAGCTCGCGGGCAATGCCAAGGGCCGAGGAGCGAGCGGGGCGGGCAATACCGCCGGCCAGGGCAGCGTTGTCGAGCGGGTTGCTCATGGGCGAGTCTCCAGGTCAATTGAGCGGGGGACTTTGCTTGAGCAATCGTCGAGGCTGTTGGGGCTTGCTGTTGATGGGGTGCTGCGCTGCAGACAGTTGGCCAGCTGTTGGCGGCTGTACAGTGCAGACAGTTATAGAAGAACTGGGGTTATTTAAAAAGGAATAAGAAAGAATACTCTTATTCCTTTATAGGGTTTCTGTATGCGTGGCCGTCTGCGCAGCGAGTCAGGAATGCGGCGAAGCGTGCTCGCCACCGGCATATTCGGGCTTCAGATGGCCCTGGCTGTCCAGCAGCCAGGCATCCATCACCTCGCGCACCACCGGACCGGCGACGCGGCCGCCGGCTTCGCCGTTTTCGATCATCACCGCCACCACAATCGAGGGATGCTCGGCAGGGGCGAAACCGACGAACAAGGCATTGTCGCGGTGCCGCTCCAGGGTCTTGTTGCGGTCGTAGCGCTCGCCCTGACGAATCGCCACTACCTGCGCGGTACCGCTCTTGCCGGCAATTCGGTACTGGGCGCCAGCCGCCGAGGCGCGGGCGATGCCACGCGGGTCGTGCATGACCATCTGCATGCCCTGGCTGACCTGGTCCCACGCGCGCTTGTCGTGCAGGACGATATCCGGCATCGGGTGCGGATCCTGCGGCGGCTCGCCACCAATGCTCCGGGCCAGGTGCGGGCGGTGCCACACGCCTTTGCTGGCGAGCAGGCTGGTGGCTTGGGCCAGCTGCAACGGGGTGACCTGCATGTAGCCCTGGCCAATCCCCAGGATCAGCGTTTCACCGGGGAACCACGCCTGACGGCGAGTCGCGCGCTTCCATTGCTGCGACGGCATCAGCCCGGCGGCTTCCTCGAACATGTCCAACGAGACCTTCTGGCCGAGGCCGAACTCGGCCATGTAGTCATGCAGGCGGTCGATGCCCAGCTTGTGCGCGAGGTCATAGAAGTAGGTGTCGTTGGAGCGCATGATCGCGGTGTACATGTCTACCCAGCCATCGCCGCTGCGGTTCCAGTTGCGGTACTTGTGGTCGTAGTTGGGCAGCTCGTAGTAGCCGGGGTCGAACACCCGGTTGGCGGGCGTCATTACGCCGCTGTCGAGGCCGGCGATGGCCACCTCCGGCTTGATCGTCGAACCCGGCGCATACAAACCGCGCAGCACCCGGTTGAACAGCGGCCGGTCGATCGAATCGCGCAGCGCGGCGTATTGCTTGAAGCTGATGCCTTTGACGAACAGGTTGGGATCAAAGCTTGGGTTGCTGACCATCGCCAGCACATCGCCGGTGGCGGGGTCGAGCGCCACCACCGAGCCACGGCGATCGCCCAGGGCCTTTTCGGCGGCCTGTTGCAGCTGCACGTCAAGGCTGAGGATGATGTCCTTGCCCGGGATCGGGTCCTGATGGCGGAGCACGCGCATGACCCGGCCCTGGGCGTTGGTCTCGACCTCTTCGTAGCCGACATGACCGTGCAACTGATCCTCGTAGAAGCGCTCGACGCCAGTCTTGCCGATCGACTGGGTACCGCGGTACTCGGTGCTGTCGAGGGTCTTGGCTTCCTTCTCGTTGATCCGGCCGACATAGCCCACCGAGTGCGCAAAGTGCTCATTGAGCGGGTACTCACGGATAAACTGCGGCTCTACATCAAGCCCCGGCAGGCGGAACTGATTGACGGCGATCAGGGCGATCTGTTCTTCGCTCAGGCCCACCATCAAGGTCACCGGTTCGAACGGTTTACGCCCACGGCGCAGATCCTTGTTGAACTGCTGACGGTCGTCGTCGGCCAGGCCGAGGATCTGCGTCAGGCTGTCGAGCACCTTGGCTGAATCGCCAGCGCGCTCGCGGGTCATGGTCAGGTTGAAGCTGGGCTTGTTGTCGGCCAGCACGACGCCGTTGCGGTCGTAGATCAGGCCGCGCTCAGGCGCGATCGGCAGCACGTGCACGCGGTTGTTTTCGGAAACGGCGCTCTGCTGGTCGTGCTGCAGCACCTGCAGCACGTACAGGCGAGCGATCAGCACCGCAACGAGGCTGCAGGTCAGCACGGCGCAGACCAACAGGCGGCGGTTGACCAGCTGCTTTTCCTGTTCGTGATCCTTGAGGGGGATGGGTTGGGGCATGCGCGTTCTTCGGGGTGGAGAGGTCACCGGGTCGGCGATGCTACGCAAGCACCCGCTGCTGCTCAAGCAAGCCGCCCCCGGCGAGCCTGCCCGGATGGCCCGTCAGCCCCGGCAGCACTGAGCCGCAGCCTTGCATGAATATTCATTCATGTGACTCATCAGGGCACGGCTTACTGCACTGCTACTGCATGGCGTGCTCGTCTGATCAAGGCCTCTTGCAGCAGGGTAATCACCCCGTATCGGACTTCTGCCCCAGGTGGCGACAGCGCACTGGGTCAGCCACCTTACTTCAACGCCATGGCCAAACGCGACATGGCCGTCTCGATTTCATGCTCGGTCAGGGACGAGTAGCCCAGCAGCCAGCCTTGCTGCTTGTGCTCGCCCGCGTAGAGCCGGCTCAGGCCAGGCAACTGCACGCCGGCGCTGGCCGCTACGCGGATGGTGTCCTGCTCGCTCCAGCCCGCCTCGAGCAGGCAAGGAATCTGCAGTCCGCCTTGCGGGTGCAGGGCGGTGGCAATGCCTGGCAGGTGCCTGGCAATGGCATCCAGCATGTACAGGCGGCGCCGGCTGTAAAGTTTGCGCATGGCGCGCACGTGGGCGTTGTAATGGCCGTCTTCCATGAAGCGCGCCAGGGTCAGTTGCAGGATCTGCGGGGTATGCCCGTCGATGATGCTGCGGGCGCAGGCAAACGGCTGCACCAGTTGTTCGGGCAGGATCATGTAGCCCATGCGCAGGCCGGGAAACAGGGTCTTGCTGAAGGTGCCGAGGTAGATCGTGCGCTGGTAGCGGTCCAGCCCCTGCATGCAGGCGGTGGGCAGCCCGTCGTAGTGAAACTCGCTGTCGTAGTCGTCCTCGATGATCCATTTGCCGTGCTCGGCCGCCCAGCCGAGCAGCTCCAGCCGGCGCGCCAGCGGCAGGGTGGCGCCGGTGGGGTATTGATGCGACGGCGTCACGTACAGGCAATTGGCACCGCTGCGATCGGCACGCAGCAGGTCGATGCGCACGCCTTGTTCATCGACGTCGATCGGCACGACCTTGGCCTCGGCCGCTTCGAAAGCTTTTTTCGCGCCAAAATAGCCGGGGTTTTCCAGCAGGATGGGTTTGCCCGCGTCTACCAGCAACTGCGCGCACAGGAACAACGCTTGGCGGGTACTGCTCAGCACCAGAATTTGCTCGGGCTTGCAGTTGGCGCCGCGCTCGAGGTTGAGGTACGTGGCGATGGCCTTGCGCAGCGGCTCGGCACCCTGCGGGTCACCATGCAGCAAGACGTTGCCGCGGTAGTCCTTCATGACCTGGCGTTGCAGGCGCTCCCAGGCCTCAGTGGGGAAGCTGCGGGTTTCCGGCAGGCCTGTAGCGAAGGCCTTGATCGCCTGCTGGTCATGAATGCCGCCGCTGGCGAGGATCTGCTGGCCGCGCTGGCTCAGCCCGGCCGCTTGCGTGGCGGCTTGAGCACGGCGTGCGTCGCGTTGTTGCATGCGCCGGCGAGCGGCGCCATGCAACTCGCTGCCCAGGGTTTGCGCGACGTAGCTGCCGGCGCCTCCGCGGCGGTTGATGTAGCCATCGCGCTGCAACTGCACATAGGCGTTTTCGACGGTGTCGCGGGCCACGCCGAGCGAGCGCGCCAGCACTCGCGTGGCGGGCAGCTTCAGGCCGGCACTCAGCGAGCCTTCGAGAATCAGTGCACGCAGTGAACGCTGGATTCGCTGGTGCAGATCGAGGCTGGCAAATTCGCTGTCGGCCAAGCGCATCTGCAGGGTTTCAAGTTCGAACGTTTTTGCCATGTGGTCTGCCCTGACTGCATGAATTGGCCTGAAGCGGCAGGCCAGTCTATCCGTAGACTCTGCGCCTCGCCACTGCCTGGAGCTTGTTCACCATGTCACTCAATGCCTCTCGCTCGTCACTGCGCCCGAGCGATCTGCTGCACCCGATCATTGCCGGTCTGGTATCGGTCATCGTCAACTATGGCGGCACCTTCATCCTGGTGTTCCAGGCGGCCAAGGTGGCCGGCCTGAGCCCTGAGCTGACGGCCTCGTGGGTCTGGTCGGTGTCCATTGGCGTGGGCGTTACCGGGATGTACCTGAGCTGGCACTATCGCGCACCGATCATCACCGCCTGGTCGACGCCGGCTGCGGCGTTTCTGGTCGTCGCGCTGGCAACTACGCCTTATGCCGAAGCGGTAGGCGCCTACATGGCCTGTGCCGCGGCGTTCGTGCTGCTGGGCTGTTCCGGCTGGTTCGACAAGGTCATTGCGCTGATTCCGCCAGGGGTAGCGGCAGGGCTGCTGGCCGGCATTCTGCTGCAGTTTGGCATTGGTGCGTTCAGCAGCGTCAGCCTCGATCCGCTGCTGGCCGGGCTGCTGATTGCCTGCTACCTGCTGCTCAAGCGCTTCACTGCGCGCTATGCGGTGGCCGGCATTCTGCTGCTGGGGTTAAGCTTTTTGCTGGTGCAGGGCCGGCTTGACCTGTCCGGCCTGCACTGGCAACTGACCGAGCCGGTGTTCACCGTGCCGCAGTTCTCGCTCAATGCGCTGCTGAGCGTGGCTTTGCCGCTGTTTTTGATCACCCTGACCGGGCAGTACATGCCGGGCATGCTGGTGTTGCGCAACGATGGCTACGACACCAGCGCCAGTCCCATCGTGACGGTGACCGGGCTGGGTTCGCTGTTGATGGCGCCGTTCGGCTCGCATGCGTTCAACCTGGCAGCGATCACCGCGGCCATCTGCACCGGCAAGGAAGCCCACGAACAGCCGTCCAAGCGCTGGATCGCCGGCATCGCCGCTGGCTTGCTATATGTGTTGGTAGGGATGTTCGGGGCGACCCTGGCGGCGCTGTTCATGGCCTTGCCGGCAAGCTTCATCACCACCCTGGCCGGGCTGGCCTTGCTGGGCACCATCGGCGCCAGCCTGGCCAGCGCTACCGCCAGTGCGAAAACCCGTGAAGCGGCGTTGATCACCTTTCTGGCCGCTGCCGCCAACATTACCTTGCTGGGTATTGGCGGTGCGTTCTGGGGCTTGCTGATTGGTCTTGCTGCGCATGCGCTGCTCAATGGGTTCAACACCACCGGGGCGCGCGCCGTGGGGAGCAAGGCTGCGGTCACTCGCTGACGGCTTTGCCGTAGGCCGACCTGGACAGCGCTGCCGCGCTGTTCGTTGGTCACTCAGCCAGCTGCAACTCCGGCAGCTTGACCTGGAACGCCCGAGTCAGCCCAAGCAGGCACAGCAAGCCCAACCCCATCCAGCTTAAGCCGATCGCGAATGACATGCTCGACAGGCTGCTCCACAGCCACAAGGTGCTGAGAAAACCCAGTGCCGGAATGACCCCATACAGCAGGTAATTGCGCGGTCCGCGCAGTTGCTGGTCGACCAGGTAGTGTTTGACCACCGCCAGGTTCACCGCAGAGAAGGCAAACAGCGCGCCGAAGCTGATCATGTTGGCCACCGTGTCCAAGGTCAGCACCAGTGCCAGCAGAGACATCACACTGACCAGCATGATAGCGCTGGCCGGCACCCGCTTTTTTGTCCGCAACCGGCCGAACACCCGCGGCAGCGCGCCGTCGCGGCCCATGGCGAACAGCACCCGCGACACGCTGGCCTGGGACACCATCGCCGAGGCAAAGCAGCCGGCGACATAGGTGGCAGTGAAGGCGCTGACCAGCAGCTCGCCGCCGACCCGGCGCATGACATCCACCGAGGCCGAGTCGGGGTCGGCAAAGCTGGCCCAGTCGGGGAACACTTGCTGGGCAAAATACGACACCAGCAAGAACAGCAAGCCGCCGACCAGCGAAACTACCATGATCGCCAGCGGGATGCGGTACTGCGGGTTGCTGGTTTCCTCAGCCATGGTTGAAACCGCATCGAAGCCGAGGAATGACAGGCACAGCACGGCCGCGCCGGTCATCACCAGCGGCACACTGAAACCGTCGTGGTAGAACGGCTTGAGCAGCGACACTGGCTCGCCCTGGCCACTCAGGCTGCTGACCGACAGCGCCACGAAGACCACGATGAACACCAACTGCACCACTACCAGAATCCAGTTGACCCGAGTGATCGACTCGATGCCGATCAGGTTGAGAAAGGTCACTAGGCTGATCGAGCCGAGCACCCAGACCCAGGCCGGCACCGCCGGGAAGTACTCGGACATGTAGATGCCGATCAGCAGGTAGCTGAGCAGCGGCAGGAAGATGTAGTCGAGCAGCAAGGTCCAGCCGGCGATGAAGCCGAAGTAGCTGCCGAAGGCTTTACGGGTGTAGCTGTACACCGAGCCAGAATAGGGATGGGCCTGGACCATGCGGCCGTAGCTGTAGGCGGTCAGCAGCATCGCGCCGAGGGTCAGCAGATAGGCCGTGGGCAAGTGCCCTTTGGTCATCTGGGTGACCAGGCCATAGGTGGTGAACACGGCTAGCGGGACCATGTAGGCCAGGCCGAACAGCACCAGCGCGGGCAGGCCCATGGATTGGCGAAAGCGGCGAGACGCCGGGGCTTGCGCACAGTGAGTGTCGGCTGAGCTTGTTGTTATAGTCATTGCGAACTCCTGGAAGGCGAATACAGGACGCTGCAGTAGCCGAGGTGTACTCGCTACCGTTAATGAAGCCGTGTCGAGAAGGGGGCGCAGCGCTGATGCGGGCGCGCTGCACGCCAGGCGCCCAGCCTGATCGGGCTGGGCGTTGCGCTCGGGTCAGAGGCGGCCGATGCTGCGCGCGGTGCGGTCGACGGCCAGGCGGGTTTTTTCGACCAGCTCATCAAGCTCGCTGCGGCTGGCGATCAGCGCCGGGGCCATGATCATGCGGCCCAGCGTCGAGCGGATGATCACGCCTTCCTCAAAGCCATAGGTGCGGCACTGCCAGGCCAGGTCGTTTTCATTGGCGAAGCGTTTGCGGGTTGGTTTGTCCTCGGCGAACTGCAACGCCGCCAGCAGGCCAGTGCCCTGAATCTCGCCAATCAGGGGGTGCTCGGCAAACGACTCACGCAGGAGTTGCTGCAGATAAGGACCGGTGTCGTCCTTGACCTGGCGCACGATGCCGTCGTCACGCAAGGCCTTGAGGTTGGCCACCGCTACCGCTGCGGCAACCGGGTGGCCGGAGTAAGTCAGGCCGTGGGCAAATACACCGCCGCGCTCGACCAGCGCCTCGGCGATGCGCTTGCTCAACACCAGCCCGCCCATGGGGATATAGCCGCTGGTCAGCCCCTTGGCGATGGACAGGGTGTCGGGCTCGAAGCCGAAGTGCTGGTGGGCGAACCATTCGCCGGTACGGCCAAAGCCGCCGATCACCTCATCGGCGCACAGCAGCACGTCGTACTGGCGGCAGATGCGCTGGATCTCGGGCCAGTAGCTTTCAGGCGGGAAGATCATGCCGCCGGCGCCCTGGAACGGCTCGGCGATGAAACCAGCGACGTTGTCCACGCCCAGTTCGAGGATTTTTTCTTCAAGCTGCAGCGCGCAGCGTCGGCCGAATTCGGCGGGTGTCAGCTCGCCGCCGTTGGCGTACCAGTACGGCTCGTCGATGTGGGCGATGTCGGGGATCATCCCGCCCATCTCATGCATGAACTTCATCCCGCCCAGCGCGGTGGCGGCCAGGGTCGAGCCGTGGTAACCGTTCCAGCGGCCGATCATGACCTTCTTCTGCGGCTTGCCCAGCACCTGCCAGTAACGGCGCACGGTGCGGATCAGCACCTCGTTGGCCTCGGAGCCGGAGTTAGTGTAGATCGCGTGGCTGTAATGGCCCGGCAGCAGGCTGAAGAGCAGTTCGGACAGCTCGATTACCGCCGGGTGGGTGGTGTGGAAGAACATGTTGTAGTACGCCAACTGATCCATCTGCGCGGCAGCGGCGCTGGTCAGGTCCTTGCGGCCGTAGCCCAGTTGCGTGCACCACAAGCCGGACATGCCATCCAGATAACGGTTGCCGTCGTTGTCCCACAAATTCAAACGCTCGCCGCGGACCATCACCCGTGGCCCTTCGGCGTTGAGGGCCTTTTGATCGAGAAACGCATGGATGTGGTGGGCCGCGTCGGCCTTTTGATAGTCCTGGGTGTTTCGTTGCGGGATGAAGGGTGCGTTCATGACGTTTGTTCTCTTTTTTGGGAGTCGCGCAGGGCGGATGCAACTGAAGTCTCGGAAATGCTCCCACACCTCGAAAACCACCGAAATCACCCTTTGGGGTGAGCTGCGAGCTGGTGTGGCTGCAGAGCTTTTTCATGGGTCCGGACCACATTTTTGCGAATTTGCCTGCCGCCGCGAGTGGCGCACGATTGTCTCCAGTCAATAACAATGGACCGGCAAACGGTCGCAAGAGGAGTGCAGCGTGTTCGACCTCAACCACTGGCAACAGCAGGCCCAGCGCCAAACCTTCATCGACACCGCGCTCATCGGCGGCCGGGCGGTGCAGTCGTCTACAGGTGCGACTTTTACCGCTATCAACCCCGCAACCAATCAGGTGTTGGCGCAGGTTGCAGCCTGCGGTGAGCGTGAAGTGGACCTGGCAGTGCGTTCTGCGCGCCAGGCCTTCGACCAGGGGCCGTGGGCACGCATGGCGCCAGGTGAGCGCAAGAAGATCCTGCTGAAACTGGCCGAGCTGCTGCTGGTGCACCGTGAGGAGTTGGCCTTGCTCGACTCGCTGAACATGGGCAAGCCGGTGATGGACGCCTACAACATTGATGTGCCGGGCGCAGCCGGGGTTTTCGCCTGGTATGGCGAGGCGCTGGACAAACTCTACGATCAGGTCGCGCCGACGGCTGCCAACACGCTGGCCACCATCACCCGCGAGCCACTGGGCGTGATCGCTGCGGTGGTGCCGTGGAACTTCCCCCTGGACATGGCGGCCTGGAAGCTCGCGCCGGCTCTGGCTGCCGGGAACAGCGTGGTGTTGAAGCCTGCCGAGCAGTCGCCGTTTTCCGCCTTGCGCCTGGGCCAGTTGGCTTTGGAAGCGGGCATTCCAGAAGGGGTACTCAACGTTGTCCCGGGCCTCGGCGAGCAAGCCGGCAAAGCCTTGGGGCTGCACCCGGATGTCGATTGCCTGGTGTTCACCGGCTCGACTCAGGTGGGCAAGTACTTCATGCAGTACTCGGCCCAGTCCAACCTCAAGCAGGTTTGGCTGGAGTGCGGTGGCAAAAGCCCGAATCTGGTGTTTGCCGACTGCCAGAATCTCGATCTGGCAGCTGAAAAAGCTGCGTTCGGGATCTTCTTCAATCAAGGCGAAGTGTGCTCGGCCAATTCACGGTTGTACGTGCAGCGAGCTATCCACGACGAGTTCGTCGAGCGGGTGATGGCCAAGGCGCAGGCGTGGCTGCCGGGTGATCCGCTCAACCCGGCGAGTGCCGCCGGGGCCATTGTCGACAGCGAGCAAACCGCGCGGATCATGCGTGCTATCGGGCAAGCGCAGGAGGAGGGCGCGCAGTTGCGTTGCGGAGGCGAGCAACTGACGTTCAATGGCTCATCCAACTTTATCCAGCCCACTGTATTTACCGAGGTAAAACCGGGCAGCAAGCTGGTCCGTGAAGAGATTTTCGGCCCGGTGCTGGCCGTCACCGCCTTTGACGATGAGGCGCAGGCGGTAGCGCTGGCCAATGACAGTGTCTACGGCCTGGCGGCCTCGGTGTGGAGCGACGACCTCAACCGCGCGCACCGGGTTGCCAAGGCGCTGAAGGCTGGTACGGTGTCGGTCAACACCATGGACGCGCTGGATGTCAGCGTGCCGTTCGGTGGCGGCAAGCAGTCCGGCTTTGGCCGTGACCTGTCGCTGCATTCATTCGACAAGTACACCCACCTGAAAACCACCTGGTTCCAGCTGCGTTAAGCGCTGGCCCAAGGCGCACACGAGACGCCCGTGATGAGTACAGACCGGCTTGGATCCGAACAGTGGTTTCAGCACATGGCACAGGTGACCGATTGCATCGGCACCTCGGCCTTTGTCGAGTCGCTGTATTCGGCGCTGAACCTGCTGGCGCCGGCCAATGCCATCACGGTGTTTCTGTTTCCCCATGAAGGCCTGCCGTCGACGCTGTTCGAGCGCGACGATGAGGGGCCGTGGATGCCTGAGGGCAACGTGCGCAAGTATCTGGAAGGCTTCTATCTGCTGTGCCCGTTCTACCGCGCGAGCCTGGAGGGCATTGCGCCCGGCTGCTATCGCCTCAGCGATGTCGCGCCGGACCACTTCAAGCGCAGTGAGTACTACCTGTCGTTCTATCAGCATGCGCGGCTGGAGGAAGAGATCAATTACCTGGTGCCACTCGGGCCGAAGCTGACCATCGCCGTTGCGCTGTCCAGCACCTCGCGATTGAGCAGGCAGCAAGTTGCCGAACTCAAGCGCATCGCACCGTGGGTGTTGGCGGTGGTGCGTCGGCATTGGGGCGACCTGGATGCGCACATGCTTGGCGGGCGTTTCGAGAGTGCGCTGGGGCGGCAGATCAATGCAGCGTTGGTGAAGTTTGGCTCGTCGTTGCTGACCGAGCGCGAATGCCTGGTCGCGCAGTACATGCTGCGTGGGCACTCGATACGCTCATTGGCAGAGCGACTGGGTATCAGCGAGGATACGGTCAAGACCCATCGCAAACACTTGTACGCCAAGCTCGACATCGGCAAGCAGTCCGAGCTGTTCTCGCTGTTTATCGCCTCGGTCGCGCAGGCGCAGGAAGGGTTGAGCAAAGACCCGCTGGAAAGCTATCTGCGCCGCCGGCCCTGAGCGGGTGGCTTAGATAAGGATGTAGTCGCTGCGCTGGCGAATGCCCTGATGCTCGCCCTCGACCAGATGCACATAGCGCCCAGCCAACAGGTCGATCGGCAGGCAATCATCAACGTCGAGTATTGCGTCGGTATGCGGCTTCAACCAGCCAGCGGCCATGCGCCGTTTACCCAACTGCTTGGCCTCGGCTTTGTCCCTGGCAGCCACCAGCAGATAACGGTGCGCTTCGCCGAATACCTGCCGCTCGTAACCGCCCAGATTGAGGAAGAACAAGCGCAGTGCGCCGGGTTGCGGCGCTGCCTGGCTGAACTCGACGCGGTAATTGTCGATGCCATGCACCTCCAGCCAGGAGTCGACGTGCAGCCCTTTCAGGCTGCCGAACCAGGCATTGCGTAGCTCAGGGTAGAGCTGCTCGAGCGAGTCGCCCTGAGCAAAGACTACATCGTGAACTTCGATGCTGGCGCGCGGATGGCGCCCGCCGAGCATGACAACGTAAAGCATGAATTATCCTCGTGCTGGGCGCTGCGCCTTTCGCCAGCGCCCGCTCAAAACGTCACGGCCCACAGCGCAGCCGCCAATGCCGGCGGCATGACCAGCAAGCCCAGCCGCAGGAAGCGCCAGGCGCTGACATTCTCCCCCTCACGGCGGATGGCTACCAGCCACAGCAGGGTCGCCAGCGAACCGGTGATCGACAGGTTGGGGCCCAGGTCGACGCCAATCAGCAGCGCCGCCGTGGTTTGCCCAGGCAACTGCACCATGTGCCCCATCGAGCCTGCGATCAGCCCGCTGGGCAGGTTGTTCATCAGGTTACTGGCAATCGCCACAGCGACCCCGGCAGCCCAGCTGGCTTGCGCTGGCGACTGTTCGGCGAGTGCCGCCAGGGCATGCGCCAGATGATCGATGACGCCGGTCTGGGCCACGGCTTCGACCAGCACGAACAACCCGGCCACCAAAGGCAGTACGCCCCACGCGACATGGCGCAGCACCGGCATCGGGCTGCGGCGCTGGCTCAGGTGAATCAAGGCGGTGGTGGTCAGGCCAGCGCAAAAGGTTGGCAGGCCCAGCGCAGTGTCCAGCGCCGAGGCGGTCAGCAGCAGTGCCCCGGTCAGGACAATGCCCAGCGCGCACAGCTTGGCCCCGGGAGTCAGCGGCTGCGAGTCGACGGTCAGGGCCAGTGGCTGCATGATCTGTTTACGCTGGGTCAGGCGCAGCACTATGTAGGTCAGGCTGATGGCTGCCAGCGAAGGCAGGCTGAACTGCCTCAGCCACTCCAGCAGCGGCGGCATCTGGCTGCCGAAGACCACCAGGTTGGCCGGGTTGGAAATCGGCAGAACGAAGCTTGCGGCGTTGGCGATGAATGCGCAGATGAACAGATAGGGCAGGGGCTCGGCCTTGGCCGCCTTGCACGCCGCATACACCGCCGGGGTCAACACCACGGCGGTGGCATCGTTGGAGAGGAATACGGTGACTAGGGTGCCGACCAGAAACACCAGGTCGAACAAGCGCTGCCCGGAGCCGCGGGCGTGGCTTACGGCATAGCGCGCCAGCCAATCGAACAAGCCTTCCTGACGCGCCAGTTCGGCCAGCACCATCATGCCGATCAGAAACAGGTATACATCGCCGCCTTCGGCCATCGCAGCCAAGGCTTTTTGTGGCGCAATCAGGCCGAGCACGGTGAGCAGCAGCGCGCCGCCCATGGCCCAGACGTATTCGGGGATGCGCCAGGGACGCAGGATGACGCCACAGGTGGCGAGGGCCGCCACCAACCAGATGATCAGCGCAGTATCAACAACGGGCATGGTGGATTCAGCTTCCTGCCACAGTAGGGACGACCGTCGGCGCCTCGGCCGAGCGGGAGGAGGTTTCCGGCAGCGCGACCAGTACCAGCACGAACGCCGCAGCGGCGATGCCAGCCAGGGTCAGGAAGGCTGCGTCATAACCGGCCGACTGTACCACCAAACCAGCGATGCCCGGGCTTAGTGCAGCGCCGAGGCTGAACACCGCGGTCAGTGCGCCGAGGCTGACATTGAAGCGCCCGGTACCCTCGGTCAGGTCCTTGACCACGATCGGGAACAGCGCGCCGAAGATCCCCGCGCCGATGCCGTCGAGCAGCTGCACGCCGACCAGCCAGAAGGGATTGTCCGAGAGGACGTACAGCGCGCCTCGTAGAGGCAGGATCAAGAATCCCACCAGCAGAAACGGCTTGCGCCCCCACTGCTCGGCCTTGGCGCCAACCAGCAGTGCCATCGGCACCATCACCAGTTGCGCCGCGACAATGCAGGCCGAGGTCAGCGGTGTGGCCAGGCGCAGGTCCACCTGGGCCAGCTTCTGGCTTACCAGCGGCAGCATTGCTGCGTTGGCCAGGTGGAAAAGCGCGCAGCACACGGCGAACAGCAGCAGTGTGCGGTTGTGCAGCAGCAGGCTCAGTCCGGCTGGCTGGGTGTCGCCGGTTGGCGTGTGGGACAGGCCACGGGCCAGTTGGTGGTCGATGGCCGCTGCTGGCACCCGTTTGACGGCGATAATGCTGGCGATCGTCAGCGCGGCCATCAGGTAGAACACCACGACTGGTCCATAGAGGTAGGCCAGGCCGCCGGCGAGCAACGCCGAGCAGGCGTTGCCGGCATGGTTGAAGGTTTCGTTGCGCCCCACGCGTCGGGTGAAAGCCTTCGGGCCGGTGATACCCAGGGTAATGGCGGCAATTGCCGGGGCGAACACGGAGCCTGCGATCGCGCTGATGGTCTGGGTCAAGGCCACCAGCCCGAACGATGAGATCAGCGGCAGCAGCAAACAGCTCCCGGTAACCAGCAGTGCCGCAATCGCCACCACGGCGCGCTTGGCGGGCGTGCGGTCGATCAATGCACCCGCCGGTGTCTGCGCCAGCAGCGCGGTGACCCCGGCGATGGTCATGACCAAACCGATGCTTGCCGGCTGCCATTGATGCACCGCGAGCAGATAGATCGCCAGATACGGCCCCAGGCCATCGCGAACATCAGCCAGAAAGAAGTTCAGCCAGTCGAGCGCACGATCATGAGAGTCGGTTTGCCGGAGGTTGTCCAAGGTTTGAGTCTCGCAGGGGGGGTGTGGGGATGAAGCGTTATCGACACCCGTCAGATCACACCTCACTTGAGCAGAATGACTGGTGTAACGAGCAATAGGTTCCAGACCCACAGCGCCTGTAGGAGCGGCCTTGTGTCGCGAAAGGGCTGCGCAGCGGCCACAGATCTCAGCTTCGCCGCCGAAATCTCCGGGCCCGCTCTGCGGGCCTTTCGCGACACAAGGCCGCTCCTACACAGTTCTGCGTGATGGCGCGAGTCTCGGCCGACCCCAGCACCTCTGAAACGCCTGTTTCAGCGGTAAACACTTCGTATGCCACTCAACCGTCACAAAGCTGTAACAAGAGTGCTGCAATGTGTGCGGGCCATCACACGGAGCGCTTTTCCATGATACGCCTGATGAAGTCTGCTGCACTTGCCGTTGCGGTATCTCTTAGCGCCACTTCGGCAACCTTCGCCGCAGAAAACGTGCGCCTGACCGGTTCCGGCGCCAGTTTCCCAGCACCGATCTACCTGACCTGGTTCAAGGATTTCAGCAAGAACACTGCTGGCGTCACCGTTGACTACCAATCCAAGGGGAGCGGGGCAGGGGTTCAGGACTTCCTGAACAAGACCGTCGACTTCGCCGCCAGTGACTCGGCGATGAAAGACGAAGACATCGCCAAGGTCGGCGAAGGCGTACAAATGCTGCCAATGACCGCCGGCGAAATCGTTCTGGCCTACAACCTGCCAGGCAATCCCAAGGGGCTGAAACTGTCGCGTGAAGTGTATTCGAACATCTTCCTCGGCAAGGTCACCCAGTGGAACGACCCACAGATCGTTGCCGCCAACCCGGATCTGAAGCTGCCTGCCACGCCGATCACCGTAGTTGTTCGTGCTGACTCCAGCGGTACCACCGCGGTGTTCACCAAACACCTGTCGGCAATCAACCCTGCGTTCAAAGAAGCACTGGGTGAAGGCAACACCGTCAACTGGCCAGCCACTGACAAGTTCATCAAGTCGCCGAAAAACGACGGCGTAACCGCTACTGTTCGTCAGACCCCAGGCGCCATTGGCTACATCGAATACGGCTTCGCCAAACTGGCCAAGGTCGACTTCGCCCAGCTGGAAAACAAAGCCGGCAAATACGTCGTGCCAAACGCCGAGAGCGGTGCCGAAGCGTTGGCTGCGGTGAAAATGCCGGAAAGCCTGGTCGCTTGGCTGCCGGATCCGGACGGTGCCAAGTCGTACCCGATCACTTCCTACACCTGGATGCTGTTCCGCAAGGACAACGGCAACCCGGCCAAGGCCAAGGCGATGCGTGAAATGGTCGAGTACAGCCTGACCAAGGGTCAGGAGATTGCTGACTCGATGGGCTACATCCCGCTGCCGCCGTCGGTTGTAGAGCAAGTACGCAAAGCTTCCGCAAACATCCAGTAACACTGCCAGGTCGCTGCGGACTGAGCGTTCAGCCCGCAGCGTTTGCTCCCTGTCCCGGAACTCGCCAATGAACACACCTTTTGCCATACCGGATAACCCCGACTCAGCGTGCCGGCCACCGTCCACCAAGGACTTTCTGGTTGACCGCGCCTTCCGTGCGCTCGCCCGCATCGGCGTGGTGCTGATCCTGGCGCTGGTGGTTGCGCTGGTTTTCGAAGTCGGCCGCAAGGCACTGCCCGGCATGGAGAAGCACGGTTTCGACGTGCTGTTCGGCACCGTCTGGGATGTCAACCAAGGCAAGTACGGCATTCTTCCCGCTATTTGGGGCACGCTTTACAGCGCCCTGATCGCCTTGCTGATCGCAGGCTTTTTCGGCGTCAGCATGGCCATTTTCCTGACCCAGGACTTCCTCCCTGCAAAGCTTGCAGCGGTGTTTCGTACCATCGTCGAGCTGCTCGCCGCGATCCCCAGCGTCGTCTACGGCCTGTGGGGCATCTACGTGGTGATCCCGGCGATCCGTCCGTTGACCGCGTGGCTGAACAGCGAACTGGGCTGGATCCCCTTTTTCGGCTCGTCCCTGAGCGGCCCAGGCTTGCTGCCTGCGGCGCTGGTACTGGCCATCATGATTCTGCCGACCATTGCCGCTGTGTCCCAGGACGCCCTGACCAGCGTGCCGATGAAAACCAAGCAGGCCGCCTACGGCATGGGTACCACCCACTGGGAGGCCATCCTCAAGGTGATGGTGCCAGCCGCTGCAACCGGCATCTTTGGCTCGCTGGTGCTTGGTCTGGGCCGCGCCCTGGGTGAAACCATGGCTTTGGCGATGTTGGTGGGCAACGCCAACACCATCACCCTGTCGCTGTTCGCCCCGGCCAACACCCTGGCCGCCTTGCTCGCGCTGAACTTCCCGGAAGCCGGGCCGAACGAGGTCGAGGTGCTGATGTACGCCGCACTGGTGCTGATGTTCATCACCCTGCTGGTGAACGTGCTCGGCTCGATGATCATGCTCTACGCGCAACGGGGTAACAAATAATGACTGACCTCTCGTCGCCAACAGCTGCAGTGCCAAGTCTGCAGCGCCGGTTCGAAGGGCGCGCCCTGCGCAGCTTGAGCCTGACCACGCTGGTCTGGTGCACAGCGTTTCTGGCCAGCGTGCCGCTGATTTCCGTGCTGTACATGCTGATCATGCGTGGCGGTGCTCGCCTGAATCTTGAAGTGTTCACCGAGCTGCCACCCACCGGTTTCGAAATGGGCGGTGGTTTCGGTAACGCCATGGCCGGTACCTTTGTCATGGTCGGCATCGCCGCAGCCATCGCAGTGCCAGTGGGCATCATCGCCGCTGTGTTTCTCGCCGAGCTTGGCCCTGAGAGCAAGTTGGCCAACGCCTCGCGCTTTGCTGCGCGGATGCTCACCGGCCTGCCGTCGATCTTGGCTGGGGTATTTGCCTATGCGCTGGTGGTCATGACCACTGGCACCTACTCGGCGCCTGCCGGTGGCGTGGCACTGGCGGTACTGATGCTGCCGATTGTGGTGCTGACCGCTGAAGAAGCCATGAAGATGGTGCCCAAGATCATGAAAGACGCCGCCTACGGCATGGGCTGCACCCGCGCCCAGGTGGTCTGGAAGATCGTCCTGCCCACCGGCCTGCCGGCGATCCTCACCGGCGTCATGCTGGCGGTTGCCCGCGCTGCCGGCGAGACCGCACCGCTGCTGTTCACGGCGCTGTTCAGCAACTACTGGATCTACCATGACGGCAGCCTGGCCGTGATGAACCCGACGGCATCGCTTGCCGTACTTATCTACAACTTCTCCGGCATGCCCTTCGACAATCAGCTCGAACTGGCATGGGCCGCCTCGTTGGTATTGGTGATGATCGTGCTGGTAGTCAATGTCGTCAGCCGTATCTTCGGCAAGCCCAAGTACTGAACTCAGGAGCAACTGAATTGAACGTATCCACTGCGCGAAAAGCCGCTCCGTTTGTCAGCCAGGCACCCGTGGTAATGGACTGCAAACTGGACAAGATTTTCTACGGCAACTTCCTCGCTGTGCGCGACAGCCACGTGCCGATCGAGAAGAACAAGATCACAGGCTTCATCGGCCCGTCTGGCTGTGGCAAGAGTACTGTGCTGCGTAGCCTCAACCGCATGAACGACCTGGTCAAAGGCTTCCGCTTCGAAGGCCACGTGCACTTCCTTGGCCAGGACGTCTATGGCAAAGGCGTCGACCCGGTGGTAGTGCGCCGTTACATCGGCATGGTGTTCCAGCAGCCCAACCCGTTCTCGATGAGCATCTTCGACAACGTTGCCTTCGGTCTGCGTTTGAATCGTTACAAGGGTGACCTCGGCGATCGCGTCAAGCACGCGCTGCAGGGCGCTGCGCTGTGGGACGAGGTCAAGGACAAGCTAAAGGCCAGCGGCCTGTCGCTGTCCGGTGGCCAGCAACAACGGCTGTGCATTGCCCGTGCCATTGCCACCGAGCCCGAAGTGCTGCTGCTGGATGAACCGTGCTCGGCGCTGGACCCGATTGCAACCCGCCGGGTGGAAGAGTTGATGGTCGAGCTGAAGAAGGACTACACCATTGCCCTGGTGACCCATAACATGCAGCAGGCGATCCGTGTGGCTGATACCACGGCGTTCTTCTCGGTGGACATTTCCCAAGGCACACGCACTGGTTATCTGGTCGAGATGGGGCCGACCACGCAGATCTTCGAAAGCCCGCGTGAGCAGCTGACCAATGACTACATCAGCGGCAAGTTCAGTTGATTCGAGCCAGTCTCAGCGCTGTCGCCTTTGTTAAATTGTTTCTCGGGATTGCCAATGTCTGCAACACGTCGTCTTGATCTACGCGCTATAGAGCGCGCACTGCGGGAGGTGCAGAGCCGCTTCGGCGAGCTCAGCCAGCACTTCACCGAGCAGCGCGATCCGTTCACCGACGAGGTGCTGCAGAATGTGCTGGAAGGCTATGCCCTGGTAGACGATTATGTTGCCCGCGGCATCGACCTGTTCGACCTGCAGCAGCTGAACCTGATGCTCGAGATCAACGCCACCGTGCTTTGTGGCAGTGACCCGGCACGGCGGGTGGAGTTCGCTCAGCACCTGGCTGCAACTGAAGAACACTTCTTCAACAACGTCGAAGGCGGCATCAAGGATTTGTACAACTGGTACTGCTCGTACCACAGCGATTCGGTGTGGAAGCGCGCAGCCGGCGTGTATGTGCGCATCCTCAGCAAGCCGCAACTGTTTATCGAAGGTAACAACCGCACGGGCTCGCTCCTGGTCAGTTACCTGTTGATGCGCGAAGGGCTGCCGCCGTTTGTGCTGACGCTGGACAACGCCGAGGGTTATTTCAACCCGTCCTCGGTCATCCGCAACTCCGCCAAACACGGTGTCAAAGCCTTGTACGAATTGCCCAAGATCAAAAAGAAGTACGCCGCCTTCCTCGAAGCCAAAGCACCGGCCGCTACGGTGTTCTTCCTCAACACGCCGCCTGCGCGCCGTTATCAGGGGACTCACCGATGAGCCGCTCGCCAGTGCTGCAACAGTGCCAGGCCGGCATCGCTCGTGGCTGGCAAGCGGCAACACGCCTGCTGGGCCGCCCACAGGTTCGTATTTCGTTTGATATCGACGACACCTTGGCCTGCCACCACCACAATTGCCCAGCCGAGAGCAGCAAGCTGCCAGGGTTCATGCATGACTGGCTGGGTGAACCACTGCGCGCTGGTACTCGTGAGCTGATTCGCGATCTGCGCCGGCAGAATTGCAGCGTGTGGATCTATACCTCGTCTGGCCGCACCCCGGCCTACATCAAGCGCTGGCTGTTGCTGTATGGCATCCGCGTCGACGGCGTGGTCAACAATGACCGGCATTTGCATGTGATGGCCGAGCATGGGCTGTCACGGCCACCGTCCAAGCATCCGGGCCTGTTCGACATCGATCTGCATGTGGATGATTCTGACGGAGTTCGGGCTGAGGGTATCGATCACGGTTTCCGCGTCGTGGTCGTCTCTCCGCAGGATGACAACTGGACGCAGAAGGTCCTGGAGGCCACTGCCAAGGTGCATGCGCAGCTGGCTTGGCATCAACCGCAGCGCTACGGCCAGCTGACTCGCCAAAGTGTGGAGCCGCAGTGGTCTGCGAATCAGTCGCTTGGGCAGTAGATCGAGCAGCATCCATTCGTCTGAGTCAACTTCGGATAATTGAACGTCATTCCCGCTTATGGCCCTGAGGTTAGTAGAGGAGAACATTTTCGCCTCAACCTCGGAGGTCACCATGCAGAACAAGCTTTTGCTGGCTGCAGCTCAGTCCAGTACGAATACGCCTTCCTACCAGAAATACGCCGATGGCGTGACACACGAGTTTTTCGGCACCGCTGCAGTGGTGAAAAAAGCCGCCGAGGCGCAGGCCTATGCTGGGCAGCGGTTGAAGGCTGATCTGGGCAAGTAAACTTTTGGCTCTATGAAAATGCCAGGTTTCAGCCGTGAGCTTGGCCGGAGAATTGTGATGAGTGATCAATCCAAAGTAACTGTCGCCACTGCGCCGCTCATGTTCCAGCCCTCGTTCGAGCAGATCCCCGACGACGAGGCGCAGACCAGCAAGGAACTGGCGCAGACGCTTCACGACATCATGGAAAAAACCTTCGCCGATGAGGGCCACGCCAACCGCAGTGTCCACGCCAAGGCCCATGGCTTGCTGCGCGGGCGTGTGGTCGTAATTGGCGACTTACCGCCTGCCTTGGCTCAAGGCGCATTCGCTCGCGCTGGCAGTTATTCTGCCTATCTGCGGTTCTCGACCAACCCCGGCGATATCCTCGACGACAAGGTGTCCACTCCCAGGGGGTTGGCGCTGAAGATTGTCGGCGTTGATGGACCTCGTTTGCCTGGCAGTGAGGGCGAGGTGACTCAGGATTTCGTGATGCAGAACGCCAAGGCTTTCACTGCGGCTGACCCAAAGGCGTTTCTCAAGACGCTGAAACTTCTGGCCAAGACTACTGACCGAGCGCCAGGCATGAAGAAAGCGCTTTCAGCGGTTTTGCGCGGCGTCGAGTCGGTAGTCGAGGCCATGGGCGGGGAGAGCGGCACACTAAAGAGCCTTGGCGGCCATCCGCAGACTCATGTCCTCGGTGAGACCTTCACCACTGTGGTGCCGGTGCTGTACGGTCCTTATTATGCCAAGCTTGCCATAGTGCCTATTTCGCCCGAGTTGACGGCATTGACCGATCTGAAGGTAGATCTGGACGACAACCCTGACGGCCTGCGTGCGGCTGTTGCCGAGCACTTCAATACACACGGCGGGGTCTGGGAGATCCGTGTCCAACTGGCGACCGATCTGGATAAAATGCCCATCGAGGACGCTTCGGTTGAATGGCCTGAGGATCTCAGCCCGTATCTCACGGTCGCTCGACTGGAGGTCGAAGCGCAGCCTTCGTGGGATGACGCCAAGGTTCATGAAATCGACGATGGCATGGCTTTCAGTCCTTGGCATGGTCTGGCTGCCCATCGTCCGCTCGGGGGCGTAATGCGAGTGCGCAAGCCTTCGTACGAGATGTCGTCGGAGTTCAGGGGTAGCCATAACGGCTGTCCTATTCACGAACCCCGTTAGAAGTGCTGTACGCGCTGGTAGCACTGCATCAGTGCGGGCTACCAGCGAGCAGCGCATGAGCATCCGGCTTACCGCCCTGGTTGAGTAGCTGACCCGGTGGAGGAAATGATCTGGTAACCGACTCTATTGTTAAATAGAATCAATACCATTCATTGAAGTGCAGAGCCTCACCCCATGGTTGACGCCGTTACGCCACCCGATCAGCGCCTGAGCGTCCTGTACCGCGAGCATCGCAGCTGGCTGGAGAACTGGTTGCGCCACCGCGTCGGCAATAGCTGGGATGCGGCCGATCTGAGTCAGGATACCTTCCTGCGGGTGCTCTCCAGCGCGCAAAAGCTCGAGGAGTTACGCGAGCCACGGGCCTATCTGCTGACCGTGGGCAAGCGTCTGCTGAGCAACTTCTACAGCCGGCGTAGCCTGGAGGCGGCCTACCTCGAAGCGCTGGCGCAACTGCCTGAGGAGTGCGTGCCGTCTCCAGAACAGCGCTGGCTGCTGCTGGAAACGCTACAGGCGCTGGACGAACTGCTGGATGGCCTGCCACGGCTGGTGCGCCGCGCATTTCTCTGGAGCCAATTGCACGGCCTGGGCTATCGCGAGATCGCCGAGCGGCTGGACGTGTCGGAGCGCACGGTCAAGCGCTATATGGCGCAAGCCTACGAACACTGCTTGCTGGTGCAGCTTTGATGCGCACGGCGCCCACCAGCGAGATGCAAGAGGTTGCCCGCGCAGCGGCGCGCTGGTTGGCGTTGCTGGAGTCAGGCACGGCCACCGAAGCAGATCACATCCGCCTCCAGCACTGGCGCAACAGCAGCGCCAACCATGAACACATCTGGCAGAAAGCGCAGCAACTGCGCCAGCGATTTGAAGCGCTGCCGCCGGCCTTGGCCATGGCTTCACTGGATCGTCCCGACCTTGCGCGCCGTGCCGCAATCAAGCGCGCATTGGGTATTGCCGCAGTCTTGCCAACCACTTGGTTGATCGCCCGTCAGGTGCCCGTGCAGGTTTGGCTGGCCGATGTGCACACCGCCATCGGCGAACAGAAAACCCTGCAACTGGCCGACGGCAGCCTGCTGCAGTTGAACACAGACAGCGCGGTCAACGTCGACCTGAGTAAGCGTGAGCTGACCTTGGTGCGCGGTGAGATGGCACTTAGGGTGAATGACAGCGCTGGGCTGACCATTCACTTGCCGTACGGTCGGGTTGTGGTTGGCCGCAGTGATGTGTGCGTGCGCCTCAATGACCGCGACTGCCAGATCAAAGTCGCCAGCGGTGCAGCCCAATTACACCCGTTGCAGGGGCCGGCGCTGTTCTTGCGTGAAGGTGAGGAGGTCAGGTTGCGGCCTGGCGGGGCGGGTGAGGTCGGTCGCTTCGATGCTTCGCTGCCCGGATGGCGCGAGGGTGTGCTGATTGCCCAGAACCAGCCGCTGGGCGATTTTCTGCGCGAGCTGCGGCGCTTCCGCCCGGGGTTGTTGCGTTGGGCGCCTGAACTGGAAAGCCTGCGGGTGATCGGCAGTTTTCGCCTGGACGATACCAACCGTGTGCTGTCTCTGCTGGCGGCGAGCCTGCCGCTCGAGGTGCAGTCACGCACCCGCTATTGGGTCACCTTGATGCCCCTCAACGCTCATGTGTAACAAAACTCAGGCGTAACCCATGTCCCTTTTTTTCGCCCCACCGGTCATTCCAGGTAAGTGAACTGAAAACGAGAGCTTGCCCCCTATGTCCGTCGTGATGCCTGGCCGTTCAGGCCGTGAGTCTTTGTTGCGCGTAAGCCTTGTGCTGAGCCTGAGTGCTACACCACTTTTCGTCCCGGTCAGTTGGGCTGATGACGTTGACCGGCGCAGTTACGCAGTGTCAGCTGGTAGCCTGGGTGTCGCGCTGACCCGTTTTGCCACGCAATCAGGGGTGAGCCTGTCGGTGAGCCCTGAGTTGGTCAATGGGCGCTCCAGTGCCGGGCTTTCGGGCAGCTACAGCGTCGAGGAAGGCTTCGCCCAATTGCTGCAAGGCAGCGGAATGCGGCTGCAGTCGACAGGCGCTGATGCGTACACCGTGGTGCCAGTAACGCAAGATGCCAGTACCCTGGAAATTGCGCCGACCACGATCAGCAGTGGGCACGTGGCCGATGACGGCGTGCCCTACGCCGGTGGCCAGGTCGCTCGCCGCAACTCGCAGGGCCTGCTTGGCTCGCGTGACTTCATGGACACGCCGTTCAGCATGACCACCTACACCAGCCAGACGGTGAAGAACCTGCAGGCGCGCACCCTCAACGATCTGGTCGCCAGTGACCCCTCCGTGCGCGCGACCAACCCTGCAGGTGGCCGCTTCGAGCAGTTCACCATCCGTGGCCTGAGCCTGTTCAACAGCGATGTTTCCTACAACGGCTTGTACGGTGTATTGCCAACGTATTCCATCGACATGGAAATGGCCGACCGCGTCGATATCCTCAAAGGCCCCAGCCAACTGATCAATGGCATTTCGCCGCGTGGCAGCGTCGGCGGGGGCATCAACGTCGTACCCAAGCGGGCAGGGGACAAACCGCTCACCGAGTTTACCGGCAGCTACGCCTCGGACAGCCAGGCGGGCGGCGCCGTGGATATCGCCCGACGCTTTGGTGAGGGTGATCAGTTCGGCTTGCGCTTCAACGCGGTCAAGCAGTCCGGTGACACCACCTGGGATCACCAGAGCGTCAACCGTGAAATGGCCGTGCTGGGCCTGGATTTTCGCGGTGAGCGGCTGCGCCTGTCCACCGACCTCGGCCACACCCAGCGCGACACCGACGCCCCGCAGGAGCGAGTGCTGATCGGTGCCGACGCCAAGGTGCCAGACGCCAGGGATGTACACCGCAACTACGCCCAGGCCTGGACCAAGGCGCGTACCGAGGACACCTTCGGCACGGTGAACGGCGAATATGACTTGAGCGATTCGCTGATGGCCTACGCCGCGTTCGGCGCGCGCGAGAGCAACCACGATTTTTTGCGCCACAACGTGCCGGTCAGCAATGACGCCGGCGATTTCAGTGTGCTGCCGCGCGATTTTACCCGCGACGAATCGGTGCGCACTGCAATGGCCGGACTGCGCAACTGGTTCACTACCGGCCCTGTCAGCCATGAGCTGAACCTGTCAGCCAGCTACTTCTACATGGACTTCACCAACGGCGGCGCACGCTACGCCGCAAGCCCCAGCAACCTGTACAACCCGGGCGCCATCCCAACACCCGGCACCCCGACCCGTCCTGATGCCGAGGTGTACACCGAAAACCGGTTCACCGGCATAGCCCTGGCCGATACGCTAGGCTTTTTCGACGACCGTGTATTGCTGACCCTGGGCGCACGCTGGCAGCGGGTCAAAGTCGACGACTGGCGCAATGGCGCGAAGGGCCTCACCGGCTACGACGAGGAAAAGCTTTCGCCGTCGGGTGGTGTGGTGTTCAAGCTCAGCGAGCAGTTGTCGCTTTACGCCAGCTACATGGAAGGCCTGAGCCAGGGCAAGATCGCCCCCTCGACCTCGCGCAATTCTGACGACATCTTCGCGCCCTTCATCAGCCGCCAGATCGAGGTAGGCGCAAAGTACGACCTCGGTACCTTCGGCCTGACCGCCAGCGCCTTTCGCATCAAGCAACCTGCCTACGAAACCAACGCTGCCACGCGCGTGTTTGGCCCCAACGGCAAGCGTGAAAACAAGGGCATCGAGCTGAGTGTGTTCGGCGAGCCGCTCCAGGGCGTCCGCCTGCTCGGTGGCGTGATGTTCATCGACAGCGAGCTGACCGGCACGATAGGCGGCGTTGCCGACGGCAACCGCGCCCCGGCCACGCCTGAATACAACGTCAGCCTGGGCGCCGAATGGGACGTACCCGCGCTGCAAGGATTGACCCTGACCACGCGCGGCATTCACTCCAGCTCACAGTTCCTCGATCAGGCCAACAGCAAGAAAATCGACGGCTGGGAGCGCTTCGACCTCGGTGCGCGCTACGCCTTCAAGGTTTCGGACAAGGATGTGACGGTGCGAGCCAGCGTCGAGAACGTGCTGGATGATCGCTACTGGGTTTCGGCCGGGGCGTCGGATGACAGTGAGCCTGGGTTGAGCTTGTCGACGCCGCGCACGTATCTGGTTTCGGCGACTGTTGGGTTTTGATCGATAGGCTTGAAGGGCTGGCCCGGCGCGAGAGTGTGGCGCCGGGCGGGTGTCCGTGACCGCGTCGTGGTCAGGTTTGGTTTTCGTGCAGAATCTAGCCCGCCGGCACCAGAATCACGAAGTTCTTCTTCATGTCTTCCAGCACAGTCCACTTGCCCTTGGCGCCCGGTTCGATAATGAACGTGTCGCCCGCGGCCAATGTGACCGGGGCGCAGCCCTCAAGCTCGATGACGCAGCGGCCGCTCAGGACGTGGCAGAACTCCCAGACTTTGTAGTCGATGCGCCAAGCGCCGATGCTGGCTTGCCATTCCCCGCAAATGCGACCTTGCTGTTCATCGTGGTAGTACTTGGACGTCAACGTGTGCGGGGTGCCTTCCAGGACTTCTTCGAAAAAGGGCAGGTCGCGTACCGGTTGGATATCCAGTTCGCGGAATACGGTGAGACTCTTGTTCATTGATTGTTCTCGGGCACGTTGTGGGTAGGGCGATACATCAAATGGGCTTCACCGCTCACGCGCAGCATCGGGTGCGCAACGATCTGGCAGGTTTTGACGATTTGAAAACCGTGACGTTCGTAAAAGCGGCGGGCACCGTGGTTTTCTGCATAGTCGATCAGGCATAGCCCATCCAGCCCAGCGTCGTCGGCGCGCTGCTGCGCGTGGCGGAGAAACTCGACGCCCAGCCCCTGGCTGCGCCACGCCTCATCCAGCGCCAGGCTGGAGATGTACAAGGTGTCGGGTATTTCCATGTCGGCATAAGGCGCGAGGACCGGGTCGGTCTCGGCAGGCGCGTCAGGGCTCGCGCGCAACGCATAGCTATGCATCATGCCGATGACGCGCCCGTCGGACGTGGCCATCAGGCAGTTCTTGTAGGAGAAGTCGCCTTGCTCCCGGGCATAGCGTGCCGCACCGACACTCAGCAACGCTTCCCCTGGTGCGCCGAGCTTGCTCCAGATGTAGTCGGCCATGCCCTCCGAAGTCAGTTGAAAGAAGCGCGCGATGTCGTGCGCGTCCGAGGCGTGAGCAGGTCTGAAGTCGATAGACATGTGGGGTGCTTCCATGGGCTCGGGTGGTTAGTTTTGAAGGATTGCGCCTTTAGCAGCGGGCAGGGTAGGCGAGTTGGACGCTACCCATCATGCTCTGGGCGAACACCGTCAGCACGACCTGCGACGTTGCGCTCATGCTCATGGTTATCTGAGGAGTCGCTGTGCCTGGCTATTCTTGATCGGTCGCGCTGCCTTGCATTAGGCAGGTAAGGCCGCGCGCCGCAGCAAGTTGCTTGCTCAGCGCACGGCGCTGCAGATCACCAGGTGAAGTTCACCGAGGTCAGCAGGGTGCGCTCGTCACCGTAGCTGCAGGAGGTGAAGCTGCACTGTACGTAACGCTTGTCGGTCAGGTTGTTGGCGTTGACGGTCACGGCCCAGTTGTCGTCGATCCGGTAGCGTGCCATGGCGTCGAACAGGGTATAGGCTGGGGTGGCCGAATCGACGCCCGAGGCCTGTGTTGTACCCATGTAACGGGCGCCGGCCCCCACAGTCAGTTGCGCAATGCCCCAGTTGACGAAGTCATAGCTGGTCCACAGGGCTGCCTGGTGGTAGGGGGTCTCGTCGGTACGTTGACCCACTTCGGCGGCAATAGCGCTCTTGGTGGTGCGTGCATCGGTATAGGCGTAGGTAGCGATCATGCTGAGTGCCGAGGTGATATCCGCCTTGGCTTCCAGCTCCAGGCCGCGTGAGCGCACTTCGCCGGTCTGGCGGTACTCTTCGGTGGCTGGATCCTGCTTGAGTACATTGGTCTGGGTCAGCTCATAGACTGCTGCGCTCAGCAGCAGATTGCTGTCCTTGGGCTGATAGCGCACACCCACTTCGTACTGTTTGCCTTCGGTGGGATCAAATCTCTGGCCAGTGACTTCCGCAACGGAAACCGGGAAGAACGACTCGCTATAGCTAATGTAGGGCGCCAGGCCATTGTCCGCCAGGTAAACCAGGCCGGCTCGCCAAGTGGTGGCCTCGTCGCTCTGGCTGGCTTTGGCGTCATTGCGGTGCGCCTTCTGCTGCTGGTCGGCCCAGTCGTGGCGGCCACCCAACTGCAAGACCCACTTGTCGTCGAACTTGATCTGATCCTGGAAATAGACACCTTTTTGCAGCGTATCGAGCTGCGAGCCACGGTCTGTGGCGGGGTTTCTGTTGACCACTACGGGTTGACCATAGTTGTAGCGGCTCAAGTCCAGGCTGGGGGCTGCCCCTCGGAAGTTATGCGAGTCGTAAGAGATATCGTAGCCGTCGAAACCGACCAGAGCAGTGTGCTCGACGCTGCCGAGCTGCCACTTGGGTACGATGTTGGTATCGGTGGCCAAGGTTCGCGCACGCTCATGGCGATCGCTGTATTGCCGTGCAAGGATGCCGGTATTGGCGGCATTGCGGATAGCAGCCGCGGACGTCTGCGCTTGCAGGTATCTCCACTTCACATCGGACTCGGAATAACGCAGCTTGTGATTGACCGTGAAGTGCTCGTTGAAGTTGTGGCTGAACTCGTAACCCAGGGCCGACATCTCGCCGTTCATGTCGTCGTAGTCCGGCTCGCCGATAAAGTCGTGGCGACCGATAGTGAAAGCACCTTTGCCCACACCTTCGACCAACTGATAGGCCAGAGGCGCGGGGAAACGCGTATCGGTCTTCTGGTAGAAGGACAGCAGCGTAAGCGATGTGTCTTCGTCAGGGCGCCAGGTCAGCGCCGGGGCGATGTAGAACCTGTCGTCGTTCAGATGATCCTGCTGGGTGTCGCTGTTGCGGCTGAGCAGGGTAAGGCGATAGCTGAGGGTGTCGCTACCGGCCAGTGGGCCGCTGAAATCGGCGGAGAGCTGCTTGCGGTCATTGGAGCCCGCCTGCAGATTCAGCTCATGCAGCGGCGCCTCGGTTGGGCGCTTGCTGACGCCGTTTACCATGCCACCGGGCGAGAGCTGGCCGTAGAGCACCGAGGCAGCGCCGCGAATGACCTCGACGCGCTCCAGGCCGTACGGTTCCTGAATGCCGTCGTAGGAGTTGGTCTGCAGACGCAGGCCGTCGCGCAGCGAGCCGCCGGTGGCGGATTCGACCGAGAAGCCGCGGATGCGGAAGCGGTCAGCAGTCCGGTTGAAAGCGGTCGAGCTGGCCGTGAACCCTGGGGTGTAGCTCAGCGCCTGGGCCATCGTTTCTGCCTGGCGGTCACGGATCTCGTCGCTCGTGACTACCGACAGCGACTGGGGCGTCTCGATGATCGGCGTGTCGGTCTTGGTCGCGCTCATGTTGCGTTTGGCGACGTAACCGAGCACATGCTCGGTGGGCCGTTCGAGGCTTTGCCCGGTAACATTGGTGGCGTCAATCTCCACGGGCGCGGGTACCGGATTGGCCTCAGCGGCCTGCAGGCTGCCTGAGCCGAGGCTGGCCATGGTCAGTGCCAGTGCGCTAAGGCTGAAGGCTGGGCGTCGGGCGAAATGTTCGGGGCTTGGGTGGGTAACCTGGCGCATGGCGAAGGAACATCCTTTGGTCTTCTCATTATGTTCGCGCGAGGCGGAGGACGCTTTGTGGCCCTTCACGGCAGTGCGCGGTGGCAGTCAGCAACAGCGCGCGAACTTTACATGTAAATAAGAAGGATTTGCACTTGCTCTATGATAATAGTTATTGATAACTCTTTGCTGCAAGCCATGGTCTTTATATGCCCCAAAGCCTGAATGCTGCCTGACAGGAGATTGCCGGCCACGGCGTCGTGATCGTTGATCATCTGATTGGCCATGGCTGGGCACATCAGTGGGGTGCGTTGCTTTGCTGGCGCCCTTGCGGCGTTATCAAGCAGCCGCCACCTGTCCGCTGCTGATGCTGCTCACTTCAAACTGCCCCACCAGTTTTTGCAGTTTGTTGGCATTGAGCCGCACGGTCTCGGCACTGCCTTGCAACACCACTACCGTCTCACGCATCTGCGCCGAAGAGTGGTCGACCTGTTTGATTGTCTTGCCGTAGTCAAGGCTGCGCTTGTTCAACTGCTGAATGACCGCAAACATGCTTTCCACCGCTTGATGCAACTGCACGTTTTCCGAGGACGCGTCTTCGGCCAGGCGCAAGCTGTTATCGACGTTCTTGACGCCTTCCTTCATGAAGCTGACGGCGGTTTGTGTTTCATTCTGCAAGCCCTCGACCATCTGCCGAATATCATCGGCAGCCCGAGAGGTACGTGAGGCGAGGCTACGTACCTCATCGGCAACCACGGCAAAACCTCGCCCATGTTCGCCTGCGCGTGCGGCTTCGATGGTAGCATTGAGTGCCAGCAGGTTCGTCTGGTTGGTGATGTCACTGATCAGCCCGGTAATGTTGCCGATTTGCGTCATGCGGCTGTCGAGTAACTGCACGCTTGCGGAAGAGCGCTCGACCACATCCCGAATCGACTGGGTGCCTGTCTGCACCGCGAGAAACTGCTCGCGAGCACGGGTTACGACTTCGTCCATCGCCTGTTTCATTTGTTCGGCACTGGCAGAGGCTTGTTGAATTTCACCCAGTTGCTCTTCAACGATGATCATCATGCAATGCACCGCTTCGGCCACCTCGGCCGAGGTGATGCCGGCTTCCTGGCTGCGCCCCAGCATCATCTGATTGGTGGCGCCGACGGTGCGACTGGCCTTCACTACCTGGCCGACCACCGAGTCCAGATTATCGATGAAGCTGTTGATCCAACGCCCCATGTCGCCGGTCTCGTCGTTGGCCATTCGCGCGGTGTCCAGACGCTGACGAAGGTTGCCCTCGCCCTCGGCAATGGTCCTGATCACGCCTGTCATCTCGCTCAACCGTTGCGCAAGCCGTTTAGGCCCCAACAGGCTGAACAACGCAGCGGCGCAGACCATGCCCAAAACCTCCAGGGCATCGATCATGCCCTGTGTGAGGCCGCTGTAATGTTGAATCGTGTAATTGCAGGCAAAGAGCCCTGTCATGGTTGCGAGATAAGGTTTCATCAGGCCATAACTGAGTGAGCGTCGACGGTAAACTTCCTCCAGATCGGCCTCGCACATCATTCCCCAGCGATCAGGTGAGCCTGGCAGTTGGAACGTAACTCCCTTGCCCACCACCGGGATGTGCCGATAGTCCGAATAACCGGGATACGTCACGAACAGATTGGAGCCCATGCGGATTGTTTCGCGCACACCTGGGTGCAACTCTTGTGTCGCCGGGTCGGTGAAGCGCAGTTCCAACTCAGTATGCCGTTGAATCTGCACGGTCTTGTAGGGCGTGTGTACGCCACTTTTCAGATTGTCTGCGTGGGTAAACGTGCCGTCCTCGAAACGTGAACGCGACAACGCGGTTCCCGGCACGACCGCAGGATCAAAGCGTGATTGCGCCATGAACAGATAATTGTCGCCCGACTCGGCATAGATGTGCCCGGCCTCACGTTGTATAAGATCGCCCAAGACATCGTTTGGCACACGACCGCAAAGGCAGCCTAGAACTTTTCCTTCGGCCATCAATGGCTGATAAAACATCAACGTGACTTCATCGTGAAAGCGTGAAGTCGATGGACCGATCTGCAACGTCAATGGATCGATGTAGGGACCATGTAGAAACGGTGCTTTCAATCCTTCGGCCAATGCGCGGGTGTTCTCAAGCTTATTGTTGCCGCGTCCGCTCCAGGTGGAGGTGATGACCTTGCCGTCGACACCCACAACAAACAGCTCGGAGAAATCTTCGGCTTGGCTGAGCTTGTCCATCAGCGCACGCCTGTCGGTATGGGCAATATCCCGACCGAGCGTTTCCGCCAGTTCCGCGAGGTGTTCCCATTGCTCGCGGGTCCAGTTGTGTAGCAACTGCACGCGGGTTTGTGCAATGGCTTCAAAGGTTTGTTCGATCACAGGATAGGCCGACCGATTGAGCCGGCATGACCACCCCATCGCAATCTTTCCTGTTTTGCCGAACCAGGGTAGCCAGTTCTTTTCGCTAGAGGATAACTGCATGACTTTACTTGAAAGCGACATTTGCCTCTCCAACCGCGACACTCGGATGGCAAATTGATAGCAAATAGCAAGCCAGGTCGTAAGCACCCTACCAATTACCTTAATCGTAAGGTCGTCTGCGGTCGGCAGCGTTGCGCGCGCTTGAGCCTATGAGCCTGGGTGCTTCAACGTGGTGCGCAGGAGATCTGCATGCACTGAAAAATGCTGGTTGATGAGCGAGTGAAAGGTTGTGTGTGGGGGCTGTTGCAAGCGTGCTCCATTTGCTACCGATTACGACCGTGCTGCAAAATCGAAATCGCACGCTACCTGAATCCCCCGGGATTTCAGTCACAAGCTGTCCGGATCGCCAAAAAACATCTGTATCCGCGACCTCAACCACCGCTCTGCCGGGTCATTATCCTGCGCTCCACGCCAAGCCATGTGCAGCTCAAAGCTCTGCACCTCAATCGGCAGATCCTCCGCCCGCAACCCACCGCCTGCTGTCAGCACTGCGGCGGTGTAATCAGGCACCGTAGCGACAATGTCGGTCCCGCCCAGCAAACTCCCCAACCCATTGAACTGCGGCACCGCCAGCACCACATGGCGCTTGCGGCCAAGCTCATCCAGCGCTTCATCGATGAACCCGGACAGGTCGCCAGCGAACGACACCAACGCATGCGGGCGAGCGCAGAAGTCGTCCAGGGTGATGCTGCCGGGCATGCTGTCGGCACGCAGCAGCTTGGGCTTGCTGCGCCGCAGCACCTTGCGCTTGGCGTTGGCCGGGAGGTCATTGGTGTAACTCACTCCTACCGAAATTTCGCCTGAGCCGAGCAGGGTCGGCATCAACAGGTAGTTGACTCGGCGCACCACCAGCACGATACCTGGCGCCTCGGCGCGGATGCGTTTGAGCAGTTGCGGCAGCAGGGCGAATTCGGCGTCGTCGGACAAACCAATGCGAAACACCGAGGTGCTGGTAGCCGGGTCGAACTCGGCGGCGCGGCTGACGGCGGTGGAGATCGAGTCGAGCGCGGGGGAGAGCAGGGCGAAGATTTCCTGAGCACGCGCCGAAGGCTCCATGCTGCGGCCGGTACGCACGAACAACGGGTCGTCGAACAGATTGCGCAGGCGCGACAGCGCAGCGCTGATCGCGGGCTGGCCGAGGAACAGCTTCTCGGCGGCGCGGGTCACGCTGCGTTCGTGCATGAGGGTCTCGAACACGATCAGCAGGTTGAGGTCTACACGACGCAGGTCGTTACGGTTCATCGATGCGCTTAGCCTATCGCCAGAGGTGGGCAGGGGTGAATCTTACGGCCAAAGGCTGTTACCCTGCACCGATTTCCGGGAGCCAATCTGCGAATTTGCAGGGGGCCCAATCAATGACAGGCATGTCGACTATTAATCGCCACTGATGGTCTAACGGTGAAAGCCCGGATAAAGTTCGTGGTAATACGAGATTCACACAGGCGAGGTATGCGATGTCCCGCATGATCCGATTCCACTCCTTCGGCGCCGCCGATGTGCTCCGCATCGAGGAGCAGGGCGCGCCGTCGCCCGCTGCCGGCGAGCTGCAGATCCGCGTCGAAGCGATTGGCGTCAGCTGGTATGACGTGCTCTGGCGGCAGAACCTGGCACCGTCCAAGGCGCGCTTGCCAGCCGGCATCGGCCAGGAAATGGCCGGCGTGGTCACCGCAGTAGGCGCTGGCGTCGACGATATAGCTGTTGGTGATCGGGTAGCGAGCTTCCCGGCCACCAGCGCCAATGATCATCCGGTGTACGGTGACGTTATCGTCTTGCCGCGCACGGCGATCACCCGCTACCCGGATATTCTCTCTCCGGTCGAAGCGAGCGTGCATTACACGCCGCTGCTGATCGCCTACTTCGCCTATGTTGATCTGGCGCGGGCCAAGGCCGGCCAGACCGCGCTGGTCACTGATGCCAGCCACTGCGCCGGGCCGGCATTTGTCCAGTTGGGCAAGGCGCTGGGCTTGAAGGTGTTTGCTGCAACCAAGGACCCGGAACAGCGCGAATACCTCTTGGGCCTGGGCGCTGACAAGGTCATCGTCACCGAGGAGCAGGATCTGCTCATGCAGATCGGCAAGTACACCGATGGGCGCGGCGTGGACATGGTCCTCGACGGCCTGGGTGGGCCGCAGATGTCGCTGTTGGGCGATGTTCTGGCGCCGCGTGGCAGCCTGGTGCTGTATGGCCTGCAAGGTGGCAACCAGACGCCGTTCCCAGCGTGCGCGGCGTTTCAGAAGAACATCCAGTTCTACGTGCACTGCATCGGCAACTTCATCGGCAAGCCGGAGCTGGGTATCAGCCAGGACCAGGTCGCCTTGCAGCGCGCGCTACGCGATATCAACCAGTTCACGGCTGACCAGTTGCTGACGCCGCAGATCATCAAGGTGTATCCGTTCAGCCAGGTGGTCGAGGCTCATCGCTACATGGACGAGTGCCCATGCGGTGGCCGGGTGGTACTGGACATGGGCCAGGTTTGAAACCTGCTGCCGCCAGGCTGGCGGTAATCAGTCCCACCTTTGAGAGGGCCGCATTGCGGCCCTTTTTCGTTGTTGATTGCGGCTAATTCCGTATCAAAGCGTTACTTCGGATAAATCCTACGCGCTTTAAGTAAATATCCTACAGCTTGCCCTGTCGCTGAAACTTCTCCGTCTAATTTACGATGGAGCTGCTTGATTGTTGTGCTTGCTTGCTGATGGTTTTCTCGTTAATTCTTGAATGAAGCGTTTATTCCCAGAACTTTGGCGTTAATCGCCCAGGACGAACTCATCAGCTTGCAAGGCTCACAGCACGCGCCGCAGTCACAGGCGCTCAGGCGCTGGTCCGGAGGAGGGGCGAGCGGCGCTTGTGCCTAGAGGATGTAAAGCTCAGCAACTAAGCCATGGTTTCGCAATTGCTTGTGGGAAATTTCCCAAAAGTTTATCGACACATTGAGATTGCTCATACTCGGTAGTTCGAGGATGAGTGGTCTGAAACAGGGAGTGCCGTCATGAGCAATATCCATGAACAAGCGTTGGAATATGTCTACACGCAAGTGCTTGAGCACTTGATGGAGCATATGTCGCAAGCACTGCGCGCTTCGATGCAGCTGCTGATTCAACGGCTTATGGTCGCAGCGGGAGGGGTTGACTGTCTTGGCCAGTTTCAACTGCTGGTGATTCACGGCGCAGACCGTGACAGCGCTTTGTTGCTGAGCACGCTGCGCGCAGCTCAGCTGACCATCGCCCAGCGTGCGCCGCAGACGTTCAGGCTGAAAGTGCTGGTTGCCTCGCTGCCGGCGGCCAGCGAGGCCGTGTTGGACTATCACGAGCGGTGTTTCAGCACCTTGTTTCTGCAGGACGATCCGCGCGTGGAGTTGCTGATGATCCAGGGCCAGCACCTGGTGCCCTTCAGCCGCAGGCCGCAAACACAGCACGCGGACTGGATACCGACCCGCGATGCGTTATTGCTGTTTGGGCATCTCAATGGCGGCGCGGCAGAGGCGCTGCTTGGCAGCCGCCTGCATTTGCAGATGGCCAGCGCGTGTAACCAGGTGCTGAGCGATGCGCAAGGCGTACTGGCACTGATCACCATGCTGCCGCCCCGCCAGCGCTACCGCTACCTGGCGTGGTGCCGGCGTTGTTTGCGCCTGGCTGACGAGCCCGGCTTGCACCCGCTCTCGCTGGATATCGCCTACCTGATCAGGGCGCTGGCCTGGCTGCATGACGTTGTCGCTACGCCGTCGCAAGCTGCGCTTGCGCCTACCGATAGCAGCGATGGTGCGTCCTTGCAGGTGATCGCAGTTGGCGACCTGCTCGATCAAAAGCCGGCAGACCTTGAGTTCGAGCGGCTGTTGAAAGCGCCCCTCGTCGCGGCTGGGTGTTTGCCACCGCTGGCGTTGTGCTTTGAGGTGGATGCCTTGATCCAGCTTCGCCAGTTGCGCGAGCGCATTGTCCAGCGTCGGGTCAAGGGCGCAAACCTGCGGCTGGGCCTTAAACCACGCACAGAACAGGCCGCCGACGAAATGGCGCAAGCGCGTCTGATGCAGGTGCTGGAACTGACCGAGAAGCAGTTGATCTGTTTGCTGCATGCCCCATTTGCCGGTCACGGTGCTGGCCTGGTGAGCTTTATCGAGTGCTATCACCCGGGGATGCTGGTGGCCATGCCCTACCTGCATCGGGCCCTGCTGGGCAAAACATGCCCCGATGGCGTCCTGCATTGGCTGGTCGAGGCAAGCGGCTTGAGCCTGGTGCAGTTGCGTGCGGTGTATGGGCGGCAGGTGGGGCAGCCCGCCAGGCGCATGCTGGAGTACCTGGCCCGACGCGACATGGCCCTGTGCTTGCTGCGCAGTGCCGATGAGCTGACGACCACTGATCCGGAGTGCTTGCCAGGATCAGCTGTCTGTATGTATAACCAGTAGCTGTCCCCGCTGCCTGACCCGTACCGTGATTGCCCATTCCGTCGAAGACCCGCTCTACTACCTGCATAACTTTCGCCAGGTGCTGGGGTGGGTCGCCCAGCGTTACCACGATCTGCTCGATGAGCCCGAGCAGGCTTTTCTGATTGCGTTCGAGCGCCTGCCGCAGCCCGCCCAGGCGCTGCTGGTACGTATGGTGATGCGCAAAGGTGAGCTGTTTCGCACTGACAAGCTGACCTATGCCGAGATTGGTGATGCCCACTCAGCCCTGCGACCGCTGGGAGAGCTGGGCTGGATCTGCGAGCGCGCGCCACTGACGATCGAGCAGTTGTTCGCCTTGCTGCGCAAAGACGAACTGGCAGAGTGCTTTGCCGCGCAGTTGGTCAGGCCACGGGCAGCCAAGGCTGATCTGCTGCTGCAGCTGCAAGCCCTGCAGCTGGAACCAAGGCCGCTGGCCCAATGGTTCGCCGGCTTTGACGTGAAGGTCATCCACTGGCGATTGCAGCCGCTGTGTGATCGGTTGCGCCTGCTGTTTTTTGGCAACCTCTACCAGGATTGGTCAGACTTCGTGCTCGCCGATACCGGCGTGCTGCGCTTTGAAAAAGTCCCTTTCAGTGATGACTCGCGCGCCCTGCGCAAACGTGCCGAAGTCGACCTGGCCATGGCCCTGCATCACTGCGCCGAGCGCCTGGAGCAGGGCGAGGCGCCGGCAACCCTGCTGGCGGAACTCGACGGCCTGCACAGTGACAACCCCTGGCTGGCGCGGCGGCGCTCGCGGTTGTTGTTCAGCGTTGGCCAGCACTGCGAGCGCCTGGCCGAATGGCAGCTGGCATTGGCGGTCTACGAGCAGAGCCGGCATCCTGAGGCACGTATTCGCCAGGTGCGTGTGCACGAGCGCAGCGAGCAGTGGAGCAGGGCGTACAGGCTTGCTGAGCAGATGGCCAGTGCGCCTGCCAACCCGCTCGAAACACAGGCCCTGGCGCGCATGCTGCCGCGCCTCGCACGCAAGCTCGGCGGGCCACCGACGCCGCGGCGGCGGGTTGGTGCGGTTACCCTCCTCGAACTCGAACTGCCCGCCGAGATGGCTGCGCTGGGTGTCGAGCGGGCCGTGCAGGAGCACCTGGCACAGGAGGGTGGCTCGGTGCACTACGTCGAGAACACCTTGTTCAACAGCTTGTTCGGGCTGCTGTGCTGGGAGCCGATCTTCGCGCCCGTGACCGGGGCGTTTTTTCACCCGTTTCAGAGCGCGCCGCAGGACTTGCATGACACTGACTTTCGCGAGCGCCGCAGCGCGCTGTTCGACAGCTGCCTGGGGCGGCTCGATGATGCCAGCCATGGCGAGTTGATCCGCGCGTGTTATCAGGCCAAATATGGCCTGCAGTCGCCGTTCGTGTTCTGGTCGATGCTGCCCACGGAGCTGCTTGAACTGGCCCTGAGCTGCCTGCCGGCAATGCATCTGAAACAGTGCTTCCTGCGCTTGCTGCAGGACATCCGCAACAACCGCACCGGTATGCCTGACCTGATTCAGTTCTGGCCGGAGCAGGGCAGCTACCGCATGATCGAGGTCAAAGGCCCGGGCGATCGGCTCCAGGACAATCAACTGCGCTGGATCGAATTCTGCCGCGAACACGGCCTGCCGGTTACCGTCTGCCATGTGCGTTGGGCGGCTGCCCAGGCATGAGTTATACCGTCGCCGTGCGCGCCTTGTGCGAATTCAGCGCCAAGGTCGGCGACCTCGACCTGCGCTTTACCCCATCACCCACTGCGCAGGAGGGCATCGCCGGCCATCGCCGGGTAGTGGCACGCCGCGAGGGGGGTTATGAAGCTGAAGTCAGCCTGCAAGGCCAATACCTCAGCCTGCAGGTGCGTGGCCGCGCCGATGGTTATGATCCGGCGCGCAACCGCCTCGAAGAAATCAAGACCCACCGCGGTGATCTGGCGCGCCAGCCTGCCAACCATCGCCAGTTGCATTGGGCGCAGGCCAAGGTCTACGCCTGGTTGCTGTGCCAGGCGCGGCAGTTACCCAGCATCGACGTAGCGCTGGTGTATCTGGATGTCGACAGCGACCGCCAAACGCTGATCAGCGAGCACTACAGCGCAGCAGATCTGCAGCTGTTTTTCGAGGTTCAATGCCAGCGCTTTCTTGCCTGGGCCCAGGCACAGGAGCAACGTTTGCAAGCGCGCGACCAGGGCTTGCAGGCAATGAGTTTCCCCTACCCGCAGTTTCGCCAGGGCCAGCGCCAGTTGGCCGAGACACTGTACAAGGCCGTCAGCACCGGTCGCTGTCTGATGGCTCAGGCCAGTACCGGCATCGGCAAGACACTCGGCACGTTGTTTCCATTGCTCAAGGCGGTGGTGCCGCAGCAGCTCGACAAGGTGTTCTTCCTGACCGCCAAGACCCCGGGGCGGGCACTGGCCCTGGATGCCCTGCGCCAGCTCACCGCCGCCAGCCCGCAGCCGGCTCTGCGCAGCCTTGAGCTGATCGCGCGGGACAAGGCCTGTGAATATCCAGGCAACGCCTGCCATGGCGAGTCGTGCCCGCTGGCCAAAGGCTTTTATGATCGCCTGGCGGCTGCCCGCGAGGCCGCTGGCGCTGTGCCGGTGCTGGATCGCGAAGCGTTGCGCGAGGTCGCGCTGGCGCATCAGGTGTGCCCTTATTATCTGGGTCAGGAGATGGCGCGCTGGGCTGACGTGGTCGTGGCGGACTACAACTATTACTTTGATGCCCACGCATTACTGTTTGGCCTCGCGCAGCTCAATCAGTGGCGCGTGGCAGTGCTGGTGGACGAAGCACACAACCTGGTCGAGCGTGGTCGGGCGATGTACAGCGCCAGTTTCGATCAGGGCCAGTTGCTGACGCTTCGGCAAAGCAAACCGCAAGGGCTGAGCAGCGCGCTGGATCGGCTCAACCGCCAATGGAATGCCCTGCATAAAGACCAGCGTGTCCCGTATCAAGCCGGCGAGCGCCTGCCAGAAGCCTTTATCGGGGCGTTGCAGCAATGTGTTGGCTTGATCCAGGAGCAGCTCAACCAATCGCCTCTGGGCATTGATCCGCTGCTGCTGCAGTTTTTTTTCCAGGCCCTGCAGTTCACGCGCATTGCCGAGCTGTTCGACGAGCACTTTCTGTTTGATGTCAGCGTGCGTAATGGCCCGCGTAACAGACGCCTGAGCACGCTGTGCCTGCGTAATGTGGTCCCGGCCCGCCTGCTTGGGCCGCGCATGAGCGCTGCGCGCAGTGTCACGTTGTTTTCTGCCACGCTCAGCCCTCGGCATTACTATGCCGATCTGCTTGGGATGCCGGCCGACACGGCCTGGCTCGATGTTGCCGCGCCGTTCCAGGCCGAGCAATTGCAGGTACGCATCATCAGCCAGGTGTCGACGCGTTACCGCGAACGGCAGGCGTCACTGGCGCCCATCGTCGAGCTGATCGCCGAGCAGTACCGCAGCAAGCCTGGCAACTATCTGGCCTTTTTCAGCAGCTTCGAGTACCTGCAACAGGTGGCCGCACTGCTTGCCGAGCGCTATCCGCAGTTGCCGCGCTGGGAGCAGGCCAGCGGCATGGACGAAGCTGCGCGCGAAGCGTTTCTGGCGCGCTTTGTCCCGGATGGCGAGGGCATTGGTTTTGCGGTGCTTGGCGGCGCATTCGGAGAGGGCGTCGACCTGCCGGGAACCCGCTTGATCGGCGCATTTGTTGCCACGCTGGGTTTGCCACAGGTCAATCCGATCAATGAGCAGTTCAAGCAACGCTTGGCCCGGCAGTTCGGCGCCGGCTTTGACTACGCCTATCTGTACCCCGGCGTTCGCAAGGTAATCCAGGCCGCAGGGCGGGTCATTCGTGGCGATCAGGACCGCGGCGTGTTGCTGTTGATCGACGAGCGCTTCGCTGAAACACGCGTTCAGCAGATGTTTCCCAAATGGTGGCAGATAGCTAGCGAATAATCCCCGCAGGCCCCATCGCACGGCATTGCAACTCCCAGTACACTGCGTGTTCCAACACTCACATTCGTTGAACTCGAGGTTTCTGCATGACGCTCAGTCCTTTGGCAGGCAAGCCGGCTCCGGCCAGTGTGCTGGTCGATATTCCCCGCCTGTTGACCGCCTATTACACCGGCCGCCCTGATGCGTCCGTGGCAGCCCAGCGCGTGGCCTTCGGCACCTCGGGGCATCGCGGTACGTCGCTGGAGTTGAGCTTCAACGAGGCGCATGTGCTGGCGATCACCCAGGCCATCTGCCTGTATCGTGAGCAGCAAGGCATCGACGGGCCGCTGTTCATCGGTGCCGATACCCATGCGTTGTCCGCGCCGGCGGCCGCCAGCGCGCTGGAAGTGCTGGCCGCCAACGGCGTGCAGGTGATGCTGTCCAAGGACGATGAATACACCCCAACGCCTGCGGTGTCGCACGCGATCCTTTGCTACAACCGCGGCCGCCAGAGCGGCATGGCAGATGGCATTGTCATCACGCCGTCGCACAATCCACCGCAGAGCGGTGGCTTCAAGTACAACCCGCCCAATGGCGGGCCGGCCGACAGCGACGTGACCAAGTGGGTCGAGGCCAAGGCCAACGAACTGCTTGGCGCAGATCTGGCTGGGGTAAAGCGCATGGACTATGCGCAAGCGCTGCAAGCGCCGACTACCCAGCGTCACGACTACTTGGGCAATTACGTCGCCGACCTGGAAAACGTGATCGATTTCGAGGTAATCCGCTCGGCCAACCTGCGTCTGGGCGTCGATCCGCTGGGCGGTGCCGGGGTACGTTACTGGCAGGCGATTGCCGACCACTACCAATTGAACCTGGAAGTGGTCAACACCGAGGTCGACCCGACCTTCCGCTTCATGTGCGTTGACTGGGACGGGCAGATCCGCATGGACCCGTCCTCGCCTTACGCCATGCAGGGCCTGATCGGCCTGCGCGACCGCTTCGATGTGGCCTTTGCCTGCGATCCTGATCACGACCGCCACGGCATCGTTACCGCCGAGGGCCTGTTGCAACCCAACAACTACCTGGCCGTGACCATCGACTACCTGTTCCGCAACCGCCCGCAATGGCGCAGCGATGCTGCAGTGGGCAAAACCGTGGTCAGCAGTGGTTTGATTGACCGCGTGACTGCAGCGCTTGGCCGCACCCTTTACGAAGTGCCAGTCGGTTTCAAGTACTTTGCTGCGGGTCTGTTCGACGGCTCGCTAGGCTTTGGCGGCGAAGAAAGTGCCGGCGCCTCGTTCCTGCGTCGCGACGGATCGGTCTGGGCCACGGACAAGGACGGGCTTATTCCAGCCTTGCTTGCCGCGGAGATGACTGCCCGCACCGGACGTAACCCGAGCCAGATCTATGCCGACCTCACTGCGAAGCTGGGCAAGCCCTACGCAACCCGAGTCGAGGCCAAGGCCGATCCACGGCAGAAAGCCCTGCTGAGCAAGCTGGCGCCCGAGCAGGTGACGTCGACTGAACTGGCGGGCGAGCCAATCGAGCAGATCCTCAGCCACGCGCCGGGTAACGCTCAGGCGATCGGCGGGCTCAAGGTGATGACGGCCAATGGCTGGTTTGCCGCGCGGCCGTCGGGCACCGAAGACATCTACAAGATCTACGCCGAGAGCTTTATCGACGAGGCGCACTTGCAGCGCCTGGTCAAGGAGGCTCAGGTGCTGGTGGATGCAGCTATCGCCTGACCAGCGAGCTGAGTTGAATATCGAAAGCAGAGAAGGGGCCTTGTGCCCCTTTTTTGTGGGCGAGCCTTGCGGCCTTCAGAGATAAGGCATTGCCGCCAATCATCGGCAATTTACATAGCCCCCTAATCAAGGCTTTGACATTCACTGCCTAAGCAGTAATATTTGCACACACATTTGTCTGAGCTGGGGTGCAAGCCGATGTCGCATTTCAGTCCTGAAAACTTCCAGACCTGCACGATCGGCATGCTGCTTGGCCGAGCGGCGCTGCTCAAGGACCGCATTCTTGATGCGCATCTCGAGGGCGAAGGTGTTACGGCCGCGCAATTCAAGGTGCTGATCATCGTCACTCAGTACCAGGTCGACACCCCGGCCGAGCTGTGTCGCTACCTGGGCCTGGACAGCGGCTCGATGACGCGCATGCTCGACCGCCTCGAACACAAAGGGCTGATCCTGCGCAATCGCTGCCCGGACGACCGCCGTCAGGTGCGCCTGGCCCTGACCGCCGACGGTCAGCGCCTTGCAGATCGCGTGCCCGAAGTAGGCGCAGCGGCAATGAACGAACTGGTCGGCGTGCTCCAGCCTGAAGAATTGCAGACCCTCGAAGGCCTGTTGGCCAAGGTCCTGCTCAATGCCGGCGACCCTCTGACGATCCGCCGCTTCGGCGATCGTTGATCCCTGTTACGAATTCTCCAAGGTACTGTCATGGCCACTCCTGCGGACACAACCCAATCTTCCCCGGCTCCGGAAAATTCGCGCAAGCGCAAGACCTGGCTGCTGGCCGTGCTCTTGCTGGTGGTACTCGGTGGCGCTGCTGCCTGGGCCTGGTACAGCCTGGTCGGGCGCTGGCACGAGAGCACCGATGACGCCTACGTCAACGGCAACGTGGTGGAAATCACCCCGCTGGTGACCGGCACGGTTACCAGTATCGGCGCCGACGATGGCGATCTGGTGCAGGCCGGCCAGGTCTTGCTGCGATTCGATCCCGCCGACAGCGAGGTTGCCTTGCAGTCATCCGAGGCAAAGCTGGCGCGTACCGTGCGCCAGGTCCGCGGCTTGTACAGTAACGTCGACTCGCTCAAGGCACAGATGCAAAGCCGCGCTGCGGAATTGAAGAAAGCCCGCGATAACTACAACCGGCGCAAGGTCTTGGCCGACAGCGGGGCGATCTCCCGTGAAGAGATCTCCCATGCCCAGGATGACCTGAGTTCCGCGCAAAGTGCCTTGGACAGCGCCCAGCAGCAGCTGAACACCAGTACTGCGCTGGTTGACGACACGCTGTTGGCCTCGCACCCGGAGGTGATGGCTGCCGCTGCCGATGTACGCCAAGCGTATCTGGATAACGCTCGCACTACCTTGGTTGCACCCGTTACAGGCTATGTTGCCAAACGCACCGTGCAGTTGGGCCAGCGCTTGCAGCCGGGCACTGCGACCATGGCCGTGATCCCGCTGGATGAGGTGTGGATCGACGCCAACTTCAAGGAAACCCAGCTGCGCAATATGCGCATCGGCCAGCCGGTAGAGATCAGCGCCGATCTGTATGGCAGCGACATCAAGTACACCGGCACCATCGACAGCCTCGGTGCCGGTACCGGCAGCGCGTTTGCCTTGCTGCCTGCGCAAAATGCCACCGGCAACTGGATCAAGATCGTCCAGCGGGTGCCAGTGCGTGTGCACCTTAACCCCGAGCAGCTGCGCGATCATCCGCTGCGCATCGGCTTGTCGACGGTGGTTGAAGTCGACCTGCACGATCAGACCGGCCCGACCCTGGCGCAACAGCCTCCGCAACAAGCCAGCTACAGCACCCAGGTGTATGAGCGCCAACTGGTCGACGCTGACCGGCTGATTGCGCGCTTGATCCATGACAACAGCGCCGCAGGCAAGACGGCGCAGCGATGAACAACAACGGCGCTGCGCAGTTCACTCCGCCAAGCCTGCTGCTGACCACCATTGGTCTGTCGCTGGCGACGTTCATGCAGGTACTCGATACCACCATCGCCAACGTCGCCTTGCCGACCATTTCCGGCAACCTCGGTGTCAGTTACGAGCAGGGCACCTGGGTGATCACCTCGTTTGCGGTGAGCAACGCGATTGCCTTGCCGCTGACCGGCTGGCTAAGCCGGCGTTTTGGTGAGGTCAAGCTGTTCATCTGGGCGACGCTGTTGTTCGTGATGGCGTCATTTCTGTGCGGGATCGCCCAGTCGATGCCTGAGCTGGTTGGCTTTCGCGTGCTGCAAGGGGTGGTCGCCGGGCCGCTATACCCGATGACGCAGACCTTGCTGATTGCAGTGTATCCACCGGCCAAGCGGGGGATGGCGCTGGCGCTGCTGGCGATGGTGACGGTTGTTGCACCGATTGCCGGGCCGATCCTGGGCGGCTGGATTACTGACAGCTACAGCTGGCCGTGGATTTTCTTCATCAACGTTCCAATTGGCCTGTTCGCCGCTGCCGTGGTGCGCCAGCAGATGCGCACGCGACCGGTCGTGACCAGCCGGCAACCGATGGACTACATCGGTTTGATCACCTTGATCATTGGGGTGGGGGCGTTGCAGGTGGTGCTCGACAAGGGTAACGACCTGGACTGGTTCGAGTCGTCGTTCATCATCATGGGCAGCCTGATCTCGGTGGTGTTCCTGGCCATCTTCATCATCTGGGAGCTCACCGACCGCCACCCGGTGGTGAACCTGCGGCTGTTTGCCCATCGCAACTTTCGCGTCGGCACCATCGTGCTGGTTGGCGGCTACGCAGGCTTTTTCGGCATCAACTTGATCCTGCCGCAATGGCTGCAGACGCAGATGGGCTATACCGCCACCTGGGCCGGGCTGGCCGTGGCGCCGATTGGCTTGCTGCCGGTGATCATGTCGCCTTTCGTGGGCAAGTATGCGCACCGCTTCGATCTGCGGGTGCTGGCCGGCCTGGCATTTCTCGCGATCGGCGCCAGCTGTTACATGCGCGCCGGCTTCACCAGCGAGGTGGACTTCCAGCACATTGCCCTAGTGCAGCTGTTCATGGGCATCGGCGTGGCGCTGTTCTTCATGCCGACCTTGAGCATTCTGCTGTCTGACCTGCCACCGCAGCAGATCGCCGATGGCTCAGGCCTGGCGACATTCCTGCGGACCCTGGGCGGCAGCTTTGCGGCATCGCTGACAACCTGGATCTGGATTCGCCGGGCCGATCAGCATCACGCCTATTTGAGCGAGCACATCAGCCAGTACGATCCCGCCACTCGGCATACGCTTGAGCAACTGGGGGGCGCCAGCCCGCAGAGCTACGCGCAGCTTGAGCAGATCGTCAACAGCCAGGCCTACATGATGTCGACGGTGGACTACTTCACCCTGATGACCTGGGTATTCGCCGGCCTGATCCTGTTGGTATGGTTTGCCAAGCCGCCGTTTACGGCCAAGGCCGGGCCGGCCTCAGCGGGACATTAGTTGTCAACTCAGGCAAGCAAGCGTTAGCCTTGTGCCATCAGTCGCCCAGGGGCAATCGATGGACAAGGTTATCGTGATTACCGGCGCCAGCCGTGGCATCGGCGCTGCTTCAGCGCGGCTTGCCGCTGAGCAAGGCTATCGTATCTGCATCAATTATCGTGCTGACGATCAGGCAGCCGAGCGCATCCTTGCCGAGGTCCGCGAGCGCGGTGCCGAAGCGATTGCCGTGCGTGCCGATGCCAGTGTCGAGGACGAGGTCATCCAGCTGTTCCAGCGCGTTGACCATGAGCTTGGGCCGGTAACGGCACTGGTCAACAACGCTGGTACCATCGGCCCGCAGAGCCGCCTGGAAGACATGTCCGAGTTCCGCCTGCTCAACCTGATGAAAACCAATGTGGTCGGGCCGATGCTGTGTGCCAAGCATGCTTTGCTGCGCATGGCCCGTCGGCACGGCGGCCAGGGTGGGGCGATCGTCAATGTGTCGTCGTTGGCGGCGCGCCTTGGTTCACCTGCGGAGTACGTTGATTACGCTGCGTCGAAAGGCGCGTTGGATACGTTCACCATTGGCTTGGCCAAAGAGGTGGCCGGCGAAGGCGTGCGCGTCAATGGGGTGCGGCCCGGTTATATTCTCACCGGCTTTCATGCGCTCAGCGGTGATGCCGAGCGCGTGCACAAACTTGAGGCAGGGTTGCCGATGGGGCGGGGCGGCCAACCAGAGGAAGTCGCCGAGGCGATTCTCTGGCTGCTGTCGGATAAGGCGTCCTACTCGACCGGCAGCTTTATCGAACTAGGCGGCGGGCGCTAGCCGAAATCCCCGTCATTCAGGACCGGCTTGCGATGGTGCTGACGGCGCCAACAGTTGACTAACGCGTTGGGCCAAGGTCTTAAGGTCAAAAGGTTTGAGCAGTATCTGCGAATTCATGCCTGTGCCGTTGTCGGTGCCTGTCGCGTCCAGCGTCTGCTCGAGCTGCTTTGGCTCACCGGAGGGCAAGACCTGGCCGTAGAACTCGACCCAGAAGTCCGCCTGACGGGGGGCAACTGGCGAATAGTTCTGCCCAGTGGGTCGATCCCGGCATGGGTGAAGCAAGCTGTATTAGTCAGTACATGCCGATAGTCGCTCAGCGGGCCTGCCGGGCCGTCGAAGAATTCGATGATGCAACAGCCCATGTCCATGGTGTCGAAGACAAAGCGATAAAGACTTTGCTCGCTTCACTGGCGCTGCGCGAGTTGTGCTTCAAGGGCGTTGTTGCGTTGCTGCAAGGCGTCCAGTTGCTGGCGCAAGGCGCGCAGTTGAGGGGTCGTGCATATTTGCATCCTGCGCTATATCTCACTGCGCAACTGTAGCTTGACTGGTCGGTCACCGCTAGAACGAGCGCACAATTCGCCCCAAGGTTTCCATGGCTTGCTCGGCGCTCGCATCCCATGGGCTGCCGTAGTTCAAGCGGATGCAGTTGCCGAAGCGCCGGGTCGGCGAAAAGATCGGCCCAGGGGCAATACTGATGCCTTGTGCGGCAGCCATATGAAACAGCTTCAGCGCATCCATTTGTTCTGGCAGCTCAAGCCACAGGAAATATCCACCAGAGGGCTGACTGACCCGCGTCTGCGCCGGGAAGTAGCGCGCAATCGCTGCCAGCATGCTCGCCTGCTGACCCTCCAGCGCATAACGAAGCTTGCGCAGGTGACGGTCATAGCCGCCGTGCTGCAGGTAATCGGCGATGGCCGCCTGCGCAGGCATGGATGCGCACAGCGAGGTCATCAATTTGAGCCTCTCTACCTTCTGCGCAAAGCGCCCGGCCGCGACCCAACCAATGCGATACCCCGGCGCCAGGCTTTTGCTGAACGAGCCGCAGTGCATTACCAGGCCATCGGTGTCGAAGGCTTTGGCCGGTTTGGGCGCTTGCTGCGAGTAGTACAACTCAGCATATACATCGTCTTCGATGAGCGGCACCTGATGCTGCCGGAGCAGTTCTACCAGTTCCTGCTTCTTGTGCTCAGGCATGCTCGCACCGACCGGGTTCTGAAAATTGGTCATGCACCACACCGCCTTGACCGGGTGCTTGTCCAGGGTCTGTGCAAGCACCCCAAGGTCCATCCCTTCACGCGGGTGTACGGGGATTTCCACAGCCTTGAGCTTGAGCCGCTCCAGTACCTGCAAGCACGCATAAAATGCCGGCGCTTCGATGGCCACCAGGTCGCCTGGCTCGGTGACTGCCTGCAAGCACAGGTTCAATGCCTCGAGCGCGCCATTGGTGATCAACAGCTCTTCCATCGGCAACATCAGCCCGGCGACCATGTAGCGCAGGGCGATTTGCCGGCGCAGTTGCGGGTTGCCGGGCGATAGGTCGGTGACCGCCATGCGCGGGTCCATTGCGCGGTTGGCGCTGGCCAATGAGCGCGACAGGCGTTGCAGTGGGAACAACGCAGGGCTGGGGAATGCCGAGCCAAACGGAACCGTATTGGGATCTTTGATCGAGTCGAGGATGGAAAATACCAGCCCGCTGACGTCAACCTCGGTTGACTCGCTGACTGGCGCCATGATCTGCGGCTCACTCATCTGCTGCGGCGCATGCGCATTGACGAAATAGCCTGAGCGCGGTCTGGCACGGATCAAACCTCGCCGCTCGAGCAGGTAGTAGGCCTGAAACACTGTCGACGGGCTGACCCCGTGGGTCTGGCTGGCGTAGCGCACAGAGGGCACCCGCTGGCCAGGGCCGAGTACCCCGGAGCGGATCAGTTCAGCAATGTCATCGGCAAAGCGTTCGTAGCGTTTCATGGGCGGTCGGCAGGCATGGTGATGGCTCAGTGTAAGGGATCAGCGGTTCAACGGCGCGACGAAGCGGCTGCGCGCGCTGCTGCGAATGCTTGGCTCGTCGCTGTCCTGGATCTCGAAGGTCAGGTCCTGGGCGCTGCTGCTAGGCCGCTCTGCAAGCATCGCGACCGATACCGGCAGCTCGCCCATTTCGCCGGCGCGCAAGGTGAATTCGGTGCTGCCGTGCAGCTCGAAGCCGTCCGCATCCACCAGGCGCAGCTGGTAGCGCTGTGGCTGCTGGGTCTTGTTGATGACCTTGAGCAAGTAGATATTCTCGATCTGGCCCAAGGCGTTTTCGCGGAACAAGCCGCGGTCCTTGATCACATCCAGCGACACCATCGACCGCTCCTGCAGGGCGAGCACCAGGGCGCCGATCATGACCACCAGCGCGGTTACATAGCCGAGCAGGCGTGGGCGCAGCCAGTGGGTGGAGCCGCCTTGCAAGGTGTGCTCGGACTTGTAGCCGATCAGCCCGCGCGGGTAGCCCATCTTGTCCATCACCCCGTCGCAGGCATCGATGCAAGCGGCGCAGCCGATGCAGGCCATCTGCAGGCCTTGGCGGATATCGATACCGGTCGGGCAGACCTGCACGCACAACGTGCAGTCGATGCAGTCGCCCAGCTGCTGCGCGCGCGGGTCGCTGCCTTTCTTGCGTGGGCCTCGCGCTTCGCCGCGACGCGGGTCATAGGCGACGGCCAGGGTGTCCTTGTCGAACATCACACCCTGAAAGCGCGCGTAGGGACACATGTGCATGCACACGGCTTCGCGCAGAAAACCGGCATTGAGGTACGTGGCGCCGGTGAAAAACAGCACCCAGAACAGGGCAACACCCGTCAGCTGCAAACTCAGCAGCTCCTGCGCCAGGGGGCGGATAGGCGTGAAGTAGCCGACAAAGGTCAGCCCGGTAAGTACGGCAATGGCCAGCCACAGCGCGTGTTTCAAGCTCCGCCGGGCAACCTTGTTCAGGCTCCATGGCGCTGCTGCCAGCTTGATGCGCTGATTGCGATCGCCTTCGCTGATTTTTTCGCACCACATGTACAACCAGGTCCAGGTGCTCTGCGGGCAGCTGTAACCGCACCAGACTCGGCCTGCGAAGACGGTGATGGCAAACAGGCCAAAGGCGCTGATGATCAGCAGCGCCGACAGGAGGATGAAGTCCTGCGGCCAAAAGGTGGTACCGAATACGTGAAATTTACTGCCAGCAAGATCCCACAGTACTGCCTGGCGGCCATCCCAGTCCAGCCAGGCCGTACCGAAGAACAAGGCAAACAAGGCACCGGCAAAACCGATCCGAAGATTGCGGTAGATGCCGCTGAAGCTGCGCGTGTGAACGGCGCCGCCGCTGTAACCGCTGCCTCTTTGGGCTGCTGGGGGTGTTACCTCAATCACGTGGTACGGAATCTTATCGCTCATGTCGCGTGGCTCATCAGGCTTCAACAGACCCGGGCACTATGGGCCGGTGACTGTTTGCAGCACAGACTCAGCTAAGGCGATAAAAACCGTATCAGTTATCTGGTGGGCCGCGGCGAACCCTTAGATTACCGAGCCAGGCTCACTTGCCTTCAGATGCCTGCGGCTATCTACCGCACCGATAACAGTGAGCGCGTCAGCCTCCGCTTCGGTGATCGGTATCCGCTCCCCGGCAAGCACAGCGACGGACATGCGCAGCTGCTCGTCAGTGACGATCTCGACTTCCGGGCCAGTGCCCTCGATCCGCAGCTTGTCGCCGATGAGCGTGCAGTGGCGGCTGTTCTGGTCAACTTCTATAGGCATGTCAGCGTCCTCTGGGTGGTTGCTATTAGTGACCGCACGGTTGCCCGGGTTGCTGCATTGGCTGATCGAACGGCACTTCGGCGTGGGCTGAGGGGTCAACCGTCAACACGGGCAGAGGAGGGTGTTAATGGAAAGCGGCTGGGAGAGGATTCTGGTTACTATCCAGACCGAGTTTGCCGATGTGACCAATGTCGAGGAGGTCACACGCATTCTGGTGCGTTTGCTGATGGCCGCGGTGTTGGGCGCCGTGCTGGGCTTTGAGCGTGAACACCGCGGCAAGTCTGCTGGCGTGCGTACGCACATGCTGGTCTCCGTGGGTGCAGCACTGTTCGTGCTGGCGCCGAGTATGGCCGGCGCAGATGCTCAGGCGCTGAGCCGGGTAATCCAGGGCATCGTTGCAGGTATCGGCTTTTTGGGTGCGGGTACCATTCTCAAAGGCAATGGCAAGGATCCCAGCCACGTCAAGGGGCTGACTACTGCGGCGGGCTTATGGATGACCGCAGCCATTGGGACGGCTGCCGGGATGGGGCGGGAGGCAACTGCGCTGATCAGTACGATCCTGGCGCTGCTGGTGCTGAGCACCATGCCCAAGCTGGTAGACAAGGTCGAAGGAGGCAACGATCAGAAGCAGCGGGAAGAAGAGGGCTGATAGCACTGAGGGGAGCCGAAGCTCCCCTCAAATCGTTGCTGCCTGCTCTGTTGTTATTATTGAAGACGGGCCTTTTGTTGTTTTTGTAAGCCTGCCTCGGTGCTGCGAGCAACCCCCATGCGGGGTCAAGAGCAAACGTATTTTTTTGAGCGCTGACCTGCTTTCATCATGTTGATCCGACCGTGACTGTGGCTACCTGGAGGTAGTTTTGTTGTTCTGTGTCAGGCCGCGGGGTTAACCCCCAGGAAACCAGTTCTACTCCAAAAAAATCTGCTTGCTACGCCTCTGCCGTGTTGTTCTTGTTATGTCAGAGCCGTTACCTGTTGTTTTTATTGGGTGTCACGTTTTTGTTCTTGTTATGCCAGAGATATAGCAGGTGGCGTGCCAACTTTTTAAAAACCTTGTAAATCAAGGGTTTGGCTATTTTCTGCATCTTCTCGCTGCGGGAAATTCTGTCGAATTGTTTCCCTGTTACCCGAATTTCCGCTGCGCAACGTGGGGGCGGTAACACCAGGCCCACACATTGATGACATTAGCGTGACTCATTGTGCGCTTCGGGCCCGCGCGACACGCGAGCCTGTCGGTCGCCCCAGCACCTGGCTGATGCGCTGGCCGGCGGCGATCAGCCGGTCGAGGTCTATGCCGGTTTCGATCCCCAACCCCTGCAGCAGGTACAGCACATCTTCAGTGGCGATGTTGCCGGTAGCGCCCTTGGCATAAGGGCAGCCGCCAAGCCCGGCGACCGAGCTGTCAAACACCTGGATACCTTCCAGCAGGCTCGCGTAGACGTTGGTCAGGGCCTGGCCATAGGTGTCATGGAAGTGCCCGGCCAGTTGTGCACGCGGCACCTGCGCCGAGACCACTTCAAACAATCTGCGTGTGTCACCGGCAGTGCCGGTACCGAGGGTGTCGCCCAGCGATACCTCATAGCAGCCCATGTCATGCAGCGCCTTGGCGACCGGAGCAACCTGCTCGGCGCTGACCCGGCCTTCATAAGGACAACCAAGCACACACGACACGTACCCGCGCACCCGCACACCATGGCTGCGCGCTGCTTCCATGATCGGTTCGAAGCGCTGCAGGCTGTCACTGATCGAGCAGTTGATATTGCGCTGTGAGAACGCCTCGGTAGCAGCGGCGAATACAGCTACCTCTTTGACACCCGCAGCAACCGCGTCTTCAAAACCACGCAGGTTCGGCGCCAGCGCTGCGTAGGTGACCCCAGGAAGCTGCTTGATCGCGCTGAATACTTCGGCCGAGCCGGCCATCTGTGGGACCCACTTGGGCGAGACGAAACTGCCCACCTCGATGTAGGACAAACCGGCCTCGCTCAGATCATCGACCAGGCGCACCTTGTCGGCGACGCTGATCGGCTGGGCTTCGTTCTGCAGGCCGTCGCGCGGGCCGACTTCAACCAGGCGAACGTGTGTTGGCAATGACATGGCAGGGTTCCTGTGGCGAGTCAGCACGTGCTGTCGGAAGGTTTGGGCGTGGCGGCAAGCGCTTGCTCGCAACGCTCCTGAGCGGTATCCAGTTCAAGGTGCATCTGCTCAATATCGAGCATCTGCTGCTCCAGCTGAGCGCGCCGCTCGGCAATTTTCACCAGCATGCTGTTGAGCTGCTTGAAGTTGCCGCCGCTCGGGTCATAGAGCTCGATCAGCTCGCGGCACTCGGCCAGGGAAAAGCCGATGCGCTTGCCGCGCAGAATCAGCTTGAGCGTGACTTTGTCGCGGGCACTGTAGATGCGCTCCAGCCCGCGCCGCTCAGGGCTGATCAGGCCTTGCTCTTCATAGAAGCGGATGGCCCGAGTAGTGATGTCCAACTCACGGGACAGGTCGGAGATGCTGTAGGTCTGGGTGCTCATGCTTGGGCTCGGAAGATTTATCGCACTAAGCTACTGGGAGCTTTACGTTTACGTCAAGGCATCCTGGGCTTATCCGCCCTTGGCGGAGCACGTGGGTGGTTCAGCGCTGGCAGGCATGCTAAAAGTCAGACTGATCATTTATAAATTGAATCCTCTGATGTCTATCAGCGTTAAATCGAATAGGGCGTTGTTCGATCTCGACTTGTTGCGGGCGATCGTTGTGGTGGCCGATTGCGGCAGCTTCACAACTGCCGCAGCCCGCTTGCACTCGACTCAATCGACCATCAGTCAAAAAGTCAGGCGGCTGGAAGAAATGGTCGGCCATCGCCTGCTGGTGCGGGGCAATCGTGATGTGTTGCCTACCGATGCCGGGCAGACCTTGCTTGGCTATGCCAGGCACATGCTGGCGCTCAACGATCAGATGCTCGAAGCCCTGGCCGGCGCGATGGTCGGCACTACGGTGCGGCTTGGGGTGCCGGAGGATTTCGTCGGCGGGCGCACGACCAATGCGCTGTCTGACTTCAGCCGGCGCCATCCGCAGGTCAAACTCGAGGTGACCAGCGGGCTTTGTCGCGACCTTAGCCAAGCCTACGACAATGGTGAGCTGGACCTGGTGCTGCTCAAACAGCGGCGCAACAGCCGCGAAGGGGTGGCCTGCTGGCCCGAGCGCCTGCAGTGGATCGATAGTGCGCGGCTGCCGGCGTTCGAACTCGATCCAATTCCTCTTGTGACCTTCCCCCCGCGTGGGCTGTACCGCGATGACATGATCAACGCCATCGAAGGCATGGGCCGGCGCTGGCGCATCAGCTTCACCAGCTCCAGCCTGAGCGGGATTCAAGCGGCGGTTGCCGATGGTATGGGTGTGAGCCTGCTGCCGCCGCGTGCTGCGACGGCTGAACACCGCGTACTGGGTAGCGAGCACGGTTTGCCGGAGGTCGACAGCTACGAGATTGTCATAGTGCACAGGCCAACTGCCGAGCAGATGGTGCGCTCGTTGGCGCAGGTGCTGACAGAGCTTCTGATGGTCCATGCCATCTGACAGGCACGCAGATTGTCCTGTCAGCGAGACAATCAGTGCTGTTTGCACCGTCTATTGCACGATTATCACCGCAGGTAAGCTTGTACCCAGTCAAAAAGGAGACCTCTCATGAAAGACATTCTGGGCGTTCATCAAGCCCCTGCCGGGCACTGGGTGGGCGATGGTTTTCCGGTGCGCAGCCTGTTTACTTATGACCAACTGGCTCGGCATATCAGTCCGTTTCTGCTGCTGGACTACGCCGGCCCGCACGATTTTGCGCCCACCACCGCTCGGCGCGGCGTTGGCGAACACCCGCACCGCGGCTTTGAGACCGTGACCATCGTCTACCAGGGCGAAGTCGAGCATCGCGACTCCACGGGCGCCGGCGGTTTGATCGGGCCGGGGGATGTGCAGTGGATGACCGCTGCCGATGGCATCATCCATGAAGAATTCCATTCGCCAGCGTTTGCCCGCAGCGGCGGAGCACTGGAGATGGTGCAGCTGTGGGTCAATCTGCCGGCGCGGGACAAGCGTGCCCCGGCGGGTTACCAGACACTGCTGGCAGCGAATATTCCGGTTGTGCCGCTGGCAGACCAGTGCGGCAGCCTGCGAGTCATTGCCGGCGAGTTCGAGGGCGCCGCGGGCCCGGCGCGCACATTCACCGCGATGGATGTCTGGGATGTCCGCCTCAACGCCGGCGCAACGCTGCAACTGCCGGTCGCCACTGGGCGCAACGCCGCCATAGTCGTGCTGCGCGGCAGCGTAACGGTCAATGGTAACCGCGCAGCCGGCCCGGCCAGTTTGGTGCTGCTTGACCGAGCCGGCGCGGGGGTCCACCTCGAGGCGCAGGCGGGTGCGGTCCTGCTGCTGCTCAGCGGTGAACCGATCGACGAGCCAATCGTTGGCTATGGGCCTTTTGTGATGAATAGCCAGGCGCAGATTGCCGAGGCGTTGGATGACTTTCAAGCGGGTCGATTTGGACGTATGGGTGGTAGGCATGGCGCCGCCCACTGAGCGGCAGGCATAGGCGGACCGCCCGTCGCGCGAGGGCGATGGCAGATCGAACGGTCGTCATGGCTCGGCGATCTTCCACTAAGGTGCTAGTGGGTGGCTGGGCAGTGGATGTTCTGGCGAATGGACCGCCGCTTGAAATTGAGCAACCTCAGCTGACGCCTCGCCCTTGACGGTGCACTCAAAGACAACAGGCCATCCCATGAAGAGGGTCGTACCATGTCGTTGATAGGTGTTTCAATGTTGGAAATGCGGCAAATCATCGAACAGGCCTGCCTGCCTGATCGGTGCGAGGTCAGTTGCCCTGATGGTGCCAGCCTGACCATCCGGCTGGGCGAGGGCCAAAGCTTGAAGCACTGCGTAACCCTGACTGATGTGCCGATCGATAGCCTTAACAGTTGCCGCGATCTGGTGGGTTTGGTTGCAGAGCTGCGCGCTCAGCAACGTCAGGCACAGCAGCCGGTTGCAGCCAAGCGGATCGCCTGACAGCGAGTCGTCGATGTGTGCTGCGGCGCCGATCGCGGTAAAGGGCCGCAGCTAAGCGGCCCCGTTGTGCTGACTCAGCGCTGCGGATTGAGTGTCAGGTGCACATGACGGTTGACATCCTTGTACAGCAGGTAGCTGAACGGACCCGGGCCGCCGGCATAGCAAGCTTGCGGGCAGAACGCGCGCAGCCACATGAAATCGCCAGCTTCAACTTCAACCCAATCCTGGTTCAGGCGATACACGGCTTTGCCTTCCAACACGTAAAGACCGTGCTCCATCACATGCGTCTCGGCGAACGGAATCACGCCGCCGGGCTGGAAGGTGACGATGTTGACGTGCATGTCATGGCGCATATCGGCCATGTCGACAAAGCGCGTTGTGACCCAGCCACCGTTGGTGCCCGGCATCTCGATCTTGGTCGCATTGTCGCGGTGGGTGACGAACGCTTCTGGAATATCCAGGCCTTCGACGCGCTGGTAATGCTTGCGCAGCCAATGGAAGGTGACGTTGGCCTTGCTGTGGTTACGCAGGCTCCACTCGGCGCCTGGTGGAATGAACGCATAACCGCCAGGCGCCAGGGTGTGATGCTTGCCCTGCAGGGTGATGTCGATTTCACCCTCGACCACGAACAATACCGCTTCGGCGTTCGGGTCCAGCTCTGGACGCTCACTGCCGCCTTCCGGAGCGACTTCAACGATGTACTGCGAGAAGGTCTCGGCAAAGCCGCTCAGAGGGCGAGCGATAACCCACATGCGCATCTTGTCCCAGAACGGCAGGTGGCTGGTGACGATGTCACGCATCACGCCTTTGGGGATAACGGCATAGGCTTCGGTGAACATGGCACGGTCAGTCAGCAGCTCGGTTTGAGCGGGGTGCCCACCGTGAGGGGCGAAGTAGGAATGGTTCGACATGGACAGTCTCGACTTGTTGTTCTCTCCCCGTGCCGGAAACCGCACCGGCCGGTGCGCCGCAGGGGATGCACGGACAGGATAGGGTCCGTGCACAGCCATCCACAAATTAAATGTTGAAATACCCGCTATTCGATTACTGAATGCTCACCTTGCGCCCCGCGTGGTTCTCGGGCAAGCGATCACCTTGGCCGAACAGCTTGTGGCGCAATGTGCCTTCCGCGTAGGCCACAGGGTAGCGGTCGCGCCGTTGTAGCTCTGGAATCAGCAGCTCGACGACATTGCTCAAATCATCCGGTTGTACGGCGTAAGTGAGGTTGAAACCATCGACACCGGTCTGGTCGAGCCAGCGCTCCAGTTGGTCGGCAACCTCGCTGGCGGAGCCGATCAAGACTGGGCCGCGGCCGCCAAGGCCGATGAATTCGGCGGCTTCGCGCACCGTCCACTGCCGGCCTGGGTCGGCCGCGGTAAAGGCGGCCAGGGCTGCGCGGCCAGCATCATTCTCGACATATTCAATCAGCGCATCCGGATCGAGGCCGGCGAAGTCGATGCCGGTCCAGCCGGACAGCAGCGCCAGCGCGGCGTCAAGATCCACATAACTGCGGTATTCGGCAAAGCGCGCCTGCGCCTGCTCACGGCTGTCCGCGACGATCAACAGCGCCTGCGCGTAAATCAGCACCTCGTCAGGGCCGCGTCCCGCCGCGGCGCTGGCCTGGCGCACGCCGTCAGCATAGCGGCGCAGCACCGTCGGCGTCGGTCCGCTGATGAATACGCACTCGGCGTGCTCCGCAGCGAAGGCCTGACCGCGCGCGGAGGCGCCGGCCTGGAACAGCACAGGCGTGCGCTGCGGCGAAGGTTGGCACAGGTGCATCCCGGGGACCTGGAAATGGTCGCCGTGATGGCCAATCGGATGGACCCGCGAGGGTTCAATGTAGCGGCCCGATTCGCGGTCCAGCAGTACGGCATCGTCATCCCAGCTTTTTTCCCAGAGCTTGTACAGCACCTGCAGGTATTCATCGGCCAGGTCGTAGCGCTGGTCATGGCCCAACTGCCGAGCCAGGCCAAGATTGCGTGCGGCGCTGTCCAGGTAGCCGGTGACGATATTCCAGCCGACCCGGCCATTACTCAGGTGGTCCAGGGTCGACATGCGGCGGGCGAACGGGTACGGGTGCTCGTAGGTCAGCGAGAAGGTCACGCCGAAGCCCAGATGCTCGGTGACCCCGGCCATGGCCGGGACCAGCAGCAGGGGATCGTTGACCGGGACCTGCACGCCCCCACGCAAGGCCGCTTCGGGCCCGCCTTGGTAGACGTCGTAGATGCCCATGACATCGGCAATGAACAGCGCGTCGAACAGGCCACGTTCAAGCAGACGAGCCAGGTCAGTCCAGTAATCCAGCCGGTTGAACGCCACGCTGGTATTGCGCGGATGGCGCCACAGCCCGGGGGACTGATGACTGGCGGCGTTCATGCTGAAGGCGTTGAAGCGAATCGGGCGGGGCATGCGAGGCGTTCCTTGGCGTCAGGGCAGGACGGCGGTCGGGTACACCGCGTCAGCCACGGTCAACTTGTGTGGGATCAGACCCAGGCCCTGGAAGGTGTCGGCCAGTTTTTGCTGTTCGGCAACGATTGCCGGGGTAATCGGCACGGCGTTGTAATTGCGGCGCTCGCTGGCCACTTCCAGCACCTCAGCCTTGATCCCTAGTTGCGGTGCCAGCAGGCTGGCAACTTCCGCTGGCTTGGCATTGGCCCACTGGCTGACTTTGGCCAGCTCGCTGAAGAACGTCTTCAGCCATTCGCGGTGCTGGTCGGCAAAGCTCGCGGTGGAGAGGTAGAAGGTCCGGTTGTTGGTCAGGCCGCTACCGTCGCGCAGGTTTTTCAAGCCCGGTTGCTGCTCGGCTGCTGCCAGGAATGGGTCCCACAGCGTCGAAGCCTGCACGCTACCCGACTGTAGGGCGGCGACGGCATCGGCGGCGTTGTTGACGTATGCCGGGGTAATGTCCTGATAGCTCAAGCCAGCTTGCTGCAACGCGACGGCCAGCAGGTATTGGGCATTCCAGCCGCGGCCAGTGGCAACTCGCTTGCCCTTGAGCTCCTGCACGCTGGTGATGTGATCCTGTTCGCGTACCACCAGGCCAATCCCGCGCGGGTAGGGCTGTTCAGCCGCCAGATAGACCACAGGCTTGCCAGCGGCCTGGGCGAACACCGACGGTGCATCAGCGGCGTGACCCAGGTCGATCGCACCGGTGCTCAGCGCTTCTAGCAGTTGCGGGCCGGCGGCGAATTCGTGCCAGCTGACTTTCACGCCCTGTGCAGCGAGCGCCTTTTCCAAGGCGCCCGTGCCCTTGAGGATGTTTACGCTGTTGAATTTCTGGTAGCCGATGCGCAAGGTCTTGGCATCGTCGGCTATGGCTTGTGACCAAGGCAGTATGGAGCTGACGACACTGGCCAGCAGGCCGCCGAGCAAGAAACGGCGGAGGGGAGAAAAGGCACGGTTGGACAAGGCGGGTGCTCCTGAGCGAAGGCTGGAATGTGGGCTCCAGCGTAAGGGAGGCGGCTCAAGGCTTTCAATTTCTTTATTCCATTTGGTTAGATTGTTTTGTTATTTTTATATCCTTTTGTGTTTGCGGGGTTTCAGCGTTATTCCTTGTGTGTCAGCTCTGCGACCAGCAGTAGCGATTGCGGAACGGTGCTTTGTGGATGCTGCGGTTCCTGCAGTTGGAGGAGGGTTAGTCCGGCCATGTCCAACGCCGCGAGCCAGCTTGTCAACGTGCGCATGTACCACGGCATCGGCTTCCAATCACCCTTGAACCCAGCGAAGGATTCTTCACGCCAGCCATCTTGATAATCACCGTTGGCGGCGCTCCATGGGTGTAGCGACTGGATCACCAGCACGCCGCCCGGAGCCAGCAAGGTGGTCATCGCGCTCAGCAGCGGGATGATGTCCTGATGAAGCAGTGCGAAGTTGGCGCAAATCGCGTCGTAGCATTTGCCGAGTCCCACATCGCCGCTGGCGAGTTGTTCGTAGCTGCAGTGGTGGACGGGTGACGAGCCGGCTGCGCGTGCTGCCTCGACCAGGGTTGAATCGCCATCCACGCCTACGGCTTCGATACCCCGAGCAGTGAGGGCGCGCAACAGCCATCCCTCACCGCAGCCGAGGTCGAGAACCCGCTGTGGCTGGCGTGACAGGATGGCCAGCAGGATCGCTTGATCGGTGACCTGGCGGCGGCTTTCGATACTGCCACTGCGCACGGCTTCGATCCAGGCGTGGGCGTTGTCATGCCAGCTTTGCTGGAGGCGGGTTTCAGGGTCGGGGGAGGACATGGCTGGCTCCGGCAGTGACAGATAGGTACAAGCTTAGGCGGTGCACTGGGCCCAGTGACATCGATACTTCAGCCGACCAGCCAGCCGCTGTCGCCCTCGATCAGCGTGCCGCCATGGTCAGTGGTGTCCCCAAGTCGGGCCACGGCCTTGCCTGCGATGGCGTAACTTGGCGAGCCGCTTTCAATGACGGCGCCGCAGCTTATGCGGTCGCCAACACAAGCAACCTCGCGCCCGCCGACCCTTGTCGCAGAAGTGCCCGAGACCACTTCGCCGATGCCGTGAATTGGGCAGTCATGTTTGTGGCCGATCAGCACAATGGGTTTCATCGGTGAAGGACTCCTTGGCTGTAGTGGACTGGTTGCCGGGCTTGGCTCGTCTACGGGTAGCGCGTGGTTTTTTCGCCGGCCGCTGGCCCGGGCGTATGGCCCACAGATGGGCGTTCGCACGCAGGCGCTCCTGGATATGAGGCGGCCTGTCGGCCAAAGTGGTTAGCGGCGGGATGGGTTTGCCGGGCAATCCTGCTTCGCGGATGATTTTTGGCCACCGAGGTTTCCAGCACAGCAGCAGGCTTAGCCAGTGGCCCAAACCGAGAATGAGGAAGGCGGGCGAAATAAGAATGAGGCCTAACTTGATGATCCGCGACGAATTCCAGAAGTAGTGGGTAAGGCCCTCGAACTGCGGAGTGAATGCCTGCCATGGCCAAGGGAAGTGTGAAGTGATGCGTGGGCGGGGTAGGCCCTCGGGGCCTTCGTCCATGAAACGGCGGATGAATTCCCATTCGGCCTGGATTTCAGATTGATTGTTTCCTGCTTTTCCAACCCACGCACACTCTGGATAGTGGCTTCGTGTAAACGATTGTGACCAATATAGGAATAGCGGAAAACCAACCCCTCCTGCGATTGCAGAGTTGTGATTAGCGCCTGAACTGCTCACGCCAATCCATGGGAGTGTCACTAGACCACCGCAGTAGTGCGGTCGATGTAGATAGACCTGTTGAGTTTTGCGATTGAAGCGTATGATTAAATGTCGTGACGTGAATATCTCCAGTCGCGATATTGGTAGTCCTAATTTAATGTATGCAATCGTAAAGCCAGAGCTCAGAAGTCCAAGGTAGATGCTGAGTGCAAGTGCGAAAAAGTCCACGGTAGAACCGTCGGTGGGATCTTCATACGGTACGGCGAAGGCGAAATTTAACGAGCCTGCTATCCCTGCTGTGATAGTGGCAAACAACGCTAAGGACAATATGGTGATAAGGCCGCGCTTGCCTTCCCCCATGCCACATCTCATTTCTATATTCGTATCATCGTATACATAAACCGCCCCCCTTGAAGCGGGTGCCAAGCTAGCACTCAATCTAGCGGCAGCAAGGCTTTCGATTTCGTCGCTTTCATACGCGGGTATGTCCGTAATATCAATGTCGGTAGGGAGCTTGTTTCGTGGTTCATCAGTCTCAGATCGTATTACAGTCTGCCAGTAGCCCCATTCAAATAAGAACATTAGAGGGTCTCCGATACGGCATTAATAAATGATGCAAGTTCTTCTTGGTCTAGCTCATAAAATTTGGTGTTTTTGCTTCGGCTGAAGCAGCATTTTTCACACCATTTCTCCAGTTCGTTCTCATCTATGACCAAGAGTGTAAACGTCATTCCGATAGCTACTACGCCACCTATCCACCCCATTCGACTTAATAGCAATAGCAGTGCGCGATTCCCTGCTAGGGTCTTGGAGAATGCAGCCAAAAGTTTCGCGGGGCCGCTTATGTGTTTACTAGATGCATTTAGTGCTAGCCACCGGAAGTAGGCGCCTGCTTGGGAGAACGCGATTCCTCCTTGCCCGCTCAGAAGGATAAAGGTCGCGAAAGCCCTCGTTGAGTAGGCTCCGGCTAACATGCCTTTTTTGAGATCGCGTGTATCTCTGTAATTGGCGCCTGCGCTGAGGGCATCGTTGATGTCCCACGCGATGCTCACTGCTCCTCCTGCGCTGGCCATTGCGGCCCCCCAGACACGATACCGGCCTAGACTAATGCTCGCTCCCCTCGCCGAGGCACTCCTCCTTTCAAGAGATGCCAGTGCTTGCTCTGTCCCCACAGCCAACAACTCCATCCCCGCCGCCGCACTCGTCAACGCCCCCGCAGCCACTTCGCTCCAGAACCGTCGATCCTTATCTTCTCGCCTGCCTTGCAGCAGCAACAGGCTCGCTTCCAGCAACAGCAGCGCGCTGCTGACTCGCAGGCGGTAGAAGCTGTTGCTGTGCGCGCCGTTCAGACTGTCGACATAGGCCTGATCAAGCCGGCGCATGATCGGTGCGGCAACGCGGCCCGGTGAGGGTGTGTGGCCGGCCTGCGCGTGTTCGGCCATGCGCAAGTTGAGTGCTTGCTCACCCAGCGAAGCAGTAAGGAGAGTTACCAGACGCCTATGCAGTGCTCGGTCTACAGCGTTGGGCGCACCGGCGCTCAGGGCTTCACGCCCTAGATGACCAATCCAGGCCAGTGCGCCGGCAGTATTGACGTGGCCATGTTGGGCTAATTGCTCCAAATGGCCGTCGATTGCGCTGAATTGGGCCGCCAGTGCCTTGGCTTGTTGCAGTGCGGTTTCCAGTTTTTGCCAGTCGTCCGCTGGCCCGTGGAGAATGCGCATATCGCTTTGGGTCTTTGCCAGTACCTCGGCAACCGATTTCTGATTGAACACATAAGCGCGCATGGCCAAGTTGCTCGCTTCAACTTCGCCGCTCTGCCACCAACGGCTGAGCAACTGCGCGCCTTTGACGGTGCCTTCCATACCCAGCACGCAGAGGCCGGTCTGGTGTGCAAAGCACAGACCGCTGCTGAGGTCTTCCTGATCGTAGAGATCCAGCGCTGCAAGCAGTCGCGGATGCTGCAGCCACATCAGGTGGTCGCCTGCCCGGGCATCAGCCTGGCGTTGCGCTTCGCGGCTAACGGTCTCGAACCAGCCCAGCTGAACGTGCATGGCGGGCAGATCGACCCTTGGCAAGTAGCGCTCTTCGAAAGCCTTGGCAAACTCGCCAGTGGCAGCACGCGCTTCGAGATCCTTGCGCTTGAACTGCGCATCAACTTCAAGAATGCCTTCGCGTGTCTGCGCCCACCATTCGCGGGTTGGACCGGGCGGCAGGCTTTGTGCGCCATCTGTCAGGTACTCACGCAGGCTCTGCGTGTGGCGGCTCAGCAGCGCGCCGACCTTGCGCTCACTGAACTCGGCGTGCAGTTGAGTGAACGCTTGTGCCACCAGCACCTTGCGCTCGTTGCTGATCCCCGGCTGGTCTGGTTCAGCGCCGGGGGTGGTGGTTTCCAGCCAGCCTTTGAGGTGTTCCAGGCCCGCGTTGCGCCAGGCATTGAGATCCTGGGTAATGCCGATCGCGTCTTCCACCACGATGGCGATACCTCGCGGCGTATCGCTGTTTGGCTTTGGCTTGAGCATCTGCCGAGAGGCCACCAGCGACATGATCTTCGGCGTCGAAGACAGCTGTGCGTCAAGCATCTTGCGCAGGTCTGGATCGTTCTCTGCGGCGAAATCGGCCACCAGGTCGAGTTGACCGTAAGTCAGTACATGCGACTCAGGGACTGAGCAGGAAGGGGCGGCATACTTGGCCACGTTCACAGCCGGCAAGCTGGAAGCCTGGTGGAACAGCCGCATCAGCGTAGCTCTGCTCAGTGGGTCAGGGCTGTAGAACAGCCGCAGCCCGATCAGGTCATCGACATCGTGGATAGTCAGAGCCCATGCCAGGTTGCGCATCACGTCCTGCGCCGTCAGCGAGGCCGGCGGGGCTTGCCAGGGGTCATCGAAGCTGGAGATGGCCAGTGAGCCATCTGCCGAAATGCGGAAAGGGTCAAGAAATAACAACCTGTTGCCTATTCGGCGAGCTTCCATGACGTAAAGAAATCCTTCACGCAGTGGCCGTATCGCGTAGGCAGCCTGAGTAAAGGCGCCAGCCTGATGCGCGTGATGCAGGTTGTCTGGCAATTGCGGCAGGCGCTCGCGTAAGCCGGAGTTGCCGCCGACGGCGGCGTAGCGCAGTGGCAGAATGGTGAAGCTGCGGGTGCAGCTGACTGCAGGGCCTGCGGCTAACGGTACGCTGAGGGCCTCGCAGGCAGCCCGATTAATAGCGAAGAGCTTGTCCATGCTGATCATGGTGGCGTCCTTATCGAGGCTGGCAGGAGAGGGGCGCTAGCAGGGCGTCTGCCAGCGGGCGTTTGAGCTCGCTTGCTTCGGCAACGGCCTGCTTCCACGCGGCCGACTCAGCCAGCGCATCGCCGTTGAGGGTCATCATGGTCACGTAGCTGATCAGGTCCTGCTGGCGGCTCAGGCCAGCTTTGCGAGCTGCACTCAAATGCGCGCGAGCAATGCCTAGGCGAATGGTGTGGCATTGGCCGGTCATGCCCGCAGCTGCCATCGCGGTGCCGATGGCGTCGGCCAAGGTGTATTCCAGCGGGTCGCCGGTCAGCGCCTGCCAGCACGCGGAGTCCAGCGCGAAGGCGTTGCCTTGGCTGGTCGGCGCGCGATCCTCTCCCTCGAGGCATACCCAGCGCTCGCGACCTGGGTCAGGTACCGGTATCCATATTTTATGGATAGGCGCGAGCCACTCGCGTACCGCCGGCAAGTCGCGCCGTGCATGCAGAACCTGGAGACTGCGTGCGATGTGCCAACGCAGCAGGTAGCTATTGCCATCAGGCGCGACCGTGCGATTGGCCTGGCTCAGGTGCACGAGCAGTTCTGGCGGCGGCATCGCACTGACGATCCACGCGCAGATGCCCTCTTTGCCGTAGTGTTCGACATCCCAGTAGTTGCCCCACTGACCGTCCAGGCCATAGTCGGGCGCTGGAGTGATCAACCGTGGCCCAAGCGCCTGCAGGTTGGCGAATTCGGGCTGCTGAAGTAATGGCAACGCGTATTCCTTGATACGGCGCAGCAGTTCGCTGCGATCTCGCTCGCTCAAGCGGCTTATCTCGACGATGCCAGTCAGGCGGTAACGCGGGTTGCGCAGTACGTCGACGATCTCGTTTCCAAGATTGGTGGCCGTTGTGGTCATGCGTTGACCCCTTCGAGGCGGACAACACTGCGCCCCTCTTGAATCGCTTTGAGCAGGCAACTCAGGCAGACAGGCTCACCCGGCTCAGGCTTGCCGCTGATGCTGAAGGCGTAGGAACTCCCCTCAGGTGCTTGACCGATAGGGCCTTTGAAATTTATCGCGACACCGTCGAGGGTTATCCCGGAAGCATCCAGGCGTAACGTGCCGCCCGGCGATTTGACCGAGAAGCTGCCAGCGACCTCGATCTCGAAGTCCTGGGTCTGGTAGCGAATAGCTTGGCCGGCTTTCAGGTCGACGTGGCCAGCGACCTGTTGTTCGAGGTGCCCGCCGATATCGACGGTGTGGTTGGCAGCTGTGGTGTCGCGGCGGTGGTTGCCGACCTGCTCGATGCGGTCCTGAGCGATAGTGATGCTGTGGTGGCGGCCGATTTCGAGGACGTCATCGCGACCAGTTTGATGCTGACGATCCTGACCAATCGAAACCTTTTCATCATTGCCTATCGACTCTGTGCGGTCATGGCCGACGCTGAGGGTTTCGTCACGCTCGACTTGCTCGGCGCGATCATTGCCGACTTTGGTGGTTTCGTTGTGGCGGACCACGTTGTTCTGGTCTTTCTGGGCGTGAATGAACACCTCTTGCCGGTCCAGCTCATCCTCGAAGCGCAGCTCATTGAAGCCTTGCCCTTTGTGGGTCTGGCTTTTGATGGTCATGCGGGTCTTGTGCTGCGGTAAATCATAGGGCGGCAGCTGGTTGGCGCAGTAGGTGCGGCCGGTAATCAATGGCTGATCGGGATCGGCATTGACGTATTGAACGATCACTTCCTGGCCGACTCGCGGTATGGCCATCGATCCCCAACTGCCACCTGCCCAGCCCTGGGCAACGCGGATCCAGCACGAGCTGAACTGGTTGTCCTTGCTTTCTCGGTCCCACGGAAAGCTGACCTTGACCCGCCCCCACTGGTCGCAATAAATCTCTTCCTCGGGCGGCCCGACCACCGTCGCCATGTGCGGCCCGTCAATGCGCGGCCTGGCCAACAAAGCGGGCTTCCAGTCGATGCGGCCCGGTACCAGCTCAGCATGCTGGACATAGTGTGTGCCCTGATCGGCATCCGCCGCCTCTTCCTGCAGACTGGTGAACTGGCTGCCGACGTGACGCACGCTGATCACCCGCCAGTGGGCGTTGAGGTCCTCACGGGGATGATTGATCAGATTGAAGCTCAGCCCAGGTTGCAGACGAACATCGTCGCCTTCCACTTCAGCCAGGCGCACCGCGTGGCGGCGTGCGGTCAGCCGCGTCTGGGTGAACGGCTTGCCAACCACATCGAGGTTGTAGCGGCCGGGATAGTCGAAGCGTTCGTACTTGTTGCAGGGCAGCTTCCACTGGCTGGCAACCACCCCGTGTTGTTGGCGGTAGGCTGGCCGCAGGAAGGTATAGTCGCGCTGCTGCTGGTGAGTGGTTGCCACCTGCTCGCAATAGCGAAGCCTGCGCAGGCAAGGGCCGGCGGGATCGCCGCCACTGTTGGAGTGATACAGCACGCTGAGCGGGTCGGCGGTGCCATCCTCGGCATAGCTGCGTAGATCGTCTGCGGGCTTGATGACGCTTCTGTTGATCTGCCCGAGGCTCATCACCCGGTCGGTCACGCGCAGGGTGTGGGCAGTAGCGCTGTGGTCAAAGCTGTAGATGTAGCCTTCTTCTGCAGCCAGACGTGCAATGAAGTCGAGGTCGGTTTCGCCGGCTTGCACGCAAAACTCGCGGACCTGGTGGTCGCACGTGGTGCTGAATTCGATCTGGGTCAGGCCTTGGCGCTTGAACATGACCTCGAGGATCTGCGCTGCGCTCTGCTGCTGGAAGATTCGCCAGTTGGAGCGCAGGCGTGCGCGTGCCAGTTGTGGTTCGATGACGGCTTGATAGCGGGTGCGATAGAAACCACTTTCGCCCTGGCTAAGGCTGCTGATCAAACCATGCACGTAGCGTACTGGCTGCTGGTCGCGGCAAATGGTGAACAGCGCTGGCTTGTCAATCAGCTCGGCGAAATCGACATCAGCTCGGTAGCTGATCAGCTCCAGCGTGAGCTTGAAAGGCGTGCTGAGGGTTTCTTCGAGGGTGAACGACACCACTTCGAACGGCGTGCGGCTGGCCAGAGGCTCGAAGCGGAAGCTCAGGTCGGATTGGCTGGGCATGGGACGTCCTTTTCAGCGTCTGCAAGCGTCGCCGATAGGGCCGATGAGTTGCCGACGGGGCTGGGGCGGGGCCGCTGTTTTCACGGCTTTGATTGCCTGCCAACCATACCGGGGTAGGGCTTTTGAGGGACCTATCCGGCTTCTGAGAAGGGCGTAGGAAAATTCGCTATCGAGGGTGAAAGGCTACCCGGCTGGCTACCTAGGCCCGACGCGTCGGCAGCAACGCCAACGCAACCCCACCGAGCACCACCAGCGAAGTCAGGCCCAAGCGCCAGGTCAGTGGCTCGCCGAGCAACAACACCCCACCAAGCGCTGCCAGCACCGGCACACTCAACTGCATGGTCGCCGCCTGCTGCGAGCTGATGCACTTGACCACGCTATACCAGAGGCTGTAACCGGCACCGGAGGCCAGCACGCCGGATCCGAGCGCATACAGCACGCCTTCGCCGCTCCAGTGCAGCGATGCGCCGCTCAGCGCCATTGCCACAACAGCGCCAAGCACCAGCGGCAAGCTGCGCAGGAAGTTGCCTGCAGTTGCCGCCAGCGGGTCGGCTGACCCTTTGCCCAGCAGTGAATACGCGCCCCATGCAATGCCTGCGGTAAGCATGACCAACGCGCTGGCAAGCGGCGGTGCGTCGGTGCCGGGTAACAGCAATGCAAGCAGTCCGGCGAAGGCAATCAACATCCCTAGCAGCACCTTGCGCTGCAGCAGTTCGCCTCGACACATGCCGAAAGCGTACATGCTGATCTGTACTGCCCCGAACAGAATCAGCGCGCCGGTGCCTGCACCCAGTTGCAGGTAGGCGAGCGAGAACAGCCAGGCATAGGCGAACAGGGCCAGTCCTCCGGTCCAGCTGCCTGCCGGATTGCGAGGCCGCCGAGTGCAGTACACCAATGCGGCGAGCACTAGCGCGCCACTGCCGAGCCGGATCGCCGTGAAGGCGGTGGCATCAATGGCGCCGTCGCGCAGGGCCAGACGGCAGAATACCGAGTTGGCGGCAAACGCCAGCAAACTCAGAAGAATGGGCAGCAGCAGCGATCGGTGGGTTACCGGCACGCTGAACGTGGTCTTGTCGTGCATAAGCAACAGTGGCCTGAACGGCTTGGCGAGCAAGCCTGCGTCGGGTGGTCGTGGACGTAGTCTTGCCGGGCTTGGGCTGGACCGCAACGGTACTTTCGAGATGTATTGCTTCGTCAGGTGCACGAATCATCTGTGCCAGGCCTGATTGCTCGACGGCAGATGGCTATCTAAGCTGCAACGGCATTCTACCAACCAGAGAAATTGGCCATGTCCGCACGAATCGTTCTGACCGACACCGGCACCACAGATGTACTGCAACTGGAGACTGTGCAACCGCAGCAGCCGGGGCCGGGTCAGGTCTGGCTTGAACAGACCGCCATCGGCGTCAACCCGCTCGACCTGCTGCAACGCAAAGGTGCTGCGCCGCTGGTGCTGCCAAGTGGCTTGGGGCTGGAGGGTGCAGGGCGGGTGACGGCTGTGGGCGAGGGCGTCGCCTCATTGCAGGTTGGCGATCGGGTTGCCTATGCCACCGGCCCGATTGGCAGCTACGCCAGTGGCCGCTTGTACCCGGCCGAGCGTCTGGTCAAGTTGCCGGCCTCGGTCAGTGATGAACAGGCCGCCGCAGTGTTGTTCAAGGGCATCACCGCACAGTACTTGATCAAGACAACCTATTCAGTAGGTCCCGGCAGTCAGCTGCTGGTCTACGGTGCTGGTGGCGCGGTGGGCCAGTTGCTGGTGGCTTGGGCCAGGCACTTGGGGGCGACGGTGATTGGTGTTGTGTCCCGGCCTGAAAGTGTCGGTCGCGCACAAGAGGCAGGCTGCGCGCACGTGCTGGTATTTGATGCGGCGACCTTGGCCGCCCAAGTCAAGGAACTGACTGCGGGGCAGGGCGTGGACGTGGTGTATGACAGCATCGGTAAAGTGTCGCTGCAGGCCTCACTGGACAGCCTGCGAACGCGCGGGCTGCTGGTGTCGTTCGGGGCGACCTCGGGTGCCCCTGCGCCCATCGAGGTGAGCACGCTCAATGCCAAGGGCTCGCTGTACCTGACACGGCCATCGCTGGCCGCCCATACCCAGACTGCCGAGGAATATCAGCAGCGCGCGGCAGACGTGCTGGAGGCTGTCAGCCAAGGTATCATCCTGCCGCGTATCTGGCGCCGCTACCCGCTGGCTGATGTTGCCCAGGCTCATACGGATCTGGAGCAGGGCCGTTCCGAGGGGGCGCTGATACTGATCCCTTGACCTTGTTTGAGAGCCTGCCCATGGACGCCTTCGACAGCCGCCGCGCGGATGAACTGGCAAGCTTGCTGGCCTTGCACGAGCAAGGTTCATTCGCCGCTGCCGGGCGCCAGCTCGACCGCCACCCGTCGGTGCTGTCGCGGCGTTTGAGTGCGCTCGAACAGCGCCTGGGAATTCGTCTGGTTGAACGCACTACCCGCCAGTTGCGTTTCACCGATGAGGGCGAGCGACTGGTGCAGCGGCTGCGCCAGGCCAGCCGCTTGATCGATGAAGCCGAACAGGAAGCGGCCGAGGGCGCTGCGACCGTCCGGGGGCGTCTACGCCTGGCGCTGCCGGCGGCGATGGGCAGGCGCTGGCTGAGTGGGCTGCTGGCCGACTTCGTCCTGGCGCATCCGCAGGTAACGATGGAGGTCGAGTACTCAGACCGTTTTGTCGATCTGGTGGCTGAAGGTTTTGACGCGGCAATCCGTATCGGTGAGCTGGCGGACAGCCGGTTGGTGGCAAAAAAGCTCTGCGATCATCTGCGCATTCTGTGCGCATCGCCGGAGTACCTGGCCAAACATCCCACGCTTCAAGTCCCTGCTGACCTTGCCGAGCATAACTGCATGGGTTTCAGTGGCTTGCGCTCGTTTCCTGAATGGAACCTAACGGCCGGCGCGCGGCATGTAAGCGTCAAGGTCTCAGGTTCACTGCGCAGCAATGACAATGAAGCCTTGCTGGAGGCTGCCCGCCGGGGTGTCGGCATTATCGCTGGCGGCGACTGGTTGATGATCGAAGACCTGGCCGCCGGCAGGCTGGTACGCGTGCTGCCAGACTGGCAACTGGATGTCACGGCCGGAATCTACCTGGTACGGCCCTCGGCGCGATTGCACACTGCAGCCGTCGGCGCACTCAAGGACTGGCTGCAGCGCTCATTCCATTCAGGGCCACCATGGCGAATCAAGGCCTAGAATATTTATCAGGAAGTTCTTATAAGTTACTGATTTATAGCGTTATCGCTTGGCAATAGCGTGTTGCAAGCATTGGTCATAATAGGTTTTCTTGATGGCCGCAGGCTTGAGTCGGGAGCGGCTGTTGTAGGTCTGTTCCGTGATCCCGAAGGCGGTCATGCGCATCCACGGTTTGGGGAACTTGCGCGCCTGCAGGCGCTTGCGCGTGGCGTACACGTTGACCCCGGAAAGCTTGGCTTGCTGCGCCTCAGCGGCAATCTGCGACCCCCAGCTACACACGTTGCGATCGTTCTGGCTCAAGGCTTTGGCCTGGGCTGTGATAGCGAAGGTCGCCAGCAGGCACCCGGCCATGGTTGCTAGAAATACCCGCATGATGCTGTCCTAAGCTTCTGAAGGAAAACGAAGTTTGCCTTCGCTTTCGAGGTTTGGGGGCCAGCAATTTGCCGCCATCCAGCACGGACGCCGAGGTACGAAACAGGCAGTGCCAAAGTATCAATAAAAACCCGCAGTCTGCGTATGTGATCGTACAACTGCTTGCGCTATCATGGTGCCTGTCTCTCAAGGTGAACTACAGGGCATGACAGAGCAGCAGGTACAGGCAAGGACCCGGCGCAAGCCGCGCAGTCTGGCCCAGGAATTGGTCACGGTGCTGACCGAACGCATCCGCAGTGGTCAGCTCAAGCGCGGCGACAAGCTGCCGACCGAGTCGCAGATCATGGCTGAGGAAGGCGTCAGCCGCACCGTAGTGCGTGAGGCTATCTCGCGGCTGCAGGCTGCCGGGCAGGTCGAGACCCGTCACGGTATCGGCACGTTCGTGCTCGAGGCCTCACCTGGCAGTGGCTTTCGCATCGATCCCGCCACCGTGGTCACCCTGCGTGAAGTGCTCGCGGTGCTGGAGCTACGCATCGCCCTGGAGATCGAGTCTGCCGGGCTGGCGGCGCAGCGCCGTACCGACGAGCAGTTGAGCGGGATGCGTGCGGCCCTGGATGAGATCAACGAAGGCGCTGCGCACGCGTCCGATGCGGTATCGGCAGACTTCCAGTTCCACCTGCGGATCGCCCAGGCCAGCGGCAATCATTATTTCGCCGACATCATCAATCACCTTGGCACCAGCATCATCCCGCGCACGCGGCTCAATTCGGCGCGTATTGCCCAGGATGACCAGGCGCATTACATGAGCCGTCTGCGCCACGAGCACGAAGCGATCTACGAGGCGATTGTGCGGGGCGATAGCGAAGGGGCGAAGATGGCGATGCGCATGCATCTGTCCAATAGCCGTGAGCGGCTGCGCCAGGCGCATGAGGCTGCAGAGGCGCAAGGGGTGTAGATTTCTGGGGCCGCGCAGCGGCCCCAAAAAGCTTAAAGCGAGCCGTCACTCCACTGCCCATTCACCAACCGACGCAACCCCAGCGGATTGCCATCCTTGAGCGCCTCAGGCAGCAACGCCTGCGGGTAGTTCTGGTAGCACACCGGCCGCAGGAAGCGATCGATCGCCAATGTCCCCACCGAGGTCCCGCGCGCATCCGAAGTTGCCGGATATGGCCCGCCGTGGACCATCGCATCGCAGACCTCAACGCCAGTCGGGTAGCCGTTGACCAGGATCCGGCCAACTTTCTCTTCCAGCAGCGGGACCAACCAGGAATACGCCTCGAAGTCTTCTGCCTCGCCGATCAGGGTTGCGGTCAGCTGGCCACGCAGGCCTTGCAGGGCTGCGCGCAGTTGCTCGTTGTCCTGCACCTCGACCGCCACGGTGGCCGGGCCAAACACCTCTTCCTGCAGCAGTGGATCGGCATTGACCAGCAGGCTGGCGTCCGCTTTGAACAGCTGCGCACGCGCCTGTGAGCCTTCCTGCGCCTGACCCGCCAGGTGCTCGATGCCGGCATGCGCCTGTAGATGCTCAAGGCCGCTGACATAGCTGCGCAGGCCGCCGGCATTGAGCATGGTTTGCCCGGCCTGAGCATCCAGCGCCTGGCCAACATTGGCCAGCAAGGTGCTGAACTCAGCAGAACGCAGGCCAATGACCATGCCTGGGTTGGTGCAGAACTGCCCCGCGCCCATGCACACCGAGCCTGCCAGCTCGCGGGCGATGGCTTCGCCACGCTTGGCCAGCGCACCCGGCAGGACGATCACCGGGTTGATGCTCGACATCTCGGCAAATACCGGGATTGGCTGCGCACGTTCTGCGGCTATGCGGCACAGTGCGTCGCCGCCTTTGAGCGAGCCGGTGAAGCCAACCGCCTGGATCGCTGGATGCTTGACCAGCCACTCACCGACGCCGCCACCGAAGACCATGTTGAACACGCCTTTGGGCATGCCGGTGCGCTCGGCGGCGCGGGTGATCGCGCAACCGACCAGGTCGGCCGTGGCCATGTGGCCGCTATGCGCCTTGAACACCACCGGGCAGCCTGCGGCCAATGCTGCTGCGGTGTCGCCGCCAGCGGTGGAGAAGGCCAGCGGGAAGTTGCTTGCGCCAAACACCGCGACCGGGCCGACACCAATACGCATCTGGCGTAGATCGACCCGCGGCAAGGGTTGACGATCAGGCAGGGCCAGATCGATGCGCGCACCGAGGTAGTCGCCACGGCGCAGCACCTGTGCAAACAGGCGCATCTGGCCGCTGGTGCGGCCGCGCTCACCCTGGATGCGGGCAGCGGGCAGGGCGGTCTCGCGGCAGACGATGGCGACAAAGGCGTCGTCCAGTTCGTCCAGCTCGGCGGCGATAGCATCGAGGAAGTCGGCGCGACGGGCGGGTGCCAGCTGGCGGAATTCAACGAATGCTGCGGCGGCAGCGCGGGCGGCCTGGTCCACTTCGGTTTCGGTGGCCTGCACGAAGCTGTAGGGCAGCGCTTCGCCAGTAGTGGCGTCCAGGCTTTGCAGGCGTTGGTTGCCAGCTGCGCTGCGCTGGCCGTTGATGAAGTTGTGGCCAAGAATCTCAGGCATGTCTTGCTCCTGTTGAAGTACACAATGGATAGGACAGATCCCTCTGCGGCCCACGCTGCAAGCGCGGCGGCAGAGGGCAAAGCGATCAGGTGATCGGTGCCGGGTTGAACAGGGTGATGTCGTTGTGCAGGCGGTGCTGTTCGGCCCAGGTCTGCTTGCGGCCGCTGGCCACGTCCAGGTAGTAATGGAACAGCTCCCAGCCCAACTCTTCGATGCTCGAGCGGCCGGTGGCGATGCGCCCGGCGTCGATGTCGATCAGGTCTGGCCAGCGCTGGGCCAGCTCGGTGCGGGTACACACCTTGACCACCGGCGCCATGGCCAGCCCGTACGGCGTACCGCGGCCGGTGGTGAACACGTGCAGGTTCATCCCCGCCGCCAGTTGCAGGGTGCCGCAGACAAAATCGCTGGCAGGGGTTGCGCAGAAGATCAGGCCCTTGCGCTCGACCCGTTCACCCGGGCCAACCACCCCTTGAATGGCGCCGCTGCCGGACTTGACGATCGAGCCCAGCGACTTCTCGACGATATTCGACAGGCCACCTTTCTTGTTGCCCGGGGTGGTATTGGCGCTGCGGTCGGCCGCGCCTTGCTCCAGGTAACGGTCGTACCAGTCCATCTCGCGCACCAGTGCATCGGCTACGGCCGGTGTTTGCGCGCGGGAAGTAAGCATGTAGATGGCATCGCGGACTTCGGTTACTTCCGAGAACAGCACGGTGGCACCGGCGCGCACCAGCAGGTCGGCGGCAAAACCCAGCGCGGGGTTGGCGGTGATACCGGAGAAGGCATCGCTGCCGCCGCATTGCATGCCCAGGATCAGCTCTGCGGCCGGCACGGTCTCGCGGCGGCGCTGGTCGAGCTTGATCAGACGCGCTTCGGCCAGCGCCATGATCTGTTCGATCATTTCGACAAAACCGAGGCTGGCGTCCTGCAGGCGGTACAGCCACGGGTCGCTGAGGTCTACCGAGGGGTCGTTTTCATGCATGACCTGGCCGGCCTGCAGTTTCTCGCAGCCCAGGCTGATAACCAGGGCTTCGCCGCCAAGGTTCGGGTTACGCGCCAGGTTGCGCACGGTGCGGATCGGGATGTAGGCATCACGGGCATTGATTGCCACGCCGCAGCCATAGCTGTGGGTCAGTGCCACCACATCATCGACATTGGGGTATTTGGGCAGCAACTCGCTGCGGATGCGTTTGACCGCATGGTCGAGCACGCCGGTCACGCATTGCACGGTGGTGGTGATGCCAAGAATATTACGCGTACCGACGGTGCCATCGGCGTTGCGGAACCCTTCAAAGGTAAAACCCTCCAGCGGCGGCAGAGGGGCAGGGACGGCGTCACAGCGCGGCAGGCTGTCGAGTTCGGGGGCGGCGGGCATCGCCAGCTGGCTTTCCTGCACCCAGCTACCTTTGCGTAGGGGTTCCAGGGCATAGCCGATGATCTGCCCGTAGCGCCGCACTGGTTCGCCTTGGGCGATATCCAGCGTGGCGACCTTATGGCTTTGTGGTACTGCTTCAACCAGGGTCAGGCCGTCGGCAAAGCGGGCGCCTTCGCCCAAACCACCGTCGTTGACCACCACCACTACGTTGTCATCCTCGTGCAGGCGCACGTAGCGGGGCGAGTCGGAAGTTTCGATCAGCTGCATGTTCAGGCCCTTCTTGTAGTTATCTCAGGCTTTGTTCGAGACGCCTGCACCCGCTTCAGCAGGTGCAGGCGCAATTACTCAGTGGCGCGAGCTGGCCAGTTCGCTGCTGGCCGGCTGAGCCGGTTCATCGTTGGGCACGTCACGCAGCTCGATACGTTTGATCGGGCCGACGATCACCAGGTAGCTCAGCACCGCGATCAGGGCGTTGGCACCGACATACACCAGTGCCCACTTGAACGAGCCAGTAGCGCTGATGATGTAACCGATGATGATCGGCGTGGTGATCGAGGCGATGTTGCCGAAGGTGTTGAACATGCCGCCGGACAGCCCGGCGATCTGCTTGGGCGAGGTGTCCGATACCACCGCCCAGCCCAGCGCACCAAGGCCTTTGCCGAAGAACGCCAGGGCCATGATCGCCACCACCATCCATTCGGCGTCGACGTAGTTGCAGATGACCATGCTGGTAGAGAGCAACAGGCCGACCACGATCGGCGCCTTGCGGGCGAAGGTCAGTGAATGACCACGACGCAGCAGACCATCAGACAATACGCCACCCAATACACCGCCGACGAAGCCGCAGATCGCTGGCAACGAGGCGATGATGCCCGCCTTGAGGATGGACATGCCGCGTTCCTGCACCAGATACACCGGGAACCAGGTCAGGAAGAAGTAGGTGATGCCGTTGATGCAGTACTGGCCAAGATAGATACCGACCATCATGCGACTGCTCAGCAGCTGCTTGATGTAGGCCCACTTCGGCCCGCTGGCGCCGGCTGCCTTGGGTTTATCCATGTCGACCAGGCCGCCGTTGCGCTCGATATGGTCGAGTTCTTCGGCACTGATCATCGGGTGTTCTTTAGGGTTGTAGATCAGCTTCATCCAGGCCGCCGAGAAGGCGATACCCAGTACGCCCATGACCACGAATACGTGTTCCCAGCCCCAGGCGTGGACGATCCAGCCCATCAGCGGTGCGAACAGGACAGTAGCGAAGTACTGCGCCGAGTTGAAGATGGCCGATGCGGTACCGCGTTCAGCAGTCGGGAACCAGGCCGCCACAATGCGGGCGTTACCCGGGAACGACGGCGCCTCGGCAAAACCGACCATGAAGCGCAGCATGAACAGGGCGATGATCGCGTTGGCCACCGGTAGGTAACCGACAAAGCCCTGCAGCACAGTGAACAGCGACCAGGTAAAGATACTGAAGGCGTAAACCTTCTTTGAACCGAAGCGGTCGAGCAGCCAGCCGCCGGGGATTTGCCCGAGCACGTAGGCCCAGCCGAAGGCCGAGAAGATATAACCGAGGGTGACCGCGTCTATCCCTAAATCTTTCTGCAGACTGGAGCCAGCGATCGAAATGGTCGCTCGGTCTGCATAGTTGATCGTGGTCACGACGAAGAGCATGAACAAGATCAGATAACGTACATGCGTTTTTTTCGTCGCTTGCATGAAGGTGTACTCCCACTAGTTATTTTTGTGCGGGGATCGATAAGACCGGAGCGGGCGTGGCCTCGCTCCGGTTGCGGCATTGGCAGGCCGCGGGGTCGCTTATTGCGGGCCCATCTTGTCCATAAGGGCGGCGAGCATTTCATACTCTTCGCCGGTCAGGTCGGTCAGTGGCGAACGCACTGGGCCTGCGTCGTAACCGGCGATCTTGGCGCCGGCCTTGACGATGCTGACGGCATAGCCGGCTTTGCGGTTACGGATGTCCAGGTACGGCAGGAAGAAGTCATCAATCAGTTTGCCGACGGTGGCGTGATCTTCGCGAGCGATCGCATGGTAGAAGTCCATCGCGGTCTTGGGCACGAAGTTGAACACCGCCGAAGAGTACACCGGCACACCCAGCGCCTTGTAGGCAGCTGCATACACTTCAGCGGTCGGCAGGCCGCCGAGGTAGCTGAAGCGATCGCCCAGGCGGCGACGGATCGACACCATCAGCTCGATATCGCCCAGGCCATCCTTGTAACCGATCAGGTTCGGGCAACGCTCGGCCAAGCGCTCGAGCAGCGGCGCGGTCAGGCGGCAGACGTTACGGTTGTAGACCACTACACCGATCTTGACCGACTTGCACACGGCTTCAACGTGGTCGGCTACACCGTCCTGGCTGGCTTCGGTCAGGTAGTGCGGCAGCAGCAACAGACCTTTGGCACCCAGACGTTCGGCTTCCTGGGCGTACTCGATGGCCTGGCGAGTAGAACCACCGACGCCGGCCAGAATTGGTACCGAATGCTCGCACGTATCGACTGCAGTCTTGATCACCTGGCTGTACTCGCTGGCGGCCAGGGAGAAGAACTCACCAGTGCCGCCGGCGGCGAACAGCGCAGTCGCGCCATACGGGGCAAGCCATTCCAGACGCTTGATGTAGCCCGCCTGATTGAAGTCGCCCTGGGCATTGAAGTCGGTTACCGGGAACGACAGCAGACCGTGGGAGAGGATGGACTGCAGCTCTAGTGGATTCATTGTTATTGGTTTCCTGTGGCGCTTTTGGGGTGGTGAATCAATCTGAGAGGTAAGTTATCGTACAACCTAAGAAATGACTAGTCCCTTGCCACAGATTTTTTCTCGTAGTCGCTTTCCGCACAAATGCGGCAGGTACTCGCAGGGGGATAGGTGTGAGGTCAGGGCGCGGGATGGAGGGAAATAATAAAGCAGCCTTTAGTCATCATATCTCTGCACGGATGGCAGAAAAAAGGATCGCGGGGACAGGCACACGCCCGCCCCGCGCTGCCACGGTAGGTGTTCTGGGACCAGCAGAGGGTGACCGGGGAAGCGGGGGCGGCCTTGCGCCACCCCGCGATCAAACTAACGAAGCAGAGACTCAGGCAGCCTGGTTGCGCTTGCTGGCCTGGGACTTGCGGACCTGAGCGCGGCAAGCATCGCCAAACGCCTCGAAAATCTTGATCGAGTCAGGGTTTTTCGCCGCTTGCCACTCGGGGTGCCACTGCACAGCGAACAGGAAGGGCGAGATGCTCGGGCCGTGGATGGCTTCGACCAAACCGTCTTCAGCCTGGGCGATTGGCTCAAGGCCCTCACCCAGTTTGCGCAGGCCTTGACCATGCAACGAGTTGACTCGGATCTGGTCAGTGCCCAAGGCATCCCGCAGCCAGCTGCCCGGCTTGATGGTGACGCTGTGCACGGCCTGGTATTGCACTTCAACCGGATCCTCGGGGTTTTCCCGGTGATCGTTGAAGCCCGGCTCGGCGTACACCTTCTGGTAGATATCGCCGCCCAGTGCGACGTTGATTTCCTGCATGCCGCGGCAGATGCCGAAGATTGGCAGGCCACGGGCCAGAGCCAGTTTGACCAGCGGGATGTCGAACAGATCGCGGTTCTTGTCCTGGCCTTTGCCTGGCGTCTCGTTCTCCTGGCCGTACAGGGCCGGGTCGATGTTGCTGCCAGCGCCGGTCAGATAGACGCCGTCGGCCATATCCAGATAACGCTCGAGGTCATCGGTGCCGCAGCAGGTCGGAACCAGCACAGGCAGGCAGTCGGCGAAGTCGACCAGGGGGGTAATGTATTTGTGGGTCATGACCTGATAGTCATGGCCTTTGCGCTCTTGGCTGCCCATGGTCATCAGGACGACGGGTTTGCGCAGGGAAGTTTGCTTGTTGCCAATGTTGCTGTTGGACATATGTCACCTTGGGACAGGTGCTTCCTGTCGATATTGTGCAGGCGCACGGCCTGGGCCTTGTGTGCGGCCTGGAGCCCCGAGCACTGCCGGCTCGCTGAAGGAGACGATGCCGGTCGGGGCTTGTCTCTAGCTTGCCAGAGCCGTTCGATATGTCAAACGAGGCGTGAGCGCTTTGGCGCCGGTTTCAGGGCGCTTGAGGGAAGCGGAGCCTTGGCTGGCAAGGGTTTGGCAGGGGTTTTGGTAAATATAATTAACGACGCAGTTGGATCATTGCAGCGCTGCAATGATCCAGCCCTTGCACTGCGGCTTATCAGTGCAGAATCTGCTTGAGAAATGCCTGGGCCCTGGCAGTTTTGGGTTGCCCAAAAAACGTTTGTGGCGGGCTGTCTTCGATGATCTGGCCACCCTCAAGAAACAGCACACGCTCTGCCACCTGGCGGGCAAAGCCCATTTCATGGGTTACGCAGAGCATGGTCATGCCGGTGCCGGCGAGCTTCACCAGCACATCCAGGACTTCGGCGACCATCTCCGGATCGAGCGCCGAGGTTGGCTCATCGAACAGCATGATCCGCGGCTTCATGCACAGGGCACGGGCAATCGCTACGCGCTGCTGCTGGCCGCCGGAGAGCTGGCTGGGGTATTTGTCGGCCTGACTGGCGATGCCGACCTTGCTCAGGTACATCCGCGCCCGCTCTTCGGCGTCCTTGCGCGACAGCCCGCGCACGCTGGTTGGGGCCAGCAGGCAGTTGTCGAGCACGCTCATGTGTGGAAACAGATTGAAGTGCTGGAACACCATGCCGATTTCGCTGCGCACCTGAGCGGCCTGACGCGAGGGCTTGGCCAGGTCAATGCCGTCGACATGAACGCTGCCTTGCTCGGCGATTTCCAAGCGGTTGATGCAGCGGATCAAGGTCGATTTGCCTGAACCGGAGGGTCCGCAGAGGACGATACGCTCGCCTTCGCGGACCTGCAGGTTGATATCGCGCAGCACGTGGAAGGCGCCGTAGTGTTTGTTCAAGCCTTCTATGTCGATCAGCACTGGGCGGCTATCGGCTTCAGGGGCAAGGCTGGCAAGGTTCAAAGGTGCGGTCATGTTGTTGTTCTCCCGCTGGTTTAGTCAAAGCGTGCTGCGCGGTAAGGCGCAGGGTCGGTGAACGGCTGCTCGCCGGTCATCATCTCGGCGAGCAGACGGCCGGTCACCGGGCCCAGGGTCAGGCCGTGATGGGCGTGGCCAAAGTTGAACCACAGGCCCTTGTGCCGCGGTGCGGGGCCGATTATCGGGCGCATGTCCGGCAGGCAGGGACGCAGGCCCAGCCAGGGCTGCTCATCCAGGCGTTCGCCGAGCGCGGGGAACAGCCGACGAGCCAGGGCTTCGCAGCGCTGCAACTGGATCTCGTTGGCCGGGGCGTCGCTGGCCGCAAACTCGATGCCGGTAGTCAGGCGGATGCCCTGCGCCATCGGCGCCAGCACATAACCACCCTGGGTGTCGCAGATCGAATGCTGCAGTTGCGCGTCGCCGCGGGTGCCATAGTGCATGTGATAGCCGCGCTTGATGCCCAGCGGAAACCGATAGCCCAGCGGGCCGAACAGCTCGGCCGATTGCGGCCCCAGGCAGATCACGACCTCGTCGGCCGTGACCGCGCCACGCTGGCACTGCACCTGCCACTGACCGTCAAGCTGGCGCAGGCTGCGCGCATCACCATGGAGGAACTGCCCGCCGCGCTCGACGAACAGCGCGGCATAGCCGCGGGTCAGGCCGCCAGGGTTGCGCACGGTCTTCGGGTCGAGCCAGTGAATGCCGCCTACCACGCCACCGTCCAGTTGCTGCTCGCGGGCCTGCAGTTGGTCACGTTCGAGGATTTCGTACTGCAGGCCATAGCGCGCCAGGTTTTTTACGTCCTCCTTGGCCTGAACGAACAGCCTCGGGTCGCGAAACACTTCGATCCAGCCTTTGGCCTGGACCAGTTCGCTGAGCCCGGCAGCGGCAATCAGCGCGTCATGTTCCTCGACGCTGCGCTGCACCAGCGGCAGCATATCGGCGGCGGCGCCGGCCAGCCGGCCGGGTGCTGACTGGCGCCAGTAACGCAGCAGCCAGGGCGCCGCCTTGGGCAGGTGCAACAGGCTGTAGCGCACATCCGGCTGGCGGTTCAGGCCATAGCGCAGCAGTGCGCCGACGTTGCGCGGGAAGGCATAGGGGATGACGCTGGAGCGTTCGATCAGGCCGGCGTTGCCATGGCTGGTGCCGCTGCCTGGCTGGTCACGGTCGATCAGAACGACCTGGCGGCCGCGCGCTTGCAACTGCAGCGCGGTACTGACACCGACGATCCCGGCGCCCAGAACAATGGTTTGGCAATGCATGGAGCGTATCCTTGGGTCAGTTCAGGTGGCGGCCGAGGCGGCCTTCCAGGTATTTCAGGGTGCGCCGGACGATTTCCACGATCAGCAGGTAGAGCACGGCGGCCCACAGGTAGATCTGGAAGTCGAAGCTGCGCGAGAACGCCAGCTTGGTCACGCCCATCAGGTCGTAGATGGTGACCAGCGAGGCAATCGCACTGGCCTTGATCATCAGGATCAGCTCATTGCCCAGCGGGCCGATGGCGACCAGCAGCGATTGCGGCATGACCACCTTGAAGAACGTGGTCGCGCGCTTGAGGTTGAGCGCGCGGGCGGCCTCGAACTGGCCTGGGGCGATTGCCAGCAGGCTGCCGCGGAAGATCTCGGCCTGATAGGCGGCCGTGTTCAGGGTGAATGCCAGCAGCGCGCAGTACCAGGCCTCACGGAAGAACCACCACAGCCCGACGTCCTGCCAAAAGCTCTTGAACGAGCCAAGGCCGTAATACAGCAGAAACAGCTGCGCGAGCAGTGGTGAACCGCGGAAGAAGTAGATATAGCCAGCCGCCATGCGATTGAGCACGGTCTTGTTGGAAATCCGCGCCAGCGCCAGCAGCAGGCCAAGCACGGCGCCGAGGGTGAATGAAATGGCCACCAGCTTGGCAGTCACCAGCAGACCATCGATGAAGCGCGGCCCGTAGCGCTGCAGCAGGTCGGGGTCGACCACCAGCGCCAGTAATTGTTCGAAGCTCATGCCCGCGCTCCTTGCAGGTGGCGGCTATAGCGCCGTTCGATGAAGGCAAACACGCGCCCGGACAACGCCGAGAACAGCAGATAGCCCAGGCAGGCGACGCCATAGAAGAACATCGGCTCCTTGGTCACGCTGACGGCGAGGTTGGTCTGGCGCATCAGGTCGACCAGCGAGATAGTCGAGACCAACGACGTGTCCTTTAGCAGCGACAGCCAGTTGTTGGACAGGCCGGGCAGGGCGATCCGGGTCAGTTGCGGCAGTACCACCTTGAAAAAACCGGTGCGTTTGCTCAGCCCCAGGGCCGAGCAGGCTTCGAGCTGGCCCTTGGGCAGGGTCTTGAACGCTGCCAGCCAGATTTCGCTGGAAAACGCAGCAAACACCAGGCTGAAGGCGATCATGGCCGCCAGGAAGGTATTGATCAGTACCTCACCTTCATAGCCCATCGCCGCCAGCAGCCTTTGTGCCGCGATCTGGCAGCCGTAATAGATGATCAGCAGCGTGAGCAGTTCAGGCAGGCCGCGAAACACCGTAGAAAAGGTGGTAGCCCAGGCCCGCGGCAGGCGCTTGCGTGAGCGCGCGGCCATTGCCACCAGCAGTCCCAGCGGCAAGCCGATCGGCAGGCAGGCCAGCGCCAGTGACACAGTGACCAGCGCGCCGGCCAGCAACGCCGGGCCCCAACCACCGCTGGCAAAAGACAACAAAGACAATTGATCGAGCATGGGTGTTTCCCCAGCCAGGTGAACGTGGCGGCGCGCAAGGCAGGGCGCCCACGGCGCGAAGCCTGCCTTGCGCTGACCGATCAGTTATAGATGTCGAAGGCGAAGTACTTGCTGGCGATCTTCTGATAGGTGCCGTTGGCGACAATCTCGCTCAGCGCCTTGTTCAGCCGCTCGCGCAGTTGCTGATCGTCCTTGCGTACGGCAATCGCCGCATTGGCCTTGGTCTGGTTGACGTCACCGAGCACCTTGCAGCAGTCCTTGCCGTTTTTCTGCTGCCAGTCGAGCAGCGGAAACTTGTCGGCGATGACTCCGTCCAGGCGGCCGGCAGCCAGGTCGGCATTGGCCTCATCCATGGTCGGGTAGAGCTTGACGTTGGCGCCCGCCGGGCCATACACGTCCTCGGCATAGATAGCCTGGGTCGAGGACGACTGGGCGCCGACCGTGTAGCCCTTGAAATCGGTCTGGGCATCGGTGATCGGGCTGTCCTTGGCGACCGCCACGGACAGTGGTGTGCGGTAGTAGTGGTCGGTGAAGGCGATCTTCTTGCGCCGTTCTTCGGTGTCGATCATCGAGGCGACTACGGCATCGTACTTTTTCGCCATCAGTGCCGGGATGATGCCTTCCCAGTCTTGCGCCACCAGCGTGCACTCGACTTTCATCTGCTCGCACAGGGCGTGGGTGATGTCGATGTCAAAGCCATGCAGCTTGTTATCGGCATCGACATAGTTGAAGGGCGGATAAGCGCCCTCTGTGGCGAAACGCAGGGTCTCGGCGCTGGCCGCACCCGCCAGCAGCAGGGCACACGCACCCACCATAGCCATGGTCTTGTTCATCTCGCACCTCTGGGTTGCACTCTTGCTATTGTTGTTTGTCCGCGGGCCACGAGGTGTAGCCGACGAACTCGTTATGTAGAGCGGCAGTCGCTTCCAAGCGTTTTTCAACATCCGGCCCGAGCTTCTTGCAGACCTCGTTGACCATCAGGTGCACCCACGACAGCATCGCCGAGGTGGATTCCCAGAACAGATTGAATTCGGTGGGGATGCGGAACACCTCATCGGCGTTGGCATCGGCCCAGTCACAGAAGGTGTCGGTCACCAGCGTGACCGGGATGCCTGCCTGGCGTGCCTTCTGGCACAGCAGCAGGGCATGGCGCGAATAGCGGCGGGCCTCGAACACCACCAGCGCGCAGTGTTCGGGGCGGGTCAGCAGCACGTCGCCAAAGTGCCCGGCGCTGCCATCCACAGCCTGTACGCCATCGCGCAGGTAGTGCAGCAAATGGGTCATGCACTGGGCGACGCCGCGTTCGGTCTGAAACCCTGCGACAAATACCCGTGGCCGCTGCGCCAGGCGCTGAGCAACCCGGTGCCAGGCCTCGCTACGGCTGTATTCATGGACGCGCACCAGTGCGGCGATCTCCAGCTCCAGGCTGCCGGCGCTCCGGCTGTCGTCGTGCTGCTGGCGGTATTCCTGCAAGCGGTCACCGACCAGCCACGGCCCGTCGCCGAGGTCGTTCTGCAGGTCCTGCTTGAGCGCCTTGAGGTGGGCGTAGCCGAGCGAGCGGCAGAAGCGGCCTACGCTGGATTCGCTGACGCCGAGCTTTTCCGCGATGCTGGCGGAGGTCTGAAACGGTACTTCATGCAGGTTGCCGAGCATGTAGCTGGCGATCGTGCGGCCTGAGGCAGCTGCGCCGTGCAGGCTGTTCTCCAGGCGTTGCTTGATCGATTGGCTCATGTCGGACTCCGGTTGGGTAGGGCGTGGAATAGAAAATGAATGTTTTCTGTCATCAAGTCAACAATTGACAGATAGCTGTCATGTGGCTGACAGTTTTCACCCGTGGCACACTCCGAGCCAAACAATTTCAACAAGGAGCTCCAGATGTCTGCATCTTCGACCAGCGGTACCGTGCGCATGCCCTTTGCCGAACTGCAGACGTTATTGCAGGCGATCCTTGAACAGCACGGTTGCAGTGAGCCGGTGGCGGCAGCGCTGGCATTCAACTGTGCCAGTGCCCAACGCGACGGCGCTCATAGCCATGGGGTGTTTCGTATCCCGGGCTACGTATCGACGCTGGCCAGTGGCTGGGTTGACGGCAAGGCGCTGCCCGCGGTGACCGACGTCGCCTCCGGCTATGTTCGCGTCGATGCCGGCGGTGGCTTCGCCCAGCCCGCGCTGGCGGCGGCGCGGCCGTTGCTGCTGGCCAAGGTGCGCAGTGCCGGGATCGCGGTGTTGGCGATCCATAACTCGCATCACTTCGCGGCGCTGTGGCCGGACGTCGAACCGTTCGCCGATGAAGGCCTGGTGGCCTTGAGCGTGGTCAACAGCATGACCTGTGTAGTCCCGCACGGTGCGCGCCAGCCGTTGTTCGGCACCAACCCGATTGCCTTTGCCGCGCCCTGCGCCGAGCATGATCCGATCGTGTTCGACATGGCCACCAGCGCCATGGCCCATGGCGATATCCAGATCGCGGCCCGCGAAGGGCGGCAACTGCCGCTGGGCATGGGGGTAGACGCCAAGGGCCAGCCGACCACCGATCCGCAGGCGATTCTCGACGGCGGCGCGCTGTTGCCGTTTGGCGACCACAAAGGCTCCGCGCTGTCGATGATGGTCGAGTTGCTCGCGGCGGCGCTGACCGGCGGTAACTTCTCCTGGGAGTTCGACTGGTCGGCGCATCCCGGGGCGAAGACGCCATGGACCGGGCAACTGCTGATCGTCATCGACCCGAGCAAGGCCGAAGGCGAGCGTTTTGCGCAGCGCAGCCGTCATTTGCTGGAGCAGATGCAGGCGGCCGGCCTGTCACGCATGCCCGGCGAGCGGCGCTATCGTGAGCGGGCCACGGCCGAGCGCGAAGGTGTCGCACTGAGCGAAACCGAGCTGCAGGGCCTGCGCCAATTGCTCGGCTGATCGTCATGTTGCATGGGTTGAAATACCTGGGCCGTGCAACCTTGCACAGACCCGTTGCAGCAAGGTGATGTTTCTCTGCCCCGACTCCGGGTATCCTCACTCAAGCTTTTCCGAACTGTGCTGATTCAAGGAGCTGTCCGCTGTGTTCAAACATGTCGATGCCTATGCCGGCGATCCGATCCTCTCGTTGATGGAAACCTTCAAGGCCGACCCGCGTGCGGCCAAGGTCAACCTGAGCATCGGCCTGTACTACGATGCTGCCGGCATCGTGCCGCAGTTGGCGGCAGTGGCCGAGGTTGAAAAACGCCTGGCCAACCAGCCTCACGAGGCTTCGCTGTACCTGCCAATGGAAGGTCTGGCCAGCTATCGCCAGGCGATCCAGGCGCTGCTGTTTGGTAACGACCACCCGGCAGTGACCGGCGGCCGTGTGGCTACCGTGCAGACCGTAGGCGGCTCGGGCGCGTTGAAAGTCGGCGCCGACTTCCTCAAGCGTTACTTCCCGCAGTCCGAAGTCTGGGTCAGCAATCCGACCTGGGACAACCATCGCGCCATCTTCGAAGGTGCGGGTTTCAAGGTGAATACCTACCCGTACTTCGACACCACTACCCGTGGCGTCGACTTCGCCGGCATGCTGGCTGCGTTGCAGACTCTGCCCGCAAACAGCGTGGTGCTGCTGCACCCGTGCTGCCACAACCCGACCGGTGTCGATCTGGACCAGAGCCAGTGGCAGCAGGTTGTCGAAGTGGTCAAGGCACGCGAGCTGATCCCGTTCCTCGACATTGCCTACCAAGGCTTCGGCGAAGGCCTGGAGCAGGATGCCTACGCCATCCGCGAAATGGCCCGTGCCGGCGTGCCGTGCCTGGTCAGCAACTCGTTCTCGAAGATATTCTCGCTGTACGGCGAGCGCGTTGGCGGTCTGTCGGTGGTGTGCGACGACCAGGCCAGCACCCAGAGCGTGCTTGGCCAGCTCAAGGCAACCGTGCGCCGCAACTACTCCAGCCCACCAGCATTCGGTGCGCAACTGGTTGCCGGCGTGCTCGGCGATGCCAGCCTCAATGCACAGTGGGCAGCAGAAGTCGAAGTGATGCGCCTGCGTATCCTCGAGATGCGCCAAGGTTTGGTCGACCTGCTCGGTGAGCTGCTGCCAGGGCAGGACTTCACATTCTTCCTCGAACAGCGCGGCATGTTCAGCTACACCGGCTTCAGCGTCGAGCAGGTCCGCCGTTTGCGTGACGAGTTCGGCGTTTACCTGATCGACAGTGGCCGGGTGTGCATGTCCGGCCTGCGTCCAAGCAACCTGCGCCAGGTTGCCGAGGCGTTCGCCGCAGTCCAGCGCTAATCAGGGCAGGGGCCGGCAATCGGCCCCTTCCAGCCGGTCTGGCAACACGGGGTTGCCCCTGGGTTGTCATGACAAGTGCAACCGCCGCTCGGACAGGGCTTCGCAAGCGCCACCTTTCAGTGCACAATCGCGCCCCTCTTTTTCGGTTGAGGTGCGCGAGCCTAGTGTTTCGCCACGCTCAGCCTGTTGCAGTCTTGCGAGTGGAGTTGCACCCGGATGAATGAGCAGGCCTCAAGCGTTGAACAACGCTTCGAACAAACCACCAGTGCCACCCTCGGCAGCTGGGCACGACAAGATACCACCTGGATGCTCGGCCTGTTTGGCACCGCGATTGGCGCCGGCACCCTGTTCCTGCCGATCAACGCAGGCCTGGGCGGTTTCTGGCCGCTGCTGATCCTCGCCGCGCTGGCGTTCCCGATGACTTATTACGCCCACCGCGGCCTGACCCGCTTCGTGCTGTCCGGGCGTGGCGGCGACATCACCGAGGTGGTCGAGGAGCATTTCGGCCTCAAGGCTGGCGCGCTGATCACCGTGCTGTACTTCTTCGCGATCTTCCCGATCCTGTTGATCTACAGCGTGGCCCTGACCAACACCGTCAGCAGCTTCATGGAGCATCAACTGCACATGACCCCGCCACCGCGGGTGTTGTTGTCGTTTGGCTTGATCCTCGGCCTGCTGGCCATCGTGCGTTGCGGTGAACAGGCCACGGTCAAGGTCATGAGCCTGCTGGTGTACCCGTTCATCGTCGCCCTGGCCTTGCTGGCGCTGTACCTGGTGCCGCACTGGAGTGGCGGTATTCTCGATACCGCGATGCAGGTGCCATCGGGCTCGGCGTTCCTGCACACTGTGTGGCTGGCAATCCCGGTGATGGTGTTCTCGTTCAACCACTCGCCGATCATCTCCGCGTTTGCTGTCGACCAGAAGCGCCGTTACGGCGAGCACGCCGACGAGCGCAGCGGGCAGATCCTGTCGCGTGCGCACCTGTTGATGGTGGCAATGGTGCTGTTCTTCGTGTTCAGCTGCGTGCTGACCCTGGACAGCGCCCAGTTGGCCGAAGCCAAGGCGCAGAACCTGTCGATCCTGTCGTACCTGGCCAACCACTTCAGCAACCCGACCATTGCCTTTGCTGCACCGCTGATTGCCTTCATTGCCATCGCCAAGTCGTTCCTGGGCCACTACATCGGTGCCAGCGAAGGCCTCAAAGGCATTATCGGCAAGACTGGCCTGCGCCCCGGGGCCAAGGCTCTGGACCGCATGGTCGCAGCGCTGATGCTGGTGGTGTGCTGGATTGTCGCCACCCTCAACCCGAGCATCCTGGGCATGATCGAATCGTTTGGCGGGCCGATCATTGCCGCGCTGCTGTTCCTGATGCCGATGTACGCCATCCGCAAGGTGCCGTCGATGCGCAAGTACAGCGGGGCGATGTCCAACCTGTTTGTGGTCTTCGTCGGCCTGGTCGCGATCAGCTCGGTAGTCTACTCGCTGGCCGCCAGCGTGCTCGGCTGGTGATGGCTTCCATATAAGAGGATGCCCGGACCGCCTGCTGCGCTCCGGGCATTTTTTTGTTCACACGAATTCCCCGGCAGTAGAACAATTTCATCGCTACCCATAGGCTTGAGCGGCGCTTCATGCTTAACTCGGTGTCCTTTTCAAACACCCGCATAAGGATTCCGCTCATGGCTCAAGTGACCCTCAAAGGCAACCCGGTTCAGGTCAAAGGCAACCTCCCGCAAGCTGGCGCTCAGGCACCTGCGTTCTCGCTGGTTGGTGATGGCCTGGCTGACAAGTCGCTGCAAGACTACGCCGGCAAGCGCAAAGTGCTGAACATCTTCCCAAGCGTTGACACGCCAACCTGCGCGACTTCCGTGCGCAAGTTCAACGCCCAGGCCAACGAGCTGAACAACACCGTTGTGCTGTGCGTATCGGCCGACCTGCCGTTTGCTCAGGCGCGCTTCTGCGGTGCCGAAGGCCTGGAAAACGTCCAGAACCTGTCGACCCTGCGTGGCCGCGAATTCCTCGAAAACTACGGCGTAGCCATTGCTGACGGCCCGCTGGCTGGCCTGGCGGCACGCGCTGTTGTCGTCATCGACGAGAACGACAAAGTGCTGCACAGCGAGCTGGTTGGCGAAATCGCCGAAGAGCCGAACTACGAGGCGGTCCTGGCTGTCTTGAAGTAAGCGCAGCGGGGCCGCTCTGCGGTCCGCGCACGCAACAAGCAATACCCTGAAACGGCCTGGACCCTGCTCCAGGCCGTTTTCATTTAAAGTTCATCGCGTTAGCAACGTCAGCCCAAGGTAAATGCCCTGTAAAGCTGCTTTGCTAAACCGATATCAGTGCTTATCGTTCACCCTCCCAAGTCGCCGTTTCCGAACAAGGTTCGTTCAAGCCATGCAAGCTCCTGTCTCCCGCTCCCCCCGTCGCTGGCTGTTTGGCCTGCTGATCCTGGTCCTGGTGGCCCTGTTGGCCTGGTGGCTGTGGCCTGCCGCGTCGACGCCCAAGGATCAAGCCGGGCGCGCAGGCAAGAGCGGCCGGCCTGGTTTTGGCAGTTCTGCCGAGGCCGTGCCAGTGCGGGTAGAGCCGGTGCAGGTGGGCGACTTCCCGCTGTACTACAAGGCCCTGGGCACCGTGACCGCCAACAACACGGTCAACGTGCGCAGCCGCGTCGCCGGCGAGCTGGTCAAGGTCCACTTCAAGGAAGGCCAGCAGGTCAAGGCCGGCGACCTGCTGGCCGAGATCGACCCGCGCAGCTACCGCATCGCTTTGCAGCAGGCCGAAGGCACCCTGGCGCAGAATCAGGCGCAGCTGAAAAACGCCCAGGTTGACGTGGCCCGCTATAAAGGCCTGTACGCCGAAGACAGCATCGCCAAACAGACCCTGGACACCGCCGAGGCGCAGTTGGCGCAGTTCCAGGGCCTGATCAAGACCAATCAGGCCGCAGTCAGCGACGCTCGACTCAACCTCGACTTCACCCAGATCCGCGCACCGATCAGCGGCCGCCTGGGCTTGCGTCAGCTCGACCTGGGCAACCTGGTCGCGGCCAACGACACCACCGCGCTGGTCGTGATCACCCAGACCGAGCCGATCAGCGTCGCCTTCACCTTGCCGGAAACCGAATTGACCACCGTGCTCGAGCGCTATCGCAGCGGCGCTGTTCTGCCCGTCGAGGCCTGGGACCGCAACGAGAGCAAGCTGCAGTCCAGTGGCGTGCTCGGCAGCCTGGACAACCAGATCGACACCACCACCGGTACTCTCAAGTTCAAGGCGAGCTTTGCCAACAAGGATCAGGCGCTGTTCCCCAACCAGTTCGTCAACGTGCGCCTGCTCGCCGACACCCTCAAACAGGTAGTCATGGCCCCAGCGGCTGCGATCCAGTTCGGCAACGATGGCAGCTTTGCCTATGTGGTCAACGCAGAGAGCAAGGTCAATATCCGCAAACTGAAGGTTGGCCCGAGTGATGGCGAGCGCAGTGTGATCCTCGACGGCTTGGTCGCCGGTGACCGCTTGGTACTGGAAGGTACCGATCGCCTGCGTGAAGGCAGCGCGGTAGAAGTGGTGGAGGACAGCTCGCAAGTACCGACCACCCCCGGTCAGCATCTGCAAGGCCAGGATGGCAGCGGCACCAGCGAGGCTGGCACGTCGGGCAAGGCGGGCGCATGAACCTCTCGCGGCTGTTCATCCTGCGCCCGGTCGCCACCACGCTGAGCATGCTGGCGTTGGTCCTGGCTGGCCTGATTGCCTACAAGCTGTTGCCGGTAGCGGCCTTGCCCCAGGTCGATTACCCGACCATCCGGGTCATGACTCTATATCCCGGTGCCAGCCCGCAGGTCATGACCAGCGCCGTCACTGCGCCGCTGGAACGCCAGTTCGGGCAGATGCCGGGCCTGACCCAGATGGCCTCGACCAGCTCCGGCGGCGCCTCGGTGCTGACCCTGCGCTTCAGCCTCGACATGAACATGGACGTTGCCGAGCAACAGGTGCAGGCCGCGATCAACGCCGCCAGCAACCTGTTGCCCAGCGACCTGCCAGCGCCGCCGGTGTACAACAAGGTCAACCCGGCTGATACGCCGGTACTGACCCTGGCAATCTCGTCCAAGACCATGCCGTTGCCCAAGCTCAACGATCTGGTCGATACCCGGGTTGCGCAGAAGCTTGCCCAAATCAGCGGTGTGGGCATGGTCAGCATTGCCGGCGGCCAGCGCCAGGCCGTGCGGATCAAGGTCAACGTCGATGCCCTGGCGGCCAACGGCCTCAACCTGGAAGACGTACGCACCTTGATCGGCGCGTCCAACGTCAACCAGCCCAAAGGTAACTTCGACGGCCCCACCCGGGTGTCGATGCTTGATGCCAACGACCAGCTGCGCTCCCCCGAGGAATACGCCAACCTCATCCTCGCCTACAACAATGGTGCACCGCTGCGCCTGAAAGACGTGGCTGAAATCGTCGATGGCGCCGAAAACGAACGCCTCGCGGCGTGGGCCAACGAGAACCAGGCAGTGCTGCTGAATATTCAGCGTCAGCCCGGCGCCAACGTCATCGAAGTGGTCGACCGCATCAAGGACCTGCTGCCGTCGATCACCGACAACCTGCCGGCAGGCCTGGATGTGATGGTGCTGACTGACCGCACTCAGACCATCCGCGCTGCGGTTACCGATGTACAGCACGAGTTGCTGATTGCCATCGTGCTGGTGGTGATGGTGACGTTCGTGTTCCTGCGCCGGGTCAGTGCCACCATCATCCCGTCGATTGCCGTACCGCTGTCGCTTATCGGTACTTTTGGTGTCATGTATCTGGCGGGTTTTTCCATCAACAACCTGACGTTGATGGCGCTGACCATCGCCACCGGCTTTGTCGTCGATGACGCCATCGTCATGCTGGAGAACATTTCCCGCCATATCGAGGAGGGCGAGACGCCGATGCAGGCCGCGCTCAAGGGCGCCCGGCAGATTGGCTTCACCCTGATCTCGTTGACCTTCTCGCTGATTGCCGTCCTCATCCCGCTGCTGTTCATGGCTGACGTGGTCGGCCGCCTGTTCCGCGAGTTCGCCATCACTCTGGCGGTGGCGATCCTGATTTCGCTGGTGGTATCGCTGACCCTGACGCCGATGATGTGCGCCCGCTTGCTCAAGCGCGAGCCCAAGGAAGAAGAGCAGAGCCGTTTCTATCGCGCCAGCGGCGCCTGGATTGACTGGTTGATCGAGCACTACAGCCGCGGCCTGCGTTGGGTATTGCGCCACCAGCCGCTGACCCTGCTGGTTGCCATCGCCAGCATGGTGCTGACCGTGGTGCTGTACATGGCAGTGCCCAAGGGCTTCTTCCCGGTGCAGGACACCGGGGTGATCCAGGGCATCTCCGAAGCGCCGCAGTCGACCTCGTTCGCCGCCATGAGCGAGCGTCAGCAAGCGCTGAGCAAGATCATCCTGCAGGACCCTTCGGTGCAAAGCCTGTCGTCCTACATTGGCGTGGATGGCGACAACGCCACGCTGAACAGTGGCCGCTTGCTGATCAACCTCAAAGCCCACGGTGAGCGCGACGTCAGCGCCACTGAAGTGATCGCACGCCTGCAGCCGCAAGTCGACAAGCTGGTCGGTATCCGCCTGTTCATGCAGCCGGTGCAGGACTTGAGCATTGAAGACCGGGTCAGCCGTACCCAGTACCAGTTCAGTTTGTCGTCGCCAGACGCCGACATGCTCGCCACCTGGAGTGGCAAACTGGTTCAGGCCCTGCAACAGCGGCCCGAACTGCGCGACGTGGCCAGCGACCTGCAAGACCAGGGCTTGCAGGTGTACCTGGTGATCGATCGGGATATGGCCAGCCGGCTGGGCATCAACGTCTCGCAGATCACCAACGCGTTGTATGACGCCTTCGGTCAGCGGCAGATTTCCACCATCTACACCCAGGCCAGCCAGTATCGAGTGGTCCTGCAGTCGCAGAACGCCGCCAACATCGGCCCGGCGGCGCTGGAGTCGATTCACGTCAAGGCCAGTGATGGCGGTCAGGTGCGGCTGTCGGCACTGGCACGTATCGAGCAGCGCCAGGCGCAGTTGGCGATCTCCCACATCGGTCAGTTCCCGGCGGTGATGATGTCGTTCAACCTGGCACCCGGTGTGGCGCTGGGTGAGGCGGTGGCGGCGATCGAGCAGGTGCAGCAGGAGATCGCCATGCCGATTGGCGTGCAGACCCGCTTCCAGGGCGCTGCCGAGGCCTTCCAGGCATCCCTGTCGAGCACCTTGTTGCTGATTCTGGCGGCTGTGGTGACGATGTATATCGTGCTCGGCGTGCTCTACGAGAGTTACATCCACCCGATCACCATCCTCTCGACCCTGCCGTCGGCGGCGGTCGGCGCCTTGCTGGCGCTGCTGATCAGCGGCAATGACCTGGGCATGATCGCCATCATCGGCATCATCCTGCTGATTGGTATCGTCAAGAAGAACGCGATCATGATGATCGACTTTGCCCTGGAGGCCGAACGCAACCAAGGCATGACCCCACACGATGCGATCTACCAGGCGGCGCTGCTGCGCTTCCGGCCGATCCTGATGACTACGCTGGCGGCGTTGTTCGGCGCGGTGCCGTTGATGCTTGCCACCGGCTCCGGCGCCGAGCTGCGCCAGCCGCTGGGGCTGGTGATGGTTGGCGGGCTGCTGGTCAGCCAGGTTCTGACACTGTTCACCACACCGGTCATCTACCTGTACTTCGACCGCCTGGCCCAGCGCTGGCGGCCACGCGATGACGCCAAGCAGGCGCAAGCATGAACCTGTCCGGGCCATTCATTCGCCGGCCGGTCGCGACCATGCTGCTGAGCCTGGCGATCATGCTGCTGGGCGGGGTCAGTTTTGGTCTGCTGCCGGTGTCGCCGCTGCCGCAGATGGACTTTCCGGTAATCGTGGTCTCGGCCAACCTGGCCGGCGCCAGTCCCGAGGTGATGGCCTCCACCGTAGCCACGCCGCTGGAACGCAAGCTTGGTGCCATTGCTGGCGTTACCACCTTGACCAGCAGCTCCAACCAGGGCTCGACCCGGGTCATCATCGGTTTTGAGCAGGGCCGCGACATCGATGGTGCCGCGCGGGAAGTGCAGGCGGCGATCAACGCCACCCGCAACCTGCTGCCCAGCGGTATGCGCAGCATGCCCACCTACAAGAAGATCAACCCGTCGCAGGCGCCGGTGATGGTCATCGCGTTGACCTCCAGCGTGCTGCAGAAGGGGCAGCTGTACGACCTGGCCGATACCATTCTGTCGCAGAGCCTGGCCCAGGTCAGTGGAGTAGGGGAAGTGCAGATCGGCGGCAGCTCGCTGCCGGCGGTACGCATCGCGCTCGAGCCGCAGCTGCTCAACCAGTACAGCCTGTCGCTGGATGAGGTGCGCACGGCGGTGAGCAATGCCAACCAGCGCCGGCCGATGGGCTTTGTCGAGGATGCCGAGCGCAACTGGCAGGTGCGCGCCAACGATCAGCTGGAAAAAGCCAAGGACTATCAGTCGCTGGTAATTCGCCAGAAGGACGGCGCCATCCTGCGTCTGTCGGATGTCGGCACGGTCACCGATGGCGTCGAGAACCGCTACAACAGTGGTTTTTTCAACGACCAGAGCGCGGTGCTGCTGGTGATCAACCGGCAGAACAACGCCAACATCATCGAGACCGTGGCGCAGATCAAGCAGCAACTGCCCGCGCTGCAGTCGCTGTTGCCCGCCAGCGTCAAGCTGGACATCGCCATGGACCGCTCGCCGGTGATCAACGCGACGCTCAAGGAAGCCGAGCACACCTTGCTGATTGCTGTAGTGCTGGTGATCCTGGTGGTCTATCTATTCCTTGGCAACCTGCGTGCCTCGCTGATCCCAAGCCTTGCGGTGCCAGTGTCGTTGGTCGGCACCTTTGCGGTCATGTATCTGTGTGGCTTCTCGCTGAACAACCTGTCGCTGATGGCGCTGATCCTGGCCACCGGGCTGGTGGTCGACGACGCCATCGTGGTGCTGGAGAACATCTCCCGGCATATCGAGAACGGCCAGCCGCCCATGCGCGCGGCGTTTCTCGGCGCCAAAGAGGTGGGCTTTACCCTGCTATCGATGAACGTCTCGCTGGTCTCGGTGTTCGTCTCGATCCTGTTCATGGGCGGCATCGTGCGCAGCCTGTTCCAGGAGTTCTCGATCACCCTGGCGGCGGCGATAATCGTCTCGTTGATCGTTTCGCTGACGCTGACGCCAATGCTCTGCGCGCGCTGGCTCAAGCCCCACGAACAACAGCCCAACCGCCTGCAGCGCTGGAGCGACCGCCAGCATCAGCGCATGGTCGCCGGGTACGACCGCAGCCTGGGTTGGGTCCTGCGCCATCGTCGCCTGACCTTGTTCAGCCTGTTGCTGACCATCGGCGTCAATGTGCTGCTGTATGTGGTGGTACCCAAGACCCTGATGCCACAGCAGGACACCGGCCAACTGATGGGTTTTGTGCGTGGCGACGACGGCCTGTCGTTCAGCGTGATGCAGCCGAAAATGGAAATCTACCGGCGGGCGCTGCTGGCTGACCCGGCGGTGCAAAGCGTGGCCGGCTTCATCGGCGGCAACAGCGGCACCAACAATGCCATGGTGCTGGTGCGCCTGAAGCCGATCAGCGAACGCAAGATCAATGCCCAACAGGTGATCGAGCGCCTGCGCAAGGAGCTGCCCAAAGTACCCGGCGGGCGCTTGTTCCTCATGGCCGACCAGGACCTGCAGCTGGGCGGCGGTGGCCGCGACCAGACCTCTTCGCAGTACCTGTACACCCTGCAGAGCGGTGATCTGGCTGCGCTGCGCGAGTGGTTCCCCAAGGTCACCGCGGCGATGCGCGCGCTGCCCGAGCTGACCGCCATCGACGCCCATGACGGTGCCGGCACTCAGCAGGTAACGCTGGTGGTCGATCGTGATCAGGCCAAGCGCCTGGGCATTGATATGGACATGGTCACCACGGTGCTCAACAACGCCTACAGCCAGCGGCAGATCTCGACCATCTACGACAGCCTCAACCAGTATCAGGTAGTGCTGGAGATCAATCCCAAGTATGCCTGGGACCCAAGCACGCTGGAGCAAGTCCAGGTGATCACCGCCGACGGCGCGCGGGTGCCGTTGTCAGCCTTTGCCCGCTACGAGAACAGCCTGGCCAACGACCGAGTCAGCCACGAGGGCCAGTTCGCCTCGGAAGACATCGCTTTTGACGTGGCCGAGGGCTACAGCACCGATCAGGCCATGGCCGCGGTCGAGCGGGCAGTGGCCCGGCTGGGCCTGCCGGAAGACGTGATCGCCAAGCTTGGCGGTACCGCCGACGCGTTCAGCAAGACTCAGGAAGGGCAGCCGCTGATGATCCTCGGCGCCTTGGTGCTGGTGTATCTGGTGCTGGGGATTCTCTATGAAAGCTACATCCACCCGCTGACCATCCTCTCGACCCTGCCATCTGCTGGCGTGGGTGCACTGCTGGCGATGTACGTAACAGGCGGCGAGTTCAGCCTGATCTCGCTGCTGGGGCTGTTCCTGCTGATCGGCGTAGTCAAGAAAAACGCCATCCTCATGATCGACCTGGCTCTGCAACTGGAGCGCAACGAAGGCCTGTCGCCGGAAGAGTCGATCCGGCGTGCTTGCCTGCTACGCCTGCGCCCGATCCTGATGACCACCATTGCCGCCATCCTCGGCGCCTTGCCGCTGTTGCTGAGCAATGCCGAAGGCGCCGAGATGCGCCAACCGCTGGGCCTGACGATTATCGGCGGGCTGGTCTTCAGCCAAGTGCTGACGCTTTATACAACGCCTGTGGTCTACCTCTACCTCGATCGCCTGCGTCACCGATTCAACCATTGGCGCGGTGTACGTACCGACGCTGCACTGGATACCCCGCTATGAATTTTGCCCAAACTCCGCTTCACCGTGCCTTGCAGCTGCTGGGCCGCGGCCGTGGCTCGCGCCTGTTTGGCGCCAGCCTCTGCGTGCTGATGCTCAGTGCCTGCACCTTGAGCCCGGATTACCAGCGGCCCGAGCTGAGCACGCCTGCCCAGTTCAAGCAGGCCGAAGGCTGGACTCAGGCCAAACCGTCGGATGCGATTGCCCGTGGCGCCTGGTGGGAGCTGTACGGTGATGCCCAGCTCAACAGCCTGGTCGAGGAGCTCAACCGCAGTAACCAGACCGTTGCCCAGTACGAAGCGCAGTATCGTCAGGCCACCGCATTGATCCGCAGCAGCCGCGCCTCGTTGTTCCCCAGCCTCGATCTGTCGGCAGGCAAGAACCGCTCGGCGCAGGGCACCGGTAGCAGTAGCTCGAGCCTGTCGAACAACAGCAGCGGTATCCGCAACACCTACACCACCCAGCTTGGGGTGAGCTGGGAGATCGACCTGTGGGGCAAGCTGCGGGAAACCCTCAATGCCAACGAAGCCAGTGCCGAGGCGAGCTTTGCCGAGCTGGCAGCGATGCGCCTGAGCTTGCAGTCGGAGCTGGTGCAGAACTACCTGCAACTGCGTGTGATCGATGAGCAGAAGCGCTTGCTCGAGGCCACCGTGGCCGCTTACGAGCGCTCGTTGAAGATGACCGAAAACCAGTACCGAGCTGGCGTGTCCGGGCCGGATGCGGTCGCCCAGGCGCGCACCCAGCTCAAAAGCACCCAGGCCGACCTGATCGACCTGATCTGGCAGCGCGCCCAGTATGAGAACGCAATTGCCGTGCTGATGGGCAAGGCCCCCGCGGACTTTGCCCTCGCTGACAGCAAGTCGATCCCGGCGCTGCCGCAGGTGCCGCTGGCGCTGCCGTCGCAATTGCTCGAGCGGCGCCCTGACATTGCCTCGGCGGAGCGCAGTGTTATGGCTGCCAACTCGAGCATCGGCGTGGCCCGCGCGGCGTATTTCCCGGACTTGAGCCTGAGCATGAGCGGCGGCTACTCGAGCAGCAGCTTCAGCAACTGGATCGAGCTGCCGAACCGCTTCTGGTCGGTCGGACCGTCATTGGCCATGACCTTGTTCGATGCCGGTAAACGCAGCGCTGAAGTGGACCGCACCGTCGCGGTGTACGACCAGACCGTGGCGCAGTATCGGCAGACCGTGCTCGATGGCTTCAGGGAGGTGGAAAACTACCTGGTCCAGCTCAAGGTCTATGGCGATGAAGCAGTCGTACGCCAGGAAGCGCTGGAGGCCGCACGCCAGTCGCTGCGCCTGACCGAAAACCAGTACCGGGCCGGCCTGATTGGCTACCTGGACGTGGTCAATGTGCAGGCCACTGCGCTGAGCAACGAACGCAGCGTGCTCAATTTGCTGCAAGGGCGGCTGATCGCCAGCGTGCAATTGATCGCCGCGTTGGGTGGTGGTTGGGATAGTCAGCAGGCGTTCAGCCAAGCGCAACAACAGGGCGAATCCGACTAGGGTTTGACGCCGTGAAAGCGGCGTTTTTCCCGGTTTGGACGCGCCCGTTCTGCATGCTGGCATTCTTATGGCCCAGTCCCGCGAAATGCCGTGCGTTTCGCCAAGGCTTGAGTACAATCAGCGGCTTTTCCGGGCCCTCCCTGCGCCCGATGCCGGAACCCCCATGCTAATCGGTAGTTATTCCCCCGCGCTGGTGTTGATCTCACTGTGCGTGGCTATTCTTGCGTCCTATACCGCACTGGACCTGACCGGGCGCATTGCCACGGCCAAGGGGCGTGCCGTTCATCTGTGGATGTGCGGCGGGGCGCTGGCGATGGGCAGCGGGGTCTGGTCGATGCATTTCATCGGTATGCTCGCCTTCAGCCTGCCGATCGACCTTGGCTACGACCTGACTCTGACACTGGTGTCGTTGCTGATCGCGGTGCTGTCCTCAGGTTTTGCCCTGTGGTTGATCAACCAACCCAGCCTGCCTCTGCTGCAACTGGCCTGCGGCGCGTTGATCATGGGCACCGGCATCAGCAGCATGCATTACATGGGCATGGCCGCGATGCGCATGCAACCAGGGATCGATTACGATCCTCAATTGTTCAGCGCTTCACTGGCGATTGCGGTATGTGCATCCGCAGCAGCGCTGTGGATCGCTTTCCGCCTGCGCCGGCAGACCCCTTACGTGCGGCAAATCCGCGGCGCTGCGGCCGTGCTGATGGGCATTGCGATCGTTGGCATGCACTACACCGGCATGGCCGCGGCAAGCTTTCCTGAGGGCAGTTACTGCGGCGCGCTTGGCACAGGCCTGAAAGGCGATGGTCTGGTCTACCTGGTACTGATCACCACCCTCGCCGTAATTGCAGTGGCCTTGCTCACGTCGGTGCTGGATGCACGCCTGATTGCGCGGACTACCGAACTCGCCCGCTCGCTGACGCTGGCCAACCAGGAGCTGACCCAGCTGACCCTGCACGATATCCTCACCGGCCTGCCCAATCGCACGCTGTTGGCTGACCGCATCGAGCAGGCCATCGGCAAGGCGAGCGAGCAGGGCACCTGCTTTGCCCTGATGTTCATCGACCTGGACGGGTTCAAGCCAGTCAACGATGCCTTCGGCCATCATGTCGGCGACCAGTTGCTCAAGGCCGTGGCCGAGCGCCTGCGTGGCCACTTGCACAGCCAGGACACGCTGGCGCGCATCGGTGGCGATGAGTTTGTGCTGCTGGTCGAGCTGCAAGAGCCGGGTGACGCAATGGGCGTCGCAATCAAGCAGGTGAACCTGGTGTCGCGGCCGTATCGAGTGGCGGAACACGACCTGCAGTTGACTGCCAGCATTGGTATCGTGCTTTATCCAGGTAACGGCATGGATCAGCACGAGCTGCTGCGCAACGCCGATGCGGCGATGTACCACGCCAAAAACGCTGGCAAGAACGGCTACAGCTTTTTCGACGTCTCGATGAACAGCGATGCACGCCAGCAGTTGCAGTTGCTGCAGGACTTGCGTGTCGCGCTGCAACAGGGCCAGTTCCGCCTGCATTACCAGCCCAAGTTCGACGCCGTCCGGCGGGTGCCGATCGGTGCCGAAGCCTTGCTGCGCTGGGAGCATCCGCAACATGGCCTGCTGTACCCGGACCGCTTCATCAGCCTGGCCGAGAAAACCGGGCTGATCATTCCAATCGGTGAATGGGTGCTTGGCGAAGCCTGTCGGCAGATGCGTCAATGGCTCGAGCAGGGGCATAAAGACTGGCGCATCGCGGTAAATCTGTCGGCCATCCAGTTTTGCTACGCCGGTCTGGTCGACGGGGTTGCCCAGGCATTGCAGCGCAATCAGCTGCCCGCCAACAACCTGACCCTGGAGATCACCGAGACCACCGCCATGCGTGACGCGGATGCCAGCCTGCTGGTATTGCAGAGGCTGTCCGATATGGGCGTGGATATTTCCATCGACGATTTCGGTACCGGCTACTCGAGCCTGATGTACCTCAAACGTCTGCCGGCCAATGAGCTGAAGATCGATCGCGGCTTCGTCCGCGACCTGGAGCATGACAGCGACGATGCAGCGATCGTCTCGGCAATCGTGGCTCTAGGCCAGGCGCTGGGCCTGCGTATCGTTGCCGAGGGTGTCGAGACCGACAGTCAGCAGGATTTTCTCACCCGTCTGGGCTGTGACTCGTTGCAGGGTTATCTTATGGGCCGACCGGTGCCGGCAGAGCAATTCATGGCAGGGCTCGCGCCGCGCGAAGCGCCTCAGGTCAGCTAGACCGCAGTGCGCAGGACAAAGGAGGGGATGAAAGCGGCCATTGCATCTTCGACAGCTTCAATGATGCGCTCGACATCGCTGGCGGCCATGATCGCGCTGCAGGGGATACCGGCGATGGCCAGCACGGTTTCGCCCGACTCGCGATCGAACAGGCGCACAATCATGCTGCGCGGGGCATCCATGCTGGCTTCAAAGCCCAAAGGATGGAAGTGCCAGCGCATCACCTGGCAAGCATTGGGAAACGTCATCTTGTTCATGCTTGCCTCCTCGACCTTGTGTAGGAAAGGGTTGAGTGTTGCGCTGTCAATTGGCGCCAAGGACTGTAACCTTAGCACCTGAGGCGGTAGTTTCTCGTACAAAAGATGACATTTATACCAGTGCTTGACCTCGGTCACGGCTAGCGCATTGAGGCAAACGTTTTCGTCGGCATATTCAGCCCAACAAGCCCGCGGCGATATTGATGGTGATCCCCAGAATCGCCGTATTGAAGACAAAACCCACCAGAGATTGCGCCAGAACCACCCGGCGGATGCCGCGGTCGGCAACGCCGACGTCGGAGGTCTGGACGGCCACGCTGAGGGTGAAAGCGAAGTAGTGGAAGTCCCAGTAGTCCGGGTTGCGCTCGCCATCGGCAAAGCGCAGGGGCGGTTCTGGCAGTGCCGAGGTGTAGAACAGTCGCGCGTAATGCAGGCTGAAGATGCAGCCGATCAGCAGCCAGGAGCCGGCTACGGTCAGCCCGGTGTACAGGTAGTGCACCGTCAACTCGCTACCGTGCAGGTCTTGCCTGGCTGCCAGTTGCAGCACCACTGCAGCCAGGCTGGCAATTGCCGCCAGGCAGACCGCGAACAGCACCAGGCCGGCATTCTCGTCTTCGATCTGCGCGACCTGGCGAACCTTGGCCGGTGTGGCCCGCCAGCTGAGCCACAGCACCAGCAGCACATACAGCCAGACACCCAGGTTCCAGCCGGCCAGCAGGTGCTGGATCAGGGTTTCGGCCGGAATCAACCAGCCGCCAACCAGCCCGGCAAGGGTGGCGATCGTCAGGCGAGGGTGAGAGCGGGTCAGACGGTGCAGTGCCATAGGGCCTCGCTGGCAGGGACGGTGAGCTTTACTTTAGCGCTTTGGGCTGGCGCGGTGCATAACATCGCAAGCGTCGGTGCACACGGGCACTTGCTGGTCAGCAACGGCGTGGTGTTTCCGGTACCATCAGGGCAGCTCGAAGGGCCAAACCTGTTGCATATCAAGATGATGGCATTGATTGCAGCTTGAAGTTCAAGGAATAGGATTCATGTTTTGACCGATTCTCTGCAAAACCCCCTGTTGCAGTATCTCGCCCGGCTGGCGCCTTCCAGTCAGCTGACCATGCGCTACATTCTGCAGGACGCCGCCGACCGGCTCGGCTTCATCGACTGTGATATCGCCGACGTGCCCTGGCACCGCCTTGAGCCTGGGCACATCATCGCCCTGGTCGCGGCGCTGCGCGCAGACGGTTACGCGCCCAATACCTCTTCGCTGTACGTCAATGCCGTGCGTGGGGTGATGAACGAAGCCTGGCGCCAGGGCTTGATAGGGCATGAACAGCTGCTGCGCATGCGTGAGGTCAAACCGGCGACCGGCAGCCGGCTGCCGCCCGGGCGCAATCTGCGGCGCAGCCTGATTCGTGAACTGATGGATGCCTGCGCCGCCGACTCGCGGCCGCAAGGTGTGCGGGACGCTGCGATCATTGCACTGCTGTACGGCACCGGCATGCGCAAGTCCGAGTCGGTGGATATCAACCTGGCGCAGGTCGATTTCACCGAGCGCAGTTTGCAGGTAGTGGGCAAGGGCAACCGGCAGTTGGTCAAGTACGCACCGGCCTGGGCGTTCGAAAAACTCCAGGCGTGGCTGGACTTGCGCCGTGAGCAGCTACCTGTCGGCGAAGCCGATGATGAGTTCCTGTTCAATCGCATCCGCCGCGGCAACCACATCACCCGCGCGCGCATCACCAAGCATGCGATCTATTACATCGCTCGCCAGCGCGGCGCGCAGGTCGGGGTCAAGATAATGCCGCATGATTTTCGCCGGGCGTTCATTACCCGGGTCATTGAAGAGCATGATCTGTCGATTGCGCAGAAGCTGGCCCACCATGCCAATATCCAGACCACAGCGGCCTACGACCGCCGCGATGACAACGAGCGGCGCAGGGCGGTGGATCGGTTCGACTACTGAGGCGCTTGGCTATGCAGGTCAGGCGACGTCGATCAGCACGATTTCGCTGTCTTCCAGCGCCGTCACGGTCAGCACCGGCTCCTGCTCGATGGCCAGACCATCACGCGTCTCCACCCGCACGCCGTTGACTTCGATACTGCCTTTGGCGGGTACCAGATAGCCCCGGCGGCCTTCATCGAAGCTGTAGCGTGCGGTTTCACCGGCCCTTAAGGTGGCGGCTACCAATCTTGCGTCGGCACGGATCTGCAAACTCTGCTCGTCGCCGCTGCGACCGCTGGCCAGGGTCACAAAGCCTTCACCGCGTTCGCCTTTGGGAAACGGGCGAACGTCCCAGGCCGGTGCTGCGCCAACACGTTCAGGGATGATCCAGATCTGGAAAATCCGCGTGTCGACCTTCTCCAGGTTGTACTCGCTGTGGACGATGCCGCTGCCAGCACTCATGACCTGCACATCGCCGGCCTCGGTACGGCCCTTGTTACCCAAGCTGTCCTCGTGGCTGATCGCCCCTTCACGGACGTAGGTGATGATCTCCATGTCCCGATGCGGATGCGGCGGGAAGCCGCTGCCGGCGGCGATCAGATCGTCATTCCAGACCCGCAGGTTGCCCCAGTGCATGCGCGTTGGGTCGTAGTATTCAGCGAATGAAAAATGATGATGAGCATCGAGCCAGCCGTGATTGGCGTGGCCCAGGCTGGCAAAAGGTCTTAGGTGCAGCATGGCAGTCGGCTCCCTGAATAGCGTTGGATGGACGCCATGATGCAGCTAAAAAGAATCGAATATAAGCGTAAATAACGGCTCAAAACCATCGTCTTAGCCGATGTATAGAGCTGCAGTCAATTATGCGATTCATCGGCTAATAGGCTGATGTGCAAGCAATTGCTGGCGATTTTTACGCGTTGCAGCCACCATAAGCCGATGTATTGATCGCACTGGAGTGACCGTGTCGCACGAGCTTCCCCAAAGCCCCGCCCAACTGATTCCACCTGCCCAGTTGCCCTGGTTGCGCCGTTTGGCCGCACGACTGTTGGGCCGAGGCTTGAGCCGGCTGCAAGCGCAGCACCGCGACTCGTGGTTTCTCGGCCACGCCACCGGGCAGCGCAGTGGCCATGTCGATGGCTTGCGCGAGGGCTTTGAGCAGGGCCGCGCCGAGGGTTATGAAGCCGGCCGGCAGGTACTGGTGATTCGTGATACCCGTCCAGAGCAGGGCGCAGGCCCCGGGCAGGACAACAACCTGTTCGACGACTGGCGTTTGCCGGTCACTGCTGAACTGAAAAAGCGTTTCAAGGCTGATGTTGCCCAGCGTCTGCCCGCAGCTGCGCAGCCCAGCGCCGCGCAGTGGAAGCTGATCTTCAGCGACACACCGTCGACCTGTGTGGTAGCGGGCGCAGGCGCTGGCAAGTCGACTTCGCTGGTCTTGCGCATCTTGTTGTTGCGCCACTACCTGGGCTACGAGCTGGATGCGATGACCGTGGTGACCTTTACCCGCGAGTCACGGCTGGATTTCATCAAGCGTCTGCAGCAGGTTTTCGATCACTGGCAGATCAGCCTGGCGCCCGCTGCAGCCCGTGAGCTGGTGCGTACTTTTCATTCGCGTATCCTGCCGCTGGTGCGCAGCCTGCCGGGCTTTGGCCAGCTCCGCGCATTCGAGAACCTGGGCAACGACAACGAGGGTCTGAGCGAAGCCGATAGCAACCCATTCGATCTGCGCCTCAATGATGCCCAGCGCCAGCAACTGAACAGCTGCTACAGCGACCTGCTTGGGGGCAGTCCGCGCTTTGCCGAGCTGATCTCAGCTCTGCGTCGCGAGGCCTTGCAGCTCAAGCCGTTGGACCCGGATCACCCGGATGTGCAAAAGCGCGCGCAAGTGACCCAACTGGCTGCTCAGCGCGATGAAGAACTGTGTGATGTGATTGAGGATCTGTGGTTCGGCGCGGGCGCCTGGCCGATCAAGGGCATCGAGCCTTGCCGCGAAACGGTGCAGATCCGCGGTAGCCAGTTTCACGTGCACGGCCGCCTGGCTGGGCAGGACGCCCTGGTGGTACTTGGCTTTGATCCAAGCGAAAGCGCCCAGTACCAGCGTCCCGGGGCCAAGCTCACCGTCCGTGCAGAATGGGCGGTGAAGCGCACCCTGTTTCAAGCATTCTGCGATAAGCCACTGATCTGGCTGGATAACTATGCGAGCGCCAAGCGCTTGGCTGCCACTTTGGCAGGTGATGCGGTGGCTGGTCCGGGCTTTGAGTACAAGGTCAATGGCGAGCTTGCCCAGGCGCCTTTGCTCGATGCATTTGTCAGCGCCGCCGCCTTTATCGAGAACCTCGGGCTGGATGTCAGCGCCGCCGTGAGCGCCATGAGTTTCCCTCCTGGCGATAACGATGCGGTGTTTTTCGAGGCGCTGGCGTTGTTCTGGAAAGCGCTGGAGTCACATCTGTTGGCGCAGTCTCCACCGGTGATGAGCTACAACCGCATGTTCGCCTTGTTTGGCGAGAACAACCCAGAAAATCTGCGGCTGTTGCCCGATCCATTGCTGCGCCCGTTGGCGCACCTGATGATTGACGAGTTTCAGGATGTCTCGCCACAGATCGTCAGCTGGTTGCGAGCCAGCCTCGCGGAGATTCGACGGCGCGGCCCAGCCATGCATGTCGCACGCAACGCCCAGCATGCATCACTGATGTGTGTGGGTGATGATTGGCAGTCGATCTACGGCTGGCGAGGCAGTTCGCCCAAGTACTTCATCGAATTCAGCAAGACGTTCCCGTCGCCGGCGAACACGCGGGTGATGCTTATCGACAATTACCGCAGTCAGCAGCACGTGATCGATGCGGCAGAGCACATGGTCAAGGGCACCGCGGCGATTGCCGGTAAGAAAGCCCGGGCCAGTGGCCCCGCGGCAAGCCTGCCATTGTCGCCGGTCAAGGTGCTTGAGCGGGATGAGGCTGCGCTTGGTCAGACGGTGATCGAGCACTATAAACGCGGCGAATCAGTGATGATACTGTTTCGAAAAAGCAGCGATAAGCTTCTGATTTCAGAGCATATAAAAGAAGTATGCGCGATGGATGCGAGTGTGCCGGCAGCGCAACGTCGACTGCGTCAGCTGACCTACCACAGCGCCAAGGGGCTGCAGGCCGATACGGTATTCATGCTCGGGGACTGTCAGTACCTGACCAGCTCTCCATACAAGAATCAGGTCTATCGTCTGGCTGGGCTAGGCCGCGCCGGTGATGCGCAGGCATTTGATACGGCGCAGAAGGAAGAGGTGCAGCGGCTTGCCTATGTCGCCATGACCCGAGCGGTCAGACACTGCTATTGGCATGTCGAAGCGGCTCGCAGCGAAACCGCAAAACTGCCGCGGGCGGCTACCCAGGTAGATGGCCGGCAGGCCTTCTTCGAAGACCTGCGCGGCAGTTAGCAGCGTCAGGCGGTGGTGCTTTCCAGGCTCCGGGTAATGCTCTCGAACAAGCCTTGCTCAACGGCTTTCTGCTCCAGTAGCAGTGCATCGATCGCGGTTTGATACTGAGCCGAGTTCAGCGGGATCCTCAGCAGATTGCCGCTTGTGTCCAGCAAGGGTAGGCCCAGCGCCGTCTGCAATGTATTGATGACCGATGCCGAGAGCTGGGTGACCGGCTCGTTGCTTTCGTCCAGGCAGTAGTCGATGTAGTCGAGCCCGGCACGCCAGTAGTCGGTCAACGCCAGGAACTGATCAGCGTTTTGCCGGCGCACGCTATGTTCCCACGCTGGTTGCTCCAGCAACCAGCTGTGCCGGGCCTGAGTGTCCAGATCAAGGCGGCGGACTTCGTTGGCTACGTTGCTGCGGATTTGCGCGTTGAGCATCGCTATCTGTTCGTACAGCATGCCGCTGCTCGGTTCCGGATAGTCGAGAACGGGCGCCAGTTGCTGACGCAAGGCCAGGCGAATCTCGATGTCGTCGATCAGCCCTGCATGCAGCTCCAAGTCCGGTGCGGCGTTGACGTCGTCGAGCGGGTCCAGCGCTGGCAGGTTGACCTCGTCACCGGTGAGGTCGGCTTCTTGCAGCGCGGCCTTGCGCAAGGTGCGACGCAGCGCGATGCGGTCGGCCAGCGCGTCGACCTGAGCACGCCTGAACAACTTGCGGTAGAGCTGCAACTGAGTTGCCAGAGGGCTTTCACTGCGGCTGGCAAGGTGAGTGAGTACTTCGATTTCCAGTGCACTGAAGCCATCCGTGCCGGCATCCCCACACGTTGGCGGGAACGCCTGGGCGACCTCGTCGAGCGATTGACGCAGCGCGCTGTCTGCCGCAGCTTGCTCGAGCAATGCCCAGACGCGCTTGGCCAGCGCCTCAGGCTGACGACGCGCTTCGGCAGACTGCACCAGTCGTTCCAGCACCCCGGACAGTTCAGTGTTCTCGCCATGATCGAAGAGTGAGATCCAGAGTTGCTCCTGTGCCGGCGTGGCATTGCCTCGCCAGAACATTTGCCACTGCGCCACCTCTGCCTCGTGCTCGTAGGCGTTGACACCGATGTTCAGCAAGCGCAAGCGTGTCTCTGCCTCCAGGTTGTTATAGTTGAAACGCCAGATTCGCCCCGGCAAGCCCGCACCCAGGTCTCGAGCGTACGGCGTGCGCATCACCGCCGCGAGGTCCGGTACGGTGTGGATCCGATTGAATGACAGTTCCAGCTGGCGCAGCTGGTAATGTGGCTGGCTCATGAGGGTGGTCAAGCCCGGTGGCCAGGCCTGCAACTGACAGTGGCCCAGCGACAATTGATTCAAACGTGCCATGTAGCTCAAGTCAGGCGGCACACCCAGCGGGTTGAAGTCCAGATGCAGGGCCTGCAGGTTGATCAGGTTCTGGAAGGCCTCGGCCAATGCCTGATCGAGGACGATGCGGTTGTTGCTCAGTCTCAGTGCGTCGAGCCGCAGGGTGGCCAGAAAGGTCATCTGGGCATGATCCAGAGTGAGCTGGTTATAACCCAGATCGAGAATGCGCAGGCGACGCATGGCCCCCAGAACTTGATGTGCAGTGGTAGAGAGTTCACTCAGGGCGCAGCCGGAAATCTTCAGCTGGATCAGATCCGGAGCCCCACGCAGCGCGGTAAAAATCGCTTCGCCGGGCAGTTGCGGATGGCTAATCAAGGTCAGTTTTTCCAGCTTCGGGAAGTTTGCAAAGAAATCGGCGTGAAGTCGTTGCAACTGCAGACCGTCGATTTTCAACGAGCGAATGTGCGGGAAACGCGCGGTTAGTACCGGCAGCTCGGCCAGGCGAATGTGTTCAAGTGTCAACGTGTCGCGCTCGGCACCACCTTCACGGCGCCAGGAACGTTTCAACACCTCGGCGCAGTGCTGGCGCTCGTCACGTTCAAGGATGTCCGCTGCGGCATTGGTCCATCGTGCCAGTTCATGGTGCAGGGTCCGCTGCTCGGTTTGCAGCTGCTGAATGGCTGCTGCGAGGTTGTCGCCCTGGGCCAGTTCGGCTTGTAACTGGTTGATTTGGCTGCTGTCCAGCTCTGGGTACAGGGCTTGCAGTCGTCGTGCTGGAGTGGTTCCGCGCGGTCGTGGTACACCGCGACCACTGAGGGGATAGCCGATCCGCCCGTCTGCCAGGCGCAGTGGTGAACGCACGCTCGAGGGTAGCGGCTGTTGCCCGATCAGCTTGGCAGCCTGGGCACGGTCAGCTGCTGCCGCGCTGAACAGCTGCGTGTCACGCAGTTCAGGTTGGCGGGCTTGCAGACCCTCGATCAACAGGCTGGTGTCGGTGTTGGCGAGAAACGGGCGATACAGGCCAAGAATCGCCCGATCGAGGCGCGCGCGTGCCAGCATCAGGCGTGCCTCCTCAAGCACACGCAGCGGAATACGCCCCGATTGAGCATTCATCTGCTGGCGTTCGACGCTGCTGGCGTGTGCTTCAATTTCTTCGGCAGCCACTCGGGGCAGGCCGGCAAATTGTCCGCGCAGGCGCGTGACCGCAGTCGTGGCTGGTGCCTGAGAACCGGGGTAAAGTTTGTCGAACACGTCCTGACGGCTGGCTTCGAGGTTGTCGGCCAACTGGTACTGCAAGGCTTGCGCGCGCTCTGTTTCGGTCACGCTTGCGTCACTCAGGACGCTGGCATCTTCCATCTGCGACAGAACGACCTCGGCCAGCTCGCCGTTTTCCAGTTCACTGCGGCTGATCTGGATCACCACTTCACCCAAGGCTTGCGCCTGGGCTCTGTAGAAGGTCGACGCACCCCAGCGTTCGCTGCCTTCGAAGACCTGAATGACATGATCCTGCGGCCAGCGCGGTAGCTGCACAAGCTCGGGCAGGGCGAAGTTGTAAGAGGCCGCCAGAGGGCGGGCGTAGCGTACGCTATCAATGATCTCGCTGACTTGTCGATCGGCTTCAAGGCGGGCCAGGGCATCTTCGAGCAGTGACGGCATCTTCTCGCCTGCCACATGCACGCGTTGCAGCACGCCGTCGTCAAGCCCCGTGCTGCGCCAGGCGCTGTCGAGGTCGGACGCACTCAATGATTCAGCCAAGCGGCCAAGCCGGCGCAGCAACGTCGGGCGATCCCACTCCAATGGCGATTCGTGGGCCAGCCGCCAGGCTCCGCCGGCGCTACGCTCGAGCGCCGGTGAATACGCCTGGCGATTCTGCGGATGCAGTACCCGCCAGGCATCGTCCGCAGCTTGCTCCGTTTGATAAAGTGCTTGATCGATGCGTACGTAGGTCCGCCCGTCGAGGTGATACAGCCCCGCTTGATCGGGTGCCTGCAAGGCAGATATCTGGATGTCGCTGGCGTAGCCGGACAGGCTCGCATGCCAGAGTCGTTCTTCATCGCCCACGCGGATACTCTGCATTGCGTCGATAAAGCCGGAGGCCTTGAGGACAGCGCCACCGCCGCCGATTGCGCCGACGACCGCAATATTGAGCAGGACCGATTCCAGCTGCGCGATGGCCTCGGCGTTGTCGCCGTCTTCCCAGGCACTGATGCCCTGGAAAACACTGCCCATGATCTGCGCTGCGCCCAGCGTAAGCATGAGCGGGTTTAGCACCGGGATGAAGAAGGCGGCTACGTTAAGTATCGTCATGCCCATGTCCAACCAGTGGAGCAGTTGTTTCTCGCGCACGTTGGCGTCGATGTCGGCAGTGGGCACGGCAATGCTGCGCGCATCGCTCTTGAGCCTGGCCACGTGCCTCGCTTCGAGGGTTGACCAGGGGTGGCTGGGCAACGGCGTGAAGACGATATCCAGATGAACCGATCGCCGTGGGACCAGCGCCTGCCCGTCGTGGTCCTCGCTGTTCTCGTACAGTGCCCGCATGAGTTTGACCTTTAGCTGCGGTTGCTGGCTCTGAGGGACAAAAGCGAGCAAGCGCTTGCGCACCTGCGGGTCGAGCAGTGCCTGCTTGAAGGCAGTGAAACTGTCTGCGATCGATGCATATTCCCTGATCTGATCTGTTGTCCCGGGGATGTACAGTATGGCCGGGCCGCCCTCGGCACTTCCCGCCCGAGAGATGAACATGACTTCGTGGATCGGTACGCCCAGCAGCAGGATCTGCGAGCATTGCAGTGCTTGGTCGGCGCTGGCGTTGTCAGCACTCAGCGCGTGCGCTGCGGCGGCGTTCTGACTGCTCAGCAGGCCTTTGAGGGAGGCGATGCGTGCCTGCAGTCGAAACTCGTCGCGGCGCGCCTTGATCGCGGCATCGCGGATCTGGCTGGCCTGCGTGCCGTCATAGACACTGCTCAAGTGATCTTGAAACTTCTGGCCCAGATCCAGCGCCCGGCAGTGCCCGATGAAGTCGGCAAGGCTCAGTTCCGGCAGGCCAGTGATCTGCTCTGCGCTGCTCTGCAGCCGGCTCAGGCGCGTGGTGTCTTCAGGCCCTTCAAAGTTGTGCAGGGCGGCTTCAAGCAAACTGCGCAGTTGTGGTTGACCTTTGGCAATCACCGGCAACGGCGTGGTTGGCACGCTCGGCCCACCCGGCGGGACGGTCGGTTGCTCGACCTGCGTGGCTTGATAGACATACTGTGCCTGGTCAACCGAAGTGCTGAGCGCAAGCCGCTGTTGCAGTAGCGGGCGGCAGAAGGTACTGATGCCCTTGAGCGGACTCAGCAACGCTTTCAGCATCTGCTGGCTGCGGTCGCGCTCAGCAACTGCCCGGCGAATGGCATCCTGCTCGATGGGCAGGGCCTTGGCGTACCACGGGTAAGGTGCGCCCGTGGAATCCAGATAGTCCTTGCGTGCGCGGGTGAGCACCTGTTTGACATGGTCAGGGTGCAGCTCCTTGCTCCAGGTGGGCAGGCTACGGACGATTTGCGCGTGATGAAACGGGGGGTTGCTCATGGTCGCACTCCTGTCGAATTGGAGCGCCATCGAACCCTACGGCAGATCGGCCCTGGCGGTATATAACGCAGTTCAGGCGCGACATCTGTAGCCGGCTGGCGATCCCGGCAAAGGCGATTATGCTTGAACTTACCTTGCTGCGATCCGAGGCGGTCTGCTTCGTCGTGCTTCGCGCAACCGTGATCCAAGAAAAGCCCAAGGGCCAGGGTGCGGTGCTCGACTGTGTAGTACTCCGGCCTACTCATGCACGACGGAGGCAACCCATGGCGGCGATCAACAGCACATCGACGGGCAGCGCGCCCAAGCACAGCATTACCAAGGAGGAGCGCAAGGTCATCTTTGCCTCGTCCCTGGGCACAGTCTTCGAGTGGTACGACTTCTATCTTTACGGTTCGCTGGCGGCGATCATCGCCAAGCACTTCTTCGCCGGTGTCAACGAAACCACGTCGTTCATCTTCGCGCTGCTGGCCTTTGCTGCAGGCTTTGCCGTGCGCCCGTTTGGCGCAATCGTGTTCGGCCGCCTCGGCGACATGATCGGGCGCAAGCACACGTTCCTGATCACCATTGTGATCATGGGGGTGTCTACCGCAGTGGTCGGGCTGTTGCCCAGTTACGCGACCATCGGTGTAGCAGCCCCGGTCATTCTGATTACCTTGCGGCTGTTGCAAGGCCTTGCGCTGGGCGGTGAGTACGGCGGCGCCGCGACATACGTTGCTGAGCACGCACCCAAGGGCAAGCGGGGTTTCTTTACCGCCTGGATCCAGACCACCGCGACCATGGGCCTGTTTCTCTCGCTGCTGGTGATCCTTGCCTGTCGTACGGCGCTGGGTACCGAGGCGTTCGAAGCATGGGGTTGGCGTATACCGTTTCTGCTGTCGATCGTGCTGCTGGCTGTCTCGGTGTACATCCGCCTGCAGCTCAACGAGTCGCCGGTATTCCTCAAGATGAAGGCTGAGGGCAAGCAGTCCAAAGCACCGCTGACCGAATCGTTCGCCCGCTGGGATAATCTGAAGGTGGTGATCATGTCGCTGCTTGGCGGCACTGCGGGGCAGGCGGTGGTGTGGTACACCGGGCAGTTCTACGCGCTGTTCTTCCTGCTGCAGACCCTGAAGATCGACCCGCAGACGGCCAATCTGCTGATTGCTGGCTCGTTGTTGATCGGCACCCCGTTTTTCATCATCTTCGGTAGCCTGTCCGACCGCATCGGCCGCAAGAAAATCATCATGGCCGGTTGCATCATTGCGGCGTTCACCTACTTTCCGATCTTCAAGGCCCTGACTCAATACGGTAATCCGGACGTGTTTGTCGCTCAGGCGCAGAACCCTGTGGTGGTGATTGCCGATCCTGAGCAGTGTTCGTTCCAGTTCGATCCGGTGGGCAAAGCCAAATTCACCAGCTCTTGCGACGTGGCCAAGAGCTTGCTGGCCAAGCGTGCGATTCCCTACCAGAACCAGCACGCCGAACCTGGCAGCCTGACCCAGATCCAGATTGGCGAGCGGCAGGTGCCCAGTTTTGATGGCAGCAGCTTGGCCAGTGCTGACTTCAAACTCCGCAATGACGCGTTCACCGCCACTCTCGGCGCAGCCTTGAAAGAAGCCGGCTACCCGGAAAAAGCCGACCCGAACAAGATCAACTATCCCATGGTGCTGTTGCTGCTGACGATTCTGGTGATCTACGTGACCATGGTTTACGGGCCGATTGCCGCCTGGCTGGTCGAGCTGTTCCCGGCGCGCATCCGCTACACCTCGATGTCGCTGCCGTATCACATCGGCAACGGCTGGTTCGGTGGTTTTCTGCCGACCGTGGCGTTCGCCATGGTCGCGGCCACGGGCGATATCTACTATGGGCTGTGGTACCCGATCATCATTGCGCTGATGACGGCGGTGTTGGGGATCCTGTTCCTGCCCGAAACCAAGGATCGGGAAATTACCTGACGCCCTGGGACTGCCTGCGGGAGCGGCCTCGGCCGGCTCCCGTCGGGCCTCGGTTCAGGCTATGTCAGCGCGTAACGTGAAGGCGTAAGCGGTGTCGACTGGCGCACGGTCAATGCGCCGCGCAGCAGATTCGAAGATGAACTCGAACGTGGGCTCATACAGGCCATCGCGCAGCACGGCACCGGCCAGTACCTCAACCTGGTACCAGCCGTTTTCCAGCTCGATGATCGGCCGGTTGCGCATTTGATAGCGCGCCAGTAGATCGCCCATGGTCTTGTTGGTGAAATGCTGCAGAATCCGCCAGGTGAACAGCATCACCGCACGATTTTCCACCCGTAACCAATAACCCTCTCGGCGGTGTTTGAGTTGGCTACCTGGCTGGAGCAGGGCGGCGCTGACTTCATCAAGGCTGAAGATAACGGTATAGGGCAGGTTTTCGATGCCGGCCAGAGGCAGCACCACGCCTTCCAGCACTGCCCGATCCCCGCTGTCAGTGTGGGTGAATTCATAGGCAAGGTCGTCGGGCAGGCCGTTTTCTTCCTTGAAACGGGCGAGCAGCTGGATGTCGCCAAGCAAAAAATAATCAATCTGATCGTTGAGCACTTCGTTGAATTCGTAGCGCATGGGTCATTCCTTGCGTTGACGACGCTGGTGCTCAGTGGCGCTGAGCGATCTGGATCAGGTTGCCGCAGGTGTCATCGAACACGGCGACGGTGACCGCGCCGAGGTCGGTAGGTGGTTTGGTGAAGGCGACACCGGCTGCGCAGAGGCGGGTGTACTCAGCCTGGATATCCTTGACCGCAAATGAGGTGGCGGGGATCTGGTCCTGGCGCATGGCGATTTTGTAGGCTTTTGCCGCCGGGTGGTCGTCAGGCTCGAGGAGCAATTCGACGCCGTTGGGGACGTCAGGCGAGGTCAGGGTCAGCCAGCGATGCCGACCCATGGGTACATCTTCTTTGGGGGCAAAACCCAATACGTAGTGATAGAAAGCCAAAGCCTTGGCCTGATCGTCGACAAGAATACTGGTGACCACAATCTTCATGGGGCACATCCCTCTGTGACGCTATTGTTTTTATTCAAGTAAAGACGCTCGGGTGAACTTCACCAGTGCGTCTTTCAAGTAGAGGCAGCGCCGCTTTGCCGAGTTCCCAGGCGGCTGCACAATAGCGTTGCAGTAGCGTCAGCTGGACTGGGCGACGTGCCCGTCCAGCTCGTCGAGGTTGTCTTCTTCGCCAGGCATGGCGGTGATCACACTGAAGTCGCTGATTTCGATCTCGCCTTCGCCGTAGCCCAGCAGGTGGAACGAGAAGGCCTTGCGTACACTCGGGTTATCGAAATCGAACTCCAGAACCATGGGCTCGTCGGCGGTCGCGACCATTTGTTCCGGCAGGCCGACTTGCACGTCCTGTTCGAACTCCTTGGCCTTGAGCTGCAAGTGCGCGACATGGGCCGGGTCCAATGCGCGAACCTCCAGGCGAATGCGCGTGCGCGAACCTTCGGGCATTTCCAGGTACTGCGCGCCGATGAGGTTGTCTGTCCAGTCATTGTCGGCGTGTTTGCCCAAGGCGATGCGGTTGGTACCGCCAAACTGGTAGCGCAGGTTCAGCGGGCTTTGCAGCAGCGAGCGGTCAAGGGTGGTGGCCAGATCGGCCAATTGCTGGCCGACGTCGTCTCTGCTCGGGCCGAGGTATTTGGCCGTGTCGGCAATGAACCCAGTGCTGGCGTAGTTGCGGCAGCGCTGCTGGAAGTCACACTCGGTATAGGTGCCTTGGCCGTTGTGGTAGCGCAGCATGCCGTTGGTGAACGAGATCATCTCGCGACCGCTATCGTACTCGCGGAACAACGAGCGGCCGCCCAGCGCCGCTGGGATCGGCAATTCGAAGTAATCGAGGATCGACGTGGTCAGGTCGACATGCCCATAGGTGCCGTTCTTTATCTGTGGCAGGCTGGCCTGTTCCGGCGCCAGGGTCAGGTTGAAGCCCCAGGAGGAAGCCAGGCGCACACCGTCGATGCCATGGGATTCATCCGAGGTAATCACGACCAGCGTGTCCTTGAGTACGCCCTCGCGCTCCAGCGTATCGAGAAACGCGCCCAGCGCATCGTCCAGATACGCCACTGCCGCGTGCTTCGGGCTGTCGAAGCGCTGCAGGTAGTCCTCAGGTGCTGAGTAGGGCTGATGAGTGCCTACCGTAAGCAGGTTGAGCATCCACGGCTTGTTCTGTTTGCGCAGTTGGCTCAGGTAGGTGTGAGCGCCTTCGAAAAACGCGCGGTCGTCCTTGCCCCAGGGGAACTCCAGATAGTTGGCGTTGCTGAACCACTCCAGCCCATGCACATCTTCGAAGCCAATGTGCGGCATGACCCGGTCCTTGGCCATGAAGCGCAGTCCGGCGCCCTGCAGAAAATGCGTGCTGAAACCCGCTTGACGCAACTGCGCGGGCAGACAGGCCTGGTTGCGTTGCTCCTGGGTCAGCAGTTCGACACCCTTGGGGGTGCCGTTGGCGAGCTTGTCATAGTCGCCGCAGAGCATCGCGTATAGCCCGCGGATGGTCTGGTGGGTGTGCAGAACGTAATCCGGAGTGTTCATGCCACGCTCGGCCCAGCGGCTGAGGTTGGGCATCAGCTCCTCGTCAAAACGGCTGTGCAAGGCCTTGCGGTTGGCGCGCACGTAAGCGCCGGGAATCCCCTCCAGGGTAATCACCAGGACGTTGCGGGCGCTGCCAGGGCCGTCGAGCAGCCGCGGCGCGTTGAGGTCGGACTGGGTCAGACCGGCGCTTTCCAGCACCGGGACCGGCAGATTGTCGCCAAAGTGCTTGTTCGCCTTGCGCTGCAGATCACCCACGCCTGCCGAAAGCAACTGATGGGGCAGGTTGAATTGACGCCACTGGTCAGCGTCGGACGGTAGCAGGTGCTGGCCAGCCCAGTGCGTGCCAAGCAACAGTACTGGCAGCGCCCAGGCTTTGCGCGGCAATGCCTGCGACACGGCGCCGCGCGTCAGCCAGATGCTCGCCAGCCAGGCCACTACGGCTGCCAGCAACACCCAGGGCAGCCAGGCGTGGGCGAGGGCGCCACCGGTGGAGTTTTCCATGAATTGGGGGTCGAACAGATAATTCAGGTCGGCGCTGGCCGGCAGCCTGCCTACCGCGCTGACCAGCTCCGCCGAGGCCACCAGCAGCGCTGCCCAGGCGATCAATACGGGCATCGCCAGCCACCAGGCGCAGCGGTGCAGAGTCAGCACCAGCAGGCTGCCAATGGCCAGATCGGATAAGTAACCAAATGGGTTGGACCAGCCCAACAAAGCGCGCACGCCCAAGGGGATCACCAAGACCAGTACGGTCAGCGCCCACAACCGTGCGCGGGGGTGGCCGAGTATAATTTTCACCAAAGCGTCCTTCCTGCCATCAAACAGTCACACAAATCTGTTGGATGATAACAGGCGTAGCTCGGCGAGGCCGGATTGGATAAGGCAAGTAACCAAAACGCGGGTCGCCGAAGCGCCCGCGTGTGCTTGCCGGATCAGAAGTAGTAAGGGAATTTCAAGCTGAAGGAAAAGTCTGGCGAGTCGTCGGTCAGGCCGATCGACAGGTTTGGCACGATGGTCAGGTTGTCGGTCGCAGCCAGGGTCATGCCGATGTTGAAGTTGGCAGCGTTGTAGTCGCTGTTGCTGATCGACTGCCAGTCGCCACCGTCAGGCTTGATCTTGCTCTTGCTGGCAAACTGGTCCGACACCGAGAAGGACATACTCATCTTCTCGTTCAGGGCAAAGGCGATACCGGCACCGATCTGCCACGAGTTGCCCAGTTTGACGTCGCCCGGCACCTTGCTGTTGGCCTGGGCACTGATGTCGCTGAACGAGTCTTCCATGTTGTAGGTGTAAGACAAGCTACCGAACAGCACCGCCGGGTCGAAGGTCTTGACCAGCGAGATGCCCGGCGTGATCGCCCATACGCCGTTGCCGGTCGGCAGGCTTTCGGGCACCGACAGGTTGTCGTTGGTGGGGTCGTTGACCAGCTTGATGCCGTACGGATCCTTGCCGGTCGGGGCTTTGACTCGCAGGGTGAATACCGCGTCCGGCCAATCTTCCGATTCATCGAGGAATTTGTAGGCAACGCCGACGTTGACATCACCTATGGTCGGGTCGCGCGTCACGGTGGCATCCGAGGTGACGGGGCCGGCTCCGCCAGCGCCTCCTGAAGAGTAGGTCGACTCGCGGTACACCACAGGCACGTTTATATCGAACTGCCAGCGCTGATCGAGGTTGTAGCGCGCCGTCAGGTCGAGGGTCCAGTTGTCGGCCTTGATCCGGTCCAGGTTGATGTTGCCGAGGAAGATCGAATCCAGCGCGAGGAAACCATTGAGGGTCAGTGCGCGGGTGTCGTAGTGGGTGTAGGTGATGCCGGTTTCGACACTGAACTTGCCGCGGCCAAAGAAGCCGCTGGCCTCGTCATACAGGTTGGAAACGCTCTGCGCCGGCTCCGAGTCGTCCTGCAGAGACTGCCCGTACGAGCTACCGGATGCACCTGGCGCTCCGGCGGCCACGCTCTGGCCACCCTTGACCGATTCGGCAGGGGAACGGGTCAGGCGCTTGGGCGGTGGCGCGGCCGGTGGCGCAGCTTCAACCTGACGCACTCGTTGCTCAAGCACCATCAGCGCATTCTGCTGCGCCTCGTAGCGCTGTTTGAGCTCGATCAGTTCTTGTTTGAGCGCTTCGACCTGAGGGTCGGCAGCGGCGTAAAGCAATGTCGCCGGAGTCAGGCTACTCAGACAAACGATAGCTCTGATCGTGGTCAATCGATGCATGGGTTAGCCGTCCCTTCTGACTACATGTGATGAGACAGAGCGTAGATCAGAATCCTAGAGTGCGAATGCCTTTGAGCTGGTCCAGATTACCGTTCATGGCGCCCGCGCCGGCGACGTTGTCACGCAGCACGACATTGAGCGAGGTGATGTTGCGAACCTGGTTGCCAGCGCCGAGCAACGTGGTGTTTTGCATCAGTCCACCTTGGGCCAGGCGTTGCACTGTACTGCCCTGGTTGTTGCCTGCGGCGATGTTCAACTGAATGCCGGAACCGCTTGAAGAAACGCTCAACGAGCCTGCACCGTTGGCGCCGACCAACTGCGTGCCGGCCGCTAATACCTGGCCTTGGGGTTCGCTGGCAGGAGCCTGGTTGCCGCGGCTGACATTGATATCGACATCGTTGTAGGCAGTGTTGTGATCGCCAGCGGCACGCACTACCTGAGTGACCCCGGTGGTGCTGTTGAGTCCGTTGCCGCCCGTCACGGTGCCAGTGCCAGGGGCTTGCGTCGAAGCTGTGCCGGTGCCTTTTTCGTCGATCAAGGACACATAGAACTGCGGCTTGATGGTGGATTGCTGGATCTGCATCGACGAGCGTGCGCCGATCACCTCGCCTTTGGCGTTCTCCCAGGTGCTGCTCATGACCAGGCCAAAGCTGACAATGCGCCCCGGCAGCACGTAGCGGCCGCGCAGGTTGGCCAGTTCCTGGTCCTTGAGTTCGATCGGTTGCAGTACCTGGGCATGGCTTGGCAGGCTGGCGGCGAGGCAGGTCAGTGCCAGCCACAGTGGAATCTTCATCGCGTGCTCCCGGAGCTTGCTGCCCCTGTTGTTAGTGTTAGAAGAAGTCGCTCTGGATAAAGCCGAAGTCCATCAACTCGGCGTCTTGCAGCGGGGTGAAGCCATTGACGCGGCTCTTGGCGGTCAAAGGTTGGGGTGGGTCGAGCAGGGCATTGCTCTTGTCGTAGCCCTGGCCAATGATGGCGAAGATGATGCCGTTCCAGCCCTTGATGAAATCTTCGGTCTTGTAGCGTTTGTGGCCCAGGACCGGGTCGCCGATATAGACGAAGCCCTTGTCGACCTTCTGCATCACCACGAAGTGCTTGTAACCGCGGATATCCATCAGCACCACGACCGGGATACGGATGCTGTTGAGGGTGTCGGTGGTGACGCGGTAGCCGCGAGCGCGCATGCCCAGGCTTTCCACATAGCGCTTCATGTCCAGCATCGAGAAGCCTTGCACGCGGACGATGTCCTGATCGGCGTGGGCAAGCATGCCCTCGATGATCTGTTCTTCGTTGACGTCCAGCCAATAGGCCTGGCGCAGAATGGTTGCCAACGCTGCTGCGCCGCAGCTGAAGTCGGTCTTCTGCTGCACCAGGTCAGCGAACTTGCGCTCGCGAACACTTTGAATGGGTTTGTACACCACCGCACCATTGGGCAGCACGGAAAGTGGCATTTGCGCCGCTTCACTCAGGCTGGCCAGGCAAAGCAAACACGCCAGGGCGATAATGCGCATGATCGGGCCTTCTGCTTCGGGTGAGAAAGGCCCCCTTGGCAGGGGGCATTCGAGGCAACACTCAGAACGAGGTGTTGGAGATCGCCAGCGAGTTGCTTTGCTGGTTGCCGACACCGGATGCGACGTTGACGCCCAGGTTGCCGCTGCCGCCGTTGACCGAACCGCTCAGGGTAGCGGTGTTGGTCACAGGGTTGGCCCAGCCGGTAGGAGTCAGGACCTGGAAGGAAACAGTGTTGCTCAGGTCATACGAGTTGGCTTCGCTGTAGCTTTTGGAAATGTCGTTGGAAGACTCGGAAGCCGCCTCGACTGATTTTTCATAGGCAGAAGCAGAAGCGTTCTCGTAGGAAGACTCGCGGGATTTATCGTAGGAAGAATCGCGCGCTTTGTCGTAGGAGTAGTCACGCGACTTGTCATACGAAGAGCCGAAGGATTTTTCGAACGAAGAATCGTAGCTGGTCTGGTGCGAGGTATCGACCGAAGCGTCCAGCGAGGCGTTGAGCGAGCCGCTCGCGGTTTCGCTGCGGGTGCGTTCACGGTCGCCGTTGGTGAAGGTCATCGAACGCGCTGCGTCGGCTGCGGCGGCAAGCGTTGCGCTCAGCGAAGCCGAGCTGCTGCTGTTGGCGTTGCCGCTGGCCGAGCCATTGACATTGGCATTGTTGGAGCCACTGGCGTTGGCGCTGCCCGAGCCGCTGGCTGACCAGCTGTTCGATCCGCTGGCGCTGGAGCTGTGCGAGCCGCTCGACGCGGCGGCGTTGGAGCCGCTCAGGTTGAGGCTCGACGAGGAACTCCGGTCGTCGGTCGAATTGAAGGTGCCTTCGCGTGACGACGAACCGCTGGAGGAGGTGGTGAAGCTCAGCGTTTCGACGGTGTAGCTGCGATCTGCACGGTTGTTGACGGTTAGCCCTGGGCCGTTTTGATCGGCGCGGGCAGTGGCGACCGAGTTACCGATAGGCGAGTTGGTATTGGCGATCGCCATGGTGTTTTTCTGTTGGTTGAGGTCGCCGCCGGCAATGTTGATACCGACGTTGCCGCTGGTGCCAGACGCCGAACCGGACATCACCGCCGAGCTCTGGGTCGACCAGTTGTTGACCTTGTTGTTGTTGCTGTATTGCTTGACGTCGGCAGTTGCGGTGGCGGTGCCGAACACGAAGCTGTTGTCCAGGCTGGAATCAGAAGCAGCGTTGGCGATGGCCGCGGCGTTATCCTGTTGGTTGCCGTTACCGGCCGCAACGTTGACGCCGACGTTGCCGCTGGCGCCGGAGCCGGAGCTGCTCATTTCGGCTTCGTTGATGGTGCCTTCATTGTGAATCGTGTTGCCTGTACTGCTTTGGCGGTCGATTGCATTGGCAGTTGCGCTAATAGGGATGATGGTCGTGCGGGGCTGGTTGTTGTTGCCACTGCCATGCCCGTTGCCACGCCGATCATCAGCTTGTACAGCTACAGCCATGATCGCAGCAATTGCGAAAACCAGAGGCTTGATTGCCATCGAAGGTTTCATGGTGATTCTCCGTACTTATTTTAGGTTAAGTGTTGTTCTTACCTGTTTGGGTCAGTCCACGACCCGGACGCTCAGGGTGTTGGCCGTTCGATTTCCTACCCCGGCGCTCTGATTCAACTGAATGACCCCACGGCTGCCGGTGAATGCCTGGTTACCGGTAGTGACCTGGCGACTGCCAAGGTTCGGGTCAGCTGGATCGGAGTTGTTGAGCAGCGCCACGTTCTGTTGCATGAGGACGCTGTCGTCGATGCTTTGCGGCTGGTCACTGATGCTGATGCGCAGCGCATTGGCTTGCTGGTTGCTGGCGCCGCTGCTCTGGTTTACCCCCAGAACACCGTTGCCGTTGGTAAAGGCGTTGCCTTGAATGCTGGCAGTGGCGTCCATGTTGGCGTCTACCGTGGTGTGCAGGCGCTGGCGGATCTGCGTGGTGGCGCTGGCGCCGTGGCCATTGGCAAGGGCGCGGGCGTTGGCTTGCTGGGAAAAATCACCCGCAGCCTGGTTGACCGCCATGTTGCCCTGGTACTGGGCGCCGGAGCTGTCGATGCTGGCGTTGTTGACAATGGGGGACTGGGCGAACGCAGGGGCTGTGAGGAGCGTGGCCAGCATCAGCAATGAGCGCTTCATGTCATTGGCCCCCGCCGATGCTTTTCAGTACGCCGAGGCCTTGCTGCACGTTGGAGTTGACCATGTTGGCGATGCCGCTGCCCGAGCCTGTGGAACGCCCGCCGGCCAGATTCGGCAGTTGGTTCTGGGTGCTGATGTTGCCGCCCAGGTTGGTGGTCTGCTGGGTGATCAGCGAACTGATGCCTGCGCCGCTGCTGATCGAGGCGAAGTCGCCATCGCTGAGCTCATTGGTTTGCCTGAGGATCTGCGCGGAAGGGTTGGTGTTGACGGTGACTGGGCTCGGGTCGGGGATCAGCGGTGCTCGCACTGCATTGCGCGTCTGCACGTCGCGGGTGATGACGATCAGCCCATTGTCGGCCTGGGCCGGCAGCGCCAGGCTTGCCCCCAGTGCGCAACCTGCCAGTAACAGGTGAAAGGTGCCTTTATCGAGTGTCGCCACGGTGGCAATTCCTTCTTCGGATCGCTGGCCCTGATCAGCGTTGCGAAGGAGGAGAGCAGGAGCCGTGCCGCTTTTACTAATTGCTTGGGAATCAGTCAGCTACGGCCACATGCTGTTTACGCATCGCAGCAGCTGTTTCAGCACTGACACAGTTTCCCGGGCAAACAAGCGACGCATCGGCTCTGGCCATACCTGAACGGCGTTTGGTCGAAGCTGTATCACCAACGTGACAGCACCGCTGTTTGCGCCGCAGGGCACGTAAACACAGGGACTTGGACCCAGTTCGGTGTGTCAGGGGGTTAACACTCGGTAGCACAGGCCGGCGATTTGCCATCAAGCAGGCGCTGGACTGCAGCTAAAACCGCAGCGCTGCGTTGCGGCCAGCTGCCGCCGATGATTTGCACCGGTTGCTGGTGGCGTTGCAGCCAGTCCAGGCTGTCTGCAAAAAAGGCCTGACGCTCGTGCAGGTCCGGCTGGCAACGCTGACCATCGGCGACCCAGTCGGCCCCGGCCGGGTCTAGCAGCAGGTGCAGGTCGTAGCGCCGCGCCAACAGCGCCTGTTCGATATCAGGCGGGCAATCGCCGAACAGAGCCTTGCTCCAGAGCATGTTGCTCAGCAGGTGGGTATCGAGGATCAACAGATCAGGCTGGCGGGCCCGCGCGCTGTCTTCCCAGGCCAGCTGCCCACGGGCAATGGCCGGGATGTCGGCGAAGCATGTATCCCGGCCCTGCTCGTCAATGAAGTGGCGGACATACTCGCCCACCAGTTCGCCGCCGAAGTGTGCCTGGATTTCGCCACTGAGCCAGCTCTTGCCACTGGACTCCGGACCGCACAGCACCAGTACCTTCATGCCTGCACCAGGGCAGGGTCGCGCCGCCACTCGAACCAGCCACGTACGGCGATCAGCGTGAACAGTGCATACAGCGCGGCAGTCAGGTACAGGCCTTTGTACAGGAACAGGCCGACGAAGATCACGTCCAGTACGATCCACAAAGTCCAGCACTGCAGGCGCTTCTGCGCCATCCACAACTGTGCCACCAGGCTGAAGCCGGTCAGCGCTGCGTCGAGCCAGGGCTGCGCGGCATCGGTCCAGTGCGCCATCGCTGCGCCCAGTGCCAGGCTGGCCAGCAGGCCCAGGCCCAGCCCGGTCAGCATCGGTGTGGTCTGCAGGCGCGAGACCTGGCGGGCGTCTTCGCGGTGGCCAGGGCGAGTCCACTGCCACCAGCCATACAGCTGCAACACGGCGTAGATCAGTTGCAGGAGCATGTCCGAGTACAGTTTCACTTCATAGAAGACCCAGCTGTACAGCACCACCATCACCAGCCCGATCGGCCAGCACCAGGGGTTCTGCTTGACCGTGAGCCATACGGCGATGACGCCGAGGGCGGCGGCGAAGAGTTCCAGGCCGGACATCGGCGATCCTTGGGGCAGGGGAAGGGCGCGATTGTAGCCTGTGGGGCGGGGCAGGTGTAGCTGTCTGCGTAAGGCCACTGGATCAGGCAGCAAGAGCTGATCCAGTGGCTGTAGGCATCAGACGCGGAACTGGCGCAGCAGTTGTTCCAGTTTTTCGCTCAACTGGCCCAGGGCGAGGCCGGCAGCGCTTGACTGGCGGGCCGCCTCGGCGGTTTCCAGCGACAGCCCGGCAGTGTCGGTGACATTCCGGTTGATCTCCTCGACCACGTGCGATTGCTGCAGGGTGGCACTGGCAATCGAGGCGTTGAGCGCAGTCAGGTTGTTCAGCACCTGGCTGATCGCATCCAGGCTGGAACCGGCTTCGCGGGCCTGTGCGACAGTCTGGCGCGAGGCCTCGCTGGAGGTATCGATAGCTTTCACCGCAGCCTCGGACTGGCCTTGCAGGTGCTCGATCATGGTCTGGATTTCAGCGGTCGACTGCGCCGAACGTTGCGCCAGCAAGCGTACTTCGTCCGCCACGACGGCAAAGCCGCGGCCTTGCTCGCCGGCCCGCGCTGCTTCGATGGCAGCGTTGAGGGCCAGCAGGTTGGTCTGCTCGGCAATCGAGCGGATCACCTCCAGTACACCGCCGATTTTGGTGCTGTGCCCGGCCAGTTGGCGAATCACCTGAACGGCCTCGTCGATGGTCAGCGAAAGGCGGTCGATCTGCGCCAGGCTACCGTGGATCGCCTGCTGGCCATGGCTGACCTGCGCTTGCGCGGCGCGCATTTCGCTGGCGGCCTGTTCGGCGTTCTTGGCCACATCCTGCACGGCATAGGTGACTTCGTTGACTGCGGTGGCCACCTGGTCCATCTGCAGCGATTGCTGGGTGCTGCGCAGTTGCGCTTGCCCGGCGTTGTCGCCGACCTGGCCGGCAGACTGGGCAAGGGCATGGGCGGCACCCTGCAATTGGCCAATCACCCCCTGCAACTTGCCGTTGAAGCGGTTGAAGTGCTCGCCCAGGTAGGTGACTTCATCCTTGCCATGGGTATCCAGGCGCTGGGTCAGGTCGCTTTCGCCGCTGGCAATGGTGCCCATCGCCTGTACGGCCTGCTGCAACGGACGGGCAATGCTGCGCGCGATGAGCATCACCAGCAGCGCCATCAGCAAGGCGATGCCCAGGCCGATCAGGCAGGCATCGCGTACCTGGCGGGCGAACTCGGCTTGCACGTCATCGACATAGACGCCGGAGCCGATGATCCAGCCCCACGGCTTGAACAGCTGGATATAGGAGGTTTTCGCCACCGGCTCGCTGGCGCCGGGCTTGGGCCAGCGATAGTCGATCTGCCCGGCGCCCTGACTGCGAGCCACTGTGACCATCTCGTTGAACAGGGCAAACCCGTCCGGGTCGCGAATGGCCGACAGGTCTTGGCCATCGAGCTTGGGGTTGACCGGGTGCATGATCATCCGCGGGCCGAGGTCGTTGATCCAGAAATAGTCCTGTACGTCGTAACGTAGGCTGCGCACCATTTGCAGCGCCTGTTGCTGCGCGGCGTCACGGCTGAGCGTGCCTGCGGCCTCAAGCCCTTGGTAGTAGGCCAGCACCCCGGCTGCGGTCTGTACCACGTGTTCGGTCTTTTCAGCCTTGGCCCGATACAGGTCACCATGGATCTGGCGCAGCATCACCAGGCCCAGCACCACCAGCATTGCCACTGCCACCAGCAGGATCAGCCACAAGCGACGGCTGATCGACATCGACCTCAAGGTCTTCATAACAGGGCACTCCCGGATTGTTCTTGTTATTCAGGGGCATCCAAGCATGTGTGGCCTGCGAACCGTACTCGACCAAAGGCCAAGTGCCTGGCGCGGCATTTCATGGTGGATCCAGGCAAGCCTAAAACAGGCTCGTCTGTTAGCATCTCGGCCGCTCAAGATGAAACCTTTAGGCATCTCGAACTTTTCGACTGGCGTAGCGACCAACAGTCGCTGTAAAACTGCCGGGCCGCGACGCGGCCACTATCAGTAAATCAAGAACAACGGCGCTGCAGTCAGCAGTGCCACAGCGGGGGAACAATGGATTTTTGGAGTGCCTTTCAGGCAATCATCTTAGGCATCGTCGAGGGACTGACCGAGTTTCTGCCGATTTCCAGTACCGGCCACCAGATCATTGTCGCCGATCTGATCGACTTTGGCGGCGAGCGGGCGATGGCCTTCAACATCATCATCCAGCTCGGTGCAATCCTGGCGGTGGTGTGGGAGTTTCGCCGCAAGATCATCGAGGTGGTGCTGGGGCTGCGCAGTGAGCCGAGCGCACGGCACTTTACCGTCAACCTGCTGGTAGCGTTCCTGCCGGCAGTGGTGCTTGGGGTGCTGTTCGCCGACTTCATCCACCATCACCTGTTCAACCCGATCACCGTGGCTGCGGCCCTGGTCGTCGGCGGGGTGATCATGCTCTGGGCCGAGCGCCGCGACCACCGCATCGAAGTCGAGCACGTCGACCAGATGAACTGGACCCACGCCTTGAAAATCGGCCTGGTGCAGTGCCTGGCGATGATCCCCGGCACTTCGCGCTCTGGTTCGACCATCATTGGCGGCCTGCTGTTTGGCCTGTCGCGCAAGGCAGCTACCGAGTTCTCGTTCTTCCTGGCCATGCCAACCATGGTCGGCGCTGCGGTGTACTCCGGTTACAAGTACCGCGACCTGTTCCAGCCCGCCGACTTGCCGGTGTTTGCCATTGGCTTTGTGGTGTCGTTCATCTTCGCCATGATTGCCGTGCGTGGGCTGCTCAAGTTCATCGCCAACCACAGTTATGCGGTGTTTGCCTGGTACCGCATCGTGTTCGGCCTGCTGATCCTGGCGACCTGGCAGTTTGGCCTGATCGACTGGGCAACGGCGCAAGGCTGATATGGCCCGCCCGCAACCGGCAACCTCACGCCCGCGCGGCCACGCCCCGGGCGAGGGCGTGCGCAACCTGCGCTTGAAGCTGCTGGCATTGGCTGGGTTGTGTTTGCTGCCGGGACTCGGCGCCGCGCAGATGGCCTGGAGCGGGCAGTCATGGCTGCCCTTGGCGCTGTATCCGTGTGTGAGCCTGATCAGCCTGTTGCTGTATTGGCAGGATAAACAACAGGCTCGCAACCAGGCCTGGCGCACGCCAGAAAAGGTCCTGCATGCCAGCGAGCTGCTGGGCGGCTGGCCCGGAGCGTTGCTGGCGCAGCAGCTTTTCCGGCATAAGACGCGCAAGTTGTCGTTTCAGCTGACGTTCTGGGCCATCGTTGCGTTGCACCAGCTGTTCTGGCTGGATCAGGTGCTGCTGGGTGGGCGTTGGCTGGCGCTGCTGCCTACATAAGCGGCAGCGTTGCCGCTCAAAGCAACAAACCCGCTTGCAGCCGTTTTGGCAGTTTGCGCACCACCAGCTGGTGCGAGCGCTGCAGCAAGTCAGCCAGCTCCTTGCGCCCCATCGCATAAGGCGCTGCCACGCTGATCCAGCGGGCACGGGCCAGATAGGGCGCAGGCTTCACCCCCGGACGGTCGACGTAGCCGAGAAACAGCTCATCGGCGACCTTGAACGACAGCCCGGCACCGCCCAGATCAAGCACCGCGAACATCTTGTTGCCGGCCACCGAAAACACCCGGATACCGCCCCATTTGTAATCTTCTCGCGCGCCCGGTAAACCCAGGCAGAAGGCTGCTGCTTGTTCGGGGTTCATGCTTGCGTCAGACATACCGCTCTCCACAGGCCTCAAAGGCTGCTGCCAGGTGATCAATCCACACACGAACCGCGGGCAGCATGCCGCGCCGGTGCGGGTAAACTGCCTGCAGCCAAGCGCCAGGCAGCGACCATTCCGGGAGCAGCCTGACCAGCTCGCCACGCTCCAGCTCTTCTTCGCAGTACAGGCTTGGCAGGAGCGTGAAGCCCAACCCGGCGAGCACCGCAGCCTTGCGCAGGATGAAGTCATCAATCGCCAGGCGCGGCTCCAGCGCCAGCTCCTGCTCACGGCCATTGGGCCCGAGCAGGCGGATGTGCACCAACCGATCCGCTTCGGTCGCGCCAAGGACCGGCAGCGTCGCCAACTGCGCCGGCTCGGTCAGGCCTTCGGCGAACCCTGGGGCGGCCACCAGATGCATCTGCGCCTGACGCAGACGTCGGGTAGCCAGGGCAGGGTCTTCATCGCCCAGATCACGTACTCGCATGGCGACGTCGATGCCCTCGCCAATCAGGTCCACGCGCCGATTGAGCAGGACCATGTCGAGCTGCACCAGCGGGTATGCCAGCAGAAAGCGATTGATCACCTCCGGCAGGAACGTATGAGCCAACGCTACCGGACACGACACTCGTAGCCGCCCGCGCGGTTCGCTGGTCATGCTTGCGACCGCTTCGTCGGCCATCTGCGCCTCGAGCAGCATGGCCTGGCAGTGCTGCAGGTAACGTTCGCCGATCGCCGTCAGCTTCAGCTGGCGGGTGGTGCGTTGCAGCAGGCGCGTGCCGAGGCGCTCTTCCAGCTCGGCGATGCGCCGCGACAGGCGTGACTTGGGTATCCCCAGCTGGCGCCCGGCGGCGGCAAAGCCACCGGCTTCGACCACCCTGGCGAAATAAAACAGGTCGTTAAGATCTTGCATTCACGTAGCCCATTGTTCTACCGATGGGACAATCTAGTGCATTCTTAGCTACTAATCATCTATTCGATAGCTCTGTAGGATTCTCTCCATCGAGATCGCTCCTATCGCGGTCGCCAATCCTGGAGAGTCCCCATGAAACTGTTGCACATCGATTCGAGCATCCTCGGCGACAATTCCGCTTCCCGCCAGCTCAGCCGCGAAGTGGTCCAGGCCTGGCAGGCTGCCGACGCCAGCATCGAAGTGGTGTACCGCGACCTCGCTGCCGACGCCATCAGCCATTTCGCGGCTGCCACCCTGTTGGCTGCAGGCACCGCTGAAGAAGCGCGTGATGCAGCCCAGGCGTTCGAGGCCAGGCTGAGCCAGGAAACCATGGACGAATTCCTCGCTGCCGACGCGGTAGTGATCGGTGCGCCGATGTACAACTTCAGCGTGCCGACCCAGCTCAAGGCCTGGATCGATCGCGTTGCGGTAGCCGGCAAGACTTTCCGCTACACCGAGGCCGGCCCAGAAGGCCTGTGCGGCAACAAGAAGGTGATCCTGGTGTCGACTGCTGGCGGCCTGCACGCCGGCCAGGCCACTGGCGCTGGTCATGAAGATTTCCTCAAGGTGTTCCTGGGCTTTATCGGTGTCACCGATCTGGAAATCGTCCGCGCCCACGGCTTGGCTTATGGCCCTGAGCAGCGCACTGCAGCCATCGACGCTGCCCAGGCGCAGATCGCCGGCGAGCTGTTCGCAGCCGCCTGATCACGGTTCAACCAGATGGAAGCGGGCAGGTGGCGGCGAATTTTGCTGTCATCTGCCCGCAATCGTTGTGTGTTTCATCCAGTTTTCATCTGCCCTGAGCCATAGAGCCTTAAGCTGATGTCATCCGCCCATCTGCGGGGGAGACGCCGGTGACCTACCTCTCAAGAACGATTGCCGCGCTGGTAGTGCTCACCAGCTTGATCGGCCATGCGAATGCCGCGCCTTGGGTCGCTGGCCTGCACGCTCTACAACTCACCGATCCGGTAGATGCGCGGCCCATGCACGCTTTGGCTTTCTATCCTGCCAGTGGCGCGACCCACAGTCTGCGTATCGACGGCTATCAGCTGCGCGCTGCCGAGGAAGCGCCGGTGGCGCTTGGGCATTTTCCGCTGTTGGTCATTTCCCACGGCAATACCGGGAGCCCACTGGCGCTGCATGACCTGGCCACAGGCCTTGCCCGCCAGGGCTTTGTGGTCATCGCCTTGACCCACCCTGGTGACAACGCCCGTGATCCGAGCCGGCTGGGTACCCTGAGCAATCTGTACGGGCGCCCGCTGCAGGTCAGCGCGGCGATCACTGCCGCCCGGGCAGATGCGTTGCTGGGCCCCTATCTGGACGACGGCAAGGTCGGCGTTATCGGCTATTCGGCAGGTGGCGAGACCGCGCTGATCCTGTCCGGTGCGCAGCCTGATCTGGAGCGTCTGCAGCGCTATTGCCAGGAACGGCCGACCGACGCCGATGCCTGTAAAACCCATGGTGTGCTGATTGCCGACCGCAGTGAACTGGCGCCCCATGCCGACCCGCGCGTCGGCGCTATGGTGTTGATGGCGCCGCTTAGCCTGATGTTTGGTAGGCATGCCTTGAGCAACGTCCACCTGCCGGTACTGATGTACAGCGGCGACAACGACCAGTTGCTCGCGCTGGAGCACAACGCCGATGCGCTGGCGCGCAAGTTGCCGGTGACACCCGATTACCGCCTGCTGGCCGGCGCCGGGCATTTCGTATTCATGGCGCCTTGCGATGACGAGCAACATGCACGCATGCCGCTGCTCTGCCAGGACGCTGCCGGTATCGACCGGCGCCAGATCCACCGCTCGTTGCAGCGTGAAACGGCTGATTTCTTTACCCAGGCGCTTGGTGCACCAGAACCGGCAGAACGCTCAGCCGCGTTGATTTCGCCGCGCCAGCAGTAGCGTCAGGCCTACTCCTGATAGCGCCAGCAGGGCGGTTACGCAAAAGATCGAGGCGTAACCTAGATGTACGGCGACCGCGCCCATTACCGGGCCGGCAATGGCCAGCGCCAAATCGAAGAACACCGCATAGGCGCCCAGGCCGGCACCACGGCTGCTCGGTGGCACATGCTTGATCGCTTCGACGCCGAGCGCCGGGTACACCAGCGACAGGCCAAAGCCGGTCAGGCCAGCGCCGAGCAGAGCAAATCCCGGTGAGGGGGCCAGCCACAGCGACGTCAAGCCGACCACTTCGGTCGCCATGCAGGTTATCGCCACCGTATAACCGCCAAAGCGATTGACCGCGTTGACGAACAACAAGCGCGAAATGATGAAGCACACACCAAAGGCGCTCAGGCACAGCGCAGCGCCGGTCCAGCCGCGTTCGAGGTAGTACAAGGTGACGAAGGTGGTCAGCGTGCCGTAGCCGATCGACGCCAGCATCAGGCTCGTGCCGCACGGCGCCACGCGCACGAACGCTGACCAGAAGCCAAGGCGCTCGCCACGCACTACCACCACATCGGGTCGTTGACGCAGGGCGAACAGGCCAACCACTGCAAGGATCACCAGCAACGGGCCGAGCACGCTGAAGTTAAGCCCAGCCACCAGCAGCACCCCGACGGGTGCACCTATCGCAATGGCACCATACGAGGCAATGCCGTTCCAGGAGATCACCCGTGCGGTGTGCTCGGCACCGACCTGATTTATGCCCCAGCTCAAGGTCGCTACACCGATCAGGCCTTGCGCCAGCCCGAGCAGCACGCGGCCGCCGAGCAGCAGCGCCAGGCTTGCTTGCGGCCAAGCCAATGTCCAGGCCGAGAACAGCGTCAGCACTCCGCAACCGATGATCGCCAACAGCCCGTAGCCAATTGCACGTTTGCCGCCCAGGCTATCCGCCACCCGCCCGGCAAACGGGCGGCTGAGCAGCGTGGTCAGGTATTGCAGGCCAATGGTCACCCCGGCGATTACCGCGCCATAGCCGAGTTGGTCATGCACGTGGCCGGGCAGTACCGCGATCGGCAGGCCGATGCAGAGAAAGGTAATGAAGGTGTAGAAAACGATCGCAAGAATCTGGCGGGTGATGGCAAAGCCTTGATCAGGGGAGGGCACTTGTGCAGTCATGGGCTCGTTCGCTGGCGGGCGGTGGGGCGTGCCCCATCATGGCGGTTGCGCGAGGGAAATGAAAGCAGGCTAACGAATTGCCAGTACTACGGCGTGGATTGGCGTGGCCCTGTAAACGACGACGGGGCAAGCCCGCGCCCACATGACCGAATGCCTCGGTTCACATGAGCGCAGGCTTGCCCCGCACTGGGTTCAACCTGTCAGCGACAGATCAGACCACGACGCCCTGGCTACGCAGGTAGTCGTCGTAGGTACCGCTGAAGTCGACTACGCCTTCTGGCGTCAGCTCGAGGATGCGAGTGGCCAGCGACGACACGAACTCACGGTCATGGCTGACGAACAACAGCGTGCCCGGGTAGTTTTCCAGCGCCAGGTTGAGCGCTTCGATCGATTCCATGTCCAGGTGGTTGGTCGGTTCGTCCATCACCAGTACGTTGGGCTTTTGCAGGATCAGCTTGCCGAACAGCATGCGGCCTTGCTCACCACCGGAGATGACCTTGACCGACTTGAGGATCTCGTCGTTGGAGAACAGCATCCGGCCCAGGGTGCCACGGATCATCTGCTCGCCCTGGGTCCACTGACCCATCCAGTCGAACAGGCTGACGTCATCTTCGAAGTCGTGGGCGTGGTCCTGCGCGTAGTAACCGACCTCGGCGCTGTCGGTCCACTTCACCGCACCTGCGTCTGGCTGCAGTTCACCGACCAGGGTACGCAGCAAGGTGGTCTTGCCGATACCGTTGGGGCCGATGATGGCAACACGTTCGCCGGCTTCGACGGTGAAGCTGAAGTCCTTGAACAGCACCTTGTTGTCGAACGCCTTGGCCATCTTCTCGATGGTCACGGCCTGACGGTGCAGCTTCTTGTTCTGCTCAAAGCGGATGAACGGGCTGACCCGGCTCGATGGCTTGACTTCGGCCAGCTGGATCTTGTCGATCTGCTTGGCCCGCGACGTAGCCTGCTTGGCTTTCGAGGCGTTGGCCGAGAAGCGGCTGACGAAGGTCTGCAGCTCGGCGATCTGGGCTTTCTTCTTGGCGTTGTCCGACAGCAGCTGCTCGCGCGATTGCGTCGCTGCAGTCATGTACTCGTCATAGTTGCCAGGGAACAGGCGCAGCTCACCGTAGTCCAGGTCAGCCATGTGGGTGCAGACGCTGTTGAGGAAGTGCCGGTCGTGGGAAATGATGATCATGGTGCTGTTACGCGCCGTGAGGACCGTTTCAAGCCAGCGAATGGTGTTGATGTCCAGGTGGTTGGTCGGCTCGTCGAGCAGCAGCACGTCCGGGTCCGAGAACAGCGCCTGGGCCAGCAATACGCGCAGCTTCCAGCCCGGTGCGACTTCGCTCATCGGGCCGTTGTGCTGCTCCAGCGGGATACCCAGGCCAAGCAGCAGCTCACCGGCGCGCGAGTCGGCGGTGTAGCCGTCCATCTCGGCGAACTCGGTTTCCAGTTCGGCGACAGCCATGCCGTCTTCTTCGCTCATTTCCGGCAGCGAGTAGATGCGGTCACGCTCGGCCTTGACCTTGAACAGTTGTTCATGGCCCATGATGACCGTGTCGATCACGGTGAAGTCTTCATAGGCGAACTGGTCCTGGCGCAGCTTGCCCAGGCGGGTGTTCGGCTCGAGCATCACCTGGCCACCGGACGACTCGAGGTCACCGCCGAGGATCTTCATGAAGGTCGACTTGCCGCAACCGTTGGCGCCGATCAGGCCGTAGCGGTTACCGTTGTTGAATTTGACCGAAACGTTTTCGAACAGCGGCTTGGCGCCGAATTGCATGGTGATGTTAGCGGTGGAGATCAAAGGGCTTACCTATCAGTCACTTACGGGGCTGGCTTTTCAGCTGATACCGATTTGATACCAATCTTGAGTTTTTCCAGCTCGCTCCAATCGGAGCTTGAGTTGAGCCAACGGGCATACGTCGACAGCAGCATTTGAACGCTGTGACCCAGCTGTTGGGCAATAAATGCGGGATTGAGGCCGGACATTGCGCACATTGTCGCATAGGTGTGGCGGCAGTTGTATGGGGGGCGACGTCTGATCCCCATTTCATTCAGCACCGGCGCCCACTGTTTGTGTAGATCCGACGTCTGCCTGATGATGGTGTTGGCCTCAGCCAGGGTGAACGGGTCGATTTCTTTCCTCGAGCGCTTTGGCAGCTCAATCAGCGCTGCTGGGTTCTTGGTCAGCATACCCTCACGGGTTGCGGCATCCAGAATCGTCGCGAGTCTGGTGATCGCGTTGCGCTTCACGTCGGCTGACGTCCAGTCTGTTTCAGCGATGACGCGGCGGAGCAGGGTCTATGTGAAACGGATGCGGAGGGAGTTGCGGAAGATCTCGATTCCTCTGGGTAGGGATCCATTGGCTTTCCAGCCATTTCGTCATATCTCCTTTTGCTGTAGATGATCCGACCGCCGTGCTTGATTTCGAGAGTCACGTTCCACAGCCTTCAAATGGCACTGCGAAGTGGCGCACAATAAGAGGTGCTTCTGTGGACGACCCTCGAATATGTCTTCATAACCAAGGACGGTGCTCATGAATGTCAGGTGTCTTTTACCCCTTCTGCTATTGGCCGGCTGTGCTTCACAACCAAATCATCAGGGTGTCAACTGGGGTGAAGGCGCTTGCCCCAAGCCCGATCCAAAAGATATCTCTGCTACCAACCACCTAATTATCCAAGATGGCAAAACCCTGAAGTGTCAAATCCGTCCATACGTATGGAATATGGCTTGCCAAGGAATTGTTGACGGGAACACTGATGGAGTTGTTTGTCAGGACAAGGGCGGAAACCAGATGATTTTCTTGTTTGATGAGAAGGGAGTGCTGACTACCCACCGCAGTTTGAGAGCCGGATAGAGCGGAGTTGAGCAACGGCGATCATGACTTCACCCAAAAGATAGGTTCGATCAGATGCTCTCCGTTGCGCACGGCTTCAATCTTGGTCTTGGCTCCGCCGGCTCCGCTTTCGTACGCGGTGAATATTAGTGTCGCTCGTCGGCTTTTTGAGTAAGTAGCGAACCTTCACGCCGCTTGCCAAGGTCGCTTAATCAGTGGCTACTATTAATTACTTGCGGATGAACTCTCATGGACACTGAAAGGCATGAGCGCCAATATCAGGCGTACCAGGCTCTCAAGGGTCTGAGCGACTTGGCTGCTGACACGATGAAGCAAATAGCCTACGAGCAGATGGAACAGATTGATTGGGAGGAAACGTGCCGCCAGCACCGTGATGCCTTCGCGCGCTGGATTGAATATGCCGATGCACAGATAGGCGGCATGCGCCCGACTGTAACCATCCGGCGCTGAGGCGCGCCAGGCTTTGCACCGGTCGACATCACCCTCCTAGAAGTCAGGCAGGTCAGGGCGCTGGAACATTCCGTATTCGTCACGACGACCGTGGCTGGCTCAGCTTGATATCTTCAGACATGATGATTCCTTGGCCGCACTTCTAAGGTCATTCGGTGTAATCGGGAGGATTAATGACTTAAGTGGTACTGCAAGGGTCTACCGAATAAGCGTGCCATTCGGCTGGCCTTGGACATCGGTGATTACAGTGACAAAGCTAGACAGGGAGAGGCGATTTCAAGCTTATGAGCTGCTACGCAAGCTGGACATGCAAACCGCTGCGACGATGAGCCAGGTGGCCTACGGATGCACTACTGGTGCTGGATGGGACTATGTCTGCGCCCAGCATCGGGAGGCGTTCGATGAATGGATGAGCTTCGCCGCAACTCTGGATAAGCCCAATGTCGATTCGTAAGGCGGTTCCGCTCGTCCGGTGAAGCCCTCGGCCTCTTAAGCCGCAGTTGATTACCGCCTCGCTTTCGCTATCTTGCTTACTACAACCTCATAACTATCTGAGTCGTAGGAGTACGGCATGCGAATCCGCGGCGATATTTTCTGGGGTTGGGCTGACCCCACGCTTCACCACCGAATTCATGATGAGACTCTGGACGATGGAACGTTTATTGATGTCCAGGTACGTCTGTCGCGAACTGGTAGCACTCAGATGTTCATCGGGGTATATGCACCACGCGGTATGGCCATTCATGAGGAGGCCTACGATGCACGTCCTGGTGAGTCGATGAGCAGGGCGCTGGCTTGGGGCGTGGGCCGGGCACGGCACGTGGCCACTGAAGGTTTGCCTGCCTCGGATGTGCTCTGAAGGCGCTGGCGGGCGCTAGGGCTGTTTGAAACTGGTAATAGATGAGGGGTCTTAGTTACTAGATGTAGGCGCTTTCTCTGACGAAGTAAGCAAGTGCGAGTGCATCTGCGAAGTGAGTACCTCGATTCTTTCACTCATTTGCTTTGTTACTTCCGTGAGGTGTGTATTTTGCTCCAATAACTGCAGTAGCTGCCGGCTGTGAATCTCTGCGTCCCGCTGCCGTCTTTGATTGGCCATGGCAATTGCCTCTCGATGTCGTGCGTCTGCTTCAGAGGTCGCTTTGTCGCGGTCGGCTTGGCGAGTTTGAGCCAGAAGAATTAAAGGGGCCGCGTAGGCCGCCTGCAGACTAAACGCTAGATTCAGTAGAATGAAGGGGTAGGGATCGAACGCTGACAGTCCCGATAAGCTGATACCAATCCAGATAAGAACCACGAGTGACTGGGAACCTAGGAACAACGGTGTGCCAAAAAAACGGGCGAAAGCTTCGGCTCTGCGGGCAAATGCATCATTACCAAAGGGGTGGTGCATATGCTCATGGGCGCGATGAAACCTGAGATGGTCGACGTCTTCAGGAGCTTCATGAGGTTTAGACTGATCAGAGGTTAACGGGTCCATCTGCTGGCTCCGTGGTGATTTCTCATGTCCAGTCTAGACTAGCCCCCAGAATTCCCAGTAGGCGCCGCCTTTAGCGAGCAGGCGTTATCGTTGAATAGGGGAAGGCGCTGGCGGGCAGCGGGGGGGGCGCGTGAGAAGCTCAGGTGAGTGAGGAATGGTGAAAATCGATGTCCGCAAGGAATCGGTCAACCTGCGACAGGGGTTAGCCGATGTCCTCTATCGACCCAACGCCGCCTTTCGGACATCTTCATGGGTCGCTTGGACATGGAAAGTAAGGCTGCAATCGTTCGGTTTCTCTTTTGACCACGGCGTAGCATTCGCAACTCAGCTCCTCCAGACGAGTCCTGTCCAGGATCTTGATATGTCCCCGACTGTATTCGATGACCCCCAGCCGCTGGAGCTTGCCGGCAGCGTCGGTCACGCCTTCGCGGCGTACACCCAGCATGTTGGCGATCAATTCCTGGGTCATGATCAGTTCATTGCCTGGTAGGCGATCAAGCGACAAGAGCAGCCAGCGGCACAGTTGCTGGTCGATGGCGTGGTGGCGATTGCACACCGCCGTCTGGGCCATTTGCGTGATCAGTGCCTGTGTGTAGCGCAGCATCAGCATCAGCATCTCTTCATGGCGGTTGAACTCGTCCTTGAGTTGCTGGCCGGGCAAGCGATAGGCATGCCCGGCACTTTGCACAACGGCACGACTGGGTGTGCTTTCGCCGCCCATGAAGACTGCCACGCCGATCAAGCCTTCGTTTCCGACCACCGAAATCTCGGCCGAGGCGCCGTTCTCCATCACGTACAACAGTGACACGATGCAATCGGTGGGGAAATACACATGCCGCAGGGCACCGCCGGATTCATAGAGCACTTTGCCCAGTGGCAGCTCGACCGGTTCGAGATGGGGTAGGAGGCGCTCCAGCGCTGGCCCCGGAAGCGCTGCCAGCAGGTAGTTCTGTTGTGGCCTGGGTACAACGAACATATCAGCCGCCCTTCGAGGGAAAATTTCCTGAGGGGGACAGGTTACTCCAAAGCGCACTAAGCGCGGCAACGCACCGAATCCGCCGCAGCGATCTGCGATGCTCAAGAGAACGTCGCTGCATCTCAGCGCTCAAGATCGGCTTCGACAGTTCTGTCGTGCCCTTGTATTTCTGGCTGATGCGCTTTGACCGGGCATGTCACTAATACCTGATGTTCCTTGCCATCATCCGACAGTTGAAGCGTGTCCTGGCCTAGCAACTCGCCGTCCAGCATGATCGCAAGCGTAGTGGTCGTGCCTGGCCGCACCTCGATATGGTAAGTCGTTGCCCCATAACGGTATTGCAGCGTGTAACCAGGCCATCCCTGCGCCAGCAGCGGTTTGATGTGCAATGAAGTGCCGACACGCTGCAAGCCGAGCAATGACTCGACGATGAAGCGGTACGTCCAGCCGGCCGACCCGGTGTACCAAGTCCACCCCCCACGGCCCGCATGGGGCGGCGTGCCATAGACGTCGGCAGCCATGACATAGGGCTCGACCTTGTAGGTTTCGATCCGCTTGGCGACTTCATGGCCCGCGGGGTTGATCATGTGGAGCAACCGCCACGCCCTGGCATTGTCGCCAAGCTTGGCGAAGGCCATGCCGGCCCAGACGGCGGCATGGGTGTACTGGCCACCATTTTCTCGTACACCCGGCACATAGCCCTTGATATAGCCGGGCTCAAGCGCGCCCTTGTCGAAAGGTGGATCGAGCAGCAGGACCGCGCCTGTGTCGGGCCGTACCAAGTGCTGCTCGACCGAGGCCATGGCCGTGCGGCGTCGGGTCTGCGAGGCGGCGCCCGACAGTACCGACCAACTTTGCGAGATCGAGTCGATGCGGCATTCGTCATTGTTGGCCGAGCCCAGGACCTGGCCATCGTCAAACCAGGCGCGCCGGTACCATTCGCCGTCCCAGGCATGCTCCTCGAGACTGGCCTGCAGCAGGGCGGCCTGCCGGGAACAACGTTGGGCGAAAACAGGGTCTCCATGCAGCTGGGCAGTGATGGCAAACTGCTGCAGAACGTCGAAACCGAAGAAGCCCAGCCACACGCTTTCACCGCGGCCCAGCTGGCCGACCCGGTTCATCCCGTCGTTCCAGTCGCCCGTGCCGATCAAGGGCAGGCCGTGGCTGCCGCGCTGCAGGCTGTGTTCGATGGCGTGGACACAGTGCTGGTAGAGGCTTTCCACCAGGTGCGATTTGCCCGGCAGGTCGTAATAGGATTCTTCCCCGACATTGAGCGGACGGCCCTCAAGGTAACCCACGGGTTCTGCCAGCACGCTGAGGTCGGCGGTGACATTGACATAGTGGCTGGTCGCCAATGCCAGCCACAAGTAATCGTCTGAACAGCCACTGCGCACCCCCCGATCGAGAGGCGGATGCCACCAGTGTTGCACGTCGCCTTCGGCATATTGATGGGCTGCGCACAGCAACAGATGACCACGCACGCTGGCGGGGTCGGCATGGATCATCGCCATGCTGTCTTGCAGTTGGTCGCGAAAGCCGATGGCCCCGCCGGACTGATAGTAGCCACTGCGGGCCTGGAAGCGACAGGCGATCACTTGGTACATCAGCCAGCCATTGACCATGACATCGATACTCGGGTCGGGGGTCTGGATTTGAATCACCCCCAGTTGCGCACGCCAATGCTCGCGTACCGTCGCCAGTTGCGCGCTGGCCGCCGCCAGGCCGCGGTATTGATGAACCAGGCGCAGGGCTGACGCCTTATCCCTGGCTGCCCCGAGCCGGAAGACCACGTCCTGCTCTTCACCGTTGTCGAGGTCAAGGGCAACCTGTATTGCCGCGCAGGGATCCAGGCCGCCACCGGTACGGCCCGACAGCCGCGCGTGCTGCAGTCCCGCTGGTGTCTTGAGACTGCCGTTGCGACCGATGAATTCAGTGCGATCGCCGCTGATGCGGATGTCGCTCGAGTCGGTATCGAGGAACGCCACCCGTTCGCCAAACTCGATCGAATAGGCGTTCCTGGCGAACAATGCGCCGCTGCTAGGGTCGGCTTCCGTCACCACATGCATCGCCGATTTGCTGCGCAAGTCGCCCAGTACCCACTCGACATAGCAGGTCGTCGACAGGCGTCTGGCGCGGCCTGAGCGATTCCGAATCTGCAAGTGCGAGAATTTGATCGAAGCGTCCAGCGCCACATACACCCACAACTCGGTGTGGATTCCGTCTTCATCGTGCTCGAACACGCTATAGCCAAAGCCGTGCCGGGTCCGGTACGCGCCAGTACCGGGACAAGGCTGCGGCGTCACCGACCAGAAATACCCGGTTTCTTCATCGCGCACATATATCGCCTCGCCGCTGGCGTCGGTGATCGGGTCGTTATGCCAGGGGCTCAGGCGAAATTCGTGAGCGTTTTCCATCCAGGTGTAAGCGCCACCACTTTCGGATATCACCGTGCCGAAGTGCGGGTTGGCCAATACGTTGGCCCATGGCGCCGGCGTCGGCCTGCCAGGCTGCAAGGTCATGACGTACTCGCTGCCATCGGCACTGAAGCCGCCATAGGCATTGCCCAGCAGCAGACCTTCGATAGCCGGCAGGGTCGCTTGTGTTGCCTTTGCCTGGTGCTTGAACGTGGGGACGAGCGCCGGGTGTACCGGGATGGCATGGCGCCGATGAACCTGCTCGGCGATGCCGCCGTTGTCTTCGCTCAGCACCAGGCGTGCAACCGACAGGATCAGCGTACGGTCCTCGTTCGACAACTGCTGTGCCGGCCGCACGAAAATGCCCCCGGGATGATCGATCAACGAGGCTTCGCTGCCGGATGTCACCACACCTATGATCAAGTCCTGGAGTTGCTGGCGATAGCCGGCCTGATCTTCGTTCCAGATCACCAGGTCGACCATCAGCCCCTTTTGCCGCCAGTAGGCATGGGCCTTGACCATCTGGTGCACGAGTTCGATGTTCTCGACGGTGGAAATCTGCAGCAGGACGACGGGCAGGTCTCCGGAGATCGCCTGGCCCCAGAGGCTCGATTGATTACGTCGATTGGCCATCAAGATGCTGTTTTCCGCGCGCAACGAGGCATTGGCGTAGAGGATCGAAGCAGCCATCTGTTCAAACAGGCGCGCATCATCCTGCGAGACATTGAGTTGGCGCAGCAACACCTGGCTGTGGGTCCAGGCCAAGTCGAAGACCCGATCGGCGAGGTGGCGGTCGCGGTATTTATTGATCAGGTACAGACAGCCCTCACGGCTGTCCGCGACGCCGGTCACCAGGTCAATGGTCGCCGTTTGCCCGGGTTCCAGCGTGATACGGCAGCGGATGGCTACGATCGGATCCAGCACCGAACCTGCGCTGCCGGACAGCTGCTGGACATGGCCATCGAGCGCCGCTGGTGCGCAAGCGTTGCGTCCGCGACCTATAAATCGCGCTCGATCGGTCTCGTAGGAAATGGCGTCGATGTCCACGCCGTGGGCGGCCAGCAGGTGGCACATCCAGGGCACGGCTTCCTCAGTGGAGCGCCGCCTGCGGGTGCAGACGATGGCCTGCAGCGCCGGCACCAGTTCGGTCTGCACGAACAGGTTGCTGAAGGCCGGGTGCATGGCATCACTGACCGCCGGCGCCAGTACCACCTCGGCGTAGGAGGTAATCTCCAGGCTACGGCTTACGCGGCCGCGGTTGGTGATGTGCAGCCGGCGCAGTTCGATATCGTCTTCGGGAGACACGACGATCTCCGTGTGCGTATCGAAGTCGAGCTCGCGAACACGAAACTCGGCCCGGGAGTCGCTGAAAATCGCCTCATGGCTCTCTGGCCGGTGCAGGGTCGGCTGGTGGGCCGAGGACCAGAATACGCCGCTGCTGACATCGCGCAGGTAGCAGAACATGCCCCAGTTGTCGCGGGTCGCGTCTTCATGCCAGCGGGTCACGGCGATGTCGTTGCAACGGCTGTAACCGCCCCCGGCACTGCTGAGCATGACGTGGTAACGGCCGTTGGAGAGCAGTTGCACAGCGGGGCGTTTGCGCCCGGGATCGGCGAACACGCGCAGCCTGGTTTCCTGCGTCTCCGGGTTTTCCCCTGTGGCACGTGCCTGGGTTGCATGCAGGTAGGGCGCGGCGGTTTTCGGTACGCGCTCCTGCAGCAACAACACGGTCGCCTGGAAGGCCGGGATCGACTCGAAACGGCGCTGCATGGGAAGGTCCAACAGCACGCTGGTCAAGGCCAGCAGGCTCATGCCCTGATGGTGCGCCATGAACGAGCGCACGACCGCATAGTGCTGGCCGCGCGGCAGGCGTGCCTCGGTGTAGTCGACCGCTTCGTACAGGCCATAGCGCCCTGCCGAACCTTGGGCCGCCAGGCGTTGAAGGTTGCGACAGGCCGCTTGCGGCTCGACCATCAGCGCCAGGGCGCTGGCGTACGGTGCAATCACGGTGTCCTCGGCCAACCCGCGCATGAGCCCAAGGCCTGGAACGCCGAAGGCCCGGTACTGATAATTGAAGTGGGCGTCGAGGGTGTTATAACCCGACTCGGACACGCCCCAGGGGATGCCCAACTGGTTCCCATGCTCGATCTGCAAGGCGACGGCCGCGCGACAGGTCTGCTCCAGCAGCGTCCCTTCATAGCTAGGCATGATCAAGTTGGGCATCAGGTACTCGAACATCGATCCGGACCAGGAAAGCAGCACCGGCCCCCCACGATTGTTGCTGAGCAGGCGTCCGAGGGTGAACCAGGCCTGTTGCGGCAGCTGGCCCTGGGCGATGGCCACGAAATTGGTCAGGCGTACCTCTGAAGCGAGCAGATCATAATAGCCGTGGTCCAGCCTGCGTTCGTCGGCGTTGTAGCCTATCGAGAACAGGTCACGCTGGGCATCGTAGAGGAAGGTGAAGTCCATGCTGGCCAGTGACGCGCAAAATTCGGCCAGGTGCTCAAGATGAATGATTCGTGCGCGGGCCAGGCGTTGTACCTCCTGAACTTGCGCCTGATCGGCGGGCAGCCACAGGGTGCAATCGAGCTCGGCCATTTGCCGCAGGGTGAGTGCGGGTGGCTTGTCCCGGGCGGGTGCCGACGGTAGCTCGAAGAGTAGTCGTTCTGCCCGCAGATCCATGCACTGCGCCTGTAATGCCTGTAGCCAGTAATGGGCTTCTTCAGCAGCCCTGGGCGGACTGTCGATTGTTAAAGCAGCCGTTAGATCGAGTAATGACAGGAGGTTGTCCGGGGTGTCCTGGACCAGCGCCGACTCTACCTTTACGCGCAGTTCAAGCACGGCACGGTCATCGAGGTTTACGCCCTCTAACGCCTGTTGAAGCACATCGAGGGTGTCGCCCAGGCCGCTCAGGGTGCTTCGGTCAAACAGAGGCGTGTCGATCAATCCCAGCAGCCCCGGTCGTAAGGTGAGCAGCATGCCCGCCAGGTTGCCGCTGTCCACGGTGGACAAATACCTAGGCGCCAGCGGCTGCAGTGTCTTGGTGTCGTACCAGTTGTAGAAGTGCCCTTGATGACGCTCTAGGCCGGCCATGGATTCAAGCATTGCAGTGATGCGTTCCAGCAAGCGCCCGCCGCTCAGGTAACCGAAATCGTGGGCCGCCAGGTGCGAGAGCAAGGCCATGCCCATGTTGGTCGGGGAGGTCCGGTGCGCAATGGTCAGCTTGGGTACTTCCTGGACGTTATCCGGCGGCAACCAGTTGTCCTCAGGGCTCACGTAACGATCAAAGAACGCCCAGGTCTGGCGTGACAGCATGCGCAGGAAACGCAGGTCTTGCGCTGACGGACTAAACTCCGCGGGTGTGGTCGGCAGGCTGATCCACCAGGCAATCGCCGGGCTTGCCAACCACACCAGCAGCAAAGGCGCCGCCAGTGCGAGTACGGCGAGGGAGGGGAGCAGGGCCGCGAATAGCAGCAGCGCCAGTGCCGGGGCAATCCACATGCTTTTATACATGTCTGACAGACCGGTGCCACTGGAACGCTCCACCTCACGGGAAGGTTGCCATTGCAGCAGGCGGCGTTTGCTGACCAGCATGCGCCACAATGAGCGGCCAATCGCATCGAAGCTCAACAACGCATCGGACGGCAACCAGACAATCGACAAGAGCGCGCGCATGAAATGCTGGCCCGAGGTCCGTAATGCCCCGCTGAGGTGTTGTCCTAGGGGAATATCGGCCGCTTTCTGCACCAGCGCCAGTACTGACTGCAGCGTGGGTTGGACAAAGACCAGGATGACCACCGCCAATGTCCAGGAGATGGCTTCGCTCGAACCCAACCATCCCCAGACCAGCATGGCCAGGAAGGCGCCTGGCTCCAGGCTGCGGCGCAGGTTGTCGAGAATCTTCCAGCGGGCAAGGTTGCTCAGGGGGTTGCGTGCGAATCCTCCCTCGGGCTTCGGTGCCCACGGCAAGGCCCAGTACAGCACTTGCCAGTCTCCGCGAATCCAGCGGTGTCGGCGCTTGGCATCGGCGCTGTAGCGCGACGGATATTCCTCATACAGTTGTACATCGCTGAGCAACCCGCAGCGGGCGTAGCAGCCTTCGATCAAGTCATGGCTGAGGATGCGGTTATCGGGCAGGCAGCCTTCGAGTGCCTGTTCGAAGGCATCGACGGCATAGATGCCCTTGCCGATGAAGGAGCCGTTGTGGAACAGGTCCTGGTAAACATCGGAGACGGCGCGGGTATAGGGGTCGATACCCGCATCGCTGCCAAACAGGCGGGCGTAGGTCGAACGTGCCGTGCTCGGCAAGCTGATCCCTACGCGTGGCTGGAGGATGGCGTAGCCGCTGACGATCTTACCGCTCTGTAGATCGAATACCGGATGGTTAAGCGGGTGCATCATGGTACCAATGCACTGACGCGCGACATCGCGGGGCAGCAAGGTGTCGGTGTCCAGGGTGATGACGAAGCGTACCGCGCTCAGTGGCGCGATATCACCGACGATCAATGCGAAGCGCTCCTTTCCTTTACCAAGCAGCAACGCGTTGAGCTCCGCGAGCTTGCCGCGCTTGCGTTCATACCCCATCCAGACCCGTTCGGTCGAACTCCAGTGCCTGGGCCGGTGCAGCAGGAAGAACCGGTCGACCTGGCCATCGGCATATTTGTGGTTGAGCGCCTCAATCAATTGCCGCGCCAGAGCGAGCAGTTCGGCATCCTCGGGCATCACCTCGGCAGGAGCGTCCATGAAGTCACTGAGCAGCGCAAAATGCAGATTGGCATCGCGATTGGCCAGGAATCTCACTTCCAGGCCTTCCACTAGCGCCTCGATGTCGTCGGCGTTGGCAAACATCGTCGGCACCGCCACCAGCGTCCGTGCCTCGGCCGGTATGCCTTTGCTGTAATCTAGGCGCGGCAGAAGCGAGGAGACTACCGTGAGGGTCACCAGCCAGTTGACCAGGCCAATCGCCAGACTGCTGGTCATCAATAGCGCTGGCACGGCGAGCAGGACCAAGCCCCAGGTTGGTGTGCCGCGGTGATAAGCGCTGCTGAGAAACGGCCAGGCTAACAGCAGCGTCAGCAGCAGTGCAGGGCACAGGTAGAACTTCAACGGGGCGCTCTGCAGCAGGCGCTTCCAGCGTTGGTGCAGCGGCACGCTGGCGTGCAGCGCCTGCTCAAGGTGGGGCAAACCGCCAGCCACCAGGTAATAGCCCACATGCCCGTTCACATGGCTCATGAGCTGTGGAGTGCTAGCCAGTTCGATGGCCGCTTGTGCCACCTCGGTTTCAGACTGCACGCAATGCCGGGCGAGGCGTTCGATCACATGGCGGTAACGATCGCGGGTGGCAAAGTCCATGTTCGCGTAGACGCCTGCCGGATCCGTGCACAAGACCTGTTCGACATGGCTGAGCAGCTCGACGAACTCGCGCCAGTCGGTCGCCGTCAGCAACCGCAGGCTGGCGAAGCTGTTGCTGATGGACACCTGGTCACCGGCTTGCTGCTGGGCATCCATCTGCACCAGGCGTTCTACGGTCAGGCCCGACTCGCCTAGCGTTTGTTCTATCCAGGCCATCGGCAATATTAATGCTGCGCTTTGCCCGTGCAGCCTGCGCGCCAGTTCTGCTACGAATGATGGCGTCATTGGCGGTGCCGATCGCGCCATGTCGGCAACGGTCAAGACCACGCTCTTGGCGTCGCGCTCGGCCATTTCGATCAAGCGATCGGCCCAGTCATCGGCAAGGTTACGGTCATCGCGGTTTGCCATGACCCGAGACGCCACGCGCCGCAAGTTCTCAATCAGCGCCAGGCGCAGCATGATCGGGATGGCCCATAGCTCGCCCAGGGTCAGCGGGGTGATGGTCTGATAAGAGGCGATGAAACAATCCAGGCTGGGCGCATCAACCCAGCCATCGCCGTGAGCGATGGTTTCCAGCGCTATGTCGTAAACCCGCGGCAGGCCGGCCGAAGGACCTTCGGCCAGGCGTGGCAGCTCGCGACTATAGCCGTCGGGCAGGTGGGTTCTGGCGGTACGGATGTTTTCTTCGATGAGGTAGAAGTTGTCCAGCAGCCATTCTGCCGCAGGGGTGGCGCGTCGGCTGGACAATTGCACGGTCATGAGCGCTGCGCAGCTGCGTTCCAGCAGCAGTTGATTGTCAGTCAGGCGGCCCAGCAAGGCGTCCTTTCTTGACAGGCGCCCGAGCACATGTTGGCGGGCCAGTACGATGCCGTGATCTGCCATCTGCTGCGCATTGAACAGGTCGGAACGCAGGATGGGCTCGTATTCGAACTTGTGCCGCGCTGCACTCCACCGAAGCCAGATGGCCGGTGAGCGCCATAGGCTGGACAGGGTGCGAGTCAGGATATTTTGCATGAATTCCTTCGCACGACCCGCGCAGGGCAAGTCGCATGTGGAATGAAGGCGGTTCTACGCCAGGCCAGGTGTGCGGGGCGTTGCGCCGCCGGGTGCAGCGTTCCACTGACGAGTGTGGGGTGTTCATGGGGGGGAGTCTGTTCGCTAGCGAACATAGGCAGGATCGCCGCTACGGGCTGTGTTAGAGGTGCACGATCCAAGAGGCCGCTTTTGGCTGGCTGCTGCTTTTGGCGAGAGACAGCAATCGGGGGCTTATCCGTTTTCTGTGGTGGCTGTTACTGCCCCTTTCGCCCTTACGGCGAGTCACTTTTTTGGCAAACGCCCCAAAAAAGTAACCAAAAAAATGCTTGGCTCCACATCCGGCCCCTCCGCTGCGCTGCGGGGTTCCCTCGCTCCGGTCTTGCTCCCGGGAGGACCGCGCTGTACGGGCCATCCTGGCCCGCAGCGCTTGACGGGCATCCATGCCCGTCACCTCCCTTCGCAAGACCTG
>NZ_JBIURK010000004.1:0-642669 GCF_044740745.1 Pseudomonas sp. NPDC088322 | reverse complement strand
CAGGTCTTGCGAAGGGAGGTGACGGGCATGGATGCCCGTCAAGCGCTGCGGGCCAGGATGGCCCGTACAGCGCGGTCCTCCCGGGAGCAAGACCGAAGCGAGGGAACCCCGCAGCGCAGCGAAGGGGCCGGATGTGGAGCCAAGACCTTTTTTGGTTACTTTTTTGGGGCGTTTGCCAAAAAAGTGACTCGCCGTAAGGGCGAAAGGGGCCCTAACAGCCACCACAGAAAACGGATAAGCCCACAGAGACAGAGGACAAACCACAAATAGCCGAAGCCGCCAGAAAAAACTGTCGGACTTCTCCAGCTCATCCGGTTAGCAAAGATATCCCCTTCAACGGACCACCCCAATGCCACCCCACAGCAGCAACCTCCCCACCGCCCTGGCCCTGGCCCTGACCCTCTTGGCCAGCAGCGCCAGCGCCGCCGAAAAAACCGCGCCAGCCATCCCCCCGGGCCCGCTGGCCCAAGCCCTGAGCACCTTCGCCGAACGCTCGGGCATCACCCTCTCCTTCTCCCCAGAAACCGTTCAAAACCTCACAACCCAAGGCACCCAGCCAGGCGGCACGCTCGACGAAGCCCTCGCCCGCCTGCTCCAGGGCACCAACCTTAGCCCGCATAAAACCCAGTCCGGCTACGTCATCCTGCCCACCGCGACCGACACCAGCCTGCAGCTCGATCCCACCAACATCGACGCCAACGCAAGCCAAAGCGCCTTCGCCCCGGTCAGCGGCTACTACGCCAGCAACGCCAGCAGCGCAACCAAGACCGACCGCCCGATCCTCGAAACCGCGCAAAGCGTCAGTGTCGTCACCGCCGCGCAGATCGCCGACCGCAAGGTCGACCGCGTCGAAGACGCCGTCGCCTACACCGCCGGCGTGCGTGTGGGCAGCTCGGGCCTGGACCCGCGCTTTGACATGATCAGCGTGCGCGGTTTCGAAACCACCATGTCCGCCGACTTCCTCGACGGCCTGCGCCAACCCGGCAGCGGCTGGCTCTCGCTGTACCAGACCGAAGCCTACAACCTGGAACGCATCGAAGTGGTCAAAGGCCCTGCTTCGGTGCTGTACGGCCAGATCAGCCCCGGCGGCATGGTCAACAGGGTCAGCAAACGCCCGAGCCTGGACGCACGCAACGAAGTGCAGATCCAGGCCGGCAACTACAACCACCAACAAGGCCAGTTCGACCTCGGCGGGCGCCTGGACGAACAAGGCGACCTGCTCTACCGCGTGGTCGGCGTCTACCGCGATGCAGAAAACTACATCGAGCAACTGAACAACGACGTGCGCCTGATCGCGCCCTCGCTGAGCTGGCAGATCGACCCCGACACCCGTCTCACCCTGCTCGCCCAATATCAAGAGCGTGAAACCGCCGGTTCACCGATGCTCTACCAGCAAGGCGAGCACCTGAGCAACTTCTGGCAGGGCGATGAATACTTCGACAAACTCGAACAGCGCCAGTGGACCCTGGGTTACGAGTTCGAGCACATCCTCAACGACACCTTCACCTTCCAGCAGAACCTGCGCTACGGCCAGGTCGACACCACCAACCAGTACATGCAGCCCTTCCAGGAGCGTGGCTCGGTGCTCGATCGACAAGCCGTCGGCGTCTACGAAAACATGACCTCGCTGTCGACCGACACCCGCCTGGTCAGCCGCTTCGACACCGGCAACCTGCGTCACACCCTGGTCAGCGGCTGGGACTATGCGCTGCTTGAAACCGACCTGCTGTACGCCATGGGCCCCGGGCCTTCGATCGATCGCTACGCGCCCGACTACCATCAGCCGGTTGCGCGCCCGAACACGGCCTGGGCCGACGAGGACGGCCTGGAGCACCGCAGCGGCCTGTACCTGCAAGACCAGATCGAGATCGACCGCTGGCGCCTGTCGGCCGGGCTGCGCCGTGACAAGGTAGATGTACGCCGCAGCAATCACCTCGCCGGCAGCAAGCGCAAGGACGACGACGCGGCCACCACCGGCTCGATCGGCGCGCTGTACCTGTTCGACAACGGTGTCGCGCCCTACGTCAGCTATGCCACCTCGTTTTTGCCACAGAGCAGCAGCCAGCCCGATGGCAGCCCCTACAAGGCCACCGAAGGCGAGCAATATGAGTTGGGCGTGAAGTACCAACCACCGGGCAGCTCGACCCTGCTCACCGCCTCGCTGTACCACCTGACCCAGCAAAACGTACTGACCCGCGACCTGGCCGACCCGACCCGCAGCATCGCCACCGGTGAGCAGACCTCAAAGGGCCTGGAGCTGGAAGCGGTATCCGACCTGAGCGAGCGCCTCAAGCTGACTGCCAGCTACAGCTACAACGATGCCGAGGTGACCAAGAGCAACGACGGCAACCAGGGCAAGCAACCGCTCAACGTGCCACGCCATCTGGCCTCGATGTGGCTCGACTACCGCTTGCCGTTCGGCCTCGGCCTGGGCGCGGGTGCGCGCTACACCGGCAGCAACTTCGGCGATGCCGCCAACACCCAGAAGAACGAGGGCTACACCCTGGTCGACGCTGGCATGCACTACGACTTTGCCGGCGACCTGGACGGCGTGCGCCTGGGCTTCAACGCGCGCAACCTGCTCGACAAGCGCTACATCAATTGCCAGCAGGGTTACTGCTATCGCGGCGAGGCACGCAGCCTGGTCACCAGCCTCAGCTATCGCTGGTAAGGAGAACACTGATGACGCGCACACTGTGGATTTACCTGAGCGCCCTGTTGTTTGCCGGGCTGGCACACGCCGCGCCGGTGACACTGGACGGCACCGAACAATGGACGATGAAAAGCGCCGAAGGCCGCGAGTACCGGATCATGGTCAGCCTGCCGGAAGGCGATGTGCCGTGGACCGGTGGCTACCCGGTGATCTACCTGCTCGACGGCAACGCGTACTTCCCGGCCTTCCACGCCGCCAAGCGCGCGCAGGAGCGCTTGCGCGGCTCGATTCTGGTGGCGATCGGTTATCCCAGTGACACCCCGCTGGACTTCGAGCGCCGCGCCTTCGACCTGTCTCCGCCGCAACCGGCCGAACGCAACGTGCCGCCGCAGGGCGGCCAGGACGTGTTTCTGGATTTCATCGAAAAGCGGCTGATGCCTGAGGTCAACAGCCGCTTCAAGGTCGATCAAGACCAACGCAGCCTGGTCGGGCACTCGTTTGGTGGCATGTTCGCGGTGTATACCCTGTTCACCCGCCCGGCGCTGTTTCAGCATGCCGTGGCGATCAGCCCCAGCCTGTGGTGGCGTGACCGCTACTTGCTGGAACACGAGCGCACGTTCACCCAGCGTGCCCATGCCGGTCAGATCGACCTCACCCACAGCAGCCTGAGCCTGCTGATTGGTGATCGCGAGATGCCCCAGGAGATCCAGGACGCGCGCTCGCTGCAGTTGCGTCTGGAACAGCTGTCGCAGTACGGCCTGCGCAGTGATTTCCAGATCGAGCCAGGCGAAGACCATATGTCGGCGCCATTTCGTGTTGCCCCGCGCGTGCTCGACGAACTGATGAGCACACGTCGCTACTGACCGACCGACATCACCCCAAAGCGGCGCACCAACACGGTGCGCCAGATCCAAGGCGCACCCCGCTGGCGCATTGCATCCATGACATGAAACTGTCGTAAATGGTCGAGATCTTCGCCATTTACACCTCGCTACAGACGCCAACGTTTGCGTCTGGCCCGCCTCATAACGAAAGTGACCGGCGGGTCACCTTTTTATCACCTACTCTCCTACACTCAAATTCCGGCCCGCCATTTGCTCTGTCTTGAAGTGACGCAAATAAGTCGAACTTTTCAAAACGGCGGTGGGTCAGCAAGTAAGTAGGCCAGGCGAGGGAAAAAACCAGCCCTGGTCAAGCCATCCCAGACCGATCGACCGCCTTTGGCAAGTATGCCGATTGCGCAGTGCCCGCGCGCACGATCACGAGCATGGATAGCACTACACCGTTTAGACCAGAGAGAACCCAACACGAAGCAATGCGACGGGTGCCAGCCACCCGACCAGATTAGGGATGGAGAGAAGAATGATCAGTGCCGCTGTCGAGCCACACGCAAGTACTTTCAACCCGAACAACCGCGAGCCGCTGCAGATGGAGCGCGGGACGGCAGGCAAGGCACCTGGTGCCGAGCGCCAGAACAACCCGAACAAGCGCAAGGTTCTCTTTGTTACTTCGGAATTCGCCGACCTGGTCAAGACCGGCGGCCTGGGCGACGTTTCGGCCGCACTGCCGCGTGCCATGGCTCACCTGCACGATGTACGGGTGCTGATCCCCGGCTACCCGCAGGTGGTCGACAGCGACTACCCGATCCATATCGTTGGCGAACTCGGCGGCCACGCTGCTCTGCCGCCGTGCAAGATCGGCCGTATGGACCTGCCCGATGGCCTGGTCATCTATGTGCTGATCTGCCCGGAACTGTATGAGCGTGAAGGCTCGCCCTACGGCGCCAACAACGGGCGCGATTGGCCGGACAACCATATTCGCTTCGCCCGCCTCGGCTTGGCCGCAGCAGAAATCGCTGCTGGCGAGGGCCTGGCACACTGGACCCCGGAGCTGGTCCACGCCCACGACTGGCCGGCTGGCCTGGCACCGGCGTACATGCACTGGCGCGGTCTGAAGACACCGACTCTATTCACCATCCACAACCTGGCCTATCAGGGCGTGTACAACCGTGGCTGCAGCCCGGAGCTGGCGATCCCTGATCATGCCATGCAGCAGGAAGGCATGGAGTTCTACGGCAAGCTGTCGTTCCTCAAGGCCGGCCTGGCTTATTCCAGCCACATCACCACGGTCAGCGCCACTTACGCCAAGGAAATCACCACCCCCGAGTTCGGGTGTGGCCTGGACGGCTTCCTTGCCAGCAAGGCGCAACAGGGCTTGCTTGGTGGCATTCCCAACGGCATCGACGAAAGCTGGGATTCGGCGACCGACAAGCACCTGGTGCACAACTTCAGCATCAACGACTGGGACGGCAAGGCGCGCAATGCCGCGCAGGTCCGCGAGCTGTTCGAACTCGAGCCATCCGACGGCCCGCTGTTCGCGGTGGTTTCGCGCCTGGTGTTCCAGAAAGGTCTGGACCTGACCTTGGCCGTTGCCGACTTCATCGTCGAGCAAGGCGGCCAAATCGCGATCATCGGCCGCGGCGAGCCAGAAGAAGAACAGGCCATGCGCGAGCTTGCCCTGCGTCACCCAGGCCGGATCGGCGTGCGCATTGGTTTCAACGAAACCGACGCCCGGCGCATGTTCGCCGGCAGCGATTTCCTGCTGATGCCATCGCGTTACGAACCCTGCGGCTTGAGCCAGATGTACGCCCAGCGCTTCGGTTCGCTGCCGGTGGCGCGCAATACCGGCGGCCTGGCTGACACCATCGACAATGGCGTCACCGGTTTCCTGTTCAACGAATCCACCGTAGACAGCTATCGCGAGGCGCTGAGCCGCGCCTTTTATATCTATGGCAAGAAAGACCTGCTGCATGCCATGCGCTGCCTGTCGATGACCCAGCCATTCAACTGGTGTCAGGCGGTTGAACCCTATGCGCACCTTTATGAAGATCTGGTTAAACAGGTCCAGCTGAGCAATTACTGATCGGAGCTTCGAAGATGCACAGACATGGCGCACATATGTTGGACGCCACGTCCGCGCGCTTCGCCCTCTGGGCGCCGGATGCGCGCAGCGTGAGCCTGCAACTGCAAGACCAACCTGAAATCGATATGCAGCGTGACAGCGATGGCTGGTTCAGCATCGATGTCGCCTGCCCGCCCGGCAGCCGTTATCGCTATCGGGTCAACGCTGAACTGGAAGTGGCCGACCCGGCCTCGCGCTATCAGCCCGAGGGCGTACATGGCCCCAGCCAACTGGTCGACCTTGCTGCCTACCCCTGGCTGCACCCGTGGCAGGGCCGGCCCTGGCATGAAGCAGTTATCCAGGAAGTGCACGTCGGCCTGCTGGATGGCTATGCCGGGGTCGCCGGGCAACTGCCGCGGCTGGCTGAGCTGGGCGTAACCGCCATCGAATTGATGCCCTTGGGGCAGTTCCCAGGCGAGCGTAATTGGGGTTACGACGGCGTGCTGCCGTTCGCCGCGCAGCACACTTACGGCAGCCCGCAGCAGTTGTGTGCCCTGGTTGATAAAGCCCATGGCCACGGCCTGATGGTGATGGTCGATGTGGTCTACAACCACTTCGGCCCGGACGGCAACTACCTGCACGCCTACGCTGACCCGTTCTTCCGTGAAGACCGGCAGACGCCATGGGGCGCCGCGATTGATTTTCGCAAGCCCGAGGTGCGCGAGTACTTTATCCAGAACGCTCTGATGTGGCTGTGTGACTACCGCATTGACGGCCTGCGCCTGGATGCGGTGCATGCTATAGACCAACCGGATTTCCTGGTCGAGCTGGCCGCCCGGGTGCGTGCTGCAGTAGAACCGGGCCGACAGGTCTGGCTGGTACTGGAAAACGAGCACAATCAGGCCGACCTGCTCGAACAGGGCTTCGACGCGCAGTGGAACGACGATGGCCACAACGCCTTGCACGTGCTGCTGACCGACGAAGTGGAAGGGTATTACGAAGACTACAAGGACCGTCCAGTTGAAAAGCTCGCTCGCTGCCTGAGCGAGGGGTTCGTGTTCCAGGGGCAGAACACTCGCCACGGCACCCCGCGTGGTGAACCCAGCGGGCATCTGCCACCGACCTCGTTCGTGCTGTTTTTGCAGAACCACGACCAGATCGGCAACCGCGCCATGGGCGAGCGCCTGACACGCCTCTGTCCGCCGCAGGCGCTGCGTGCCGCAACCGGGTTGTTGCTGCTGTCGCCGATGATCCCGTTGCTGTTCATGGGCGATGAAGAAGGCAGCTGCCAGCCGTTCGTGTTCTTCACCGACTTCCATGACGAACTGGCCGATGCAGTACGTGAGGGGCGCCGCGGCGAGTTTGCCCATTTCGCCGCATTTGCCAACCCCGATACCCGCGCCAAGATCCCCGACCCGAACGCCGCCGCGACCTTCAACGCCTCACGGCTCGATGGCCAGCAGGTACTGGCCGGCTGGCACGGCTTATACCAGCAACTGCTGCAACTGCGCGCTCGGCATATCGTCCCGCATTTGCCCGGCACCCGCGCACTGGGCTGCGAAGTGCTCGGCGACAAGGCCGTCAGCGCACGCTGGCAGTTGGGCAACGGCAGCGAGCTGCGCATCGACCTCAATCTGGGCGGCAATGCCGTCAACGCCAACCTGCCCACCGCCCGCTGGCGCCTGTTCGACACCGGCGCCGATGCCCACCCTGACACTTCCCTGACCGCGCACAGTTGCGTGGTCAGCCTGATCCCTTCTGGCCTGGAACCTTCATGAGCGACTCGCCCCTGCACCAATTGGCCGCTCGGGCCGGCCTGGCCCGAGACTGGATAGACGCCAACAACCGCCCGCAGCAGGTCAGTGACGAGGTCCTGCGCCAGGTCCTGGCCGGCCTCGGCCACCCTGCTGACGATGATGCCGCGAGCACTGCCAGCCTGCGTGATCTGGAACACGCCGAAGACGGCGAGCACCTGCCGCCGCTGTTGACCTGCGAGGTCGACCAGGCGCTGTCGCTGGTGCATTACTTCCCGGCGGGCAGCGCTGTGCAGTGCGTGCTGGAAAACGGCGACCCGCTCGAGCTGCAACTGGACGAGCAGGCGCGGCTGCCGGGCACCCTGCCACTTGGTTACCATCAACTGCAGATCGAGCAGCGCGAGTTCACCGTGGCGGTTTGCCCGCCGCGCTGTTACAGCCTTGAACAAGCCGTTGACGAGCCGCCTGCGCGGCTGTGGGGCCTGGCCGCTCAGTTGTACAGCCTGCGCCGGGAAGGTGGCGGCGGTTACGGCGATTGCATGGCCTTGGAGCAACTCGCCCGCAGCGCTGCCGAGCGCGGTGCCGACGCCATCGCGATCAGCCCCATCCATGCTTTGAGCCTGGCCGATCAGCAGCATTTCAGCCCCTACTCGCCTTCCAGCCGGCTGCAGCTCAACAGCCTCTACGCCAGCCCCGCCACGGTGCTCGGTGAGCGTGCGGTGCGCCTAGCTGTGGAATCCTGCCTGTTGCAGCCAACCCTCGATGCACTGGAGCAGGAGCCGCTGGTCAACTGGCCGGTGGCCGCCGACGCGCAACAGCGCGTACTGGAAGCGCTCTACAAAGACTTCAATCAGGGCAATCATCCGCTACGTGAGGACTTTGACAGTTTCTGCGCCGCCGCCGGCGAGCCGCTCACGCTGCACTGCCGTTTTGAGCTGCTGCAGGCCGAAGCCGTCGCTCAGGGCATGAGCGGCGACTGGCGTAACTGGCCGCCGGCCTGGCAAGACCCTCACCACCCTGAAGTCGAAGCGCTGGCCGCCGCACATCCGTCGCGGGTCGAATACCATGCCTTCTGCCAGTGGCTGACCGAGCGCAGCCTGCAACGCGCGCACCAGGCGGCAGTTGCCGGCGGCATGGCCATCGGTCTGATCGCCGATCTCGCCGTGGGTGCGGACGGCGCCGGCAGCCAGGCCTGGAGCCGGCAGGATGAACTGCTGGCCAGCCTGACCGTCGGCGCACCGCCGGATATCCTCAATCGCTCCGGGCAAGACTGGGGCATCAGTGCGTTCTCCCCGGAAGGCCTCAAGCGCAACGGCTACCGCGCCTTCATCGAAATGCTGCGGGCCAACCTGGCACATGCCGGCGGCCTGCGCATCGATCACGTCATGGGCCTGCGCCGGCTGTGGCTGATCCCCAACGGCGCCAAACCCAGCGAAGGCGCGTACCTGAATTTCCCGCTCGACGACCTGCTGCGCCTGCTGGCGCTGGAGTCGGTCAAGCACGAGGCGGTGATCCTTGGCGAAGACCTTGGCACCGTGCCCGACGGCCTGCGCGAAACGCTGGCGAGCAAGGCCCTGCTGGGCATGCGCGTACTGCCTTTCGAGCAGCACTCCACCGGCCACTTCAAGGCGGTCCTGGACTGGCCGGACGACGCCATGGCCACCACCGGCACCCACGACCTGGCGCCCCTCGCCGGCTGGCTGCAAAGCCGCGATATCGACTGGAGCCATCGCCTGCAGCTGCTCGATGCCACCGCCGAGCTGCACTGGCGTCACGACCGGCAAAAAGAGTGCGACGGCCTGCGCAGCCTGCTGGAAAGCAACTACGGCCCGCTGCACGGTGATGACGAGTTGATTGATGCGGCTATCCGCTTTGTCGGCCATACCCGCGCGCCGCTGGTACTGATCCCGCTGGAAGACCTGCTTGGCAGCGATGAGCAGCCCAACCTGCCCGGCACTACCGAAGGCCACCCCAACTGGCGGCGGCGTTTTGCCAAGCCTGTAACTGAATTACTCGATGACGAAGACGCTGCACGGCGTTTGGAACTGCTGGCGCAAGCCCGCGAGCAAGCTTGGGAGCGTGACCGATGAAAGCCTTGACCGCCACTGTGCGCCTGCAATTGCACAGCGACTTCACCCTTGACGATGCAGTGCCGCTGGTGCCGTATTTTGCCCGCCTGGGCATCAGCCATGTGTACGCCTCGCCGATCCTCAAGGCCCGCGCCGGGTCACGTCATGGCTATGACGTGGTCGACCCGACCCAGATCAACCCGGAGCTGGGTGGCGAGGCAGCTTTGCTGCGCCTGATTGCCGCCCTGCGCCAGCACGGCATGGGCTTCATTCTCGACACCGTGTCCAACCACATGGCCGTCGGTGGCGCCGACAATCCCTGGTGGCAGAGCCTGCTGGCCTGGGGTCGACGCAGCCCCTACGCCGAATTCTTCGACATCCAGTGGCACTCCGCCGACCCACTGCTGGCCGGTCAACTGCTGCTGCCGTTTCTCGGCAGCGATTATGGCCAGGCCCTGCAGAACGGCGAACTGCCGCTGACCTTCGATGCCACGACCGGCGTGCTCGAGGTTGCTCATTACGATCACCGCTTCCCGATCTGCCCGGCCGATTACGGTCAGATCCTCAGCCACAGTCCACAGCTGCAAGACCTGGCCCAGCACTTCACTGCCCTGCGCGGTTCGGCGCAGCCGCTGATCGACGCCCAGGCGCTGCACGCCGAACTTGCCCGCCGGGTCAACGCCGGCACCTCGCTGGAGCCAGCCTTGGCCGCCTTCGACAGCAGCAGTGAGCAAGGCTTCCATCGCCTGCACGAGCTGCTCGAACGGCAGAGCTACCGCCTGGCCAGTTGGCGCACCGCTGCCGACGACATCAACTGGCGGCGCTTCTTCGACATCAATGAACTGGGCGGCCTGCGCGTTGAGCGTTCGGTGGTGTTCGAGGCGACTCATGCGAAGCTGTTCGAGCTGATCGAACGCGGCCTGGTCGATGGCCTGCGCATCGACCATATCGATGGCCTGGCCGACCCTCGTGGGTACTGCCGCAAACTGCGCCGACGGGTCGACAGCCTGCTCGCCGCCCGGCCAGTGGAAGCCGCCGTGGAGCACTTCCCGATCTACGTAGAGAAAATCCTCGGCGTCGACGAGCACCTGCATCAGGACTGGTTGACCGACGGCACCACCGGTTACGAGTTCATGAACCAGGTGTCGCTGGTGCAGCACGACCCGGCCGGTGAGGCGCCGTTGACCGAGCTTTGGCGCGAAGTCAGCGAACGCCCCGAGTTCGAGGAAGAAGTCCGCCAGGCGCGCAGACTGGTGCTCAACGCGAGCCTGGCCGGCGACTGCGAATCGGTGGCGCAGGCCTTGTTGCAAGTGGCCCGCGACGACCTGATGACCCGCGACCTGACCCTCGGCGCGATTCGCCGCGCCTTGCAGGCGCTGGTCGAGCATTACTCGGTGTACCGCACCTACATCAACGCCCTCGGCCGTCCTGCCGAAGACGAAGTGTTCTTCCAGCAGGCCTTGCTCGCTGCCCGGCAGACCCTCAATGAAGCCGACTGGCCGCTGCTGACCCAGCTCGAGCAGTGGCTCGGCGGCCAGCGCTGGCGCAGCCTGCCACCGGGCCGCGCGCGCAAGCAGCTGCGTCATGCCTGCGTGCGCTTCCAGCAGCTGACCGCGCCCAGCGCCGCCAAAGCGGTCGAGGACACGGCCTTCTATCGTTCGGCGCGGTTGTTGTCGCGCAATGACGTTGGCTTTGAAGCCGAGCGTTTCAGCGCACCGCCCGAGGCGTTCCATGAAGAAGCGCAGCGGCGCCTGCGTGACTTCCCCGACAACCTGCTGGCCACCGCCACCCACGACCACAAACGCGGAGAAGATTGCCGTGCTCGGCTGGCCGTGCTCAGCGAACGCGGGCCATGGCTGGCGGGCCGTGTCGAGCATTGGCGCGAATTGGCCGAGCCGCTGCGCGAGGCGCTGGACGATGGCCCGGCACCGAGCCCGGGCGACGAGCTGATGCTGTATCAGACCCTGCTCGGCAGCTGGCCGCTGCACCTTGACCTGAACGATCAGAGCGCGTTGGAGCAATACGCCGAGCGCATCCGCCAGTGGCAGCAAAAAGCCCTGCGCGAAGCCAAACTGCGCAGCGCCTGGAGTGCTCCAAACGAGGCCTACGAGGCCGCCTCGGCAGCGTTTGTCGATGGCCTATTGCTGGAGCGTGATCACCAGCAACTGCGCAACTCGCTGGCCGAAGCTGCACAGGCGCTGGCCTGCCCAGGCGCACTCAATGGCCTGGTCCAGACCCTGCTGCGGATGACCTCTCCGGGCGTGCCAGACTTGTACCAAGGCAACGAGTACTGGGACTTCAGCCTGGTTGACCCGGACAACCGACGCCCGGTCGACTACGCTCTGAGACGGGCCACGCTGGATGCCAGCACGCCACTGGCCGAGCTGCTTGGGCAATGGCGCGATGGGCGCATCAAACAGGCGCTGATCGCCGAGGTGCTGGCCCTGCGCATGGCGCACCCGCAGCTGTTCCGCCGTGGTGACTACCTGCCGCTGGAGGTACAGGGCGAACATGCCGACAAGGTCCTCGCGTTTGCCCGTGTTGCCGCGGGCGAGCGCGCCATCGTGGTGGTGCCGCGCCTGGCCAGCAGCCTGCTGGGCACTGCCAGCACACCGTTGATCCCAGCGCAGAACTGGGGCAACACACAGCTGATTCTGCCGTTTGCCGAGTCCACTGCACATTGGACTGGACTTTTTGCCAGCCGCGCGGTCAGCCCTACTAGAGCGCTGAATTTGCGCGAGGTATTGGCGCAATGCCCGGTCAATCTGTTGATACAACAATCTTGAGTATCAGGAGCGTCATGATGAGTGCCAACGAAAAGCGTATTCGCCAGTTTGCCTACGAAATCTGGGAGTCCGAAGGCAAGCCAGAGGGTCATGAGGAACGCCATTGGGAAATGGCCCGCAAGCTCGTCGAAGCGGAAGCCAGCTCGCCCCAGGCCGAGCCTCGTAAAAAACCTGCAGCCAAGCCCAAGGCCGCTGCCGAACCCAAAGCTGCCGCGCAGCCAAAGCCCAGCGCCGCCCAGAGCAAAGCAGCACAGGCCAAACCTGCCGCCAGCGCAGCAGAAAAACCAGCCGCCGCGAAGAAGCCTCGCACTGCGAAGAAACCTGCCGGCAGCTGAAACGCAACCATTACGTAGCGGTTGAGCTCAACGCCTCCAGCACCCCGGCGCCGTCCTGCAAAGCAAGTTTGCAGCGGCGCCGGGGCTGGCATGAGCTACCCGCCGTACGAACACCGTTGCCCACCCATTCCCCTTGCCATCGAGGTCTGCCATGAGCCCCCGTGCCCAAAAGAAAACCCGCTCCGTTGCTCCCTCGCGCATTCGCGAGGGCATGCCCTTCCCCCTCGGTGCTACCTGGGACGGCCTAGGCGTCAACTTCGCCTTGTTCTCGGCCAACGCCACCAAGGTTGAACTGTGCATCTTCGATTCCAGCGGTGAGCACGAGCTCGAGCGTATCGAGCTGCCTGAATACACCGACGAGATCTATCACGGCTACCTGCCAGACGCCCACCCGGGGCTGGTTTACGGCTACCGTGTGTACGGCCCGTACGAGCCGCAGAACGGTCATCGTTTCAACCCTAACAAGCTGTTGATCGACCCCTACGCCAAACAGCTGGTCGGCACCCTGAAGTGGTCGGAAGCGCTGTTCGGCTACACCATCGGCCATCCCGATGGCGACCTGTCGTTCGACGAGCGTGACAGCGCCCCGTTCGTGCCCAAGTGCAAGGTCATCGACCCGGCCTTTACCTGGGGCCGCGACCACCGGGTGCAGGTGCCGTGGGATCAGACCATCATCTACGAAGCCCATACCCGTGGCATCAGCATGCGCCACCCTTCGGTGCCAGAAGAGCTGCGCGGCACCTTCGCCGGCCTGGCCAACGATGATCTGCTCAAACACATCAAGGATCTGGGCGTCTCGTCGATCGAGCTGCTGCCGATCCACGCCTTCGTCAACGACCAGCACCTGCTGGAAAAAGACCTGAGCAACTACTGGGGCTACAACAGCATCGCCTTCTTCGCGCCGCACCCGGCGTACCTGGCCAGCGGCAAGATCGCCGAGTTCAAGGAGATGGTCGCGCACCTGCACAACGCCGACCTCGAAGTGATCCTCGATGTGGTCTACAACCACACCGCCGAAGGCAACGAGCAAGGCCCGACGCTGTCGATGCGCGGTATCGACAATGCCTCGTACTACCGCCTGATGCCGGATGACAAGCGCTACTACATCAACGACTCCGGCACCGGCAACACCCTCGACCTGAGCCACCCGTGCGTGCTGCAACTGGTCACCGACTCGCTGCGTTACTGGGCCGGCGAGATGCGCGTGGACGGCTTCCGCTTCGACCTGGCGACCATCCTCGGCCGTTACCATGATGGCTACAACGAGCGCCACAGCTTCCTCGTCGCCTGCCGCCAGGACCCGCTGCTGAGCCAGGTCAAGCTGATCGCCGAGCCGTGGGACTGTGGCCCAGGCGGTTACCAGGTCGGCAACTTTGCGCCGGGCTGGGCCGAGTGGAACGACCGCTTCCGCGACACGGTGCGCAGCTTCTGGAAAGGCGACGAAGGCCAGCTGGCCGACTTTGCCGCGCGCATGACTGCCTCCGGCGACATGTTCAACAACCGCGGCCGGCGCCCGTATTCTTCGGTCAACTTCATCACAGCCCACGACGGCTTCACCCTGCGTGACCTGGTCTCGTACAACGACAAGCACAACGAAGACAACGACGAGAACAACCAGGACGGCACCAGCAACAACATGTCGTGGAACTGCGGTGCCGAAGGCCCGACCGAAGATCCCGAGATCGCCGCCCTGCGCATGCGCCAGATGCGCAACTTCTTCTCTACCCTGCTGCTTGCCCAAGGCACGCCTATGATCGTTGCCGGTGACGAGTTCAGCCGCACCCAGCACGGCAACAACAACGCCTATTGCCAGGACAGCGAGATCGGCTGGATCAACTGGGACCTGGACGAAGAAGGCAGCGAACTGCTGGCCTTCGTCAAACGCCTCACCCGCCTGCGCCTGAAGTACCCGGTGCTGCGTCGCTCGCGCTTCCTGGTCGGCGATTACAACGAAGCGATCGGCGTCAAGGATGTCACCTGGCTGGCGCCGGATGGCAACGAGATGAGCGTCGAGCAGTGGGAAGATCCGCACGGACGTTGCCTGGGCATGCTCATCGATGGCCGTGCGCAGGTCAGCGGCATCGCCCGCCCAGGCTCGGAGGCTACCGTGTTGCTGATCGTCAACTCGCACCACGACACGGTGCCGTTCCTGCTGCCTTCGGTGCCACAGGGCGAGCACTGGAACTGCCTGATCGACACCGACCGACCTGAGCTGCGCAAGGCTGAGCGGCTGGAGTTCGGCACCACCTTCGAGGTGACCGGCCGTTCGTTCGTGCTGATGGTGCTGGAGCATGACGACGACTGAGTGCGGGCTGATGACTGATGCACCTCTGCAGCGCTGTATCGCTGCAGAGGTGCAGGTCACACACCGAAAAGTCACACGCCGCTAGCAATGTTTCGGCATAGCCAATTCAGGGCAAATAGCGATCCTCGCTATGCGCCTTGAATTGTTCAACGATTCCAATCCTTTACCTCCATTTACAGTTCATCGACACGCCCTTCACAGATTCTTGACGCAAGCGCTGCGGTCTCCTTAGCTGAACTTACCAACTGAAGTAAAAATTTCGCGCCGGGCGCTCTGGCGCGCGCCTTCGTGCGCGTTGAACACGCCCTGCGTGCTGGTTTGGGTCGCCCTCTGATGTGTGCCGTACAGCCCGTGACAACAGGCCAGGCCCCTTGGCTGTATTCAATGACAACAGAGGAGAACCGCCATGAACAAGACAGCGCATCCATCACGGATGGAGCAGGTTTTCTACGCGGTTTCCACGTCGCTGCTTCTGGCAACCCCGGTGGAAACTTTTGCTTTCGATCAGCAGGACGACGAACCCTTCGCCAGCCTCTGGCAGCAACCGGCTGCGGCGCAGTTTGCGCTTGATCCGGTCAGCGCCAGCGGCTTGAACATCAATACCCTGAGCGCCCTCTCAGAACGGCTGAGCGAGCGTCAGCAGCGGCCCCGGCCTGACGTGGACGGCAACCAATGGGCGCTGCTTTTTCCCGGCCTGCCGCGCAGCAGCGCCCCAACGCAAAATCAGCTCGAAGCCCGCAGCCAGCAGTTGATCGTCGGCCCTGACCTGCTGGTGCGCGAATCATCCGCCGGCAACCTGCACCGCGCCGGCATCTTCGTCGGCCAGAACAACCTGCAGAGCTCGTTCAACGGCATGCGCCCGCTGCTTGGCGACAAGCAGCGCAATGCAGTCAGCCTCAGCGGCGAAAGCCTGGGCGTGTACTGGAGCATGAGCAATGACAAGGGCTGGCACCTGGATGCCGTGGCCATGGGCACGCGCATCGACGTCAGCGGCCGCAGCGACAGCGGCCAGCGCTTGGACGACAGCGGTCACGCCATGACCTTCTCGGTCGAGGGCGGTTTGCCTATTGGTCTGGGTGGTGGCTGGGTGATCGAGCCGCAGGCGCAGTTGATCAATCAGCAGTTCTTCCCCGGTAGCCAGGCGCAGGAGGCGACGTTGCAGGCGTTCGACAGCCAGCCGAACTGGAGCGGCCGCGTCGGGGCCAAACTGTCGGCCCGCTATGATGTACGCGGAACGCCGGTCGAACCCTACCTGCGGACAAACGTCTGGTACGACTTCAGCAATGCCGATGGCGTGCAGCTGGATCAGGTCGACAAGATTTCCAGCTCGCGCAAGTCGACCACGGTCGAACTTGGCCTGGGGCTGGTGGCGCGGATGACGCCGGATGTGGCGCTGTTCGTCAGCGCCGACTACAGCAGCGACGTCGACGACAATGACCTGAATGGGCTGATTGGCAGCCTGGGTGTGAAAATGCGCTGGTGAACCGACCCGGGCAAGCTGCAGCGAGGCTGCGGCTTGCCCGGACTGGATTCAGTTGGCTGGCTTAAGCACCAATACGCCCAGGGGCGGCAGGTTCAGCGCCAACGACAGCGGCTGCCCATGAGCCGGCAGCGCTTCAGTCGCTACGGCGCCCAGATTGCCGACGTTGGAGCCGGCATACTCCTGTGCGTCGGTGTTGAGCAGCTCTTGCCAGTGCTCGGCAAACGGCACGCCAACCCGGTAGCCCTCACGCGGCACTGGGGTGAAGTTGGCCACCACCAGCAATGGCTCGCCGCTGCTGCTCCAGCGTAACCAGGCAAATACACTGTTCTGCGCGTCGTCGCCGATCAGCCACTGGAAGCCCTGCGGCTGGCAATCCTGCTCGTGCAGCGCCGGCAGTTCGCGGTACAGACGGTTGAGGTCGCCAACCAGCTGTTTGACGCCCTGGTGCTCGGAGTACTGCAGCAGGTACCAGTCCAGCTGCTGGTCGTGGTTCCACTCACGCCACTGGCCAAACTCACAGCCCATGAACAGCAGCTTCTTGCCTGGGTGCATCCACATGAATGCCAGGTAGGCGCGCAGGTTGGCAAACTTCTGCCAGCGGTCACCGGGCATCTTGTCGATCAGCGAATGCTTGCCATGCACCACTTCGTCGTGGGAAATCGGCAGGATGAAATGCTCGGAGTAGGCATAGATCAGGCCGAAGCTCATCTCGTTGTGGTGGTGATTGCGGTGTACCGGGTCGTTCTGGATGTAATGCAGGGTGTCGTGCATCCAGCCCATGTTCCACTTGTAGTCAAAGCCCAGGCCACCCTGCTGGGTCGGTTGGCTGACGCCGGGCCAGGAGGTGGATTCCTCGGCGATAACCAAGGCCCCGGGCGCCTCATGGGCGACCACGCCGTTGAGGTGACGCAGGAAGTCAATGGCCTCCAGGTTCTCGCGGCCGCCATGCCGGTTGGGCACCCACTCGCCGGCCTTGCGCGAATAGTCGCGGTAGAGCATCGAGGCCACGGCATCGACGCGCAGGCCGTCGATATGGAAGTGCTTCAGCCAGTGCAGCGCCGAGGCCATCATGAACCCGCGCACCTCGTTGCGGCCGAGGTTGTAGATCAGCGTGTTCCAGTCCTGATGGAAGCCCTCCAGTGGGTTTTCGTACTCATACAACGCAGTCCCGTCAAAGCGTGCCAGGCCGTGCTCATCGGTCGGGAAATGCGCCGGCACCCAGTCGAGAATCACGCCGATGCCGCCCTGGTGGCAGGCGTCGATGAAGGCGGCAAAATCTTCGGCAGTGCCGTAGCGCGACGTCGGTGCGAACATCGACAGCGGCTGGTATCCCCACGAGCCCCCGAACGGGTGCTCCATGATCGGCAGCATCTCGATGTGGGTGAAACCCAGCTCCTGCACATAGGGCACCAGGCGCTCGGCCAGCTCACGCCAGTTATACAGTCGGGCTACTTCACCGCTGTCATTCAGCTCGCACTGCCACGAGCCTACGTGCAGCTCGTAGATCGACAGCGGCGCGTTGTAGGCATGGCGCTGGGCGCGTTGCTCCATCCAGTCCTGGTCGCGCCATTCGTGGCCCAACGGACCGGCCACTTTCGAGGCAGTGCTGGGCGGCAGCTCGGTGGCGCGTGCCAACGGGTCGGCCTTGAGCGGCAGTACGCCATCCTGGCCGAGCACTTCGAACTTGTAAGTTTCGCCAACGCCCAGGCGCGGCACAAACAACTCCCAGACCCCGGCCCCATGGCGCAGGCGCATCGGGTGGCGGCGGCCGTCCCAGTTGTTGAAATGGCCGACGACCGAGACCCGCTTGGCGTTCGGCGCCCACACCGAGAACAGCACGCCGTCGACGCCGTCGACCTGCATTGGCTGGGCGCCAAAACGCCCGGCCAGGTCACGGTGATTGCCTTCGGCAAACAGGTGCATGTCGATGTCGCCCAGCTGCGGGCCGAAGCTGTACGGGTCTTCGGTGACCTGTTCACCACCGGCCCAGTTGATTGCCAGTTGATAGTCCTGCGGCTGCGCCATGTGGGCGCTGAACAGGCCGGGCACGCTGCCCTGTTGCATCTCGGCAAGCACGCTGCCGTCGCTGCGCGAAATGACTTTGGCGCTCAGCGCGGCCGGTAAAAAAGCACGCACGAACTGGCCGCCCGCACCATCCGGGTGCGGCCCGAGCACGGCAAATGGATCGGCGTGCTCGGCGCGGGCCAGGGCGTCGATGTCCCGTTGCCGAAGGCCGCCGTTGTCACGCTTGATTGCGTTCATTTATGACTCTCCCCAGGTACTGATCAGTCCATGCAGACCATGCAAAGGCACGGCCAGCCAGCTTGGCCGGTTTTCGGCTTCATAAGTAATTTCGTAAGCAGCCTTCTCCAGGCAGAACAGCTCCAGTGCCGCGCGCTCGCCATCGGCCTGCTCCCAGGCGTGGGGCATGGCGGCAGTGGCCAGGCCATAGGCTTCGACGAAGGCGTGACGCGACTGGTGCAGGTACTGCCGGGCGACCCGCTGCCGGGCCTGCCGCGCGGCGTCGGACAGGTCTACTGCCGAGTCGCTGCGCAGAATCATCGCAGCAGCATAGTCGAACGAGCGCAGCACGCCGCTGACATCTTTGTACGGGCTGTGCTTGGCGCGGCGCTCCTGCAGCGGCCGGGCCGGCTCGCCCTCGAAGTCGATCAGGTAAGCGTCGCCCTGCACCACCAGCACCTGGCCCAGATGCAGGTCACCATGCACGCGCATGAGCAAGCCACCCTGGGCCTGTTGAGCCAGCTCCTCGACGCGCTTGGCAAGGCCGTCGCGCTGTTGCTGCAGGTCGTCGACCAAGGCCTGGCTTTCGCTGTCGAGGCTATCGCGGTGCTGCGCCAGCAGGTCCAGCGCGTGGGTCAGTTCGGCGCTGATCTGCTCGCCCCAGCGGGCGCTGTCGTCGGCGCTGCTGGCGCGTGGCGCGAACGCCTCGTCCTCGGTCGGCGTGGCCAGCAGCAGGTGCATTTCACCCAGACGCTGACCGAACAATGCAGCAAAGCCGTTGAGCTCGGTCAGGGCATCGGTGTGCGCTTCAGCGTCAGTACGGGTGGGCTCCATTTCATCGCGGATCGCGCGCTCCAGAGTGTTCTGAGTCCAGGCCCAGGCATCGCCCTGGTTGCTCAGGTAGCCCTGGGCGATCATCAATAGATTTGGCTCTTTCTGCGCATCCACTCGGCTGACCCACGCCAGCAGCGGCGAGATATTGGCAAAGCCGCCAGCGGTCAGGTAGGCGCTCATTTCCAGCTCGGGGTGAATACCCGGATTGACCCGGCGGATCAGCTTGAGTACTACACAATCGCCGATCACCACCGAGCTGTTCGACTGCTCGGCACTCAGGTAGCGCACCGGGCTGTCTTCATCCAGCCCAAGCGGCGCCAGCAGGTCAGTCGCCTGGAAGCGCAACTCGCCATGCTCATAAGGCAACACGGTGCCGTCCTGGCAGTTACGCAGCACCGCACGAATGAACGGCTCGAGCACGAAGGCGTCGGTGATGAGGCCAACCTGACTGCCCCGGCGCACGCGCGACAAGGCTAGTTGCTGCGGCAGCGCGCTGTGGATCTGGTCTTCAGGCAGCAGGCCGAATGGCAATTGATAATGGGTGGTCACGCCATTGCTGAGCACTTCCAGCTCGGCCAGCAACACCGGCGTGGTGGCCGTAGCCAGGCGGACGCCGTAGCTCAGCCGAACCTGGTCAATCGGTGCTTCCTTGCCGGCAAACCAGCGCCGCTTGGGCAGGTATTGCGGCAGTACCGAAGTTTCCAGGGCGTCTCGTGCGGGGGCATCAAGTAGCTCTTCCATACGTTTACGCAGCACCAATGTGGTCAGTTCAGGGAGGCTTTCTGCAGGTTCGGCATGCCAGCTGGGCATGCGCTCGCGCGAGGCGAGGACGAACCAGTAGAAGCCGTAAGGCGCCAAGGTCAACAGGAACGGCAACTGGCCTATCGGCGGGAAGGCACTGCCGCCGAGCATCTCCACCGGCACCCTATCGACGTACTGTGACAGGTCGAGCTCGGCCGCCTGCGCGGCGCGAGAAACGTTGGCCACGCAGAGGATGGTTTCGCTGTTGCCATTGGCATCGGTGTACTCGCGGATGTAAGCCAGAATGCGCCGGTTGCTCGGCGTCAGGGTCTTCATGCTGCCGCGTCCGAAGGCCTTTTGCTGCTTGCGCACGGCGAGCATGCGCCGGTTCCAGTTGAGCAGCGAATGCGGGTCGTGGGCCTGGGCCTCGACGTTGACCGTCTGGTAGCCGTAGAGCGGATCCATCACCGGTGGCAGCACCAGCCGCTGCGGGTCGGCGCGAGAGAAACCACCGTTGCGGTCCGGCGACCACTGCATCGGCGTGCGTACGCCATCGCGGTCGCCCAGGTAGATGTTGTCGCCCATACCCAGCTCATCGCCGTAGTACAGGGTCGGCGTACCGGGCATCGACAGCAACAGGCTGGTCAGCAGTTCGATGCGCCGGCGGTCACGCTGCAGCAGCGGCGCCAGGCGCCGGCGGATGCCCAGGTTGATCCGGGCGCGGCGATCTTCAGCGTAGTAATTCCATAGGTAATCGCGCTCACGGTCAGTGACCATCTCCAGGGTCAGCTCATCGTGGTTACGCAGGAAGATCGCCCACTGGCAGTCCGCCGGGATCTCGGGCGTCTGGCGCAGGATGTCGGTGATCGGGAAGCGGTCTTCCATGGCCAGGGCCATGTACATGCGCGGCATCAGCGGGAAGTGGAACGCCATGTGGCATTCGTCGCCAGTGCCCTCGCCAAAGTACGGCCGGGTGTCTTCCGGCCATTGGTTGGCCTCGGCCAAGAGCATGCGGTCCGGGTAGTTGGCGTCGATCTCGGCACGGATGGCTTTCAGCACTACATGGGTTTCAGCCAGGTTCTCGTTATTGGTGCCATCGCGTTCGATCAGATACGGGATCGCGTCCAGGCGCAGGCCGTCGACGCCGATGTCGAGCCAGTAGCGCATTACATCGATAACGGCCTTGAGCACCTGCGGGTTGTCGAAGTTGAGGTCTGGCTGGTGCGAGTAGAAGCGGTGCCAGAAGTACTGCCCGGCAACCGGGTCCCAGGTCCAGTTGGACTTCTCGGTATCGAGGAAGATGATCCGCGTGCCGTCGTACTTCTGGTCGTCATCCGACCACACGTAGAAGTCCCGCGCCTTGCTGCCACGCTTGGCATGGCGCGCGCGCTGGAACCACGGGTGCTGGTCGGAGGTGTGGTTGATGACCAGCTCGGTGATCACCCGCAAGCCGCGCTTGTGCGCCTCGGCGATGAAGCGCTTGGCATCGGCCATGCTGCCGTAGTCCGGGTGCACCGCCTTGTACTCGGCAATGTCATAGCCGTCATCACGCCGCGGCGACGGGTAGAACGGCAGCAGCCACAGCGTGTTGACGCCCAGCTCGGCGATGTAGTCGAGCTTGCTGATCAGCCCGGCAAAATCACCGATGCCATCATTGTTGGCGTCGAAAAACGACTTGATGTGCAACTGATAGATCACCGCATCCTTGTACCAGAGCGGGTCGTCGATAAAAGCTGCCGGGCGTGAACGCTTGGCCATGTGCGACTCCTGTACGAGATCAAGGCTACTGCGCGGCGCTGATACGCCAGATACCAAACGGCTGATAACTCGGGTCGATGCGCATCCACTGGGTCTTGCCGTGCCAGGTCCAGCGGTGGCCGTTCATCAAGTCCTCGCCGTAGGTGTCGGCGTTGTCATCCAGGCCCAGCTCCCACAGTGGTAGTTCAAAGTTCGCCTCCTGGACGTTGTCCGGGTCCAGGTTGATCGCGATCAGAATGTAGTTTTCGCGGTCGGCAGTGCGCTTGGCGAAGTACAGGATGTTGTCGTTCCAGCAGTTGAAGAACGCCACGCCCAGGTGCGTCTGCAAGGCAGGGTTTTGCCGGCGGATGCGGTTGAGCTGGGCGATCTCGGCAATGATGTTGCCGGGCGCGGTGAAGTCGCGTGGGCGGATCTCGTACTTCTCCGAATCGAGGTATTCCTCCTTGCCCGGAATCGCCGCCGCTTCGCACAGTTCAAAGCCTGAGTACATGCCCCACAGCCCTGAGCCCATGGTCGCCAGCGCGGCGCGAATCAGAAAGCCGGCACGGCCTGAGCGCTGCAGGAAGAATGGGTTGATGTCCGGCGTGTTGACGAAGAAATTCGGCCGGTAGCAGTGGCTCCATGGCGGCTGGTTCAGTGTCTCGAAGTACTCCTGCAGCTCCTGCTTGCTGTTGCGCCAGGTGAAGTAGGTGTAGCTCTGCGCATAGCCGACCTTGCCCAACCGGGCCATCATCGCGGGTTTGGTGAAGGCCTCGGCAAGAAACAATACGTCAGGGTACTGGCTACGCACATTGGCGATCAGCCATTGCCAGAACGGCAGCGGTTTGGTGTGCGGGTTGTCGACGCGGAAGGTCTTGACCCCCTCCTCGACCCAGCCGATGACCACATCGCGCAGCGCCAGCCACAGCGAGGGCACGGCGTCGGCGGCATAAAAGTCGACGTTGACGATGTCCTGGTATTTCTTCGGTGGGTTTTCCGCATAGCGGATGGTGCCGCCCGGGCGCCAGCTGAACCAACCGGGGTGCTCGACCAGCCAGGGGTGGTCTTGTGAGCACTGAATGGCGAAGTCGAGGGCGATTTCCAGGCCGTGCTCGGCGGCTGCAGCCACCAGCCGGCGGAAGTCTTCGCGGCTGCCCAGCTGCGGGTGAATGGCGTCATGACCGCCATCGGCACTACCGATCGCATACGGGCTGCCCGGGTCATCAGGGCCGGCCTGCAGTGAGTTGTTGGGGCCTTTGCGGTGGCTGCGGCCAATCGGGTGAATCGGCGGGAAGTACAGCACATCAAAGCCCATGTCACGGATCATCGGCAGGCGCGCATGGACGTCGTTGAAAGTGCCGTGGCGCGCGGGGTCGTCGGTGATCGAGCGCGGGAACAGCTCATACCAACTGGCGAACTGCGCCGCCGGGCGATCGACGTCCAGAGGGAATTCGATACTGCGGGTCAGGTAGCTGCGGTGCTCGGCCTCGGCCATCAGGCGCGCCGCATCTTCGCCGAGCAGCAATGCAACCTGGGCTTGCTCATCGAGCTCGGCCAGACGCGATTGCAGCGTCAGAATCTGCTCGCGCAAGGCGCCGTCCGTGCGCTCGGCGCCCTTGCCCAACAGCAGGCGGCCCTCCTCCAACTCCAGCTTGATCTCGACCGCAGCGTTGAATTTCTTTTCCAGGTCGTAGCAGTAGGTGGCGTACGGATCGATCCAGGCTTCGATGATGAACAGGTGCAGGCCCAATCCAGTCGGGGTGAATTGCCCAAGCCACAGATCATTGCCGGCGTCCTCCATCGGCACACTGTGCCACTCGCGGCTGCGCGCTTCACGCCAGTGCAGCAGCACCATCAGCCGATCATGGCCGTCGCTGTAGACTTTGCTGCTGACCATCACCGGCTGGCCGCTGATGGCCTTGGCGGCAAAGGTGCCGCCGTCGAGTACCGGTGCGGTGTCTTCAATGACCAGACGCGGCGCCAGCAACGCCTGGGCCAGGCTGATCGCCTGATCCGGGTGGTCATTGGCCATGGGCACGCTTTCGAAGGGCTCGTTGCGAGACATCGGACCTTGCTCCCTGTGGGCTTGAGGCGGTAAGGGTTCAGAGCCGTCGAACGCGTGGGGGGTTCAAAAAAAAATGAGCAAATGGCGCAGGCGTGGTTCAAAGCCTTTGCATCCCTCATTTACCCAGCGAGGTCAGGCCATGAACATTCCAATCCCGGCGGAGACACCCGATCCGAACATCGACGATCCAAGCTTGCCGCCGCCGGTGCCGCAGGATGATCCCGATGAGTTGCCGATCAAGCCGACCATGCCGCCTACGGTGGGCGATCCGCCGAGTGAGGAACCGCCGGTCAAGGTTTGAGCATAGTCAACAGGCGCGCTGAGCCTGTTTATGTTTGTTGTGGTGTGATATCCCGAGGGCCGCTTTGCGGCCCTTTTTGATGGCTCAGATGCTTGGAAAGCCTCCACAGGCAGACTAACGTTTACGTAAAGGTGATGCCGTGATTGACAGCCCTTGGCCGCAGGTTTACGTTAACGTCAACCCACACCACACCGTGTAGGAGCGGCCTTGTGTCGCGAAAGGGCTGCGTAGCGGCCCCAGATTGCAGCCTCGCCGCCGAGATTGCTGGGCCCGCTTTGCGGGCCTTTCACGACACAAGGCCGCTCCTGCACAGGGCGTGATGGTTTCAAGAACAATAAAGGTACCCAAGCATGCATTACCCCAGCCTGAACTTCGCCCTCGGCGAGACCATCGACATGCTTCGCGACCAGGTCCGCGCCTTCGTCGCCGCCGAACTGGCCCCGCGCGCGGCACAGATCGACCAGGACAACCTGTTCCCTGCCGACATGTGGCGCAAGTTCGGCGACATGGGCCTGCTCGGTATCACCGTGCCGGAAGAATACGGCGGCGCCGGCCTGGGCTATCTGGCCCACGTCGTGGCGATGGAAGAAATCAGCCGCGGCTCGGCTTCGGTGGCCCTCTCCTACGGCGCCCACTCCAACCTCTGCGTCAACCAGATCAACCGCAACGGCAGCCACGCGCAAAAGCTCAAGTACCTGCCCAAACTGCTCAGCGGCGAGCATGTCGGTGCCTTGGCGATGAGTGAGCCGAATGCCGGTTCCGACGTGGTGTCGATGAAGCTGCGCGCCGAACAGCGCGGCGATCACTACGTACTCAACGGCAGCAAGACCTGGATCACCAATGGCCCGGATGCCAACACCTACGTGATCTACGCCAAGACCGACCTGGACAAGGGTGCCCATGGCATCAGCGCGTTCATCGTCGAGCGCGACTGGAAGGGCTTCTCGCGCAGCAGCAAATTCGACAAGCTGGGCATGCGCGGCTCCAACACCTGCGAGCTGTTCTTCGACAACGTCGAAGTGCCGGCGGAGAACATTCTCGGCCAGCTCAATGGCGGCGTGCGCGTGTTGATGAGCGGCCTCGACTACGAGCGCGTAGTGCTCTCCGGCGGCCCGACCGGGATCATGCAGGCCTGCATGGACCTGGTGGTGCCGTATATCCATGACCGCAAGCAGTTCGGCCAGAGCATCGGCGAGTTCCAGCTGATCCAGGGCAAGATCGCCGACATGTACACCCAGCTCAATGCCAGCCGGGCGTATCTATATGCTGTGGCGCAGGCCTGCGACCGTGGCGAGACCACGCGCAAGGACGCCGCCGGGGTGATCCTCTACAGCGCCGAGCGCGCCACGCAGATGGCGCTGGAGGCGATCCAGATTCTGGGCGGCAACGGCTATATCAACGAGTTCCCGGCAGGCCGCCTGCTGCGCGATGCCAAGCTCTATGAAATCGGCGCCGGCACCAGCGAGATCCGCCGGATGTTGATCGGCCGCGAACTGTTCAACGAAACCCGCTGAGCACAAGGACCCGCGCCCATGGCTATTCTGCACACCCAGATCAACCCGCGCTCTGCCGAGTTTGCCGACAACAGCGCGGCCATGCTCGAACAGGTTCAGGCGCTGCGCAGCCTGCTCGCCCAGATCAGCCAGGGCGGCGGCGCCAAGGCCCAGGAGCGGCACACCGCGCGGGGCAAGCTGTTGCCGCGCGAGCGTATCGACCGCCTGCTCGACGCTGGCTCAGCGTTTCTTGAAATCGGTCAATTGGCCGCTTACGAGGTGTACGGCGAAGACGTGCCCGCCGCTGGCGTGATCGCCGGCATCGGTCGGGTCGAGGGCGTCGAGTGCATGATCGTGACCAACGATGCCACGGTCAAAGGCGGCTCGTATTATCCGCTGACGGTGAAAAAACACCTGCGCGCGCAGACCATCGCCCTGCAGAACCGCCTGCCATGCATCTATCTGGTCGACTCCGGCGGCGCCAACCTGCCGCGCCAGGATGAGGTGTTCCCGGACCGCGAACACTTCGGTCGGATCTTCTTCAACCAAGCCAACATGAGCGCCCTGGGCATCCCCCAGATCGCCGTAGTGATGGGCTCGTGCACCGCCGGCGGCGCCTACGTGCCGGCGATGGCTGACGAGGCGATCATGGTCCGCCAGCAGGCGACGATCTTTCTCGCCGGGCCGCCGCTGGTCAAAGCCGCCACCGGCGAAGTAGTGACCGCAGAGGAACTGGGCGGTGCCGACGTGCACTGCCGCATCAGTGGCGTTGCCGACCACTACGCCGACAACGACGAACACGCACTGGCCCTGGCCCGGCGCAGCGTGGCCAACCTCAACTGGCACAAGCTCGGCCGTCTGCAATGCCGCGCACCGGTTGCGCCGTTGTATAGCGCAGACGAGCTGTATGGCGTGGTGCCGGCCGACGCCAAGCAACCGTTCGATGTGCGCGAGGTAATTGCGCGGCTGGTCGACGGCTCGGTCTTCGATGAATTCAAGGCGCTGTTCGGCACCACCCTGGTGTGCGGCTTCGCCCATCTGCACGGCTACCCGGTGGCGATCCTGGGCAACAACGGCATCTTGTTTGCCGAGGCCGCGCAAAAAGGCGCGCACTTCATCGAACTGGCCTGTCAGCGCGGCATCCCGCTGCTGTTTCTGCAGAACATCACCGGCTTTATGGTCGGCAAGAAGTACGAAGAAGGCGGCATCGCCAAGCACGGCGCCAAGCTGGTGACGGCGGTGGCCTGCGCCCAGGTGCCGAAATTCACCGTGATCATCGGCGGCAGCTTTGGCGCTGGCAACTACGGCATGTGCGGCCGCGCCTATGACCCGCGCATGCTGTGGATGTGGCCCAACGCACGGATTGGTGTGATGGGCGCCGAACAGGCGGCCGGGGTGTTGGTCCAGGTCAAGCGCGAGCAGAGCGAACGCGCCGGTGCGGTGTTCAGCAGTGCCGACGAAGCCGCACTCAAGCAGCCGATTCTTGACCAGTACGAGCGCCAGAGCCATCCCTACTATTCCAGCGCGCGGCTGTGGGACGACGGCGTCATCGACCCAGCGCAAACCCGAGATGTCCTGGGCCTGGCGTTGTCTGCCGCACTCAATGCACCGATCGAACAGAGCCGTTTCGGCATCTTCCGGATGTGACCCAATGAGCGACTACAGCACCCTTGAACTGATCAAGGACCCACGCGGCTTCGCCACCCTGTGGCTGAACCGGGCCGACAAGAACAACGCCTTCAACGCGCAGATGATCCGCGAACTGATCGTCGCCGTTGACCGCCTCGGCGCCGACCCAAGCTTGCGCTTCGTGCTGCTGCGCGGCCGTGGCCGGCACTTCAGCGCCGGCGCCGACCTGGCCTGGATGCAGCAATCGGCGCAGCTCGACTTCAATACCAATCTGGACGACGCCCACCAACTGGGCGACCTGATGTACAACCTGTACAACCTCAAGCTGCCTACCCTGGCCGTGGTGCAAGGTGCCGCTTTTGGTGGCGCCCTGGGTCTGATCAGTTGCTGCGACATGGCCATCGGCAGTGAGGATGCGCAGTTCTGCCTGTCGGAAGTGCGCATCGGCCTGGCACCGGCGGTGATCAGCCCATTCGTGGTCAAGGCCATCGGCGAGCGTGCCACTCGCCGTTATGCGCTGACAGCCGAACGCTTCAGTGGCGTGCGTGCGCAGCAGCTGGGATTGCTGGCTGAAGCCTACCCAGCGGAACAACTCGATCAGCAGGTCGAGGCCTGGGTCGACAATCTGCTGCTCAACAGCCCGCAGGCACTGCGCGCCAGCAAGGACCTGCTGCGTGAGGTCGGCCACGGCGAGCTGACTCCGGCAGTACGCCGTTATTGTGAAAACAGCATTGCCCGCATCCGCGTCAGCGCCGAGGGCCAGGAGGGCCTGCGCGCCTTCCTCGACAAGCGCCGCCCCGCCTGGCAACCCACCGACAAGGAAGCACGCCCATGAGCCACGCCACCCTGACTACCTTGCTGGTTGCCAACCGCGGCGAAATCGCCTGTCGGGTGATGCGCACCGCCAAAGCCATGGGCCTGACCAGTGTCGCCGTGCACAGCGCCATCGACCGCGACGCATTGCACGCCCGCGAGGCCGATATCCGCGTTGATCTGGGGGGCAGCAAGGCTGCCGAGAGCTATCTCGATATCACTAAACTGCTGGCAGCAGCCAAAGCCAGCGGCGCCCAGGCGATCCACCCAGGCTACGGCTTTTTGTCGGAGAACGCCGGCTTTGCCCGAGCCATCGAGCAGGCCGGGCTGATCTTCCTTGGCCCACCGGCCAGCGCCATCGACGCCATGGGCAGCAAGTCGGCGGCCAAGGCGCTGATGGAGGCCGCGGGCGTGCCATTGGTGCCCGGCTACCACGGCGCTGCGCAAGATCTGCAGACCTTCCGCGAAGCCGCCGAGCGCATCGGCTACCCGGTGTTGCTCAAGGCCAGTGCCGGCGGCGGCGGCAAGGGCATGAAGGTCGTGGAAGAGGTCAGCCAGTTGGCCGATGCGCTGGCCTCGGCTCAGCGTGAAGCGCAGGCCTCGTTCGGCAATGCGCAGATGCTGGTGGAGAAGTACCTGCTCAAGCCGCGCCACGTCGAGATCCAGGTGTTTGCCGACCAGCACGGCAACTGCCTGTACCTGAACGAGCGCGACTGCTCGATCCAGCGCCGCCATCAGAAGGTCGTCGAGGAAGCGCCAGCGCCCGGCTTGGCGCCGGAGCTACGCAAAGCCATGGGTGAAGCGGCCGTGCGCGCTGCACAGGCAATTGGCTATGTCGGCGCCGGCACGGTCGAGTTTCTGCTCGATGCCCGCGGCGAGTTCTTCTTCATGGAGATGAATACCCGGCTGCAGGTCGAGCACCCGGTCACCGAGGCGATTACCGGGCTCGATCTGGTCGCCTGGCAGATCCGCGTGGCCCGCGGCGAACCGCTGCCGATCACGCAGGCGCAGGTGCCGCTGCGCGGCCACGCGATTGAAGTGCGGTTGTATGCCGAAGACCCGGCCAACGAGTTTCTGCCAGCCACCGGGCGCCTGACGCTGTACCGCGAGTCGGCGCCGGGCGAAGGCCGCCGGGTCGACAGCGGCGTCAGTGAAGGGGACCAGGTGTCCCCGTTCTATGACCCGATGCTGGGCAAGCTGATTGCCTGGGGTGAAGACCGCGAGCAGGCGCGTCTACGTTTGTTGGCGATGCTCGACGAATTCGCTATTGGCGGAGTCAAGACCAATATCGCCTTCCTGCGGCGGATCCTGGCGCACCCGGCGTTCGCTGCGGCCGAGCTGGATACCGGCTTCATCCCCCGGCATCAGCAGGCATTGCTGCCGGCAGCTGGTGAGCTGCCCGCGCAGTTCTGGGAAGCCGCAGCACAGGCCTGGCTGCAGAGCGAAGCCACGCGGGTTCGTGAAGATGATGCCGACTCACCGTGGGCGGCACGCACTGGCCTGCGCCTGGGCCTGCCTAGCCAGAGCAGCGTCCACCTGCACAGCGGCGGGCAGGCTCAAGCGGTGACGCTGCAGGCCAGCGCGCCGTCGACCCTGCGCCTTGAGGGGGAGCAGTTGTGCCAGGATCTGGACGGCGTGCGCCGGCGCCATCTGGCGATTCGTCGTGGCGCCACCCTGTACCTGCACTGGGACGGCGACATGCATGCCGTCAGCGCCTACGACCCGATTGCCGAAGCCGAGGCCAGCAACAGCCAGCACGGTGGGCTGAGTGCGCCCATGAACGGCAGCATCGTGCGGGTGCTCGTCGCGCCTGGACAGGCGGTCGAGGCCGGCACTGCGCTGGTGGTGCTGGAGGCCATGAAGATGGAGCACAGCATCCGCGCCGCCCAGGCGGGTACGGTCAAAGCGCTGCTGTGCGAAGAAGGTGACATGGTCGCTGAGGGCGCGGTACTGGTCGAGCTGGAGTAACGTCTGTGCGTGCTCCGTGGCCCGCTTTGCGGCGCCACGGAGCACGCCGATCAGAAGATGCCGTGCACGCGCACCACGACACCAAGGAATTCACAGCCCTCCTCGCACACCAGCGTTGGGTAGCTGCCATTTAGCGCCTTCAGGTAGCGTTGGCCACCCTCTTCCGTCAGCTGGCGGAAGATCGCCGATTTGCCAGGTTGGCGGGCCACAACCAAACGCCCTGGCTCCACGGCAACGCCACTGTCAACCAGCACCAGCATGCCCTCGGCAACGCTCTTGCCACTGACTGCGCTCATCGCATCGTTTTCTACCGGTAGCCACCAGGCGTTGCCCTTGGCCAGATAGTCGGTCTGCTCGAACACAGCAGGTTCGGCTGCCACCTCGCTGCCCAGTGCATCCCACGCCAGCAGCGGGTAACGAAAGCACACTATGTATTTGGTCCAGTCTTCATCTTCGACGCTGTCGTCGACGGCATAGCGCACGCGCTCTTCACCGATCTGCCCGGCCACCTGCAACTGCAGGCTGACGTGGTAGTGCGGCATGCCCAGTTCGACGAACACCTTGTTCATCGAATCGACCCGTGGTTGACGGCGTTTGCACAGCCAGTGGCCAATACTGCCCTGGGACACGCCAACGCGTTCGGCGAGCAGTTCCTGCGAGATGTCGAGCTCCTCCATCCGGTCACGGATGAGGGCAATCCATTTATCCATATTCATCGCTGGCACGATACGGACTGCCTCTAGGCGCTCAATACACATAAGGTAGTATTTCCTTGAAAGCACACAAATACATTAGGTATTAGAATCAGGCAGAGTCCTTCCCACAGCGCCGTTCCCGGTATCAGGATGAAACCCCATGAAAAAAGACGAAACAGATCTGGACAGTGAAGCTGCGCGCCGCGCGCTCGACTACTACCTCAACCCCACCCCGCCGCGGCCCAACCTGGACAACAAGGTGTGGACCTTGCAGCCCGGGGTTTCCATTGGCGAAGCCCATGACCATGCGCTGGCCCTGCTGCGCTGCGCGGCGGCAACGGCCCATGAAACCGCCACCCACCAGGACGGCATGACCCGCGAGGTGACACTGGCGCTGATGCATATGGTGAACATGGCAAGGTCACTGCTCGAGCACAAAAAGGCAGTGATGACGGACGATAGATAAGAGAAGAACGTGAAGCCAGGTAACGGCAATGGCCCCGATTGCCGGGACAGGATGAGGAGTGCAGGTAATTTTTTTACCGATTTCAACAAATATCGTTTGACTGGCAAATGATAACGATTATTATTGCACTCAGCAGGTCGCGAGACCCGCTGGATAACCTGGAGACCTTAGGTCGGACTCTCAGATTATCTCCTCATCAGGCTAATCACGGTTTTTGACCCGGCTTTTTGCCGGGTCTTTTTTTTGGTCTTCAGGCTAATGAAGATGGGTACCGCTTGATGGCCGCGATCATAGCAAAAGTGTTTCTACAGGTGAATGGATGTAACAGCCTTTTACGCAAACAGCACTTGAGAATCAATCTCGTTACGATTAAGCTGTTCGCGCATCAGGGAAGATGCCCCCACCCCTACACCTGAGCAAGGAGCCACCCATGACCCGCCTACTGCCCCTTGAACAGCACCTGCACAGCCAAACCGATGAAGACGCCTTGCTGCACCGTCTGCGCCGTCTACCGCGGCGGGTGCAACAAGTGTTTCTGCTCAGCCGCCTCGAACAATTGCCGTTCGCCGCCATCGCCGAGCGCCTCGATCTCAGCGTACACGCCGTCGAACGCCACATGCATCAAGCGTTGCAGGGCACTCAGGCTCGGTCTGACAGCTTTGCCAGCGCCGCCGGCCATTGGTATGTGCGCCTGCAAAACCCACAGGTCAGTGCCAGCGAGCGGATCGACTTCCGCCGCTGGCTGGACGCCGCCGACGAGCACTTGCAGGCCTTCCACCAGACCGAACTGCACTGGCGCCGCCTGCTCGCCCCGGCACGGCAACTGGGGCAAGACGGTTGGTACCGGCATGGTCAGGCAGCGCTGTCACTGGGCGGTTGCTCGATCGCGGCCGGCCTGGGCCTGGCCGCCCTGCTGGCGATGGCGTACTGGGTGTGAGTAAATCCAGCCCTTGAGCCAAGCGCGGCCTGGCTGCGTTGCCGAGCAATGCCGACACTCGATGAAACACCCCCTGCCAACCGGCAACACATTTGCAGTCCCAACCGGCGCTGCGAGCGGTGTAGAGTAACCGTCACAAAAAAGCCACAGGAGCCTGGCAATGACCGTGACGTCGCCCGCTGTAACCATCGACTGCGCTTTCGATTCCGGCAATATTCAGGTGCTCGACGCCAGCAATCCAGAGCAGGTGCATCTGGCCATTCGCCCGGACAGCCACAGTGGCCACTTCCAGTGGTTTCACTTCAAGGTAGATGGCCTGACGCCTGGCCACACTCACCGGTTCAGCCTCGACAACGCCAGCCAGTCTTCCTATCCCAATGCCTGGAGCGGTTATCAGGCCGTGGCCTCGTATGATCAGCAGGTGTGGTTCCGCGTCCCCAGCCGCTTCGACGGCGAGGCCCTGCACTTTGAGTTGCAGGCTACCCAGCCGCAGGCCTGGTTCGCCTACTTCGAGCCCTACTCGCGTGCCCGCCACAATCAATTGATCGACCGCGCCCAGCAGTTGCCGGGAGTCGAGTTGCTGGCCCATGGACGCAGCGTGCAGGGCCGTGATATCCCCCTGTTGCGCGCTGGTGACGGTGCGCCCGGCAAGCGCAAGCTCTGGCTGATCGCCCAGCAGCACCCGGGCGAGCACATGGCCGAGTGGTTCATGGAGGGCGTGATCGAACGCCTCGAAGCCAACGATACGCAGATTCAGGCATTGCTCGCTCAAGCCGACTTGTACCTGATCCCGAACATGAACCCGGACGGCGCCTTCCTCGGCCATCTGCGTACCAACTTCAAGGGCCAGGATCTGAACCGTGCCTGGCAGTCAGCCAGTGTCGACACCAGCCCCGAGGTGCTGTTTGCCCAGGCACAGATGAAGCAATACGGCGTCGATGCATTTATCGACGTGCACGGTGACGAAGAGATCCCCCACGTGTTCACCGCCGCCTGCGAAGGCAACCCAGGCTACACCCCGCGCCTGGCGAAACTCGAGGAGCAGTTCCGCAGCACCTTGGGCAGCATCACCGCAGACTTTCAGACCACCCACGGCTATACCCGCGACCAGCCTGCTCAGGCCAACATGACCCTGGCCTGCAACGCGGTCGGGCAACAGTACGACTGCCTCTCACTGACCCTGGAGATGCCCTTCAAGGACCACGACGACGCGCCCAATGTGCAGACGGGCTGGTCTGGACAGCGCTCGAAGGACTTGGCCGGTGCGGTACTGGAGACGTTGGCGAAAATCGCGCGTGATCTACGCTAGCTAGAACTGCACATCCAGAATCACGCTGTCGCTGTAGGTCGCAGCCGGCGGCGTCGGCTGATCGCTGTAGACCCGCGCGTTGTAGTTGAAAATCTGGCTACCGGTGCCAGTGCCTGCGCCCGGGTTGACGTTGGCATCGGTACTGGCACGCCTTGCTGTATTCAGCGAGCCCCAGCGCTCGCTGCCGGCGCTCTTGAAAATGTCATAGGCCAGATAGTTATTGGCCGGTGATTTCATCCGCCGACGGCCGCCAGCCGGGTTTACCCCATCATCCAGGCCAACGGTGTAGTTGCTGCCCTTGGTGCAGGAGATGTTGATGCTTTGATTGACCGTGGTAAACGCACTGACCACCGGCGCACTGTTGAAGACAATGTTCGGGGTGGTGATCTGGCAGTCATTGCTTACCGTCAGGCTGACGTTGAGGGTGCGGCTGCCATTGCCCTTGTCGCGGCCCAGGCAAATCGTGCCGGCACTGATGCCAGAGCAGTAGTCCCAGGCCCAGGCGATGGTCAGGGTTTCCTGGTACACGCCCGCAGCAACGTTGGCACCCAGGTTGGTCTTCACATACAGCGGCACGGTCTTGGGTGTGGTGCCATTGAGCAGGCCAAGCAGGTCGAGGATGCCATTGCGGGCGAAGTCGAACGCCACGCCACGGGTGATCGGAAAGCTCGTGCTGTTGTTGGCATACAAGGTGTAAGGGATCACATCACCGGTTGGCCCAACCAGCCCGCTGGTGCTGGAGGTGATGGTTGCGTAGAAGTGATCGCCCGAACTCAGCAGACTGAGCAAAGAACCGGTGCACTGCAAACCGGCATTGGTGCTCGAGGCGCTTTGCACAGTGCCGCGCACCAGGGTCGAATTGACCGTGCCGAAGCTCGCCGGCAGGGTATCGACCATATTGCACAGGCCCCAGGCCGGCGCCGCCATCACCGTCGCGAGCAGCGCCACTGCCCCTGCAGAGCGGTTCATTGACACACCAACGGACCAATCAACGGCACCGGCCCCTGCCCTTCCGGCAGATCAAAGGCCACCTGGCACTGGCCGCCCTCGGCCAGCTCGACCTGCAGGGTGTTGTGCGCCGAGAGGTTCTCCAGATACACCAGGCCGTCCCAGCCGACCACCGCCAGGCTGCCGCTCTGCTGATGGGTCACCCGGCTACCCAGCTTGAGGTTGTTCTGCTGCGCGTCAACCAGCACGATGCTCGCCGCCAGCACCCGCTTAAGCGGGAACTCCAGCAAGTAGCCGCTACCCCGGCGCACGGCGACCCGCTGCTCGACCTGCGGTGCCAGCACATCGGCCGACAGCTCCATTGGATCGATCTCATACTTGCCGCGGTAGTAACCGCTGCTGTAAGGCACCAACAAGTGGCCATTGCGGTCAGTGCGGCCGACCAGCTGATTCTCGTAGCGCACCGGGACATCGGCGTAACCGTCGGTACTGACAACTACAAAGGCATCGTCAATCCGGTTGGCGGCAAACAGGCCGGCGTCCATCCATACCAGCGAACCGCTGGCGTCGGCCCAGCGGGTCATGGCGTCACTACTGCCATAGGTGCCAGCCTGCAACTGCACCGACTGCAGGCGCCAGGTCGCGTCAGCCTGGCGATAGGCTTCGCGGTCGCCATCGGCATAACCGAGATTGAAACCGACACCGCCACCCACCGGTACGGCGCGGCTGTAGTTAACCCGCTGCTGGCGGCTGCCATCCTGGCTGCGCTCCATGCTCAGGGCCAGGTTGCCATGCAGGTCGAACGGGATCACCAGCTGCGCCTGCATGGCCCACTGGCTTTCGCCGATCTCGCGGTTGGCCGACAGGTACAAGCTGCTATTGCCCCACAACGAGCGGCTCCAGCTCAGGTTGAGCAGACGGGTACGCGAGCCGTCTGCGGCCTGCACATCGAAATAGCCGGCACCGAGGCTGCCATAGCGCTCAAGGTTCAGACTCAGGGTGACCTGTTCACTTCGCTTGGACAGCTGCGTATAGGGCGTGTCGACCCGCGACAGGTCGGCGTAGTCGCCATGGCGCTGCAGGCGCTGGTAACTGAAACCGAGGCGCTGGCTGTTGTATTGATACCCCAGTGCAACCTGCTGGCCCTGCTCGCCGTCGAAACGGCTTTGCGCCAACGCCGCATTGAGCACGCCAAAATTGCCCAGCCGTAGATTGCCACCCAGGCCGCCGAGGGCGAGGGTCTCGGCGGTCTCCAGATGGCCCTCGAGGGTAAAGCTGTCGCTGACACCGTGGCGCAGGCTGGCGCTGGCAACGCCTGTGCCGTAGCCAAAATCACGTACGCCGTAGTCGCGGCGCAGGCTGCCGGCCGCCAGGGAAAAGTCGCTCAGGCCTTTACCCAGCAGGCTGCTGGTGACGTAGAACGGCAGCGTGGTAGACACCTGGCGGCCGAGGGCGTCGGTGGTCACCACCACCGCTTCGCCGGCACCGTTGATGAACGGCACGTTGGTCAGGGTGTATGGCCCGGGTTGCAGGTCGGTGGTGCTCGCCTTGTAGCCGTTGATGAACAGGTCCAGCGACGTCGGTACCGCCGCCTCGCCGGCAAAGGCCGGCAGCGGATAGGTGACCAGGTCCGGGCGGGCGGCAAAATCACGCGAAAGCTGCAGGCCGCCGAGCCGCACCGAGCTGGTCCAGGGCAAGGCGCCGGTGACCAGGTCACCGGCCTCGATGGTCAGCAGGCGTTGCTCGTCGGTATAGCGCCAGGTAGTGTCGTAGCGCAGAAATCCCTGACGGGTATCGGCCTGCGGTGCGCTGTTGAAGGCCTGGCGCCACTGGCCGGTGGTGCTGAACGTGCCCCAGCTGTCGAACAGACGCAGCTCGTTCCAGGCGGCCAGGTAGGTGCCGCTCTCATCAGTGTCATTCAGGTAGACGTCGTAGTTGAGCAGCGCGCCGAAGCTGCTGCGGGCGTCGCTGGCCGAGTACAGGCCGCGCTCGCCAACCCGCTGCAGCGGCAACCAGGCAGCGGGTACCTGCAACAGCAGGCGCTGGTTGGCGCTGTCGTAGTCGGCATGCAGGTCGGCATAAGCATCCAGCGCCACCTCACCCTGAGTAACCCCCGGCAGGCTGATGCCCGCTGCAGTGAGCACCTCACTGGCGATAAACAAGCGTCCGGCGCGTTGCTGCACGGGCACCAGCTCAGCCCTGGGCATTTGGTTCACCAGCAGGTCGAGGTACAGCGTGGCATCGGTGACCGCGCTGCTCTCGCTCGGTGGCGGCGGCAGGCCGTTGGCCAGCGCCAGCTGTGGCCCCAGCAGCAAGCCCAGGCACACCTGATGGGCCATCCACGACAGCCATTTCACACACGGCTTCCAGCCATTGTCGGGTCCTCCGTGGCCCCTGACGTCGATTCATCGAAGTTTCACTTGCCCGGGCTGATGGCCTGGGCCACGTCCTGTCCGTTGACCCGGCCCTTGAGCACACTCGCTGCGGTGGGGACTGCGGGCACTGGCCAACGCATGCTGGCGCCGGGCAGCACATAGCCAAGCAGGCCTTCAACCACCGGCTTGTCCTGGCCGGCCTGCTGCAGCACTACGTCGGTCAGGCGCGCGTGGACCGGGCCGCTGTTGCGCAGCTCGACGTAGGGCTTGCCCTGCACATTGACCGCGCGCCAGCTCAGCTGCGGCTTGCCGACTCCATCGGCGCTGCGCTTGCCTTCCGGGTCGGGTTTGCCCCACAGGCCTTCGCCATACACGAACAACGGCACCGAGTAGCGCATCTGCAGGCGGATCGCCGCAGTTGGTGCCTGAGTACTGGCATCGACCGGCAAGGGTGAGGGGATTTCGTCGATGATGATGCGGTAGGCCTGCTCCTGACCGGCCGGCGAGCTGCCGGTACGGGTCAGCCGGATCAGCTGCTTTTGCCCCGGCCCGATATTCGCCACCGGCGGGCTGCCGATAATCTCGCGCTGGGCCTGGAACTGCTCCTCAAAGCCGCCCTGGCGCCAGGCAAATACACGCACCTGCAGGTTGGCCGGCGTAGTGCCGCGGTTTTCCAGCCACAGCGCCCCCGCCTTCTGATCTGCCTCCAGCACCGGGTCAATTGGCCAGATCAGCACCGAGGTTGCCGCCGCCGCTGGCTGACTGGCCAGCAGCAAGCCAACGACTATTGCTTGCGCCCACTTCGCGCCTGCCCCCATGCCATTCTCCTTGGTTTGTTGTGTTGATCCCTGCGTTCACCAGGTCACCGTGACCTGCACCACATCGGTATAGGTACCTGCCGGCAATGTCCCCGGCAGCTGCGTGCGACCGTAAACCGGCAGCTTGATCGCCGTCGGGTCGCTGTAGCTGACCGACGTCACCTGGCCGATTGCAAGGCTCTGACTGAAGCCGGCGTCGCGATACAGCTGGTAGGCGAGCAGTTGCGTACCACCGCTGCGCTTCAGGTTGCGGGTCCCGCCGCTGTTGTTCTGGCCACCGTCCAAGGCCATGCTCAATGCCACCCCCGGCGTGCACTGAAAGCTCACCGTGCTGCCACCCAGCGCTGCGCTGACGCTGGCCTTGGACAGGGCTGATTGCGTGCCGAAGTCGAGGCTGCCGTAAGCGCTCACCCCGCCCACCACCAGGCAGCCGGCCACGACCTGCGCGCTGACCTGAAAGGTACTGGTGGTCGCTGCATCCAACGGCAACGCCAGCACCAGGCCCAGCCCCGCCGTGGTTGCGCGAACCCAGCGATTCATGGCTCAGAACGTCAGCTCGACGGCAACCGTGTCGGTGTAGGTGCCCGCCGGCAGGCCAGCCTTGCCCTTGGCCTGGCCGTACAGGTTGACGGTCTGGGCAGCGCCGGTACTGGTCGGCACGGCGATGCTGCCGTCGATGGCCAGCGGCACGGTGTGTCCGGCATCGGTATAGAAGTCATACGGCACGAAGTTGCCATTGCCGTCGGCCAGCGCCCGCGTCCCTCCCGTCGACAAGCCATCATGAGCGCCGGCGCGCACGCGAATTGACGCCCCGGTGCCATTCGAGCAGAGGATGCTCATGGCGCCGCCACCCGGGCCCATGACCTGGGCATTGGCGGTACCGAACAAGGCGTCCTGAGTACCGAAGTTGAGGTTACCGAAGTTGACCCCGGAGGTACCGGCACTGCCGTTGACCTGGCAGGCGGCGATCAGGGTCAGGGTCGAGTTGATGGTCCCGGTCACGGTGGCTGCCTGAGCCTGGGACGCCAGCGCCAGGGCGAGCCCGGCGAGTACTGAGCAGGTGAGGTGTGTGCGCATCGGATTCTCCTTGGGTGTTACCAGTCCAGGGTCACGCTGAGGGTGTCGCGGTAAAGCCCGGCGGGCAGCGCGCGCGGCTGCGCGATGACCACGCCGTAGATCGGAATCGGGATCTGCTGGCTGCTGTTGACGGTGAAGGTGCGCGCCTGGCCTACCGGGTAACGGCTGTTGCCGCTGGGATCGACCGCCAGTTGGTAAGGGATCATCTCGCGACCGTTGCTCAGCCGGCGCACCCCATCGCCACCGTTCTGGCCAGCATTGATGCGCACGCTGAAGGCGCGCACCGACGGCGTGCAACTGATCTGCAGGCCACCATCGCCTGCGATTTCGTCGACCTTGCCCTGCAACGGCTCCTGCCAGCTCGGCCCGCGCGAACCAAAGTCCATGACCCCTGGCGTACCCAGCGTCGCCGGTGGCTGGTCGCTGCTGATCTGGCACGCGGCACGGATCACCAGGCGCGCTTCGATAACCCCGGTGGTGCTGCCATGCACGGCGCCTGGCAGCAGCAGCGGGCCCAGGCTCAGGAGCAGAATGCTGGTGCGACTCATGACGTAGCCTCCTTGCTCATGGCGATGCCCCTACCAGGTGACCGTGACTTTCAACAAGTCGGCGTACAGGCCAGGCCGTGGCACCCAGGCCAGGCTGTCGATGCGCGCATACAGCGGCAATTCGACCGAGCCACTGTCTGGCACCCGCGCCGATTGTGCGCTGCCAACACTCAGCGGCTGGCGCCAGCCTGCGTCGCTGTAAAGCCGATAGGGAATGGGCCTGGCTTGCGCATCCGCGCTGGCCAGGAAGCGCAGCTCGCCTACGCCGCCATGCAGACCGCCGTCGACGCGGATTTGATAAGGCGTGTCCGGGTTGCATTCGAGCCGTGGTGGCCGAGGGCTGAGCAGCACGCCAGTCAGCGGCGCTGCGGCGCCGTCAAGGCGTGCTGCGCTGCCCAGGTCGATCTGGCCCAATGCTTGCGCCGCCGCATCGCGGGGTTGGTTGACCAGCATGCAACCACGCTCGACCTGCACCCGCACCTCGACCAGAAAGTCCGCCGCCAGGCTGTTCACGCTCAACAACAGCCCCGACCACATGGCCACTCCGCGTACTTCCACCGCACTATCCCTGTTCCAGGCCCTGTTTCCAGGCTATGCCCTTGAGGGTAGCAGCGCAGTCTGATCCCGCCGGGTTTGCCCTACCCTTCATTGGCATTAACAACAATGGCTTAGGTGGCTATTTGCCGCGTTAAAGACCCCCGTTCCGCACCTTTCACGGCACTGCACGCTATTTTTGTACTCAAACGGCGAACCCCTGAACTAATCAGACCTCAAATGGCCATATGCCGGCAAAGCAGCCGACAATCTGATACTTTTGCAGCAGCAACAGCCTATGCCATGCGCTTTCCGCCGGGCGAGGACAGAATCACCAGGAGTACCGCTTTGACAACTGCCCCCACCGCATTCGACCAGGCTGTCGAGCGCTGCGCCCAGGAGCCTATTCAGGTCCCCGGCAGCATCCAGCCGCAGGGTTTCATGCTGGTACTCGACGAGCAGGACCTGTGCGTGCTGCAAGCCAGCGAGAACGCTGAGCGCTGGCTTGGGTCTGCGGCGCCCGAGCTGCTTGGGCGCACCTTCGCTGATCTGATCAGCGACAGTTTCGACCTGCGTGCACAGATGCAGTATCTGCCGGTCGATGAGGTATTCCCGTTTCATATCGGCGACGTTGAACTACGCCAGCCCAGCCCAGACTGCAGCCACATGCGCGTGCTGGTGCATCGTCACGACCAGGTCCTGATCACCGAATTCGAACCGATCCGCACGGCCAGCGGCCCGTCCGGGCATGGCGATTACTACCCGCTGGTACGCGCCTTCGTCGGCAGCGTGCACAACGTCAGCTGCATCGTCGAACTGTTGCAGCAGTCGGTCATGCAGATCAAACGCATTACCGGCTTTGGCAGGGTCAAGGCCTACCGCTTCGATGCCGAAGGCAACGGCGAGGTACTTGCCGAGGTCGCCGACCCCGGCTACCCGAGCTATCTGGGCCTGTGCTTCCCGGCCTCCGATATTCCACGCCAGGCCCGCGAGTTGTACCGAGTCAATCGGATTCGGGTCATCGAAGATGCCAACTACATTGCCTCGCCGCTGTATCCCCACAGCAACCCGCGCACCGGCAAGCCGCTGGACATGAGCTATGCGGCGTTGCGCGCGGTATCGCCGGTGCACCTACAGTACATGCGCAACATGGGCACCCTGGCATCGACCTCTTTGTCGATCGTCGTAGACGGCAAGTTGTGGGGGCTGATCTCCTGCCATCACGACCAGCCGCATGCCGTCGACCTGCCCACTCGCACGGCCTGCGAGCTGCTGGCCAGCGTGCTGTCGCTGCAGATCGAATCCCGTGAAGCGCACACCGGCACCCAGACCATGCTCGACATGCGCCAGCGCATCGTGCGCATGCTGGCCTCGATGGCCGACCACGACAGCGTCAGTGCTGGTTTGAAGGCCTTGCCTCAGGTCCTGCTGGACTTTGCCGGTGCCACTGGCGCGGCGATCATCAGTGCCGAGCGCTGCGACCTGATCGGCGTGACGCCGCCCGCTGCGCAGGTCAATGCGCTGGTCCACTGGCTGTCACAGCAAGACGCCGAATCGGTGTTCAGCACCGACAACGTGCGCCGCGACATCCAGGACTTACCAGAGCTGGCCAAGCACGTTGGCGGTGTGCTGGCGGTGGCGATTTCGCAGATCCACTCGCACTATCTGGTGTGGTTCCGCCCCGAGCAGGTACGCACGGTCAACTGGGCCGGGCGCCCGGAAAAAGCCATCAGCGCCGCGGGCGACCTCAACCCGCGACACAGCTTCGAGCGCTGGCAGGAAGACGTTGGCGGTTACAGCGAATCTTGGGACCCGCTGATCATCGAAGGCGTGGCCGAACTTCGCATAGCCGTACTGGGGATCGTGCTGCGCAAAGCCGAAGAGCTGGCGCAACTGGCCGGTGAGCTGCGCCAGTCGAACAAGGAACTCGAAGCGTTTTCCTACAGCGTGTCGCACGATCTGCGCGCACCGCTACGGCACATCGCCGGCTACACCGAACTGCTCACCGAAGTCGAAAGCGAGAACCTCAGCGAACGCGGCCAGCGCTTCCTCAAGCACATCGAAGAAGCCGCGCACTTTGCTGGCACACTTGTCGACAACCTGCTCAATTTCTCTCAGATGGGCCGCTCTGCCCTGCGCATGTCGGATGTCGACCTGAACGCCCTGGTCGACACCATTCGCAACGAGCTGACACCGGATTTTGCCGGCCGTACAATCATCTGGGACGTGGAAAAACTGCCCAAGGTGATCGCCGACCCGGCGTTCATCAACATGGCACTGCATAACCTGATCGCCAACGCGATCAAGTACACCCGAGGCCGCGATCCTGCGCGTATAGAGATCCGCGCCAAGCAACACCCGCACGAGACTGAAATCTATATACGCGACAACGGCGTCGGCTTCGATATGGCCTATGCCAATAAGCTGTTCGGCGTGTTCCAGCGCTTGCACCGCATGGAAGACTTCGAAGGCACCGGCATCGGCCTGGCCAGCGTGCGCCGGATCATCGAACGTCACGACGGCCGTGTATGGGCTGACGGCGAGATCAACCAGGGAGCGTCGTTCCATTTCGCCCTCCCGCGTCATTCATCGAACACCTGAGGTAACGTACACATCATGCTAAAACCGATCTTGTTGGTCGAAGACAACCCCAGGGATCTGGAGTTGACGCTTGTCGCGCTGGAGCGCAGCCAGCTGGCCAACGAAGTCATCGTACTGCGCGATGGCGCCGACGCCCTCGACTACCTGTTGCGCCGCAACGGTTACGCCGACCGCGACGATGGCAACCCGGCCGTACTTCTGCTCGACCTGAAACTGCCCAAGGTGGATGGCCTGGAGGTGCTCAAGGCGGTGCGCGAAACCCCAGAGCTGCGCAGCATCCCGACGGTGATGCTGACCTCCTCGCGGGAAGAACCCGATCTGCTGCGCGCCTATGAGCTCGGGGTCAATGCCTACGTGGTGAAGCCGGTCGAGTTCAAGGAATTTGTCACGGCCATCTCCGATCTGGGGATCTTCTGGGCCGTCCTCAATGAACCGCCGCCTGGCTCGTTGCGGCTGACTCGGCGTGGTAACAATTGAGTCCAACTAGCATGTTGTCAGGCCCGCTCAAGCTACTGATGGTCGAAGACAGTTCGATGGATGCCGAGCTGACCTTATTGCGCCTGGAGCGCAGCGGGCTGCACATCGAGTCGCAACTGGTGTTCGACCATATTGGCGTCGAGCATGCGCTGCACCACGGCCGTTTTGACCTGATCCTGTGCGATTGCGTGTTGCCTGGCTCGTCCGGCACCGAGGTGCTGGCGATTGCTCAGCGGCTGGCGCCAGATGTGCCGTTCATCTTCCTCTCTGGCATTTATGGTGAAGAGCACGCGGTGGAGATGATCCGCCTTGGCGCCACCGACTATGTCCTGAAGAAGAACCTGCCGCTGCTGCCCAAGGCCGTGCGCCGGGCGCTGACCGAAGTGCAGGAGCGCCATCGCCGCCGCCGCGCGGAGGAAGCGCTGGCCGAGCTTGAGGCGCGCGCCCGGTTTGCCATCGATGCTGCGGGCATGGGTACCTGGGACTATCGCCCGCAGGAAGATCTGCTGCTCTGGGATGACCGCTGCAAGACCTTGTTTGGCCTGCCTGTCGACACTCAGATGTCGTTGGATGTGTTCTACGCAGGCATCTATCCCGAAGACGTCGCGCTGGTTCGTGACGCTGTCGAGCAGGTCATGCAGCCCCAGGCAGGCGGTCACTACCGGGTCGAGTTTCGTATCAATCAGCGTGACGGCCTCGAGCCGCGCTGGTTGCTCTCGAGCGGCCAGACCCAATTCGTCGACGGCCGCTGCGTGCGCTTTTCCGGCGTATTGCAGGACATTCATGAACAACGCCAGGCGACCACGGCGCTCAAGCAGCTCAACGAGATGCTCGGCGAGCGGGTCGAGCGGCGTACCCGGGAGCGCGATCGCTCATGGGAATTGTCCCAGGACTTGCTGGCGGTACTGAACAGAGACCTGACCCCGGTCGCGCTCAACCCAGCCTGGGAAGTCAGCCTGGGCATCTCGCGTGAACGCCTGAGCCAGACCACCCTGCTGCAGCTGCTACCCGAGCCGGATCAGGAAGCCTTTCTCGCTGAGCTGGCCGCCCTCGGCCAGGGCCGCACCAGTGCCCGCTTTGTAGGGCGGATTCAACATGCCAGCGGCCAACAGCGCTGGTTGTCCTGGGTGATCGTGCCCGAGGACACCCTGCTCTATGTGGTCGCCCGCGATATCACCAGTGAGCGCGAATCGTCGATGGGCCTGGCCGAGGCCAACATGCGCCTGCGCGAGCAGATCGATGAGCGCGAGCGTATCGAAGCTGCGCTGCAGCAGATGCAGCGACTGGAGGCAGTCGGCCAGCTGACTGCCGGGGTCGCGCACGACTTCAACAACTTGCTGACGGTGATTCTGACCGGCGCGAGTTTCCTTGAGCGTGACCTGCAGAAAGAGAATTACGACAAGGCCCGCAGCCGCCTCAAGCACATCCGCGAGGCTGGCGAGCGCGGTGCCAAGTTGACCTCACAGTTGCTGGCCTTCTCCCGGCGCCAGCGGCTCGAGCCTGTGCCGCTGAACCTCAACCAGACCCTCACCGGCCTGGAAGAGCTGCTGCGACGCACCTTGGGCGGCAATGTCTCGGTACGCCTGGATCTGGATGCCAGCCTTTGGCAGGCACTGACTGACCCGACCCAGACCGAGATGATCATTCTCAACCTGGCGATCAACGCCCGCGACGCCATGGCCGATGGCGGCCAGCTGATCCTGTCGACGCGCAATACCTTGATCACAGAACGCGCCCAGCGACCGGAAGACCCGGAGCCTGGCGAGTACGTGATGCTGTCGATTCGCGATACCGGTTGCGGCATGAGTGAAGAGGTAGTCGGCAAGGTATTCGAGCCATTCTTCACCACCAAGGACATCGGTAAAGGCTCGGGCCTTGGCCTGGCCCAGGTGTTCGGCTTCGCCAAGCAATCGGGCGGCGGCGTGTCTATCGATACTGCGCCGGACCAGGGTACCTTGGTGTCGGTCTACCTGCCTGCGGTCAAGCAGCCTGTAGCCTTCGAAGCACCCGCGGCGCCTGCGGCGCCAGCCCTCTCGGCAGAGGGCCGTGATCGCACCGTGCTGTTGGTGGACGATGATCACCTGGTCCGCGACATGATCGGCGAGCTACTGCGCTCGCACGGTTATCAGGTACGCCAGGCGCACGGTGGCGAGCAGGCCCTGTGCTTGCTCGATGAACACGTCGATGTGCTGCTGACAGACTTTGCCATGCCCGAATTCAACGGCGCGCAGCTCGCGTTGGCGGCGCGTGAGCGCTTCCCGCAATTGCCGGTGGTGATTCTCACGGGCTATGCCGAGCTGCAAGGCTTCGAGCTGGGCGACAGTGTGGTCATTCAGAAACCGGTACAGGATCAACTGCTGGCGAAAACCCTGGACGATTTGCTGGGCGCGGTCTGAGCACCGCGCTCGGCCGTTGCTCAGCAACTGCAATACGGATGGGTAGCGTTGGTGGATTGCGCGGGATATATAGAGAGAGGGTAAAGCGAGGAAGATAATGGCAGGGGCGGCTGGATTCGAACCAACGCATGGCAGGATCAAAACCTGCTGCCTTACCGCTTGGCGACGCCCCTGTATCTGATGCAACGAGTGCGATGCACTGTCGCTCTGACAATTCCCGTGGCTGACAACATGAGTTGTTGTCGGGGAATGCGCGGCACTTTAACAACAATCCTTGATCATGAAAACCCCTTTTTTAAAAAAAATCTCAAAAAAACAGCAAGTTAGTCAGGCACCAGCCGCTGCGTGACCGCCTGTCGGCAAAGCTCGTCCAGCTAAAAAACCAAATCCCTGCAGCCCTGCCCAATAGTCAAGTAACCCAGCGCTTACAAGGAGGGCGCCATGCCAGTTTCCCATGACCTGTACCAAGACCTGCACTACCCCCGCGAAATCGTTCAGCAGCGTCGCCAGCAGGATCAGACCCTTGATCGCCTGCTCGACGAGTACGTCGATATCGACAACCAGGTGCTGGCTGCCGAGGCCATCTCGGCGGGCTATACCAGCGATGATGACCTGCACCGCCTCAAGGAGCGTCGCCTGTCGATCAAGTACATGATCGACCGTCAGCTCAAGCGCCAAGCCTGAGGCTGTTCATTTGGCAGTGGCGCATGACCAGTGCCAGCGGGCACTGACCGGCCGGTAGTCGCCCACAATCGCCTGGCTACCCGCCGGGATGATTGCCTGCCAGCGGTGCTTGCGGTGAAAATGGTCACTCACTGGAGGGCGCCAATCGCCCTGCCCCGCCGTTGAGGACCACCCGCTTGTCTGCCTGGATTTCCACGCCGCTTCGCCACTTGCGCCTCCGCTCGCGTACCGATGCGCAAGGCGACTGCCAGCTGTTGAGCTACTTCGAGGGCAAGGCCAGGCAGCGCGGCTATAGCTTGAGCGAAGGTCAACGGCGGGTTATCGAGCGCATGGCGCAACAGTTGGCCGCGCTGACTGACGGCCAGGCGCGCAGCTTGTATCTGTATGGGTCGGTTGGCCGCGGCAAGAGCTGGCTACTCGATGGCTTTTACCAGGCGCTGGAGGTGGAGGCCAAGCTGCGCCTGCACTTTCACGATTTCTTCGCTCGTCTGCATCAGGGCATGCACCGCCATCGCGGCGCCAACAATGCCATGGCGGCAACCCTGGATGAACTGATTGGCGACTGCCAGGTGCTGTGCTTCGACGAGTTCCATGTGCACGACATCGGCGATGCGATGCTACTCACCCGGCTGTTCAGCGCGCTGTTCGAGCGCAACGTGTTTGTCGTCCTGACTTCCAACTATGCCCCTGAAGGCCTGCTGCCCAACCCGCTTTACCATGAGCGGTTCTTGCCAGTGATCCGCCTGATCAACAGCCGCATGCTGGTGATGGAAGTGGGCGGCGACATCGACTTTCGCAGCCTGCCGGCCAACCGCGCGCACCAGCGTTTTACCCAGGGCCACTACGTTTGGCCCGGCACAGCTGAGCAACGCCTGGCCCTGGCGCTGCCTGAAGCCCAGCCGCTGACCCTGGACATCAACCATCGCCCGCTGCGCGCCCTGGCCAGCCAGGATCGACAGGTGCACTTCAGCTTTGTCGATCTGTGCGAGCAGGCCACGGCGGTGGTGGATTATCTGGAGCTGGCCAGCCGTTACGATCGCTGGATCATCGACGACCTGGAAGACCTGGCCGAATGTTCGCTCGCAGCGCAGCAACGCTTCGTCAACCTGGTCGATGTGCTGTACGACCAAGATTGCGAGCTGGTGCTGATTGGCCGCTATCCGCTCGAGCAGAGCCTGGGTGGCGCCATTGCCGACCTGATGCGCAGCCGCAGCCGTCTCGGCCAGCTGCATCAGGTCGGCACGACTGTGCTTTAACCTGCGCGGGGCAGATCGGCCAGCACCGCTTCGATTTCGCCAAGCACAGCCGGGTCATCCAGCGTTGACGGTGGTACATAGGCCTGACCGTCAGCGATCTTGCGCAGCACCGCGCGCAGAATCTTGCCGGAGCGTGTCTTGGGCAAGCGCTTGACCAACCGCACCCGGTTGAAGCATGCCAGCGCACCGATCTGCTCGCGCACACTGGCAACCAGTTCAGCCTGCAATTTTTGCTCGGCTAGCTCTTCGCCGTCCTTGAGTACCACCAACGCCAGCGGCACCTGGCCCTTGATGTCGTCGTGCACACCGATCACCGCGCACTCGGCAACCGCTGCATGGCGGGCGACCAGATCTTCCATTTCGCCGGTAGACAACCGATGCCCGGAGACGTTGATGACGTCATCGGTGCGACCCATGATGTAGACGAAGCCGTCATCGTCCAGATAGCCGCCATCACCGGTATGGTAGTAGCCCGGATAGGTGTGCAGATACGCCTGCAGATAGCGCTGATGATCACCCCACAGCGTCTGGCTGCAGCCCGGCGGCAACGGCAGGGCGATGACGATCGCGCCCTGTTGATTCGGCCCGAGTAAATGCCCGTCGTCGTCCAGCACCTGCACGTTGTAGCCCGGTACTGCGCGGTTGCTCGACCCGGGGCGTGCGGCGCTGCCTTCAAGGCCGACACAGGGTGCGGTCACCGGCCAGCCGGTTTCGGTCTGCCACCAGTGGTCATGCACCGGTTTGCCGGTGACCTGCTCCAGCCATTGATGGGTGCTTGAATCAAGCTTTTCCCCGGCGAGGAACAATTGGCGCAGGGAGCTCAGGTCATACCCGGCGAGCAGTTCGCCATGGGGGTCTTCCTTGCGGATCGCGCGCATCGCCGTCGGCGCGCAGAACAAGGCATTCACCTGATACTGCTCGACCACCCGCCAGTACGCGGCGGCGTCCGGGGTGCGGATCGGCTTGCCTTCATAGAACACCGTGGTGCAACCGGTCATCAGCGGCCCGTAGACGATCAGCGAGTGACCGACCACCCAGCCCACATCGGAAATCCCCCACCAGACATCGCCCGCCTGCATGCCATAGATATGGCGCATGGTGTAGCTCAAGGCGACCGCGTTGCCGCCGTTTTCGCGGACGATGCCCTTGGGTTTGCCGGTGGTGCCGGAGGTGTACATGATATATAGCGGGTCGGTTGCACTGAGCTCGACCGGCGCCACAGGCTGCGCGTTGACCAGTGCCTGTTGCCAGTCCAGGTCACGCCCAGGCTGCAGCGCGGCCTTGGCCTGTGGCCGCTGCAGCACCAGCACGTGGCGAGGCTGATGGCTGGCCAGTTGCAGCGCGCGATCGATCAGCGGCTTGTATTCGATGACCCGATCAAACTCCAGCCCGCAGGAGGCCGTGAGCACCAGCGTCGGCTTGGCATCATCGATACGCAGGGCCAGCTCGTTGGCGGCAAAACCGCCGAACACTACCGAGTGCACTGCGCCAATCCGCGCGCAGGCGAGCATGGCCATGGCCGCCTGCGGCACCATCGGCATGTAGATGACGACACCGTCGCCCTTGCGCACGCCCAACTCGCGCAGCAGCCCGGCCAGACGCGCAACTTCATCGCGCAGCTCAAGGTAGCTGAAACGCTGCTGGGTGGCGGTTACCGGCGAGTCGTAGATCAACGCGGTCTGCTCGCCACGGCCTTGTTCGATCTGGTGATCCAGGGCCAGGTAGCAGCTGTTCAGGCGCCCGTCGGCAAACCAGCAATGGCTGCCGTCGGTATTGTTGATCAGGGTCTGGCGCGGCTTGTGGTACCAGGCCAGCTGGTCGGCCTGCTCGGCCCAGAAGGCCACAGGGTCGGAAATGGAACGGGCGTAGCTGTGCTGGTAGGTCATGTCAGTCGCAACCCGATACTTGTTGTTATTGAAGGGCGAGCCTGCAGTATGGACCTGCCTGACGCCCCTGCCATGGGACTAAAGTCCATAACCGACCTGCAAATTCGCATCAGCAGGCACTATCAAGGCGGCGCTTTTGAAGCGCGCCAAGCAGCGAGCAAGGCTCTAGAATAGCCATCACCTTGATCAATGAGCACAGCATGGATATCGAACAGGCACGCACCTTTCTGGAGATTGTGCGCTGCGGCAGCCTGGTCGCCGCCGCCGAGGGCCTGTGCGTGTCGCAGACGGCAATCACCGCGCGGGTGCAGCGTCTTGAGCAGCAGCTAGGTTGCCAGCTGTTTGTCCGCAGCCGCAGCGGCGCCAGCCTGACCGCAGACGGCGAAGCCTTCGTCACCTACGCCCACCAACTGGTGGAAACCTGGGAGGCCGCCCGCCGTGACCTGCCGCTGCCGCAGGGTTGTCAGCAGCTGCTGCACCTGGGCGGCGAAACCAGCCTGGGCAACCCACTGCTGCTTGACTGGGTCAGTGCGCTGTACCGCGAGATGCCCAGCCATGCCATCCGCAGCGAGGTCAGCGACGGCGAATCGTTGCTGCGCAAGGTCGAGCGCGGCTTGCTCGATGCTGCGCTGGTCTATCAGCCCATCTACGGGCCTGGCCTGCAGGTGGAGCAGTTGATGGAAGAAAAACTGGTGCGCATCCGCCACGTAGAACGGCCAGAGCCTTATGTGTATATCGACTGGGGCGAGACGTTTCGCCGCCAGCATGATGCCGCCCTGCCCGACTGTGCCCGCCCAGCGCTGAGCTTCAACCTCGGCCCGCTGGCCTTGCAGTTCATTCTCGAGCACGGTGGCAGCGGTTATTTCCGTACACGGGTGGTGCAGGCTTACCTGGACAGCGGCGTGTTCGAGCGGGTGCCGCAAGCGCCGGAATTCACCTACCCGACTTTTCTGGTGTACACCCGCAAGCACGACAGCGCCGCCTTGCAGCAGGCCTTCGGCGTGCTGCGCCGGCAAGTCGCAGCGGGCGTCAGTGACTGGTCACAACGCTGGGACCCGCTCATCTGAAGCAAGCGTGCTGTGGTTGAGCAACTGGCGCTTGAGACCGGCAATCAGGTCGGTCTGGGTGATCACCCCGACCAGCTTGCCGTCATCGAGTACCGGCAGGCAGTGCAAGCCTTGCTCGCACAGCAATGGCAGCAGACGCTCCAGCGGGTGCTGGCTACTGACACTGATCACCCGCCGGCTCATCACCTGCTCCAGCACCACCGGCCTGCGCCGCCACAGCCCACGCCAGCTGAACCGCGCCCGCGCCATGGCCGCCGTCAGCACATCACTGAGGCTGACGATGCCGACCAGGCGCCCCTCCGCCAGTACTGGCAGCGTCTTCAGGTGGTGGCTGGCGAGCATCTGCCAGGCTTGCTCCAGCGTGGTCTGCGGGCTGGCAAATTGCACATCGCGGGACATCACCGAAGCCGCGGTGATACCGCCTAGACTGCGCTGCAAGGCATGCTGTTCAGTGGCCAGAAGAATACGCTCAAGCTCGTCACGGCTGACGTCAACGTACTCGCCGATGTCTTCCAGAGCCTGATCGAGGTCGTCGCTGCTGAAACCTACCCGGGCGCTGGGCACTGGGTCGTGGGTGTGGTGCAGATCCTTGCGCGGCAAGCCAGGCTTGGGATAGCGCACGCCCGTCAGGCGGTTGTAGACCACCGCCACTGCGACCAGCACCAGCGCATTGAGCATGATTGGCTCGAGCAGATGATCGCCCATGGCGACCAGCCCGGAATCGGCCAGTACCGCGCTGACCGCTACTCCGCCGCCCGGCGGGTGCAGGCAGCGCAGCAGGCACATGACCAACAACGACAAGCCCAGCGCAGCGCCAGCCACCCACAGCTCGCTGCCCAGGTGCTGGCGCATGACCAAGCCGATTACGCCCGCCAGCGCGTAGCTGCCCAGCACCGACCACGGCTGCGCCAGCGGCCCGGCGTGCACGGCGAAAACCAGCACGGCTGTTGCCGCCAGAGGGCCAAGCAGATGCAGCGCAATGGAGGGACCATAGGCCAGGCTGCATAGCCAACCTGCGAGGCACAGGCCGAGCAAGGCACCGACGCCTGCGCGCAGCCATTCTTTGGGAGGAATATTGAGGGGCGCCGGCATCAGGCGCTGCAACAGGGGTTCGGGACGCGAGGCAGACATCGGCAGAACGTGCTCTTCAACTTGGCCGGGATGAGCCATTTCAGAGCAAGAGTGTGCCGCGCGCACTATTGTGGGGCAAATTCAAAATAATGCGGTTTGGGCTCAATAATTTTGCAGCATCAGCGTAGGCCGTTCAGCGGCCTTTGCCGGGCAGCTCGATGCTCACTCGCAGGCCGCCTTGAGGGTTTTCCTGCAGGGCGATAGTGCCGCCCCAGGCGTCGACGATATCGCGCACGATACCCAAGCCCAGGCCGTGACCATTGACCTGCTCGTCCAGCCGCGAACCTCGCTCGAGCACGTGCACGCGTTTTTCCTCAGGAATGCCCGGGCCATCGTCATCCACCCATAACTGATAACCAGAGGCACTCGTGGCGATACCCAAGCGGACTTCGCTGTCAGCCCATTTGCAGGCATTGTCGAGCAGGTTGCCGAGCAGCTCGAGCAGGTCCTCGCGGTCCCAAGGCAGCAGCAGTCCGGCGGGCGTATCGCGTTCGAGCAGCAGACCTTCACCATGAATCATGCCCAAGGTTGCCAGCAGGCTTGGCAACTCCGCATCGCAATCAAACTGCGCGCCGGGCAGAGCATCGCCCGCCAACCGCGCACGGTTGAGTTCACGTTCCAGGCGCTGCTGGATCTGTTCGAGCTGCTCGCGCATTTGCGTGCGTACGTCAGGCAAATCGCGCAAGCGCTCGCTGGAGGCCAGGCTGAGCAGAACCGCCATCGGCGTTTTCAACGCATGGCCAAGATTGCCCAGCGCATTGCGCGAGCGGCGCAGGCTGTCTTCGGTGTGGGCAAGCAGATGGTTGACCTGATCGACCAGCGGCTGCAGTTCGCTGGGCACTTCGGCATCCAGCTGTGAACGCTGGCCTTGCTGCAGCTGCGCGATCTGCTGGCGGGCTCGCTCCAATGGCCGGAGCGAGCGGGTAACAGTGATGCGCTGCAATACCAGCACCAGCACCAGGGCGATCAGGCCCATGCCCAAGCCGATCTGCTGCATGCGCTGAAAGCCCTGGCGTACTGGTGAATAATCCTGCGCGACGCTGATCGAGATGTCCTGACCCAGGCGCCGATAGTCAGCACGCAGGGCCAGCAACTGTTGGCCTTCAGGACCTAGTACATGGGTATCTTCGAGTCCCGGCTTGGCCGGCTTGGGCATGTCCAGGTCCCACAATGAGCGAGATCGCCAACTGCCCTGCTCGAAATCGATGCGAAAGTAATACCCGGAAAACGGCCGCTGGTAGGCCGCCGAGATGCGCCGCTCGTCCAGCTGCAGACCATCCGGGCCGCGCACCAGCGCCACTAGCAGGTTCTCGCTTTCCTTGCGCAAACCGACTTCGAGGTAACGCTGCAGGCCGGCCTCGAACAGCCACAGGGTCAACTGTGCAAAGGCCAGCCCGATCACTACCAATACGGCGATAAGGCCAACACTCAAGCGTGCCTGGATCGACTTCACGGCGTGCTGCCGGCGTAGACGTAACCTTGCCCGCGACGGGTTTCGATGACGCTGCGGCCGAGTTTACGCCGCAGGTGATTGACGTGCACCTCAAGCACGTTGGAGTCGCGCTCGGTTTCGCCGTCATACAGGTGCTCGGCCAGATGCCCCTTTGACAGCACCTGGCCGGGATGCAGCATGAAGTAGCGCAGCAGGCGAAACTCCGCCGCGGTCAGTTGCACATCGACACCCTCGCGGCTGACACACTGGCGGCTTTCGTCCAAGTGCAGGCCGGCTGCCTCAAGCTTGGGCTGATTGGCCAGGCCGCGCGCGCGGCGCAGCAGTGCCTGAATGCGCAGTTGCAGCTCTTCAGGGTGGAACGGCTTGCTCAGGTAGTCGTCGGCGCCGGCCTTCAAGCCTTCGATGCGCTCGGCCCACGAGCCGCGCGCCGTCAGGATCAGCACTGGCGTGGCCAACCCGCCTGCACGCCACTGGGCGAGGACTTCCAATCCCGGCAAGCCGGGCAAGCCAAGGTCGAGAATGATCAGATCGTAGGGCTCGCTCTGGCCTTGATAGACCGCATCACGGCCGTCGGCCAGCCAGTCGACGGCGTAGCCCTGACGCTGCAGGCCGGCAGTCAGCTCATCGGCCAGCGGCACGTTATCCTCGACCAGCAACAGGCGCATTCAGTCGTCCTCCTCGTCTTTGAGCAACACACCGCTGCGGGCATCCAGCTTGATTTCGCGCACCACCCCTTCAAGGGTCAGCAGCTCGACCTCGTATTCATAGCGGCCATGTTTTTCTTCAAGCTCTGCCTCAAGCAGACGTGCCCCGGGGTAACGCCCCAGGGCAGAGTCGAGCAGATGCTCAAGCGGCAGGATGATGCCCTTTTGCCGCAGCGCGAGGGCTTCATCCTGGTCAAGATCACGCGCCAGCGCCAGTGAACACACGGCCATCAGGGCCAGCGCCAGGTAGCGCGGCTTGCGCGATAGCGGGCTCATTATTTGTCTTGGGCGTTTTTCAGTATTTCGCCGGTCTTGGCATCCAGATCAACGTCCCATTCAACGTTCTGCGCATCACGCAGTTCGACCTTGAGGATGTAGCGGCCGTATTCGTTTTCAAGCTCGGAGTCGGTGATGGTTGAACCAGGATGCTTGGCCTTGGCAGTCTCGGCCAGTTTCTGCAATGGCTGCACGGTGCCGGCTTTTTCCAGGGCGCTGATTTCATGCGCCGGCACGTCGGCCAGGGCAGCGGTGGCAGCAACAGACAGGGCAGCAGCAGTGAACAGGGCAGTCAAAGTTTTCATGAGTATCTCTCCATCGGGATATGCAAGTTGTCTACGGGGTTAAGATTAACCACGGCTCCTTAAGCCAACCTGAAATTGCTCGCGGGCATGATAGCGCATGACTCGAGCACTGTTGCAGTGGGTGCGCAAACGCCACCGGGCAGCTGACCACACAGGCACAACCACTCACTGCGGCCATGCTGGTAGAATCGCCGCCATTCTCGCTTGCAACAGAGTTACTACCCCGTGGAAATTTTCAAAGAGTTCACCTTCGAATCGGCCCATCGCCTGCCCAATGTCGCGCCTGGTCATAAATGCGGCCGCTTGCACGGCCACTCGTTCAAGGTCGCCCTGCACCTGACCGGCCCGCTTGACCCGCATACCGGCTGGATCCGCGACTTCTCCGAGATCAAGGCGATTTTCAAGCCGATCTACGAGCAGCTCGACCATAACTATCTGAACGACATTCCTGGCCTGGAAAACCCCACCAGCGAAGTGATCGCGGTGTGGATTTGGCAGCAGGTGAAACCGCTGCTGCCAGAACTGTCCAAGGTGCGTATTCACGAAACCTGCACCAGCGGCTGCGAGTACAGCGGCGCGTAGGCGGTTTCAGTCTATCGAGGGTTTCGGGTGCGGCGGCACGCATGGGTTGTCGATACACATCAGCAACACACCCGGCCTGCCGCGGCCTGTATTCAGATACCCTTGCCCGTTCTCTACCAGTCGGCGCACCTTGACAGCTTCAAGGCCGCCATAGAGAGACAGGTTCAGGTGCAGACCGCCCTCCACCAAGCGCTCCGGATTCAGGCATGCGATGTGCCAGAGCGGCGTCTTCAAGCCCTTTCTGAGTTTGTAGAGCGGCAAGTCGAGATCAATCTGCGTGTCTACCGGCAGTTTTACCACCGGCGCGACACCGATCGGATCTTTCAGGGCTATTACCCCTTCTTTATCGGTCAGGCTTCCAGCTTTGGCGTCTGTAGGGTAAAAACCCAGATAGCCGCTCCTGCTCACGTCCAACCAGTAGTTGAGCCTGGGATACTGGTCGCCGTTGCGGCCAGTATAGGCCGGGCGGATCTCGTAGACGTAGCCCAGCGCATGGCGATAGGTGCCGAACCAGAAGGTATCGACACCGAGCGATTGTCGTAAATCTTCACCCTGCCATTCGTCCGGCGGAAATGAATCTGGCCGTGTTCCGTCATAATTGCGGCTCGCTATCAACCAGCCGCTGTCGCTATTCCAGGTATCGAACTCGGTCCAGAGCGGCCGGGACAGGTCGTCGCCGTCCTCCCATACCGCAGGGGTCGAAACATAATCTGCAAGTTGCCAGCGGCAGCGGGCGGTAAAACTCAGTTCAGGCATGAATACAAGGCTGCTCATCACGTCACTCCAGCTTGAAGGAGCGATGAACGCTAAGGACTGCTGGCGCCGCGCGGCATCTGGAAGGCTACCCCAGCACGTCCTTGAGAAACGACGGTGCGATGTAGCGCTGGTAATGTGCTTCGGACAACAGGAAGAACTCCCGGTCGATGGCGTCGCGCAACTGTGGCAGATCCCAGCCACGAAACTCAGGCAACAGCGCCATGCCATAGGCCTCAAGGTCACGGATCATCCGCGCGCCCCTGGCAATCAATTGGTAGGCCCAGCAGTACTCTGACTGCTGCACCACAAAGCGGATCGAGCGCTGCTCCAGTTGTTGGCGCAGGCAGTCCTTGTCGAACACTTCCAGCTTGGCCATCATCACTTGCACCAGCAACTGCTCCAAGCGCAGCCAGACCGCCCGTTTGGCCTCTTCGCTGTAGCCATTCCAGTGAATCACTTCATGATGAAAGCGCTTGCAGCCGCGGCATACAAGGTCGCCGTAGACGGTCGAGCAGAGCCCGACACATGGGGTTTTGATGGACTGATTGGACATGAACAGACAACAGCTTGGCGGTGGCACACGGCTCCATGTTAGCCCTTTGTCTAACCAGGGTCACTTGTTAAAGTCGCATCCCGCGCCTTACTTTTGTTCAGTTTTTGCCGTAGAATCAACCCGCCTTTTCAAGGCAACAATGTCCGTTGGAAGCTGTTTTCAAAGCGTCACGAAGCACAGTTAATCCGGTAGAACGGTGTTGGCCGGCCCATGCAGCCCTCGCATGTGCCGCGCCAACCCCTCATCAGCGCTCCGTTCTACAGGCGTAAAACTTTGAAAACAGCTTCTGCAAGGATTTTCCGCACGCCTGGCTGGACGGCTCACGAAGCCGTATTGCGCATGGCCGCGTTGAATTCTGGATGAGCGTCCCGGACTCCCTTTAGGGACCACTGATGAGGGTAATAACTGTGCTTGAAGCCTACCGCAAACATATCGAAGAGCGTAAAGCCCTGGGCATCGTGCCCCAGCCGCTGAACGCCGAACAGACTGCAGGCCTGGTCGAACTGTTGAAAAACCCGCCAGCCGGCGAAGAAGCCTTCCTCGTTGACCTGATCACCAACCGCGTACCACCAGGCGTTGACGAAGCTGCCTACGTCAAGGCCGGTTTCCTCTCGGCAATCGCCAAGGGCGAAGCCACTTCGCCACTGCTCGACCGCAAGCATGCCACCGAGCTGCTCGGCACCATGCAGGGCGGCTACAACATCGAGACTCTGGTCGCGCTGCTGGACGACGCCGAACTGGCTGCCGTCGCGGCCGAACAGCTCAAGCACACCCTGCTGATGTTCGATGCTTTCCATGACGTCGCCGAAAAAGCCAAGGCGGGCAACGCCCACGCCAAGGCTGTGCTGGAGTCCTGGGCCAATGGCGAGTGGTTCACCAAGCGCCCTGAAATTGCCGAAAAGTACACCCTGACCGTGTTCAAGGTGCCTGGCGAAACCAACACCGACGACCTCTCCCCTGCACCGGATGCCTGGTCGCGCCCTGATATTCCGCTGCACGCCCTGGCCATGCTGAAAATGGCCCGTGACGGCATCGAGCCTGAGCAACCAGGCTCGGTCGGTCCGCTCAAGCAGATCGAAGCCATGCGCGCCAAAGGCTTCCCGGTCGCCTACGTCGGTGACGTGGTCGGTACCGGTTCGTCGCGTAAATCGGCAACCAACTCGGTACTGTGGTTCTTCGGTGACGATATCCCCAACGTGCCGAACAAGCGCGCTGGCGGTTTCTGCTTCGGCACCAAGATCGCTCCGATCTTCTACAACACCATGGAAGACGCCGGCGCCCTGCCAATCGAATTCGACTGCAGCAACCTGGCAATGGGCGACGTCATCGACGTGTACCCGTTCAAAGGTGAAGTACGCCGTCACGAAAGCGACGAGCTGGTCACCACCTTCGAACTGAAAACGCCAGTCCTGCTCGACGAAGTCCGTGCTGGCGGCCGTATCCCGCTGATCGTTGGCCGTGGCTTGACCGACAAGGCGCGCACCGAGCTGGGCATGGGTGCAACCGACCTGTTCAAACTGCCGGACGCACCGGTCGATACTGGCAAGGGCTTCACCCTGGCGCAGAAAATGGTTGGCCGTGCCTGCGGCATGCCAGAAGGCCAGGGCGTACGTCCAGGCGCCTACTGCGAACCGAAGATGACCACCGTGGGTTCGCAAGACACCACCGGCCCGATGACCCGCGACGAGCTCAAAGACCTCGCCTGCCTGGGCTTCTCGGCTGACCTGGTAATGCAGTCGTTCTGCCACACCGCTGCTTACCCGAAGCCAATCGACGTCACCACCCACCACACCCTGCCGGATTTCATCCGCACCCGTGGCGGCGTGTCGCTGCGTCCTGGCGACGGCATCATCCACAGCTGGCTGAACCGCATGCTGCTGCCTGACACCGTCGGCACCGGCGGCGACTCGCACACCCGCTTCCCGATCGGCATCTCGTTCCCGGCCGGTTCCGGCCTGGTCGCCTTCGCCGCTGCCACCGGCGTGATGCCGCTGGACATGCCAGAGTCGATCCTGGTTCGCTTCAAGGGCAAGCTGCAGCCTGGCATCACCCTGCGTGACCTGGTCCATGCGATCCCGTACTACGCCATTCAGCAAGGCCTGCTGACCGTCGAGAAGAAAGGCAAGATCAACGCCTTCTCGGGTCGCATCTTGGAGATCGAAGGCCTCGACGAGCTGACTGTCGAGCAAGCGTTCGAGCTGTCCGACGCTTCCGCCGAGCGCTCTGCTGCTGGCTGCACCATCAAGCTGCCGGAAAAAGCGGTTGCCGAATACCTGCAGTCGAACATCACCCTGCTGCGCTGGATGATCAGCGAAGGCTACGGCGATGCGCGGACCATGGAGCGCCGTGCGCAAGCCATGGAAGCCTGGCTGGCCAACCCGCAGCTGCTGTCTGCAGACGCCGATGCCGAATACGCCGAGATCATCGAAATCGACCTGGCCGACGTCAAAGAGCCTGTGCTCTGCGCGCCGAACGACCCGGACGACGCCCGCCTGCTGTCTTCGGTACAGGGCGAGAAGATCGACGAAGTGTTCATCGGCTCGTGCATGACCAACATTGGTCACTTCCGCGCTGCTGGCAAGCTGCTGGAGAAGGTCAAGGGCGGTATTCCGACCCGTCTGTGGCTGGCTCCGCCAACCAAGATGGACGCTCACCAGCTGACCGAAGAAGGCTACTACGGCATCTACGGCAAAGCTGGCGCGCGCATGGAAATGCCAGGTTGCTCGCTGTGCATGGGTAACCAGGCACGTGTGCAGACCGGTTCGACCGTGGTTTCCACGTCGACCCGTAACTTCCCTAACCGTCTGGGCGATGCCACCAACGTCTACCTGGCTTCGGCCGAGCTGGCAGCAGTGGCTTCGATCATCGGCAAGCTGCCGACCATCGAAGAGTACATGCAGTACGCCAAAGACATCGACAGCATGGCTGCCGACGTCTACCGCTACCTGAGCTTCGACCAGATCGCCGAGTTCCGTGACGCTGCGGAAAGCGCCAAGATCCCGGTTGTTCAGGCGTAACATCCGGCGGGAGCGTTGAGCTTCCAGCGGCATGAAAAAACCCGGCAGAAATGCCGGGTTTTTTTTGGGTTGTTGATGGAGGGATCATTCATTGCGTAACCGGCGGCGCCAGCAGAGCCAACAATTTTCAGCCTAACGGTCGATTCCGTCGACTCGGCCGGCCTCTTCGCGGGGCAAGCCCGCTCCCACAGGGTCGGGGAGTGTCTGGGTTGTATGATCGATGAGCGCGCCGACAAGCTACTCCATCAGGATTTCGACCAGCACCTGCGCTGGCGCACTCAACTCCACCCCCTGCCGCGTCACGACCTCGTACGGCTCACTGCGTGACTGCAATTGCAATGGCAGCCTCACCAGCATCCCGTGATCCAGCGCGACCTTGGCCACATCCCACGGCATCACCGCCAGCAAGCCCGGATCCTGCAACAGCATCGACAACGTGGTGAAGGTCGAAGACGTTTCGATCGGATACTGCGGAAAGCTCAACCCCGCCTCGCGAAACTCACGCTCCAGGGTCAGGCGCATCGGCATGTTCACCGGGAACACCACCCACCGCGAATCGGCCAGCTGTGCCAGGTTCAACGAAGCGCTGGCCGCCAGCGGATGCGCCGGGTTGGCCACCAGCACCAGCTGCTCCTGGTGCTTGACCCGGCTGTGGTACGCCGCCGGGCGCGGGCTGACACTGGTCCGGCAGATCACCACATCCAGTCGGCCCTGATCGAGCAGGGTCAACAAGCGGTCACTGGTGTCCTCGACCACCGCCACCGACAGGTCCGGCTGGCTTTCGCGCAAACGCGCCAGGCCCTCCACCAGAATCGGCACCGCCCCCATGATCGTGCCCACCGACAACCGCCCGCCATGGCCCTGGAGAATTCCCAGCATCTCTTCACGCAGGTGCGCCAGGTCGTTGCCGATCAAGCGCGCATAACGCACCACGCAACGCCCCAGGTCATTCGCCTGCAGGCCCTTGCTGGTGCGCTCGAAGAGCACCGCGCCCAGGGTCGATTCGATCTCGTTGAGGGCCTTGGTCGCCCCCGGCTGGGTAATCGACATGGCCTCGGCCGCCTTGTGGATCGAGCCCAGCTCGTCAAGGCTGATCAGCAGGCGTAGCTGGCGCAAGCGCAGGCGCGACGCCATGGAACTCAAAGGTGGCAGCATAGGGGATCACTAAAAGTTATCACGGGGTCAACAGCTCTCATTAGGCAGCAACGCCGCGCAAATTTAAAGTGGCCGCACGTGCTTCCCCACAACAACAAACCGGAGCCAGCATGCGCCTGATCCAATTCGAAACCGCACCCGCCCAGCGCCACGTCGGCGTGGTCGAAGGCGACCTGATCCAGGTCGTGCGTGACACCACCCACCTGCGTGAACTGGCCTTGGCCGCCATCCGCAACCAGCGCAGCCTAACCGCCGAAGTGCTCGAGCGCGGCCTGGACAGCAGCGACCAGCGCTACAGCCAAGCCCTCGCCGAATGCCGGGTATTGCCACCGCTGGACCACGAAGATCCGGCCCACTGCCTGGTCAGCGGCACCGGCCTGACCCACCTGGGCAGCGCCTCGACCCGCGACAAGATGCACCAGCAGAAAGTCGACGACAGCGCCGCCCTCACCGACACCGCGCGGATGTTCCAATGGGGCATCGATGGCGGCCGTCCCGCCGCCGGCAGCGCAGGCGCGCAGCCGGAATGGTTCTACAAGGGCGATGGCTCGTGCGTAGTACGTCCGGGCCAGGCCTTGCAGACCCCGGCGTTCGCCGAGGACGCCGGTGAAGAGCCGGAGCTGGCCGGGCTCTATGTGATCGGCGATGATGGCCAGCCCTACCGGCTGGGCTTTGCCATCGGCAACGAGTTTTCCGACCATGTGATGGAGCGGCGCAATTACCTCTACCTGGCCCATTCCAAGCTGCGCAACTGCTCGTATGGGCCGGAACTGCGCGTGGGCGAGCTGCCGCGCCACCTGCAGGGCACCAGCCGGATCCGCCGGGGCGACCAGGTGATCTGGGAAAAGGACTTTCTCAGTGGCGAGGACAACATGTGCCACTCGCTGGAGAACCTCGAGTACCACCATTTCAAATACGTCCAGTTCCTCCGTCCGGGCGATGTCCACATCCACTTCTTCGGCACCGCGACCCTGTCGTTCGCCGATCAGATCAAGGCCGGCGAAGGCGATGTGTTCGAGATCAGCCTGGACGAGTTCGGCGCGCCGCTGCGCAATGGCATTGCCCTGGCGCCGGCGGCCATCTCACCCGGAGCGGTGACCACGCTCTGACCCGACGGCGGCGCAGGGCCGCGCCGCCGCGGCATTTCATAACAATCACAAGAGTGAGATGAGCATGAACAACAGCCCTTACCCGGCGGCCCCCGCGCCCGCCCTGGCTACCGCCGACAGCGCCAAGCCGACCACCGTGCGCTGGCGGATCTTCCTGATCCTGCTGTTGCTGGCCGCGATCAACTACATCGACCGCGCCTCGCTGTCGGTGGCGCTGCCGTTGATTTCCGCAGAGTTCGAACTGACTCCGGCGCTCGAAGGCCTGATCCTCAGCGCGTTCTTCTGGTCGTACGCCTTGATGCAGATCCCTGCCGGGGTGCTGCTCGACCGCTTCCAGGTGCGCAACATCATTGGCGTCGCGACCATCGGCTGGGGCGCCTTCCAGGCCCTTGGCGGCTTCGCCCACAACTGGATCACCCTGCTGGTCACCCGCATCGGCCTGGGCGTCGCCGAGTCGCCGATCATGCCCGCCGGCGCCAAGCTCAACGGCGCCTGGCTGACCCCCAACGAGCGCGGCCGCGGCGCCACCCTGGTGGACGGCGGCGCGCCGCTGGGCACCGCCCTTGGCGCGATCATCATCGCCGGGCTGATCACCTGGTTCGACTCCTGGCGCATCGCCTTCATCATCGCCGGCGTCGGCACCGTGGCCGCAGGCCTCTGGGCCTGGTGGTACATCCGCAACCACCCCAGCGAACACCCGCAAGTGAACGCCGCCGAGCTGGCCTACATCACCCAGGCCAACGATGCCGCGAGCAAGGCCAACGGCAACCGCAAGGCGGTGCTCAAGGAGCTGCTCAAAAGCCGTTCGGTGCTGTGCATGTTCGCCGGCTACGCCTGCTACAACAGCGTGTTCTATGGCCTGCTGACCTGGATGCCGAGCTACCTGCACCAGGCCCACAACCTCGACATTAAGGCCATGGGCGGGGCGACCTTCCTGATCTTCATGTGCGGTTTCGTCGGCGAGCTGATCGGCGGCTGGATTTCCGACAAATGGAAGGCCAAGGGCGGCCAGCCCAACACCGTCATGCGCAGCATGTTCGCCGGCTCCGCTGCGGTCGCCGCGCTGTGCATCCTGCTGGTGGCCTACACCCCGGACGCCGGCCTGGTCATCGCACTGCTCTGCGTGGCGCTGTTCTTCATCCGCTGGTGCGGCATGTACTGGTGCCTGCCGGCGATTCTCGGCGGCAAGTCCAAGGCCGGCGTGCTCGGCGGCAGCATGAACTTCTGCGGCAACATGGTCGGCGTGCTGGTGCCGATCCTGATCGGCCTGATCGTGCAGTTCACCGGCTCCTACTTCCTGGCCCTGATCTTCTTCGTGGTCATGGCCTTCGGCCTGATGCTGTTCTCCGGCCTGATCGACTATCGCGAGCGCGGGCTGGCCTGAGCCACGCGCCCCATTGAGGTGATTGTCATGCAACTCATTACAACAACAGGCAGTGCAAGCGCTGCCAACGCCGTGATCCGACTCAACCCCCTGGACGATGTGCTGGTCGCCCGCCAGCCGCTGCCCGAAGGCCTTTTGCTGGATGAAGGGATCACCGTGCGCGAGCCGATCCCGGCGGGCCACAAGCTGGCCGCGCGCGCCCTGGTCACCGGCCAGCCGCTGCGGCGCTATGGGCAGATCATCGGCTTCGCCAGCCAGGCGATCGCCGCTGGCGAGCATGTTCACGTGCACAACCTGGCGATGGGCGACTTTGCCCGCGACTATGCCTTCGGTGTCGACGCCAAAGGTCGGCAGGCGCCGACCGACGACACCTTCATGGGCATCGTGCGCAGCGATGGCCGGGTTGCCACACGCAACTACATCGGCATCCTGACTTCGGTGAACTGTTCGGCCACGGTGGCGCGGGCGATCGCCGACCACTTCCGCCGCGACATCCACCCCGACGCCCTGGCGCCCTACCCCAATGTCGACGGCGTGGTCGCCCTGACCCATGGGGTCGGCTGCGCGGTCGATCCCGGTGGCGAAGCGCTGGCGATGTTGCGCCGCACCCTCGGCGGCTACGCCGTGCACGCCAACTTCGCCTCGGTGCTGCTGATCGGCCTGGGCTGCGAAACCAACCAGATTCCCGACCTGCTCGCCGCCCAGGGCCTGGAGAGCAGCCATGCGCTGCGCACCTTTACCATCCAGGGCACCGGCGGCACCTCGAAGACCATTGCCAGCGGCATTGCCCAGGTCAAGTCGTTGCTGGCCGAAGCCAACCAGGTCGAGCGCCAGCCGGTCAGCGTTCGCCACCTCACCGTGGGCCTGCAGTGCGGTGGCTCGGACGGTTACTCGGGGATCACCGCCAACCCGGCGCTGGGCAATGCGGTAGACCGCCTGGTCGCCGCCGGCGGCACTGCGATCCTGTCGGAAACCCCGGAGATCTACGGTGCCGAACACCTGCTGACCCGCCGTGCGGTGAGCCAGCAGGTAGGTGAAAAGCTGATTACCCGGATCCAGTGGTGGGAGGCCTATTGCCAGCGGATGGGCGCCGAACTGAACAACAACCCGTCGGCGGGCAACAAGGCCGGTGGCCTGACCACCATCCTCGAGAAGTCCCTCGGCGCCGTGGCCAAGGCCGGTTCCAGCGACCTGGTGGATGTCTACGAGTATGCCGAGCCGGTACGCGCCCACGGCCTGGTGTTCATGGACACGCCCAGCTATGACCCGATCTCCGCCACCGGCCAGGTCGCCGGCGGCGCCAACCTGATCGCCTTCACCACCGGCCGCGGCTCGGCCTACGGCTGCGCGCCCTCCCCGTCGATCAAGCTGGCGACCAACACCCGCCTGTGGCAAACCCAGGAAGAGGACATGGACGTCAACTGCGGCGGCATCGCCGACGGCAGCATGACCATCGAAGAACGTGGCGAATACATCTACCGCATGATGCTGAGCATCGCCTCGGGCGAGCGCAGCAAGAGCGAACAGCATGGCTACGGCCAGAACGAGTTCGTGCCGTGGCAGATCGGCGCCATTACCTGATTCCCAGTCTTGTCATTACAGGAGCCCGCATGACCCGCATCCTCGGTCACAACTACATCGCCGGCCTGCGCTCGGCGCAAGGCGACACGCTGCTCGAGAGCCTCGACGCCAGCACCGGCGAACCCTTACCGGGCGTCTTCAGCCAGGCCACGCAGGCCGAAGTCGACGCCGCCGGCAACGCCGCAGCGGCCGCCTTCCCGGCGTACCGCAACCTGCCCGCCGAGCGACGCGCGGCGTTTCTCGAGGCGATTGCCGACGAGCTCGACGCGCTGGGCGATGACTTCATCGCCACCGTGTGCCGCGAGACCGCCCTGCCCAGCGGCCGTATCCAAGGCGAGCGCGCCCGCACCAGCGGCCAGCTACGCCTGTTCGCCCAGGTGCTGCGCCGGGGTGATTTCTATGCCGCACGCATCGACCCCGCGCTGCCGGAGCGCCATCCGCTGCCGCGGCCCGACCTGCGCCAGTACCGGATCGGCGTGGGTCCGGTGGCGGTGTTCGGCGCCAGCAACTTCCCCCTCGCCTTCTCCACCGCCGGCGGCGACACCGCCTCGGCCCTGGCCGCCGGCTGCCCGGTGGTGTTCAAGGCGCACAGTGGCCACATGGCCACCGCGGAAGCGGTCGCCGACGCCATCCTGCGCGCCGCCGAGCGCAGCGGCATGCCGGCCGGGGTGTTCAACATGGTCTACGGCGGCGGGGTCGGTGAGTGGCTGGTCAAGCACCCGGCGATTCAGGCGGTCGGCTTCACCGGTTCGCTCAAGGGCGGCGAGGCCCTGAGCCGGATGGCCGCCGAGCGCGCGCAGCCGATCCCGGTGTTTGCCGAGATGTCCAGCATCAACCCGGTGATCCTGCTGCCCGCGGCGCTGCAGGCGCGTGGCGAAAGCCTGGCGCGCGAGCTGGCGGCGTCGGTGACGCTGGGCTGCGGGCAGTTCTGTACCAATCCTGGCTTGATCATCGGCATACGCTCGGCGGCGTTGGCCGACTTCATCGCGCTGTTCAAGGCGCAGATGGCCGAGCAGCCGGCGCAGACCATGCTCAACCTGGGCACGCTGGCCAGTTATCGCCAGGGGCTCGAGCAGCTGCACAAGCACCCGGGCATCCGCCACCTGGCGGGCGCGGCGCAAGGCGCGCGGCAGGCGCAGCCGCAGCTGTTCCAGGCGGACGTCGGCCTGCTGCTGGGGGGCGACAGGCTGTTGCAGGAAGAGGTGTTCGGCCCGGCCACGCTGGTCATCGAAGTCGCCGACCAGGCGCAGCTGGCCGCTGCCGTGCAGGCGTTGCGCGGGCAACTGACGGCCACCTTGATCGGCGAAGCGGTGGAGCTGCCGGACTACGCCTGGCTGAGTGAGTTGCTGCAGGACAAGGTCGGGCGGGTGCTGCTCAACGGCTACCCGACCGGGGTCGAGGTGTGTGACGCGATGGTGCATGGCGGGCCTTACCCGGCGACCTCGGATGCGCGGGGGACCTCGGTCGGCAGCCTGGCGATCGACCGCTTCCTGCGGCCGGTGTGTTTCCAGAACTACCCGGATGCGCTGTTGCCGCCGGCGCTGCAGGATGGCAATCCGCTGGGGATTTCACGGTTGATCGAGGGTCGACAGAGTCGGGCGGTGATTGTTCGCTGAGGTCAGGCAGGTCGGGCCTCTTCGCGGGACAAGCCCGCTCCCACAGGTACCGCGCTGATCTTGCGAACGGCGCAATACCTGTGGGAGCGGGCTTGTCCCGCGAAGAGGCCGACACTGGCGCCACACCTGTGCGACGCTCGCCTCAGATCACCCACAGCTCAACGAACGTGTGCACCGGCGTCGCCTCCAGGCGCGCCTGGGCCTTGCACAGCTCGAAGATCTCGGCACAGCGCTGCCCGGCAAAGCGCGTGGCGAGGTTGGCCTTGAACTTCTCTTCCAGCAACGGAATCCCCTCGGCACGCCGGCGCCGATGACCAATCGGATATTCCACGGTCACCTGCTCGGTGCTGCTGCCATCGTTGAAGAACACCTGCAGCGCATTGGCAATCGAGCGCTTGTCGGCCTCGAGGTACTCGCGGCTGAACCGCGGCTCTTCGACGATTTCCATCTTCTCGCGCAGACGGTCGATGGACGGGTGGGCGGCGTGGAAGCTGTCTTCATAGTGCTCGGCCACCAGGTTGCCGAAGATCAACGGCACCGCCGTCATGTACTGCAGGCAGTGATCGCGGTCGGCGGCGTTGGCCAGTGGGCCGACCTTGGAGATGATGCGGATCGCCGACTCGTGCGTGGTGATGACGATGCGCTCGATTTCGTGCAGGCGGTTACGCACCTTCGGGTGCAGCGTCACCGCCGCCTCGCAGGCAGTCTGTGCGTGAAACTCGGCAGGGAAGCTGATCTTGAACAGGACGTTTTCCATCACATAGCTGTCCAACGCCTGCGGCAGGCTGAAGCTGCGCTGGGCAGGCGGCTTGAGCGCGAGGTCCTTGTTGGTGTGGCTGAACAGCACATCATAGAAGCCCCACTGCGGCGCCGTGAGCACACCGGGAATGCCCATCTCGCCGCGCAGGGCGATATCGGCCAGGCGCACGCCGCGACTCGACGCGTCGCCCGCGGCCCACGACTTGCGCGAGCCGGCGTTGGGCGCGTGGCGATAGGTGCGCAACGCCTGGCCGTCGACGAAGGCGTGGGACAGCGCCGAGAGCATCTGCTCGCGGTTGGCCCCCATCAGCTTGGCGCACACGGCAGTCGAAGCGACCTTGACCAGCAGGACATGGTCCAGGCCGACCCGGTTGAACGAGTTTTCCAGGGCCAGTACGCCCTGGATCTCATGGGCCATGACCATCGCTTCGAGCACGTCGCGCATGCTCAACGGCGGCTCACCGCTGGCCACCCGGCGCTGCGAGAGATGGTCGGCCACCGCCAGGATGCCGCCGAGGTTGTCCGACGGATGGCCCCACTCGGCGGCCAGCCAGGTGTCGTTGTAGTCCAGCCAGCGCACGATACAGCCGATGTCCCAGGCCGCCTTGACCGGGTCCAGCCGATACGAGGTCCCGGGCACCCGCGCGCCATGCGGCACCACGGTCCCCTCGACCAGTGGCCCGAGGTGCTTGCAGCACTCGGGAAAACGCAGCGCCAGCAAGCCGCAGCCCAAGGTGTCGATCAGGCAGCTGCGCGCAGTGTCGAGGGCCTCCGCCGAGCCGACCTGGTAGTCGAGCACATAGTCGGCGATGGTCTGCAGCACCCGGTCGTAGTCCGGGCGGTCGTTCAGGTCAACGTTGGCACTCATCTTTCATGACTTCCTGTGGCAGAGGGTCGAACGAAAAGTCGAGCACCACACGCGTGCTAGGAGGCGTCGCCGGGCACTCGCACCCAGCCTTCCATCAACACGCGAGCGCTGCGGCTCATAATGGCCTTGGTCACGGTCCACTGGCCGTCTACCTGGCGCGCCTCAGCACCGACGCGCAAGGTCCCGGACGGATGCCCAAAGCACACCGCAGTGCGTTCACCACCGCCTGCAGCCAGGTTGACCAGCGTACCGGGGATAGCGGCTGCGGTGCCGATGGCGACTGCTGCAGTACCCATCATGGCGTGGTGCAGTTTGCCCATCGACAACGCGCGCACCAGCAGGTCGATATCTGCCGCCGCGACCGCTTTGCCACTGGACGCAGCATAAGCAGCCGGTGCCGCGACGAAGGCCACCTTGGGCGTGTGCTGACGTTCGCGGGCCTGCTCGAGGTTGCTGATCAAGCCCATGCGCAGTGCGCCATAGGCGCGAATGGTCTCGAAGCGCGCCAGCGCTTGCGGGTCAGCATTGATCGCATCCTGCAATTCGGTGCCGCTGTAACCGAGGTCTTGCGCATTGAGGAAAATGGTCGGGATGCCGGCGTTGATCAGAGTCGCCTTGAACGTGCCAACCCCTGGCACTTCCAGGTCATCAACCAGGTTACCGGTGGGGAACATCGCCCCACCGCCTTCATCATCGGCGGCCGGCTCGACGAACTCCAGTTGCACTTCGGCAGCAGGGAACGTCACCCCGTCCAGCTCGAAGTCACCGGTCTCCTGCACTTCGCCGTTGCTGATCGGCACGTGGGCAATGATGGTCTTGCTGATGTTGGCCTGCCAGATACGCACCGTGGCAGTGCCGTTGTGCGGGATGCGCGCTGGGTCGACCAAGCCGCTGCTGATAGCGAACGCGCCGACCGCTGCCGAGAGGTTACCGCAGTTGCCGCTCCAGTCGACAAACGCCTTGTCGATGGCGACCTGGCCGAACAGGTAGTCAACGTCGTGCTCAGGCTTGGTAGTGGTCGAGACGATCACCGCCTTGCTGGTACTGGACGTGCCGCCGCCCATGCCGTCGGTCTGCTTGCCGTATGGGTCGGGGCTGCCAATCACGCGCAGGATCAGCGCGTCCCGGGCAGGCCCGGGCTGGCGAGCGCGCTCCGGCAAATCTTGCAGGGAGAAAAACACGCCTTTGCTGGTACCACCACGCAAGTAGGTGGCGGGGATTTTGATCTGCGGTGCGTAGGTCATGATTGAGTCCTATGAATTCTGCGGTCTAGCCGGGGCCGCTGCGCACCCCTTCGCGGGTGAACCCGCTCCCGCAGGCACCGCGCAAACCCTGTGGGAGCGGGTTCACCCGCGAAGGGCCGCACAGCGGCCCCGGTACTCAGGCGGTAGCTTCGAGGAAATCCTGGGCGAAGCGCTGCAGCACCCCGCCCGCTTCGTAGATGGAAACCTCTTCGGCGGTATCCAGGCGGCAGGTCACCGGTACCTCGAGGCGCTCGCCGTTGCGGCGGGTGACCACCAGGGTGAGGGTCGCCCGCGGGGTGCGCCGGCCGAGCACGTCGTAGCTTTCGCTGCCATCGAGGCCGAGGGTGTTGCGGTCGGTGCCGGCCTGGAACTCCAGCGGCAACACCCCCATACCGACCAGATTGGTGCGGTGAATGCGCTCGAAGCCTTCGGCAACGATCGCCTCGACCCCCGCCAGGCGCACGCCCTTGGCGGCCCAGTCGCGTGACGAGCCTTGGCCGTAATCCGCACCGGCAACGATGATCAGCGGCTGCTTGCGCTGCATGTAGGTTTCGATCGCTTCCCACATGCGCACCACCTGCCCTTCCGGCTCAAGCCGCGCCAGCGAACCCTGCTGCACGCTGCCATCGGCCTTGCGCACCATTTCGTTGAACAGCTTGGGGTTGGCAAAGGTGGCGCGCTGGGCAGTCAGGTGATCGCCGCGGTGGGTTGCGTAGGAATTGAAGTCTTCCTCGGGCAGGCCCATCTTCGCCAGGTATTCACCGGCGGCGCTGTCGAGCATGATCGCATTCGACGGCGACAGGTGATCGGTGGTGATGTTGTCCGGCAGCACCGCCAGCGGGCGCATGCCGCGCAGGCTGCGCTCACCGGCCAGGGCGCCTTCCCAGTACGGCGGCCGACGAATGTAGGTGCTCATCGGGCGCCAGTCGTACAGCGGCGGGACCTTGGGCCCGGTGTCTTCTTCGATGGCGAACATCGGGATGTACACACTGCGGAACTGCTCGGGCTTGACCGCTGCACCGACCACGGCATCGATCTCGGCATCGCTGGGCCAGATGTCCTTGAGGCGGATTTCCTTGCCGTCGACCACACCCAGCACATCCTTCTCGATATCGAAGCGGATGGTCCCGGCAATGGCGTAGGCCACCACCAGCGGCGGCGAGGCGAGGAACGCCTGCTTGGCGTACGGGTGGATGCGCCCGTCGAAGTTGCGGTTGCCCGACAACACCGCGGTGGCGTACAGGTCGCGGTCGATGATCTCCTGCTGGATAACCGGATCGAGCGCGCCAGACATGCCGTTGCAGGTGGTGCAGGCGAAGGCGACGATGCCAAAGCCCAGTTGCTCCAGCTCATGTTCGAGCCCGGCTTCCTGCAGGTACAGCTTGACCGCCTTGGAACCCGGCGCCAGCGACGACTTGACCCACGGCTTGCGGGTCAGCCCAAGGCGGTTGGCGTTGCGGGCGATCAAGCCGGCGGCGATCACGTTGCGCGGGTTGCTGGTATTGGTGCAGCTGGTGATGGCAGCGATGATCACGGCGCCGTCCGGCATCTGCCCGGGCACATCCTGCCAGGCCCCGGCGATGCCCTTGGCGGCAAGCTCGCTGGTGGCCACGCGGGCATGCGGGTTGGATGGCCCGGCCATGTTGCGCACCACGCTCGACAGGTCGAAGCTGAGGACACGCTCGTAAACCGCGTCGACCAGGCTGTCGGCCCAGAGGCCGGCGACTTTGGCGTAGTTCTCGACCAGTTGCACCTGCTGCTCTTCGCGGCCGGTCAGGCGCAGGTAGTCGATGGTCTGCTGGTCGATGGCGAACATCGCCGCAGTGGCACCGTATTCCGGAGCCATGTTGGAGATGGTGGCGCGGTCGCCCAAGGTCAGCGCGCGGGCGCCCTCACCGTAGAACTCCAGATAGGCGCCGACCACCTTCTGCTTGCGCAGAAACTCGGTCAGGGCCAGAACCAGGTCGGTGGCGGTGATGTTTGGCTGCAGGCGGCCGGTCAGCTCGACGCCGACGATTTCCGGCAGGCGCATCCACGAGGCGCGACCGAGCATGACGTTCTCGGCTTCAAGGCCGCCCACACCAATGGCGATGACGCCCAGTGCATCGACATGCGGGGTGTGGCTGTCGGTGCCGACGCAGGTGTCCGGGTAGGCTACGCCGCGCTCGCTGTGGATCACCGGCGACATCTTCTCCAGGTTGATCTGGTGCATGATGCCGTTGCCAGGCTGGATCACATCAACGTTCTTGAAGGCTTTCTTGGTCCAGTTGATGAAATGAAAGCGATCTTCGTTGCGCCGGTCTTCGATGGCGCGGTTGCGTTCGAAGGCTTGCGGATCGTAGCCACCGCACTCGACGGCCAGGGAGTGGTCGACGATCAGTTGCACGGGCACTACCGGGTTGACCTGGGCCGGGTCGCCGCCCTTGTCGGCGATCGCGTCGCGCAGGCCTGCCAGGTCGACCAGGGCGGTCTGGCCAAGAATGTCGTGGCACACCACCCGCGCCGGGAACCAGGGGAAGTCGAGATCGCGTTTGCGTTCGATCAACTGCTCCAGCGAGGCATTGAGGGTGGCTGGGTCACAGCGGCGCACCAGGTTTTCGGCCAGTACGCGGGAGGTGTACGGCAGACCTGCGTAGGCGCCGGGCTTGATCGCCTCGACCGCTGCGCGGGCATCGAAATAGTCCAGGCCGGAGCCTGGCAGGGCCTTGCGGAAGGTGCTGTTCATATAGTTATCAGGCTCACGGTATTGGTTGGTAAAGCTGGGGGCGCTGCGCGCCCCTTTCGCGACGCAAGGCCGCTCCTACAAAAGCACCGCAGTCCACTGTAGGAGCGGCCTTGTGTCGCGATAGGGCTGCAGAGCAGCCCCCGACACCCGCAGCCTCAACGCTGCTCTATCGGCACATACTCACGCTGCTCGACCCCGACATACTCCGCACTCGGGCGAATGATCCGGTTGTTGGCACGCTGCTCGAACACATGCGCCGCCCAGCCGGTCAGCCGCGAGCAGACGAAGATCGGCGTGAACAGCTCGGTCGGAATGCCCATGAAGTGATACGCCGAGGCATGGTAGAAGTCGGCGTTGGGGAACAGCTTCTTCTGCTCCCACATGGTCTTGTCGATCGCTTCGGAAACCGGATACAGCACGGTGTCACCGGCTTCATCAGCGAGCTGTTTGGCCCAGCCCTTGATCACCTCGTTGCGCGGGTCGGACTCTTTGTAGATCGCATGGCCAAAGCCCATGATCTTGTCCTTGCGCTCGAGCATCTGCAGCAGCTCGGCGGTCGCTTCCTGCGGGCTCTGGAAGCGCTCGATCAAGGCCATCGCCGCTTCGTTGGCGCCGCCATGCAGTGGGCCGCGCAGCGAGCCGATCGCCGCGGTAACGCAGGAATACAGGTCAGACAAGGTCGAGGCACAGACCCGGGCGGTAAAGGTCGAGGCGTTGAACTCATGCTCGGCGTACAGAATCAGCGAGACGTTCATCACCTTCACATGCAGTTCGCTCGGCTTCTTGCCGTGCAGCAGTTGCAGGAAGTGCCCGCCGAGGGTGTCTTCATCGCTGTTGCAGTCGATGCGCACGCCATGGTGGCTGAAGCGGTACCAGTAGCACATGATCGCCGGGAACAGCGCGAGCAGGCGATCGGTCTTGTCCTGTTGGGTGTCGAAGGTCAGCTCCGGCTCAAGCGTGCCGAGCATCGAGCAGCCGGTGCGCATGACGTCCATCGGGTGGGTATCACGGGGAATGCGCTCAAGCACCTCCTTGAGCGCCTGAGGCAGATCACGCAGCGCCTTGAGCTTGCGCTTGTAGTCGTTGACTTCGGCTTTGCTGGGTAGCTCGCCGTACAGCAGCAGGTAGGCGACCTCTTCAAATTCGGCATGCTTTGCCAGGTCACGCACATCGTAACCACGGTAGGTCAGGCCGGCACCGGCCTGGCCAACGGTCGACAGCGCGGTCTGGCCGGCCACCTGGCCACGCAGGCCTGCGCCACTGAGTACTTTTGCTTCGGCCATGGGGCTTCTCCTTTATTGAACTTGTTATGGAATTGCTGGCTAATCCGGGCGACTGCTAACTGAGTGTCAGCCTTTTTTCTGGGCAAACAGCTCATCGAGGCTCTGCTCGAAGGCGTGGTAGCCGATGGCATCGTAGAGCTCCATGCGAGTCTGCATGGTGTCGATGACGTTTTGCTGAGTGCCATCGCGGCGCAGTGCGGTGTAGACGTTTTCCGCTGCTTTGTTCATGGCGCGGAACGCCGATAGCGGGTACAGCACCAGCGACACGTCGACCGCTGCCAGCTGTTCGGTGGTGTACAGCGGGGTAGCGCCGAACTCGGTGATGTTGGCCAGGATCGGCGCCTGCACGCGCTCGGCAAAGGTCTTGTACATTGCCAGTTCAGTGATCGCCTCGGGGAAGATCATGTCAGCCCCCGCCTCGACACAGGCGGCGGCGCGGTCCAGCGCGGCGTTGAGGCCCTCTACTGCCAGCGCGTCAGTGCGCGCCATGATCACGAAGCTGTCGTCCAGGCGCGCATCGACGGCTGCCTTGATCCGGTCGACCATCTCCTGCTGGGTGACGATCTCCTTGTTAGGCCGGTGGCCGCAACGCTTGGCCCCAACCTGGTCTTCGATATGAATGGCCGCGGCGCCGAACTTGTTCATCGAACGCACGGTGCGCGCCACGTTGAATGCCGAAGCGCCAAAGCCGGTGTCGACATCCACCAGCAACGGCAGGTCGCAGACGTCGGTGATGCGCCGCACGTCGGTGAGTACGTCATCCAGACCGGTGATACCCAGGTCTGGCAGGCCAAGCGAGCCGGCGGCGACGCCACCACCGGACAGGTAGATGGCCTTGAACCCGGCGCGTTTGGCCAGCAACGCGTGGTTGGCGTTGATCGCGCCGACCACCTGCAAAGGATGTTCAGCGGCAACCGCGTCGCGGAAACGTTGGCCTGGCGTGCTCTTCACAGTCATGACTCACCTCGTGGGCTGTTGTTGTCTACGCCTTCATAGTGGCGCGCGATATTGCGTTTGGAGGCGCCGATATGGCGGCGCATCAGCAGTTCGGCCAGCTCGCCGTCGCGGTCGGCAATCGCATCGAGGATGCGGTGATGCTCGGCGAAGGCCTGATGCGGGCGGTTAGGCGTGGCGGAAAACTGGATGCGGTACATGCGCACCAGCTGGTACAGCTCGCCGCAGAGCATCTGCACCAGGGTCTGGTTGCCGCTGCCCTGAATGATGCGGTAGTGGAAGTCATAGTCGCCTTCCTGCTGGTAGTAGCCCACCCCGGCCTGGAACGCGGCATCGCGCTCGTGGGTGTCGAGCACCCGGCGCAGTTCGTCGATCTCGGCCGCACTCATGCGCTCGGCGGCCAGCCGACAGGCCATGCCCTCGAGCGATTCGCGGATCTCGTACAGTTCGATCAGTTCGGCGTGGCTCAGCGATACCACGCGAGCACCAACATGCGGCACCCGCACCAGCAAGCGCTGGCCTTCGAGGCGGTGGATGGCCTCGCGCAATGGGCCCCGGCTGATGCCGTAGGTGCGCGCCAGCTCCGGCTCGGAGATCTTGCTGCCTGGGGCGATTTCGCCTTTGACGATGGCAGCCTGGATACGCCGGAAGACGTTTTCCGAAAGCGTCTCGCTTTCTTCCACTATGGTCGGCGGGGCTTGGCTGAGGTCCAGCATATTGTCGACACCTTGAACTTCAATAGCCACAAAACTAGCTAAACCGACTTGAATAGTCAAAGCCAAAATGCACATTGTCGACAATCGTCTAACGGCGAACTTAAAGCGCGCCAGCACTGTCAGATTGCGACGCGCTGGCGTCAAGACGTCGCCGTGGTAGAATGCCGCGCTTCCCTGAGGGGGCATCAACAGTCCGCCTGTCGTCGTATGTCATTTGTGTAGTCATTTGTATAAGTGTCGACAGATCAAAAGGATGCTTGGCCAGTCGCCTTGCCCTGAACCCAGCACAGCACCGCGCCAGGATTTATGAGACTTACACCCGTTCTATTGTTGTTCTGCCTTGCCCTGCTGCCGACCTTCGGCCACGCAGCCGAGAAGACCGTGTACGGCCTGAACGAGTACGCCCACTTGAATGACCTCGACCTCGAGGTTGCGGCCAAGCTCGATACCGGCGCCAAGACAGCCTCGCTGAGTGCCCGTGATATCAAGCGTTTCAAGCGCAACGGCGAGAGCTGGGTGCGCTTCTACCTGGCCATCGATAGCGCTCACTCGCACCCGATCGAGCGGCCACTGGCCCGGGTCAGCAAGATCAAGCGGCGTGCCGGTGATTACAATGCCGACGAAGGCAAGGCCTACACTGCCCGCCCGGTTATCGAATTGAACATTTGCATGGGCCGAGCCCTGCGCACCATCGAAGTCAACCTTACCGATCGCAGCACGTTCCAGTTCCCGCTGCTGATCGGCTCCGAGGCCTTGAAAGACTTCGACGCGCTGGTCGACCCCAGCCTCAAATACGCGGCCGGCAAACCTGCCTGTGCCACCGACGCTCCCAAAGCAGAGTAATCCCGATGCGCTCTCTCACCCTTCACCTCAAAGTCCTCATCACCGTGCTGGTGTTGCTGGGCGTGGCGGTCACGGCCTATCAGATCTTCTTCCTCGGCATCCCGATGACCGAAGACGAAACCGACGACTTGTGGAACATCGACGCCAAGGTCGAGTTCGTCGCCAGTGCCAAGGATCCAGTCAAGGTGCAGATGTTCGTGCCGCCGCTGAGCCGCGATTACGTCAGCCTCAACGAGAGCTTCATCTCCAACAACTACGGCGTCAGCGTCAACCGCGCCGATGGCAACCGCAAGGTGACCTGGTCGGCGCGCCGCGCCAATGGCAATCAGACCCTGTACTACCGCCTGGTGCTGACCAAGCGCTACAGCAACGAGAAGATCGCCATCAAAGGCCCGACCTTCCGTGACAGCAAAGCTGTCGAGGGGCCTGAGAAGATTGCTGCCGAAGCGTTGATGGCGCCGATTCGCCAGCACTCGGCCGACGTCGAAACCTTTGTCGGCGAGACCATCAAGCGGGTCAACAACCTCAACGACGACAACGTCAAGCTGCTGTTGGCCGGCGACACCTCGGCCATGAACAAGGCCAAGGTCATCGACCTGCTGCTGTCCATCGCCCACGTACCGATGGAAAAGGTCCACACCATTCGCCTGATTGCCGACACCCCGCAATCGCCTGAACTGTGGCTGCGCAGCTTCAACGGCAACGACTGGCTGTACTTCAACCCGGACACCGGCGAGCAAGGCCTGCCCAGCGATCGCCTGCTGTGGTGGACCGGCGATGACAACCTGATCACCGTCGATGGCGGCAAGAAGGCCAACGTCACCTTCAGCATGAACAACAGCGAGATGAATGCCATCCGCCTGGCCAAGCTGACCGACGAAAACACCGACGCCGACTTCCTCGAATACTCGCTGTACAGCCTGCCGCTGCAAACCCAGCAGACCTTCATGATCATGGTCATGATCCCGATTGGCGTGCTGGTGATCCTGGTGCTGCGCAACCTGATCGGCCTCCAGACCCTGGGTACCTTTACCCCGGTGCTGATCGCCCTGGCCTTCCGCGAGACTCAGCTGGGCTTCGGCATCATCCTGTTTACCGTGATTACCGCCCTGGGCCTGTCGTTGCGCTCATACCTTGAGCACCTCAAGTTGCAGATGCTGCCGCGGCTGTCGGTGGTGCTGACCTTTGTCGTGGTATTGATCGCTGCCATCAGCCTGTTCAGCCACAAGCTGGGGCTTGAGCGCGGCCTGTCGGTGGCGCTGTTCCCGATGGTGATTTTGACCATGACTATCGAACGCCTGTCGATTACCTGGGAAGAACGTGGCGGTGGCCATGCCATGAAAGTTGCCATCGGCACCCTGTTCGCCGCCTCGCTGGCGCACCTGCTGATGATGGTGCCGGAGCTGGTGTACTTCGTCTTCACCTTCCCTGCGGTGCTGTTGATTCTGGTGGGCTTCATGCTGGCGATGGGTCGCTACCGCGGCTACCGCCTGACCGAGCTGGTGCGCTTCAAGGCATTCCTGAAGAAGGCTGACGCCTGATGTTCGGACTGATCAAGACGTGGAAAGCCCTGGAGGCCCGGGGCATCATGGGTATCAATCGGCGCAACGCGGACTACGTCCTCAAGTACAACAAGCGCAACCTGTACCCGATCGTCGACGACAAGATCATCACCAAGGAACGCGCCATCGCGGCCGGCATCCATGTGCCGGAAATGTATGGCGTGATCGAGACCGAAAAGCAGATCGACAAGCTGCACGAGATCATCGGCGGGCGTAGTGACTTCGTCATCAAGCCCGCTCAGGGCGCGGGCGGTGACGGCATCCTGGTCATCGCCGACCGCTTCGAGGACCGCTACCGCACAGTGTCGGGCAAGATCATGAGCCACGAGGAAATCGAACACCAGGTGTCGAGCATCCTCACGGGCTTGTACTCGCTTGGCGGCCACCGTGACCGGGCGCTGATCGAGTACCGGGTAACGCCGGACCAGATCTTCAAGAGCATCAGTTACGAAGGCGTGCCTGACATCCGCATCATCGTCCTGATGGGCTACCCGGTGATGGCCATGCTGCGCCTGCCTACCCGCCAGTCGGGCGGCAAGGCCAACCTGCACCAGGGCGCCATCGGCGTCGGTGTCGACCTCGCCACCGGCGTCACCCTGCGCGGTACCTGGCTGAACAACATCATCAGCAAGCACCCGGACACCACCAACTCGGTAGACGGCGTGCAGCTGCCCAACTGGGACGGTTTCATGAAGCTCGCCGCCGGCTGCTACGAGCTGTGCGGGCTGGGTTACATCGGCGTCGACATGGTGCTGGATCAGGACAAGGGGCCGTTGATTCTCGAGCTCAACGCCCGCCCGGGCCTGAATATCCAGATCGCCAACGACTGCGGCCTGACCCAGCGTACCCATGCCATCGAAGCGCATATCGAAGCGCTGGCCAAAGACGGCATCAGCGAAGATGCCGAGCAGCGCGTGCGGGTTGCGCAAAGCTTGTTTGGCCACGTCCCTTCGCACAACTGAGTAGTGCCTGCGCATGGGGCTGCGAGCAGCTCCACTGCGCTACCCAGGCTGCGGATGTCGCAGCCGGGACTAGGCCGCTCGGCATCAGCAGCCTACAATCGCCTCCTCGTTTTTTCAGCGCTGTTCATTCGCATGCCGACCTGTACGCTTCACCCCCTGCCCTATCAGGCCGACCCGGCCGTGTGGTTCGCTCGCCTGCGCCAGGCGCCGGGCGCGATCCTGCTGGACAGCGCCCGCCCCGGTGCTGAGCGCGGCCGCTACGATCTGCTCAGCGCCTGGCCAGTCGAGCAGCTGCAAATCCAAGCCGATGAAGATGGCCGGGCGTATCTGCAACGGCTGCGCGCCAGCCTCAGCCGGCTAGGCCGCGCCGAGCTGCCGGACGACGTCGAACTGCCCTTCGCTGGCGGCCTGATCGGCTACCTCAGCTATGATTTTGGCCGCCGCCTCGAGCAGCTACCGAACCAGGCTCGCGACGACCTCGGCCTGGCTGACGCGCAACTGGGTTTGTACGCCTGGGCCTTGGTCAGCGATCACCTGCTGGGCACCAGCCAACTGGTGTTTCATCCAAGCCTTGCGCCAGGCGAGCAGCAGCGGCTGATCGCGCTGTTCAGCACCGCGGCCGAGGCTGCGCCCGGCACGTTCAGCCTGCTCGCGCCGATGCGCGGCGATCTGCAGCCCGACGACTATCGCCAGGCGTTTGATCGCGTGCAGCAGTACATCAAAGCCGGCGACTGCTACCAGATCAACCTGACCCAACGTTTTCGTGCGCCCTGCCAGGGTGACCCGTGGGCCGCTTATCAAGCGCTGCGCAAGGCTTGCCCTACGCCGTTCTCTGGCTACCAGCAGTTGGCAGATGGCAGTGCCCTGCTGAGCTTCTCGCCGGAACGGTTTGTGCGAGTGAGCCAGGGCGAAGTGGAAACCCGCCCGATCAAGGGCACCCGGCCGCGCTCCAGCGACCCGACGGAAGACGCACGCAACGCCGCCGAGCTGCTTGCCAGCAGCAAGGACCGCTCAGAGAATCTGATGATCGTCGACTTGCTGCGCAACGACCTGGGGCGCACCTGCGAGACCGGCACGGTCAAGGTACCCGAGCTGTTCAGCCTGGAGAGCTACCCCAACGTGCACCACCTGGTCAGCAGCATCACTGGCCGCCTGGCCGCAGGCAAGGACTCGCTCGACCTGCTCGGCGATAGTTTCCCTGGCGGCTCGATCACTGGCGCACCGAAGATCCGCGCCATGCAGATCATCGACGAACTGGAACCCACCCGCCGCGCACTGTACTGCGGCTCGCTGCTGTACATCGATGTACGCGGCGAAATGGACAGCTCGATCGCCATTCGCAGCGTGCTGATCAAGGATGGTCAGGCCTGCTGCTGGGGCGGCGGCGCGGTGGTGGCGGACTCGCACTGGGAGGCGGAATACGAAGAATCGATCGCCAAGGTGCGGGTATTGCTGCAGACCCTGCAAAGGCTCTGAGCTGCGGCGCGGGGCATCACAAGCAGTCCGTCCTGCCAATTTTTGTTACCATTTGCCGATTACGAGCGCACAGCGCCATAAACCCGATGGAAACCGCCTGATGAGCCAAGCCTTCGACGTTGCCACCCTGGCTGCAAGTTACGCCAGCAAGTCCCCCCAGGACATTCTCAAACTCGCCTTCGAGCACTTTGGCGATGACCTGTGGATCTCTTTCAGCGGCGCCGAAGACGTGGTGCTGGTGGACATGGCCTGGAAGCTCAACAAGCAGGTCAAGGTGTTCAGCCTGGATACCGGTCGGCTGCACCCGGAGACCTACCGCTTTATCGATCAGGTCCGCGAGCAGTACAACCTGCCGATCGAAATCCTCAGCCCCGACCGGGCCAAGCTCGAGCCGCTGGTCAAAGAGAAAGGCCTGTTCAGTTTCTACAAGGACGGCCATGGCGAGTGCTGCGGGATTCGCAAGATCGAACCGCTGCGCCGCAAGCTGGCCACAGTCAGCGCCTGGGCCACTGGCCAGCGTCGCGACCAGAGCCCTGGCACCCGCAGCCAGGTTGCCGCACTGGAAATCGACACCGCGTTTTCAACGCCCGAGCACACTCTGTACAAGTTCAATCCGCTGGCGCAGATGAGCAGTGAAGAAGTGTGGGGTTATATTCGCATGCTCGAGCTGCCGTACAACAGCCTGCATGAGCGCGGCTTCATCAGCATTGGTTGCGAGCCGTGCACACGGCCGGTACTGCCCAACCAGCATGAGCGCGAAGGCCGCTGGTGGTGGGAAGAGGCAACGCAGAAGGAGTGCGGGTTGCATGCGGGGAATATCATTTCCAAGGCGTAGTGCACGGCGCCTGGATCGGGGCTGCTTGGCAGCCCCTGATAGCGCAGATCAATGCACCGGCAGCTCAACCCCGTTGAACAGCTCTTCAAGCTCTTGCTTGTTATGGCACTGAATCGCCTTGGCCATCACTTCACGGGTCAGGTGCGGGGCGAACTTCTCGATGAAGTCGCACATGAAGCCACGCAGGAAGGTCCCGCGGCGGAAACCGATCTTGGTCACGCTGGCTTCGAACAGCTCGCTGGCATCCAGTGCCACCAGGTCGCTGTCGAGCTTGGCATCGACCGCCATGCCAGCCACGATGCCCACACCCAACCCCAGGCGCACGTAAGTCTTGATCACGTCGGCATCGGCTGCGGTGAACACCACTTTCGGGGTGAGGCCGCGATGGTTGAACGCCTCGTCCAGCTTGGAGCGGCCAGTGAATCCAAACACGTAGGTCACGATCGGGTATTCGGCAACCGCTTCCAGGGTCAGCTTCGGCAGCTTGGCCAGCGGATGTCCCTGCGGCACCACCACGCAGCGGTTCCACTTGTAGCAAGGCATCATGATCAGATCGCCGAACAGCTCCAGCGCCTCGGTGGCGATGGCGAAATCGACGGTACCGTCAGCGGCCATTTCAGCGATCTGCATCGGCGAGCCCTGGTGCATGTGCAGGGACACATCCGGATATTGCTTGATGAAGCTGCTGATCACCGGCGGCAGCGCGTAACGCGCCTGGGTGTGGGTCGTGGCGATCGACAGCGTGCCCTTCTTCTCGTTGGAGAATTCCTGAGCGATCTGCTTGATGCTTTCAACCTTGCGCAGGATCTCGCCAGCGGTGTTGATGATGCGCTCGCCGGCTGGAGTAACGCGGGTCAGGTGCTTGCCGCTGCGTGCAAAAACTTCGACGCCCAACTCATCCTCGAGCAGACGGATCTGCTTGCTGATCCCCGGCTGCGAGGTATACAGGCTCTGCGCTGTTGCGGAGACGTTGAGGTCGTGGTGCGCCACTTCCCAGATGTAGCGCAGTTGTTGAAGCTTCATAGGTTTCCCTCGGTTCTGCGGTAAGTCACCAGCAGCAGGCAGCGACGATATATAACTATATTAGTGGCTAATGTAATAAATCTAGAACTATTTTGTTACATGAGCAGGAAATGTCCTACGCCGCATTTCACAATTTCCTACGCCCCAGATGCTGGGCCAGAGGCACCATGTAGACCGGCACCGACGACAACTGCAACAGCCGCACCGCTGTGCGTCCGATGGGCACATCGACCCCTGCCCCGTGGGTATGGCTGCCGAAGATCAGCAGGTCAACGCTCAAGCGCTGGGCCTGCTCGAGAATGACCTGCGCAGGGTCGCCCTGACGCACCCTGACCGCTTGAATCACCGCCAGGTCGGCGTCCTCGCCGAGCTCCTCACGAAAACTGGCCAGCACCTTCTGCTCGATGTTGGCCATGACCGTGTTGACGCCCTGACTGTGCAACTGATCCAGGGTTTGCTCATCCAGATAACTCTGTAGCAACGACTCGGCAAACTGGCCCATCGGCTCGACTGCATGAATCACATAAAGCTGCGCATTGAAGGTTCGCGCCAGCGCCAGGGCATGCTGCATGACAAACGGCGCATAAACCCCAAGGTCAGTGGCGTACAGCATGGAACGAATCATTCGGCCTCCTGCCCTGCCGCCAAGGCAGAGCAACTTCAGCTTAGCAGCGCCGCGCCCGGACGCCGTGCCGTCCAGCTACGCCGCTGCCATAGTTGCCCGCGCATGCCGCTATCTTGTGGCACCAGCTGTCATCTGATTGCACTCGCACCCTTTATTACCTGGGCTCAGCCCATTGTCGCGCCCCCTGTAACGCGCTAAGGTTCGGCCTCCCCGCTGCGAACAATCTGCTGCTGGGCCGCACGGGGATTGTTGGCGGCCGGCACCCGTGACCTGACGAGTAACACGATGGCTGATTTACCGATCGATGACCTAAACGTTGCCTCCAACGAGACCTTGATCACCCCTGATCAGCTCAAGAAGGAAATCCCTCTCAGCGCCAAGGCCCTGCAGACCGTTACTGCCGGCCGCGAAGTGGTGCGCAATATTCTCGACGGCAAGGACCACCGCCTGTTCGTGGTGATCGGCCCCTGCTCGATTCACGACATCAAAGCCGCCCACGAATACGCCGAACGCCTCAAGGTGCTCGCTGCTGAAGTCTCCGACACCTTGTACCTGGTGATGCGCGTGTACTTCGAGAAGCCGCGTACCACTGTCGGCTGGAAAGGCCTGATCAACGACCCGTACCTGGATGACTCGTTCAAGATCCAGGATGGCCTGCACATTGGCCGCAAGCTGCTGCTGGACCTCGCGGAAATGGGCCTGCCAACGGCTACCGAAGCGCTCGACCCGATCTCGCCGCAGTACCTGCAGGATTTGATCAGCTGGTCGGCGATCGGCGCACGCACCACCGAATCCCAGACCCACCGCGAAATGGCCTCGGGCCTGTCTTCGGCAGTCGGCTTCAAGAACGGCACCGATGGCGGCCTGACCGTGGCCATCAACGCCCTGCAGTCGGTCTCCAAGCCGCACCGCTTCCTTGGCATCAACCAGGAAGGCGGCGTGTCCATCGTCACCACCAAAGGCAACGCCTATGGTCACGTGGTGCTGCGTGGTGGCAATGGCAAGCCCAACTACGACTCGGTCAGCGTTGCGCTGTGCGAGCAGGATCTGGCCAAGGCCAAGATCAAGGCCAATATCATGGTCGACTGCAGCCACGCCAACTCCAACAAGGACCCGGGACTGCAGCCACTGGTCATGGAAAACGTCGCCAACCAGATCCTTGAGGGCAACCAGTCGATCATCGGCCTGATGGTCGAGAGCCACCTGAACTGGGGCTGCCAGTCAATTCCCAAAGACCTCGCCGACCTGCAGTACGGTGTTTCGGTGACCGACTCGTGCATTGACTGGAGCGCGACCGAGAAGGCCGTGCGCAGCATGCACAGCAAGCTCAAGGATGTGCTGCCGCAGCGTAAACGCGGCTGACGCCAGACAGCAAAACGCCGGGCATTGCCCGGCGTTTTTGTGTCCGCAGTCAGCGACTCAAGCCTTGCTCGAGTGGCGCTGCTGACGCTCCATGTAGCGCTCGACATACGAGCAGGACGGGATGACCGTATAGCCCATCTGTTCGGCATACTGCAGTGCCTGCTGGGTCAGCGCCGCTGCGATACCGCGACCGCGCAGGGCGTTGGGTACGAAGGTACGGTAGATATCCAGCGTTTGCTTACCCAGATCCATGTAGGTGAGGTAGGCACGATGACCGTCCACATTGGTCTCGAACTGATGACCGGCCTGGTCATGGTGGATGGTCAGCGCTTCGCTCATCACTACTCCTCGCAGGTCTCGTCGGCAGACCCATACCTTACCCGATTGATGTATCCGGCGGAGAAACTCTACGCCCCCTCATGCCCCCTTCGACCACAGGGTTCCCTGCACGTTCGGCATTTCTGGCACCTACAAATAGTAGGCGCCCGTGGCAGGATTGCTCAAGTTTTCAGCGCGCTTAGTCAGCGATGAGCAAACAGCGGTACACACCGCTGGCCCACTCACAAGAGCATCCGGATGATGTTCTGGTATGACGCTGAAAGACCGCTGAAGTCACCTTTAGTTCAACAAAAAAGTTCTGGTGCTACAAGTGCTTGCATGCGCCGGCGGCCATATTGGGGAAAACCCCGAGATGCGCCGCCAAGCCCCTATAAAGCGGCATTTTTTTCACAGTTCTTGCGCTCCGTCAGTTTACTTACTACAAGTAATGGGTACTATGTACGCCGGCCAGTTTCTCTTTTTTGAGAGATGGCTCTTTTGACTAGAAGATCCTTGAAGGGGAACACGATGAACAACGTTCTGAAATTCTCTGCTCTCGCCCTGGCCGCTGTTCTGGCTACCGGTTGCAGCAGCGTATCCAAAGAAACCGAAGCTCGCCTGACTGCTACCGAAGACGCAGCCGCTCGCGCTCAAGCCCGTGCCGATGAAGCCTACCGTAAGGCTGACGACGCTCTGGCTGCTGCTCAGAAGGCTCAGCAAACTGCTGACGAAGCCAATGAGCGCGCTCTGCGTATGCTGGACAAAGCCAGCCGCAAGTAATAATCCTCACGGATTGTTGTGAAGCCGACCCACTCGTGGGTCGGCTTTTTTATTGCCCAGGTTTTTCTGGGGAAACAAAAGTCTCAGGCAACAAAAAGACCTGCACGCGGCAGGCCTTCGGGCAACGCACTACGAGTTACTGCAGCTCTTCGGGAATGCTCGACACCATCGGTGCGCCAGCCTGCCCTGCCACCGGCACGGCAATTTCCACCGGCATGCCATCTTCGGCGGCGACAACATCGCGAACCATGTCCCAGTTCATGCGCAGGTTGTTGGCCAGGTCTTCGCGCTTGAGCAGGGCATTGATCACTGCGGTGTGCTTGTCGACCACCGACGGATCACCATGATCATCCAGCGGCGTGTGCGCTTCCAGATACACCTTGCCGGCACTAACACCGAACTTGTACGGCTCGTTGATGATGCGCACCGGGGTACCCACCGGAACCATCTTCGACAGCTCCAGCACATTGTTGTTGAACATGCGGAAGCAACCGTGGCTGGTGCGCATGCCAATGCCGAACTTCTTGTTGGAACCGTGGATCAGGTAACCCGGCACGCCCAGGGTGAACTTGAACGGACCAAGCGGGTTATCTGGCCCGGCCGGCACCACGGTTGGCAGAATGTCGCCATCGGCGGCATGCTCGGCGCGGATCGAGGCCGGCGGCGTCCAGGTCGGGTTCGGCGTCTTGGCGGTGATCTTGGTGTTGGCGATCGGCGAGCCCCAGCCTTCGCGACCGATACCCAGCGGATAGGTATGCACCACGTTCTGCCCTTTCGGGTAGTAGTACAGGCGATATTCGGCCAGGTTGATCACCACCCCTTCACGGGGGCCAGGCGGCAGCACATAACGCGTAGGCAGGATGATCTCGGTGCCGGCACCCGGCAGCCACGGGTCGACACCCGGGTTGGCCGCGATCATCTCGAGGTAGCCGAGGTCGTTGGCGGTGCCGATGTCGGCGAAGGTGTCTTCGTACTTGGCTTTGATGGTCTGCACCTGACCAACGACGTCCTCACCAGGCGGCGGCAGCGGCAGTTCCAGCGCGCAGGCGGGGCCCGCTACCAGCAGGGCAGCCAGGGACAGGCGACGGGTGACGGCGGGAATGCGCGGCAACATCCGGAGAATCCTTCGAAGGTAGATCAAGACGGTCGATTGTACACCCGCCCCGGCGCAAGCGGGAGACGGGCAGTGGCTGCATACATTTCAGATGATGAAAGGCTGCTACGGTTCCACGCGGCCTTTCACAGCTGTGGCCAGACGGGACGAGTTCCGCGCCGCTGAGCATCGAGGATGGCCCGGCACAATGTACACAGGCGGTTATCGCGCTGGATCGAGCGCGGCACCACCGACCAGCGCGGCTGAGCCGGCAGTAAACCACCACACAGGGTGCGGTCTACCGGCGCGCCCAACTCAAGTTGGCGAGCTACCAGGTGCACGCGGACTTCCTGACACGCGAACAGGTCCAGCTGATCATCAGGCTCGATCAGTTGATAGGCATACAGGGACCAGGCAGGACGCGGCATCGGGGGGTCTCGAAACGGGGGGCGCAACATTATCCGAAAGCGGCCCCCGTTTAAAGCGTCACAGCAAGGGTTTTATCACCGGCCAGGCATTTTCCAGCAGACGCTCCTGCGCGGCCTGCGCCGGATGAATGCCATCTGCCTGCATCAGCTCGGGTACCCCGCCCACGCCTTCAAGAAAGAACGGCACCAACGGCACCTTTTTATCAGCACCCAACTCTTCGAACACCTGGGCAAAGGCCGTGGTGTAGCGCAGGCCGTAATTGGGCGGCAAGCGCATGCCCAACAGCACCACCTTGGCCCCGCTGGCCTGGGAACGCTCGATCATCGACGCAAGATTTTGTTTCAATTGCGCTGGGGGCTGCCCACGCAGGCCATCGTTGCCGCCCAACTCGATGATCACCAGCTCTGGCTTGTGCGCTGCGAGCAGCGCTGGTAGCCGCGCCTGGCCGCCTGCGCTGGTATCGCCACTGATCGACGCATTGACCACTTTGGCGTCGTTGCCCTGGGCCTCGAGCCGCTGCTGCAACAGGGAAACCCAACCCTGGCGGGTATCCAGGCCAAAACCGGCACTGATACTATCGCCGACAACCAGCAGTGTCCCCGCCGTCGCGCTCTGAGCCAGGCAACACAAGGCCAGACCCGCACTCAACCACCACGCTCGCATTGGATTCTCCATGGATCAAAGCATTCTCGTTGCGCAGAACCTTAGCAAAGTGGTCCCCAGCACGGAAGGCGACCTGACCATCCTGCACGCGTTGGACCTGGATCTGGCCAAAGGCGACAGCCTGGCCATCGTCGGTGCGTCCGGTTCGGGCAAATCCACCCTGCTCGGCTTGCTCGCCGGCCTCGACCGGCCCAGCGCAGGCAACGTAATCCTGGCCGGGCAGGATCTCGGCCCGCTGGATGAAGACCAGCGCGCGCGAGTACGGGCCGAGCACGTCGGCTTTGTGTTCCAGTCGTTCCAGTTGCTCGACAGCCTCAACGCGCTGGAGAACGTCATGCTGCCGCTGGAGCTCGATGGCCGTCGTGATGCCCGCGAGGTGGCACGCAGCCTGCTCGAGCGGGTCGGCCTGGGCCAGCGCCTGACCCACACCCCGCGCCAGCTTTCCGGCGGCGAACAGCAACGGGTGGCGATTGCCCGCGCGTTCGCCGCGCAGCCGGCGGTGCTGTTCGCCGACGAGCCAACCGGCAATCTCGACAGCCACACCGGCGAACGCATCAGCGACCTGCTGTTCGAACTGAACAAGGAGCGCGGCACCACCCTGGTGCTGGTCACCCATGACGAGCGTCTGGCCAAACGTTGCCGCCGCCTGATCCGCCTGGACGCTGGCCGTCTGGTCGCGCCCCTGGAGCCGTGATGAGACGATTGTCGTTGCTGCGCCTGTGCAGCCTGGCCCTGCGCCAGCTGCTGCGCGATGTTCGCGCCAGTGAAGTGCGTGTGCTGTTCTTCGCCCTGCTGGTGGCAGTGGCGGCAAGCACCGCCATCGGCTACTTCGGCGCCCGCCTCAACGGCGCCATGCAACTGCGCGCCAGCGAATTCCTCGGCGCCGACCTGGTCTTGCAAGGCAGCTCGGCGGCAAGCGATCCGCAGATCAGTGCCGGCACAGAGCTGGGCTTGCGCCATGCGCGGGTCGTGGAGTTCACCAGCGTGGTCGGCACCGACGCCGGTATCCAGCTGTCGAGCATCAAAGCCGCTGATGCCGCCTACCCACTGCGCGGCGAACTGCGCAGCGCCGCCGCGCCGTTTGCCGAAGAACGCCCAGGCGGCGGCCCGGCGCCTGGCGAGGCCTGGGTCGAACCGCGCCTGCTGGTAGCCTTGGGCCTGGCCATGGGTGACAGCATCGACGTCGGCATGAAGAGCTTGCGCATCAGCCGGGTACTGACCTACGAGCCCGACCGCGCCAACAACTTCTACAGCCTGACGCCGCGGGTGCTGATCAACTTCGACGACCTGCAGGCCACTGGCGTGATCCAGCCTGGCAGCCGAGTGACCTACCGCGACCTGTGGCGTGGCGAGGCCGAGACGCTGAGCCGCTATCGCCAGACCGTGGAGCCAACCCTGGCGGCCAACCAGAGCCTGCGCGACACCCGCGATGGCAATCGCCAGATCGGCGGCGCACTGGGCAAGGCCGAGCGGTATCTGAACATGGCCAGCCTGGTCGCGGTGTTGCTCGCTGGGGTAGCCGTGGCGCTGTCGGCCAGCCGTTATGCCGCACGCCGCCTCGACGCCAGCGCCCTGCTGCGCTGCCTGGGCTTGTCCAGGCGCCAGGCCTTGGGCCTGTACTGTGTGCAACTGGCAGCCCTGGGCCTGGTGGCGGCATTGGCCGGGGCGGTTATTGGCTGGCTGGCACAGCTGGGCTTGTTCCGCCTGCTGGATGGGCTGATGCCGAGCACCATCCCGCCGGGTGGCCTCACTCCAGCGTTGGCCGGTATCGCCACCGGGCTGGTGGCACTGGCCGGCTTCGCCTTGCCGCCGCTGGCCGCGCTGGGCCGAGTGCCACCGCTGCGAGTATTGCGCCGTGACCTGCTGCCCGTGCCAGCCAGCAGTTGGCTGGTGTATGGCACAGCGCTGTTCGCCCTTGGCCTGATCATGTGGCGGCTGAGCCTGGACCTGTTGCTGACCTTTGCCCTGCTCGGTGGCGGCCTGATTGCCGCCCTGCTCCTCGGCGGCCTGCTCTTGCTCGGCCTGCGCAGTCTGCGCCGCTTGCTGGCCGGTGCGCCGCTGACCTGGCGACTGGGCCTTGGCCAGTTGCTGCGTCACCCGTTGGCCGCTGCCGGCCAGGCGCTGGCGTTCGGCCTGATCTTGCTGGCGATGGGCCTGGTCGCGCTGCTGCGGGCCGAGTTGCTGGACAACTGGCAAGCGCAGCTGCCAAAGGATGCGCCGAATCATTTCGCCCTGAATATCCTGCCGGATGACCGCGAGCCGTTCGCCCAGCGTCTGCGTGAAGCAAACGCCATCTCCGCGCCGTTGTACCCGGTCATCCCCGGCCGGCTGACCCATATCAACGATGAGCCGGTGCGCCAGCTGGTGAGCAAGGAGTCCACCGGCGAACGCGCTGTGCAGCGCGACCTGAGCCTGACCTGGGCGGCCGATCTGCCGCAGGGTAATGCGCTGGTCAGCGGTGAGTGGTGGCAGGCAGCCCCAGCGAGTGACGGCATCCCCGGGGTATCGGTGGAAACCGAACTGGCTGCCAGCCTGCACCTCAAACTCGGCGACCTGCTCAACTTCGACATTGCCGGCCAGCAACGCCAGGCCCGCGTCAGCAGCCTGCGCAGCGTGCACTGGGACAGCTTCCAGCCAAACTTCTACATGATCTTCCAGCCGGGCACCCTGCAAGGCCTGCCTACCACCTACCTGACCAGCTTCTATCTGGCCCCAGGGCATGATCAGGAAGTGGTGGCGCTATCACGTGCGTTCCCGGCAGCCAGCATCCTCCAGGTAGACGCCCTGCTCGAACAGCTGCGCAGTATCCTCGCCCAGGTCACCCTGGCGGTCGAATACGTGCTGCTGTTCGTGCTCGCAGCAGGCCTGGCAGTGCTGTTCGCCGGGCTGCAGGCCACCCTTGATGAGCGCATCCGCCAAGGCGCATTGCTGCGTGCACTGGGCGCCGGTCGGCCATTGCTGGTGCGGGCGCGACGGATCGAGTTCGGCCTGCTCGGCGCCGCCAGCGGTGTGCTCGCGGCAGTGGGCTGCGAGTTGATCAGCTGGGCGCTGTATCGCTACGCCTTCGATCTGCAGTGGGGCCCACATCCATGGCTGCTGTTGCTGCCGTTGATTGGCGCCCTGCTAGTTGGCGGTGCTGGGGTGTTTGGTACTCGCCGGGCGCTGAATGCGAGCCCGCTGACAGTGCTGCGCGAGGGCTGACGAGAAGCGCTCGACACCCGGTGTGACCGAGGCCAGCCTTGCGTGCTAGCCTCGGCTCCGTGACTGTTGGGCGTCTGCCCAATTCTGTATTGAATTCGACGTTTGCACGCCTGGCAACGCTAGCCTTGCCTTGTGCAAGCAGTCAGCTCGACCGTGCTTGGAGTCAGCATTGCCAACCAACATCATCACCCGCGCAGGCCATACTGCGCTGAAAGCAGAGCTGGATCATCTGTGGCAAACCTATCGCCCGGAAATCACGCAAAAGGTCGCCTGGGCGGCATCGCTTGGCGATCGCAGTGAAAACGCCGATTACCAGTACAACAAGAAGCTGCTGCGCGAAATCGACCGCAGAATCCGCTACCTGCGCAAGCGTCTGGAGGATATCCGCGTTGTCGACTATGCCCCCGAACAAGAGGGCAAAGTGTTCTTCGGTGCCTGGGTAGAAATTGACAACGAGGCCGGCGAGGTCAAACGCTTCAGAGTGGTCGGCTACGACGAAATTTACGGACGTAACGACTACATCTCCATCGACTCACCGATGGCGCGGGCGCTGTTGAAGAAGTCGGAAGGAGACGAGGTGATCGTGCAAACGCCGACCGGCGAAGCGGTGTGGTTCATTGCCAGTATCGAATATGAGGTGGGATGACGATTTGGGGGCTGTTCTGCAGCCCCACTCGCTCAACGCCGGGTAATCAACCCCTGCCGAGCAATCCGCGTCAGGTGACCGATCACCTCGCCGGCCTCCTCCGCCGTAGGCGACTGAATTACTGCCAGATCAAAACGATCACTTCCGTACTGCTTGAGCAAGGCACAGGTTTCAGCGAACTGGATCAGAAACGCGCGAGCCTGGCCCTTGCGCCGCGAAAAGCCGTCAAGGTGGCGCAACAAGGTAGGTTGGTGCTGACCGCTGAGTAGAATGCGCGGGGTGCGCGATACCTGGCCGGCAGGCAGAGGGGTCAGACAGACACTGGTACGTGGACAACTCATGGAGTAATTCTCCGCCTCGCGAATCCCGCTGGGCTGCGGTGGGAGGCGTCACCGAACCAGCGTTTTAGCGGTATTTCAGAGTGCCCTGGCATGGGGCTGCCTCCTGCGCCCCGCAAGTAGCTGTTTAAATCGGCGCAAGGGTTATGCTAGAGCTACACGCGACAACTTACAAGCTGTACGTGTAGTCCTTGTGACAGCCAGATTGCTCAACGCCTGGCGACGCGCTCGAGGCTGGCGCGCTCGCGATTGAAGGCGAGGAAGTACTTGTTGACGCTGTTGACGAAATTGACCGGGCCCATGCCGACCTGCTCCATGGCGATGCGCTCGGTCTGGAAGAACCACTGATTACCATTGAGCCCGCGCCTGCGCGCTTCGGCACGCATCGCCTGGACCCGCTCCGGGCCGAGGTTGTACGCCGCCAGCACAAACGCCATGCGCTCGCGCTCGTTGAGCTGGGGGCTGGCGAAAAACTTGCGACGGATCAACGCCAGATATCGCGCGCTGGCCTGGACATTGCCATCCACGTTCGCCGTGTTGCTCACCCCTACCCGCTGCGCCGCCGACGGCGTGATCTGCATCAGCCCATGGGCGCCGCCGACGCCGCGCGCGGCGGGATTGAGGGTCGATTCCTTGAACGCCAGCGCGGCCAGATTGAGCCAGTCGATCTGCTGCGCCTCGCCGTGCTTCTGCAACACCCCACGCACCGCCTGCAAGCGCTGGCGCTCCTGGCGGGCCAGCGGATTGTGCACGCGGTACTGGCGCCGGTAGATACGCTCGAATGCGGCGTCCTGGTTTTCCGGGGCGCGGTAGCCGGCCAGAAAGCGGTCGACAGTTGCCAGCAACTGATCAGCGCCTTTACCGACGTACCAGCGCACAGCCTGCGGTTGGCCGATCTGTACCTTGCTGTCGACGCGCAGCCGCGGCATCACCCGCGCCCAGCGCAGCGCGATCGGCCGCTCCACCACGGTCAGGTGATAGATGCCGGCCTGGACCATCTCCAGCACATCCTCGACCGCCAGCGTTGGGTCTACCCATTCGATCTTGATCGGTGCGCGCTTGCGCAATGCCAGCTGCTGATTGATAGCCTGGATCGCAGCGCCCGCACCGCTGGCGGTGGTCAGGGCGATGGTGCGCCCGGACAACTGCTCGACCCGACTGAAGCTGCGCTCGCCCTTGCGTCCAACCAGCAGCAGCGGCACCTTGTCCAGCACTGGCGCACTCACCCCGACGCCACTGACCTGGGCCGGGTCGAGCAGCTCGCCCGGCGCTGCCAGGTCACCCTCCCCGCGCTGCAAGGCGCCGAGCAGTTGCTCCTTGGCCCGCGGGATCAATTTGACTTGAATCAGATCACCCTGGCGTTCGCGGCCATTGAGAAAATGCTCCAGCGCGCGCAGCCGATGGTATTCGATGCCGACCGGCTCGCCCTTGATTTCCCCGGAGCTGTTGCGGCTCTGGTTGACCAGCACCCGCAGTACCTTGCTGCTGCGCACCTGCGCCAGATCGCGCGGCTGCTTGCTGGTTGAGCTGGCCTGCGCCGGCCCGGACACTGCCGCATGCGCGGCGGCCGCCGTGAGCAGGCTGAACATCAGCGAAACAATCAGCAGGAATCGCTGCATCGGCAAACATGTCCATGGTGTGGGAAGAGGCCTCTGCGGCGGCGCCAGCAGAGACTGAAAGACCTTGGCAATCCATTGAAGTTCTTGGCTTTTTCGCGATGTTCGGGGGATTTGCTATGCTGGCCGCCCCGCAGCACGAGGTAGCACCATGCAACTGATCGATATCGGCGTCAACCTGACCAACAACAGCTTTCACGGCAAAGAGGCTGACATCGTCGAGCGCGCGCAGCAGGCAGGCGTCGTGCAAATGGTCGTGACCGGTACCAGCCTGGAAGGCAGCGAACAGGCGCTGGAGCTGTGCCAGCAACTGGATGAACCGGGGCATCGACTGTTCACCACCGCTGGCGTGCACCCTCACGACGCCAAGAGCTGGGGTGTCGACAGCGAGCGGCAACTGCGCCACCTGCTCGCTCAGTCTCGGGTAAAGGCAGTCGGCGAGTGCGGTCTGGACTTCAATCGCGATTTCTCGCCGCGGCCTGAGCAGGAGAAAGCCCTGCACGCACATCTGGCCCTGGCAGTAGAAACCCAGCTGCCGGTGTTTTTGCATGAGCGCGATGCCAGCGAGCGCCTGCTGGCGATCCTGAAGGACTACCGTGACCAGTTACCAGCCGCCGTGGTGCATTGCTTCACCGGCGAGCGCGCGGCGCTGTTCGCCTATCTCGATCTGGACCTGCACATCGGCATCACTGGCTGGATCTGTGACGAGCGCCGTGGCACGCACCTGCATCCCTTGGTCAGCAGCATCCCCGTGGGTCGCCTGATGCTCGAGAGCGATGCACCGTACCTGCTGCCGCGCAGCTTGCGGCCGAAACCGAAAAGCGGCCGCAACGAGCCTGCGTTCTTGCCCGAGGTGCTGCGTGAGGTCGCCTTGCACCGCGGCGAGAGCCTGGAATACACGGCAAGGCACACCACCGAGTGCGCGCGCCAGTTCTTCGCCCTGGCGCCGGCAGAGGCATAAGTCGACCGGGATTCGTTGACACACATCAAGACTCACTCTGAAGCAATCGGAAACAATGATGGCACCTTGCCAATACTGTTTCCGCTCAACTCAGAGAAGACCTATACGATGGGTGCCTGGCTTAGCAATATTTCCTTGAAGTACAAATTCTGGGCCGTCAACGCAGTGGCCTTTGTCACCACCCTGCTGCTGGTGCTGTACGCCGTGCAGCTCGAGCAGCAGGCCCGGGCCGAAGGTGCGCGAGCAACCGCCCAGGCGCAGGCTCGTCTGCTTGCGGCCTGGCCGGCCGGGCAAGCGCTGCCTGAAATGGCCAACCTGATCAGCTGGCAAGCCGGGCAAACGCCAAGTTTCGCCGGCCAACCACTGCCCGCGCTGAACAACGCCCAGGGCTGGGTCGAGCTGGCCAATCGCTCGCTATTGGGTGACAACCCGCTGCGCGGCGCTCAGGTCGTGAGCCATGGCCAACAGCAACTGGCGCTGCTGGCGCACTCGCCAAGCCTGCGCCAGGTGTTTATTGATCGCTTCGCCAATTACGCGGTGTGCGTGATGGTACTGATGCTGGCCATGCTCGGTGCGTCGCAGCTGCTGATCCGCTTTCTGCTCAGCCAGCTCAACACGCTCAAGGACGTCATGCTCCACGTCGAGAAGACCGGCGACCTGTCGGCGCGTGTGCCGCTGGCCTGCGGCGATGAGGTCGGGCAAATGGCCGGCGCGTTCAACGCCATGCAGTCGACCTATCACCGGGTAGTCAGCACCGTAGCGCGCACTGCAGCGCAACTCGACTCCGGCGCCGCGCGCCTGGCAGCGAGCATGAGCGATGTACGCCACGGCATGCTCGGCCAGCAAAGCGAGACTGACCAGGCCGCTACCGCCATCAACGAAATGACCGCGACTGTGCACCACATCGCCCAACATGCCGGTGCCACCCGTGATTTGTCGCAAACTGCGGACAACCTTGCCGGCAGCGGGCAGGCAGTTGTCGGTCGCGTGCAGGATTCAATTTCCGGGCTGTCCAGCGGCGTGCAGCAGACCGCCGAAATGATCCGTCAGCTGGCGGAAGACAGCCAGAAGATCAACGGCGTAGTTGGGGTGATTCATAGTATTGCCGAGCAAACCAATCTGCTTGCCCTGAACGCCGCCATCGAAGCGGCGCGGGCGGGCGATCTGGGCCGTGGTTTTGCCGTGGTCGCCGACGAGGTGCGCAACCTGGCCAAGCGGGTACAGAGCTCCACCGACGAAATCACCGACATGGTCTGCGCCCTGCAGTCCGGCACCCGCGATGCGGTGGAGTTCATGCAAGAGAGTTCATACAAGGCCGATGACTGCGTCAAGCAAGCCCGCGAGGCCGGTGAGTCGCTGGCGGAGATCACCAGCGCGGTTGCGCAGATGCGCGAGAGCAACACCCAGATTGCCGTGGCTGCCGAACAGCAAAGCCAGGTGGCCGAAGAAATGAACCGCGCGGTGGTAAGCATCCGCGATGTCACCGAGCAGACCGTGCAGCAGACCGTCGGCTCGGCGACCACCAGCAGCGAGCTGGCAACCCTCGCCGGTGAGCTGAACAAGGCGATCGGTCAGCTCAAGCTATAGTCACCATAGCCAGCTTCGATTGGCCGCAATGATCGCGCAGCACTAAGCTTTGGGCATGACTGTGAGGAAATGCCCATGAGCAAGCGCCTGTTCAACCTTCACCCCAGCCAATGGCGTGGCGCCCACCACGCCCACCGCCAACCGGCCGAGCTGGCACTGTTGCTGCTAGCCGTAGCGTTGGGCGTTCTTGGAGCATTGCTGGTCCTGTCCGGCGTGTTCAGTATGGACCTGAGCCAGATTGCGGTAGGCCTGATCGCCTTGATCGCGGGTCTGGGCCTGCAACGCCACGGCTATCGTCGCTAGGCAAATACGGTGACGGTTTGGCGGCTGAGGGCAAGCAGCTCGCCGTCAGCCGTCCACAACGCCGCGCGGGCATGGCCGTAGCCATCCTTGGCGTATTCCGTGTCCACGCAATACCGGCACCAGTCATGGGTGCTCAGTTGCGGCCGGGGCTGAATGAATTCGATGGTCCAGGTCAGGGTGCTGCCCGCCGCAGGCTGTTTCAGGTGCGGCAGCAGGCTCGGCGGCCAGGCGTCGACCAAGGCCAGCAGATGCGCTTCGGTCGCGGCTTCCTCAGGCACATCCCGCAGACGCACCCAGCCGCCCATTTGCCGTGAAGTGTTGCCACTGAAGGGCAGCCCGCCGAGCGTCCAGCGTAAGGCCACATTGCGCATGAACTCTGGCGTCACACCTTTGATATAAGGCAGTTCCGGCGCTGCTTCGGCGAGCGCCTTCATCTCGACCGGGGGCTGCGCAGGAACATCTATCAGCGAGGAGCGGCCCGCGCCAAAGCTGCCCTGCACGATCGTCACTACCTGGCCTTGCTGCACAGCACGCCCAAGCAGGGTGCTGACGGCTTTACCCTCGCGCAGCACCTCTACGTCGAAGCTGATCGGGATATCTGCCGCGGCGGGAGCAACGAAGGTGATGGCCAGCGAGCGCACCGGACGCTCGTCGACAAGTTGCAGGCGCATGCGCTCATAGACCATGGCAGCCATCAGCCCGCCGAAAACTGCACGCCCCTGCGCCCAGGTGGCAGGCACCGTGACGGCTTCTGGTGATTGTTGTACCGCGGCCAGCAATTGGGTGAAGGTCATGGCGATCTCGCAGGCTTGGCTATCGAATCGGGGCGGCCAGGCGCCCCAGCTGCAGCCGATCTTAACCAGCTGCGCTCGCCGATGCAGGCTTCATATCGGTCAATCCAGCGCCTAGCGGCGTGACACTGCCTTGTGCAGGCGCTTCAAGGTCAGGTCGCCTTGCCGCTCAGCGGCCTCAAGCTCAGCCTGCCAGGCCGCCTGGCAGGGCCGTAGCGCTGCGTCGAGCGGTACCTGCACCAACCACTGCAGACGGTCGTGCCAATCGCCCAGATCGCCTTGTGCGCGCTTGAGCAGGCGCTGCAACTTGTCGCCGGCATGATCAAGCTGTGGGTAGGCCTCATCGCCATAGCGCACCCGCTTGATCAGCAGGCGCAAACGGTGCCGATCGTGGGCTGGGTCGAGTAACCCCTGCTGTAGTTTGTGCCACTGTTTGCCGAGGCGTTTGTCGACGCGTTTTTGCAGGCCTTTGACCAGGCCTTCGCGATCCGCTGCCCGCAGAAACGCCGGAAACGCGTCGATGATCGCCAGCATGCGCGTCAACTCGGGACTCGCGGCCACAGTGGCAAAGGTCTGCGCCCTGCCCCGCAGGCGCCGCTCGGCAGCGTCCTGTTGACCACGCTCGCGCAACTCGGCAGCGAGCACCTCACGGTCACGCAGCGGCGTGGTCAGGGCGCCCAGTGCCCGCGCGGCATCTTCCAACTGATCGACTGCAGGCAAGCCCCGCAGCGGCCGCAGCAAACTGCGCAGGCGCCGCGTGGTGGTGCGCAGGTCGTGCAGGGCTTCACTGTCGACATCAGCCGCCAGCCGCTCGCGGCAGGCGAGCAAGCGCACCTGCAGGGTCAGCACCTGGGCAACCACGTGATCAAGCATGGCAGACATACAACGCTCCTTGTTCAACGCCCGGCGCGGGACTCACGAATGTAGAAGCGGGCCTTCTCGGATTTTTTCGCACAGCCTTCGAAGCCTTCGAACTGCTGCTGGGTCTTGGCCCCGGTCAACAGCGACAATGCCTTGGAATAACTGACGGTGCCCGCAAACCCTTCGGCCTTGGCCAGGTCGAGCTCCTTCCAGGCGGCGTCCAGCTGGGTTGCGCAGCTATCACGATAGGCCGTCTTGCCGGCGCAGCCAGCGAGCGCCACAACCATCAATGGCAGGCAGATCCATGCTTTCATCAGTAATACCTCAAAGTGCACAAGGGAGTGGCCGTTCGACGCTCGGCCAAGCGAAAAGTGCCCTCATCAGCGTAGTCCAGCAAGGCTTGCATTGAAGCCGAGGGCGCAATGGGTGCATTGTTCGGGGATGGTTGCACAGCCACGAGGGAATGACATGAGTAAACGCGTTGCATTGGTGCTGGGTTCGGGCGGTGCACGAGGCTATGCGCACATCGGGGTGATCGAAGAAATCGAGCGCCGCGGCTACGAGATATCCTGCATTGCCGGCTGCTCGATGGGCGCGGTGGTCGGCGGTATCTATGCGGCAGGCAAGCTCGATGACTATCGCCACTGGATCGAGAGCCTGGATTACCTGGATGTACTGCGGCTGGTCGATGTGAGCTTTCGTCTCGGCGCTATTCGCGGTGACAAGGTGTTTGGCCAGATACGCAAGATTGTCGGTGAAATCAACATCGAACAGCTGCGCATTCCCTATACGGCGGTGGCCACCGACCTCACCAATCAGCAGGAAATCTGGTTTCAGGAAGGCTGCCTGCACCAGGCCATGCGCGCCTCGGCGGCAATACCAAGCCTGTTCACCCCCGTCGTGCAGGGCAACCGCATGCTGGTCGACGGCGGCATTCTCAACCCGCTGCCGATCGTGCCGGTGGTTTCCAGCCACTGTGACCTGATCATCGCGGTCAACCTCAACGCCACCAACCAGAACCAGTACCAGTTGCCGGTGATCGAGCGCCCCGCCGCGTTCAAGAAGCGCTTCGACGCGCTGATGAGCTCGGTGGGTTCGCGCCTGCCGTTCCGCCGCAAGCCGGCAGAGCAGCTCAGCCGCATCGACCAGGCAGTGCTTGCCGAGAACCTGATCGCAAGCAATCCGTGGCTGGGTGAAGCGGCCAACCCCGAAGGCCAGCAACCCGCTGCGGCGCCCGAGAGCGGCGGCGCACCGCGCTCAGCAGCGGGCTCGTTCATCATCGACAACGTCGGCCCGGCGTCCCTGCTCGACCTGATCAACCAGAGCTTCGAGGTCATGCAGACGTCGCTGGCGCAGTACAAGATTGCCGGCTACCCGCCAGATGTACTGATCAACGTGCCCAAGCGGGTGTGCCAGTTCTTCGAGTTCTACAAGGCACCGGAGCTGATCGCCCTGGGCCGGGAAATCGCCCGCGACACGCTGGACATCTACGAGGGCAAGCGGCGCTGATTACCGCGCATTTGCAGGCTGCAGAAACCAGACAGGCCGCATAAGCGGCCTGTCTGGTTTTGGGCAGATCAACTCAGTAGCGAGTGATCTCGGCATTAGCTGCCAACTGCTTGCGGTAGGCCGCGAAGTCCTGCTGACCGGCACGCGAAGCGAGGTAGCGGCGGATCTGCTGCTTCTCTTCGTCGGTGGCCGCAGCGCCTTCGTTGACGCCGCGCAGTTGGACCACCACCAGGCTGCCATCGGCGAGCACGGCACTGGCGTATTCAGGGTTGTCCTTGCCGGCAGGCTTGGCCAGGCGGAACACTGCCTGCAGCTCGACTGGATCGATACCTTCCTGGCCGCGGCTGACCGCTTCCTGGACTTTCCAGGTCTGACCGTCATGGCCAGCACCGGCGGCGATCGAACCGTCACGCAGACCGGCAATCAGTTTGTCAGCCTTGGCTTTGAGTTCGGCAGTCGCCTTCTCTTTGGCCAGGTGCTCACTGATCCGTTGCGCGACTGCTTCCAGTGGCAGTTGCTCGGGCTTGCGGTGTTCTTTGACACGCAGCACCAGCACGGTCTCTGGATCCAGCTCGATGGCGCTGCTGTTGGCGCCTTCGTCGATCACTTCCTCGCTGAACGCGGCCTGGACGACCTGGCGGTTAGCTGTAATGCCGTCGCCACCTTCACGCCCGAACGGCGCCGAAGTCTGCACTTTCAAACCCAGGTCCTGAGCCGGCTGGGCCAGGTCGGAGGCTTCGAAGGCGGAGTCTTCCAGTTGCTTGGTCACTTCAACGAAGCGCTGCTCGACCTGCTGGGTTTTCAGCTCGCGGGTCAGCTTGTCTTTCAGGCTGGCGAAGGTCGGCACTTGCGGCGCCTCGACACCCAGCAGCTTGATCAGGTGATAACCAAACTCGCTGCGAACCGGCTGCGACACCTGGTCCTTGTTCAGCTTGTACAGGGCATCTTCAAACTCGGCGTCGTAAGCACCAGGGCCGGCGAAGCCAAGATCACCACCGCTGGCAGCGGAACCGGCGTCCTGCGAGAACTCCTTGGCCAGGGCGGCGAAGTCTTCACCTTTGGCCAGACGCTGCTGGATCTCTTCGATCTTGGCCTTGGCCTGGGCATCGCTGACCTTGTCGTTGACATCGATGAGGATGTGCGCGGCATGGCGTTGCTCGGCCAGGTTGGCGATCTCTTTCTCGTACAGCGCTTGCAGCTCGGCCGGATCGACCTTGACCTGGTCGAAGAACGCCGACTTCTTCAGCTCGATGTAGTCGATGACGACCTGATCCGGCGTCATGAACTCCTTGGCGTGCTGGTCGTAGTGCGCCTTGACCTCTTCATCACTGACCTTGACCGCCGCCGGGTTGGCCTTGAAGGTCAACGAGGCGAAGTCGCGGGTCTGTTTTTCCAGACGCGCAAACGCCTCGACCTGTTTGTCGGTGACAAAGCTGCTGCCGGCAAGCCCGGTGCGCAGCTGGCCGATGAGCATTTCTTCGGCGAGCATCTCGCGGAACTGCAGGCGCCCGTAGCCCATCTGGCGAATGACCTGGTCGAAGCGGTTTGCATCGAACTTGCCATCAACCTGGAACTCAGGCGTTTGCAGGATCACTTGATCCAGCGCCGCCTCGGAGAATGCAAATTTCGCGTCCTTGGCACCTTCCAACAGCAATTTGCGATCGATCAAGCCTTTGAGCGCTGCTTCACGCAGCATCTTTTCGTCCAGCAGAGCAGGATCGAAGTCCTTGCCCAGCTGTTGCATCAGCTGGCGGCGCTGCATATCGACAGCCTGGCTCAGCTCGTTCTGGCTGATGGTTTCACCGTTTACCTTGGCGGCGTCCTGGCTATGGCTGGCGGCCTGAAAAATCGCCTCGAAGCCCGTCAATGCCATCAGCACGACGATAAGGCCGATGATGGTCTTGGCAATCCAACCCTGTGAATTGTCCCTGATATTCTGCAGCATGCGTCCCCCAGAAACGGTTGTACCACTGCGTCGTCAACCGCGGAGCGTGGGTAGAGTCCTGATAGAAGAAAGGCGCATCCGAAGATGCGCCTTCTCGAAGCGAGCGTGACGGCGGGAACGTTTGCGTCCCGCCGTCACGCGATTGGCCACGGTAGCGCCGCGGCCGGCTGAACAGACGACTTAGTTGACAGCGTCTTTCAGGCCTTTGCCAGGCTTGAAGCCAGGAACCTTGGCGGCGGCGATCTTGATCGCAGCACCGGTTTGCGGGTTACGGCCAGTGCGCTCGGCACGGTCTTTGACCGTGAAAGTACCGAAACCTACCAGAACCACGTCGTCGCCTTTTTGCAGAGCGCCCTGTACGGAGTCGATCACTGCATCCAGAGCCTTACCGGCGGTGGCTTTCGAAATATCAGCAGATGTGGCGATAGCGTCAATCAGTTCCGACTTGTTCACTCTAAGTCCCCTTATATCTCTAATTTAAGTATGTTTCTAAGTATGTAATTAGTGCGTGTAAAAATTAGTGCGTGCAAAACGAGCGCTGGGTGGCCTGTTGACACGAGCGTGCCGCTTTATAGCAAGGGCCCGAAAAAACTGTCAAGGAAAGCCCCCCAGCGTGAGACGTATTAGTGCGTGCTGATTCTTTCCTTGGCATCGCTGTCGCGCTTGTCATCCTTCGCGACGATCTCCGGAGCCACATCTGGCAAGGGCTCGGGGGCGTATTGCAGCGCAATTTGGAGGACTTCGTCAATCCATTTGACCGGTTTGATCTGAAGATCCTGCTTGATGTTGTCCGGAATCTCTTTCAGGTCACGAACGTTCTCTTCGGGAATGATCACCGTCTTGATCCCACCCCGGTGCGCTGCAAGGAGCTTTTCCTTGAGCCCGCCGATGGCCAGAACCTGACCACGCAAGGTGATCTCGCCGGTCATGGCCACGTCGGCGCGTACCGGGATCTGGGTCAGTGCCGAGACCAATGCGGTGCACATGCCAACGCCTGCGCTCGGGCCATCCTTCGGCGTCGCGCCTTCAGGCATGTGGATGTGAACGTCGCGCTTCTCGTGGAAGTCAGCGGCGATCCCCAGACTACGGGCACGGCTGCGAACCACGGTTTGCGCCGCCGTGATCGACTCGACCATGACGTCACCGAGCGAACCGGTCTTGATCAACTGGCCCTTGCCAGGGATCACTACCGCCTCGATGGTGAGCAATTCCCCGCCCACCTGGGTCCATGCCAGGCCGGTCACTTGACCGATCTGATCCTGCTGCTCAGCCAGGCCGTAACGGAACTTGCGTACGCCCAGGTGATGCTCGAGCTGCTCGCTGGTGACCTTGACCTTCACCGATTTCTGCCCGCTGTGCTCCTTGACCACCTTGCGGCAGATCTTCGCAATCTGACGTTCGAGGCCACGAACACCGGCTTCGCGGGTATAGAAGCGGATGATGTCGCGGATCGCCGAGACATCGATGTCCAGCTCGTCCTTCTTCAGGCCGTTGGCCTTGACCTGCTTGGGCACCAGGTACTTGACCGCGATGTTGATCTTCTCGTCTTCGGTGTAACCCGGCAGACGGATGACTTCCATTCGGTCGAGCAGCGCCGGCGGGATGTTCATCGAGTTCGAGGTGCACAGGAACATTACGTCGGACAGGTCGTAATCGACCTCCAGGTAATGGTCGTTGAAATTGTGGTTCTGCTCGGGATCGAGTACTTCCAGCAGTGCCGAGGCCGGATCGCCGCGCATGTCGCTGCCCATCTTGTCGATCTCGTCAAGCAGGAACAGCGGGTTACGTACGCCAACCTTGGTCATTTTCTGGATCAGGCGGCCCGGCATGGAGCCGATGTAGGTACGCCGGTGACCACGAATCTCGGCCTCGTCACGCACGCCGCCAAGGGCCATCCGGACGAACTTGCGATTGGTAGCAGTGGCGATCGACTCGGCCAGCGAGGTCTTGCCGACGCCAGGCGGGCCAACCAGGCACAGCACAGGACCACGGATCTTTTTCACCCGCTTCTGTACGGCGAGATACTCAAGGATGCGCTCCTTGACCTCGTCCAGGCCATAGTGGTCGGCGTCGAGAATTTCTTCAGCCTTGGCCAGGTCCAGGCGGACCTTGCTCTGGGCTTTCCATGGCACCTGCACCAGCCAGTCGAGGTAGGTCCGCACCACGGTAGCTTCAGCCGACATAGGCGACATCTGCTTGAGTTTGTTCAGCTCAGCCTGAGCCTTGGTCAGGGCATCTTTGGGCAGGCCAGCGGCATCGATGCGCTTTTTCAGCTCTTCGACTTCGTTGTGGCCTTCATCGCCATCACCAAGCTCCTTCTGAATGGCCTTCATCTGCTCATTCAGGTAGTACTCGCGCTGGCTGCGCTCCATCTGCTTCTTGACCCGGCCGCGGATGCGTTTTTCAACCTGCAGCAGGTCGATCTCGCCATCCAGCAAGGCCAGCACGTGCTCGACCCGCGCCTGCAGGTCGACAATCTCGAGGATCTCTTGCTTCTGCTCGATCTTCAGCGCCATATGCGCGGCCATGGTATCGACCAGGCGACCCGGCTCTTCGATGCTGTTGAGCGAGGACAGTACTTCAGCCGGGACTTTCTTGCCCAACTGCACATACTGCTCGAACTGCGACAGCAAGCTGCGCACGAACACTTCCGACTCACGCTCTGGGGCGTCGGTTTCATCGATCAGGCTGACGTCGGCACGGACATGCCCATCAACCTCGTTGAAACGCTCGACAGCGCCGCGCTGCTCACCCTCGACCAGGACCTTGACGGTGCCATCGGGCAGTTTCAGCAGCTGCAGGACAGTGGCGATGGTGCCGACGCGGTACAGGGCGTCTTCACCTGGATCATCATCGGCAGGGTTTTTCTGGGCAAGCAGCAGGATCTGCTTTTCGCCCGTCATCGCCGCCTCGAGGGCTTCGATGGATTTTTCGCGCCCCACAAACAGCGGGATAACCATGTGCGGGTAAACGACGACATCGCGCAATGGCAAAAGAGGCAAGTCGAGGGTTGTCTTCATGATTTCGCCTCTACAGCGGCCTTATGGCCGAATCCGGTGGAAATAGTGCTTGGACCTAATGTGGGGGTAGGTCCTTCAAATTACAAGCACTTAAGCGGGAAAAGCAGAAAGGGGCCCGAAGGCCCCTTTCATTTTTCACAACGGCTGCCTGGATCAGGCGTCCGGTGCGGCTTTGGCCTGCGGCTCGTTGTTCTCGTAAATGAGCAACGGCTGCGAGGTACCTTCGATGACGCTCTCGTCGATCACCACCTTGCTGACTTCCTTCTGCGAAGGAATCTCGTACATGGTGTCGAGCAACACGCCTTCGAGAATCGAACGCAGGCCACGGGCGCCGGTCTTGCGCTCCAGGGCCTTGCGCGCGACGGCCTTGAGAGCGTCGCTGCGGAACTCGAGGTCCACGCTTTCCATCTCGAACAGCTTGGCGTACTGCTTGGTGAGAGCGTTCTTCGGCTCGGTGAGAATCTGCATCAGCGCAGCTTCGTCGAGCTCGTCGAGGGTAGCCAACACCGGCAGACGGCCAACGAACTCAGGGATCAGACCGAACTTGACCAGATCGTCAGGCTCGACTTCACGCAGGGATTCACCAACCTTCTTGCCTTCTTCCTTGCTGCGCACTTCTGCACCAAAACCGATGCCACCTTTGGTGGAACGGCCCTGGATGACCTTCTCGAGGCCAGAGAATGCGCCACCGCAAATGAACAGGATATTGCGGGTATCAACCTGCAGGAATTCCTGTTGCGGGTGCTTGCGACCACCTTGCGGCGGCACGGAAGCCACGGTGCCTTCAATCAACTTCAACAGCGCTTGCTGCACGCCCTCACCCGAAACGTCACGGGTGATCGACGGGTTGTCCGACTTGCGCGAAATCTTGTCGATTTCGTCGATGTAGACAATGCCCATCTGGGCCTTCTCCACGTCGTAGTCGCACTTTTGCAGCAGCTTCTGAATGATGTTCTCGACGTCCTCACCAACATAACCGGCTTCGGTCAGGGTGGTGGCGTCGGCAATGGTAAACGGTACGTTCAAAAGGCGTGCCAGGGTTTCGGCGAGCAGCGTCTTGCCCGAGCCAGTCGGCCCGATCAGGAGAATGTTGCTCTTGCCGAGTTCGACTTCGTCGCCCTTCTTGTCACGCTGATTCAGGCGCTTGTAGTGGTTGTACACCGCTACCGCGAGCACCTTCTTCGCGCGCTCCTGACCAATCACGTACTGGTCAAGGATGCCGCTGATTTCTTTCGGCGAAGGCAATTTGTGCGCATTGCTTTCGGCCTGGGCTTCCTGCACCTCCTCTCGGATGATGTCGTTGCACAGGTCGACGCACTCGTCGCAGATAAATACCGAGGGCCCAGCAATCAATTTGCGCACTTCGTGCTGGCTTTTGCCGCAGAAGGAGCAATAAAGCAATTTGCCGCTGTCCTCGCCGTTACGGGTGTCAGTCATTCGATCGATCCAATCCGGTAGGCTTGCAACACAAGATGAAGGCAATTGCGGGCTTTTTCAAGTCCGCAGGCAGGCGCTTTTGACGCCTGCCTGCTCTGGCCCTGAGGATCAGGACGCCAGTTGCCGCTTGTCGTATACCGAGTCGACCAGGCCGTACTCGGCCGCGCGCTGCGCGCTCATGAAGTTGTCACGCTCAGTATCACGCTGGATCGTCTCCAGATCCTGGCCAGTGTGGTAGGCCAGCAGCTCGTTGAGACGGGCCTTGATGCTGAGGATTTCCTGGGCGTGGATCTGGATGTCGGTGGCCTGACCCTGGAAGCCGCCAAGCGGCTGGTGGATCATGACGCGCGAGTTCGGCAGGCAGTGACGCTTGCCCTTGGCACCCGCGGTCAACAGGAAGGCACCCATGCTGCAGGCTTGGCCGATGCAGATGGTGGAGACATCCGGCTTGATGAACTGCATGGTGTCGTAGATCGACATGCCCGCAGTCACCGAACCGCCCGGTGAGTTGATGTAGAGATGGATATCCTTGTCCGGGTTTTCCGCTTCGAGGAACAACATCTGTGCCACTACCAGGTTGGCCATGTAGTCTTCTACAGGACCTACCAGGAAGATCACCCGCTCTTTCAAGAGGCGCGAGTAGATGTCATAGGCGCGTTCGCCGCGGGCGGACTGCTCGACAACCATCGGGACCAGACCGCCTGCGGCCTGGATGTCAGAGCTCTGCTGAATATAAGAATTGCGGGACATGTCCTGCACTCACTCCCAAATAGTCATGGCTTGAATACGCACAAGCCAGCGCGAAGGCTGGCTTGTGGTGGTTTCCTACGAGAGTTGCAGATTACTCAGCTTCGGCAGGAGCCTGTGCTGGTTTTACTGCTTCTTCGTACGAGACCGATTTGTCGGTCACAGTCGCTTTCTGCAGGACAGTATCTACAACTTGCTCTTCCAGCACAACCGAACGCACTTCGTTCAGCTGCTGGTCGTTTTTGTAGTACCAGCTGATGACCTGCTCTGGCTCCTGGTAAGCGGAAGCCATTTCTTCGATCATCTCGCGAACCTTGCCTTCGTCAGGCTTGAGGTCGAACTGCTTGACCACTTCAGCCACGATCAGACCCAGCACGACGCGGCGCTTGGCTTGTTCTTCGAACAGCTCGGCCGGCAGTTGCTCAGGCTTGATGTTGCCACCGAACTGCTGAACAGCCTGTACGCGCAGACGGTTGACTTCGTTTTCCAGCAGCGCTTTTGGCACTTCGATCGGGTTGGCGGCCAGCAGACCGTCCATGACCTGGTTTTTTACCTTGGTCTTGATCGCCTGGCGCAGCTCACGCTCCATGTTCTTGCGAACTTCGGTGCGGAAGCCTTCCAGAGTGGTTTCCTTGATGCCGAACTGGGCGAAGAACTCTTCGTTCAGCTCAGGCAGCTGGGGAGCCGAAACGCTGTTCACGGTGATGGTGAACTCAGCAGCTTTGCCAGCCAGGTCGAGGTTCTGGTAGTCCTCTGGGAAGGTCACGTTGACAACGCGCTCTTCGCCAGCTTTGGCGCCTACCAGGCCATCTTCGAAGCCTGGGATCATGCGGCCGGAGCCCAGTACCAGCTGGGTGCCCTTGGCCGAGCCACCGGCGAACTCTTCACCGTCAACCTTGCCGACGAAGTCGATGTTGACCTGGTCGTCGATCTGCGCAGCGCGCTCGACAGTTTCAAAGCGGGTGTTCTGCTTGCGCAGGACTTCCAGCATGTTGTCCAGGTCAGCATCAGCCACTTCGGCGCTCAGACGCTCGACGTTGATCGAGTCGAAGCCGGCAACGGTGAACTCTGGGAACACTTCGAAGATGGCAACGAATTCCAGGTCCTTGCCTTTTTCGAAGGACTTTGGCTCAACGGCCGGGGCGCCAGCCGGGTTCAGCTTCTGCTCAACCACAGCCTCGTAGAAGGACGACTGAACCAGGTCACCGAAGGCTTCCTGACGGGCAGCTTCTTCGTAACGCTGGCGGATCACGCTCATTGGCACCTTGCCAGGGCGGAAGCCCGCAACCTTGGCGCGACGGGCAGTCTGCTGCAGACGCTTGTTGACTTCGGTCTCGACGCGCTCGGCCGGGACGGCGATGGTCATGCGGCGCTCGAGAGCGGAAGTGTTTTCAACCGAAACTTGCATGGATATTCCTCGTTGCACAGACGTTAGCCGGCGAAAGCCCGACTCCAGAATCAAGGGCAAGCATTCTAGTGACTCACGCACCAGAAGTCACCCCACTCAAGACGACGGGAAATCTCGCCGATCGATTTCATGGAAAACCCTGCGCAAAATGCGCCAGGCCTCATCTATAAAGGGCTGCACGCAGGCAGCCGCAGCCCCTGACTGAAAAACCTTGTCAAACAAACACGGCGGCAATCAGCCGTGCTCGGGGTCGATCTCGTTGAACGCGCAGTACTCATCCCACTCCATGCCCAACGCCTCGGCCACCTCACGGTGCACCTCAAGACGCATGGCGTGCAGTTCCTCAGGGCTCTGAGCGACCAATTGCAGGGTCAGTTCCCAGGGCTCGATGCCCTGCTCCTGCGCTGCATCATCAAAGGCCCACTGGATCTGCTGAGCCTGCTCGCGCGGGCTCAATTCGCGGATCTCTTCGAGCATCTGCGGATTGGCCTCGGCAAAGCGTTGCAGTGCCAGCGCCTGGCGAGCTTCTTTGGCTATCATCGGGTATTTCCTCTGGCGGCAGCTGGCCGCAATTCAACCAGCTGAAATCTATCAGCTTTTACTGAATTGTCACCAGCGCAGCGTGCCAAAGCGCGTCCAGAGGCTACAGACGCCGAGCACGAGTGGCCCGACGAGGTGCACCTGCGGGCTAGCCCCAATCAGCAGGGGCCGCCCAAGACCTTTGCGGCAATAATGGTCGCGATCAGACGAAACTGATGTTATGACGCTGCGCGCCGTAGACTACACGTGCCGCTGTAATCAGCTGATGTGGGATCTCTACATAGGGCACGTCGGAGTTGGTCAGCGCCACATCGAACAATTGCACCAGCTTGGAATTGCGGCGCACAAGAATCACGTCCGACCAATCCGTATTGGTGACTGCGACAGGGATGAAGTCGGTGCGCTTCATGAAACTGCCCAACGCCTCGAGAACACCCAGATTCTGCTTGGTGCCCATGACGCTGTGGCAGCAATCATTGAGCATCATGATGCCATCTTCACCGAGAAACTCCTGATAGCGCATCATATCGCGCAGGACGTATTCGTACTGATGATTGGCATCGACATACACCAGGTCAAACTGATGAATGCCGGTTTGTTGGCGGACCTTGTCGATGGCACTGATGGTATCGGCGCGGATCATGCTCACTTCCGGCTTGTCGACGAACTTCGCTGCGCACTCGTCATAGAGCGCATCCCAGGTCGCCGGGTCGTGCATAGAGCCGCCATAGTAGTACTCGTAGGCATCAACCGGTGCGACCCACTCCGGCAGCTCGTCGAATGGGCTGTAGGCATCGTTGGCCGCAGCGCTCCAGCTGTCAATCAGGACCATACGTTCCGGCTCCATGGCCGCATACATCTTCAATGCGTTTTCCCCGCGGAGCACACCCAGCTCCGCCACCAATGGGCGCTTTTCAAGCGACTGGAATACTGCACCCAGCAAACGATAAAAGTTGTCTCGATTGGTATGGCAGACTTTCATGGTTGATCCTTGTATGCACGAGAGTGGCGCGCCAGTAGACCAGCGGCAGGCCTCCCACCTAGCAAGAAACCGACCAACAAGAATAAAAAACCAATAGAATCAGCAGGTTATTCGCGCAAGCCACCCCCGACAGCCTGCATCATGCGAAGGCGGCGCCAGCCAAATGACGGACCACCTCGAAAAGAAGGCAAAAAAAAGGCGCCTGATCATTCGATCGAGGCGCCTTTAATATAAATATGGGGTGGACGATGGGAATCGAACCCACGACAACCGGAATCACAATCCGGCGCTCTACCAACTGAGCTACGCCCACCATAGTGCGGTACTGCGTTGAAACCTTGAAGCATGGTGCGGATGAAGAGACTCGAACTCTTACAGCTTGCGCCGCTGGAACCTAAATCCAGTGTGTCTACCAATTCCACCACATCCGCATGCAACACTTAAATCAAAGGCGCCAGATCGTTCAATCAAGGCGCCTTCGAAAAATATGGGGTGGACGATGGGAATCGAACCCACGACAACCGGAATCACAATCCGGCGCTCTACCAACTGAGCTACGCCCACCATATAGCGGCATTACGTTACTGCATCACTTGCGTGCCTAAGCTGCCTAATGGCGCACCCGGCAGGACTCGAACCTGCGACCATCCGCTTAGAAGGCGGATGCTCTATCCAGCTGAGCTACGGGCACATAAGCAATCTGCCTAACCTCACAGGGGCTGGCAGCAACGCTGCGAACCACCCATTCTGCCCGACTTCGCCAACCAGTGATAGGCTGTGCCCGACAAGTGCGCCGAATGTTATAGACGAGCTGTAAAAGCGTCAACACCTTTCTCTAAAAAATCGAAATTATTGAAGGAGTTAGAGGATTTGCCCGACCACCCGCCTTTGCCCTCGGGCCGTGTCGTGCGAGAATGCGCCATTCTATCTGTTTCTTTCTCGATGGTTAATCACGCGTCTATGACTGCACACCTTATCGATGGCAAGGCGATCGCCGCCAACCTGCGCCAGCAGATCGCTCAACAGGTCGTGGAGCGCCGCCAGCAAGGCCTGCGCACGCCAGGCCTGGCAGTGATCCTGGTCGGCACCGATCCCGCCTCCCAAGTCTATGTATCGCACAAGCGCAAGGACTGCGAAGAGGTCGGCTTTATCTCCCAGGCGTTCGACCTGCCCAGCGAAACCTCCCAGCAAGCGCTGACCGACCTGATCGACCAGCTCAATGAGGACGCCGCAGTCGACGGCATCCTCCTGCAGCTGCCGTTGCCAGCGCACCTCGACGCTTCGCTGCTGCTCGAGCGGATTCGCCCGGACAAGGACGTCGACGGTTTCCATCCGTATAACGTCGGCCGCCTCGCCCAGCGCATCCCGCTACTGCGCCCATGCACCCCGAAAGGCATCATGGCCCTGCTGGAAAGCACCGGCCAGGACCTGTACGGGATGGACGCTGTGGTCGTCGGCGCCTCGAATATCGTTGGCCGGCCGATGGCCATGGAGCTGCTGCTGGCTGGCTGCACCGTGACCGTCACTCACCGCTTCACCAAGGATCTGGCCGAACACGTCGGCCGTGCCGATCTGGTCGTGGTTGCGGCGGGCAAGCCGGGCCTGGTCAAGGGTGAATGGATCAAGCCGGGCGCAATCGTCATCGACGTCGGCATCAACCGCCAGGAAGACGGCAAGCTGGTCGGCGATGTGGTCTACGAGACCGCCCTGCCCCGTGCCGGCTGGATTACGCCGGTACCAGGCGGCGTTGGGCCGATGACTCGCGCCTGCCTGCTGGAAAACACCTTGTATGCGGCGCAAGAGCTGCATAAATAAGGTCAACGCCAACGGTGGCCAAGGCTGCTACAGCGTAAAAAACGGCACTCATGTGCCGTTTTTTTTGAGCCCAGCTCGTCAGATGCGCTTGAGCACTCCACCAGGCCACTGCTCTGGCTGCACGTAGCCGTGCGCCCACACCAGCACATCCGCCGCCGGCATGGGCCGCGCAATCGCATACCCCTGAGCCAGATCACAGCCCAGCGCCATCAATACCAGGCCGTGCTCGTGAGTCTCAAGACCCTCGGCGATGACCTCGCGGCCAAAGGCCCGAGCCAGGCCGATCACCGCCCGGGTCAGAGCCAGGTCATCCTGATCATGCAAAATGTCCCGCACGAACGACTTGTCGATCTTGATCGTCTGCGCCTGCAATCGCTTCAGGTAGCTGAGCGAGGAATAGCCGGTACCGAAGTCGTCCAGCGAGAAACGCACCCCAAGGCCCTGACAAGCCGCCAGGCATTGGCTAACGTGCTGGATATTCTCGATGGCGACCGACTCGACGATCTCCAGGTCCAGCAGCGCCGGATCGACCGAGGCATGGCGCGCCAGCAATTGCTCCAGACGCTCGGCAAAATCAGCGCGCTGCAAATGACGCGCAGCGATGTTGACGCTGACCGACCATTGATGACCTTGCGTGTGCCAGCTTTGCAATTGCCTCAAGGCCTGCTCGATCACCCATTCGCCCAGTTCGACGATCAGGTCGGTCTGCTCGACCAATGGCAGAAAATCTCCAGGCATCACCATTCCGTTGAGCGAGTGCTGCCAGCGCAGCAGCCCTTCAAAGCCCAGCACTTCCCCGCTGCGCATATTCACCTTGGGCTGGTAATGCAGGCACAGCTCACCGTCATGCAGGGCCTGGCGAACCCGCGCCACGGTCTGGTGAGTGGCCTTGAGTTCAAGCTCCTGCGTCACGTCGAACAGGTGATAACGGTTGCGCCCGCGCTGCTTGGCGACATACATGGCCTGATCGGCATGGCGCACCAGAGTGTCGGCATCCTCGTCATCCTGCGGAAACAGGGTAACGCCGATGCTCGCACTGACGATCACGGTCTGCTCGCGTAACGGATAAGGCGCCGCCAGGGCATCGAGGATGCGCTGCAGGCCTGCATGCAGCTGGTCACTGTCCTTTACATGGCGCAGGATCAGCACAAACTCATCCCCTGACAGACGCGCCACCGAGTCCCCTGCGCGCAAGATCTTTTGCAGACGGCTCGCCACTTCCACCAGCAACCGGTCACCCGCGGCATGCCCGTAGCCGTCGTTGACCGCCTTGAACCGGTCCAGATCAAGCATGCACACGGCCAACGGAATGTCCTCTCTGCGAGAAAAAGCCAGGGCCTGATTGAGCAGATCGGACAGGTAGGCGCGATTGGGCAGCCCGGTCAACACATCGTGTCCGACCCGCCACTGCAGGGTGTGCAGCAGTTGGCGCTTTTCGGTCACGTCGAAGCGGATCGAAACGTACTTGCGAACCTTACCCGACGCCGGATCAATCAACGGCACCATGGTGCTGTCGACCCAATACAACGAACCGTCCTTGGCACGGTTGCAGATCTCGCCTTTCCAGACCTGCCCGGCCACCAGCGCGCGCCACATGTCGAGGAAGAACTCAGGCTCGTGCAGGCCCGAATTGAGGATCCGGTGGTTGGCGCCGAGCAGTTCCTCCCGGCTGTAGCCGGAGATGCTGCAAAACTGCTGGTTGACGTAGGTGATACGCCCGCTCAGGTCGGCTTCGGAAAAAATCGCGGCCGCGTCCACGGCCGCGCGGTAGTTATCGTCCATATGCCATCCTGGCCCAGCGCTTGAACCGCTTCATCCATACAGATCAGGCGGCCGCTCAAGCAAAAGCGGCGGATTCTACGTGTCCATGCCGAGAATGGAAATGAGGCCAAAGCATCAGCGCACTGGCTAGCGCCGTTTGGGTTCAAGCGGCATCTGCCGCACCCTGCACAGCAAATTGCTCTGGCTCGAGCGCTTGCACAGGTAATTTCCCGCGCCAGAGCGGCCAGATGCAATAGCTCGCAACTGGTCAGACCGGTCAGGCCAAATTCACTTGCAATGTAGGAAATTTCGCGGTTTTATGATCGGGCACTGAACAAACCGGTAAGACCACAATAATTAAGTCCTGCGCTCTTTGGCCCGCTGCTCCATCGAAGCAAGGACACCGATCTGAGACTCCTCCCATGCTTAAGTGGTGCTCGCGTTCGATTTTCCTTCAGGTGGTGCTAGGGCTGGTCCTTGGTATCGTTTGCGGCCTCAGCTTCCCTGAGGTCTCCCTCCAGTTGAAACCCCTCGGCGACGGCTTTATCAAGCTGATCAAGATGCTCATCGGCCTGATCGTGTTCTGCGTGGTGGTCAGTGGCATTTCCGGTGCCGGCGACCTGAAAAAGGTCGGGCGCATCGGCCTCAAGTCGGTGATCTACTTCGAGGTACTGACAACTATTGCCCTGGTCATCGGCCTGGTGTTCGCCTTCAGTACCGGCATCGGTAGCGGCGCCAACATCCATCTGGATCAACTGTCTGTTGCCGACGCCAATGGCCTCGCCGACCGCGGCCAGCAGGTGCACAGCACCGCCACCTTCCTCATGGGCCTGATCCCGACCTCGGTCATCGGCGCCTTCGCCGACAACAACATCCTGCAGGTGCTGCTGTTCTCGGTGCTGTTCGGCAGTGCCCTGAACCTGGTTGGTGAAGCCGCGTCAGGCATTTCGCGCCTGATCAACGAACTCAGCCACGTGATCTTCCGCATCATGGGCATGATCGTGCGCCTGGCACCGATTGGCGTGTTCGGCGCGATCGCTTTCACTACCAGCAAATATGGCCTGGAGTCGCTGCACCACCTGGGCGGCCTGGTCGCGCTGTTCTACCTGACCTGCGCCGGCTTCGTGCTGGTCGTGCTCGGCACCGTGATGCGCCTGTCGGGCCTGCGCCTGCTGCCACTGATCAAGTACCTGCGTGAAGAGCTGACCATCGTCATGGGCACCGCTTCGTCCGACGCTGTACTGCCGCAGATCATGCGCAAGCTCGAGCACCTCGGTATCGGCAGCTCGACGGTTGGCCTGGTGATCCCTACCGGCTACTCGTTCAACCTCGACGGTTTCTCGATCTACCTGACGTTGGCCATCGTGTTCATCGCCAATGCCACCGGCACGCCGCTGGCCATGACTGACCTGATGACCATCTTGCTGGTATCGCTGGTCACCTCCAAAGGCGCCCACGGCATCCCCGGCTCGGCACTGGTGATCCTCGCAGCCACGCTGACCGCAGTGCCGGCGATCCCGGTGGTTGGCCTGGTGCTGGTGCTGGCAGTGGACTGGTTCATGGGTATCGGTCGCGCCCTGACCAACCTGATCGGCAACTGCGTCGCCACCGTGGCCATCGCCCGCTGGGAAAAAGACATCGACCTGGAGCGCGCCAACAACGTGCTCAGCGGCAAACCGGGCTTTGCCCACCAGCCGCGCAAACAACCCATTGCCCATCAACAGGAGTTCTGATTGATACAGGCCGGCAGCGATGCCGGCCTGTTTCAGGAGCGTTATGCAACTTTTATCAGGAAACGACCCATGATCAGTTCATCGACCGTGGTCACATCAGTAGTGGAAAAACTGCGCCAGGCGCTGGCCCGCGGCCAGTGGCGCAGCGGTGAAATGCTGCCCGGCCAGCGCGAGCTGGCCGAACAGATGGGCATCAGCCGGCCGAGCCTGCGCGAAGCGGTAACCGTCCTCGAAACCCTCGGCCTGGTGCGCTCGCTACCGGGCAAAGGGGTGCTGGTCCTGGACGCTGACGCCGCCGCAGCGCAGGAGCCGGTCGGCGACGCCGTCGGCGCTGCCAGCCTGGCCGACGTGCTCGAACTGCGTTACACCCTTGAGCCGTTTATCGTCGGCCTGGTCGCGCAGTCGGCTAACAGCCAGGACATAGGCCAACTGCGCCTGACCCTGATGGACATGCGCGAGGCGCTAGACGCCAGCGACAGCGAAGCTGGCGTCAACGCCTACATCGCCTTCCATCAGGAGCTGTTTGCCCTGACCACCAACCCGATTTTCCAGAGCGTGGTGCAACAGACCGGCAATGCCCTCAAGCAAAGCGCCGACATGCTGCGCAATTCGCCCGAGCACCTGGCTGCGCGCCTGCGTGAGAACGAAGCCGTGGTGCGTGCCATCCGTGACAAGAACAGCGCCCAGGCCAGTGCCCAGATGCGTCGGCACATCCTCCAGGAAGGCCTGCGCATGGGTATCGAACTGAATATCCCGGACGAACACCCCGGCCCATGACTCCAGGAGAGCGACCATGACCGCTTGCGCCCACGCCGCCCAGCCCCTGCCTGCCCTGCTCGGCGCCGGCGAGACCCGCCTCTCTGCCGAGCAGATCTACCCACGCTTGTTCGACGCCATCCTCGAACAGCGCCTGCCACCTGGCAGTGCACTGCCGGAACAGGCCCTGGGCGACGCCTTTGGCGTCAGCCGCACGGTGATCCGGCGGGTGCTTGGGCGCTTGTCCGATCAGCAAGTGGTGGTGCAGCGTCCAAGCCATACCGCGCACCTGGCCGCACCCGACCCGCAACAGGCGCGGCAAGTGCTCAGCGCCCGCCGCCTGGCCGAAACCACCCTGATCACCCTGGCGACCCAACGGGCCCGCCCCAATCAGATCCGGCAACTACGGCAACTGGTCGAGCGCGAGCGCCAGCACCATGAACAGGGCGAGCGCTGCACGGCGATCCGCCTCGGCGGCGAGTTCCACCTGAAGCTTGCGCAGATGGCCGCCAACGCACCCTTGGCGCGCTTCCTCAATGGCCTGGTGCCGATGACTTCGTTGATCATCGCCCGCTATGAGTCACCCTGCTGCGACCACTGCGCCTGGGAAGAACACGCCGCGATCATCGATGCCGTCGAAAGTGGCGACAGCAGCGCGGCGCTGACCTTGATGCACGAGCATCTGGACCGGCTCGAAGCCAAGCTCGATCTCGGCCAGGACCACAGCCTTTAGCAAAAACTGCCGCGGGGCCGCTGCCTACCTATAATCAGCTGATCCCCTCAGCCTCTTCACAAGGAGGCGCCGGCATGAATGCGCGTGGTGGCTTGCTCTTGCTCTGCCTGGTGCTGGCGGTAGGCGGCTGTGCCGGCAAGCGGCCCACTGCGCCGCCCCCGGTCGCTCTGAGTGTCGCCGCCTGGCAGCAGGTCGATCGCGAACTGATCAACGCCTCGCTGGCTGCCACCGGCTCGGCCAACGACTATGCGCGGCGCTCGATGCGAGTATGGAAGGACGAGGTGCAGAAACGCACCGAAAGCGACTTCATCCCGTGGTTCACCGGCTACTGGACGCAGCAGTGGCTGACCCTAAAAGTCGCCTGGTACAAGATGAACAGCGGCAACGGTGCCGAGCCACCCGAGAAGCGCCTGGCGTTGTATCTGCAGGAGCAGTATCACCAGCGCGTACTCGAGCCGGTGGCACGGGAGATCAACCCCGAAGCCATCCGTGACCGCGCCAGCGAGCTGTACCTGCAACTGTTTGCCCAGCAACTGACGGCCATCATCCAGCGCTACAACGCCCCGCCCGACCAGCTCAGCCAACGCCTCACGCGGGTCAAGGCAATCGCACTGGGCCCACCCGCTGCGCGGGATGCCAGCCTCTATCAACTGCTCAGAGCCAAACCCCTGGCGCAGCAACCAGCCTGGCTAGCGCTGCGCCAGCACCTCAATCAACAGGCAGCCAAACTCGCCAGCCAGACCCAGCTCGGCCTGTCGTCGGTGGCCACTCGCGCCAGTGAAAAGCTCAGCGCCACGCTCGCCCCACGCGGTATTGCCAGTGCGGTGGCAGCGGCGGTGGGCAAGGCCGCCGGGGCGTTGATCTCGGTAGCCGCTACCGGCATCGCGATGATCAGCCACGACCAAGAGCAACCGCAGATGGTCGAGCAACTGCGGGTGATCCTCAACGTTGCCCTCAACCAGGAGTGGCGCGAGCTGATGGACAACCGCCAGAGTGGGGCGATGTCCGGGGTGTATTACCTGTCGGGGCAGATCGAGGATGGCCTGCTGCTCAAGCAGTAGCCATGGCCGAGGTGGGCAGGCCGAACAGGCGATCGAATGCCCAGTTGTAGGCAAAGGTGTAGCACGGCACCAAGATAATGAACGCGAGATCCACCACCAGTGCTTCGAGCAAGGTCATGTCCAGCCACCAGGCAATCAGCGGGATCAGGTATATCACCAGGGTCAGCTGAAAACCGATGGCATGCGCTAGCCGCCGCGCCACGCTGCGCCCGCGCTTGCTCTGGCGCGCCTCCCAGTACTCGAACAGGCTGTTGTAGATCAGGTTCCAGAGCATCGCGATGGTGGTGATCATCACCGCCAGCGGCCCGGTATGTGACGCCTGGGTGTCGGACAGATAAGCCAGCCCAAGTGTCGACATGCACAGGCCGATCAGCTCATAGAAAGTCACGTAGACCAGTTTGCGTTTGACACCTTGCACAGCGTTACCTCACGTCTTGCGTTCACCGAAGGCGCGCAGGATGCTTCAGTAGACTTGACAGGAAAAGTCAGCTGCTATCAGCTTTGCTGACAGGAGCCTGACCGACCATGAATTTTTCCAGCGACACGATCCAGCTGTTTCTCGCCGTCCTCGACCACGGCTCGTTCTCGGCCGCCGCCCGCGCCTTGCGCCGGGTGCCATCGGCGGTGAGCATGGCAATCGGCAATCTCGAAGCCGAGCTTGGCTACCCGCTGTTTCAGCGAGGCCCGCGTGAGGCCCGCCCTACCCCGCAAGCACTGGCACTCGAGCCTCATGCACGGCTGATCGGCGACCAGCTGGGCCGCTTGCAGGTGCATGCGCTGGAGCTGTCCAGAGGGCTGGAAAGCAGCCTGGCCATTGCGGTGGTGCCGGACATCGACCACCAACCCCTGCTGCAAGCCATTGCGACCTTGAGCGCACGCTACCCGCTGCTCGACGTCGAGCTGATCAGCGCGCCGCAGGATGAGGCCCTGCACTTGCTCGACAGTGCACGGGTGAGCCTGTGCCTGGCGTTTGCCGAGCTCAAGGTCGACTCGCGTCGCAGCTTTCACAACATCGGCAAGGAGTCGCTACTGGCAACCCTGGCACCGCATCATCCGGCCCTGAACGGCAAGCGCATCCGCTACCTCGAAGACCTGGTCAATGTGCGCCAGATTCTGGTCTGCAGCAGCGAGCTGCCGCTGGCTGATCCACGCACGCTGATCGGCGCCGCACACTGGCGCAGCAACAGCCTCGATCTGGCCCTGCAGCTGGTCGAGGCAGGCTTGGGCTGGGGTGACTTCCCGGCCTCTCGAGTCACCCCACTGGTCGCCGCCGGGCGCTTGCTGCAGCTGGATTTCGGCAATACCCAGAACGCCCTGGAGCTGCCCGTGCATGCTTATTGGAGCAAACAGCAGCCGCTGGCGCAGGGCGCGCGAATGCTGGTCGAGCTGCTGACTGAGCGTTAGCCGCAAGGCACTGCAGCATGGGCAAACCAGCCGACGCTCACCGTCCGTCGCCGTGCACTAAATAAAGCCGCACTGGCCTATCAGTTTTGTCCGGCTTGAGCCGATAGAAATCAAGTAAGCCGTCATCGCGTCACAAGCGCCCGGCGTCCTCTCAACATGGCTCAAGGTCTCGAAACATGAACCTGAAGTTCCGCCACAAGATTCTCCTCAGTGCCTGCGGTGTCGTGGTGCTGGCATTTGCCCTGTTTACCCTCTACAACGACTACCTGCAGCGCAGTACGATTCGCCAGAACCTGGAATCGTCGGTGCAGCAGGCCGGCGCATTGACTGCCAGCAGCGTGCAAAACTGGATGAGTGGACGCATCCTGGTGCTGGAAAACCTCGCTGAAGACATTGCCGAGCAAGGTGCTGGCAATAACCTGGCCGGACTGATCGGCCAGCCTTCGTACACCCGCAACTTCCTCTTCACCTACCTGGGCCAGACCAATGGCGTATTCACCCAGCGCCCTGACGAGAAGATGCCCGACACCTACGACCCGCGTCAGCGCCCCTGGTACAGCGCCGCTGTCAGCGCCGGCCAGACCCTGCTGACGCCGCCCTACCAGAGCGCGGTCGGCGGCCTGGTGGTGACCATTGCCACCCCGGTCAAAGCCAAGGCCGACGGCCAACTGCTCGGTGTAATCGGCGGTGACCTGTCGCTCGACACCCTGGTCGAGATCATCAACTCGGTCGACTTCGGCGGCATCGGCCATGCGTTTCTGGCCGACCGCGACGGCCAGGTGATCGTCAGCCCGGACAAGACCCAGGTGATGAAAAACCTCAAGGACATCTACCCTGCCGCCAACCTGCGCGTCGAGCCGGGCATGCAGGACGTGGTGCTCGATGGCCAGGAGCGGCTGATCTCGTTCGCCCCGATCAACGGCCTGCCGTCGGCCAAGTGGTACATCGGCCTGTCCATCGACAAGGACAAGGCCTATGCCGCGCTGAGCCAGTTCCGCACCTCGGCAATCATTGCCATGCTGGTTGCCGTAGCGGCCATCGCCGGTCTGCTCGGTTTGCTGATCCCGGTATTGATGCGCCCGCTGACCACCATGGGCCGCGCCATGCGCGACATCGCCGAAGGCGAAGGCGACCTGACCCGCCGCCTCACCGTGCAGAACCAGGACGAATTCGGCGAACTGGCGACCTCGTTCAACCGCTTCGTCGAGCGCATCCATGCTTCCATCAGCGAGGTGTCCTCGGCGACCCGCCTGGTCCATGACCTCTCGGAAAAAGTCGTCAGTGCCTCCAATGCCTCGATCAGCGGCTCGGAAGAGCAAAGCATGCGCACCAACAGCGTCGCGGCAGCGATCAATCAGCTCGGTGCCGCGACCCAGGAAATTGCCCGCAACGCCGCCGACGCCTCGCAACATGCCAGCGGCGCCAGCGACCAGGCCCATGACGGCCGCCAGGTGGTCGACGATGCCATCACGGCGATGACCGCACTGTCGCTGAAAATCAGTGAGTCGTGCGAGCAGATCGAAATCCTCAACACCAGCACTGACGACATCGGCAAGATCCTTGATGTGATCAAGGGGATTTCCCAGCAGACCAACCTGCTCGCGCTCAACGCGGCCATCGAAGCTGCCCGCGCCGGTGAAGCCGGCCGTGGCTTTGCCGTGGTTGCCGACGAGGTGCGCAACCTTGCCCACCGTACGCAGGAGTCGGCAGAAGAGATTCACCGCATGATCACCAGCCTGCAGGTCGGTTCGCGTGAGGCGGTGCACACCATGAACGCCAGCCAGGTGTCGAGTGAGCAGACCGTGCAGGTCGCCAACAAGGCCGGTGAGCGGCTGGCCAGCGTCACGCAGCGGATCGGTGAAATCGACGGTATGAACCAGTCGGTGGCCACCGCCACCGAAGAGCAGACCGCCGTGGTCGAGAGCCTCAACCTGGATATCACCCAGATCAACACCCTCAACCAGCAAGGCGTGCAGAACCTCAACGAGACCCTGCAGCACTGCGATGCGCTGAGCCAGCAGGCTGGGCGTCTGAAGCAGCTGGTCGGCAGTTTCCGTATCTGATCCAGCCCCGCCTAACAAAGCCCCGCGCCAGTTACGGCGCGGGGCTTGCCCGCAACACCCTCCCGCACCCGGTTATAACCTAATAACCAACAAATCTATTTGGCTATATCAACTACCTATATGCTTGCGCTCATCCGATCACGGGCAAGTTGGGCAGTCGAGTAACGTATGGATGTAGGTTCTTTCGGTTTCACCATTGCAGGGCTAATCGTAGGTTTCATCGTTGGCATGACTGGCGTTGGCGGCGGGTCGTTGATGACGCCGATCCTGCTCTGGTTTGGCGTCAACCCTGCAACTGCCGTGGGCACCGACCTGCTCTATGCTGCTATTACCAAGGCCAGTGGCGTCTGGGTGCACGGGCGCAACAAGAACATCGACTGGAAGATCACCGGCTGGCTCAGCCTGGGCAGTGTGCCTGCGGCGGCGCTAACCCTGTGGTTCCTCAGCACGCTGCATGCCGACACCTCGGCGCTGAATGCGGTGATCAAGCAAGGCCTGGCTGTGGTGCTGATCCTGACCGCGCTGGCGCTGCTGTTCAAATCGCGCCTGCAGGCCTTTGCCAGCCGCCATGCCGGCGACCACTATCACCTCAGCGATCGCACCCTCAACGGCCTGACCGTGTTCACCGGGGTGATCCTCGGCGTGATGGTGACCCTGACCTCGATCGGCGCCGGTGCCCTGGGTACGGTAGCGTTGTTCCTGCTGTACCCGTTCCTGGTTACCCGCCGCCTGGTCGGCACCGAGATCGCTCACGCCGTGCCGCTGACGCTGGTCGCGGGCCTTGGCCATGCCGGCATGGGCAACATGGACTGGTCGCTGCTCGGTTATCTGTTGCTGGGTTCGCTGCCGGGCATCTACCTGGGCAGCCACCTCAGCGGGCGCATCTCCGACAACGTCCTGCGCCCATGCCTGGCGGCGATGCTGCTGCTGATCGGTTACAAGCTGGCGTTCTGACCTTCTTCCGGGGCTGCAGCGCAGCCCTTGCCGTTACTTGCCGGCACGCCACAGCACCGGCCAATACTCTGAAGAAACCTGCGCACAGCGGTCCATCTTGGCCAGGCTGAGCAAGCGCATGCGCTCACCGTCGTAGCGCCAGATCTCGTTGACACCGCAGTCGCCAATCCCGCGGCCCTTGTCGAAGCCGTACAGCTCGCCGCTGTTCGAATCGAACGCGACATAGCCGGTCAAGCGGCTGTCGACCACCTCACTTGCCGGCGCCTCGAACGGTAGCTCGCTGATCACGTAAGGCGCTGCGCGGCCAACCCGGTACAGCGTGTACGAACAGTTGTAGGCGCCGCATTCCGAACTGATCAGGGCCAGCGCGTGCTGGCTGTCAAGTGGCTGCAGCTCGAGGCTACGCACACCCTCTTGATCAAATACATCGCCATCGGCCTTGGCTTTGGCCATGACCGCGCTACGCATCTGCGTAGCCTGCTCAGGGTCCAGCGCGGGCGCTGCGGTGAACGGCGGCAGCTTGGCCATGGTGGGTGCTGGCGGCACACTGGCATCTGCGGCGGTGCCGGGGCGCACCAGCGCGCTGGCGTGGCCGATACGGCCCTGCACCGAGTCGATCAGCAGCAGCGCCGCACTGATGCCCTGCAGCGATGCCTGCAACTCGCCGTCGCTGCTGGCCGCTGTCAGGCGCTCGCCGTTGCGCAACTGGCGCACGAGCGCGGCGCCGGCCTCACCGTCCACCTGCAGGACGGTCTGATACTCGTCGCGCTGCTTGTGCCAGCTCGCCGTCAATGGCTGGCCGTCGAGCAGCGGCGGCGAATCCCAGGAAGCGCCGCCGACCACGCGCAGGCTCAGCGCACCGTTCAGACCAGCCTCGCGGTGCACCACCAGCCACAGCGAATTGGCATCTTCCTGCGCTGCGGCGACGGCGGTACAGGCGCGGGCGTTGTCGCAGCCAACGATCCAGTCCTTGATCTGCCGATATACCGGTACCGGCTCCGGGCCAGCCGCTACGGCCAGGCTCGGCAGCAACGCGAGGCCGAGCAGGGCTGCCCGGCATGGGAGGGTTACGTGCATCATGCTGATTCCTGTGCAGTCCTTGAGGTGCCCTGAACGGGCCTGACGATCATTGCAGATGCGCCGCCAAGTGCAACCGGGCGTTGCCAGGATTTGCGTCAGGTCACAGCAGACGCACCCGCCACTGCCCGTTGAAGCTCAGCTGCAGTTTTGCCAGGGGTAGGACATCGATGCGCTGAAAAGCAGCCAGCGGGCAGTCGAGCAGTTGCCCAAGCACAGCCCTGATCACCTGAGGATGAGTCACTGCCAAGGTCGAGCCTGGGCTGTTGAACGCCGCAAGCCAGGCGGCCACTCGTTCGCCCAGCTGAGCCAGGGATTCGCCGCCGTGGGGGGCACTGTAGGGATCGCTCAGCCACTGCGCCAGCGCATCCGGCTGCTCGCGCTGCAACTGCTTCAGCGTCAATCCCTGCCAGCGACCCAGATCAGCGTCGGCCAAGGCCGGCTCGCTCATCACCTGATCGCCCAGCACACCGGCGGTGTCGAGGGTGCGGCTCTCGGGCGCTGACAATACCTGCGTGTAATCAGCCATCAGTTCAGCGGCAGAAGGCAGCGCCAGCAGCGCATCATCAGGGCAGGCCATACGGCCGAGCCGCTGGGCATCGGTCAGTCCATGGCAGATCAAGGTCAAGCGAACAGCTTTCACCGGTGTCCTCCAACGCAGGCTTCAGGCGCGCTGATACTACGCTGCCACCGCTACCTTGCGGTAGGATGCTGTCTAGATGCCATACCCTTCTACCCGAGCCGCCAATGCCCCACACCCCCAGTCCGCTTCTGCTCGCACTGCGCGCAGGTACCCAAGCCTGTCACCAGCGTCTGGAAGCCCGCTTGCCGTTTTTCCGTGATGACTTCGACCTGCCTGCCTATCGACGGCTGATGCAGGCTTACTATGGCTTCCATGCCCCGCTACAAGCGCTACTGACAGACCATCAAGGCAGCGAGCGGGCCAAGACCACAGTGCTCGAATATGACCTTCAGGCATTGGGCCTGAGCCGCGCAGAGGTTGCCGCCCTGCCCCGCTGCGAGGCGCTGCCGGCAACTGCCGATGAAGCCAGCGTGCTCGGCGTGATGTATGTGATCGAAGGCTCGACCCTCGGCGGTCAGGTGCTCAAGCGGGCGATGGCCGAGCGCCTGGGGATCGACGGCGACCACGGCGCGCGCTTTCTCGACGTGTACGGGCCGCTGACCGGCGCGCATTGGCGCAGTTTCCTGCAGCGCCTCGACCAGCCTGCCGCCAGTCACCCGCAGACGGTGGCCGCCGCCATCGCTACGTTTGAGTGCTTCGAGCACTGGCTGCAGGACTGCGGCGTGCTGGCCTGATCAACCGAACAGGTGCAGCACGCCCCACGCCGGTATTGCCGCCACCAGCGCTACGGCGAACCTGGGCCAGTACGGCAGCAGCAGCACCAGCACCACCGCTGCCAGCGAGATCACCCCAAACCAGGCCACCGCGCCCATCGCCCAGCCCCAGGCCTGCGCGCACAGCAGCAAGCTCAACAGCAGCCCCAGCCAGCCCAGCGCGCGCAGGCTCAGGCGCAGCGCTGGCGACGGTGACCGTTGCCACACCTGCTTGTAATGGCGCTCCAGCCCCTGACACAAACCGAGCATGCCGGCATAGGCAAACAGCAGGCTACCCGTCACCAGACTGATCATGCCTTGGCCTCCATTGTGCGCGCCGCGCGCGGCTTGACCACCACCGGTTTGGGGCACGCCACACGCCATGCCGCCAAGGCCAGGCCAATACCCAACACCAGGCCCGTGACCTCGACACCCAGGCGCAGGTGGTCGACGCCGCCGGCAAAGATACCCAGCACACCCAGACCACCGCACAGCACGGCGCAAAGTGCCAACTGCTCGACCCATGCCTGTTTGGCAGGGCGCACGCCGGCATGCAGCAACGCCAGCAGCCACAGGCCAAAGAACGCCCGCACTTCCCACGCCTCACGTTGCGCCAGCTCCGCTGGCAACAGTCGGCTGGCCCACAGCAAGCCGACACAGGCGACCATCAGGCCGCTGATAAAGCCGACGTTGCACACTTCAGCCACGCGATACCAACGTCGCGCCGCCGCATCGGCACGGCTGTCGGCAGCGGCATATTTGCGCCCACGCTTGACGCAGAACAGCACCAGCCCGCTGGCGATCATTGCGCAGCTGATCAAGCCGCAGATGAAGTACAGCCAGCGCATCGGGTAGCCACCAAACTGCGCAAAATGCAGCCCGGCCATGACCCGCTGAGTCAGCGGCGCCGGGCGCAGTTCAGGGACGTCGCTGAGCAGCTTGCCGCTGACACCGTCGAACACCATTGCATTGCCTTTGGTCAGCGCGATGCGGTTACCCAGCACCGGCCGCACTTCGATCAGCGCCGCGGCGGTGTTCGGGTTACGGATGCCAATGCTGCCAATTGGTCCGAGACGAGCTTCGGCCTGGGCCAGCAGCGGCGCCAGTTCGACCAGCTCGGCGGGCGTCTTGGCCAGCCGTCGCGGTTGTTCCACACGGGCATTGCCCTGGGCCTGGAAGTACGCCCGGCTGTCGCCCTCGAACACGGCGTCCACGCCTGCGGGGATGTAGATCATCATGAAAATCACCAGGCCGGTGTAGGTGATCATCAAGTGAAACGGCAGCAGCAACACCGCGCTGGCGTTGTGAAAGTCCAGCCACGAGCGCTGGCCTTTGTCGGGGCGGAAGGTAAAGAACTCCTTGAAGATCTTCTTGTGAATGACGATGCCGGTGATCAACCCCGCAAGCATCACCAGCGCCAGCGCGCCGACCACGAAGATGCCCCAGTTGCGCGGCAGGTCGAGGGTGAAGTGGAAGCGGAAGAAGAAGTTGCCGCCGACGCTGTCACGCACGGCAAGCGGCTCGCCGCTGTTCGGGTCGAGCGGCACCACCACGCCGTGGCGGCGATCGCCGGTGGAGACGCTCAAGCCCGGCGAGCGTTCGGTCGGCAAGCTGATACCCCAGTTGCCGGCGTTGGCTTGGTGCTGTTGCAGGTAGCTGATCGCGCGCTTGGCGGCATCGGCCTGGGACACTGTACTTGCCGGGATTTCTGGCTGCATCCAGTGGTTGAGCTCTTTGTCGAACACCGCCAGGGTGCCGGTGACAAAGATTGCGAACAGCAGCCAGCCAAAGATCAGCCCGGCCCAGGTGTGCAGCCAGGCCATCGATTGAGTGAAGGTGTTTTTCATGCCAGCCACCGCAGCGCCTGCGGCCAGAAGCCAATCAACGCCAACGGCACCGCCAGCGCCAGTGGCGCCCAGGCCCGCAGCGCGTCACGGCTGGCGAAGGCCCAGAGGATCGCCAGGGTATAGAAGACGAACGCCGGCAGCGTGGCGACGATCACCGCGTCCGCCGGCGCCAGCGGCAGGATCCGCGCCAGGCAGGCGGTGCTGGCGTAACTGAAGGCGTAGCCACCCAACAGGGCTGCGCCGCTGCGCGAGAGGATGCGCAGCCAGGTTGGGGTTTCGCTCATCAGAAGGTCCTTGTGCCGATCGATCAGAACGAAATGTTCAACGAGGCAAACACGGCGCGCCCAGGCTGGTTATAGGTGTTGGCGCCGGAGCTGCTGGCGTTGCCGCCGCGCAGGATCTGCTTGTCGAAGACGTTGTTCACGCCCACGCGCACATCGTAGTTCTGGTTGAATTTGTAGCCGGTGCTGATATCCACCAGCCCGTAGGCTTCCACATCCTGCTGTGCTTCCAGGTCGTAGTCCTGCTGGGTGCGGTAGTTGTAGCTTGGCGATTTCTGCTTGCCGAAGTAGGTGCCGGCAAGCTGGAACGACAGCTTGTCGGTGGCGCGCCAGTCGAGGGTGGTATTGACCGTGTACTCGGGGATCACCGACAGCGGCTCGCCGGTTTCACGGTTGTCGTTGTCGAGCATCCAGGTCAGGTTGGTGTTCCAGTCGAGCGCCGGGCTCAGCTCGATGAAGAAGTTGCCCTCGATACCCTCGACCCGCGCTTCGCCGGCGTTTTCCCACTGGGTCACGCGACGACCACTGTTGATCGCATAGATCACGTCGGTGCCACCGATGATCTTGTTCTGGTAGTCGTTACGGAAGTACGTCGCGCTGGTGCGCCAGGTGCCGCGGTCGTACTGCAGGCCGATTTCCTTGTTGACGCTGATTTCCGGCTTGAGGTCGCTGTTGCCCTGCAGGTAGCAGCCACCGGAGTTGGTCTGGCCGACACTGCACCCGTTGCCGCGGCTGTACAGCAGGTAGTTGGAGTTGTACTGGTACAGGTTCGGCGTTTTGTAGGCACGGGCAATGCCGCCTTTGACGGTCAGCGCCTCGGTCAGCTTGTGCGACAGGTTCAGGCTTGGGCTGAGGTTGTCACCGAAGGCTTCGTGGTGATCCAGGCGCAGCCCGGGGGTGACGGTGGTATCGCCGATGATGACGTTGTCTTCGACGAACAGCGCGTAGCTCTTGGCAGTCATCTTCGAGTTGCTGCGATCAAAGCCACTGATCGCATCGCCGCCGTTGCCGCTCGGATCGAAGCTCTGCGGGCGGAACGAGCCCTGGTCGTTGAGGCTCTCGTACAGGTATTCGCCGCCCAGGGTCAGCACGTGTTCGGTGCTGCCCATGGCGAACGGCAGGTTGACCTCACTGGTCAGGCGCGTGTTGCGCAGCCGCGACATAGCCGCGCCACTGTCGTTGATCGCGCCTTCCGGGCCACCGGCGAGGCCTTCGTTGAGGCGCCAGTTGCGCACGTACTCGTAGGCCAGCACGGTCTTGCTGGTGCCCCAGCTGAAGTCGCCCAGGTGGGTCAGGTCGTAGGTGCTGCGCTGCATGATGTTGGTCTCCTTGCCGTACAGGCTGGAGATCAGATCAACGTTGCCGCCGCCGTTGCTGTTCATGGTGTCGCCGGCGTAGATGTTGCCTTGGCGGCTGTAACCGCTGCTCATCTCGAGGCGATGCTCGTCGTTGAGCTTCCAGCTCAGCAGGCCATTGATGTCTTTGTTGCGCACACCTTCGCGGCCGCCCACGAGGGCACTGTTGGCCGCGTCGGCATTGATGTCGAGGTCATCGGCATCGGTCTTGGCCAGGCCGCCGAACAGACGGAAGCCAAGGTTTTCGGTCAGGCCACCGCTGAGGTTGAAGTTGGTCCGCCGGCTCATGCCCTCGGCGCTGTCTTCCGGCAGCTGGGTGTAGACGTTGACGTTGCCCTTGAACTCATCGGTCGGGCGCTTGGTGATGATGTTGACCACCCCACCCATGGCACCGGAGCCGTAACGCGCCGCCGCCGGGCCACGCAGGATCTCGATGCGCTCGACCGCTTCGGCCGGCACCCAGTTGGTCTCGCCACGGGTATCGCGGTCACCGTTCCAGCCGTAGCGCACGGCGTTGCGCGCATTGGACGGCTTGCCGTCGATCAGGATCAGGGTGTTTTCCGGGCCCATGCCACGCAGGTCGATCTGGCGGTTGTTGCCACGCGCGCCGCTGGCGCTGTTGCCGGTCAGATTGACCCCAGGCTCGCGGCGGATGATGTCGGACAGGTCATTGGCGGGCGGGCGGCGCTTGATGTCTTCTTCGGTAATGATCGACGAACCGAGCGCCTGACGCGCCTCACGTTCGGCGGTAACCAGAGTGTCCTGGATGATCAGTGCATTGCTGTCTAGCGGGACGTCCAGCACCTCGGCGTCTTGCTGCTCGTCGGCGTGAGCCGGCGCGACCAGCAGTGCTGGTGTAGCCAAGGCAACAAAAGCCAGGGCCAGGCCATTGGGTGAGGTTCTGGATTGCATCGACACATCTCCTGATCATGGGCAAATGCCAACCCCGACCAGGAAACCGAAGAGCCCACACCCTCCGGCCTCTCAAGCAGTACTTGGGGGGCCAATAGGGATGTGGAATATAACGATTCTCAAATGACTTTAAATCTTATTTACGAAATTTACAGATTGGGTGGGGAACTTGCGCAGGTTGCCGGCCTGCTGCGATCCAAGGCCGAGCAACTGCTCGATACAACATCGACCTTCCCTCGCCAGTGTTGTACCTCCCACTATCCCTACGTCAAAGACGTAGGGATGAGGTATGCTGACCATTATCGAATCGCCGCTTTTCTCCAGGCAGTGGCCGGATTACTGGACCGCCGAAGAGCATGGAGCTTTTATGGCGTACCTTGCTGCGGATCCAGAAGCTGGCGTCGTGATCGCCGGTTCTGGTGGGTGTCGCAAGGTGCGCTGGAGCATGGATGGGCAAGGGAAACGGGGCGCGGTCAGAGTCATCTACACGGCCCAACTCGCTGACGGTGCACTGGTTACACTGCTCGTGTACTGCAAAAGCGCTGTAGAAAATATACCTGCGCATGTGCTGCGCAAGATCATGAAGGAGCTGGACCATGCCGTTGAGTGAGACAGAGCTCATGCTTCGCGACGCCAAGCGCGACATCGGCGAAGAATTACTGCAGTCGATCCGCGATGTGAAAGCCGGCCGCTACGGCGCAGTGCATCAGGTTGAAGTGACTGAAGCCGCTGAGGCGCGTAACAAGACGGGGCTATCGCAGCTTAAATTCGCAGAACTGCTGGGTGTTTCGATTCGAACCCTTCAGGAGTGGGAGCAAGGGCGTCGAGCGCCTTCTGGTGCGGCTCGCTCGCTGCTATATATCGCGGCCTCTCGCCCGGACGTGTTTCGAGAGGTGCTGCAGAATCGCCACTGATACCCTGCCACGTGAAACCCCTTGGCGGGGCGGCAATCCAGTCGAAAGGGGCTGCACAGCAGCCCCGAAACCCAAATGGTTGCCCTAATCATCAAGCCAATGTACGGCCCTAGCTGTCAGGACTTGAATCGCCCAACCAACCCATTCAACTCCTGCGACAGCTGCGACAACCGCCCGGAGTCAGCCTGCGCCGAACTGGCCAGGCCCTCGACCAGCTGCGCTTCGTCATAGATCTGCTGAATATGCCGGTTGATCTCTTCGGCAACGCTGTGCTGCTCCTCCGCCGCTGCGGAAATCTGCAGGTTCTGGTCGCGAATTTCATTGACCGACAACTGAATCCCTTCAAAGCTGTCGCGCGCACTCTCGATCGACGACACGCTGGCCCGCGACAGATCCAGGCAGCTGTCCATCTTCTCCGAGACCTCTGCAGTCTTGCTGCCGAGGGTATTGAGCAGCAGGTCGATTTCGCCCGTGGAGTCAGCGGTACGCTTGGCCAGCGCGCGCACTTCATCGGCCACCACGGCAAAGCCGCGGCCCTGATCACCGGCGCGGGCAGCTTCGATCGCAGCGTTCAACGCCAGCAGGTTGGTCTGCTCGGCAATGGCGCGGATGGTGCCGAGGATCTGGTTGATGCTGCGACTGCCCTGCTCCAGCTCGACCATCGCCTGAGACGACTCGCTCAAGCGCATGCCGAGGCGGTTGACGTTGGCGGTGGTCTGCTCGATCTGCTGCTTGCCCTCAGCGACACGGCGGTGGCCGTTTTCGGCAGCATCGGCAGCGCTGCTGCACGAGCGCGCAACTTCGTTGGCGGTGGCGACCATCTCGTTGAATGCAGTGGACACCAGTTCGACTGCTTCGCGCTGACGCCCGGCGGCTTCGTTCATATTGCTCGCCACCTCGCTATTGACCCGCGAAGCGTCCTCAAGATTGCTCGACGCAGCGCCGATGCGCTGGATCAGCTGGCGAATCGCCGCAAGGAACTTGTTGAACCAGCCGGCCAGCTCAGCCGTTTCATCCTTGCCCTGCACCTGCAGATCTCGGCGCAGGTCACCCTCGCCTTCGGCGATCGACTGCAAGCCGGTGCTGACCTGGCCGATGGGCTTGACGATCAGCCTGGAGAACGCCGCCGCGATCACCGCAAATACCAGCGCCAGCAAGATGACGATGACTGCCGTGAGATAGCTCATGCGCGTGGCCGCAGCCATCACTTCCTGCTTCTCGATCAGGCCGACAAAGCGCCAGCCCAGGCCTGGAGAAGTCCATACGTTGGCCATGTAGTTGACGCCATCGATCTCGACTTCAGTCGAGCCCTGCGCGGTCGCTGCCAGATGCGCGTAAGGCTCGCCAAGGTCCTTGAGCTGCTTGAAACTGTGGCTGGCGTCGCGTGGGTCGACCAGCACCGTGCCGTCTTCGACCAGCATCACGTAGCCGCTGTTGCCGAGCTTGATGCTCTTGATCAGCTCGGTGAGGTTTTTCAGCGAGACGCTGACGACGAACACACCCTTGGGCTTGCCGGCGTCATCGAGCAATGCCCGCGCAGTGCCGACCAGCGCCACATCGTCCTTGTCGTAGTAATAGGCAGCGGTGCGCACGGTCTTGTTCGGGCTGGCCATGGCCGCCTTGTACCAGGGCCGCGTGCGCGGATCGTAGTTGGCAAGCTTGGGATCATCCGGCCATTTCGCGTAACTGCCGTCTTCCAGGCCGATGGACAGAATCGCCGCGGCCGGGTGAGTCGAACCATAGCGGGCGAATTGATCGATGACCTGCTGCGCCGCAGCCGGCATTGGCTGACTGGCGGCGTCGGTACTGGTGTACTGTTTTAAAGTACTTACTGAAGTGTATACAGGATCAGCGGACAGTTGATCGACGTTTTGCGTAGTTGCATCAAAGAACTGACGCATGTTGCCGTCTATCTGACGGATTTCCCGCGTGCTGCCATCGACAAACTGTTCAAGTGCATCGGCGCGGATATTCAGCACCGATATAACCCCGACCACGCTGACTGGGATAAAGGCTACCGAGACGAAGGCAAGGATCAATTTGGTTTTTATTTTCACTGTCACGACCATCCATGTAGGGCGGGGGCAAATGGCCGCTGCTGGGCAGTAGTGGCGACCTGCTACTCACACTGTTTCGGCCGCACGGATCTATATCTTTAGCTAATCTCCTGTACACAATTAAACCGGCGATTGGTGTTGATCCATCAGTCAACTTTACCAACGTCGCCGGGCCGGCGGTCGCGGCCAACTTGACCGTCCCAGACCGCAGCTGTTTACTGTATGCATATACAGCAAAAAGCCAGCCGCCATGCCAGCCGCCACCTCACCCGTATTCGCCCTGATCGACTGCAACAGCTTCTACGCCAGCTGCGAACGGGTGTTCCGCCCCGACCTGGTACGCACGCCGATCGTGGTATTGAGCAACAACGACGGTTGCGTCATTGCCCGCAGCGCCGAGGCCAAGCAATGGGTAAAGATGGGCCAGCCGTACTTTCAAGTGCGGGATGTGCTGCGCCGTCACGGCGTGGTGGCGTTCTCCTCCAATTACGCGCTGTATGGCGACATGAGCCAGCGAGTAATGACGGTGATCGAAGGCATGGTCCCGGCCACCGAGGTGTACTCGATCGATGAAGCCTTCGCCGACCTCAGCGGCGTGCCTGGCGATCTCGAGCAACTGGGCCGCGACATTCGCGAGCGTGTTCTCAAGCACACCGGCATTCCCGTCGGGGTCGGCATCGCCGGTACCAAGACCCTGGCCAAGCTGGCCAATCACGCGGCCAAGCGCTGGACCGCGCAAACCGGCGGAGTCTACGACATGCGCGACCCGGTACGGCGCGACTGGGTGCTGAAAAAGTGCCAGGCCTCAGACGTCTGGGGTATCGGCCCGCGCCTGGCGGCGCACCTGACCGCGCTGAACATCCGCAGCGCCTGGGACCTGGCTCAGGCCGACCCGTGGAGCCTGCGCAAGCAGTTCAGCGTGGTAGTTGAAAAAACCGCCCGCGAGCTGTCCGGCACGCCCTGCCTGGAACTGCAGGCGCAGGAGCCGCCGCGCCAGGAAATCTGCTGCAGCCGCATGTTCGGCGAGCGGGTCAGCGAGTTGCAGCCGATCAGGCAGGCGGTGGCGACCTACGTCATGCGCGCCACCCAGAAACTGCGCGCGCAACGCTCGCTGGCGCGCAAGCTGCGGGTGAGCATCCGCACCGGCATGTTCAACCCCGAAGAAGCCAAGTACGCCAGCGGCGTAGTGGTGCAACTGCCCTACCCCACCGACGACGTACGGCTGCTTACGCGCATGGCGCTGGAGGCGGTAGACACGATCTTTCGCCCAGGCTTTCGCTACAGTAAGGCCGAGGTGTTGTTGATGGACCTGTGCCAACCGGGGGAGTTTTCAGATGACCTGTTCGCCCCCAGACAATCGCCGACTTGTGATCGCCTGATGCAGGTGATGGATGACATCAACGGGCGCTGGGGCTCGGGCACCATGCGCGCGGCCAGTGTGCCAGCGGCACCGGATTGGGAGATGCGCCGCGAGTTGATGAGCCAGAGTTTCACCACCCAATTCAATGCTCTCTGGCGTGCCCGATCTTGAACTCAAGCCTTGGGATCGTGGCTGCGCACGCTGAAGGTGACCACGCCCCAGATCGCCAGCTCGTCGCCCTCGAGGATATGCCGCGGGGCAAAGCGCGGGTTGTCCGAGCGCAGCACCACCTGCCGGCCGACCCTGTGCAGCCGCTTGCACAATGGCTCGCCATTGACGGCGGCGATCACCACATGGCCGTGCTGGGCTTCGATCGAGCGATCGACCAGCACCAGGTCGCCATCGAAGATGCCCGCGTCCTGCATGCTGTCGCCGTCTATTCTCACCAGGTACATATGCGGCGCGCGCAGGTTGAACAGCTCGTCCAGCGAGATCGGCTGCTCCATGTGGTCCGCCGCAGGCGAGGGAAAGCCTGCCGGCACGCTGAACAGATAGCGTGACAGCGCGCCTGCGCCGGCTGCGATGGGGCCAAGGATGGTAGTCATGGGGCACGCCTTGCAATTAAACTGTACGGATATACAGTTAATCGGGCGCCACGGCTTTGGTCAATTTCGGCGTAGGAAATTTCGACAAGTGGGAGACCTGCAATGTGCGGACGCTTTGTTCAGTCGCAAGGCCTGGCCGATTATCTGCGTGAGCTGGACGCCGAGCAGGATGTCATCAGTGGCTACGACAACGTGCCGATCGACCGCTACAACGTCGCCCCGGGCAGCCGTGTACTGATCCTGCACAACGCCGACGGCCTGCGCATCGACCCGTGTCATTGGGGCTGGGCGCCGTTCTGGGCCACCGGCAAACGCCCAGCGCCGATCAATGCACGGGTCGAGACGGTGACTACCGGCAAGTTCTTTCAACCGCTGTGGCCGCAAGGCCGGGCACTGGTGATGGCCGATGGTTGGTATGAATGGGTGGTCGACCCGGCCGACCCCAAGCGCAAGCAGCCGTATTTCATCCGTTTGAAAAGCCGGGCGCCTATTTTCATGGCAGCGTTGGCGCAGGTGCAAGCCGGGCTTGAGCCGAACGAGGGCGATGGCTTCGTGATCATCACCGCGGCCAGTGATGAGGGCATGCTCGATATCCACGACCGCCGCCCATTGGTGCTGGCGCCGGAACAGGCACGGGCCTGGCTCGACCCGCAACTACCCGCCGAGCAGGCTGAACGGCTGGCCCGTGAGCAGTGCTTGCCGGTGGCTGATTTCGAGTGGTTTGCGGTCAGCAAAGACGTAGGCAACATGCGCAATGAAGGTGCCCAGTTGCTGGTGCTGGAAACAGTGCAAGGAACGCTGTTCTAGGCAGAACGCAGCGGCTGGACGCCGCTGCCTGCCTCCTCTGGTCAACCCTCCGCGAGGGCCTCACGCACCAGATCGTCCACGCCTTCGTCGGGATGTGCCTGCATCCACTCGACGATCTGTTTGCGCATCAGCGGGGTCCAGAAGCTGTGAATATGCTGGCGTACCCCCTGCACCGCCAGCGTCCGGTTGGGCTCGCTGTCAAAGTAGTGGGCGATCTGGTTGGCCATCTTGACCAGGCTGTCGACACTCATCGGCGTACCTCGGCAGTTTCCTGTTGCTCGCTGTTGCGCCGCTCCTGCAGCAGGCGCCGTTGTTCGTCACTGAACGCCTGATAACGCTGCTGCCATTGCGACGGCTGCGATACACGCACCACTTCTACCGCCGTAACCTTGTACTCGGGGCAGTTGGTGGCCCAGTCGGAGTTGTCGGTGGTGATGACGTTGGCGCCCGACTCGGGGAAGTGGAAGGTGGTGTACACCACCCCCGGCGCAACCCGGGTACTGACCTGAGCACGCAGCACCGTCTGCCCGGCGCGGCTGCCAATACCGACCCAATCGCCTTCGACAATGCCGCGGCTTTCGGCGTCGCTTGGGTGAATCTCAAGCCGGTCCTGAGCATGCCAGGCGACGTTTTCGGTACGCCGTGTCTGCGCGCCGACGTTGTACTGGCTGAGGATGCGGCCAGTGGTCAGCAGCAGCGGATAACGGCTGTTGACCTTCTCGTCGGTGGGCACGTAGCCAGTCAGCATGAAGCGGCCCTTGCCGCGCACGAACTGGTCGATGTGCATGGTCGGCGTGCCGTCTGGCGCGGCTTCGTTGCACGGCCATTGCAGGCTGCCGTGACGCTCCAGCTCGCTGTAGCTGACGCTGTGGAAGCTCGGTGTCAGCCGGGCGATCTCGTCCATGATCTCTGACGGATGACGGTAGTTCATCGGGTAGCCGAGGGCGTTGGCCAAGGCCATGGTGCCTTCCCAGTCAGCCTTGCCGGCCAACGGCTGCATGACCTTGCGCACCCGCGAAATACGCCGTTCGGCGTTGGTGAAGGTGCCGTCCTTTTCAAGGAACGAGCTGCCCGGCAGGAATACATGGGCAAACTTGGCCGTCTCGTTGAGGAAGATATCCTGCACCACCACGCATTCCATCGCCCGCAGCGCGGCCGTCACGTGCTGGGTGTTGGGATCGCTCTGGGCGATGTCTTCGCCTTGGCAGTACAGCGCCTTGAAGCTGCCATCCAGCGCCGCCTCGAACATGTTGGGGATGCGCAGGCCTGGGTCAGGCTGCAGGGTCACACCCCAGGCCTGCTCGAACTCGGCACGCACGGTGGCGTTGGAGATGTGCCGATAACCCGGCAGCTCATGCGGGAACGAGCCCATGTCACACGAGCCCTGGACGTTGTTCTGCCCACGCAGCGGGTTCACCCCTACCCCTTCACGGCCGATGTTGCCAGTAGCCATAGCCAGGTTGGCGATGCCCATCACTGCGGTGCTGCCTTGGCTGTGCTCGGTCACGCCGAGGCCGTAGTAGATGGCTGCGTTGCCAGCGCCAGCATACAGCCTGGCTGCCGCACGGATCTGCTCGGCTGGTACGCCACAGGTCGGGCCAAGGGCTTCGGGGGAGTTCTCCGGCAGGCTGACAAAGTCGCGCCAGCGAGCGAACTCCGGCCCTTCACAGCGGGCATCGATAAAGCCCTGATCAAGTAGCCCTTCGGTAACGATCACATGGGCAAGTGCGTTGAGCATGGCCACGTTGGTGCCGGGGCGCAGTTGCAGGTGCAGCTCGGCGCGGGCATGCGGCGAGTCGACCAGATCGATCCGCCGAGGGTCGATGACGATTAGTTTGGCGCCTTCACGCAGGCGGCGTTTGAGCTGCGAGCCGAACACCGGGTGCGCGTCGGTTGGGTTGGCACCGATCACCAGGATCACGTCGGCCTGCATCACCGAGTCAAAGCTCTGGGTGCCAGCGGATTCGCCCAAGGTCTGCTTGAGGCCATAACCGGTCGGCGAATGACAGACCCGTGCACAGGTGTCGACGTTGTTGTTGCCAAACGCCGTGCGCACCAGTTTCTGCACCAGATAGGCTTCTTCGTTGGTGCAGCGGCTGGAGGTGATGCCGCCGATCGAGTCGCGCCCGTACTTGAGCTGAATGCGGCGCAGCTCGCTGGCTGCGTAGGTGACCGCCTCGTCCCAGCTGACCTCTTGCCACGGATCGTCGATGTGCTTGCGGATCATTGGTTTGGTGATGCGGTCCGGGTGGGTCGCATAACCCCAGGCGAAGCGGCCTTTGACACAGGCATGGCCGTGGTTGGCGCCGCCGTTCTTGTCCGGGACCATGCGCACCAGCTGGTCGCCTTTCATCTCGGCGCGGAACGAGCAGCCCACGCCGCAATAGGCGCAGGTGGTGATCACCGCACGTTCTGGCTGGCCAAGTTCGACCAGGCTTTTTTCAGTCAGGGTTGCGGTTGGGCAGGCCTGCACGCAGGCGCCGCACGACACGCACTCGGAGGTGAGGAAGTCGCTACCGCCAGCCGCCGCCACTCGCGAGTCGAAACCGCGACCGGTGATGGTCAGAGCAAAGGTGCCCTGAATGTCTTCACAGGCGCGCACACAACGGCTGCAGACAATGCACTTGCTCGGTTCGTAATTGAAATATGGGTTGGACAGGTCCTTGGCGTCGGCAAGGTGGTTGGCGCCTTCGTAGCCATAACGCACCTCACGCAGGCCAACCTGGCCGGCCACGGTCTGCAACTCGCAGTTGCCGTTGGCCGAGCAGGTCAGGCAGTCCAGCGGGTGGTCAGAGATGTACAGCTCCATCACATTGCGGCGCAGGTCGGCCAGGCGTGGCGTCTGCGTGCGCACCACCATGCCCTCGGTGACCGGTGTGGTGCACGACGCCGGGTAACCGCGCATGCCGTCGACTTCGACCATGCACATGCGGCACGAGCCAAAGGCTTCGAGGGTATCGGTGGCACACAGTTTGGGGATGTTGGTGCCGAGCAACGCAGCGGCGCGCATCACTGAGGTGCCAGCGGGCACGCTGATGTCGCGGCCGTCGATACTCAGGCTGATCTGCACCTGGCTTTCACGCGCGGGGGTGCCGAGGTCGGCATCACTGGCAGGGTCGAAATAATTGATCATTGGGCGGCCTCCGGGCTGGCCAGACCGAAGTCGGCAGGGAAGTGCTTGAGGGCGCTGGCCACGGGGTATGAAGTCATCCCGCCCATGGCGCATAGCGAGCCGTATTGCATGGTGTCGCACAGGTCGTGCAGCAGGTTGGCCTGGTCGGCGCGGTAGGCCGGGTCGCTGCTGGCGATCAAGCGGTCGACCACCTCCATGCCACGGGTCGAGCCGATCCGGCACGGGGTGCACTTGCCGCAGGATTCTTCAGCGCAGAACTGCAAGGCAAAGCGCGCCATGTTGGCCATGTTCAGGGTGTCATCGGCGACGACCACACCGCCGTGGCCGATCATCGCGCCAAGCGCGGCGAACGCTTCGTAGTCCAGCGGCGTATCGAACTGGCTCGGCGGCACCCAAGCGCCCAATGGGCCGCCGACCTGAGCGGCTTTCAGCGGACGCCCGCTGGCAGTGCCACCGCCGTAGCCTTCGACCAGCTCGCGCAAGGTCAAGCCAAATGCGCGTTCGACCAAACCGCCATAGCGCACATTGCCCGCCAGCTGGAACGGCAAGGTGCCCAGCGAACGGCCCATGCCGAAGTCGCGATAGAACTGCGCGCCCTTGGCCATGATGATCGGCACCGAGGCCAGGGTGAGCACGTTGTGCACCAGCGTCGGCTGACCGAACAGGCCTTCGAGCGCCGGCAGTGGCGGCTTGGCGCGGACGATGCCGCGCTTGCCTTCGAGAGATTCGAGCAGAGCGGTTTCTTCACCGCAGATATACGCGCCAGCGCCGACCCGCACCTCCAGGTCGAACGCCACACCGCTGCCGGTGGTATCCAGATAGCCCGCCTCTCGGGCCAACAACACCGCCTCGTTGAGCGCGTGGACCGCATCCGGATATTCCGAACGCACGTAGATGTAGCCCTTGCTGGCACCCACCGCCAGGCCGGCAATGATCATGCCTTCGATCAGCAGAAACGGATCGCCCTCCATCAGCATGCGGTCGGCAAACGTCCCCGAGTCGCCCTCGTCGGCGTTGCATACCACGTACTTCTGCACCGCCGGAGCATCGCGCACCGTGCGCCATTTGATCCCCGCCGGAAACGCCGCGCCGCCCCGCCCGCGCAGGCCGGAATCGAGCACTGCCGCGACCACCTCTGCCTGCTCCAGCAACGCAGCCTTGGCCAGGCCTTCGAAGCCGCCGTGGTTGCGGTAATCCTCCAGCGACAGCGGCCGGGTGATACCGGCACGGGCGAACAGTAAACGCTGCTGACTGCTCAGATACGGGATCTGCTCGACCAGGCCCAGCGCCAGCGGATGCTCAGCCGGCGCCGCCGTCAACGCCTCGAACAGGCCCGCGACATCTTCGGCAGCCACCGGCCCAAAGCCCTGCCGGCCCTCAGCGGTTTCCACCTCAAGCAACGGTTCCAGCCAGTACAGCCCGCGCGAGCTGGTGCGCTGAATCTGTACCTCGACCTGCCGCCGTTGCGCCTCGGCGCTGAGCGCGTCGGCCAGTTGATCGGCGCCCACTGCACGCGCCACCGAGTCGCAGGGAACAAAGAGCTTCAGCATGGCTTCACCTCCTGCAGGCAGCCGCTGACCAGTGCGCTCAAGCGCTCCGGCGTCAGCCGCGCATGCACCTGGCCATCCAGTTCCAGCGCTGGCGAACAGGCGCAGGCCCCCAGGCAATACACCGGCCGCAGGCTTACCGCGCCGTCGGCACTGGTGCCGTGATCATCCACCCCCAACTGCTCGCGCAGCTGCGCCGCCAGCGTCTCGGCGCCACGGCTCTTGCAGGATTCGGCCCGGCACAGGCGCAGGATATGCCGCGCTGGCGGCGCGGTACGGAAGTCATGGTAGAAGGTGATCACCCCGCGCACCTCAGCCTGGCTGAGGTTGAGTGCATGGGCGATATCCGGCACGGCGTCATCGGGGATATACCCAACGCCGGCCTGGATCGCATGCAGGATCGGCAACAGCGCGCCGGGGGTGTCACGGTGGTGATCCAGCACACGCTGGATCACGGGCAGGTCAAGCGTCTCATCAGGCATACAGCGGACCTCGGCGTCGCGAGCGCAGGCAATACCTGCGCCCGACGTGTTCTGCTGCGGCGCACCGGCCACGTCACGGTTGCGTGGTCGCCGGACACCTCCTTGCCCACGGCCGCGCATCTACGTGCACTGGCGTCGAGGGCATCCTGACAGCATGGCACTCCTGCCAGTACAGGGATGTGCGCCAGCGACCAGACGTATCCTGAAACCGACGCGATGACCGACAGCGCTAGTCGGTCACTGCAGGAGCGGCCTTGTGTCGCGAAAGGGGCGCACAGCGCCCCCAAATTTCTGCCCGACAAATACCTTGAAGGGTTCCCTTCAAGAGTTTCTGTTAATGCCCATATGCGCATCATCCATCAGCGCTTTAGCCATTTCACCAAGAAAATGAGAGGCCCAAACCAGTGCAGGCTCATTGTCCATGACGCCAATAAACGAGGCCTTACGGGCGCTATCCATCAACACCGATGCCTGCGCCAAGGCGTGGTCACAACAGTTACCCGCTTCTACCCGAAACAGCCGCTTGCCCATAATGGCGCCTTCCAGGCAAGTCGCTGTGCCGACTGTCAAGCCCAGCCTGCCGATGCGGTCTAGCGGTTCTTTGTCCATGTGCAGTCCTCCGGCTTGGCTGATTCAGTGCAACGTCGGCTTGGTCGGCTCATCGAAGCGCTGTACCTGCGTGAGAGCCGTATCCACCAAAGCTCGGGCGGTTTCGAGCTCATGCATGATGGTCAGCATCATGATCGAGCCGGGCGTGCGCGGCAGGAGCAAGGCAGATTGATGGGCCACCGTCAGTGCGCACAGGACGTAATCTGCGGCTTGGATCAGGGTGTCTTCGAGGGCGTGGAGGGAGTTGGGATGGGGTGGGTCGGGGACGATTTTAATCATGGTGTGATCTCATCTTTGGACGATTGGACCACCACTTCACCACTTGCATTTGATGGGTGGCAGCTACGTACAGGTCTGCAAGACCGGAAGATGAGAAAACCGGCAGATCCAAAGATCTCCCATACGTAGCCACCATTGACCGAGGACACTGACATGCCTGAGCACAACAGTGTTTCGGAGGTGGGATTTCATCTTCGAGCTTGCAGGCCCGGTCGCAGGTTTGGCAGCGACAGGGCGAGACTAGAAGCTCAGAGAAACCACCGCAATGGCCCAAAGGCGGTAATAGGATGATTCGGAAATGGACTACAGGGAAGAGCGAAAATCTGATTAATTCACGTAGGAAGTAGGGCCGATATGAAACAAAATAAGACACGCGTCATATCGACCGAGCTGAGATTGAATCAAACCGCGAGATACACAAGCTTGCGCCGGCGTGGACTGCGGCGGAATCGCCACCACGGTTTCGCAGCCGCTGCAGACGCCCACAAGAATATCTCGCGCCTGGCCTTGGCCGTCGCTGAATGGCACGTCGCGACGCCCGTATACATACGAAATCCATCGTACATTACTGCAGTTTGGTCCAGCCCGCCTGTAGAGCCATCCCTTTTGAAGTGTTCTGAAAGTGCACTTGTCGTGAGGTCGTCGGGGGCGCTATGCGCCCCTTTCGCGACACAAGGCCGCTCCTACACAGACGGCGCCGTGCAGTAAATTTCGCCTACTGATCAAAATCAGGCTGCACGCCGCCCTGTAGGAGCGGCCTTGTGTCGCGAAAGGGGCGCGCAGCGGCCCCAGCAATCTCAAGCCAGACAAAAATTCAGATAAATGCAGAGCCCTTGAGGGAATGCCCTTCAGAGCGGAGCAACCAATGGTCGTCCATTGCATGCCTCTGACCTTAGATCGACACCGCTTGAGTCAGGCGCACCTGGCACCCGCGTGAATCCAGCTGAACTTTCGAAACCGCCCTGCCCTCCCATTTTTACGAGTCGGGGAAAAGCACCGACCGAACCATTTCCACCACCTTGATCGAGAGGACCGAGTGACCACCATGAGTAATCAACTGGCAGGCAAGAAGGTACTGTTCATCACCGCAAACACCGGCATCGAACGCGATGAGCTGGTCAAACCGCTGGAAGCGCTGAAGGCTCAGGGTGCGGAAGTCACCCACGGGTCGAGCGAGGGCGGCACAACGCAGACGTTCGTTGGCGACACCGAGAAGGATCGCACCGTCGAGTCCCAGACCGCTCTGCCTGGGCTCAAGGCGGCAGACTTCGATGCGCTTGTGATTCCAGGCGGTACGGTCAATGCCGATACGCTGCGATTGGACGAGAACGCTCAGCGTTTGGTGAGGGAGTTCGCCGATGCGGGCAAGGTGATCGCTGCGATCTGCCATGGCCCTTGGGTGTTGATCAATGCCGGGGTTATTCCGGGCAAGACCCTCACCTCGTACCCTAGTGTTAGGCTTGACCTTGAAAATGCCGGGGCTGAAGGTTGGGTCGATGCTGAGGTGAAACAGTGCGAGGCCAATGGCTGGACCCTGATTACTTCACGGACGCCGAAGGACATTCCAGCCTTCAATGACGCTATCGCTGCGGCGATTGAAGGGAAATAAGGTACGCACAGATGGTAGCCCGCGTGGGTTGCCATCATTCCCTGCTCGTTTTTTCCGCCATAAACGGCTGATGTAAGTCATATGGCACCCATCCGATCGGATGCATGCTCCAGCGCCCAGTGAACTGCCAAGGGCGCACATGCCATTTTTCGTAATCACTTCACCTCTAGTCGCCTCGTTCGAGCCTATCAAGGTGATCGCGGGCGAAATTGCGGGCTTCTTGGTAGACTACGGCATCCTTTCAGGCTGGTAAGGGCGATGCAGCTAACCGATCCGTCAGCCTTATTACTTGCTCTCATTGTTGCCATCTCGACGGAGCCGGCGCGCCCAGCAGTGGAACCGCTCTCTCCGCTGTCATAACAAGGCGCCTACTCGTAGAAATGGTACGGACATGCGTAGACCAGAATGCCCCTAGAATCAGCCTCAAACCCACAAACCAAGCGCCCTGAGCCGTCACGCCGCTTCAGCGTTGCACCGATGATGGATTGGACCGACCGCCACTGCCGGTACTTCCTGCGCCTGCTCTCCCAGCACACCCTGCTCTACACCGAAATGGTCACCACCGGCGCCCTGCTGCACAACGACGCTGACCGTTTCCTGCGCCATGACGTCTCCGAGCACCCGCTCGCCTTGCAACTCGGCGGCAGCAACCCGGCCGACCTGGCCGCGTGCGCAAAACTCGCGCAGGCAGCAGGCTATGACGAGGTCAACCTCAACGTCGGTTGCCCAAGCGACCGGGTGCAGAACAACATGATCGGCGCCTGCCTGATGGCCCATCCGGCGCTGGTAGCCGATTGCGTCAAGGCAATGCGCGATGCGGTGTCCACGCCGATTACGGTCAAGCACCGAATCGGCATCAACGGCCGCGACAGCTACGCCGAGTTGTGCGACTTCGTTGGCCAGGTGCGTGACGCCGGCTGCCAGAGCTTTACCGTACACGCGCGGATCGCGATTCTCGAGGGCCTCTCGCCCAAGGAAAACCGCGATATCCCGCCGCTGCGCTATGACGTTGCCGCGCAGCTGAAGACCGACTTCCCCGACCTGGAAATCATCCTCAACGGCGGCATCAAGACGCTTGATGAATGCCGCACTCATCTGCAGACCTTCGATGGTGTGATGCTCGGCCGCGAGGCCTATCACAACCCGTACTTGCTGGCCGAGGTCGACCAACAGTTATTTGGCAGCACCGCGCCGGTAGTCACCCGCAGCGAGGCGATGGCGCGCCTGCGGCCTTACATCGTCGCGCACATCGAAAGCGGCGGTGCGATGCATCACATCACTCGGCATATCCTCGGCCTCGGCCAGGGCTTCCCGGGGGCGCGGCGGTTCCGGCAGTTGCTGTCGGCAGACATCCACAAGACCGACCAACCGCTGGCGGTGCTGGATCAGGCGGCCGAGCTGCTGCAGGGCCGTTGAGCCGTCGGGCGGGAATGGATGGAACCCTGAGCACGGCTACGACTCGAACGTGCACACTTTCTTCAGCGCTGGGGCTGCGGCTCGCCGTCGGCCCCTGAGCTAACCCGCCGTCCCTCGTGTTTAGCTCTGCCTGATCAAGGTTTCGCGCTATTTCACGAGGGGCATGCTCGGCCTGCCCTGACGCCCCTTGAGCGCTGCTCCGGGCTCGGGTAATGTCGAGCCATTGCACAGGACAGAGCACGCCATGACTTCCAAGCTGGAACAACTCAAGCAGTTCACCACCGTGGTCGCCGACACTGGCGATCTGGATGCCATCACCCGGCTGCAGCCGGAAGATGCCACCACCAACCCTTCGCTATTGCTCAAGGCTGCTGGTATTGCTGGCTATGCCGACTTGCTCAAGCAGGTGAAGGCGGATGCCAAAGGCGATGTTGGCCTTGCCTGTGACAAGTTCTCGGTAGCGGTAGGTAGCGGAATCCTTAAAGTCATCCCGGGGCGGATTTCGACCGAGGTCGATGCGCGCTTGTCGTTTGACGAAGATGCGCTGCTGGCCAAGGCGCGCCAACTGATTGCGCTGTATGACGCAGCCGGTGTTGGCCGTGATCGGGTGCTGATCAAGCTGGCGTCGACCTGGGAAGGTATCCGTGCTGCCGAGAAGCTGGAGAAGGAAGGCATCCAGACCAACCTGACCCTGCTGTTCTCCTTCGCCCAGGCGCAGGCCTGTGCCGACGCTGGGGTATTCCTGATTTCGCCATTCGTTGGGCGTATCTACGACTGGTACAAGAAGAGCACCGGCAAAGAATATGTCGGCGCTGACGATCCGGGCGTGCAGTCGGTAACCCGTATCTACGACTACTACAAAACCAACGGCTACAACACCGTGGTGATGGGCGCGAGCTTCCGCAATATCGGCCAGATCGAGCATCTGGCCGGCTGCGACCGGCTGACCATCAGCCCTGAGCTGCTGCAGCAGTTGAGCGAAGACCACGGCAAGCTGCCGCGCATCCTCAAGCCTGGCAATGCCGGTGAAGCCAAGCAGCAACTGAACGAAAGCCAGTTCCGCTGGGCGATGAACGAAGACGCCATGGCCACCGAGAAGCTGGCCGAGGGTATTCGCCAGTTCGCCCGCGATCAGGAGAAGCTGGAAGCGCTGATGGCAGACAAGGCTTGATACAAATCTGCGCGTAAGCAACAGGCGGGAAATGCCGAGCATTTTCCGCCGTTTTTTTGCCTGTGAGATAATCCCCGGCTTGACCGAGCTGTTGAGTTGTCGATGACGCCCTCCCCTGAATCGTTACCCCTTGTCCTCGCTGGCCCGGTACTGCGCCGCCTGGAGCCTCAGCGCCTGGCGATCTGGCTGGTTGGAACGCAACCGCTGCAGCTGGACTTCGTCCTTGAACACCCCGGTGTCACTGCTCAGATTAATTGCCAGACCGTGCCCATCGGCAGGTCGGCTTTTATCCACCTGCTGGATATCCATTTCGACACCGCGCTGCCGTTTGACGTGGCCCTCGAATACGACTTGCTGCTCGATTCGGGCGAAGGCATTGCCAGCTGGGCGCCGCACCTGCTCTACCCCGGCGCCAGCCGACCGAGCCTGGTGCTGCGTGAGCGCATCGACCAACTGCTGCATGGCTCCTGCCGCAAGCCTCATCACCCGGCGGCCGACGGTCTGCTCTGCGCCGACCGTTTGCTGCAAGCGAACCCAAATCCGCAGCAGCGGCCTGCGGTACTGATGATGACCGGCGACCAGGTTTACGCCGACGATGTCGCCGGGCCGATGCTGCGTGCGATTCACAGTTTGATCGAGCGTCTGGGGTTATTCGAGGAAAGCCTGGAAGGTGCGCTGGTCGCTGACAGCGCCGAGCTCTACGGCCACCCTGCCTGTTATTACCACCGCGCCGATCTGCTGCCCGCACAGGAAGATAACGAGACCCTGCGTGAGCGCTTCTTTGGCGGCAAGCGCAAGCCGATCTTCTCCTCCAGCAACGCTGACAACCATCTGGTGACCTTCGCCGAGGTGATGGCGATGTACCTGCTGGTGTGGTCACCAACGCCCTGGAGCCTGGTGCAGATGGACATGCCGGCGGGGCTGACCGACAAGCGCCAGGCGCGCTATCAGGAAGAGCTGCCGCTGATCGAGGGCTTTGTTGCAGGGCTGGGTCAGGTCGCTAGGGTCATGGCGCATCTGCCGTGCCTGATGATCTTCGATGACCACGACATCACCGATGACTGGAACCTGTCGGCGCAGTGGGAGGAGACCGCTTATGGCCATCCGTTCTCGCGGCGGATCATCGGCAATGCCCTGCTCGGCTACCTGCTCTGCCAGGGCTGGGGTAACGACCCGGACAGTTGCGCGCCACTGCTGGAGCATTACTGCGGCCTGGCCGAGCAACATCTGGCCAAGCAAGCGCAGGATGCACTGATTGGCGAACTGCTGCGCTTTCAGGGCTGGCAGTTCAGCCTGCCGACCACCCCGCCGCTACTGGTGCTGGACACCCGCACCCGGCGCTGGCGTAGCGAGAACAGCCTGAGCAAGCCTTCTGGCCTGCTCGACTGGGAAGCGCTGTGCGAGCTGCAGCAGGCATTGCTTGACCACCCTTCGGCGATCATCGTGTCACCGGCGCCGATCTTCGGCGTCAAGCTGATCGAGGCGGTGCAGCGGGTGTTCAGCTGGCTGGGTTATCCGCTGCTGGTCGACGCTGAAAACTGGATGGCGCACCGCGGCGCGGCGCAGGTCATCCTGAATATCTTCCGCCACTCGCGCACCCCGGGGCATTACGTGGTGCTGTCAGGCGACGTGCATTATTCGTTTGTCTATGAAGTGATGATCCGCCATCGCCAGCACAACCCGCACCTGTGGCAGGTCACCAGCAGCGGCATCAAGAACCAGTTTCCGCAGCGTTTGCTGGATGTGCTTGATCGGCTCAACCGCTGGCTGTATTCGCCGCGCTCGCCCCTGAACTGGTTTACCAAGCGGCGCCTGATGGAAGTCGCACCACGCCTGCCGAGCCGCAGCAAGGCCGGCGAGCGGCTGTGGAACAGCGCGGGGCTGGGGCAGGTGTTTTTCACCGCTGACGGCCAGCCAGAGCGGGTGTTCCAGCTCAATGCGGATGGCTCAGAGGCTAATGAGTTCTTGCGTGATCAGTGAGCAGCTGCGGTGATCAGTTCACCGCAGTCGAGGCTCAGGAGCGCTCGAGCGCGCTGACCAGGTCATGGAAGGCTTCACGATTGGAGTCGTTCAGGCCCATGAGGATGCGGTGTGCTTCAAGCACCTTGGAGCGTACAACCTCTTCGCTCTGGTCTTGCGACGGCAGGTCGGTCAGGCACTCTGGGCAGGGGATCGGCCGACCCACAATGTTGAACACCTGATCGAAACCCATCGACTGCAGCAAGCGTGAGATATCCGGATTGGTGGTGACCACGGTCGGCAACAGACCCACCTTCTGCCGGGACAGAATGGACAATTTGGCCAACAGCCCCAGGGTGGTGCTGTCGATGCTTTCGGTTTCGGTCAGATCGATGACGATGGCCGAGAAATTCAGCGCAGTGAAGATTTTCTCGATCGTCGCATCCAAAGCCGAACACAAGGTCAGGCGTACTTCACCGACAAACTTCAGTACAAAGGTACCGCTTTGCTCGGCGAACTGGATTCTACCGGTACTCATTGAAGGTTCCTGCTTAACACCAATAGGGCGATATCATCCGGCATCTCCCCAAGCGTAGCCAATCCGAAACGTTGGCGCAGCCCATCCAGGCTACCCCCTGCTGCTTTGACGATCTCCGGCAAGGCAGCTTCTTTATCTTTGAGCGTGTTACCGGGCAAAAGGTCCAGAATCCCGTCCGACATCAGGCTGAGGCTGAACTGCGCGGGCAGTTCGACCACCAGATCCTGATAGGTGGCTTCTTCGAACAACCCCACCGGCAGGCCGCGGCCTTCGAGGTAGCGCGTGTGCTCTGGGGTATACAGCACCGGCATTGGCAGGTGGCCACCGACGGCGTAGGTCAAAAGGCCGGTGTCTTCGTCGATGACGCCACCGACCATGGTCACATGCTTGCCCAGCTTGCAGTTGATCAGGCCACGGTTGATGTGACTGAGCACTTCCGAAGGCTTGAAATCGCGCATCTTGCCGCCACGCTTGAATTCGAACATCAGGCGGGTGGTCATGAATTTCAATAGTACGGTCACGAACGCCGACGAAGCACCATGGCCGGATACGTCGGCCAGGTAGAACGCGATACGCCGCTCATCCACGCGGAAGTAGTCGGCAAAGTCGCCCGACAGGTACAGCGACGGGATGATCTGGTGCTCGAAGGAGAACTCGCCGGCTACCCACGGGCTCTCGGGCAGCATGTTCATCTGCACCTGGCGCCCTGCGGTCTGGTCTTCCTGCAGCAGGTGCAGGCTGGCCTCGAGCTCGCGATTGGCGGTTTCCAGTTTGTCGCGATAGCGCTGGTTTTCGACCAGCAGGCGCGAACGGTCAAGCGCACGGTGCACCGAGTGCTCCAGCACTGCCAGGTCCTCGAGCGGCTTGATCAGGTAATCGTCAGCGCCCAGGCGCAGAGCCTCGACAGCGTCGCTCATGACACCGGCACCCGACACCACGATCACCGGCAACTGCGGGGCCACTTCGCTGATCCGACGGATCAACTCAAGGCCGCCCATCTGCGGCATGCGCAGATCGCAGATCACGAGATCGGGCTGGTGTTGTTCGAAGACCTGAAGCCCCTGCTGGCCATTGCCGGCCTGGAGGACGCTAAAGCCGCTGTCTTCGAGATACGCGGCGAGGCTCGCACGGACCACGTCGTCGTCATCGATAATCAGCAGCGTTGCACTGGTTTTCTGCATGTGGGCGAACGGCGCCGGATTAGGTTTGCGTAGGATCGTCGCAATTGCGCCTATCACTACTGGAATACTGTTTGGCTGCTCTACTTATAGAGTTGTAGGACAAGAACCCTTGTCCGGCAACAGCAGAGGTGCCCTGTCAGGCGCAGACGGTACTCCCATCCGCCGGGGGTTTCAAGCATGCGCGAGTCGGCTTGATTACACAGCGTTTGGCAAATTGCTGGTAGTTATAAGAAATGTGTTTGAGGTAACCCGATGGATGGTCGCAAGGCCCGTTGCGGGCCCAGCTTTGGGGCTGCTTTGCAGCCCCAGCTACCCAGACTTAGAAGTCGTCTTCGACTTCGCCATCCTTGACCTTGAACTCGCGGTTCTGCAGGTAGGCGTTGCGGATGAACACGTACTTGTCGCCACTGATCAGCTTTTCAGCCGAGAGCAGGCTGGCACGGGTGTCAACCAGGTCTACCCCCAGCGTCGTGTTGCGGGTCGGTACATGATCGATGTAGCGGTACGGCTTGGTGTAGCTGTCCGGGTACTTGGCCAGGCCGTCACGCACGGTGCTCGGGCCGAGCAGCGGAATGACCACGTAGGGGCCACTTGCGACGCCCCAGTAACCGAGCGTCTGACCGAAGTCTTCGTCGTTGCGCTGCAGGCCCATGCGGGTACCCACATCGAACAGGCCGCCAATACCGAAGGTGGTGTTGACGATCAAGCGGGCAGTGTCGACGCCAGCAGCGTGGGGCTTGAGCTGCAGAATGTTGTTGGCCAGGTTGGTGACATCGCCGATGTTGCGAAAGACGTTGTGAATGCCGTCTTCGACGAACTGCGGGGTGATCGCCTGATAGCCTTGGGCCAACGGCTTGAATGCATAGGTGTCGATCGTATCGTTGAACCGGAAGATCGGCCGATTGACCGCCTCCCAGGGATCTTCTTCGGTAGCTGCCTGCGTAGCAGCCACGGGCGCCAGCAACAGACTGGCGCAGACACAGGCCTGGGTGATTCGCTCGATCACACTGGCGCCGATCCTATGCATAGATGTTTCTCCATCAAGATTCACGGTCGCAGATGCGCGTTTGCTCTGCTGAGTTTGGGCGACAGTATAAAGCGTCGACGGCTGATAAACAGCTTCGCTGAGTATTGCTCGATATTTTGTTAGTAACTGTTGCTACGTCATCTACGTGTAACAGTCGCTACTTAGTCTGACTATTTTCAGGGAAGTTGCCATGCACGACGCACCCGCCTTCACCGCTGTGCTTTTCGGGCTGCGTGGCTGCCTGGTGGAAACCGCCAATGACGTGTCTGCGCCAGCGCCTGGCGCGCTGGCCATGCTGGCTGACCTGCACAGCCAGCAGGTGCCTTGCATCTGGCTGGATGAGCCCGGCACCGGCGAGTCATTGACCAGGGTGCTGCCGAGTTGGCTGCCGGGGCATTCGACCCCTTCCCTGCCCTGGCCGGCACCGAATGCCTGCTGGCAGGCGCTGATGCAGCTCAACAGCGCGAAGCTCGATGGCAGCGTGCTGGTCAGCGGTGATCCGCGCTTGCTTGAATCTGCGCTCAAAGCCGGTTTGTGGACTATCGGCCTGGCGGCATGCAGTCCCCGCTGCGAGGCCTCGTCGAAGCGCTGGCAGGCGATGACCGCCCAAGACCAGCAAGCGAATCGCGGCAAGGCCACCCTTGAGCTGTTCAGGCTCGGCGCGCATTCGGTGATCGATCATCTGGAAGCGCTACAACCGTGCCTGGCAGATATCGCCCAACGCCGCCGCAAAGGTGAAAAACCCTGATACAGGCGGCTTGACGCGGATCATGCAAAGCCGTGGCGAGTGGATTACGCTTGAGGCATGCGCGAACCTTTGCCCAATGGCCGAGGTCCATGCTTTGCCAAGTCATAGAGGGAGAACACCTGATGCCTGCCCGCGAATTGCAAGAGCAGCTCGATAGCCTGCGCGATCAACTGGATCGCAACCCGCCGCTCACGCTGGAAGAGCGCGACAACCTGCACAGCCTGATGCAACAGATCGAGGCGCAGATCAAACTGGAAGAAGCCACCCAGGACACCAACCTGGTCGACGGCGTCAACCTCGCCGTCGAGCGCTTCGAGGTGGCCCACCCCGACCTTACCGCCACGCTGCGCAACATCGCCAACAGCTTGCACAGCATGGGCATCTGAATCAGGCGGGGCCGACGCGGCACTCATATGCCCCGTCGGCCCACTATTACTGCCGAACCAGACGCAGGTTTTGCGGGCTGATCGGCCCGGTGCTGCGGTACGGGTTGATATCCAGCCCACCGCGACGCACATACCGCGCGTACACCGTCAGGTGCTCAGGCTGCAGCAAGCGCTTGAGGTCCAGATAGATCCGCTCGACGCACTGCTCATGGAAGTCAGCGTGCTGGCGGAAGCTCACCAGATACGTCAGCAAGCTGGCGTGATCCAGCGCCAGGCCCTTGTACTTGACTACCACCGTGCCCCAGTCAGGCTGGCCCGTCACCGGGCAATTGGACTTGAGCAGGTGGCTGTGCACCGTCTCTTCCACTACTTGGGTTGAATCGCACTGCAACAGTTGCGGCTGCGGTTGCTCGTAGTTGCTGATCGCGACATCGAGTTCGTCAATGCACACCCCAGGCAATGCCACTACACCTTCACTCTGCACTTCTGCCAGGCTGCGCACGCGCACCGTCACTGGCGCGCCCGCGGCGGCAGACAAGTCTTTCTCCAGGCAAGCCTGCAGCTCAGCGCTGCTGGCAAAGGCCGTCTGGTTAAGCGAGTTGAGGTACAGCTTGAACGACTTCGATTCGATGATATTCGGTGACTGTGCCGGGATGGCGAACTCACCGATGGCCACCACCGGCTTGCCGGACGGCAACAGCCAGGACAGCTCGAAGCAGTTCCAGTAGTCAACGCCCTGCCACGGCAGGGCGTCGCCACTGACACCGAGCTCGGCCCACTTGGCCAGGCGCGGAATCGGGAACAGCAGCGACGGGGTGTAGGTTGCAATGTATTCACTGGATTTACCCAGCGGAGAGTCTTCGGCAGCGGGATGCATGGTCAGGACCTGGAAAAAACGGATGCGCCCAGTTTACCGGTTTTGCAGCCCGCCTTGGGTCCGAACTCACTCGATGGTCAGCGGCCCGACCATCCCGGCCTGATAATGCCCCGGCACGTTGCAGGCAAACTCGATCGGCGCAGCGCTACGGAAGGTCCAGGTCAGCTCACCGCGCTGGCCGGGCTGCAGCAGCAAGGTGTTGCCGCTGTCGTGGCCGTGTTCACCATGGCCCATCTGGCTGTGATCCATGCCCCCGGTGAACAGTTTGCCCTGCATCGCCACCATCTGTTTCTGATGCTCTGCGTGCATGGCCTTGTCGCCCAGGTTGAACTCGTGGGGCAACTGGCCCTGGTTGATCAGCACGAAACGCACGGTCTCGCCGGCCTTGACCTGCAAACTGCTGGGCTCAAAGGCGATGTCCTTAAGCACCACCTCAACCGTGCGAGTGGCCTTGGCCGCTGGCGCTGGCTCACCGAAAGCGAAGCTGGTGCGCTCGGCGTCAGCCCAGCCCGAGGTGCTGAACAGCGCGAAGGCAGCGGCGATGAACAGGTGTTTCATATCTACTCCGATAATGACGGCAATGGCGTGCCACTCTGCGCTGGCGCAGCTGGCAACTGGCTGACCGCAAGATTACAACTTTGTCAGCTTGGCTTGAGAGCGGGTTCGTCACGTATGATTTCCACTACTCCCTGACCGACGCAAAAACCTGATGAAACTGCTGATCGTCGAAGACCAGGTCAAGACTGGCCAATACCTGCAACAAGGCCTCACCGAGGCCGGCTTTGCCTGCGAGCTCAGCGCCGACGGCGAAACCGGGCTGCACCTGGCGCTGACCGGCGATCATGCCCTGCTGATTCTTGATGTGATGCTGCCAGGCCGCAGCGGTTGGCAGATTCTGCAGGCGGTACGCCAGGCAGGGCTCGCCACCCCAGTATTGTTCCTCACCGCCCGCGACGCTGTGGAGGACCGCGTACATGGCCTGGAACTGGGCGCAGACGACTATCTGGTCAAGCCGTTCGCCTTCTCCGAGCTGCTGGCCCGCGTGCGCAGCTTGCTGCGCCGAGGCGGCGCCGGGGTGCAGGACACCACCCTGGCCTTGGCGGACCTGCGCCTGGACTTGATCCGCCGCCGCGCCGAGCGTGCCGGCCAGCGCGTCGACCTCACCGCCAAGGAGTTCGCCCTGCTGGAATTGCTATTGCGCCGTCAGGGCGAGGTGCTGCCCAAGTCGTTGCTTGCCTCGCAGGTGTGGGACATGAACTTCGACAGCGACACCAACGTCATCGAAGTGGCCATCCGCAGGCTGCGGCTGAAGATCGACGACGGTCACGCCAGCAAGCTGATACACACGGTGCGTGGCATGGGTTATGTACTCGAAGAGCGCCAGGACTGATGCGCCGGATATCCCTCGGCAGCCGCCTCGCTCTGCTGTTTGCTGCCTGTACCGCGGCGGTTTCGCTTGGCGCCGGCGTGCTCTTCACCCAAGCCAGCGAGCAGCATTTCATCGAGTTGGATGAGCAGCTGCTCGACACTCGCCTGACGCAGTTACGCGAGCAACTTACCGGTCTCCAGACACAGCAGCAGGTAGTCGACAGGCTCCCCGAGCTACGGAGCCAATTCAACCTCCAGACCGATGTCGCACTGCGCATCAGCAGCGGCACGGGCGAAGCCTGGTTCGAAAGCCGGCCAGGTTTGCCCGATGCCAACCAGTCTGCACAACTGAAGACACTGCAGGCCGGCGGCGTCGACTATCACGGCTTGTCGGCGCCATTGATCGAGCATGACCCACAGTCACCGCAACTGACCGTGCTGCTCGACATCACCCATCACCAGCACTTCTTGCAGAGCATGCAGCGCTTGATCTGGCTAACGGTGGGTCTGTCGGCACTGGCCACGGCATTGCTCGGCGCCTGGGCGGTACGCCGCGGCTTGCGCCCGTTGCGCCAGATCGGCGCGGTGGCGGCGAGCGTCAACGCTCGTTCGCTGACCACACGTCTGCCAGTGGCGCAGATGCCCGAGGAGTTGGCTCAGCTGGCAGAAAGCATGAATGCAATGCTGCAGCGGCTGGACGATGCGTTTCAACGGCTGTCGGCGTTCTCCGCGGACATCGCCCATGAACTGCGCACGCCGTTGTCGAACCTGCTGACCCACACTCAGGTAACGCTAACCCGCCCACGCAGCCTGGACGAATATCGCGAGGCCTTGCATGGCAACCTTGAGGAGCTGCAATGGATGGCGCAGCTGGTCAACGACATGCTCTACCTGGCCAAGGCTGAGCACGGCCTGCTGGTGCCAGAACAGCAGGTGCTGGACCTTGCCTCGGAAGTGGATGCACTGCTGGAGTACTACGCGCCACTGGCTGAGGACGCTGGAGTGACCCTGCTCCGCGAAGGTGAGCTGGTGATTGAGGGCGATCGGCAGATGTTGCGGCGGGCGTTTTCCAACTTGCTGGAAAATGCGCTGCGGTTTGCTGGAGTAGGTGGCGTGGTGAAGGTGCATTTACAAGCTGGAGGGCAAGTTACGGTCGCCAATACCGGTGTGGCGATTGAAGCAGCGGCTGCGCAGCGCTTGTTTGATCGATTCTACCGCGGGGATTCGGCACGGGCCGAAGGAGGCGCTGAGCACGCCGGGCTGGGCCTGGCAATTACCCGTTCGATCGTCCTCGCCCATGGTGGCGGGATTCAGGTGGAGTGCGAAGCAGGATGGACGCGGTTTGTGATTGATTTCGGCAAGGGGCCGCACAGCGACCCCAAAGATACCAACGCCGCCCTTACTCGTAACGCAATGCCATAGCCGGCTCGATCTGCGAAGCCCGGTAAGCCGGATACACAGTCGCCAGGAAGCTCATCACCAAGCCCGCCGTACAGATCATCAGCACATCCCCCCACTGCAACTGCGAAGGCAAGCTGCTGATGAAATACACATCGGAGGTGAAGATGTGCTGGCCGCTGACCCGCTCCAGCCAGCCAACGATCTGACTCACGTTGATCGCCGCAATTACCCCCAGCACCCCGCCAATCAGCGTGCCGACCACACCGATCAAGCTGCCCTGAACCATGAACGTGCCCATGATCTGCATCGGCGTGGCGCCAATGGTGCGCAGGATGGCGATATCCGCGCCCTTGTCGTTCACCACCATCACCAGGGTGGCGATGATATTGAACGCCGCCACCGCGATGATCATCATCAGCAGCAAGCCGATCATGGTCTTTTCCATCTTCATGGCGCTGAAAAGGCTGCCCTGGGTGTGCGACCAGTCATCGGCGTGGTAGGCATCGCCCAACTGCCCGGCGATGGCCTTGGACACCTGCGGCGCCGCGTACAGGTCCTGAAGTTTGAGCCGCACGCCCTGCACGCTGCCCGGCGCCCAGCGCTGCATCTCGGCGGCGTCGGCCACGTTGATATAAGCCTGCGAGCCATCCAGCTCGGCACCCACTTTGAAGATGCCGACCACGGTCAGGCGCTGCATGCGTGGCGTGATACCACCCGGGGCCTTGCTGATTTCCGGCACGATCAAAGTCAGTTTGTCACCGGTGTTGAGCCGGAAGCGCCGCGCCGTCAGCTCGCCGATCACCACCCCGTATTCACCCGGGACCAGATCCTGCAACGCGCCCTGGACGATATGCTGGCCGACGATCGACACCTTGCCCTCTTCGGCCGGCTCGATCCCGCTGACCTGAATCGGCTGCATCGCGCCTTTGTACGAGAGCATGCCTTCCATTTCGGTGACCGGCGCCGCAGCGACCACTGCCGGGTTCCTCAGCGCTGCGTCAGCCACACTGCGCCAGTCGCTCAGCGGCTGCGCGCCAAGGATGCTCGCATGCGGCACCAGGCCAAGAATGCGTGAGCTCATTTCGCGCTGGAAGCCGTTCATCACCGACAGCACCACGATCATGGCCAGCACGCCCAGGGACAAGCCGATCATCGAAGTCATCGAGATGAACGAGATGAAGTGATTGCGGCGCTTGGCACGGGTGTAGCGAGCACCGATGAACAAGGGCAAGGGTCTGAACATGTACGAGAACACCCAATGAACAAAAGTTGCGGAGTGGAACATTCCACCCCGGGCAGTCGACTCAGATCGCCACCAGGTGGCCATCTTCCAGCTTGAGCACGCGATCCATCTGCCGCGCCAGGCTCAGGTCGTGGGTCACCACCAGGAACGCAGTGCGCGATGAGCTGGAAAGCTCTTGCATCAGTTCCTGAATGCCCTGCGCAGTGTGATGGTCGAGGTTGCCGGTCGGCTCATCGAGCATCACCAGCCCCGGCCGATTGACCAGAGCGCGGGCGATCGCCACACGCTGGCGCTCACCACCGGACAGCTCGGCCGGTTTGTGGCTCAGGCGATGGCCGAGGCCGACCCGCTTGAGCAAGGCCTCGGCACGCTCGCGCGCTTCCGGGATCGGCGTGCGCCCGATCAGCAGCGGCATGCACACGTTTTCCAGCGCCGTGAACTCGGCCAGCAGGTGGTGAAACTGATACACGAAGCCCAGCGCACGGTTGCGCAGCAGGCCACGGGCGCGCTCGCCCAGTGCCGACAACTCTTCGCCAGCCAGCCACACGCTGCCTTGGCTCGGCGTGTCGAGGCCGCCCAGCAAGTTGAGCAAGGTACTCTTGCCGGAACCGGAGCTGCCGACAATCGCCACCCGCTCACCCGGCAGCAGTTCAAGCTGCAGATTGGCCAGCACCTGCACCGACTCCGGGCCCTCGTCGTAGGACTTGCCCAGGTTGCGGCAACTCAGAACGGCTTTATCACTCATGCGCGACTCACTCATAACGTAGCGCCTCTGCAGGCTGGGTGCGCGCCGCACGCCAGGCCGGATACAGGGTGGCGAGGAAACTCAGGATCAATGCCGCGCCGCAGACCATCCACACGTCCTGGGCGATGATCTGCGAAGGCAGGTAGTCGATGAAGTACACATCGGCGTTGAGGAACTTGTGCCCGATCAGCTTCTCGATGCCGGCAATCGCCGCGCTGACATTGAGCGCTGCGAGAATGCCGACCACCGCACCAATCAAGGTACCGACCACGCCGATCACCGTACCCTGGACCATGAAGATGGCCATGATCTGCCCAGGCGTAGCGCCCAGGGTGCGCAGGATGGCGATGTCGCCGCGCTTGTCATTGACCACCATCACCAGGGTCGAAATGATGTTGAACGCCGCCACCGCCACGATCAGCAGCAGGAGCAGACCAATCATCGCCTTCTCCATGCGGATGGCCTGATACAGGTTGCCGTGGGTGCGGGTCCAGTCACGCGAGTAGAACTCCTGCTCGCCCAACTGCTGGGCGATGCTCCAGGCCACGCGCGGGGCTTCGAACAGGTCGTCGAATTTCAGCCGCAGGCCCTGCACCTGATCCGCTTTCCAGCGGTGCAGGCGCGACAGGTCGGCGATGTTGGTCAAGCCCAGGAAGCCGTCGATCTCGCCCGCACCGACATGAAAGGTGCCGACCACGGTGAAGCGCTTCATGCGCGGGAACATGCCCGCGGGCGTGACGCTGACCTCTGGCGCTACGAAGGTCAGTTTGTCGCCGACCTTGACGCCCAGTTTGGCCGCAGCCTTGTCGCCGATCATGATGCCCCACTCGCCCGGCGCCAGCTTGTCGATGCTGCCTTCGCGGATGAAGTTGTCGATGATCGACACCTCTCGCTCACGCGCAGGATCAATACCGTTGAGCAGCACCTTGCTGACCTTGCCGTCGAAGGTCAGCAGGCCCTGCATCTGGGTGAAGGGCGCGACCGCCACGACTTGTGGATTCTGCTTTACTTGTTGAGCAAGGGCAGGCCAATCATTGATCGGCTGGCCGCTCTCAAGCGTGGCGTGAGGGATCATGCCAAGCACGCGGGTACGCATCTCGTGGTCAAAGCCATTCATCACCGAGAGCACCACGATCATCACCACCACGCCCAGGGCGAGGCCGATCATCGAGGTCAGGGAAATGAACGAGACGAAATGGTTGCGGCGTTTGGCACGGGTGTAGCGAGTACCAATAAATACGAAAAGAGGTCTGAACATGTCGGGGCTTGTTCGGATGAAAGGGAACGTCCTTGTGGCGAGGCGCCTACGGCGGCTTTACACTCGGACCACCGCCGTAACCTTGGGTTCGCCATGACGACAATAGACGATGAAGATCGCCGCGAATACTACCGCATCGAAGACAGGATCGCACTGGAAATCACCCCGCTGAGCGCGGCTGAGGCCCTGGAGCCAGAACTGTTGCAGGATGATTCGCCGCTGTTCAACCTGCTCAGCGAACTGCATCTGTCGGACTTTGAATCGCAACATCTGCTGCGCCAGTTGAGCGACAAGGACCGCACCCTGGCGGCGTTTTTACGGGCCCAGAACAAACGCCTCGACCTGCTCAGCGCAGTGGTCGCGCACAGCCTGCTCGGCGAGATCGGCGCACCGCATCGGGTGATCCTCTCCGAGGGCGGCATCGAGTTCAGCCAGACCAGCGCGATCGCCGCCGGCACCCGGGTCAAGGTCAAGATGGTGTTGATGCCCCGCGCCCACGGTTTGCTGCTGCGCGGCCGGGTTACCCACTGCGACGCTCGCCCCGGCGGCGACTATGAAGTCGGCACCGAATTCACCGACATGACCGACGCCCAGCGCCAGTTGTTGGCGCGGTATATCCTGCAGCGCCAGCAACAGCAACGTCGGCAGGCACTGGAACAGAACGACCCCGCCTCCTGAGCTCCGCTCTTATTGATTTGAAGGAACGAACGTGACCCTGATCTACGGCCATCGCGGCGCCAAGGGCGAAGCACCTGAAAACACCCTGACCAGCTTCCGTCAGTGCCTGGAGCACGGCGTCAATCGCTGTGAACTGGACCTGCACCTGTCGGTCGACAACCAGCTGATGGTGATCCACGACCCGACACTCAAGCGCACCACTGGCCGCCGCGGCAAGGTGGTCGAGCACAGCGCCGCTGACCTGACCACCTATGACGCCCGTGCCGGCGGCCCCGGCCATGTACAGCCCTGCCCTATTCCACGGCTTGAAGAGCTGTTCGAGAAATGCGCATTCGAGCACTGGCAGCTTGAGGTCAAAAGCGCGTCGCGCACCCGTGCCGCCAGCACCGTGCTGGCCATCCGTGAGCTGGCGCAGCAATATGGCCTGCTCGACAAGGTCACCATCACCTCAAGCTCGCGTGAAGTGCTCAGCGCTGCGGTTGAGCTGGTGCCGGATGTATCGCGTGGACTGGTGGCGGAATATGCCTGGCTCGACCCACTGAAGGTCGCGCAGAACTACAACTGCCAGATGCTCGCCCTGAACTGGACGCTATGCACTCCCGAGCGCCTGATCAAGGCACAGCGCCAGGGTTTGCACGTGTCGGTATGGACGGTCAACGAGCCGGCACTGATGCGCCGACTCGCCGACTTTGGCGCTGACAGCCTGATTACAGACTTTCCCGGTTTGGCCAAGACCACCCTTGGGTAGGATTGAAACCGAGCTCCCCGACCGGCTCAGGCCACCGGTCGGAGCCGCTCAAAAAAGCCGGTTGAGGCCGTCGTAGGCCGCTACGCGATAGGCTTCGGCCATGGTCGGGTAGTTGAAGGTGGTGTTGACGAAGTACTTCAGGGTATTGCGCTCACCCGGCTGATCCATGATCGCCTGGCCGATGTGCACGATCTCCGAGGCCTGGTAACCAAAGCAGTGTACGCCAAGGATCTGCAAGGTCTCGCGATGGAACAGGATCTTCAGCATGCCTTGCGGCTCACCGGCGATCTGCGCACGCGCCATGCTCTTGAAGAATGCCTTGCCGACTTCGTACGGCACCTTGGCCTGGGTCAGCTCCTGCTCGTTCTTGCCGATCGAGCTGATCTCGGGAATGGTGTAGATCCCGGTCGGCACGTCGTTGACGAAGCGCCAGCTGCCATTGTCGACAATGCTGCCCGCTGCCGAGCGGCCCTGGTCGTGGGCGGCACTGGCCAGGCTCGGCCAGCCGATCACGTCACCGGCGCCATAAATGTTCGGCACGGTGCTGCGGTAGGCTTCGTCGACTTCGATCTGGCCACGACTGTTGACCTTGATGCCGATGTTTTCCAGGCCCAGCTTGTCGGTGTTGCCGGTACGGCCGTTGCACCAGAGCAAGGCGTCGGCCTTGATCTTCTTGCCCGACTTCAAATGCAGGATCACGCCGTTGTCGAGGCCTTCGACCCGCTCGTAGTCTTCGTTATGACGCACGGTGATGTTGTTGTTGCTGAAGTGGTAGCTCAGTGCCTGGGAGATTTCCGAATCGAGGAAGCTCAGCAACTGCCCACGGTTGTCGACCAGCTCGACCAGTACACCCAGGCCGCTGAAGATCGAGGCGTACTCGCAACCGATCACGCCAGCGCCGTAGACAATCAGTTTGCGCGGGGTGTGGCTGAGACTGAGGATGGTGTCGCTGTCGTACACACGCGGGTGGTTGAAGTCGATATCAGCCGGGCGGTACGGGCGCGAACCGGTGGCGATGATGATGTGCTTGGCCACCAGCTTTTCGACCACGCCATTGGCGCAGACCACTTCGACGGTTTGCTCGTCGGCAAAGCTGCCGGTGCCGACAAACACGTCGACGCGGTTACGGGCGTAGTAACCAGTGCGCGAAGCGACCTGCTTGGAGATCACCTTCTCGGCGCTCTTGAGCACGTCCGGGAACGAGAACCAGCGCGGCTCGCCGATGGCACGGAACATCGGGTTGGTGTTGAACTGCATGATCTGCCGCACCGAGTGACGCAGTGCCTTGGACGGGATGGTGCCCAGGTGGGTGCAGTTGCCGCCAACCTGGCGACGGCTATCGACCATCGCCACCTTGCGCCCTGCTTTGGCGGCGTTCATTGCCGCACCTTCTCCGGCCGGGCCGGAACCCAGCACCACTACGTCGTAGTTGTAGACAGCCATGCGTACTCCTTCAAAACTGGCCCGCCGGCCGGTTGGCCGCGGGGCGCGATCATGTCGCCGCGGCGCCATGGAAAAATTCGGGTGCAGTCTAATCAAGCGGGAACGCCGCGCACATTAACCCTTGGTCGCGTCGTAGGCGAATTTTGCCTTCACTACATATCGTGGCAAGCACGCCTGCGTGAGGCGGCCGAATGCCCATCAGTTAAGCAATGGGGCCGCTTTGCGGCCCTTCGCGGGTGAACCCGCTCCCACAGGATCGCGCCTATCTGTGGGAGCGGGTTCACCCGCGAAGGGCTGCAAAGCAGCCCCAAAATCAGCAAAACAATGCTATCGGCGGATCAGCGCGGGAAGGCTGGCGGGTTGACCCCGGCCATGTCTTCCATCACGCGCACTACCTGGCAGCTGTAACCGAATTCGTTGTCGTACCAGACGTACAGGACAACACGGTTTTCGTTACAGATGGTCGCTTCAGCATCAACCACACCGGCGTGGCGCGAGCCAACGAAGTCGGTCGAAACCACTTCCTGCGAGTTGACGTAGTCGATCTGCTTGTGCAGCTCGGAGTGCATCGCGGTCTGGCGCAGGTACTCGTTGATCTCTTCGCGGCTGGTGCCGGTTTCGAGGTTCAGGTTGAGGATGGCCATGGACACGTTCGGCGTCGGTACGCGGATCGCGTTGCCGGTCAGCTTGCCCTTGAGCACAGGCAGCGCCTTGGCAGCGGCGGTGGCAGCACCGGTTTCGGTGATGACCATGTTCAGCGGCGCGGCGCGGCCACGACGGCTGCCCTTGTGGAAGTTGTCGATCAGGTTCTGGTCGTTGGTGAACGAGTGAACGGTTTCGACGTGGCCGTTGATGATGCCGAACTTGTCGTTGACTGCCTTGAGCACCGGCACGATGGCGTTGGTGGTGCAGGAAGCCGCGGAGATGATCTTGTCATCAGCGCTGATTTCACCGTGGTTGATGCCGTGCACGATGTTCTTCAGCGCGCCTTTGCCAGGTGCGGTGAGGATCACGCGGGCAGCGCCTGGGCATGCCAGGTGCTGGCCGAGGCCGTCGGCGTCACGCCATACACCGGTGTTGTCGACGATCAGCGCATCTTTGATGCCGTACTGGGTGTAGTCGACTTCGCTCGGGCTCTTGGCGTAGATAACCTGGATCAGGTTGCCGTTGGCGGTGATGGTGTTGTTGGCTTCGTCGATGGTGATGGTGCCATCGAAGGGGCCATGCACCGAGTCACGACGCAGCAGGCTGGCGCGCTTGACCAGGTCGTTTTCAGCACCCTTGCGGACAACGATGGCGCGCAGACGCAGGCCGTCGCCACCACCGGTTTTTTCGATCAGGATGCGTGCCAGCAGACGGCCGATACGACCGAAGCCGTACAGCACGACGTCGGTGCCCTTGCGCGCCGAAACGTTTTGCTGACCAACCACGTCGGCCAGTTCTTCGCGGACGAACTGCTCGGCGCTGCGGCCATTGCCTTCAAGCTTGAACTTGTTGGCCAGCTTGCCCAGGTCGACCGAAGCGGCGCCCAGTTTCAGCTCGCTCATCGCCTTGAGCAAAGGGAACGTCTCGTGGACAGACAGTTCGGTCTCGTCGGTCTGACGGTGACGCGCAAAGCGGTGCGCCTTGAGGATCGAGATCACCGAACGGTTGATCAGGCTACGGCCATAGATCGAGCTCACCACATTGTTGTTGCGGTAGAGCTGACCGATAAGCGGGATCATGGCTTCAGCCAAAGCTTCACGATCAATCCACTCACCAAGACACTGGTCGGGCTTCTGAGTCACGGGAACCTTCCACATGTAGGGGTAGAAAAAAGGGGCTACATTATGACGCCCCACGGCGTATCGAGCAATGAGCGCCTGTCGTTAACGCTGCACACCGCTGCCTGAGCCCTCGCGAGCCTGACAGCTGGCACCGGCGTCGGTACAATCGACCTCTTTGCCGCAACGCTTGGAGTGCATTCTCCCGTGTCAGTTCTGCGCTTACCGCAATTGTCGGCCCAGGCCGGCAAACAAACCTGGGGCAACTTGCCCGGTGCCGCCCTCAGCCTGGCCATCGCCGAGGCCGCCAGTGGCGCCCGGCGCTTTACCCTGCTGCTGACCGCCGACAGCCAGGCCGCCGACCGTCTCGAGCAGGAGCTGCGCTTCTTCGCCCCGGACCTGCCGGTGCTGCCGTTCCCCGACTGGGAAACCCTGCCATACGATCTGTTCTCGCCGCATCAGGACATCATCTCGCAGCGTATCGCCAGCCTGTACCGGCTGCCGGAGCTGGACCACGGCATTCTTGTGGTGCCGATCACCACCGCCCTGCACCGCCTGGCGCCAACGCGCTTTCTGCTCGGCAGCAGCCTGGTCCTCGACGTCGGCCAGACCATCGATGTCGAGCAGATGCGCAGCCGCCTCGAAGCCAGCGGCTATCGCTGCGTCGACACGGTCTACGAGCATGGCGAATTTGCCGTGCGCGGCGCGCTGATCGACCTCTTCCCGATGGGCAGCAAGCTGCCGTTTCGGATCGACCTGTTCGACAACGAAATCGAGACCTTGCGCACCTTCGATCCAGAGACCCAGCGCTCGATCGACAAGGTCGAATCGGTACGCCTGCTGCCGGCACGCGAATTTCCGATGCAGAAGGAAGAAGTCACCCGCTTCAAGGCACGTTTCCGCGAGCGCTTCGACGTGGATTTTCGCCGCAGCGCGATCTTCCAGGACCTCGCCAGCGGGATCATCCCGGCCGGCATCGAGTACTACCTGCCGCTGTTCTTTGAAGAAACCGCGACACTGTTCGACTACCTTCCAGCTGACACCCAGGTGTTCTCGATGCCCGGCGTCGAGCAGGCTGCCGAGCATTTCTGGAACGACGTGCGCGGGCGCTATGAAGACCGCCGCGGCGACCTGACCCGACCACTGCTGCCGCCGGCTGAACTGTTCATGCCAGTGGAAGACTGCTTTGCCCGCCTCAAGCAGTGGCCGCGCGTGGTGGTCAGCAGTGACGACCTCGAACCCGGCGCTGGCCGGCAGAGCTTCCCGGCGCGCGAGCTGCCCAACCTGGCCATCGAAGCCAAGGCCAATCAACCCCTGGCGGCACTGTCGGCATTTCTTGAGCAGTTCCCGGGCCGGGTGCTGTTCACTGCAGAATCTGCCGGCCGCCGCGAAGTGCTGCTGGAGCTGCTCGAACGGCTCAAGCTGCGCCCGCAGACCGTTGACGGCTGGACCGATTTCATTACCGGCAAAGAGCGCCTGGCGATCACCATCGCACCGCTCGACTACGGCCTGTTGCTGGACGACCCGGCACTGGCGTTGATCGCCGAAAGCCCGTTGTTCGGCCAGCGCGTGATGCAGCGCCGACGCCGCGAAAAGCGCGGCGAGGCGGCCAACGATGCGGTGATCAAAAACCTCACCGAGCTGCGCGAAGGCGCACCGGTGGTGCATATCGATCACGGGGTCGGCCGCTATCTGGGCCTGGCCACACTGGAAATCGACGGCCAGGCCGCCGAATTCCTCACCCTTGAGTACGCCGAGAACGCCAAGCTGTACGTGCCGGTCGCCAACCTGCACCTGATCGCCCGCTACACCGGCAGCGATGACGCCCTGGCGCCGCTGCACCGGCTCGGCTCGGAAACCTGGCAGAAGGCCAAGCGCAAGGCTGCCGAGCAGGTCCGCGACGTGGCTGCCGAACTGCTCGACATCTATGCCCGTCGCGCCGCACGCAAGGGCTATGCCTTTGCCGATCCTGCAGCCGATTACGCCACCTTCAGCGCCGGCTTCCCGTTCGAGGAAACACCCGATCAGCAGAACGCCATCGACGCGGTGCGCGAGGACATGCTCGCTGCCAAGCCGATGGACCGTCTGGTCTGCGGCGACGTCGGCTTTGGCAAGACCGAAGTGGCCATGCGCGCGGCATTCATCGCCGTGCACAGCGGCCGCCAGGTGGCCGTACTGGTACCGACCACCCTGCTCGCCCAGCAGCACTACAACAGCTTCCGCGACCGCTTTGCCGACTGGCCGGTAACCGTCGAAGTGATGAGCCGCTTCAAGTCGGCCAAGGACATCGCCACTGCTGCTGCCGATCTGGCCGAGGGCAAGATCGACATCCTGATCGGCACGCACAAGCTGCTGCAGGATGACGTGCGCTTCAAAGACCTCGGTCTGGTAGTTATCGACGAAGAGCACCGCTTTGGCGTGCGGCAAAAAGAGCAGCTCAAGGCCCTGCGCAGCGAAGTCGACATCCTCACCCTGACCGCCACGCCGATCCCGCGCACCCTGAACATGGCCGTGGCCGGCATGCGCGACCTGTCGATCATCGCCACCCCGCCGGCGCGCCGGTTGTCGGTGCGCACCTTCGTCATGGAGCAGAACAACAGCACGGTGAAGGAAGCGCTACTGCGCGAACTGCTGCGTGGCGGCCAGGTGTATTACCTGCACAACGACGTCAAGACCATCGAGAAGTGCGCCGCCGACCTCGCCGAACTGGTACCTGAAGCGCGCATCGGCATCGGCCACGGGCAGATGCGCGAACGCGAGCTGGAACAGGTCATGAGCGACTTCTACCACAAGCGCTTCAACGTGCTGATCGCCTCGACCATCATCGAAACCGGTATCGACGTGCCCAGCGCCAACACCATCGTCATCGAGCGCGCCGACAAATTCGGCCTGGCCCAGCTGCACCAGCTGCGCGGCCGGGTTGGCCGTAGCCACCACCAGGCCTATGCCTACCTGCTCACCCCTGCCCGGCAGAAGGTCAGTAGCGACGCCGAAAAACGCCTGGAGGCGATTGCCAACACTCAGGACCTCGGTGCCGGCTTCGTGCTGGCCACCAACGACCTGGAAATCCGCGGCGCCGGCGAGTTGCTTGGCGATGGCCAGAGCGGCCAGATCCAGGCAGTCGGTTTCACCCTGTACATGGAAATGCTCGAACGCGCAGTCAAGGCGATCCGCAAGGGCAATCAGCCAAACCTGGAACAACCGCTTGGCGGCGGCCCGGAAATCAACCTGCGCCTGCCGGCGTTGATCCCGGAAGACTACCTGCCCGATGTGCATGCGCGGCTGATCCTGTACAAGCGCATCGCTTCGGCGGCCGACGAAGAAGGCCTCAAGGACCTGCAGGTCGAGATGATCGACCGTTTCGGCCTGTTGCCGGAGCCAACCAAGAACCTGATCCGCATCACCCTGCTCAAGCTGCAGGCCGAAAAACTCGGCATCAAGAAAGTCGACGGCGGCCCCAGCGGCGGCAAGATCGAATTCGAAGCCGAGACCCCGGTCGACCCGCTGACCCTGATCAAGCTGATCCAGGGCCAGCCCAAACGCTACAAGTTCGAAGGCGCTACCCAGTTCCGCTTCCTGGTGCCGATGGAACGCCCGGAAGAACGCTTCAATACCGTGGAGGCGCTGTTCGAGCGCCTCACCCCACAGCCTGCTTGAAGGAAGTTACATGCGTGCCATTCGTTGCCTGACCTTGCTGTTGACGCTGTGTGCGCCGACGGCGTTTGCTGATGGCTTGTATCAGGTGGAAATGCTGCTGGTGCGGCAAAACGATGTGCCGGCGGTGACCAGCCAGTTCGCCCCGGAAGACTGGCGCGCCGGCGCGCCGCGCTTGAGCAAGGAAGCCGAACGGCCACCGGTGCTGACCGACGAAGCGACCCGCCTCGAGGCCACGCCGAGCTACACCGTGCTGCTGCACAAGGCCTGGCAGCAACAACTCGGCAGCGAGCCCAGCAGCATTGCTCTGGGCGCTGGCGAGGAGCAGTTCGGTCACTTCCCGATCGAGGGCAACCTGAGCCTGGCCGACGGCCGCTTCATCGCCGTGCAGGCGAGCTTCTGGGTCAACCAGCTCGATGGCAACGGTAACGTGCTGCGCAGCGAGCATTTCCAGCAGAGCAATCGCAACATGAAAAGCGGCCAGCTGACCTTCCTCGACGGTGGCCACCTGGCACTTCTGCTCAAGGTCGCACCTGTCGGCGCGCGCAAACTGCCGGAGATGACTCCGGAGATGATGGAGCAGTGACACCGTGACCTCCGACGCAGTCGCCCTGGTGCGCAGCAACATCAGCTGGAAACGCGCCTTCTCCGCTGCGGTTTTGCAACGCGGCCAGCGCTACGCCGAAGAAGACCGGGTACAGATCCTCGACCATGACGACACGCGGATTGAAGCCACCTGTCGCGGTAGCGGCAGCGGCATCTATACCCAGCGCATTTTCATCACTGCGGCAGCTGGCCAGTGCCATGTGCGCGGCTACTGTTCGTGCCCGGTCAGAGAGAACTGCAAGCACTTTGCTGCGGTGCTGTTCGCCCTGCTCGACAGCAGCGCGCCGGCTGACAGCGACGCCCTGCCCCATCATCTACAGCACTGGCTGCAAGGGATGCAGCAACCGGCCACCGTCAGCCTCGGCGCAGATGACAAACGCGGGCGGATGGTCTGCTATCAGCTGGTACTCCATGAAGACCGCAGCTGCAGCCTGCGCGTGCGCAAAGGCACCGACGATGAGCGTGGCCTGCGCTTCAGCCGGGTGCAGTCGCTGTATGACTTTTTGTATGACACGCCGCGCTTCGTCACAGCTGAAGACCTGCGCATCCTGCGCCAGTTGAATGGACAGAACATCCCTTACGGCCAGGACCGCGGCTACGCACTCAAAGGCCAGGAAGGCGGCGAATTGCTGCAGCGCGCACTGGACACCGGCCGCGTCCTGTACAGCGACGACCGACCACTGCTGCGCCAGGGCCCGGAACGCGAGGCCGAGTTCCGCTGGGTGCGCCAGAGCGACGCCACCTATTGCGGCAGCTGGTTCAGCGGCGAGGAGAAGCTGTTCGTGCTGGCACTGGCGCCGCTGTTCTGGCTGGATGTACGCGCCGGTGAAATTGGCCGTGTCAGCCACTCACTCGACCCGCATATTGCCCTGCAACTATCACTGGCACCACCGGTACCCGAGCATCTGGTAGTGCCGCTGAGTCACAAGCTCAACGCCCTCAACCATCAAGTGCCGACCCCGACCCAGGTCAAGCAGCAGTTGCTCGAAGATATCCAGCCGACCCCGCGCCTGACCCTGGGCAGCCTCGAGTTCAGCGCTTACACGCCCAAGACCGGGCGCATGCAGCGGCAGATGCAACACCGCGCCGCACTGGCGTTCGACTACGACGGCGTGCTGGCAATCGGCAACGACGACAAGCCCCTGACCCGCCTGGTTGGCGCCACCAGCCAGCGCATCCGTCGTCAGCCACAGGCCGAGCAAGCCATGCGCAAGACCCTGCGCGAGCTGGGCTTCAAGCTGGCCACCCGGCAAAGCAAAGCGTTGCCCGACAGTGCCGGCGACATGCATCAGCTTGCCGACGACGAAGCGTGGCTGACATTTGCCCGCGACGGCTTGCCGCGCCTGCGTGAGGCCGGCTGGCACATCGATGTGCACCGCGACTTTGCCTTCAACTTGCAGGAGGTCGAAGACTGGTACGCCAGCGTCGACGAAGCGCCTGGCCACGAATGGTTCGACCTTGAGCTGGGCATCGTTGTCGATGGCCAGCGTCACAGCCTGCTGCCGATCGTGTTGCAACTGCTGCGCAGCAATCCGGAAATGCTGCGCCCCAGCGAACTGGCCCGGCGCAGTGACGATGAGCACTTGCTGCTGGACCTCAACCGCGGCCGCCTCGATAGCCCGCCGCTGCGCGTTGCCCTGCCCTATGGCCGGATCAAGGCCGTGATGGCGACCCTCGGCGAGCTGTACCTGCATGAACATGCAGGCGGCCCGGCGCTGCGCCTAGACCGCGCCGATGCCGCGCGCCTGAGCGACATGGAACACATGCCGCTGCTGTGGGAAGGCGGCGAGCACGTGCGCGGCCTCGGCCGGCGCCTGCGCGATGCACGGGATATCCAGGTCGAGCCGCCGCTCGCGCTCAACGCCACCCTGCGCCCGTACCAGCAACAGGGCTTGAACTGGCTGCAGGCGTTGCGCGAGATCGGCACGGGCGGGATTCTGGGCGACGACATGGGCCTGGGCAAGACTCTGCAGACCCTCGCCCATCTGCTGCTGGAGAAACAACATGGACGCCTGCTGCAGCCAGCCTTGGCGGTGATGCCGACCAGCTTGATCCCCAACTGGATCGACGAAGCTCAGCGCTTTGCCCCCGACCTGCGCGTGCTGGCCCTGCATGGGCCGGCGCGCAGCAAGCACTTCGCCAGCCTTGACCAATACGACCTAGTCCTGACCACCTACGCGCTGGTGCCGCGCGATATAGAGCAGCTGCGCGGGCAGCACTGGCACACGCTGGTGCTGGATGAAGCGCAGAACATCAAGACCAGCACCAGCAAGGCCGCCGTCGCCGTCGGCGAGCTGCAGGCAGGCCAGCGCCTGTGCCTGACCGGTACGCCGATGGAAAACAACCTCGGCGAGCTCTGGTCGCTGTTTCACTTCCTCATGCCCGGCTGGCTGGGCGACAGCAAACGCTTCAATCAGGAATACCGCACCCCCATCGAGCGCCACGGCGATCAGGACCGCCTGGCCCACCTGGCTGGGCGCATTCGCCCGTTCCTGCTGCGTCGTACCAAAGAGCAGGTGGCCAAGGAGCTGCCAGCCAAGACCGAGATGGTGCACTGGGTCGAGCTCAGCGACGCCCAGCGCGACACCTACGAGGCGGTGCGGGTGGCGATGGACAAGAAGGTCCGCGACGAACTTGCCCGTAACGGCGCAGCACGCAGCCAGATCGTGATTCTCGATGCCCTGCTGAAGCTGCGCCAGGTGTGCTGCGACCTGCGCCTGGTCAAGAGTGTCGAGAGCAAGGGTAATCAAGCCGACAAGGGCAAGCTGGGCAGCCTGCTGCAGATGCTCGAAGAGTTACTCAGCGAAGGCCGCCGGGTCCTGTTGTTTTCCCAGTTCACCTCGATGCTGGCGCTGATCGAGCAGGAGCTGATCAAGCGTGACATCCGCTACAGCCTGCTGACCGGCGACACTCGCGATCGGCGCGCACCGGTGCAGCAGTTCCAGCAGGGTGACAGCGAAGTGTTTCTGATCAGCCTCAAGGCCGGCGGCACCGGGCTCAACCTGACCGCCGCGGATACGGTGATCCACTATGACCCATGGTGGAACCCGGCAAGCGAAAACCAGGCGACCGACCGTGCCTACCGGATCGGCCAGGACAAACCAGTGTTCGTCTACAAGCTGATCACTCGCGGTACCGTCGAAGAGAAGATCCAGTTGCTGCAGCAAGAGAAGGCAGCACTCGCCGCCGGCCTGCTCGATGGCGGCCATAGCGGCCAATGGCGTCTGGGTGATGAAGAGATTGAAGCGCTGTTCGCGCCGCTGCCGGGCAAGCGCAGCCGTTAGGTGAGCCGGGCTGACCTGTCACCTAGGTCAGCTCGGCATTTGCTCAGTCGATCAACTGTGCTTCTTTCAAAGCGCCAAGCGCCTCCAGCCAGCGTGGCTGCTGGCGATACTCGGTGCTGGCAAAACCTTGCCCGCGCATGCCGGCAACCCGTGGCGAAGGCTTGACCTTAAGCCGCTGCGCTGCACTCAAAGCCAGCTCTGCCGCGGCCCGGTCATTACACACCAGGCCCATGTCACAGCCGGCGCTCAAGGCCGCTTCGATCCGGTTGGCGGCATCGCCGACCACATGCGCACCGGCCATCGACAGGTCGTCACTGAAGATAACCCCGGTAAAGCCCAGCTCGCCACGCAGAATGTCCTGCAACCAGCGGCGCGAGAAGCCAGCAGGCTGATTGTCGATCTGCGGGTAGATCACATGCGCGGGCATGACCGCAGCCAACTGACCGCGCAGGCGGGTGAACGGCACCAGGTCAGCCTGGCGCAACTGCTCGAGGCTGCGCTCGTCGGTGGGGATGGCCACGTGCGAGTCGGCCTCGGCCCAACCATGCCCCGGGAAGTGTTTGCCGCAGGCAGCCATGCCGGCTGAGTTCATGCCGCGGATGAACGCGCCGGCCAGTTGCGTGGCCCGCTCCGGATCGCCTTCGAAGGCGCGGCTGCCAACCACTGCGCTGCGCTGATGATCAAGGTCGAGCACCGGCGCAAAGCTCAGGTCCAGACCGACCGCCAGCACTTCAGTGGCCATCAACCAGCCACATTGCTCGGCCAGGTACTCGGCATTGCGGTTGTCGGCTATCGCGCGCATGGCCGGCAGGCGCACAAAGCCCTGACGCAAGCGCTGCACGCGCCCGCCCTCCTGATCGACAGCCAGAATCAGGTCAGGCCGGATCGCCCGAATCGACGCACACAACTCACGCACCTGGCGCGGGCTGTCGATATTGCGGGCGAAGATGATCAGGCCAGCTACTTCAGGCTGGCGCAGCAACTGCCGGTCCTCGGCAGTCAGCCAGGTACCGGCGATGTCGATCATCAGGGAGCCTTGCAGGCTGGCAGTCATGAAAAGTCCTTCAGGGAATGTCGTGCAGTGAATTATCTGCGAAGCCTGTGCCCGCGCGCCAGTGCCGGCTCAGGCTTTGGCCGGCGTGCCAGCAGGGCTGGTCTTGCTGCGCGGGCGCAGTTGCGCGGCAGCCATGGCCTGGTCGGTGACGCCGCTGTCGGCACGCATACCGGCTGCGAGGAACGGCACCATCAGGCGCATGACCTGCTCGATCGAGGTGTTGATACCAAAGTCGGTTTCGGCGATAGCGCGCAAGGCCTTGATCCCGGACATGCTGAACGCCGCCGCGCCAAGCATGAAGTGCACCCGCCAGAACAACTCGATCGGCGGGATACGCGGCGCGGCATCATTGACCAGCAGCATGTAGCGGCGGAACACCTTGCCGTACATGTCTTCAAGGTAGCGGCGCAGGTGGCCCTGGCTCTGGCTGAACGCCAGGCCGAGCAGGCGCATGAAGATCGACAGGTCATTATTGCTGCGCGGCTGCACCACCAGCGCTTGCTCAACGAGCATCTCCAGCAGCTCTTCAAGGCTCGGCTTGAGTTCCGGCCGGCCCTGGCGGCGCTCGAGTTCACGCTCAAGGCTTGCGCAGAACGGCCCGAGGAAGCGCGAGAAGACCGCCTGGATCAGCGCCTTTTTCGAGCCGAAGTGGTAGTTCACCGCTGCGAGGTTGACGCCAGCCTTGCTGGTGATCAGGCGCAACGAGGTTTCCGCGAACCCCCTTTCCGCGAATAGCTGCTCGGCAGCATCGAGAATGCGTTCAACGGTTTCCGATTGGGCCATGACTACTCGCTACTCCGGGGTGGGGGCCTGACAAACAGTTGTTTGAAACATACGTTTCAGGCTTCTATCTGTCAAGGTTGGCTGACTCACCGGTCGCCATTAAAACACAGCCTCGCGTACCGAGCTGCAGGCCACGCCGTGCGTAAGACCGAGCATCTTCTGCGGCAAGATGCTTGCAGCCAGCCTTCTACTGTATATAATCCCAGTCACTGTATAAAAAGACAGAGCGATCGCCATGTTGAAACTGACGCCACGCCAAGCCGAAATCCTGGCTTTCATCAAACGCTGCCTCGACGACAACGGCTATCCGCCGACCCGCGCGGAGATCGCCCAGGAGCTGGGCTTCAAGTCGCCCAACGCCGCTGAAGAACACCTCAAGGCCCTGGCGCGCAAAGGCGCCATCGAGATGACTCCGGGCGCGTCCCGCGGCATCCGCATCCCTGGCCACGAAGCCAAGGCCGAAGAGAGCGGCTTGCCGATCATTGGCCGCGTCGCTGCGGGTGCGCCGATCCTGGCTGAACAGCATATCGAGCAGTCGTGCAACATCAACCCGACCTTCTTTCACCCGCCCGCTGACTACTTGCTGCGCGTACACGGCATGAGCATGAAGGACGTCGGTATCTTCGACGGCGACCTGCTGGCCGTGCATACCTGCCGCGAAGCACGCAATGGCCAGATCGTGGTCGCACGCATTGGCGACGAAGTCACCGTCAAGCGCTTCAAGCGTGAAGGCAACAAGGTCTGGTTGATGGCCGAGAACCCCGAATTTGCCCCGATCGAAGTCGACCTCAAGCAACAGGACTTGGTGATCGAGGGCTTGAGCGTCGGCGTCATTCGTCGCTGATCCAGGAGGCGTCATGCAGCAAGCAATCCACGTACCGCAGTCAATTCAGTTGCCATTATTCGAAGCGTTTCTGGCCGAACCGGTGCTGCCTGGCCTCAAGGCCAGCGCCCAGGCACGGCAAAAAAACAGCGACCCCGAGCGGTTCAGCGAACTGGCCCTGCGCGGTGCGCCGGGACATTGCCAAAGCCTGCTGGCGCCGGTACTGCGCGACCTGAGCGAAGAAGTGGATGCGCGCTGGCTGACGCTGATCGCCCCGCCGACCAGCCTGACACAGGCCTGGCTGCGCGATGCCGGGCTCAACCGCGAGCGCATTCTGCTGCTGCACCCCAGCAGCAACAAAAGCGCCTTGCAGCTCACTTGCGAAGCCCTGCGCATGGGCCACAGCCATACCGTAGTCAGCTGGCTGGGTAGCCTCAATGTCACCCTGCGTCAGCAGCTGATCCGCGCCGCCACGGTCGGAAACGCACAAAGCCTGAACATCCGCCTCGGCTGATGTTCAGGCTTCGCCTGTTCTCATCGTGATCGTGTAGGGGTCTGGCACTACTCAGTGCAGAACGCGCGGCCCTTCGTCACGCTCCAACTCGCCTTCCACCAGCTTGCCAGCCATTTGCACGCCGACGCTGAGCATGGCCTTGGCCACTTCGACGTGTTGACCCTGCAAAAACACCTTGGCGTCCTCGGAGAAATCCAGGGTTACCAATGAGCCTTCATCTTCGGCGCGACGCAGCTCGATCCGGCCATCAGGCAACTCTACAATTTCAAGAAAGGACGTCGACATAAAAGGCTGTTCTCCACGAAAGGCGAGCATTGTACCAGCCAAGTGCCTGCTCAGCACTCACTCAACGCATCACGAAAGCGCCTGGCCAGGTCTTTCAAATTGCTCCGCCACTGCTCGAGCTCTGCCCGCGAAAGCGCAGGCTGCTCGGGCTCGTCGAGGTTGATGGCCTGAATCAACGGCTGGGTGACGTCAGTTTTGGCGGTTTTTTTCGCGACAGGTGGTCGGAACAAATCTGCATAAGCGGTCAACATCTGCGCCAGCCAGGTTTGCCGATTGTCTGCCAGTTCGATCAGCTCGGCCAACTCCGGGATGGCCATGCCGGCCAGCACTTCGGCGTCCAGTAGCTGTTCAGCGCGAGCAGCGCCCGCTTGCGGCAGGCGGTAGAAGCCGGCGATTTCGTGACATAACCCAAGCAGCGCACCGTACAGATGAAACTGCGCCGCTTCGCGCTCAGCCTGCACCAGCCCCTGGGCGTTCATGGCCTGGCTTTGCTCGGCCTTGGCCATGGACTCCAGCGCGAGGCCGGCGAAGAACAGTTTCTGGTTGGTGCGGGTATAGAGTTCCTGGGCCATGGCGGTTGGCCTCCTGAGGGCAGCGTGGCGATCAGCAAGTTTCAGCTATCGCCGGGCACTCTCGCAAGCACAAAAGCCGCAAGCCAAAAGCAGCGCGGGGCAAGCCTGCTGCTGCGCCTCACCCTGAGGACACAACAGCGGGCTTGCCCCGCGCAGGTGCTGCGGCGCCGGATCAGCGCTTGTCTTCGACCTTCCAGGCCTTGCCGTCGTAGAACGCCTTCCAACCGGTCGGCTTGCCGTCAACTTCGGACTGCACGTACTGCTCCTTGGTCTTGCGGCTGTAGCGGATCACGGTCGGGCGACCGTCTGGATCCTTGGCAGGCGCTTCACAGAGGAAGTGGTACTTGGGATCGATCTCATCCTTGTGCGGGATGATTTCTTTCACCAATGGCGCGCGAGTTTCGCGGTTTTTCGGGAACTGGCTGGCCGCCAGGAACAAGCCCGAGGCACCGTCACGCAGCACGTAGGTGTCATCGACCTTCTCGCACTTGAGCTCAGGCATTTCCACCTTGTCCATCTTCGGTGGCGCTGCTTCGCCGTTCTTGAGCAGCTTGCGAGTGTTTTTGCAGGCCGGGTTGGTGCAACCGAAGAACTTGCCGAAACGGCCGGTCTTGAGCTGCATTTCGCTGCCGCACTTGTCGCACTCAAGGCTCGGACCTTCGTAGCCCTTGATCCGGTAGCTGCCCTGCTCGATTTCGTAGCCAACGCAATCCGGGTTGTTACCGCAGATGTGCAGCTTGTGCTTCTCGTCCAGCAGGTAGGCATCCATCGCCGTGGCGCAGATCGGGCAACGGTGCTTGCCGAGCAGCACGCGCGATTCGGACTCACCCTCGTCGTCCGCGGCGATTTCGTCGCCGGGCACCAGGTTGACGGTCGCCTTGCAGCGCTCTTTCGGCGGCAGGGTGTAACCCGAGCAACCGAGGAACACGCCGGTAGAGGCGGTACGAATCATCATCGGCCGGCCACATTCCTTACAGGCGATGTTGGTCATGGTCGGCTGGTTGGCGCGCATGCCGTTCTCGGGAGACTCAGCGGTTTGCAGCTTTTTGCTGAAATCGCCGTAGAACTCGTCGAGTACGTTTTTCCAGTCACGTTCGCCCTGGGCGACGTCGTCGAGGTTCTCTTCCATGCCGGCGGTGAAGCCGTAGTCCATCAGGTCGGAGAAGCTCTCGGACAACCGCTCGGTAACGATGTCGCCCATCTTCTCGGAGTAGAAGCGGCGGTTGTGCAGGGTGACGTAGCCGCGGTCCTGGATGGTGGAAATGATCGCTGCATAGGTCGACGGGCGACCGATACCGCGTTTTTCCATTTCCTTGACCAGGCTGGCCTCGGTGAAGCGCGCCGGCGGTTTGGTGAAGTGCTGGCTTGGATCAAGTTTGATCAACTTGAGCACTTCGCCCTGGCCCATCTCAGGCAGCACGTCATCTTCGCCTGGCTTGCTCTGCTGCGGCAGGACGCGGGTGTAACCGTCGAACTTGAGGATGCGGCCCTTGGCGCGCAGCTCGAAGTCACCGGCCTTGACCGTGACGCTGGTCGACAGGTACTGCGCGGGTGGCATCTGGCAGGCCAGGAACTGGCGCCAGATCAGCTCGTACAGGCGCTCGGCATCGCGTTCCATGCCAGTCAGCTTGCTTGGATGGGTCGCCACATCGGACGGACGAATCGCTTCGTGCGCCTCCTGTGCGCCGGCCTTGCTGCCGTAGACGATCGGCGCTTCCGGCAGGTACTGCTTGCCGAACTCGCGCTCGATGTAGCTGCGGGCCATTTCCACGGCATCGGCAGAGAGGTTGGTCGAGTCGGTACGCATGTAGGTGATGTAGCCGGCTTCGTACAGACGCTGGGCCATCATCATGGTCTTCTTCACGCCGTAGCCGAGGCGATTGCTCGCCGCTTGCTGCAGGGTCGAAGTGATGAACGGCGCCGACGGCTTGCTGCTGGTCGGCCGGTCTTCACGCTTGGCGACGGTGTAGCTCGACGACTTGAGCTGATCCAGGGCAGCCATGGCCTGGGCTTCGTTCAGCGGCTTGAAGGCTTCACCCTTCTCGCGCGCTACTTCAAAGCGGACCTTGGCGTCCTTGGCGGTGCCGAGGTCGGCGTGTACTTCCCAGTACTCTTCCGGGTTGAACGCACGAATCTCGCGCTCACGCTCGACCACCAGCTTGACCGCTACCGACTGCACACGGCCGGCAGACAGGCCACGGGCAATCTTCGACCACAGCAGTGGCGAGACCATATAGCCCACCACACGGTCGAGGAAGCGCCGCGCCTGCTGGGCGTTGACCCGGTTGATGTCCAGCTCACCTGGCTGCGAGAACGCCTCCTGGATGGCCTTTTTGGTGATCTCGTTGAACACCACGCGCTTGTAGCGGGTGTCATCACCACCGATGGCTTCACGCAGGTGCCAGGCGATTGCCTCCCCTTCGCGGTCCAAGTCGGTCGCGAGATAGATGGTGTCGGCATCTTTGGCCAGGCGACGCAGCTCTTCGATGACCTTTTCCTTGCCGGGCAAGATCTCGTACTTGGCTTTCCAGCCAGCGTCCGGATCGACACCCATGCGCGAGACCAACTGGCGGCGAGCCTTTTCTTTCGGCGTCAGTACCGGTGCCTCAGCCGCAGCTGCCTTGCCACGTTTGGCCGCCGGCTCCTTACTGGCGCTGGCCGAACCGCTGGTGGGAAGGTCACGGATGTGGCCGATACTCGACTTCACCACGTACTGGTTGCCCAGGTACTTGTTGATGGTCTTGGCCTTGGCCGGGGATTCCACAATGACCAGCGATTTGCCCATGGATCGGTGTATTCCTGAATCTGAAAATTAAAAATCGCGTCAGGTGCCGCACGCGGCACCGCTATATATAGTGGCTACAGGGTCAGGTCAAGCGCGCTCGACTAACCGCTGGCCTGTTCGGACGGGCCAAAACGCCCCTCCTCGGCCGTGACCAGAGCAAAGCGCGGGACCTGCTCGCCGTCAACTTCGACCGATTCGACAAACATTGCCAAGGGTCGCACCCACAGCCCGTAATCACCATACAGGCATTGGTAGAACACCATCCACTCTTCGCTTTCAGAATGGCGGGCTGCGCCGAACACGCGATACTCAGGCCCTTTGTAATGCCGGTACACGCCTGGCTGTATGTGCATGTTGCTGACCCTCGAGATAAATCCTGTAAAAAACAAAAACCGGGGCACATGGCCCCGGCTGCTGTCTTGCGCCGCGATCAGACGCGTTCGAAGACAGTGGTGATGCCTTGGCCCAGGCCGACACACATGGTGGCGACGCCGAGGGTACCGCCATTCTGCTTCATGACGTTGAGCAAGGTGCCGGAAATTCGCGCACCGGAGCAACCAAACGGATGACCCAGGGCAATGGCGCCGCCGTGCAGGTTAACCTTCTCATTCATCTTGTCGAGCACTTTCAAATCTTTCAGCACCGGCAGGGCCTGTGCAGCGAAGGCTTCGTTGAGCTCGATGAAGTCGATATCGGCCATGCTCAGGCCGGCACGCTTGAGCGCTTTCTGCGTCGAAGGCACCGGGCCGTAACCCATGATAGCCGGGTCGACACCGGCCACCGCCATCGAGCGAAGCACCGCCAGCGGCTGGATGCCCAGGTCCATGGCGCGCTGACCGGACATGACGATCATGCACGAAGCGCCATCGGTAATCTGCGACGAGGTACCGGCAGTGACGGTACCACCTTTGGGGTTGAACGCAGGCTTGAGCGAGGCCAGGCCTTCGAGGGTGGTTTCCGGACGAATGGTTTCATCGAAGTCAAAGACCTTGAGGAAGCCATTCTCGTCATAGCCCTGCATCGGGATGATCTCGTCCTTGAACTTGCCCTCGACCGTGGCCTTGTGCGCCAACTGATGCGAACGCACGGCGAAAGCATCCTGTTGTTCGCGGCTGATGCCGTGCATCTTGCCGAGCATCTCTGCAGTCAGACCCATCATCCCGGAGGCCTTGGCAGCGTGCAAGGACATGTGCGGGTTGGGATCGACACCGTGCATCATGCTGACGTGACCCATGTGTTCGACACCGCCGATGACGAATACGTCACCGTTGCCGGTCATGATCGCCTGGGCAGCTGTGTGCAGTGCGCTCATCGACGAGCCGCACAGGCGGCTGACGGTCTGCGCCGCCGAGGTGTGCGGAATCTGGGTCATCAGCGAGGCCATGCGGGCGATGTTCCAGCCCTGCTCCAGGGTCTGGTTGACGCAGCCCCAGATCACGTCCTCGACTTCTTTCGGGTCGACCTTGTCGTTGCGCTCGAGCAACTTGCTGATCAGGTGCGCCGACATGTCTTCGGCGCGGGTGTTGCGGTGCATGCCACCCTTGGAACGACCCATCGGGGTCCGACCGAAGTCGACAATCACCACGTCTCTTGGATTCAGGCTCATATCAATACTCTCGCTCTAACTCGTTGGGCGCTCAGTTGAAGAAACGCTGGCCGGTCTTGGCCATTTCGCGCAGCTTCGCGGTGGGGTGGTACAGCGGCCCCAGGTCGGCGTACTGGTCAGCCAGGGCGACGAACTCGGCAACCCCGATCGAGTCGATGTAGCGCAATGCACCACCGCGGAAGGGAGGGAAGCCGATACCGTAGACCAGGCCCATGTCGGCCTCGGCTGCGGTTTCGACAATGCCGTCTTCCAGGCAGCGGACGGTTTCCAGGCACAGCGGGATCATCATCCAGTTGATGATGTCCTCGTCGCTGACTTCACGCTGCTCGAAGACAATCGGCTTGAGCACTTCGAGCACGCTCTCGTCGGCAACCTTTTTCGGCTTGCCGCGCTTGTCGGTCTCGTAGGCATAGAAGCCCTTGCCGTTCTTCTGGCCCAGGCGTTTGGCTTCGTACAAGGCATCGATGGCGGTGCGGCGATCGTCCTTCATGCGGTCCGGGAAGCCTTCCGCCATGACGTCGCGACCGTGATGGCCGGTGTCGATGCCGACCACGTCCATCAGGTACGCAGGACCCATCGGCCAGCCGAATTTCTCCATGACCTTGTCGATGCGCACGAAGTCGACACCGGCGCTGACCAGGCGAGCAAAGCCGCCGAAATACGGGAACAGTACGCGGTTGACCAAGAAGCCTGGGCAGTCATTGACCACGATCGGGTTCTTGCCCATTTTCTTGGCATAGGCAACGGTGGTGGCCACGGCCACTTCGCTGGACTTCTCGCCACGGATCACTTCCACCAGCGGCATCATGTGCACCGGGTTGAAGAAGTGCATGCCGACGAAGTTCTCCGGACGCTTGAGGGCCTTGGCCAACAAGTTGATGGAGATGGTCGAGGTGTTGGAGGCGAGAATCGCGTCCTCTTTGACCTGACCCTCGACTTCGGCCAGAACGGCTTGCTTGACCTTGGGGTTCTCGACTACAGCTTCGACCACGATGTCGACATTGGCGAAGTCGCCGTAGGACAAGGTCGGGCGAATCGCATTGAGCGCCTCGGCCATTTTCGCCGGGGTCAGGCGACCCTTCTCGACACGATTGCCGAGCAGCTTGGAGGCTTCGTTCAGGCCCAGCTGGATGGCATCCTCGCGGATATCCTTCATCAGGATCGGGGTGCCTTTGACCGCCGACTGATAGGCGATACCACCACCCATGATGCCAGCGCCGAGTACGGCAGCCTGCTTCACGTCATTGGCGATCTGGTCGTGCGCCTTGGCCTTGCGCTTGAGCTCCTGGTCATTCAGGAACAAGCCGATCAGGCTGGCAGCGACGGGCGTCTTGGCCAGTTTGGCAAAGCCTGCAGCTTCCACTTCCAGCGCTTTGTCACGACTGAAGTTGGCGGCTTTCTGGATGGTCTTGATCGCTTCGACCGGCGCCGGGTAGTTCGGCCCGGCCTGGCCGGCAACAAAACCTTTGGCGGTTTCGAAGGCCATCATCTGCTCGATGGCGTTGAGCTTGAGTTTTTCCAACTTGGGCTGGCGCTTGGCCTTGTAGTCCAGTTCACCGCTGATGGCGCGCTTGATCAGGTCCAGCGCTGCAGCCTGCAGCAGCTCTGGGGTGACGACGGCATCAACGACGCCAACCTTGAGGGCATCTTCGGCGCGGTTTTCCTTGCCCGAGGCAATCCACTCGATGGCATTGTCCGAGCCGATCAGGCGCGGCAGGCGCACGGTACCGCCAAAGCCTGGGTAGATGCCCAGTTTGACCTCCGGCAGGCCGATCTTGGCGGTGCTGGACATCACCCGGTAATCAGCTGCCAGGCACATTTCCAGGCCGCCACCCAGTGCGATGCCGTTGATCGCGGCAACAGTAGGTACGCCGAGGTCTTCGAAATCATTGAAGATGCGGTTGGCTTCCAGGTTGCCAGCGACCAGCTCGGCCTCGGGCAGCTTGAAGTTGTCGACAAACTCGGTGATGTCGGCGCCGACGATGAACACATCCTTGCCACTGCTGACGATGACGCCCTTGACCGAGGCGTCGCTCTTGATGGCGGCCACGGCCTGACGCAGATCGTCCAGGGTCAGGCGGTTGAACTTGTTGACGGACTCACCCTTGAGGTCGAACTTCAGTTCGACGATGCCGCTTTCAAGAGCCTTAACCGTGATGGCTTTACCTTCGTAAATCATCAACTGATCTCCACGATATGGAAGCTAAACTGTACACGCCGGACGCTGGCTAAACCCTGTCACAACAGCGGCTTGGTCAGGCACACCCGTCAGCGCGATAGTCGGGATTGGCATGAACGGCGCAACATACAAACGCTCAATTCATACGCCCGTTTGATTTGGGTACGCACACATTCTCCGAAAAGGTCGGCGTTGTCAAATCCTCCCTGAGGAGGTGAAAACGCGACTTTCCGGTCATTTTGTAGCGACTAGGTATCAACCTTGATGACAGTGATCGCCAGCCATTCATGCCAGCGATAAGCCCTTGGCGGGCAGCAGAAGCTGCGCCAGGCACCCGGCAAAAACTGCGCAGCAGGCTATAGTCACTCTCGCAAGCAAAGTATCCCGGCCTGCCTGGCCTTTCTGCGGCAGCAGAACGCATCGCGGGGCACCCCTGCCGATCCGCCACCTGAGCATGGGTGGCGGATCGGCAGGGGTGCCCCGCGATGTCGTTACGAAGGGTTAAGCGAGGTCTTCGAGGGTTTGCGCAATGTTCTGCAACACAGATTCATCACCGCGCTCGCCCCAGTACAAGGCAATCATTTGCGTGGTGGCCTCAATCATGTAGACATTGCTCGGCAACACCGCCAAGGCCTTGGCCAGGCGCGGATCTTCGCAAGGCTCACGCCACTTGTTCCACCACACCCCAGGGCTGACCTGCCAATACGCCCAGCAGTCATCCCGGCCCTTGCGCCGCGGCCGATGGTACTGCGGGCACGGGCTCGGCGGCTGCTGTGCGAGCCAGTGCGGCCACTGCTGCGGCGCCAGCTGCATGGCCAGGCCAATGCGCCTGCCGGCCAGGCGCAGGCTCATCTGCTCGCTCTGTTTGCGTGATGGACGCAGCCAGGCAAGTGGGCTGAGAATCAGCGCAAGGATTGACACCACCAGCCATACCGTCATATCTGTAGATCCCATAAAGCGTTGCAAATGAGCTGGTTAGCCAGGTTTCACGGTAAACCGCCACAAAGCGACCATACTTCTACTATCGCGATTGTCAGGAGCACCTCCAATGTCCTACGAACATCTTCTGGTCGCTGTCGACCTCACCGAAGAATGCGATCCGGTGATCAAGCGCGCCAAGGCAATCGCTTCGGCGAGCGGCGCCAAGGTATCGCTGGTGCATATCGTCGAACCGATGGCCATGGCCTTTGGCGGCGACGTACCGATGGACCTGTCGCAGCTGCAGCAACAGCAGTTCGACCAGGCCAAGGAACGCATGGATCGCCTGTTCAACAAGTACCCGGATATCAACCGGGGTGACTCGCACCTGGTCTACGGCCAGCCGCGCCAGGAAATCCACCAGTTGGCCAAGGATCAGAAGTGCGACCTGATCGTGGTCGGCAGCCACGGTCGCCACGGCCTGGCGCTGCTGCTAGGCTCCACCGCCAACGATGTGCTGCACGGCGCGCCGTGTGATGTGCTGGCAGTACGCCTGCTGAAGAAAGACTGAAAAATGCACTGACGCCATCGCGGGCAACCCCGCGATGGCTGATGGCCGCTTAGCCTTCCAGCTCTGCCCAGCGCTCGACCAGAACATCCAACTCGCCCTGTAGCTTCTCGAGCTTGGCCAGCACCTCGGACGTCTCGCCGATCGGGCGCTGGTAGAAGTTCGCCGAAGCCACTTCTTCCTGAAGCTTGGCCATGGCTTTCTCGATCACGTCGATCTGCCCTGGCAACGCCTCCAGCTCACGCTGCAGCTTGTAGCTGAGCTTCTTCTTGCTCGCCTCTACCGGTGCAGCAGCAACTGGCGCGGCCACATCGGCAGCCTTTTCGACCACGGCGCTGTTGAGCTCGGACTTGCCACCCTTGCTTTCGGTGACGCCCAGCAGCTTCGGCGAGCCGCCCTGACGGATCCAGTCTTCGTAGCCGCCGACGTATTCCTGAACCTTGCCGCCGCCTTCGAACACCAGGGTGCTGGTCACCACGTTGTCGAGGAAGGCCCGGTCGTGGCTGACCATCAGCACGGTGCCCTTGTAGTTGCACAGGACTTCTTCGAGCAGCTCGAGGGTTTCCACATCGAGGTCGTTGGTCGGTTCGTCCAACACCAGCAGGTTGGCTGGCTTGCTGAACAGCTTGGCCAGCAGCAGACGCGCCCGCTCACCTCCGGACAAGGCTTTGACCGGCGTCCGGGCACGCTGCGGGCTGAACAGGAAGTCGCCCAGGTAGCTCAGCACGTGACGGTTCTGGCCGTCGATTTCGATGAAGTCGCGCCCCTCGGCGAGGTTCTCGATGACAGTCTTTTCCAGGTCGAGCTGGTGGCGCATCTGGTCAAAATAGGCCACTTCCAGCTTGGTGCCGCTCTCGACCTTGCCCGACGTCGGCTGCAAGTCACCCAGCATCAGTTTGAGCAGGGTGGTCTTGCCGGTACCGTTGGCGCCGAGCAGGCCAATCCGATCCTGACGCTGCAGAACCATGGAGAAGTCCTTGACCAGCATCGGCCCGTTCGGGTGCGAGAAGCTGACGTTCTCCAGCAGCATCACTTGCTTCCCGGATTTTTCCGCGGTGTCGATCTGGATGTTGGCCTTGCCCTGACGCTCACGGCGCTCACCACGCTCGACGCGCAGCTCCTTGAGCGCACGCACGCGGCCTTCGTTACGGGTGCGGCGGGCCTTGATGCCTTGGCGAATCCACACTTCTTCCTGGGCCAGGCGCTTGTCGAACAGCGCGTTGGCGGTCTCTTCGGCCGCCAGCGCGGCTTCCTTGTGCACCAGGAAGCTGGCGTAGTCGCCGTTCCAGTCGATCAGCCCACCGCGGTCCAGTTCAAGGATGCGGTTGGCCAGGTTTTGCAGGAAGGAACGGTCGTGGGTGATGAACAGCACCGCGCCGCCAAAGCCGCTCAAGGCTTCTTCCAGCCAGGCAATCGCACCGATGTCCAGGTGGTTGGTTGGCTCATCGAGCAGCAGCAGGTCAGGTTCGGAAACCAGCGCCTGGGCCAACAGCACACGGCGACGCCAGCCACCGGAGAGCTCGGCCAGGGTCTTGTCGGCAGGTAGCTGCAAGCGGCTCAGGGTGCTGTCGACCACTTGCTGCAAACGCCAGCCATCGCGCGCTTCGAGCTCGTGCTGGACGTGCATGAGCTTGTCCAGATCTTCGTCGTTATGGATGTTCTGGCTAAGGTGGTGATACTGCGCGAGCAGCTCGCCTACGCCGTCCAGGCCAGCCGCGACCACGTCGAACACGGTCCGCTCGTCGGCCACCGGCAGTTCCTGCGGCAGCTCGCCGATTTTCAGCGCAGGTGCGCGCCAGACCGAGCCGTCATCAGGCTTTTGCTCGCCCTTGATCAAGCGCAGCATGCTCGACTTGCCGGTACCGTTGCGGCCGATGATGCACACCCGCTCACCTCGGGCGATCTGCCAGGAAACCTTGTCCAGCAGCGGCATCGCGCCGAATGCAAGGGACACATCGCTTAATTTAAGCAGGGTCATGATCATCTCCAAAAACTGGGCGCGTATTCTACCTGACTTGACCCTCGCCAGCACTAAGTCAGCGTGTGTATCAAGGCTTTGCGATATCCGGTCGCCGATAACACCCCGATACAACCGCAGTGCTTTCGCCGGTAGCCGGCAACCGGCTAAGCTAACGCCATACAACAGTGCTGGCACCGCCGTCACTTTCCCATGGTTCAACTGCCCGGACGTATCATGCGCAGCCGCCTGTTACAGATTGCTTCATGCCTGCTGCTGACTGCCGCCACCGCGAGTGCGGCACAGGCCATCGACCTTAGCCAGCAGCGTCAGTACTACGACGAAGCCAAACGCGCCCTGGCCAAGGGCGACAAAGGTCCCTACCTGCGCTACTCGCAGGCCCTCAGTGACTATCCGCTGACCCCGTATCTGGCGTACGACGAACTCACTGCTCGCCTGAAGAGCGCCAGCAACGAAGAGATCGAGGGTTTTCTGGCCCAGCACGGCGACCTGCCACAAGCCAACTGGATGAAACTGCGCTGGTTGCGCTGGTTGTCCGAGCGCGGCGAGTGGGCCACCTTCGCCAAGTACTACGATCCCAAGCTCAACTTCACCGAGCTGGACTGCATCAACGGCCAGTACCAGCTCAGCACCGGCAAACGCGCCGAAGGCTTTGCCAGCGCTGCCAAGCTGTGGAACGTGGGCAAGTCGCAACCTGCTGCGTGTGACACGCTGTTTGCGATGTGGGCGGCCGAAGGTCAGCTCACCGAAGCCAGACGCTGGGAGCGAGCCAAACTGGCCGCACAGGCGCGCAACTACCCATTGGCGAACAATCTGGTCAAGACCCTGACCACCCTCGCCCCCCAGGGCCAATTGCTGATCGATGTGGCGCAGAAGCCCGAGCTGCTCAATCAGCCGTCGCGTTTCACCCCGGTCAACGAGGCAATGTCCGACGTGGTCAGCCTAGGCCTGCGCCGGCTGGCACGCCAGGACCCCGAGCGGGCCATGGCGCTGCTCGATGACTATGCCCAGCGCATGCATTTCTCGCGCGACGAAAAGGTTGCCATCGCCCGCGAGATCGGCCTGACCCTGGCTCGCCGCTACGACCCGCGCGCGCTCGACCTGATGACCCGTTACGATCCGGAGCTGCGGGACAACACCGTCAGCGAATGGCGCCTGCGCCTGCTGCTGCGCCTGGGCCGCTGGGAAGATGCCTACGAGCTGACCAAGCGCCTGCCGCAGGAGTTGGCCGCCAGCAGCCGCTGGCGCTATTGGCAGGCGCGCAGCCTGGAACTGGCACAGCCGAACAACGCGCAGATCCCGTTGCTGTACAAAGCGGTCGCGCGTGAGCGTGACTTCTATGGCTTCCTGGCCGCAGATCGGGTGCAGACGCCCTACCAGCTGAACAACAAACCGCTGGTGCTCAGCCCGCAGCTGGTCAACAAGGTGCGCAACACCCCGGGCGTGCGCCGCGCACTGGAATTCCATGCCCGCGGCCAGATCGTCGAGGGCCGCCGCGAGTGGTACCACGTCAGCCGCCACTTCAACCGCGACGAAATGGTCGCCCAGGCCCGCCTGGCCTACGACCTGCGCTGGTACTTCCCGGCGATTCGCACCATCAGCCAGGCGCAGTACTGGGACGACCTGGATATTCGCTTCCCGATGGCGCACCGCGACACCTTGGTGCGCGAAGCCAAGGTCCGCGGCCTGCACTCGAGCTGGGTGTTTGCCATCACCCGCCAGGAAAGCGCCTTCATGGAAGACGCTCGCTCGCCGGTGGGCGCCAGTGGCCTGATGCAACTGATGCCAGCCACCGCCAAGGAGACTGCACGCAAGTTCAGCATCCCGTTGGCGTCACCGGCTCAGGTACTCAACCCGGACAAGAACATCCAGCTCGGCGCCGCCTATCTGAGCCAGGTACATGGTCAATTCAACGGCAATCGGGTGCTGGCATCGGCCGCCTACAATGCCGGGCCAGGGCGCGTGAGGCAGTGGCTCAAAGGCGCCAAGCACTTGAGCTTCGATGTCTGGGTCGAGTCGATCCCGTTCGATGAAACCCGCCAGTACGTGCAGAACGTGCTGTCGTACTCGGTGATCTACGGGCAAAAGCTCAATTCACCGCAGCCGCTGGTGGACTGGCACGAGCGTTACTTCGACGACATGTAATCGAGCCCCCCTAAGCTCAAACCCGCCGCCATCGGCTGCAGCGGGCTTGAGCTGGCGGCTTACTCCAGCACTTCTACCGGCATGCCCACGGCAATCTCACCCGGCCCATCCACCGCCAGGTTCTGCCCGAACAGCACATCGCCATCACGTTCACGAAATGTCTTCAGGGTGGCCAGCGGTTCGCGGTCAGCACTGCGCTCGCCCGTGTGCGGGTCAAGGGTAGTGAATATGCAACGAACGCTCGGTTTGAGGATGCGATAAGTCAGCGCACCGATGCGGATCCGCTTCCAGCCGTCTTCGGCAAACGCTGCGCTGCCCTGCACCACCAGATTGGGCCTGAAACGCAGCATTTCCATCTCCCGGCCAACCCGCCGGCTCAGCTCATCGAGTGAACCCTGGCCGATCAGCAGCAACGGAAAGCCATCCGGAAACGCCGCACGGTCGCTGTTCAAGCCATAGCCGCTGGGCAGGTAACGCGCGCGCGGCTCGGGGCAATACACCAGCCGCACCGGCTTGCCGAGCAGTTGGCTCAACCACTGCGCAGCAGCGTCGCCTGCATCTGGCACGCGCAAGGTGTCGCGCCAGATGGTCACACCGCGCAAGTCTTCGTCGTCCGCCGGCACGGTGACCAGCAGCGGCGCCTGCCCTGGCGTCTCCAGCAGCAGATCACCACTGGCAGCGACCGTGGCACTGAGCTGACTCAGCAGTGGCCAGGCGCGCTGGGTCAGGAAGCGTCCGTTGTTCTCCTCTACCACCAGCCAGCGGCGGTCGCCTTCCAGGCCGAGCAGACCTACCGGCGAGGCCTGCAGGCTTTGCGCCCGACACGACTTCACCGGATACCGATACAACTCACTTACAAACATCCCTGCCCGCCTCATGCCAGTGCAAAAACGCCTAGCTTATACCCAGCAGGACGCGCGCAGGTATCAGGCCGGCGCGTGATCAAGCATCAGGCGCTGCCGCACCACCTCTACCAGACGGTCTGGCTGGAATTTGGACAGGAAATTGTCACAGCCGACTTTTTTCACCATCGACTCGTTGAAGCTACCCGACAACGAGGTATGCAGCACTACGTACAGGCCACGCAGACGCGGATCGCTACGAATCTCGGTGGTCAGGCGATAGCCGTCCATTTCCGGCATTTCGGCGTCGGTGAAAATCATCAGCAGTTTTTCACACAGGTCTTCACCGGCATCTGCCCAGGCCTTGAGCATGCGCAAGGCCTTCAGGCCATCGCTGGCCACATGCAGTTTTACGCCCAGTTGCGACAAGGTATCGCGCAACTGCGCCAAGGCCACGGTGGAATCGTCGACCAGCAATATCTCGCGGCCGCGCGCCTTGGCCAGTACCGGATCGGCAAGCTTGTCGCCGGACACCTTGGCGTTGTACGGCACGATCTCGGCCAGAACCTTCTCGACGTCGATGATTTCGACCAACTGCTCTTCGACCTTGGTGATCGCCGTCAAATAATGCTGGCGACCGGCACTGGTCGGCGGCGGCATGATGGCTTCCCAGTTCATGTTGACGATGCGATCGACACCGCCGACCAGAAACGCCTGCACCGAGCGGTTGTACTCGGTGACGATGATGGTGCTGTCCGGGCCTGGTTGCAGCGGGCGCATGCCAATCGCCTGGGACAGGTCAATCACCGGCAAGGTCTGCCCGCGCAGGTTGACCACCCCACACACATAAGCATGACGCTGCGGCATCAAGGTCAACTTGGGCAGTTGCAGCACTTCCTGCACCTTGAACACGTTGATGGCGAACAACTGACGGCCCGCCAGACGGAACATCAGGATTTCCAGGCGGTTCTCACCTACCAGTTGCGTACGTTGGTCTACAGTGTCGAGAATGCCAGCCATTGGAAGCCCCCAGGCGCGTATCGGGAAAATGTAATCATCTGCTCTGTATCGGCGGGTAAACCGGCAGCTTGACCCTCGTCAGCAAATCCAGACCAGGCGATTGATATCATTTTACCATCATGCTTTACTGCTTCGACACTTTCAGCAACACCTGTTACGGCGGCGTAACCAGCAACGCCCCTCAGGGTTTCCCCTATGCCGCGATCAGGCCTAACCTGATGTTCGCGATATCCATTAGCCATTAATGTGACGCCATTCTCATTGCATGAATGGAGTCAGGCTTTTGCTAGCAATCGTTTCGGTGTTGCCCAGCCCGCTCCAGCCCACCGTGCTGGAGGCTCAGGATGGATAGCCGCGTGCCGCCCGGCGCCGAGCTGCCGGAATTCCTGCGGGATGCACAGCGCTTGTTGAGCCAGGCGCAGGAGTGCCTGCTACACCTGCAGCTGATCGACAATGATCCAGATGCCTGCCGGTGCCTCAACGACACCCTCACCAAGCTGGCCAAGCGCGCCGAGCAACTGGGCCTTGACGAGGTCGCCCACTATAGCTCCGCCCTGCACCATCTGCTCGCACCTGCCTGCGGCCAGCGACACCTGCATAGCACAGCACTGCCGGCAGTCGAAGCCTGCCTGAACCTGCTGGACTGGCAACTGGAGCTGGTCGATGCCCAAACCGGACAGCTGAACCTGGACCGCAGCGAGCAGGCAGTGCTTCTGGATGATCTGGCCAGCGCCCTGCAAGGGTCAGCCAGGTCGCCATCGGAATCACCGCCAAACGTACAGTAAGTTCGGCATTCGTCTGCAACTAAGTCAATCAAGCTGTATTTATCAGCCAGACACTTGGCAAGTTCCGACTGGCCGCTTGAGTAATAGTCGTTAGTTGCAGTGCTCGATTATGCACGCACTCGCCAATGCTGGCTTTTTGATAGTTATGCCAGACCCGGCCAGATCGTTTTGAGCCCGTGAATACGGCGGTTTGAGACCCCTGAGCAAGGCGACCAAACACAACTTAAGTGATACCATGCGCGCCAATGAATGCAGCCCATGCAGATAGCCGTCAATTGAACAGATGCTTTTAATTGATTGTGAGCAGGACGCCAAAGCCGCTGACTAGACACGTGCAAGGCCTCCAATAGCATTAACTCAGTGGCTTTCCAATTTATGTTCCCACGTTTGAATCTTACCCCGCGCCACTGCTCTCGCAGCGCCGTGGCGCGCTGGACGACCGCAGCGCTATGCGTGGCGTCACTGAGCGCTAACGTGGCACTGCACGTAAAAGCCTTGCCGATGCCGATCGGCCTGATCCTGCTGCAGATGGCGGCCCTGCTTGGCGCCGCCTGGCAATGGCACCAGTGGGCCCGCTCGATCAGCCTGCGCCCCGCAGAACTGGCCGAGCGCATGCTCAAGGTCCAGGAGAACGAACGCCAGCGTCTGAGCCGTGAATTGCACGATGATATCGGCCAATTGCTCACAGCTGCGAAGCTGCAGTTGGACTGGCTCCAGCGGCGCCTGCCAAGCGAGCTGCTGAGCCATGCCAGCAGCTTGCGCAGCACCCTGGATGAGGCCTTGAACAGTGTGCGTGATGTTGCCGCCCTGCTTAATCCGCGCCAGCTGGCAAGCCTCGGCTTGGAAGCCAGCCTGCGCGAGCACCTGCTGCGCACGCTGAACGATAGCGAGGTGCAGTGGAGCCTGGAGTGCAAACAGCGCCTGACCGGGATCAACGACGATATCAGCATGGCTGCGTTTCGCATCACCCAGGAGGCTGTCACCAACATGCTGCGCCACGCCAGCGCGCGCAATCTGCGGGTGCAGTTGCAGCGCACCGCTGCGGGGCTGGCCTTGACCATCGAGGATGACGGCTGCGGATTCATCCCCAACAGCGATCCGGCTGCGGCCGGTCAGCGCGGCATGGCCGGCATGCGTGAACGCGCCCACGCGTTGCACGGTAGCCTGAGCGTGTACAGCCAACCGGGACGGGGCGCCCGCATCGAGGCCATGCTGCCGTGGCCAGCCCGCACTCAAGAACGCGCCAGGACCTTTGCCAGCCATGACCTGTAGATTACTTCTGGTCGATGACCATTCGCTCATTCGCGCGGGGGTGCGCGCGCTCGTGGCGGACATCGCTGGCTATACGGTGGTTGGTGAAGCGGATGACGGCGGCCAGCTCAACGCGCTTGTCGAACAGCTGCAGCCGGACATCGTCCTGCTGGATATCTCCATGCGCTCTACCAGCGGCCTTGACGCCTTGACCCAACTGCGTGCCAGCGGTCATCCCTGCAAAGTGCTGATTCTGTCGATGCACACTGATCCGGAGCTGATCATGCGTGCGCTCGAATGCGGTGCGCATGGCTACTTGCTCAAAGACACCAGCGCTGTTGAACTGGAGCAGGCGCTGAGCGCCTTGCGTGGGGATGAACGCTATCTCAGCCCAGCGATCGCTCACACCGTGATCAACCAGGCCTTGCTGCGCGCGCAGAACAGCCGCCAAAGCATCAACGACCGACTTAACCTCACTGCACGCCAGCTGGAAATCCTGCGCTTGATCGTACGCGGCAAATCAACTCGGGAAATAGCCGGCGGCCTGGGCCTGTCGATCAAGACCGTGGAGACCCATCGCTCCCAGATCATGAAGCGCCTGCAGATCTACGACGTCGCAGGCCTGGTGCTGTTTGCCGTGCGCGAGAAGATCATCAGCCTGGACGACTGAGCAACGGCGAATCGGCTGGCAGGTGCACACGCAGTGCTGCTGGGACGGCTTCGAAGCGCAGACTTTCGCCGTGCATCGGCTCACCATCCAGGTTGATATCCAACCCCTGCGCACTTTTTATTTCGACCCACGGCAGGCGCGCGCGCACGTACAAGCCCTCACCACCGATCAGCTCTTTCAGCGCACCGACCACCTCCTGCGGTGCGGGCAAGATGCCGATATCGAGCAGGCCGTCGTCAGCCAGCGCCTCGGGGCACAGCTCATGCCCACCTCCGGCCTGCCGGCCATTGCCGATCCCCAACGCCAGCACATCGCCTTGCCAGTGAAAGTCCGGCCCGGTCAGCTCGACTGCAGCGGCCTGCAGCTCACTGAAGCGCGACAGCCCGGTAAACAAGTAGGCCGCTGCGCCCAGGACTTTCTTGAGGTCCTCGGAAGTGTTGGCCGTGACCTGGCTGCCGAAGCCGCCAGTAGCCATGTTCAGAAACAACTGATCACCGGCCCGACCCAGGTCGATGGCGCGTGCGGGCTGGTCCAGCAAGGCCAGCGCCTGGGCTGGCTCCAGCGGTATTCCGGCCGCTTTGGCGAAGTCATTGGCAGTGCCCAGTGGCAGCAGCACCAGGCTGGCCTGTGTCGCGGCCAGGCCCATGGCTTCGGCGATATCGCGAAGGGTGCCATCACCACCACCGGCGATGATGTGGCTGTACCCTGCTGCCAGGGCTTCAGTGACCAGCCGCTGGGCGTCGCCGCCCTCCCAGGTCAGGCGCACATCGAGCTGCCAGCCTTGCTCGCGCATGGTGCCCACAGCGGCTCTGACATCCTCGTTCATGGCTTGCTTGCCATGCAGCACCAACATCGCCTTGCGCTCGCTCATCCGTTCCACTCCGCAAAAATACCTATCCCAATCTCGACCATGGCCGAGGGCAAATTGCTGCATACAAAGAGCGCTTGCGTCAGAAAATAAGCGGGTTTAACACAAATGCCATTGAAAGCCGGCGCGAGCAAGCGCATCATCGACAAATAATTGGCCATCACGGAGGATGCCGCTAATAAATGTCGGTTTTTTGACTTATTGCCTCGCCGTACATCTGACAGATCGCCTGAGTTTATGGCGAAGTCCCTTTGATCGCGCTGCCCTCAGCGCCCCCGCTTCGAGGCTGTGATAATGAGCGTTCTGATCCCTTGCATCATTGCTGGCGGTGCCGGCACCCGATTGTGGCCGGTTTCCCGTGAAGCCATGCCCAAACCGTTCATGCGCCTGGCCGATGGTGAAAGCCTGCTGCAGAAGACCTTCGTGCGTGCCAGCGCCCTGCCGGGTGTCGAGCGCGTGCTGACAGTGACCAACCGCGACGTGCTGTTCCGCACCCAGGATGAATACAACCGGGTCAACAGCTTCAATGTCGCGCTGGACTTCATTCTCGAGCCATGTGGCCGCAACACTGCGCCGGCCATCGCTGCCGCCGCGCTGCACTGCGCCAAGCAGTATGGTGAGGATAGTCTGCTGCTGATCTTGCCGGCAGATCATTTGATCGAAGACATCCCAGCCTTCGAACAAGCGGTCGCCCAAGCGGCCCAGCTCGCCCATGACGGCTGGTTGAGCACCTTCGGCCTGCTGCCCAGCCGTGCTGAAACCGGCTTTGGCTATATCGAGCAAGGCGAGACATTGGGTGAGCGCGCGTACAAGGTCGCACGCTTTGTCGAAAAACCGGACGCCGCGACCGCTCAGGCCTACCTGGACGGCGGCCGCCACCTGTGGAACGCCGGCATGTTCTGCCTGCGCGTCGACGCCGTGCTGCGCGAGTTGCAGACCCACGCGCCCGAGGTGCTGGAAACCGTCGCCCATTGCCTTGAGCAGAGCGTCAGCAAACAAGGTGAGCGTGCCCTTCAGGTAGAACTGGACCCGGACACGTTCGTTCTGGCGCCGGACATCTCCATCGACTACGCGTTGATGGAGCGCTCCAGCCAGGTTGCAGTGGTACCGTGCGAGCTGGGCTGGAGCGATATCGGCAGCTGGGAAGCAGTACGCGAACTGCGCCAGACCGACGCTCAGGGCAACTACGCCAATGGCGAGACCGTACTGCATGATGTGAGCAACTGCTACATCGACTCGCCGCGGCGCCTGGTCGGTGGCGTGGGCCTGGACAACCTGATCATCATCGACACCCCCGATGCGCTGCTGATCGCCGATGCGGCGCGCAGCCAGGAAGTCAAGATCATCGCCCAGCAGCTCAAGCGCGAGGGCCACGAAGCCTATCGCCTGCACCGGACCGTGACCCGGCCGTGGGGCACCTACACCATCCTCGAGGAAGGTGCGCGGTTCAAGATCAAGCGGATCATGGTCCGCCCCGGCGAATCGCTGTCGCTGCAAATGCACCATCACCGCAGCGAGCACTGGATCATCGTCAGTGGCATGGCCTGTGTGACCAACGGTGACGAAGAGTTCCTGCTCGACACCAACGAGTCGACCTTCATCAAGCCAGGCCGTACCCACCGCCTGACCAACCCGGGGGTGATCGATCTGGTGATGATCGAGGTGCAGAGCGGCGAGTATCTGGGCGAAGACGACATCGTGCGCTTTACTGATATCTACGGACGCGTCCCGGAAGAAGCCGCCATCGGCTGAACCTGTGCGGGCGTGCCTTGCCATCCATGACCCAACCGTCAGCGAGGATTTGGGGCGATGCGCATACTTTGGACTTTGCCCTACCTGCCCTGGCCAACCACCAGTGGCAGCAAGACCCGGCAATACCACCTGCTGCGCGAACTGGCGCAGCGTGGTCACCGGATTACCTTGCTGGTGCAGTCCAAGGTGCCCCTCGGCGACGCCGCCCGCACTGCCCTTGAACCCCTGCTCGAGCGCCTGATCGTGCTGCCCAGGCGCGCGTTGCACAGCCCACTCAACCTGCTTGCTTCGCCGATCATCGATTACCCCATGCGGGCGATCATCCATGGCCTGGCTCCTGCCCTGCGTCATCAGTTCGAACAACTGCTGGACGAGCCCTGGGATGTTATCCAGATCGAGCACAGCTACAGCTTTCAGCCCTTCGAAAAAGCTCTGCAGGCCCGCGGCTTGCCCTACATGCTCAGCGAACACACGCTGGAGTCGGTGATGGGTGCGGCCTGTCACGACCGCCTGCCGCTGTGGCTCAGGCCTCTGAACGCATTCGACCGTTGGCGCTACCGGCGCTGGGAGCAGCGGGTGCTGCGCCAGCCCTCGGAGGTGGTCGCGGTGAGCCCGCATGATGCCGAGTTGATCAGCCAGATCAGCGGCCGGCCGGTCAATGTGGTGGTCAACGGCGTTGATTGCGACTACTTCGAACAGGTGCGCCCCGCCGCGCACAGTCAGCGCCTGCTGTTTGTCGGCAATTTCGAGTACGGCGCCAACCTCGAGGCTATCGAGTGGGCGCTGGAAGAAATCCTGCCGCAGGTCTGGCTGAGCAACCCCGCCGTGCGCCTGGCGATTGCCGGGCACGCCCTGCCGGCGAGCTGGAAGCTGCACTGGAACGACCCGCGTATCGAATGGATCGGCTACCGCCCCGACCTGCGCGAACTGCAGCGCCGCTCCGCGCTGTTTTTTGCCCCGCTACGGTATGCCGGCGGCTCCAAAGTGAAGATTCTCGAAGCCATGGCAGCCGGCCTGCCGGTGATCACTACCAGCAAGGGTGTGTCGGGACTGGCGGTCAACAACGGCGAGCATTATCTGGGCAGCGATGACAGCGGCCAGTTGGCGTTACAGATCACCCAGTTGCTCAATCAGCCGTGGCGGATGTGTCAGCTGGGCGAAAGCGGCCGCCAGTTCACCCGCCAGCGGCATGACTGGAGCGTCGTCGCGCAGCAGCTGGAGAGCGTGCACACGCGCTTGACCCAGACGCTGCCAAGCACCGCCCCAGCGCCAGCGGCGGTGATTCTGAGGCGCTCAGCCAAGTAGTTCGCTGAGGGGGATGAAACTGACGTTGTCGCCCTGTTGCGGGGTGCTGCCTTCGCGCACTTCGACCAGACCTTCAGCCCACGCCGCGCTGCGCAGCACACCCGAACTCTGGTTCTTGTAAATGCGCACGCGGCCGTCTTCGATACGGGCGCGCAGATACTCGCGGCGCGTCCCGGCCTTGGGCCAATCGAACCCGGCTGGCACGCTGAACTGCAGCGGCGTGACATTTGCCACGCCCTGGCGACGCAATAGGTAAGGTCGCGTCAGCAGGCCAAAGGTGACCAGGGTCGAGGCCGGGTTGCCAGGCAAGCCGATCACCGGCACACCGCGATAATGGCCAAAGGTCAGCGGCTTGCCGGGCTTGATCGCCAGCTTCCACAGCGCCAGCTCGCCAGCTTCACGCAGGGCGATGCCGAGATAATCAGCCTCGCCTACCGAAACCCCGCCCGTCGAAAGAATCAGGTCAACGTCAGCCAACCGCGTCAGGCAGTCGCGGGTCAGTTGCAGGTCGTCAGCCAGGATACCGGCATCGACCACTTCGCAGCCCAGCCGTTGCAGCCAACTGGCGAGCAGGCGACGATTACTGTTGTAGATCTGCCCCGGCCCCAGGGGCAAACCCGGCTCGACCAGTTCGTCACCGGTCGACAGCAGCGCCACGCGCACCTTGCGCACCACTTCGAGGCGCGCATGCCCAAGCGTCGCCGCCAGGCCAAGTTCAATCGGCCCAAGCCGAGTGCCAGCGCTCATGACCTGCTCGCCAACGCGGGTTTCCTGGCCCTGCGGACGAATATTCTGGCCCACCCGCAACGGCTCGCCGAAGGTTACCCGGCCGTCATCCAGCACTTGGGCGTTTTCCTGCATTTCGACACAGTCGGCGCCCTCGGGTAGCGGCGCACCGGTGAAAATCCGCGCGCAGGTCCCGGCCTGGAGCGGCTGCGGCGCATGCCCGGCAAAGATCCGCTGGCTGACCGCCAGCGGCTCGCCGTGCCAGTCGGCCAGGCGCAGGGCGTAGCCGTCCATGGCGCTGTTCGGCCAGGGCGGCAGGTCCAGTGCGGCCACCAGTTCGGTGGCCAGCACGCGGCCTTCAGCGTCCGCCAAGGCAACCCACTCGGCGTCCTTGATTGGCGCAGCTTCGGCCAAGGCCAGCAGGCGTTGCAGGGCCTCTTCGACCGGCATCAATGGCCGGCTTGGGGCGGGTTCAACCACGGCTGTCACAGGCCGCTGCCTGCTTCAGATGAGGGACAAAGTTGCACGGGCGATGACGCGCGTCGAGCTGTTCGGCAAGAATGCCGTCCCAGCCGGTGCGCACGGCATTGGTCGAGCCCGGCAGGCAGCACACCAGCGTGCCATTGGCCAGACCAGCCAAGGCCCGGGACTGGACGGTAGAGGTGCCGATGTCGGCAAGCGATATCTGCCGGAACAATTCGCCAAAGCCATCGACCTGTTTATCCAGCAGGCAGGCGACCGCCTCGGGCGTGCTGTCACGGCCGGTGAAACCGGTACCGCCGGTGATCAGCACCACCTGCACCTGGTCGTCGGCAATCCAAGTCGCAACCTGAGCGCGAATCTTGTACAGGTCATCCTTGAGCAGCACCCGCGCGGCCAATTGGTGACCAGCCTCGGTGAGACGGTCGACGAACACCTGGCCAGAGGTGTCGGTTTCGAAAGTGCGGGTATCGCTGACCGTGAGCACGGCAATGTTCAGCGGCACGAACGGGGTGTCTGCCTTGGCTTTCATAGGGGCTCCAGCGCAGGGAAGGAAGAAGATGGCGCCTGTTATATCACAGCCCGCACAGCGCCGAGCGCGACGCTTGTTCTCGGTCAATGTCAGCCTGCTGTGACTATGCTGCACTGGCTGAGGAACTTGCGCGGACACACCGCGTCATAAAACCATCAAGCACCATCGACAGGAGAGACACGATGATTCAACGGACCCTTCCCGCCTTTATTCTTGCACTTGGCCTCGGCGCCCTCGCCGGCTGTGCTTCGCCAACGGTGATCACCTTGAACGACGGCCGCGAAATTCAGGCGGTAGATACTCCAAGCTATGACGACGATTCCGGCTTCTATGAAATCGAGCAGCTTGACGGCAAGCGTACCCGCATCAATAAAGATCAGGTTCGTACTGTCAAAGAGCTCTGATCTGCGCTAATGCTAAATCGCTGGGGCCGCTACGCGACCCTTTCGCGACACAAGGCCGCTCCTACAGAGACCGCGCATTCAGGTAATACGCGGTCGGCGTAGGAGCGGCCTTGTGTCGCGAAAGGGCTGCGTAGCGGCCCCGGCAATTCTGAGTCGAACAAAGTTCACACCCCCAGCCGCGCCGTCACCTGCCCCAACTGCCCGGACAATCCATGCAAACGCTGCCCAGCCTGCTCGGTATGTTCCACGGCCCGTTGATTGGCGGTCGCGATGCGAGTGATTTCGATCAAGTTGCGCGAGATGTCCTCGGCCACGCTGGTCTGTTCCTCGGCTGCCGTTGCAATCTGCCGATTCATATCGCGAATCGCCTCGACCGCCTGGGTAATCCGCTGCAGCATCTGCCCCGCATGCTGGACTTGTTCGGCGCCCTCCTCGCTGCGCCGCTGGCCGCTCTCGATCGCCTTGACCGCCTGCACCGCTCCTGATTGCACCGCGTCGATAATCTGATTGATCTCGGCAATCGAAGCCGCCGTGCGCTGGGCCAGGCTGCGTACTTCATCGGCGACCACGGCAAATCCGCGCCCGGCCTCTCCGGCACGCGCCGCTTCAATCGCGGCATTGAGTGCCAGCAGGTTGGTCTGTTCGGCGATCCCGCGGATGACTTCAAGCACTTTGCCAATGCGCGTGCTGTCGTGCTCCAGGTCGCGAATCACTGCAGCGGTACCGGCAATCTCGCGGTTGACCCCGGCAATAGTGTCGATGGTTGCCTGCATCACCTGCTCGCCCGCCTGGGCACTGTGATCGGCATCGTCGGCAGCGTGGGCGGCCTGGGCAGCATGGCGCGCGACCTCCTGCGCAGTCGCCGACATTTCATGCATGGCCGTGGCCACCTGATCGGTGCGCTGGAACTGATCCTGGGTGCCCCGCGCCATATCGCCGGCAAGGTTGCGCAACTGGCCACTGGCGCCTTCCAGTTCTTCGGCGTTGTCCTTGAGCCGGCCGATGGTCTCGGCAAGAAAATCACGCAAGGTATTGGCCGCACGCGCCAGGCGCCCGAGCTCATCTTTACGGCGATCATCAACGCGGGCGGCGAAACGTCCTTGGCTGAGCTGGGCCACATAGTCGATCAACTTGCGGATTGGCTCGATCAGGCTGCGGTTGACCAGCCACAGGCTGAGCAACCCCACCAATATGGCTGAGCCGAGCATGACCAGCAGACCGATCCACACGGTACGCTGGGCGCTGTCATTGATGATCGCCGCACGCTCGCGGGCCGCACTGCGCAGTTGCTCGACCAGCGCACTCATCTGCTCACTGGCGGCGCGGTCGACACCCTTGACCGCCGCATCGCCTGCCACCGGGTCACCGCCGGCGGCCAGAAACGCCTCACGCCCCTTGCTGTAGGCCTGGCCCAACTGGCGATGGCTGTCGCGCAACTGGCGCAGTGGCGCCGTCAGCTCGCCATCGCTGTCTGCCAGCAACTGCGCCAGCAGGCTCTGCACCTGCTGCTCGCGGCTCTGAAACTGTTGCCAGTACTTGTCCAGCTCGGCCGGTTGGCGGCCGCGCAGCAGCACGTTCTTCCACTCCTGCACCTGGATCTTGAATTGCAGATTGGCCTCGTCGATCAACTGTGACGCGCGCAATGGGCCATCGACCAGCTCGGCATAGCTGCGCACGCTGGACGACAGGAACTGGAAGCAAACCAGCGCGATCAGCAGCATGGCGATCAGGCTGCCGCCCAGCAGAGAGAGAATTTGCACGCGAAGGGATGTACGCAACATGCGGGTCTCGAGAACAAGGAGAGAAGAAAACGGCGCTGCAGGCAGCACCACGACAGACATCCATGTCCTCGTTCGCAGGGCAAAAAAAAGCTGCCATCAGTCGATAGCAGCCAGGTCGAGCACTTACGCTGAGGCAGATAGTCTCAGGCCATTGCTACAGAAATGTGACAGATCAGCGACGTGCCTCCAATTTCAGCTCGAGGTGAACTGCAACTGCGCCAACCGCGCATACAGTGGGCTTTCTTCGATCAACTGGCGATGACTGCCCACCGCCACAATCTGGCCCTTGTCGATCACCGCGATGCGGTCAGCATGCTGCACGGTGGCCAAGCGGTGCGCGATCACCAGGGTGGTACGGCCCGCCATCAGCGTGGGCAGCGCCTGCTGGATCAGGTGCTCGCTCTGGGCGTCGAGGGCACTGGTGGCTTCGTCGAGCAACAGGATCGGCGCATCCACCAGCAGCGCCCGGGCAATCGCCAGGCGCTGGCGTTGACCACCGGACAAGCCGACCCCGCCTTCCCCAAGCAAGGTCTGATAACCCTGCGGCAGCTGCTGGATAAACTCCTCGGCATGCGCCCCGCGGGCCGCGGCCTGCACCTCGGCGAAGCCGGCATCGGGGCGGCCATAGCGAATATTGGCCTCAACCGAGCCGCGAAACAGCGCAGGGTTCTGCGCCACCATCGCGAACTGGCTACGCAACAACAGTGGGTCGAGACTGGTCAATGCCTGGCCATCGAGGAGGATGCTGCCTTGTTGCGGGTCATAGAAACGCAGCAACAGGTCAAACAACGTCGACTTGCCGGCGCCGGACGGACCAACCAGCGCCAGGGTCTGGCCCGGTTCGATCAGCAAGCTAAGGCCATCGAGCGCCGCCACGGTCGGCCGCGACGGGTAGGCAAAGCGCACCTCGCGCAGCTCGATGCGACCGCTGGCGCGCGCGTTGGCCAGGCCCGCGCTCAGCGCCGGCGGCAGGATCGTACTCTGCGCTGCCAGCAACTCGGCGATCCGCTCTGCCGCTCCAGCCGCGCGTTGCAGCTCGCCGATCACCTCGCTGAGGGTGCCAAACGCGCTGCCGACGATCAGGCTGTAGAACACGAATGCGGCCAGCTCGCCACCGGAGATACGCCCGGCGATCACGTCCATGCCGCCCACCCAGAGCATTACCCCGACAGCGCCGAGCACCAGCACGATGACCAGTGTGATCAGCCAGGCCCGCTGGGCAATCCGCTGCCGCGCCACATCAAAGGCCGCCTCGACCGTGTCGGCAAACCGTTCACGGTCGAGGTTTTGGTGGTTGTAAGCCTGCACGGTCTTGATCTGGCCGAGGGTCTCTGCGACATAACTGCCGACATCGGCGACCCGGTCCTGGCTCTGCCGCGACAGGCTACGCACCCGTCGGCCAAACAACAGGATCGGCGCCAGCACCAGCGGCAGTGCCAGCACGACGATGCTGGTGAGCTTGGGGTTGGTGATGAACAGCAACACCACGCCGCCAATCACCATCAAGGCGTTGCGCAGGAACATCGACAACGACGAGCCGATCACCGATTGCAACAAGGTGGTGTCAGCGGTCAGCCGCGACTGGATTTCCGAACTGCGGTTGTCCTCGAAAAAGCCCGGATGCAGGCCGACCAGGTGGTCGAACACGGCGCGGCGGATATCGGCCACGCAGCGCTCGCCGATCCACGACACGAGGTAGAAGCGACTGAACGTGCCGATCGCCAGTGCCAGCACCAGCAACATGAACAAGCCGAGGGTCTGGTTGAGCTGGTGCGCAGAACCGGTCATGAAGCCTTGATCGACCAGCAGGCGAATGCCCTGGCCCATCGACAACGTGATCGCAGCGGTGACGACCAGCGCGAGCAGTGCCAGTACCGCCTGCTTGCGGTAGGGACGCAGAAACCGCCAGCTAAGGCGCAAGGCGCGGCGCTGACGTGAGGAGACAGGTTCGGTCATGACTCAGATCATTCAGGCGAAGAAGCAGCAAGCCTACCATCCATCTGCACAGGCTGAACTTTGCAGCGGTTGTCAGGATCGCAGAAAAGGACATGCCATTGGCCAGCACAGCAGAGCACAGTAGCAATAGCTTATGGTTCTAAAGTGCTGGTGGAGCTTTGCCGAGCTTTCTGTTGGACTAGAGCAGTCGTGGCGGCACAGACAATGTCATACGCCAGTCACGACCCGTGGATAGGCTTGGTTTGAACCTGATGAGGAGACAGCACATGCAGCAGCACAGTGAAACGCACGCCAACCAGCAAGCGCAACCGCAGCCGATTTGCGGCTCGATCATCGACGACCAGGGCCGCGAAGTGGCAATTACCCCTGAGATGATCAAACAAGCGTGTGAAGAGCTGGAAAAAAGCCGAGTGGCGCTTGCCGAGAAGAATTGATTGGATCACAGCAGCGTGGCGCTCAGTTAGCTAGTTGAGCGCTGCGCGGGCTGGATTGGGGCCGCCAAGCGGCCCCTGCTTTACTACTGCTAAACCAGCACCGCCCCCAGCGCATTGATCATCTGCGCCAACTGCGCCGACTCGCCGCGCAACTTCACTGCCAACCCTTCGATTTCCCTGCGCACGGGGTAATGCTTGCGCAGCAGGTCAAAGGTTGCTCGCTGTTCGATCGGATCCTCGCTCAAGCTACGGCGCATGTCGGCATCGTCGCGGCGCGGGTCGTAAACTGCTCGGCAGACCGTCGCCAAGGCCACGGCCGGATCACTGGCCGCATTCAGTTCTATCTGGACCAGGTCGCGTTCCGGCAGCAGATCGGCCAACTGCACAGGCGCCGGCACGCCGCGCCACTGGCAAAATGCCTGATAGATCTGCGCCGTACCGCGCTGCTTGCCGTCGAGGCTGTAACCGGCAATGTGCGGCGTCGCCAGCGTGCACAGGTCGGCCAGTTGCAGGTCAACCTGAGGTTCACCCTCCCACACATCCAGGACCGCGTGCAGATCGTCGCGCTGCAGCAGCAACTCACGCAGCGCCTGGTTATCCACCACCGGCCCGCGACTGGCGTTGATCAGCCACGCGCCCGGGCGCAACCGCGCCAGTTGCGGGGCGCCGAGCAAGTGCCAGGTGGGGTGTTCGCCGTCGCGCTGCAGCGGAGTGTGCAGGCTGATCACATCACACTGCTCGAGCACGCGATCGAGGCTGACGAAATCGCCGCCTTCCGCCGCCTGTCGCAGTGGGTCACACACCAGTACTTTCCAGCCCAGGCCATGCAGCACCCGTACCAGACGCTCACCAACCTGCCCGGCACCGACCACGCCATAGACCCGCTCGGCGAGGTTTTCACCCTCGAGCTCGGCCAGGGTCAGCAGGCTGCCCAACACATAGTCGACCACGCCACGGGCATTGCAGCCCGGGGCGCTGCTCCAGCGGATACCGGCCTCGGCGAAGTAGTCCAGATCCAGGTGATCGGTGCCGATGGTGCAGGTACCGACAAAGCCGACCTTGCTGCCTTGCAGCAGTTGCCGATTGACATCGGTTACCGAGCGCACCAGCAGCACGTCGGCATCTTGCACGCACTGAGCATCGATGCTGCGGCCAGGGTAGCGGCGGATCTCGCCGAATCCGGCAAAAAACGCGTCGAGCAGCGGGATGTTTTCGTCGGCAACTATCAGCATGGCGCTCTCCTGTCAGGGGCCCGCAGTGTAGGCCCTGCGCCGGGCGCGATCCAGCGCGGCTCAATCGGCCTTTTTGCGAATCCAATACAGATAAGTGCCAGCCTGTTCCTGCTGCTCAAGCAACTGATGGCCGAGGAAGGTGCAGAACTTGGGGATGTCACGCTGGGTCGACGGGTCGGTGGCGATGACCTTGAGCAGGCCGCCGGCAGCCAGTGCGCGCACCTGTTGATGCAGCATCATCACTGGCTCCGGGCAGTTCAGGCCGCTGGCGTCGAGGACGGCGTCGGGGGTGTAATCGGTCATGGGCTACTCCGTGAATGGCCGACCATTGTCGCTCAAGCCCGCCCCCAGAACCATCCTCGACGCATTTTCGGCGAATTAGCCGCAGCTCCCCAGCGCAGCCTGCAAGGCCTCGGCAAAGCGCTGCGCGACCTCGTCGACCTGCTCGGCAGTGATGATCAGTGGCGGCAGGAAGCGCACCACTGCGCCATGCCGACCGCCGAGTTCGAGAATCAAACCGCGCTTGAGGCACTCGCGCTGCACCTTCGGCGCCAGCTCGCGGGCCACCGGCGGATGCCCGCGGGTGTCGAGTGGCCCATTCGGCTCGACCAGCTCGACGCCCAGCATCAGGCCACGCCCGCGGATATCGCCAAGCTGCGGGTAGCTGCGCTGCAACTGCTGCAGGTGGCCACGCAGACGTTGGCCCATGGCCTCGGCGTGGTCTGCCAGGCGATGCTCGAGCAAATAGTCGATGACTGCCGAGCCCGCCGCCATGGCCATCTGATTACCGCGGAAGGTGCCGGCATGGGCGCCCGGTTTCCACGTGTCGAGCCAGTCGCGATAGACCACCACGGCCAACGGCAGGCTGCCGCCAATTGCCTTGGACAGGGTCACCACGTCCGGCACGATGCCGGCATGTTCAAAGGCAAACATCTTGCCGGTGCGGGCAAAGCCGCTCTGGATCTCGTCGACGATCAACGCCACACCGGCCTGCTCGGTGATGCGCCGCACGCCCTGCAGCCATTCGATATCGGCGGGGATCACGCCGCCCTCGCCCTGTATCACTTCGAGGATCACCGCTGCCGGCAGCGGCACGCCGCCCTCCGGGTCAAGCAGCAGATTCTCCAGATAATGCAGGTTGGCGCGCACGCCTGCGGCACCGCCGAGGCCAAACGGGCAACGGTAGTCATACGGATACGGCATGAACTGCACACCGTTGCCCAGCAACGCGCCCAGCGGTTGCTTGGGCCCGACGCTGCCCATCAAGCTCAGCGCCCCCTGCGACATGCCGTGGTAGGCACCCTGGAACGCCAGCACCGTGCTGCGACCGGTCGCCGTGCGCACCAGTTTCAGCGCAGCTTCCACCGCGTCGGTGCCGGTCGGGCCACAGAACTGGACCTTCGCCTCACGCCGCAAGGCTTCGGGCAGAATGGCAAACAGGTCCTGGACAAAGCGGTCCTTCACCGGTGTGGTCAGGTCGAGCGTATGCAGGGGCAGTTCATCGGCCAGCACACGCTGGATCGCCGCCACCACCACCGGGTGATTGTGGCCCAGCGCGAGGGTACCGGCCCCGGCCAGGCAGTCAATGAACTGCCGCCCTTCGACGTCCTCGACATAGATCCCGCGGGCGCGCTTGAGCGCCAGCGGAATCCGCCGCGGATAGCTGCGCGCATTGGACTCCTGCTGCTGCTGGCGCAGCAGCAACGGTGATTCGGCGAATTCATACAACGGCTGCGGCGTGGCAAGCGGCAGGATCTGGGCAAGGCTGGAAGCGGTCGACATTGAAGAGTCCCTTGCAAGCGAAAGGTGGCATCGCTTGAAATACGCTTCAGCCCGTCACGGATTTACAAACATTTTGCGCCTGGGCCAACCCAGGCCAAGGCGCCGCCGGCAAACTCAGTTGTCCGCCCGAGTCGGCACCTGCAGCCAAACCCGCAAACCATCGCTGCGGCTGTCAAAGCGCAGGCTGCCGGCACAGCGCTGGACAATCGCCTGCACAATCGCCAGGCCCAGGCCGCAACCGCCACTCTGGCTGTTGCGCCAGAAACGCTCGGTCATGTGCTGCAAATCGCCTGCGCTGATGCCCGGGCCATGGTCACGCACCAGGAACCCGGCCTGGCCGTCGGCCATCTGCACTTCCAGCTCCACGGCGGCATCACCGCCATGGCGCAGTGCGTTGTCGAGCAGGTTGCGCAACGCCGCCACCGCCAGCGGGCCGGGCATGCTCAGGTAAACCTCGGTGGCGTCCTGCGGCAGGCGTACGGTGATCCGCCGACTGTCACCGGCGCCGACATCCTGCACGGCCTGGCGCGCCACTTGCTCGGCAGTGCACTGCACCCCGTCGTCAAACGACAGGCTGCCCTCGACCCGCGCCAGCATCAGCAACTGCTCAAGAGTGCGGTGCATGCGGTCGGTGCCCTGCTCGGCGTGCTCGAGTGCCTGCTCGCGTACGGCGCCGTCGGTCATGCGTGCCACCTGCAGGTGCGTCTTGATCGCGGTCAGCGGGCTGCGCAGCTCATGGGCAGCGTCGTCGGTCAGGCGCCGCTCGCGCTCAAGGGTCTGGGCGATGCGCTGGAACAGCTGATTCTGGGTTTCCACCAACGGCTGCAGTTCACTCGGTATGCCACTGACCTGCAGCGGCTCGACGCTGTCGACACGACGCTTGCGCAACGCATCGCGGATCCGATTGATCGGCTCCAGCCCTTTGCCCAGACCGATCCACAACAAGCCCAGGCTGCCCAGCAAGGCCATCAGCACCGGTGCCGAAGCCGCCAGCAGGATCGATTGATTGAGCGCCTCGCGCTCTTGATGGCGGTCCGCCGTGGTGATGCGGATATCACCGCGGTGGTAGGTGAACGTGCGCCAGCTTGCACCGTCGATGGTTTGGTCACGAAAGCCGCTGTACTGGTCGTCCATGGTGCCTTCGTGCTTGTGGTTGCTGGCGATGATCTCGCCGCGCAGCGAACTGACCTGGCAGGCCATGCCATCCGGCACGCTGAGCTGGTCAGCGGCAAAGCGAGTTTCTTCACCCTTGCCCGCCAGGGGCTGGGGCAACTGGTCGATCAGCCCGGCAACCATCCGCGCGGAGGCCACCAGGCGCTGGTCAAGGGAGAACATCATCTGCTGGCGCAGGTCGCGCAGCATCCAGGCCGCGGCAAGCGCCCAGATGACGATGAAGGCGCTGCCCAGAATAAGCGACAGGCGTACACGCAGGCTCATGGTGCGGGCACCTGCGCCGGGCCCAGCCGATAACCGAGGCCGCGCACGGTCTCGACAATGCCGTTGCCCAGCTTGCGCCGCAGGTGATGGATATGCACGTTGAGGGCATTGCTCTCGACTTCATCGCTGAAGCCGTAGACGCAGTCTTTGAGTTGTTCACTGGAGAGCACCCGCCCCTTGTTCTGCAGCAGTGCCTGCAGCAGCGCCTGTTCACGCCGGGACAAGTCAACAGGCTGGTCGCCCAGATAGGCTTCGCAGCTACTCGGGTCGTAGCGCAGCGGCCCGTGCTCGATCATGTTCACTGCGCGCCCGGCCATGCGCCGCAGCAAGGTGTGCAGGCGCGCCGCCAGCTCGCGCAGGTCGAACGGCTTGAGCAGGTAGTCGTCGGCGCCCGCCTCAAGGCCGGCGACGCGATCAGTGATCGCATCGCGGGCGGTCAGTACCAGCACCGGCAAGCTCTCGCCCTGCTGGCGCAGCCGCCGTAGCAACTTGAGGCCGTCTTCGTCAGGCAAGCCAAGATCGAGAATCATCACGTCGAACTGTGCCGCCTGCAGCAGCGCGCGGGCGGCCGAGGCACTGGCAACCCGATCCACGGTCAGGCCCTGGGCGGTAAGCCCGGCGCAGATGCCGCTGGCGATCAGGTCGTCGTCCTCGCAGAGCAGTACGTGCATGGTCAATCTCCAATAGGCGATGAGCTATTGCGCCATGGCCTGATTAAGTCAGGATTATGGACTGTGCGGCTGGATTAGTCGCCTGCGCCTGGCTGTAGGACGGCTCGTGTAGGACCGGGTTAACCCTCGGTTAATCAGGCCAATCCAGCATGGCCATTCTTCTGCACTGCCAAGGCCCAGACATGCGCGTTTTTCTGTTGCTGCTGACATTCTTCATGAGCGGGCCATTGCTGGCCAATCCATTCGAGGTCAAGCCTGACTTTCTCCCGGTGGAACAGGCGTTCATGCTCACCCATGAGCGCTTGCCGTCAGGCGAACTGCGCGTGCAGTTTCAAATCAAGGACGGCTATTACCTGTACCAGAAGCGGCTGAAATTCGACGGCCTGGATACAACGCAGCAACCGCCGCTGCCAGCGGCACTCAACCATCACGATGAATTCTTCGGTGACAGTGCGGTGTACCGCAGCGAGCTTGAGCTGCTGATCCCGGCGACGGCCAGTGGCCAGCTGCGACTGGGCTGGCAGGGCTGTGCCGACGCCGGCCTGTGTTACCCGCCGCAAACCACCGTTATCGACCTTGGCGGCAGCACGCCTGCTGCGAGCGCAGGCCAGGCGGATGACCAGGCGCTGGCAAGTGATCTGCAGCAGGGCCAGTTGGCCTGGGGCCTGCTGGCGTTCTTTGGCCTGGGGCTGCTGCTGGCCTTTACCCCCTGCTCGCTGCCCATGCTGCCGATCCTGGCCGGGCTGGTGTTGGGCAACGGCGCCAGCGCTCGCCGCGGCTGGCTGCTGGCGGGCGTCTATGTACTGAGCATGGCTCTGGTCTACGCCGCACTGGGTGTGATCGCCGCACTGCTGGGCGCCAGCTTGCAAGCCTGGCTGCAGCAACCGTGGTTGCTCGGCAGCCTGGCGGGGCTGTTCATTTTGCTGGCGCTGCCAATGTTCGGCGCCTTCGAGCTGCAATTGCCTGTCGCCGTGCGCGACCGCCTCGACCGGGCCGGCCAGGGCACCCGCGGTGGCAACCTGTACGGTGCAGCCCTGCTCGGCGCGTTGTCCGGGCTGTTGATGGGCCCATGCATGACCGCGCCGCTGGCCGGTGCACTGCTGTATATCGCGCAGAGCGGCGATGTCGTGCAAGGCGCTCTGGTGCTGTTCAGCCTTGGCCTGGGGATGGGCGTGCCACTGCTGTTGCTGGTCACCCTCGGTAACCGCTTCCTGCCGCGCCCCGGCGCCTGGATGAACCGGGTCAAGGGCCTGTTTGGCTTTGTCTTCCTGGCCATGGCCCTGTACACCCTCCGCGGCTTGCTGCCAGCGCCTCTACTGCTGGGTCTGGCCGGCAGCTGGCTGATTGCCCTGGCCTGGGCCGCCTGGCCCGCACTGCAGCGCTTGCCGGCGCTGCGCGTGCTGCCACTGCTCGGCGCGCTGTGGGGTGGCCTGCTGCTGGTGGGCGCCGCTGCTGGTGGCAGCGAGTTATGGCAGCCGCTGCATCCGTTTACCGCCGGTGCGCCAAGCTCAGCGGGTAAAACCGAAGACGCCTTCATCACCGTCAGCCAGCCGCAGGACCTGCAACGCGAACTGCAAGCCGCCAAGGCCCGTGGCCAGTGGGTGCTGGTCGACTACTATGCCGACTGGTGCGTGTCGTGCAAGGTCATGGAGAAACAAGTCTTCGCTCGCGCTGATGTACAAGCCAGCCTGGCCGGTGTGCACCTGCTACGGCTGGATGTCACCGCTGACTCGCAAGCCAGTCGCGAGTTGCTGCAACACTACAAGGTACCGGGCCCACCCAGCCTGATCTGGATCGGCCCAGAGGGTGACGAACGCCGCCCCCGGCGCATCACCGGTGAAGTCGACGCGGCGACATTCTTGCAACACTGGGCACAGACAAGGAGCCAAGGCTGATGCTGAGCGTGACCCTCGGGCCATTGACCATGGCCCTGAACCATCTGCTGATGCTGGCGGCGCTGGCGATTGCCTGCGTAGTTGGCTGGGCCGTCGCCCGACGTGGTGGCCAGAGCCCGGAGTCGGCACTATTCAACCTGTTCCTGCTGGGGGTACTGGGTGCACGCGTGACCTTCGTGCTTGCCTACTGGCCGATGTACCGCGATGAGCTGCTGCAGATCATCGATATCCGCGATGGCGGCTTCTTGCTCTGGGGCGGCTTGCTGGCGATCGTGCTCGGCACCCTCTGGCAGGGCTGGCGCCAACCCGGCCTGCGCCGGCCGCTGGGCTGGGCGCTGGCCAGCGGCGGTGTGTTCTGGGTGCTGGCCAGCCTGGGCAGCCACCTGTACAGCAAGGGCACCGAGCTGCCGCAGCTGACCTTGCGCACCGCCAGTGGCCAGTCGATGGCGCTGCACGACTACCGCGGCAAGCCACTCGTGATCAATATCTGGGCGACCTGGTGCCCGCCTTGCCGGCGCGAGATGCCGGTGCTGCAACAGGCCCAGCACGAATACCCACACGTGACCTTCCTGTTCGTCAACCAAGGGGAAACCCCGGAAAACGTCAGCACCTTTCTTGCTACCACCGGCCTCAGCCTGACCCATGTGCTGTTCGACGGCGCTGGCCAACTGGCCCAACGGGTCGGTTCGATGGCCTTGCCCACCACCCTGTTCTACAGCGCCGACGGCAGGCTGGTCGGCAGCCACCTGGGCGAGCTGTCCCGGGCCAGCCTGAGCCACGCGCTGCAATCATTCGAGCGGGACGATGTGCCCGCCTCCGCTGCAAAAGGAAATTGACATGCGTTTGACCGCACTCCTGCCATTGACCCTCGCTCTGCTCGCCGCGCCCTTGCTGCAGGCCGAAGAACTGCCAAAAGCCATCCAGCAACTGCAGGCCAAGGGCGCCGTGATCAAGGGCAGCTTCGCCGCTCCAGACGGTATGCGTGGCTACGCAGCCGAGTACCAGAACAACGGTATTGCCCTGTATCTCACACCAGACGGCAAGCATGTGCTGGTCGGCAGCCTGTTTGACGAGCAAGGCCAGGATCTGAGCGCTGAACCACTGGAAAAACTGGTCTATGCGCCGATGAGCAAGGCGATCTGGGCAAAGCTGGAAAAGTCGGCGTGGATTGCCGATGGCAAAGCCGATGCACCGCGCACGGTCTACCTGTTCAGCGACCCGAACTGCCCCTACTGCAACATGTTCTGGCAGCAGGCACGGCCGTGGGTCGAGTCTGGCAAGGTGCAGCTGCGGCACATCATGGTCGGCATCATTCGTGAAGACAGCCCAGGCAAATCGGCAGCCCTGCTGGCCGCCAAGGACCCAGCCAAGGCCCTGCTGCAGCACGAGAGTTCTGGCAAGGCCAGCACCCTCAAGGCGCTGGACAAGATCCCCGAGAGCATCCAGCAACAGCTCGACAGCAACCTGGCGGTGATGGAAGAACTCGGCCTGTCGGCAACCCCGGCGATCTTCTACCAGGACGCGCAAGGCCGCCTGCAAAGTCAGCAAGGCGCACCACGGCCGGACAAGCTCGGCGAAATTCTCGGCAAGCGTTGATCCCGGCAGAGCCTCAGCCGCGCGTGTTGCGCGGTTTGAGGTCAAGCCGGCGCAAATGGCAGGTGACTTCTTCGCGGTCGTGATAGAGCTGCTTGCAGGCGATCGAGACCCTGACCTTGCGCTCCTTGAAGCCCGCTTCGATGCGGTCCAGCAGGCGCCGGACTTCGGCGTAGCGCTGCTTCATCGGCAATTTGAGGTTGACCACCGCCTCACGGCACAAGCCCTCGCCCAGCCACGTCTCGATCAAGGCAGCACTGCGCGCAGGCTTTTCGACGATGTCGCAGACCATCCAGTCCACGGTGTGCTTGGGCTTCCAGGTGAAGCCATCGGCCATCAGGTGCTGCACCAGGCCGGTGTCCATCAAGCTTTCGGCCATCGGCCCGTTATCGATCGCGGTAACCAACATGCCGCGCTTGACCAACTGGTAGGTCCAGCCACCCGGTGAGGCACCCAGGTCGACACCGGTCATGTCATCCTGCAAACGCTCTTCCCACTGATCGCGCGGGATGAACTGATGCCACGCCTCTTCCAGCTTGAGGGTCGAACGGCTGGGCGCCTCGCGGGGGAATTTAAGGCGCGGAATGCCCATTGGCCACAGCGCCGAGTTGTCCGCTTCGGCAAGGCCGACAAACACCCGTCGACCACTGATGAAGCTCAACAACAGGCGCGGCCGCTGAGCGTCTTCGACCAACCGGCCAGCCTTCTCCAAAGCCTTGCGCAACGGCCCTTCGAACTTGCGGCAGAACGTCGACAGCTCTTTGCCGTCATTGGTATCAAGCACCTCCAGCCACAGGCTGCCGGCGACCGGCAGTGCTGCCAGATACTCAAGCAACACGCTGATGCGGTCGGTTTCGGGCAACTCGATAAATTCACCACGCGCCCATTGGCGAGGGAAGATCAGTTTGTCGAAGCGCAGTTCACGCATCAGGCGCTCGGCGGCACCCGGCTCGCTGCAGACGAACTCGGCACTGGCGCTCTGCGCTTTACCTTTGGCATAGCCGGCCACCCCAAGCTGGGCGGCGTGTTCGCTGATTTCGGCGCAGACCTCGCCTTCGAAACCAGGCCGGCAATGCATGAACAGGGTATTCATTTGTCACTCCACATCGCTGACGGCGATCGTCAGCCTTGATCCAGCGCACAACACGCACCGGCACGGCGGCGATGATAAAGGAAGATCGGAACCAGCGACATGCCCCGCCTGTCCAGTACAGGGTCATGGCCGCAATTTCGGCCTAACCTGACTACTCAGCCAGGTCCGTGCCGTGCGGACCTATTCAGAGCGGTGACACCGGCATGCACAAGAGGCCGGGCACCGGCGCAGAAGGAGTTGGCAATGCCCTCGCTCGATAGCCTGAACACCCTCAAGACCCTGCAGGTAGGCGACCGCGCCTATCAATACTTCAGCCTCGACGAAGCAGCACAGCAGCTAGGCGACCTGCAACGCCTGCCGATGTCGCTCAAGGTTCTGCTGGAAAACCTGTTGCGCTGGGAGGACGGCAAGACCGTCACCGGCACCGACCTCAAGGCGCTGGCGCAGTGGCTGGACACGCGCAGCTCCGACCGCGAGATCCAGTACCGCCCTGCCCGGGTATTGATGCAGGATTTTACCGGCGTACCGGCCGTGGTCGACCTGGCAGCCATGCGCGCGGCGATGGCCAAGGCCGGTGGTGACCCGCAGCGGATCAATCCGCTGTCGCCCGTGGACCTGGTCATCGACCACTCGGTGATGGTCGACCGCTACGCCAGCGCCGATGCCTTCGAACAAAACGTCGATATCGAAATGCAACGCAACGGCGAGCGCTATGCCTTCCTGCGCTGGGGCCAGAATGCGTTCGATAATTTCAGTGTGGTGCCACCGGGTACCGGCATCTGCCACCAGGTCAACCTGGAATACCTCGGCCGCACCGTCTGGACCCGCGAGGAAGACGGCAAGGTCTACGCATTCCCCGACACCCTGGTCGGCACCGATTCGCACACGACCATGATCAACGGCCTCGGTGTACTTGGCTGGGGCGTGGGCGGCATCGAGGCGGAGGCAGCCATGCTTGGCCAGCCAGTGTCGATGCTGATCCCCGAAGTGATTGGCTTCAAGCTCACCGGCAAGCTGCGCGAGGGCATCACTGCAACCGACCTGGTGCTGACCGTCACGCAGATGCTGCGCAAGAAAGGCGTGGTCGGCAAGTTCGTCGAGTTCTATGGCGACGGCCTTGCCGAACTGCCCTTGGCCGACCGCGCGACGCTGGCCAACATGGCGCCGGAATACGGCGCCACCTGCGGTTTCTTCCCGGTGGATCAGGTGACCCTCGACTACCTGCGCCTGTCAGGCCGGCCGCAAGCCACGGTCGACCTGGTCGAAGCCTATTGCAAGGCCCAGGGCCTATGGCGCATGCCAGGCCAGGAGCCACTGTTCAGCGACAGCCTGGGGCTCGACATGGACACCGTGGAAGCCAGCCTGGCCGGCCCGAAACGGCCGCAGGACAGGGTCGCTTTGGGTCAGGTCAGCCAGGCCTTCGATGACTTCCTCAAGCTGCAGGTCAAACCTGCCACCAAGGAAGTCGGCCGGCTCGAAAGCGAAGGTGGTGGTGGCGTTGCAGTGGGCAATGCCGACCAGACCGGGCAGATCGACTACAGCCACGAAGGCCAGAACTACACCCTGCGCGACGGCGCGGTGGTGATTGCCGCGATCACCTCCTGCACCAACACCTCCAACCCCAGCGTGATGATGGCCGCCGGTCTGGTGGCGAAGAAGGCGATCGAGAAGGGTTTGAGCCGCAAGCCTTGGGTCAAGAGCTCGCTGGCGCCTGGGTCCAAGGTCGTCACCGATTACTACAATGCTGCCGGCCTCACCCCATATCTCGACCAACTGGGTTTTGCCCTGGTCGGCTACGGCTGCACCACCTGCATCGGTAACTCCGGGCCGCTCGATGAAGCTATTGAAACGGCCATCGGTACCGCTGACCTGAGCGTTGCCTCGGTGCTCTCGGGCAACCGCAACTTTGAAGGCCGGGTGCATCCCCTGGTCAAGACCAACTGGCTGGCCTCGCCACCCTTGGTGGTGGCTTACGCGCTGGCTGGCAGTGTGCGCGTCGACCTCACCCAAGAACCATTGGGCGTCGGCAAAGATGGCCAGCCGGTGTACCTGCGCGACATCTGGCCGAGCCAGCAGGAGATCGCCGATGCGGTAGCCAAGGTCGATACCGCGATGTTTCACAAGGAATACGCCGAGGTATTCGCCGGCGATGAACAATGGCAGGCCATCGAAGTGCCCCAAGCGGCAACCTATGTCTGGCAGGCTGACTCGACCTACATTCAGCACCCGCCATTCTTCGAGGACATCGGCGGGGCGCTGCCCGAGATCGTTGATATTCAGCAGGCCCGTGTGTTGGCGTTGCTCGGAGACTCGGTCACCACTGACCACATCTCCCCTGCCGGCAACATCAAGGCCGACAGCCCTGCCGGTCGCTATCTGCGCGACAAAGGCGTGCAGCCCAAAGACTTCAACTCCTATGGCTCGCGCCGCGGCAACCATGAGGTAATGATGCGCGGCACCTTCGCCAACATCCGCATCCGCAACGAGATGCTCGGCGGCGAAGAAGGCGGCAACACCGTGCACGTGCCCAGCGGTGAAAAACTCTCGATCTACGATGCCGCCATGCGTTATCAGGCCGAAGGTACTCCGCTGGTGGTGATTGCCGGGCAGGAATACGGCACTGGTTCCAGCCGCGACTGGGCAGCCAAGGGCACCAACCTGCTCGGGGTCAAAGCAGTGCTGGCCGAGAGCTTCGAGCGCATTCACCGCTCGAACCTGATCGGCATGGGCGTGCTGGCTTTGCAGTTCATGGCAGGTGACAGCCGCAAGACGCTGAACCTGACCGGCACTGAACGCATCGATATCCTCGGCTTGAGCGACGCGCAGATCCGCCCGGGCATGACCCTGACCCTGCGCATCCACCGTGAACACGGCGAGCAACAGGACATCCAGGTGCTGTGCCGGATCGACACCCTCAACGAGGTCGAGTACTTCAAGGCAGGCGGCATTCTGCACTATGTGCTGCGGCAACTGATCGCCAGCTGATCGCCATCTCATCAACCCAGGGGCGCACTGCGCCCCTTCTCTCGCCCGCCGCTGGTTAAATAATCATTCAATAAAACCGCAGCCATGCCGATAGCCATGGAAAGCCTTGCGGACCGAGCAGCCATGCGTAACAACCAGCCGATTACCCAGAGAGAACGGACTTTCCCTGCCCAACAGCGGTTGATCTCCACCACCAATGCCAAAGGTGTGATCAGTTACTGTAACGATGCCTTCGTCGAAATCAGCGGTTTCTCACGCGAGGAATTGATCGGCGCTGCGCATAATCTGGTCCGCCACCCCGATGTCCCCGCAGCAGTGTTTGCCCACATGTGGCAGACCCTCAAGCAAGGCCTGCCGTGGATGGGTATCGTCAAGAACCGCTGCAAGAGCGGCGATCATTACTGGGTCAACGCCTACGTAACGCCGATTTTCGACAACAACCAGGTAGTCGGTTACGAATCGGTGCGGGTCAAACCTACCGCTGAACAGATTCGCCGTGCCGAAGGCCTGTACCAGCGCCTCAACCAGGGCAAGTCGGCGATTCCTCGCCGCGACCGCTGGCTGCCGGTGCTGCAAGACTGGCTGCCGTTCATCCTGGTCAGCCAGGTCGGCTTCCTGATCGGCAACTGGCTGGGCCATTCCTGGGGCTTCGCCCTCGCCGCCGGCCTGTCAGTACCGTTGGGCCTGCTCGGTTTGAGCTGGCAGCAACGCGGCCTCAAGCGCCTGCTCGGTCTGGCTGAGCAAACCACCTCCGACCCGCTGATCGCGCAGATGTACACCGACAGCCGCGGCGTACAGGCGCGTCTTGAGATGGCCATGCTCAGCCAGGACGCGCGGATGAAAACCTGCCTGACCCGCTTGCAGGACAGCGCCGAACACCTGAGCGATCAGGCGCGTCAGTCCGATGTCCTGGCTCACCAGAGCTCATCGGGCCTGGAACGCCAACGGGTAGAAACCGAGCAGGTCGCAGCTGCCGTCAACCAGATGGCCGCGACCACCCAGGAAGTTGCCAATCACGTGCAGCGCACTGCCGATGCCACCCAGGAAGCCAATCGCCTGACCAGCCAGGGCCGGCAGATCGCCGGGGAGACCCGCGAGGCCATTGCTCGCTTGTCCACCGCAGTCGGCGAAACCGGGCAAACCGTGACCCAACTGGCCAAGGACAGCGACGAGATCGGCGGCGTGGTCGATGTGATCAAAGGCATTGCCGATCAGACCAACCTGCTGGCCTTGAACGCGGCCATCGAAGCCGCCCGCGCCGGCGAAATGGGCCGCGGTTTTGCCGTGGTGGCTGATGAAGTGCGCCAGCTGGCGCAACGCACTGCCGAATCCACCGGGCAGATCCACGGCCTTATTGCCAAGCTGCAACAGACGGCCAGCAGCGCCGTGTTGACCATGGAAAGTGGCCATCGCCAGGCGCAGGAAGGCGTTGCCCGGGTTATGGAAGCGGATCAGGCGCTGATCGGCATCAGCGAAGCAGTGGCCAATATCACCGACATGGCGACCCAGATCGCAGCGGCAACCGAAGAGCAAACCGCCGTGGCTGACGAAATCAGCCGCAACATCAGCACCATTGCCAGTCTTGCTGACGAAACCGCCGAACAAGCACAGCACTCGGCTTTGCTCAGCGAAGAGCTGACCGGCACGGCGGGGACTCAGTACTCACTGGTGGAGCGCTTCAACCGTTGATGTGCTGACGGAGCCGTTATCGCTGGGGAACCTGCGGTAACGGCCGTTTACCAGTCCAGCGCCAGCCGCGTTTCGAAACAGCGCTCGCTGCCGTCCAGCGGATCGGCAAAGAGCAGGCTCTGCGCCAATAGTTTCAAGGGCCGCTGATAGTCATCCTCGACCGCCTGCAGCTGCGGGTAAAACGGGTCGTTGCAGATGCCCGCCCCCAACGCGGCCATGTGCACGCGCAACTGGTGCGTCTTGCCGGTTACCGGCGACAGGCCATAGCGCCAGCAATCACCATTTTTCTCGATCACATGCGCCAGCGTCTCGCTGTTCTCTGCGCCGGGGACCTCGTGCATGCGGAAAAACGGTTCGCCGTGCACCAACCTGCTGCGTCGCACCAGCGGGAAGTCGAGTTCAGGCAGTGCAGCGGCAATCGCCTGATACTGTTTGTCGATACGCCGTTCGGGGAACAGGCGCTGATAGGCGCTGCGGGTCTCAGGGTTGGCCGAGAACATGACCAGTCCTGCCGTATGCCGGTCGATGCGATGCAAGGGCACCAGGTGCGGGTTGCCCAGCCGGCGGATGAGCCGACGGAGCAAAGTCTGCTCGACGTATTCGCCTGTGGGCGTCACCGGCAGAAAGTGCGGCTTGTCGGCGATGACCAGGTGCTCGTCCATGTGCACAATCGATTCGTGCACCGGGATCGGTTTCTCGTTGGCCACTTCACGAAAATAATGCAGGCGCATGCCGCGTCGGTAAGGCAAATCTGCGCCAATTGCACGCCCTTCAGCGTCCAGTACCCGACCGCGAGCAAAACGGTCAAGCCATTGCTCGCGATCAATCGCCTTGAAGTGCTCACACAAGCAATCAAGCACCGTCTTCCACTCGCCAGGCGGCAGGCACACCGTGCTGGCTTGTTGATGTGCGGGGTCGAAAGGTGCGCTCATGTCAGGCTCAGGCAGTCAGTAAGCCGGCATTATCACCGATGGCCTGCGGCTCAGCCAGCTTCGGCCGTCTCGCAGCGCACCTTGAGCCAGCGCAGCACCTGCACGGCGTCCCAGCGGCCAGGATCGTACAGCGCATAAACCAGGCCTTGATAGCCGACGACATCCAGCGGTCGGTGAAAACCGGCCCGTTGAAACAACGCCTCGACTTCAGCGAAGCAGGTATTGAAGTGGACCTTGCCAAAGGGCGTCCGGTCATCCGTGACCAGGCCCTCGAGACGCAGCTCCAGAACGGCGTCGGCTACACGCTCGGGCGCCATCCTGTTGATGCTGTATTTCAGTTGCTCGACATTGAGCATCGCTCCACCCTGATACTGTATTTATATACAGCATACGAAGTTGTTCCGGCTTTCGTCAAATGGCAGGCGTTGTCAGACGACGCCCGGTAGGTAGCCGCCGCCTCGTTGAATAGTCAGTATCTGACGGCGTGGATGCTCGATCGAGACAGCCAGGTGGACCCAGCTGTCGAACTCGAGAATCAACTGATCGAATATGACGTCACTGTCGCGAATCCGTATTGCAACTTGGCGTGCGGGAATGTTCAAAGCCGTGAAGTCAGCCGCCAGCCCCAGTACATGAGCGCTTTGCGCTGTGCCGCCGACCTTCTGGTTGAGCGCCTGGCTACGAAAGCCGCTGGTAATCGTCAGTGGCACCTGGAGCAGACTACGCACCTGCTCGAGTACGCCGCATAACAGGCCCAGGTTCGTCAACGCCGCGGGTGGCGGCGTGTTATCCAGACCTGCAAGCGCTGCTGTGCTGGAAGCGGTCATTTCGGCTAGCGTGAAGTGGGGGGTGATGAACATCACGGACCTCTGCGTGGCTGATGGCAAGGCTCGCTCATGGCGGGCCAGGGCCGATCATCTGTCACCCCACAGATTTGCACACGAGGGACGCGCCGCCGCTGGTGCGATCATTACCGGAGGAAAGCCACCACCTGTTCGCTATCGAACGGCCAATGCAACTCATCGCCTGAATCGCACCGACGGAGCACCGGGATGATCAATCCATAGCGCTCGAACAAGGCCTGCTGCTCGCTGATATCGACCAACTCCACCAGCAGGCCGCGCTCGACGAATGGCATCAGCACGGCTTCGGCGACTTCGCACAGGTGGCACCCAAGGGTGCCCAGCAGTTGGCATTCCGGAAGCATGGCGGGCCTGCGCACAATGGAGAGGTGGACTTATTGTAAAGTCCAGCCCGCACGCGTCAATCCTGGCTGGTGGCACCGATTCGATGCAGCGACAGGTCTGCCCCCTGAAACTCCTGCTCATGGCTCAGACGCAAGCCCAGCGTAGCCTTGAGCAAGCCATACACGACCAGGCCACCGGTCAATGCCACGAGTACACCACCGAGGCTGCCGATCAGTTGACTGATCATGCTCACCCCGCCCAAGCCAGCCAGGCTCGGTTGGGCAAAGATCCCGCAGGCGATGCCGCCCCACACACCGCAAACGCCATGCAGTGGCCAGACGCCGAGAACATCGTCGATTTTCCAGCGGTTCTGCGCAGCGGTGAAACACCAGACGAACAGCCCACCCGCCACTACGCCGGTGAGCAGCGCGCCAAGTGGATGCATCAGGTCGGAGCCGGCACAGACCGCCACCAGCCCAGCCAACGGACCGTTGTGCAGAAAGCCTGGGTCATTGCGCCCGGCCAGCAGCGCTGCCAGGGTGCCGCCCACCATTGCCATCAGCGAATTGATCGCCACCAGGCCACTGATCCCTTGCAGGCTCTGCGCGCTCATGACGTTGAAGCCGAACCAGCCGATGATCAGGATCCAAGAGCCCAACGCGAGAAACGGAATGCTCGAGGGAGCAAAGGCGATCAGTCGCCCGTCACGATAACGCCCACGCCGTGCGCCAAGCAGCAACACCGCTGCCAGGGCCAGCCAGCCGCCCATGGCATGCACTACCACCGAGCCAGCGAAGTCGTGAAACGGCGCACCGAAGCGCTGTTGCAGCCAGTCCTGCAAGCCAAAATTACCGTTCCACACAATGCCTTCATAGAACGGGTAGACGAACGCCACAATCAGTGCTGTCGCGCATAACTGCGGGGCGAAGCGGGCACGTTCGGCGATGCCGCCGGAGATGATCGCGGGAATGGCCGCTGCGAAGGTGATCAGGAAAAAGCACTTCACCAAGGCGTAGCCATGATCGCTGGCCAGCGTCGCTGCCGGCTGCAGGAAGGTCACCCCATAAGCAACCCAGTAACCGACGAAAAAGTACACCAGCGCCGAAATGGCAAAGTCGCTGAGGATCTTCGACAGTGCGTTGACCTGATTCTTGTGGCGAACCGTACCAACTTCCAGAAAGGCAAAACCGGCATGCATCGCCAGCACCAGAATGGCGCCCATCAGTAAGAAAAGCGTGTTGGAACCGTGGACCAGAGAGTCCATTGCGCTGTTGGTGTTTTCCATGAAATTGGCAGACCTGCTGAAAAAGGCACCATGACAGTTCAAGAACCGGCATCCCTGCACCGAATCGGTGCCCGCCCCGCTGCCCTGTTCTGGTGAGGCCTGGCGGAACGTGCGTGGTTTTTTCTTGGGTTTGTCGTGGATTGGGTTAAGGTTTATCGGTATGTGCAGACGTGATGCGCGAAATCGTCGCAGCCGCTGCAGGCACGCCCCAATACTTAACAAACACTTAGCAAACGCCATACCAGCAACTGCAGTGAACCTTCACAACAGCCATCACTCGAATTATCCACATACCTAAACAGGGAGAGACCCAATGGCCAGCAAATCGGCAAAGAATGCTCAAGAGATATTGATGGCTGACTTTCAGGCGCTAGTACGCGACACCGAGCGGCTGCTGGCGGACACGGCCAATCTGGCGGGTGATCAGGCTGACGAATTGCGCGAACAGATCCATGCGCGCCTCGAAGAGGCTCGTGCCAACCTGCAGGTGACTCAGGAATCGGTGCGCGCCCGCGGTCAGGAGGCGGTTGTTCAAGCCGAAGCCTATGTCCAAGAAAACCCTTGGCAGGCTATCGGCATTGCTGCAGGTGTCGGCCTGCTGATCGGGCTGCTGGCCAATCGCCGCTGAGGTAACTTCATGGAAAATGACGCCTCCACTAGCGCAACCGGCAAGCGCCTCGGCGCTGCCGTGCTTGGCCTGCTGCACAGCCACATCGAGCTGTTCGGCATCGAGCTGCAGGAGCAGAAAGGCCGTACCTTGAAGCTGCTGCTGTTCGCAGGCATGGCATTGGTATTTGCCCTGCTGTTGCTGTCGGCATTGTCTGGTCTGCTGCTGGTACTGGTCTGGGACAGTTATCGCCTGGCCGGGATCATCGGTCTGTGCGTGTTCTACTGCCTCGCCACGCTGTACTGCGCTGTTCGCCTGAAAGCTGCGGTATTCGATGAGTCTTCACCGTTCAGCTCCACACTTGAGGAGCTTGCCAAGGATCGGGAGCGACTGTTGCCATGAGCCTGCCTGAACTTCCCAATACGCGTAATCCGCGCGAGCTGCGCAAGGCGCTGTTGCGTCTGCGCCTCGAAATGCACCGCCAGGAAATCCGCCAGGAATCGGCGCAACTGCTCGAGCCAGTCCGTCGCCTGCGCGGCATAGGTAGCTCTGTGCAGCAAGGGCTGGGGATCAAGCATGCGCCGTTATGGGGCATTGCCGGCGTGGTTTTGATGGGCTTTCTGACTGGCAAGGGTGCCCGCGGTGGTGGCCTTACGCGCTTGCTGCGCCTGGGCGGCACGTTGCTGCCCTTGGCCAGACTGTTCCTGCACAACGGTCGACGCCGCTAGCAGCGGCTGCGCCTGCCCCTTGCGCAGGCGCAGCGCTACCCTGAAGCTATGGCGATTATCCGATCGGAGAGCGAGCATTGGACTGGGATACCCTGCTGACCCGTGAGCGCCTGGGCAAGGCCCTGTACAGCCCTGAGGAACTAGGGCGCAGTCCCTTCCACAAGGACCACGACCGGATCATCTTTTCCGGTGCGTTTCGCCGGCTTGGACGCAAGACTCAAGTCCACCCGGTGTCGAGCAACGACCATATTCATACCCGCCTGACCCATTCGCTGGAAGTGAGCTGCGTCGGCCGCTCACTCGGCATGCGTGTGGGCGAGACCTTGCGCGACGAGCTGCCGGCCTGGTGCGAGCCAAGCGACCTGGGCATGATCGTGCAGTCGGCCTGCCTGGCCCACGACATCGGTAATCCGCCGTTCGGCCACTCTGGCGAAGACGCGATCCGCTCCTGGTTTCAGCAGGCGGCAGGTCGCGGCTGGCTGGACGGCATGAGCGACGAGCAACGCGCTGACTTTCTCAATTTCGAAGGCAATGCGCAGGGCTTTCGGGTGCTCACACAGTTGGAGTATCACCAGTTCGATGGCGGTACCAGGCTGACCTACGCCACCCTCGGCACCTACCTTAAATACCCGTGGAGCTCGCGTCACGCCGATGCGCTGGGCTACAAGAAGCACAAGTTCGGCAGCTATCAGAGCGAGCTGCCGTTGCTCGAGCAGATCGCACGCAAGCTGGGCCTGCCGCAGCTCGAGGAGCAACGCTGGGCACGCCATCCGCTGGTGTACCTGATGGAGGCTGCCGACGATATCTGCTACGCCTTGATCGACCTTGAAGACGGGGTCGAGATGGAGCTGCTGCAATATGCCGAAGTCGAAGCGCTGCTGCTGGACCTGGTCGGTGACGACCTGCCCGAGACCTACCGCCAGCTCGGCGCCAACGACTCGCGCCGACGCAAGCTGGCGATCTTGCGCGGCAAGGCTATCGAACACCTGACCAATGCGGCAGCCGAAGCGTTCGTCGAGCAGCAACGGGCGTTGCTCAGCGGTCAGTTAGCGGGCGACCTGGTCGAGCACATGCACGGCCCTGCCAAGCGCTGTGTACTGCAGGCCAAGGACATGGCGCGCAAGAAGATTTTCCAGGACAAGCGCAAGACGCTGCACGAGATTGGCGCCTACACCACGCTGGAAATCTTGCTCAACGCTTTTTGTGGCGCGGCTCTGGAACAACACGGCGGGCGCACCCCGTCGTTCAAAAGCCGGCGAGTGCTCGACCTGATTGGCAACCATGCGCCAAGCCCTGATGACACGTTGCACAACGCCTTCCTGCGGATGATTGATTTCATCGCCGGCATGACCGACAGCTATGCCAGCGAGATGGCTTGTGAGATGACTGGGCGTTCCAGCCCGACCTGAATACGGCAAACTTAGGCAGATCTCAGCCAGTATTGGGGCCGCTGTGCGGCCCCGGCTATGCGAAGGTTAGCAGTGTAGATAGATGAACCAATCTCACGCCTATCGATTAACCAACCCCAACTAACAGCCACTCACACCACGTTACTAATTTCTTGCTACATATAAACATCTCGTCTCAAGAATCATCGGCTATGTAGTCTCTTACTGTAGTCCATTTCCCATATACGACTGACAAACGCTTGTTGCCTGCTTCCTGCCGCCCATCTGGGTTAAGGTGCGCTCTGTTCACGCCATCTGTCCCAATGGAATGTTAACTATGCAATCCGTATTTATTGTCGACGACCATCCGGTTATTCGCTTGGCCGTACGCATGCTACTGGAAAACCAGGGTTACAAGATCGTCGGCGAGTCTGACAACGGCGTCGACGCGATGCAGCTGATTCGCGAGGCACGCCCCAACCTGGTCATCCTTGACATCGCTATCCCGCGACTGGATGGGCTCGAAGTGCTGGCGCGTTTCCAGAGCATGGCCCTGCCCATGAAGGTGCTGGTACTAACTGCCCAGTCACCCGCGCTGTTCGCCATTCGCTGCATGCATTCGGGCGCATCGGGCTATGTCTGCAAGCAGGAAGACTTGAGCGAACTCATCAGTGCAATCAAGGCAGTACTTGCTGGCTACAACTATTTCCCCAGCCAAGTCCTGCAGGGTGAGACAGAAAGCAGCAGATCGGAATTAGGTCTATTCCGACAGGTCAATGATCGAGAACTGATGGTGCTGCAACTTTTTGCCCAGGGTCGAAGCAACAAGGAAATCGCTTCAGGCATGTTTCTCAGTAACAAGACAGTGAGCACCTACAAAAAACGCCTGATGCAAAAACTACGGGTAAGTACTTTGGTCGACCTGATTGACGTGGCCAAACGGAACGCGCTGGTGTGATGCTGCGAGTGGGGCATTACTTGACCTGTTTGTGCCTTTTCCTGGCCGCCACCGGCTTGTCGGTGGCGGCGGAGCAGGAGCCTACGACACTGACCTTGCTCAAACGTACGTCAGCACAACCAAGCCGCCCACAGCTCAGCGCCGAGCAGCGCAATTGGCTTGAGACAAAGCAACAACTGACGCTAGGCACCTCTTTCCCCGATTACGCCCCGTTCGATATCACCAGCGGTGGCCGTGACTACCAGGGCATTACCGCCGAGTACGCTGCGGTGATCAGCAGCGCGCTCGGGCTGCCGGTGAAAGTATTGCGTTTCGATAATCGCCTGGATGCCGTCGAGGCGCTCAAGCAAGGGCGGATTGACCTGTTGGGCAGCGCTAACGGTTTCGAAGCCGCTGCGCAAGGGCTGGGGCTGTCGGTCCCGTATGCGGTCGACCAACCCGTGCTGGTGACTCGCGAGGACGAGGCGCGCCCGCTGAACAACGGCCTCAATGGCATGCGCCTGAGCATGCTGTATCACTACCTGCCGCCCAAGGTGGTACGCGAGACCTACCCCAACGCTTCACTGCTGACGTTCGGCTCGTCGACCCAGGCACTCAATGCGGTTGCATTTGGGCAGGCCGACGTCTTCATCGGCGATACCATTTCCACCTACTTTCAACTCAATCAGGGCCACCTGCCGCGCCTGCGTATGGCCAATTTTGGCCAACATGAGGCCATTGGCTTCAGCTTCGCCATGCGCCGCGACGCATCGATGCTCAGAGGGTTGATCAACCTCGCGCTGCAAGCTCAGCCAGTGGTGGTGCAAAGCAACATTCTCAAACGCTGGAGCGCCGGTAGCGACATTCTGCTGAGCGAGCGCAAGCTGCAGCTAAGCCCAGCAGAAGAACAGTGGCTAAGGCAGCGTCCATTGTTGCGGGTAGTCATCGACGAAACGGCGGCCCCGGTGTCCTACTTCGACGCGGCCGGTCAGTTCCGCGGCATTACCGCCGACCTGCTGGAAATGCTCCGGCTGCGCACAGGTCTGCATTTCGAGATTCAGCGTGCGGGAAGTGTTGACGACATGCTCGCGCGGATTGCCGATGGTCGCGCCGATGTCATTGCAGCACTGCCGATGCAAGAGCAGCACAACCCGCAACTGCTGGTGACTCGGCCGTATCTGGAAAGCTCGCTGGTGCTGGTCACCCGACACAACGAAACGGCCAGCTCATTCGAGCAACTCAACGGCAAGCGGGTTGCCGTCACACGTGGCAGCGCAGCAGCGCAACTGCTTGCCCAGCAGTACCCGGATGTCATGGCTATCCAGACCGAAAGCCCGTACTACTCCCTGGCGCTGCTCAGCAGCAGTGCCGTCGACGGCGCTGTCAGCACGCTGATCGATGCCAATCATGCGCTGGCCAGCGACCCGGATCTGGTGATTCGCAATACGGTGGGCATCGAGCCCGCCAGCTTCGCGATGGCGAATGCCAGCAATGCGCAGCCGCTGGCAGCTATCCTCGACAAGGCCTTGTTGAGTATCTCTCCAGAAGAATTCGGCGTGATATACAACCGCTGGAGCGGCCTCAATGCGCAAGACGATGCCTATTGGCGGAACCTGCGGCATCTGGCTCTGCAGATTGCAGTGGGGATCTGCTCTTTACTGCTGCTGGCGCTGGTCTGGAACGCGCATCTGCGCCGCCAGATTCGCCATCGCCAACGCGTCGAACGAGCCCTCAACGACCAACTCGAATTCATGCAGGTGATGCTCAATGGCACTCCTCATCCGCTGTTTGTGCGGGGTCGTGATGGCAAGTTGCAAAGCTGCAACGACAGTTACCTGAAGGCGATGGACGCCTGTGCGCAAGACGTCATTGGCAAACGCCTGGAAGAGAGCCTGGGCAGCCAGCATGCCTGTACGCATCAGATCGAAGCCGACTATCAGCAGGTCATGGCCGCCGGCGAGCCGTTGATCCTTGATCGCCAGCTCCGCCTGAAAGATCGCGAACTGACGGTGTACCACTGGGTCCTGCCCTATCGTGACTCGTTGGGTGAAGTGCAGGGCATCATTGGCGGCTGGATCGATATCAGCGAGCGCCGCCAGCTGGTGCAGGAGCTGCGCCTGGCAAAACAGCAGGCCGATGATGCCAACCGTGCCAAGAGCACCTTTCTGGCAACCATCAGCCATGAAATTCGCACGCCGATGAACGCAGTCATCGGCATGCTCGAACTCGCCGTCAGGCACGCCGATCAAGGCCGCGTGGACAAACCGGCACTGGAAGTCGCCTACCATTCCGCTACCGACCTGCTGGGCCTGATCGGAGATATCCTGGATATCGTGCGGATTGAATCCGGGCACATGAGCCTGGCGCCAGAACCGGTCGAGCTGGCTGCTTTGATCAAATCCGTAGCGCGGGTATTTGAAGGCCAGGCACGTGAAAAGGGCCTGGCACTGGAAGTCCAGATCGAGCCGAGCGCACAACGTCACGTACTGCTCGACCCACTGCGTTTCAAGCAGGTACTGAGCAATCTGCTCAGCAATGCGATCAAGTTCACCGACATTGGCCAGGTCCGCGTACACGCACAGCTGCACCGGTCAGCTTCTGCGCCAACCACCCAACTGGAACTTGAGGTGCGCGACAGCGGCATCGGCATTCCCGAGCACGAAATACAAGGGCTGTTCAGTCCCTTCGTGCAGGCCAACACCCAGAGCGACGGCGCACGCTGCGGCACCGGGTTGGGCCTGACCATCAGCCGCACCCTGTGCGAAATGATGGGTGGCACACTGACCCTGCGCAGTTTGCAGGGGGTAGGCACCCAGGTCCGCCTGAGCATGCCGGTCTGCCCAGCCGGTGCACCGGTGGCAGCCGAGGCGGCGATACGCCAGGTCGACGCGCTCAATCCCAACTTGCGCGTACTGGTCATCGACGACCACCCCGCCAACTTGATGCTGATGGCGCAGCAGTTGAATTTCATGGGGCTGCGCCACACCAGTGCCCGGGATGGCAATGAAGCCTTGCAATGTTGGCACAGCGATACGTTCGATGTGCTGCTGCTCGACTGCAACATGCCCCACATGAACGGCTATCAGGTGACGCGAGCCATCCGCGCTGAAGAGCGCGCCAGCAACCGGCCACCCTGCGTCATTTTTGGCTACACCGCCAATGCCCAACCCGAAGTTCGCCAGCGCTGCCAGGATGCGGGCATGAACGACTGCCTGCTCAAGCCGATAAGCCTGCGTACGCTGAGTGAGCACCTCGCCAACGTCACTCCATTACCCGAATCCGCGGCGCTACAGCCCCGCCGAGCGGCGTTCGACGTCGCCAGTGTGAGGAGGGTTGCTGGCGACGACCCGGCAGATCAACAGCGTTTTCTGCAGCTGTTGCAGCAGAGCCTGAAGGATGACTGCACAGTGCTGATGAGCCTTGATCCAGAGCAGCAAGCCCTGGCCATTGTCGAGCAGGCACACAAAATCCTCAGCGCCGCACGGATGCTGGATGCTCAGGCAATGATGGAGGTGTGCGAGCTGCTCGCCAGTGGCGAACTGACGCTGAACGAGCTGAAGCTGAAGCGGCAGGCCTTGGCCAGGCACATGCGCAGAATTGAAAAAGCCCTGAGCCGTCAGCTGGGCTGAGCGTTCAGGGCTTTGGCATGGCGGCGCGCCGACAGCGCCCGCCAGGCTGGATCAGGAAGCCGAGTTGATCGGCTTTTCCGGATACCAGGCGTCGAGCAGCGGGCTGACTTTGACTTCGGTCAGCTCGTTACGGCCCTTGAGCCACGCTTCGACAGCAGCACGCTGCTCTTCGCTGACCGAGCCACGCTCGGCCAGGCAGACCAGACCGAAGTCATCGCCGCCGACGTAGTCCAGGCCGTTGGCGTCCATGGCTTCTACCAGGAAGGCGTCGAGGAAGGCATCGATGGCTTCTTCAGACAGGTCTTCCTTGAAACCAAGGTTCAGTTCGAAGCCCAGCTCCTGGAATTCATCTACGCAGAGTTTTTTGCGCAGACGGCGGGAACGGTTGGTAGCCATGAAACAATCCTCTTAAGTAATTACGGGCGGCACTTTACCAGTTTCCGGGGCGCAGCGGCGCTTTTGTGTCGAACCCGGCACATACAGGACGCGCTTGGGGCATAATGCCCGCTATATTTCGATCTGGGGCCACCATCTTTTACAGCCCCGTTATTTCCCCCTCGCCCGCAGGGTTTTCGTACTTATGATCAAAGCGCTCCGCCCACTGCTGCTCGCCGGCCTGATGCTGCCTCTGGCCATGCCCACTCAGGCCGCCGTCAACACCACCTTGCCGCCCAAGGTGCAACAGGCTCTCAAGACCAACAAATTGCAGGACAACGCCCTGTCGCTGGTCATGCTGCCCCTCGATGGCCCCGGTACGGCAACGGTGTTCAACGCCGATGTGTCGGTCAACCCGGCCTCAACCATGAAACTGGTTACCACCTACGCCGCCCTCGAGCTGCTTGGCCCGACCTTTCAATGGAAAACCGAGTTCTACACCGATGGCACCCTGAGCAATGGCGTGCTCAACGGCAACCTGTACCTCAAGGGTGGCGGCGATCCCAAACTGAACATGGAAAAGCTCTGGCTGCTGATGCGTGACCTGCGCGCCAACGGCGTGCGCACCGTCACCGGTGACCTGGTGCTGGACCGCAGCCACTTCGTGCAGCCCAACCTGCCCCACTTCGACGATGACGGCGGCGACACCAACAAGCCGTTTCTGGTCAAGCCAGACTCGTTGCTGGTCAACCTCAAGGCGCTGCGTTTCGTTGCTCGCAATGACGGCGGCAAGGTCATGATTGCAGTCGAACCGCCGATTGCCAGCATCCGCATCGACAATCAGGTCAAGGCGGTCGCCTCCAAGCAGTGCGCCGGTGAGGTCCGCTATAACCCGCAGGTCAGACCAGACGGTGTCACCGTAGTGGTCAGCGGCCAATTGGGCGAAGGCTGCAACTCGCAGACCTATCTGGCCCTGCTCGACCACCCCGCCTACGCGGCAGGTGCCGTTCGCGCAATCTGGAACGAACTGGGCGGCACCATCCAGGGTGGCGATCGCATCGAGAACGTGCCGAAAAGCGCCCGAGTACTGGCGCGGGCATTCTCTCCCGACCTGGTCGAGGTGATCCGCGACATCAACAAATACAGCAACAACACCATGGCTCAGCAGCTGTTCCTGAGCCTGGGCGCGCAGTTCCGTACCGATGCCGACGGCGATGACGCGCGCGCCGCACAACGGGTCGTGCGTCAGTGGATGGCGAAAAAAGGTATCACCTCACCGCACCTGGTGATGGAGAACGGCTCTGGCCTGTCCCGCGCTGAACGTGTCAGCACACGTGAAATGGCCACCCTGCTGCAGGCGGCCTGGAACAGCCCGTACGCTGCTGAATTCATCAGTTCGATGCCGCTGGTGGGCATGGACGGGACCATGCGCAAGCGCCTTAAACGCACTGCCATGACCGGCCAGGCGCATATCAAGACCGGCACTTTGAATACCGTGCGCGCAATCGCCGGCTTCAGCCGCGACAGCAACGGCCACACCTGGGCAGTGGCGGCGATCCTGAATGATCCCAAGCCATGGGGTGCGTCACAAGTGCTTGATCAGGTGCTGCTTGAGCTGTATCGCCAGCCGAAACTGAACACTGGCACCGCCGCATCGGGGCTCTGAACCAAGCAGTCTGAGCAGCGCGTGCCAGCCGCCGCGGCGCTGCTCGGCAGGCAGATCAGGCCGACTTAAGGCTGCACTACTTCAACTCGGTCGCGGCCACCCTGCTTGGCCGCGTACACCCCGGCATCGGCGCGCAGCAGCAGCGCATCGGCGCCCTCCCCAGGGTGCCAGGCAGCCACGCCGAAGCTTGCCGTGACCTTGCCGACCCCGTTGATCACCAGACTGCGTACCCCCTGCCACAGCTCCAGCGCCAGGGTGCGCGCCTGCGCGATATCGCTACCTGGGCACAGCACCATGAACTCCTCGCCGCCGAGCCGGCAGAACACGTCCGTACGGCGCAGACGATGGCTGATGTGCTGGCACAGGCTGCGCAGGACATCGTCACCTACCGCATGCCCATGCTCATCGTTGATGCGCTTGAAGTGATCGACATCGAGCATGATCACCGCCAGCTCCAGGCCATCACGCGCTGCGCGATCAAGCTCGATCTTCAGCCGCTCCTGGAAGTAGCGGCGGTTGTGAATACCGGTCAACACGTCGGTAATCGATAGCGCCCGCAGCTCGTGCTCGACCCGCTTGGGCTCGGAAACATCGGTCAGATAGCCATGCCACAAGGTGCATCCCGCCTCGCCCAGTTCAGGCGTGGCCTCACCGCGCACCCAGCGCAAACCGGCCCGCGGCAGAATCACCCGATACTCTTCGCGCCACGGGGCAAGGTGCTCTGCCGAGTAACGGATCGAGCGCAGCACCCGCTCCAGGTCATCAGGATGAATCCGCTCGGTAATCGGCGCCGCATCCTCACGCAGCTGATGCAGGTCGATCTCGTAGATGTCGAACAAGCCCTGACTGGCGTAGGGGAAACATGTATGTCCAGACGCATCCAGACGGTACTGATAGATGCCTCCAGGCACTTCAGCACTGAGCTTCTCCAGCAGCCGATCACGCACCGCCAGTGCCTCATGCACGCGGCGCCGTTCAGTGACATCAATGCAGATTGCCAGGTAGCCGACCCAACGGCCGTGCTCATCGAGCACCGGGCTGACCAGCATGGTCGCCAGCAGCTGGCTGCCATCGCTACGTTGCAGGGTCCATTCGCCAGGCTGGTTGTCCGCGGCCTGCGCCGCATCGGCAAAGATTGCCTGAGCGCAGCTGATGTCGCGGCCGTGCTGCTGGCTCAGGGCCTGGGCGCGCTGGTGCAACTCGTCGGCCTGAATCAGCGCGGGCAGATCAAGCCGGCCGACCACTTCGCTGGCGGCATAACCCAGCATGCGCTCGGCGCCAGCATTGAAGGTGATGATCCGGCCCTTGAGGTCAGTGGCGATAATCGCCACCTGAGTTGCCGCATCGAGCACGCTGCGCAGTTGGTTATGGGTGCCCCTGAGGGACTGCTCACTGATGCGCAATTCGGCCGTGCGCTGCTCGACCAGCTTCAATGCGCGCTGGCGCTGGCTGAGCACGCTGTACAGCAAAGCGCCGAGCAGCACGCTCAGCAGCGCCCCAAGTAGCGCGACCGCCGGCACCAACGATGAACGATTGGCGTGCACGAAGCTTTGGCTGGGACGAATCAGCATCTGATAGGGATAACCAGCCAGCTGCAGTTGACGGGCACTGGCCATTGCCAGCGGCGCTGCCGGGTTGAGCGACTGGTACAGCAGGTTTTGCCCGCTGCCATCGCTGATGCGCACCACCAGGTCGTCGTCCGTTGCAGCTGACACACCCTCGCTGACCAAGCGCTGCAAGTCGAGCAGGACAATCACATAACCACTGGGTACACCGTCGCCTGCAACATTGGCGAAGACTGGAGCAAGCATCATCAGCACTACCGCCGCAGGCTGCTCTGGCAACTGCCATGGCGCGGACACCGCCATGCTGCCTGGGGTAGTCGCGCGCACCAAAGTGCTTTGCACGCGTCTCAGGTTGAACAGCTCCAGGCCAGAAGGCAGCCCAGCCAGATTGGAAGTTTGCACAAAGCGTATGGGGTAGGCGTGGCCGCGTAATGCTAAGGGCTGTACCTGCGCCTGGCCGCCAGCATCAGGGGACGCATTGTGGACAGCCAGTTCGGCACTCGCCCCCCACCTGGCGGTGGCAACGGCGGGCGCCCAGGCGTAGGCCAAAGTGCGCTGCAACAGCGGTTTGACGTAACCCTGAAATTCGCCTGCGGTGACGTTATCGGAATAACTGAAAAAGCGCCGCAGGCTATCCAGGCGCTGTTGCTGGTCTGCCAGGCGTTCGGCAATACGGCTGTAGCGGTCTGCGGCCAGCAGCTCGAAGCGCTGGCGCAGTTGCTGTTTGGAGAAGCTGTACGCGGCGGTCGTCAGCGCCGCCGTGAACAAAGCGCCGCTGATTACCGCCAGCAGCGCCAACGCCCAGGCCGGTAATGCCTGATAGAGCAGGCCAAACACATTCGCACGCACCTTCGACATAGAGCGATCTCGTCACGTCAGCGTCCTGCGAATTTTTCAACCCTGACTATTTATAGCTATTGGCCATTAGCGGCGCAACTCCGACATTACCCAGTGCCACTTCAGCGCAGCTGCAAGCGCCAGGCACGGTGGATCTTGCTGTTGCGAGCAAAGTCCGGATCAACCGTCTGCGCGCTTATTTCTTCCACGGCATACCGCGCGCTCACGCTCTCGTCGAGCTGGAACTTGCGGAAGTTGTTGGAGAAATACAGCACACCGCCAGGCGCCAACCGGGCCAGGGCCAGGTCAAGCAACTGCACGTGGTCGCGCTGCACGTCGAACACCCCTTCCATGCGCTTGGAATTGGAGAACGTCGGCGGGTCGATGAAGATCAGGTCGTAGCTCTCGCGGCAGCTCTCCAGCCAGGCCATGACGTCACCCTGCTCCAGGCGATGGCGATCGGAGTAGCCATTGAGCGAGAGGTTGCGCCGCGCCCAGTCCAGGTAGGTCTTGGATAGGTCGACGCTGGTGGTCTCGCGTGCGCCCCCCTTGGCCGCATGCACAGTCGCCGTGGCGGTGTAGCAGAACAGGTTGAGGAAACGCTTGCCGGCCGCCTCGCGCTGGATGCGCATGCGCATCGGACGGTGATCGAGGAACAGCCCGGTATCGAGATAATCGGTCAGGTTGACCAGCAACTTGACGCCGCCTTCGCTGACTTCCTGGAAGCGCCCTTCAGTCGCTTGACGCTCATACTGGCGAGTACCGCTCTGACGCTGACGGCGCTTGAGCACAATACGCTGCTGATCGATGCCCAGTGCCTGCGGGATCGCTGCAAGCACATCGAGCAGACGCCCTTGGGCCTTTTCTGGATCGATGGTACGCGGGGCGGCGTACTCCTGAACGTGCACCCAATCCTGGTAGAGGTCGATCGCCACAGCGTATTCGGGCATGTCGGCGTCATACAGGCGGTAGCAGTCGATATGTTCGCGGCGGGCCCACTTGCCCAGCTGCTTGAGGTTCTTCTGCAAGCGGTTGGCAAACATCTGCGCACCTTCGGAAAGGCGCGCCGGCTCGTTGACGACTGCCACCGGGCGATCGCTGTCAGCTTCCTGGGCCTCGACAGAACGACGCTCGCCGGAGACACCCGTGACGAACTGATCAGGCTGGATCTTGAACAGCAGCAGTTTGCACGGCAACGCGCCGTTCCAGAACGCGTACTGTTTGTGGCTGCGCACACCCATACGCTTGCCCAGTTCAGGCGCGCCGGTGAACACCGCCGCCTCCCAGCCCAAACACGCCTGGCGCAGACGCTCGCCCAGGTTCTGGTAGAGGTAGAGCAAGCTGGCCTCATCGCCCAGACGCTCGCCGTAAGGCGGGTTGCTGATGACCAGGCCTTTCTGGTTCTGGTCCGGACGCGGTTCAAACGTGCCGACCTCACCCTGGTAGATCTTGATCCAGTCGCTCAGGCCGGCCCGTTCGACGTTGTTGCGGCCCGGCTGAATCAGCCGTGGGTCGGCTTCGTAACCGCGAATCCACAGCGGCGGCTTGGCCAGGCCGGCTTCGGCGCGCTGGGTTGCTTCGTCATGAACCTTGCGCCACAACGCCGGCACATGGCCAAGCCAGGCGCTGAAGCCCCAACGCTCGCGCTTGAGGTTGGGCGCAATATCGGCGGCAATCATCGCGGCCTCGACGAGGAAGGTACCGACACCGCACATCGGGTCAGCCAGCGCGCCGCCTTCGGCAGCAATGCGCGGCCAGCCGGAACGAATCAGCACCGCTGCGGCGAGGTTTTCCTTGAGCGGCGCGGCGCCCTGCTGCAAACGATAGCCGCGCTGGTGCAGGCTGTGCCCAGAGAGGTCGAGCGAGAGGATCGCTTCACCACGATCCAGGCGCAGGTGCACACGCATGTCCGGATTCAGCTTGTCGACCGACGGGCGCAGGCCGTCTTTGTCGCGCAGCTTGTCGACGATGGCGTCCTTGACCTTCAGCGCACCAAAGTGGGTGTTGTCGATGCCCGAGCCATGCCCGCTGAACTCCACGGCCAGCGAGCCATCGGCGAGCAGATGATCCTGCCATTCGACGGCATTGACGCCGTCGTAGAGGTCATCGGCATTTTTCATCGCAAAACGTTTGAGCACCAGCAGTACGCGGTTGCCCAAGCGGGACCACAGGCACAAGCGGTAGGCGGTTTCCATGTCGGCCTCGCCACGAATGGCCGAGGTGTGCTCACGCACGTCCTCAAGGCCGAGGCCTCGGGCCTCATCGGCGAGCAGGCCTTCTAGGCCCTTGGGGCAGGTGAGGTAAAGTTCGAAACGGTCCGACATGAGTAATCCAGTGCCTATGGCTATTTGAGTGACGGGACGACGCATCGTCCGTCAGGGTTTTCCCGAGCGCCCTTTTCAGGCGCTCGGGTGGCCTTGCGTGATTCGCGAAGGCCTGGCCGCCCGACAATTGTGCATGCACCCAAGGGTGAAAGCAGCCTTTGATCGTCGAGCAGTACGAAAAATTCTTGCGCCAGGTCATTAAAGTGACCCTTCGTCGCATTTCAAATTAATTCAGCCGTTTTTTGACGACGCTGGCTAAATAGCGGCCAGTGCGGCTAAACCCCGATCACAGCGGGCATTTGCCCAAACAAGGTTGAGTCGCATTTATTTACTTATCACTTCACCTACAGAAACGTTACGTCCTTATGACAAAACGATCATTCACACTGTGACTTTCATTGGTTAGAACTGACCACAGGCCGCTTCGCAACGAAACGGCACTTCAAGCTCGCCACGCCGGCAGCGAGCGCAAACCGGCAGAAAGATTCTGCCCGGCCTCTGTGAGGCCGACGGGACATTACAGTCAACAAGTGAGGGCAACACCCTATGAGAAGACTTAAGCGTGATCCGTTGGAAAGAGCATATTCACGTGGCTACCAGTATGGGGTCACCGGCAAATCTCGCGAACTTTGCCCCTTCACCCTAGCATCTGTACGTCAGGCCTGGATAAACGGCTGGCGCGAGGGTCGCGGAGATAACTGGGACGGCATGACCGGCACTGCTGGCATTCATAGACTCAACGAAAATCACGCCGTTGGCTGATCAAGGAATCTGAATTCGAGTCACCATGCACGCCCCATCCGGGCGGCGGGCTGCGGCCCAGGGGCCCCTTAAAGGGGCCCTTTTTTATGCCCGCTGATCAGCCCCGTGGCATTGCTGCAATGGCATCGACTGCTTCGCGAATCAGCGCCGGGCCCTTGTAAATGAAGCCCGAATAGATCTGTACCAGGCTGGCACCGGCAGCGATTTTCTCAGCTGCGTGACGGCCTTCGGTGATCCCACCTGCGGCGATGATCGGCATCCGCCCGGCCAACTCCCCTGCCAGCACCTTGACCGTATGGGTACTCTTGGCCAGCACTGGCGCACCCGACAGGCCACCGGCTTCAGCGCCATACGGCAGGCTCTCGACGCCTTCACGGGACAGCGTGGTGTTGGTTGCGATCACTGCATCCATGCCCGACTCCAGCAGCGCCGCAGCTACCAGCGCGGTTTCTTCGTCGGTCATGTCCGGGGCAATCTTGATCGCCAGCGGCACACGCTTGGCATACTCAGTGGCAAGCTGCTCGCGGCGCACCGCAAGTGCATCCAGCAACTGCTTGAGCGAGTCACCGAACTGCAGCGAGCGCAGGCCCGGGGTATTCGGCGAGCTGACATTGACGGTGATGTAGCTGGCGTCGTTGTAGACCTTCTCCAGGCCAATCAGGTAATCGTCGACCGCGCGCTCGACCGGCGTGTCGAAGTTCTTGCCGATGTTGATCCCCAGCACGCCATCGAAGCGCGAGGCACGCACCCGCTCCAGCAGGTGATCGACGCCCAGGTTGTTGAAGCCCATGCGGTTGATGATCGCCGTTGCCTCAGGCAGACGAAACAGCCGCGGCTTGGGGTTGCCCGGCTGCGGGCGTGGCGTCACGGTACCGATTTCGACAAAGCCGAAGCCCAGCTGGGCAAAGCCATCGATGGCCGCGCCGTTCTTGTCCAGACCCGCCGCCAGCCCGACCGGGTTGGCGAAGTTCAAGCCCATCACCGTCACTGGCGATGGCGCCGGCTGCTTGCACAGCAGGCCATTGAGCCCCAGCCGGCCACCGGCACCAATCAGGTCCAGGGACAGGTCGTGGGAGGTTTCCGGAGAAAGCTTGAACAGCAGCTGGCGGGCCAGGTTATACATGGGCGGGCAAGACTCGGGGATGAGTGAGGGGGCGATTATAGCCAGCACGCCGCTGGTGCGACAGGCCTTTGCTGACCGTCTGGCATATGCCTTGCTTCAACAGCAGGCACAGCCTATTCGGTACAGGCGAGGATTTTTGTGAATACAGCTCCCCACGCAACACCTCTGGCCTGGGTCAACGGTAGTGACGCGCCGGAAAAACCCAGCCTCGATATCGGTTTCATGGCCCTTACCGACTGCGCTTCGGTAGTGGTTGCCGCCACTCAGGGCTTCGCCCAGCAGCAAGGCCTGACCCTCAACCTCAAGCGCCAGGCCTCCTGGGCCGGCATGCGTGACAAGCTGGTCATTGGCGAGCTGGATGCAGGGCATTGCCTGTATGGCCTGATCTACGCCGTGCACCTGGGCATCGGCGGCAGCGCCCGCCGCGATATGGCCGTGCTGATGGGCCTGAACCAGAACGCCCAGGCCATCAACCTGTCACCCGCCCTGCAGCGCAAAGGTGTGACCAGCCCTGAAGCACTGGCAAAACTGGTGCACCAATCAGGGGCGAAGCTGACCTTTGCCCAGACATTTCCTACCGGCACCCACGCCATGTGGCTGTATTACTGGCTGGCCAGCCAGGGCATTCATCCGCTGCAAGACGTCGCCAGCGTCGTGGTGCCGCCCGCGCAAATGGTCGCCCATGTACAGGCCGGTCGCATCGATGGCTTCTGCGTCGGCGAACCGTGGTCAGCCCAGGCGGTGGCCGAGGGCCAGGGCTTCACCCTCGCCACCAGCCAGTCGATCTGGCCGGACCACCCGGAGAAGGTCCTTGGCTGCGCGCGAGCGTTCGTCGAGCTGTACCCCAACAGCGCCCGTGCACTGGTCAAGGCGATATTGGCCGCCAGCCAGTTTATCGAGCAGAGCCAGGAGAATCGCCGTAGCACGGCTCATCTACTGAGCGGCAGTGCCTACCTGGATACTGCAGTGGCGACGATTGAACCGCGCCTGCTCGGCGACTATCAGGACGGGCTGGGCAATCACTGGCAGGACCCCCACGCACTGCGCTTTTATGACCAAGGCCGGGCCAACCAGCCCTACCTGTCCGATGGCATGTGGTTCATGACCCAGTTCCGCCGCTGGGGTTTGCTGCGCGAAGACCCCGACTACCTGACGGTCGCCAACCAGGTGCAGCAGCTAGCCCTGTACCGCGCTGCTGCCGCTGAGCTCGGCTTGCCAGGCGACGTATCAGCAATGCGCAGCAGCCTGTTGATCGACGGCATCCGCTGGGATGGCAGCGACCCGCATGGCTACGCCCGCAGTTTTCACCTGCACGCCATGACACCGGCGCCTAGCGCCCATCTCGCTCGGTGAAGGGGCTGAACATGCTACGGATCCTGTTGATCGACGACACAGAAAAAAAAGTCGGCCGGCTCAAGCTGGCACTGATCGAAGCCGGCTTCGAGGTCATCGAGGCCACGGGCCTGACCATCGACCTGCCTGCCTGCGTCGAAACGGTGCGCCCGGACGTGGTCTTGATCGATACCGAGTCACCGGGGCGTGATGTCATGGAGCAGGTGGTGCTGGTCAGCCGCGATCTGCCGCGGCCGATTGTCCTGTTCACCGACGAACACGACCCGGATGTGATGCGCCAAGCGATCCACGCCGGGGTCAGTGCCTACATCGTCGAGGGCATTCAGAGCAGCCGCCTGCAGCCGATTCTGGATGTAGCGATGGCCCGCTTCGAGAGCGACCAGGCGCTCAAGGCCCAGCTGTTGGCGCGCGACCAGCAACTGGCCGAGCGCAAGCGTGTGGAGCATGCCAAGGGCTTGCTGATGAAGATGAAGGACTGCAATGAAGAGCAGGCCTACACCCTCATGCGCCGCCAGGCCATGAGCAAGCAGCAGAAGCTCATCCAGGTGGCGGAGCAGATCATCGCCATGCACGAGTTGCTCGGCTGACACGGATGCCTCCCAAGGGGTTGGCCCGGCTTTTGCTGTGCAATCACTACAGGTAGCCAACGGCGGTTGCCACAGTTTCCGACAAAGACGTCGCTCACCCCTCCATCAAGATGGATCGGGTAGCGGCGTCTTTTTCGTTCCAGCCCAGCACAGCCTGGGCATGACAACCGTTGCAAGCCGCGTGAGGTGTTCGATGAATACGAGCTTCTGGAAATCCGGGCATGTGCCTACCCTGTTTGCTGCATTCCTGTATTTCGACCTGAGTTTCATGGTCTGGTACCTGCTCGGCCCGATGGCGGTGCAGATTGCCACCGACCTGCAGTTGACCCCACAAGAGCGCGGCCTGATGGTCGCCACGCCCATCCTGGCCGGCGCCCTGCTACGCTTCGGCATGGGTCTGCTGGTCGATCGTCTGTCGCCCAAAACCGCTGGACTGATGGGCCAGGTGGTGGTGATCGTGGCGTTGGCCTGCGCCTGGCACTGGGGCGTGCACAGCTACGAACAAGCCTTGCTGCTGGGAGTTTTTCTCGGATTTGCCGGCGCTTCGTTCGCCGTGTCACTGCCGCTGGCCTCGCAGTGGTACCCGCCGCAGCATCAGGGCAAAGCGATGGGCATCGCTGGCGCCGGCAACTCCGGCACCGTCTTCGCGGCGCTGCTGGCGCCGGCCCTGGCCGCAGCCTATGGCTGGAACAACGTGTTCGGCTTCGCCCTGATCCCGCTGCTGCTGACTCTGCTGGTGTTTGCCCTGCTGGCCCGCAACGCGCCGCAACGACCAAAACGCAAAGCCATGGCCGACTACTTCAAGGCGCTGGGTGATCGCGATAGCTGGTGGTTCATGTTCTTCTACAGCGTCACCTTTGGCGGCTTCATTGGCTTGGCCAGCGCCCTGCCGGGCTACTTCAGCGACCAATATGGCCTGAACCCGATCACTGCCGGCTACTACACCGCGGCCTGCGTGTTTGGCGGCAGCATGATGCGCCCGCTGGGCGGCGCTCTGGCCGACCGCTTTGGCGGCATCCGCACCCTGCTCGGCATGTATGGCGTAGCTGCGGTATGTATCGCCGCGGTCGGCTTTAACCTGCCTAGCGCCACGGCTGCGCTGGCTCTTTTCGTCAGCGCCATGCTTGGCCTGGGCGCCGGCAATGGCGCAGTGTTTCAGCTGGTGCCGCAGCGCTTCCGCCAGGAAATCGGAGTAATGACTGGCTTGATCGGCATGGCCGGCGGCATCGGTGGCTTCCTCCTGGCCGCAGGGCTGGGCATGATCAAGCAGCACACCGGTGACTACCAGCTGGGTCTGTGGCTGTTCGCAAGCCTGGGCCTGCTGGCCTGGTTTGGCCTGCATGGGGTCAAACTACGCTGGCGCACCACCTGGGGCTCGGCTGCGGTTACCGCAGCGCGGGTATAGGGCAAACCCATGAGCCTGCAATTGCGCTTCGCCCAAGCCAGCGCCACCGGTCCGCGCAGCGAAAACCAGGACGCTCTGCGCCTGGTGACACCGGCGCCGGAATTGGCAGCGAGCAAAGGCTATCTGGTCGCACTGGCCGACGGCGTCAGTCAGTGCGCCGATGGCGGCCTGGCCGCGCGAGCCAGCCTGCAGGCGTTGGCGCTGGACTACTACGCCACGCCGGCTACCTGGCCGGTCGCGCAGGCGCTGGATCGCCTGCTGCTGGCGCAAAACCGCTGGCTGCGCGCCCAAGGCAGCGGCCAGCCGCTGCTGACCACCCTCACTGCGCTGGTCCTGCGCGGGCGCCGCTTCACCCTCGCCCACGTCGGTGACTGCCGTGCCTATCGCTGGGATCAGGGCCGCTTGCTGTGCCTGAGCGAAGACCATGTCTGGGATCAGCCGGGCATGCAGCATGTCCTCAAGCGCGCGCTGGGCCTGGACCAGCATCTGTTGGTGGACTACCTGGACGGTGAGCTGGTTGCCGGCGAAACCCTGCTGCTGCTCAGCGATGGTGTCTGGGCCTGCCTTGGCGAGCAAGCGATTGCCGCCATCCTCAGAGATCAACCTGACCTGCAGGACGCCGCCGACATCTTGGTCGCCAGCGCCCATCATGCCGGTAGCCAGGACAACGCCAGTGCCGTGCTGGTGCAGATCGAACAGCTCGGCCCGAGCAACTTCAGCGACACCCTGGCGCAACTGCAGCAATGGCCAGTGCCCGGGCCGCTGCGCCCCGGGCAAGCCATCGATGGCTGGCAGGTCGATGCTCAATTGGCCCGCAGCCGCCAGTCGCTGCTGTATCGGGTGCATGACAGCCAGGGCCAGGCGTGGCTGCTCAAGACCCTGCCCGGCGCCGCCGAAGCAGATCCGGGTGCCGCTCAGCGCTTGCTGCAGGAAGAGTGGTTTCTGCGGCGGGTGGCCGGTCGGCACTTCCCTGAGGTGCATGCGGCCAATCACCGTCAGCATGTGTACTACCTGATGCGCGAATACCCGGGCCAGACCCTCAGCGCCCTGTACAACGTGCAAGGCCCGCTACCCCTGGCGCAGTGGCTGGAAATCGCCCGGCAGCTGCTGCAGGCAGTCGGCGTGCTGCACCGGCGCAACCTGCTGCATCGGGATATCAAGCCCGAGAATCTGCACCTGGGCACAGACGGCCAGTTGCGCCTGCTCGACTTTGGCCTTGCTTATTGCCCAGGGCTGTCTGAAGACGCCCCCCATGACCTGCCCGGTACGCCGTCGTTCATTGCCCCGGAGGCGTTCGACGGGCAACTGCCGCAGGCGCGCCAGGACCTCTATGCCACGGGTGTAACTCTTTACTACCTGCTCACCGGGCACTACCCCTACGGTGAAATCGAGGCCTTCCAACGGCCGCGCTTCACCCACCTGGTCAGCCCCGGCCGTTATCGCCCGGACCTGCCTGAGTGGCTGCAACGCAATCTGGAGCAAGCCGTCGCGGCCGATCCCCGGCAACGTTTCGAAACCGCCGAGCAATGGCTGCTGTTGCTCGAACGTGGCGACCGCCAGGAACTGAGCGAGCGGCCACGGCCATTGCTGGAGCGCGAGCCGCTCAAGGTCTGGCAGACGCTTGCCGTGCTGTCTCTGCTGTTCAACCTGATATTGCTGTTCAGCCTGTTCAAGGGCTGAGCGCGCTGCTTGATGAGGAACATCTGATGAACGCAAAAATCTGGTTGGTTGGTGCCGGCCCCGGCGACCCTGAACTGCTAACGCTGAAAGCGGTGCGGGCCTTGCGCGAGGCGCAGGTGGTGATGATCGATGACCTGGTCAATCCGGCTGTGCTTGAGCATTGCCCAGGGGCACGGGTGATTGCCGTGGGCAAACGCGGCGGTTGTCGCTCGACGCCGCAAGCGTTCATTCAGCGCCTGATGTTGCGCCATGCCCGCCAGGGGCGCTGCGTGGTGCGCCTGAAAGGCGGCGACCCATGCATCTTTGGCCGTGGCGGCGAAGAAGCACTGTGGTTGCAGCAGCGCGGTATCGAGGTGGAGTTGGTCAACGGCATCACCGCTGGACTGGCCGGTGCCACTCAGTGCGGCATCCCCCTCACCCTGCGCGGGGTCAGCCGTGGCGTGACCTTGGTGACTGCACATACCCAGGATGACAGCGAGCTGAACTGGGCAGGCCTGACTCAGGGCGGCACCACCTTGGTGGTGTACATGGGCGTGGCTCGGCTGGGGGACATTCGACGGGGTTTGCTCGAGGCCGGCATGGCGGTAGACACGCCCGTCGCCATGATCGAAAACGCTTCGCTACCGAGCCAGCGCGAGTACCGCAGTACGCTGCTGGAGATGGCCATGGATGCGACCGCCTTTGCCCTGCGCAGCCCAGCAGTGCTGGTGATAGGCGAAGTGGCGCGGCAAGGCGCGGTGGCCGAGCTGGTGACCGCAGCCGTAGGCGTTGCCTGAACGCGGCACAGCGCACTTTTTTACAGGCAAAGAAAAACCCGGCCTAGGCCGGGTTTTTCCTGAATCTCAGACCAATTACTTGGCTTGAGCTTCTACTTGCGCTTCAACGCGACGGTTAACAGCGCGACCTTCTTCGGTGGCGTTGTCAGCAACCGGACGGGTTTCGCCGTAGCCAACCGAGTCAACACGGCTCGATTCTACGCCGTACTGCTGGGTCAGAACTTGCTTAACGGCGCTAGCGCGACGCTCGGACAGCTTCTGGTTGTAAGCGTCTGGACCTACGGAGTCAGTGTGACCTTCGACAGTGGTAGTAGTCGATGGGTACTGCTTCATGAAGTCAGCCAGGTTCTTGATGTCGCCGTAGCTGTTAGGCTTGACAACCGACTTGTCGAAGTCGAACTTGACGTCCAGCTCAACACGTACGACTTCGGCAACTGCTGGGCAGCCGTCGGCGTCAACGGTAACGTTGGCTGGGGTGTCTGGGCATTTGTCGACGTTGTCGCAGACGCCGTCGTTGTCGCTGTCGGAGCACACTTCAGCAACTGGAGCTGGAGCGACTTCAGCAGTCTTCGGGCTACCGCCGAAGTTCAGGCCGATACCAACGCTTGGCGCCCACTCGGTGTCGCCTTGGTCGATGTTGTACTGAGCTTCAACGCCAGCACGAGCGTAGAACATGTCGGTGATGTACCACTTGGCACCAGCGCCAACGTTGGCGAAGGTGGACTGGTTACGACCACCACGGCCGGTCTGGCCGATGGACTGGTGGGAGAAACCAGCCGACACGTACGGACGGATTGCGTCGTACGGGTTGTTGAAGTGGTACAGAGCGTCCAGAGCGGTGTTCGAGCCCTTGATGTTCTTGCCATCTTCGCCACGAGCGTTGTGGACTTCGTCGTAGCCCAGACGCAGTTCAACGTCGTCGGTCAGGAAGTAACCGATCGAGCCGCCGAACAGGTTGCCGTCGTTCTTGAAGTCACGCTGGCTGTCGAAGAATTCTTTCTTGTAGAAGCCTTCGACTTCTACAGCGCCTGTGCCTTGTGCCAGAGCGCCGAACGAAGCAGCGGCAACGAGCGAGCCAATGGCCAAGCCCAAAGTGTTTTTCAATTTCATCCGTTAAATCCCCATCGTGTGATAGATAAGCAGTCCCACCAAAAACCGGGGGACAACTCGACGGCAAGTCTAGCAGAACTCACCGGTGGTTTAGAGACATTTGCTGGCCACTAAGTTTCAACCTCGCCAGCAAATTTCTCTCTGAGCTTGTCGAGCGCACGCTTGTAGCGCATTTTCGTTGCGCTCAAGCCCATGTGCATGATATCGGCGATCTCCTGGAATTCCAGCTCTGCGACAAAACGCAGCACCAGGATCTCGCGGTCAATCGGGTTCACATGCACCAGCCACTTGTCCAGGCCGCCCTTTTCTTCAGGTTTTGGTGCCTTGTCCTCTGACGCCTCTTCTATAGGGTCAAGGCTCAAGGCATCCATCAGCCTGCGTTTGCGTCGCTCCTTGCGGTACTGGGTGATGCACTCGTTGTAGGTGATGCTGTAGAGCCAGGTCTTGAACTTGGATTTACCTTCGAAGTTCTTCAACCCGTACAGCACTTTCAGCATCACCTCCTGACAGACATCGTCAGCGTCGCGGTCGTTCCCCAGATAACGTGCACAAACGTTGAACAGGGTCCGTTGGTACCGGCGCATGAGTTCCTCATACGCCCGGGTAACGTGAAACAGCTCCTCATGCGAACGCGCCACCAACTCCTCGTCGGTGAGTTCGTGTGGGTCATAGCGCATGGGCGGCGAATGAACTTTATTCAAAACGAATCTGGCCGACAGTCAGGTCAAGTCGCCGCACGCACCCTCAGGGCGCGTTTTCGCGGCGACATACAGTAACAGCTTTTACCCGGTTAGCGGCTATCGACACGCTGTTCGAGCAAGCTGCGGTTGGCCAACGACACCAATTCACCTTCGTCGGTCAGCACTGTCGTCTTCACCGTGCCGATCTCTTCGATCTGGCCTTCAACCTCTCCAATCCGGACCTGCTGGCCGACCTGATACAGCTCGCGCACGTAAATCCCAGCCAGAATCTGCCCGGCAATTTCGCGGCTGCCCAAGCCCATCGCCAGGGCAATTGCCAGACCAACGGTAATCAAGCCAATGACGATTACGTGGTTGAGCAGGTCGGTCTTGACCTCCAGCTGGCTGATAGCCACCGAGATCGCAATGATGATCACCAGGCCTTGAGCGATGCGCCCGACGCCTGCAGCGTACTCCAGGCCGATGCCTTCCGCGGCGCCGCGGACCAGGCCATTGACCAGTTGCGCAAGCATGACCCCGGCCAGCAGCACCAGGGCCGCGCCAAATACCTTGGGCAGATACAGCGCGAGCATGTCCAGCGTTGCCGAGACCCGCTCAAGGCCGAGTGACTCAGCCGCAGAGACGAGGAAGATCAGCAGCACGAACCAATACACGATCTTGCCGATCAGGGTCGATATCGGCACCTGAATGCCGCCGCGGCTGAGCATCTTGGTCATGCCGGTACCGGCCATCAGACGGTCCAGGCCAAACTTGGCGAGCAGCTTGGACAACAGCGTATCGAGCAGCTTGGCCACCACGAAACCGAGCAGCACCACGACCAGCGCGCCGAACAGGTTGGGGATGAAGTTCGCCACCTTGGTCCAAAGGGCAGTCATGGCGGTGACCAGGCTCTGGGTCCAGAGATCGAGTTCCATATTCAATCAGCCTTATCAGCTTTGCTGCCAGCGGCAGGATTACGGCGCACCGGCGCAACATGCGCCGAGCCATTGTTGACGGCAATCATCAGCGCCTGGCTCCAACGGCCAAGCAAGCTGAATAGATCGCCTGCACCAACCTGACGGTTGGCGGTTTTCAGCACGCGACCCAGACACGCTGCGTCGTCTCGGTCCTGACCGGACGGCGACGCATTGAGCAGGTCACGCAAGGATTGTTCAAACGGATCGTGCATGGGCACCTCGCGTAATGTCAGTCAAAGACGAGGGCGCCGGGCAACGGGTCACAACGTCACCGCACGCGAATGTTTCAAAATGCACCGGATCACACCCAGCGCAGGCGGCGGAACAACCACCACTGCCCTGCCGCCAGTGCCAGGACCAGCAGGCTGGCGAACAGGAATCCATAGGGGCTGTCGGCGCCCGGAATGCCGCCGACGTTGATCCCCAGCAGGCCGGTGACAAAGCTCATCGGCAAGAAAATGCAGGTGATGATGCCGAAGCGGAACATGGTCCGGTTCATCCGCTCGCTGCGCCGCCGGTCTTCGCTCTCGAGCACCAGTGCGGCGCGCTCGCGGGTCAGTTCCAGCTCCTCGAGGTAGCGGATCAGGCTGTTGTTGAGCTCGTTCCAGTAATCGGCATCGGCGTCAGCGAACCAGCTCCACTTGTGCCTTGCAAGCTGTACGTAGATTTCCCGTTGCGGCGCCAGGAAGCGGCGCAGGCCGGCAGCGCGGCGGCGAATCTGCTGCAGCACGCCGTCTTCTGGCGTGTACCGTTCGTCGGACTCCACCTTCTCTTCTTCGAAATCGACCAGTTCGGACAGATCACTGACCAGCGCCTGGACCTTTTCGGTCAGCAGTTCGCCCATCAGCAAGAGCAACTCGGAGGCCGATTTGGGCCCCCTGCCCTCGCTCAGCAGCTGCAGGATTTCGTCGCTGGCACGCAGTGGCCGCAAGCGCAGCGAGATGATCCGTTGCGCCTGGGCAAATATGCGCACCGAGACCATATCTTCAGGCTCGGCACCAGGATTGAGATTGACCCCGCGCAAAAACAGCAGCAACTGCTCATCCGCCAACGGCAACAGCCGTGGTCGGGTGTTTTCTTCAAGCAGCAGCTCGCAGCTGAACTCGCTCAGCCCGCTTTCGCGCAGCAACCAGCTGCGGGTCTGCGGATGGCTGCGGTCCCAGTGCAGCCAAAGGCTCTGCTCTGGCTGCAACTGCAGGTCATCCAGTTCGGTCCGAGCGATAGAACGCGCGCCACCTTTGCCATCGAGCACCAGGGCATGCACCAGCCCCCACTGCGCGTTGTCTTCCTCGAACATTCCAGCTCCATCAGCGCGCGCGGCGCATCACTCGGGCATTTGCAGCGGTTGCGGCGAAACGATCACGCCGTTGTTGTCGGCGTAAACGTATTCACCCGGGCGGAAGGTCACGCCGGCGAAGGTCACCACCACATTGAGGTCGCCAAGGCCACGCTTGTCGGTCTTCAGCGGATGCGCGGCCAGCGCCTGCACACCGACGTTGGTCTGCACCAGCACGTCGACATCGCGCACGCAGCCATAGATGACCAGGCCTTCCCAACCGTTTTGCGCAGCCTTGGCGGCAATCATGTCGCCCAGCAGCGCGCATCGCAGCGAGCCGCCACCGTCGACCACCAGCACCTTGCCGCGGCCATCAAGCTCGGCTTGGGCCTTGACCAGCGAGTTGTCTTCAAAACACTTGATGGTCACGATCTGGCCGCCGAACGAGTCGCGGCCACCGAAGTTGCTGAACATCGGTTCCAGCACCTGGACCAGGTCTGGGTTGGCGTCACACAGATCGGGCGTTACGTAATGCTGCATGGGAAGGCTCCTGTCAGGCACAACGAAAGCGGAAAGTCCGGCCAAGGCTACACCGCGCGAGGTGGTGCAGTCATCTGCGACTGCTCAGTCAGGCTGGCCGCCAGTTCGGCGCCACGTACCGGCGCGTCAGGATCACGCAACCAGCCTTCGATCAGCGGCCATACCTGGGTCTGCGCAGCCTTGCTTACCAACATGTCGACATGGCCAAAGGCATCGAAGCCCTGCTCCCGGCCCAGGCAAAGAAACTGCTTGCGCTCGGCGCCGTATTGCTCGAACAGCTTGCGGCAGGCCCACACCGGGTCCTGCAGATCACCCGCGCCCGCCACCGCCAGCAGTGGCACATCGACCTCGGTCAGCCCCGCCCACCAATCCTTGCCCTTCTCGCCGAAGCGCCCGAACAGGCCATGCCAACGCATGCTCTCCAGCGCCAGGCCGATCGGCTCGTCTTCCGGCCCGCGCTTGAGCCGGGAGCCAGAAATATGTGCAAAGCGTTTGAGCAGCAAGCGCGCGCCCCACTCCACTGTCGGCACCTTCAACGGCCAGTACACGCGGCTGATCTGGGTGCCAAACAGGGCCACGCTGGCCACCTGCTCAGATGGCAGGTAAGCGCCACCCAGCGCTGCCGTAAGCGTGGTCCCGCCCAGCGAATGGCCGATCCAGTGCGGAGCCCGGCCGGCTTGTTCATGGACAAATGCAGCAATCACCGGCAGATCGTAGCGCGCGTAGTCGGCTACGCGGTTTTGCCGCCACTGGCGATTACGCGGTGACAGGCCATGACCGCGCATCTCCGGGATCCACACATCAAAACCGGCCCGCGCCAGAAACGCGCCCAAGCCGATGCCTTTGGGCGAAAACCAGAACCGTCGATTGGAGAAGCTGCCGTGCAGCAGAATCACCGGTATGCCATGAACGCCGCCGTGATCGGCAAGGCCAAGACGCGTGACCGCCAGCTCGACGCTGGGGTCGGGGCTGTTGCCAGCCTTGATCCGGTACACGTCTTCACTGAGGTCACCGCGGCGTTCGGCACTTTGCAAGGCCACGGGGAAGAGAGCGCTACTGCTTTGCATAGAATACTTGTATGAAAAAGGGCGGGAACCATCGCTGGAACTCGCCCCGAAGAATACGCGCGCAGGCACGTTGGACGTGCCTGCGCAGTGGTTGAATCAGGCCGGGGCTTGACCTTCGGCCAGGAAGAACCAGGTCTCGAGTACCGAATCCGGGTTCAGCGACACGCTCTCGATCCCCTGTTCCATCAGCCACTTGGCCAGGTCTGGGTGGTCGGAAGGGCCCTGGCCACAGATGCCGATGTACTTGCCGGCCTTGTTACAGGCCTGGATGGCGTTGGCCAGCAGCTTTTTCACCGCAGGATTACGCTCATCGAACAGGTGCGCGATGATACCCGAATCGCGGTCCAGGCCCAGGGTAAGCTGAGTCAGGTCGTTGGAGCCGATCGAGAAGCCGTCGAAGTACTCGAGGAACTCTTCAGCCAGAATCGCGTTGGACGGCAGCTCGCACATCATGATCACGCGCAGGCCGTTGTCGCCACGAGCCAGGCCGTTTTCGGCAAGCAAATCGACAACCTGGCTGGCCTCACCCAGGGTGCGCACGAACGGTACCATGATCTCGACGTTGGTCAGGCCCATCTCGTTGCGCACGCGCTTGAGCGCACGGCACTCGAGCTCGAAGCAGTCACGGAACGACTCGCTGATGTAGCGCGAAGCACCGCGGAAGCCCAGCATCGGGTTTTCTTCTTCCGGCTCGTACAGCTTGCCGCCGATCAGGTTGGCGTATTCGTTGGACTTGAAGTCCGACAGACGCACGATGACCTTTTTCGGGTAGAACGCCGCAGCCAGGGTGCTGATGCCTTCGACCAGTTTCTCGACATAGAAGCCGACCGGATCGGAATAACCGGCGATACGCTTGTCGACACTGTCCTTCAGCTCAGGTGGCAACCCGGCGTAGTTGAGCAGCGCCTTGGGGTGCACGCCGATCATGCGGTTGATGATGAACTCCAGACGCGCCAGGCCGACACCGGCGTTGGGCAACTGGGCAAAATCAAAGGCGCGATCCGGGTTGCCGACGTTCATCATGATCTTGAACGGCAGGTCGGGCATGGCATCGACCGAATTCTGCTTGATGTCGAAGCCCAGCTCACCTTCGAAGATGAAGCCGGTATCGCCCTCGGCGCAGGACACGGTCACGCCCTGGCCGTCCTTGAGCAGCTGGGTGGCGTTGCCACAACCGACTACGGCCGGAATGCCCAGCTCACGAGCGATGATCGCCGCGTGGCAGGTACGCCCGCCACGGTTGGTGACGATGGCGCTGGCGCGTTTCATGACCGGTTCCCAATCCGGGTCGGTCATGTCCGACACCAGCACGTCGCCCGGCTGGACGCGGTCCATTTCCGACACGTCGTTGATGATCCGCACCTTGCCGGCGCCGATGCGCTGGCCAATGGCGCGGCCTTCGACCAGTACCGTGCCCTTCTCTTTGAGCAGGTAGCGCTCCATGACATTGGCGCTGGCGCGGCTTTTTACCGTTTCTGGGCGGGCCTGAACGATGTACAGCTTGCCGTCGTCACCGTCCTTGGCCCACTCGATGTCCATCGGCCGCTGGTAATGCTGCTCGATGATCATGGCCTGCTTGGCCAGCTCGTTGACTTCGTCATCGCTCAGGCAGAAGCGCGCACGTTCGGCACGGTCGACTTCTACGGTCTTGACCGAACGACCGGCCTTGGCTTCGTCGCCGTAGATCATCTTCAGCGCCTTGCTGCCCAGGTTGCGGCGCAAGATCGCCGGGCGGCCGGCTTGCAGGGTGTGCTTGTGGACATAGAATTCGTCAGGGTTGACAGCGCCCTGAACCACGGTTTCGCCCAGGCCGTAGGCGCCGGTAATGAACACCACGTCGCGGAAACCCGATTCGGTATCGAGGGTGAACATCACCCCGGCAGTGCCGGTTTCGGAACGGACCATGCGCTGCACGCCAGCCGACAGGGCGACCAGTTTGTGGTCAAAGCCCTGGTGCACGCGGTAGGAAATGGCGCGATCGTTGAACAGCGAAGCGAATACTTCCTTGGCCGCGCGGATCACGTTTTCAACGCCACGGATATTGAGGAAGGTCTCTTGCTGGCCCGCAAAGGAGGCGTCTGGCAGGTCTTCGGCGGTGGCCGAAGAGCGCACGGCCACGGCCATGTTGTCGTTACCCTGGGCCATTTCGGCGAAGGCAGCGCGGATTTCGGCATTCAGGCGCTCTGGGAACTCGGCTTCCATGATCCACTGACGGATCTGCGCGCCGGTCTTGGCCAGGGCGTTGACGTCATCCACGTCCAGCGCGTCGAGCGCGGCATGGATCTGCGCGTTCAGCCCGCTCTGCTCGAGAAAGTCACGGTACGCCTGAGCCGTAGTGGCAAAGCCGCCCGGCACCGAGACGCCGGCACCTGCGAGGTTACTGATCATCTCGCCGAGGGATGCGTTCTTGCCCCCCACATGCTCTACATCATGGACGCCGAGCTTATCGAGGGAAACTACGTACTCTACCAAGGTGATCTCTCCACTAACGGTGTTGGAAAAGCTCAGAGCGCCCGCCTGACGGTTCAGACTGGGCCGGGCGCTTATGGCCGGGACCTGGAAAATAAGTGAGAATGCCAAAAGCCGCATTCGGCAAAGCGAACTTATCATATCCAAGAAACGTCATCAGCTTAAGGCCTAGGGTGCAAATGAAACGAACCGCGTTTTTCATCTCCGACGGCACCGGCATCACTGCCGAGACCCTGGGTCAAAGCCTGCTCGCACAATTCGAGAGCATTCCGTTCAATAAATTCACCCGCCCGTACATCGACAGCCCGGACAAGGCGCGCACGATGGTGCTGCAGATCAACGCAGCGGCGGAGCGTGACGGGATGCGGCCGATCATCTTCGACACCATCGTCAACCAGGACATTCGCGAGATTCTGGCGACTTCCAACGGGTTCATGATCGATATCTTTTCGTCGTTCCTGTCGCCCTTAGAGCAGGAACTGACCGCGCATTCGTCGTATTCGGTGGGCAAGTCGCACTCGATTGGCGGCAACTCCAACTATATGGAGCGGATCGAGGCGGTGAACTTTGCGCTGGACAACGATGATGGTGCGCGCACGCATTACTACGACAAGGCCGACCTGATTCTGGTGGGGGTGTCGCGCTGCGGCAAGACGCCGACCTGTCTGTACATGGCGATGCAGTTCGGGATTCGTGCGGCGAACTATCCGTTGACTGAGGATGACATGGAGCGGCTGCAGTTGCCGGCGGTGCTGAAGAAGCATCACAGCAAGTTGTTTGGCCTGACCATTGACCCGGACCGGTTGACGGCTATTCGCCATGAGCGCAAGCCTAATAGCCGATATTCGAGCTTTGCGCAGTGTGAGTTCGAGGTGCGTGAGGTGGAGAATCTGTTCCGCCGGGAGAATATTCCGAACATTGATTCGACGCATTTTTCGGTTGAGGAGATTTCGGCGAAGATCTTGGTTGAGAAGGGGGTTGAGCGGCGGTTCAAGTAGGTTGGCTTTATTGGATGTGGGCTTATCTGTTTGATTTAGTGGCCCCTGCGCTACCCTCCGGGGTTCCCTCACTCCGGCATTGCTCCCGGAGGGACCGCGCTGAACGGGCCATCCTGGCCCGCAGCGCTTGCCGGCCATCCATGGCCGGCACCTCCCTTCGCAATGCCTGCGTTCGGCCTTCTGAGGTCGCGGGTAGATCAAGAGCACGCCTCGCTACGCTGGCGCAGATCAAAAGCGACAGTCAAAAGCTAGGGCCGCTTTGCGGCCCTTCGCGGGCAAGCCCGCTCCCACAGGAATCTGCGGGGTCTCAGGTCAGCATTAATCCCTTTGGACGCTACGGCGCTCCAGCAAATTTGCTACACAACTCATGAACAACGCTGACCCTGTGGGAGCGGGTTCACCGGGACGCCGGACCGCCGCGAAGGGTCGCGCAGCGGCCCAGCAGTTAATCTTGATCTTGCTCTTGATCCACCGGCGACTCAGGAGGCCGGAGCGAGGGAACCCCGCAGCGCAGCGAAGGGGCGGGATGTGGAGCCAAGCATTTTTTGGTTACTTTTTGGGGCGTTTGCCAAAAAAGTGACTCGCCGTAAGGGCGAAAGGGGCCCGCAAACCCACCACAAAATCCGGATAAGCCCCAAACCCCTAAAAGCAAAAAACCCCGGCACCACCAAAGGCACCAGGGTCTCTCACTCACAAACCAACCAAATCAGCTATCAGGAAGGCACAACCACAGCCTGCCCACTCATGGCCAAATCAACCAACTCCCGGTTAGCGACCGCATACATCGCATAGTCATGCCCCGAAGCACTGCGCAGGTCATCCAGCATCGCGCGCCAGCGCTCCACCATCACCCGCCGCTGCTCAGACCACAATGCCACCCGCGCATCCATGTCCTGCGGCGCATCGGCCATCTGCAGCACAGAAATGGTGATCGCCCGCTGCTGCAGGTCGATATCGTCACGGAACGCCTCACGCGCCAGCGCCTGCCAGTTGTTCTCCACCGGCAAGTTGCTGATCTCCTGCAGGTACCAGGTCAGATCCAACGCACTACCCACCGCGAAGAACGCCTTGGCCACCTGCGCCGGGTCATGCCCGGTCACATCCGAAGCCTCGATGATCGGCAGCAGCGTGTACAAATGCGTGGTCCCGGCAACCATCCGCGCCAGCAACTCGGGCACACCAGCCTCGACGAAGCCCTGATAACGCACCTGCCAGCGCTCACGGGTCGGCCCTTCCAGCAGCTCGTCCAGTTTCAGCCCAAGCTGGGCGATCTTCGGCCCGAAGTGCGCCACATCACGGCCTGCATCCTGCTCGTTGCGACGGCTACGCAGGAACCAGCGCGTGGCGCGGCGGCCCAGACGCATCAGCTCATCCATCAAGGTCAGCTGAATCTCGGCCGGGACCTGATAGTCCAACGCCTCGATCTGGCGGAACCAATGCGGCAGATGGAAGATATCGCGCACGATCACATAGGCCCCGGCGACGTTGGCCGGGCTCATGCCAGTCGACTCCTTGAGCCGCTGGACAAAGGTGATGCCCATGTTGTTGACCAGGTCATTGGCGATCTGGGTGCTGACGATCTCGCGCTTCAGACGGTGACGGCGCATGGCCTCGCCGAACTGGTTGAGCAGTGACGGCGGGAAGGCCGTCTCCATGTCGCGGGTCAGATAGTCGTCATCCGGCACCTGCGATTTCAGCAGTTGCTCTTTGAGGTCGATCTTGCTGTACGAAATCAGCACCGACAGCTCGGCCCGGGTCAGGCCCTGGCCTGCGGCCAGACGCTCGGCAAGTTGCTCTTCGGACGGCAGGAATTCGATCGCCCGATCGAGCTTGCCGCGCGCTTCAAGGTCGGCCATCAGGCGCTTGTACTCGGCAATCCGCTCGCGTACGCGACGGGCCGCCAGCGACAGCGCCTGGGTCTGCTTATAGTTGTTGCCCAATACCAGCGCGCCAACTTCTTCGGTCATGCTGCCGAGCAGCTGGTTGCGCTGCTTCTCGGTCATGTCGCCACCCTGCACCACTTCGTTGAGCAGGATCTTGATATTGACTTCGTGGTCGGAGCAGTCGACGCCACCGGCATTGTCGATGAAGTCAGTGTTGGTCGCACCGCCGTTGAGGCCGTACTCGACCCGGCCAAGCTGGGTCATGCCCAGGTTGCCGCCCTCGCCCACTACCTTGCAGCGCAGCTCGTTGCCGTTGACGCGCAAGGCGTCGTTGGCCTTGTCGCCGACGTCGGCGTGGCTTTCGCTGCTGGCTTTGACGTAGGTACCGATACCGCCGTTCCAGAGCAGATCGACCGGCGCCTGCAGCAGCGCGTGCAGCAGCTCGGTCGGCGTCAGACGGTCGGCTTCGATGGCGAAGCGTTCCTTCATCTGCGGGCTGATGCTGATGCTCTTGGCGCTACGCGGGAAGATCCCGCCGCCTGCAGACATGATGCTGGTATCGTAATCGGTCCATGCCGAACGTGGCAGGTCGAACAAGCGCTGGCGCTCGGCGAAGCTGCTGGCCGGGTCCGGATTAGGGTCGATGAAGATGTGCAGGTGGTTGAAGGCAGCCACCAGCTGCAGCTTGTCGGACATCAGCAAGCCGTTACCGAAGACGTCACCGGCCATGTCGCCGACGCCGACCACCGTGATCGGATCTTGCTGGACGTTGATGCCGCGCTCACGGAAGTGGCGCTGCACGCCCACCCAGGCGCCGCGGGCAGTGATACCCATCTTCTTGTGGTCGTAACCAGCCGAGCCGCCCGAGGCGAACGCGTCTCCGAGCCAGAAGCCGTAGTCGATGGCAATGCCGTTGGCGATGTCGGAGAAGGTCGCGGTGCCTTTGTCGGCCGCCACCACCAGGTACGGGTCGTCATCGTCATGCCGCACCACGTTGGCCGGTGGCACGACGCCGCCGTCCTTGAGGTTGTCGGTGATGTCGAGCAGGCCCGAGATGAAGATGCGGTAGCAGGCGATACCTTCAGCGGCGATGTCGTCACGGCTGCCGCCCAGCGGCAGGCGCCGGGGCAGGAACCCGCCCTTGGCGCCGACCGGCACGATCACCGAGTTCTTCACCTGCTGCGCCTTGACCAGGCCGAGCACTTCGGTGCGGTAGTCTTCTTCACGGTCCGACCAGCGCAGGCCGCCACGGGCGACGTTGCCGAAGCGCAGGTGGACGCCTTCGACACGCGGCGAGTAGACGAATATCTCGAACTTGGGCACCGGCTTGGGCAGTTCGGGGATGAGCTTGGGGTTGAACTTGAAGCTGAAGTACGACTTGGCCTGGCCGCTGCTGTCCGGCTGATAGAAGTTGGTACGCAGGGTGGCTTTGATCAGGTCCAGGTAGCGACGCAGGATGCGGTCTTCGTTGAGCACCTGAACGTCATCCAGGGCGCTGTTGATGGCCTGTTCCAGACGCAGCTGCTTGTCTTCCAGATCATCCTGGGTGAGCTTGCGTGCCAGGTAGAAGCGGGTCTTGAACAGCCGGGTCAGCTCGCGCGCGATGTCGGTGTGGTTGTTCAGGGTGCTGGCGATGTAGCCCAGATCGAAGCCCAGACGAATCTGCTTCATGTAGCGGGCGTAGGCGCGCAGCAGCGCCACATCACGCCATGGCAGGCCGGCGGTCAGTACCAGGCGGTTGAAGGCGTCGTTTTCGGCGTCGCCCTTGACGATATGGATGAAGGCATCCTGCAGAGTGTCGTTGAGCTGCTGGATATCCAGGCTCAGGCCTTCGCTGTAGGTGAATGCAAAGTCGTGGATCCAGTACTCGCGGCCATTGGCGTGGCGCAGGCGGTACGGGAACTCACCCAGCACACGCAGGCCAAGGTTCTCCAGGATCGGCAGCACGTCCGACAGCGCCAGCGGGGTATCGGCGTGGTACAGCTTGCAATGCAGCAGACGCTCGCCGTACTGGCCCAGGGGCTGATAGAAGCTCATCGCCAGCGGCTTGGCTTCGTTCAGGGCCAGCACATGTTGCAGGTCGACGACCGCCGAATGGGCGCCAAAGCGCTCGCGGTAGCCCGCCGGGAAACCCTTGGGGAAGTCCGCCAGGATATTGGTGCCCTGAGCTTCGCCGAAGTTTTCCACGACCAGTGCGGAGTAATCGTCCTGCCACGAACGGCAGGCCTGGATCACTTCGTTTTCCAGCTGCTGTGGGTCGATGTCGATGCGGTTCTTCGGGTCTACCCGCAGAATCAGTTGCACACGCGCCAGTACCGACTCGGAGAAGAACGTCCAGAATTCGCAATCGCTGGCCTTCAGGCGCTCCATCAACACTTGCTGGATCTTCTGGCGCACTTCGGTCGAGTAGACCTCGCGCGGTACATAGGCCAGGCAGTAGCAGAAGCGGCCGTAAGGGTCTTTGCGCAGGAACACGCGGATCTTGTTGCGCTCCTGGATCTGCACGATCGACATGACAGTGCTGGACAGCTCGTCGATCGGGGTCTGGAACAGGTCGTCGCGCGGCAGCACTTCGAGCACCTGCGCCAGTTCCTTGCCCAGGTGGGCCTTGGCATCGAAGCCGGAGCGGCGCTCGACTTCGGCTACCTTGCCGCGGATGTACGGAATGGCATGCACGCTCTCGCCATACACCGACGAGGTGTACAGGCCCATGAAGCGGCATTCCTTGATGACCTTGCCGTCGGCATCCAGCTGGCGGATCGACACATAGTCCGGGTAGGCCGGGCGGTGCACACGGCTCGGCAGTGCAGCCTTGGCGAAGGACAGCAGCAGCGGCTCGTTGAGGTAGGCCACAGCGTAGTCTTCGATGCGCAGCTCTTCGGCGGTCAGGCCGATGCGCAGGCGACGTGGCAGGCCGAGGAAGGACTGCTCGTCGTAGTTCATGCGGCCGCCATCGGCGCCGCCCTCGACGGTGAATTCTTCATAGCCGAGGAAGGTGAAGTGGTTATCCAGCAACCACTCGAGGAACGCCTTGACCTCGGCCTTCTCGTGCTGGGCTTGCGGGTACGGGGTCTGCTCGACCAGCGCCGCCACTTCGCGCAGCTTGGCTTTCATCGGTTCGAAGTCGGCAACCGCAACGCGCACTTCAGCCAGGACCTGTTCGATTTCCCGGGCCAGCGAGCTCAGTTCGGCTGCGTTGGCACAACGGTCGATTTCCAGGTACATCAGCGATTCATGTTGAACGCCGTCACCGTGGGTGCCTTTGGGCAGCAGCTCGAGCAGTTCGCCCTTGGCGCCGCGGCGCACGCTGAGCACGGTGGTCTGCAGGGTGTGGATGCTGTAGCCGCGGCGGTTCAGCTCGGTGCGTACCGAGTCGACCAGGAACGGCAGGTCATGGTGCAGGACTTCGACCACACTGTGGGTCGACTGCCAGCCATTGCGCTCGTAGTCGGGGTTGTACACCCGCACCAGCGGGGTTTCAGGGTCGAAGCGCTCGATGATGCGCCAGGCAGACAGGGTGCAGCCAGCCAGGTCGGAAAGCCGCCGCTGGGTAAGTTCGTCCAGAGAGATGATGCCGAAGAACTGTTCGGCGAACAGTGCCACTTGTGGCAGTGACTGTTCGCTGATGTGCTGCGCCAGGGCCGCTTGCAGTTGGTGCTGGAAGTCGGCTTTGCTGGCTGCGGTGAAAAACGCCATCTGTGGTACTCCGCTTGGGCTTTGTTTTGTAGTGAAGCGTCGTGCATGTGCGTGTTGCCTGGGATCAACAATAGCAACCCGGGGCAAAACAGGCCGATGAAACCAGGCGCTGAGCGTGTTTGCCACGCTCATCTGTTGGGTACCTGCAAAAGCGACTGCCTGTGGCTGTGCCTTTACGGGGACCCATCGACTGCGCAGCTTAACGACTGAGCGGTCACCGCGGCTTGCAGCGCTGCGACATATTCGGTCAATGCCCGGTAACATTCGTTTATGGAACGGCCCAAGACTGGCAGAATTCCATTTCATTTCGTCAATTCGAGCCGACCATGCAACTGACCACCCCCCTGCTGTTCGCCACCCCTTGCGATGATGAAGAAGACAACATGGCGACCCTGTGCTGCCACAGCGACCAGGGCCAGATGTTCCTGCTGACCCGCTACCCGGACGAAGACACCGTCGACCTGACCCTGGACGATGAGCCGTCGACCCTGGACGGCATCAAAATCACCTTCAGCGCCAAGCGCCTGCTGCTGGAAGTTGCCGCAGGTGACACCGACGCCCTCAAGGGCGATGAGACCCTGGAGATCGTATTGACCAGTGACGGCAATGACCTGGCCGAGATCGACGAGACTTTACGGATCATTCTGAACGGCACCGGCACTTACGTCAGCGAGCTGTAATCTGGCTGAGCTGGGGAAATAATTGACAGACACAGCGGATAGCGGGCATTGTCTGACAACCTGATCAATAGGCACTCCGTCCATGTTAGAGCTACAGCGCCCAGATACTCTGGTAGAAAGGGTTGTCGGCGCCATCCGTGCGGAAATCGACAGCGGCCGCCTGGCTGCCGAAGCACGCCTGCCCACCGAACAGCAACTGGCCGAGCAACTCAACGTGAGCCGCTCGGTGGTGCGCGAGGCAGTGGCTCAGCTCAAGGCCGACGGGGTGCTGATCGCCCGTCGTGGCCTGGGCTCGTATATCTCGCAGACGCCCCATGGCACGGTGTTTCGCTTCCCCGGCAGCAACGGGCGCAAGCCTGATCTGGTGCAGATGTTCGAAATGCGCCTGTGGATCGAAACTCAAGCGGCCGCCATCGCTGCCCGTCGCCGCGATGCCGGCGACCTGAGCAACATCGCTGCAGCACTGGAGCAGATGCTCGACCCGCGCAATGACCTGGCCGCCGCCGCGGCCGCCGACGTGGCCTTTCACCGGGCCATCGCCGAAGCGAGCAAGAACGACTACTTCGTCGCCTTTCATGACTTTCTCGGCAGCCAGTTGGCCGCCGCGCGGCAGCGTGCCTGGGAAAACTCGGCGTCGCCTGCGGTAGGCGGCCCGGCAGACGCCAACCGGGAACATCAGGCGTTGTACCAGGCCATCGCCGATGGCGACCGTCACGCCGCTGCGAGCTGCGCCGAAGCGCATCTGCGGGCCTCGGCCAAACGCCTGAAAATTGAGCTTCCTGAACTGAACTGAACCGAGCAAACCGACCCTGCCCAATTAAGGCAGGGTTTTTAACGCACCACTTAGTCTGACAACCTGATAAGCAGATCCACTGACAAGAATGCCAAGGTACCCTGCATGACTTACGACTACTTGATCATCGGCGGCGGCATCGTCGGCCTGGCCACAGCGATGGCACTGCTCGAGCAGCGCCCCGGCGCTTCGTTGCTGATCGTGGAAAAAGAGGCCAGCCTCGGCCGCCACCAGACAGGCCACAACAGCGGCGTGATCCATGCCGGGATTTACTACGCGCCTGGCAGCCTCAAGGCCGAGCTGTGCAAACGCGGCGCGCAAGCGACCAAAGACTTCTGCAGCGAACACGGCATCCATTTCCAGGTCTGCGGCAAACTGCTGGTTGCCTCCAACGAACTGGAGATGCAGCGCATGCAGGCGCTGTATCAGCGCTCGCAGGAAAACGGGTTGAAGGTCGAGCAGCTCGACGCCGCTGAGCTCAACCGCCGCGAACCCAACATCGCAGGGCTGGGCGCGCTGTTCGTCGATGCCACCGGGATCGTCGATTACCGCCAGGTGTGCCAGGCAATGGCCAAGGTAATCGAACGCGCTGGCGGCGAGCTGCGCCTATCGACCAGCGTCCGCTCGATCAAGGAATATTCCGAGCATGTCGAGGTATGCAGCGACGAGCACCGCTGGCAGGCGCGCCAGTTGGTGGCCTGCGCTGGTTTGCAGTCCGACCGCCTGGCACGCCTGGCCGGCGTGCGCATCGATCACCAGATCATCCCGTTCCGTGGCGAGTACTACCGCTTGCCTGCGAGCAAAAGCCAGATCGTCAACCACCTGATCTACCCGATTCCGGATCCGCAACTGCCGTTTCTGGGGGTCCACCTGACCCGCATGATCGACGGCAGTGTAACCGTCGGACCCAACGCGGTACTCGGTTTTGCCCGCGAGGATTACCGCAAGTTCGCCCGCAACTGGGCCGATATCGGCGAATTCGCGCGTTTCCCGGGCTTCTGGAAAACCCTATGGAACAACCTCGGCTCGGGTACCGCCGAGATGAAGAACTCGCTGTTCAAACGCGGCTATCTGCAGCAGTGCCGCAAGTACTGCCCGTCGCTCAAGGTCGACGACCTGCTGCCCTACGAAGCCGGCATCCGTGCCCAGGCGGTGATGCGTGACGGCAGCCTGGTACATGACTTTCTGTTCGCCGAGACACCGCGCATGGTGCATGTCTGCAATGCGCCCTCGCCCGCTGCCACCTCGGCCATCCCGATCGGTCAGATGATCGCCGAAAAGATCCTCAACGCCCGCTGAGCTGCACCCCTAACTACAAAGACAATAAGGACAATCAGATGTCGGTACATCAAGCAGCAGTGACCGCAAGTGAAACACCAGAACAGACACGCAAACGCCTGCGCAAAGTGGCCGCGGCGACCATTTTCGGCTCGATGCTGGAGTGGTACGACTTTTACCTGTACGCCACCATGGCCGCGATCGTCTTCTCGAAGATCTTCTTCGACGCCAGCAACCCTGCCGTAGCATCGCTGCTGGCGTTCTCGACATTCGCCATCGGCTTCATCGCCCGGCCCTTCGGCGGCGTCCTGTTCGGCTACCTGGGCGACCGGTTCGGACGCAAACACGTACTGGTGATCACCTTTTGCATGATGGGCGTATGCACCGCGCTGATCGGCTTGATTCCAAGCTATGCAACGATCGGCGTGTGGGCGCCGATCCTGCTGGTGGTGATCCGGATCATTCAAGGCCTGGGTGCGGGCGCAGAGCTGTCGGGGGCGGCCGTTACCTCCTATGAACATGCCAGCGAAGGCAAGCGCGGCAGCCAAGGCGCCTGGCCGGCATTGGGCTTGAATCTGGGCCTGCTGCTGTCGTCGCTGACCGTCTACCTGCTGACCATGAATGGCAATGACTTCCTGCTCGCCGGTGGCTGGCGCATTCCGTTCATTGCCAGCATCGTGCTGGTGGCAGTGGGCCTGTGGGTGCGCAAGAGCATTCCGGAAACCCCAGACTTCAAGGAACTCGATCGCTCCGACGCCAAGCCGCAGATATCACCGCTGAAACTGCTGTTCAAAAATGACCTGAAAGGCCTCGCCGTGGTGTTCTTCGTCGCCATCGGCTACAACGCCCTGAGCTACATCTTCAAGACATTCTCGCTGGCCTACCTGACCCAGTTCAAAGGTGTAGAGGCGCACGTCACGTCGCTGTCGGTGACCATCGCCAGCCTGGTTGCGATCTTTGCCGTGCCGTTCTTCGGTTGGCTGTGCGACCGTTGGAGCAGCAAGACCGTGTTGATGCTGGGTGGCGTGCTGTCTGCCCTGTTCGCCTACCCATTCCTGCAGTTGCTGAGCACCGGCGAGCCGAGCATGATCTACCTGGCGATCGGGATCGGCACCGGGATTCTGGCACCGATGATGTTTGCCCCGCAGGGCTCGTTCCTCAGCCGCCAGTTCCCGACCCAGACCCGCTCATCCGGGTTTGGCACGGGCCGCGAAGTCGGTACCGCCGTGGCCGGCGGCCTGGCGCCGTTGGGCGGGCTGGCCCTGGTGGCCAGCTCGGCGACGCATTCCACCGACGGCGTCGCGCTGATGCTGACCATTGCCGGGATATTGGTTGTGGTGTTTGCGTTCTTTGATCAAGGCCGCAAGCACTCCAGCTCGAAAAACTGACGGCCGCCCAGCGCCACCGCCCTGTTGGCGACCTCACTGCAAACAGGGCAGTGGCCCGTGACGCCCAACAGCCTGTGCCAGCGATAAATTTCGCCTCTGCCATTGGTCGTCACCACCCCGGATGGATTAAAGTAGCAGGCCCTGCCCGGGCTGCCTGCTGGCAACTCCCCGGCCTCTCTCCAGGAACCGTCGCCGATGGAACACCGTGAAGCGCTGAACGCGCTACGCACCTTTCTTTCCTCCCAGATTCTGGGCCAGGAAAAACTGGTCGAACGCCTGCTGATCGTCCTCCTTGCCGATGGCCACATGCTGGTCGAAGGCGCCCCGGGGCTGGCCAAGACCAAGGCGATCAAGGAGCTGGCCGAGGGCGTCGAGGCGCAATTCCACCGCATCCAGTTCACCCCCGACCTGCTCCCCGCCGATATCACCGGAACCGAGATCTACCGCCCGGAAACCGGCAGCTTTGTCTTCCAGCAGGGGCCGATCTTTCACAACCTGGTGCTGGCCGACGAGATCAACCGCGCGCCGGCCAAGGTTCAGTCAGCACTGCTCGAGGCCATGGCCGAGCGCCAGGTCAGTGTCGGCCGCAGCACCTACGACCTGTCGCCGCTGTTTCTGGTGATGGCCACGCAGAACCCGATCGAGCAGGAAGGCACCTACCCGCTGCCCGAAGCTCAGCTCGACCGCTTCTTGATGCACGTCAAGATGGGCTTCCCCGACGCGGCAGTCGAACGGCGCATTCTGCAGCAGGCCCGCGGCGAGGCGCTCAATGGCGAGACCAAGCCCGAGCGGCGGGTCAGCCAGCAGGCGATTTTTGCTGCGCGCAAGGAAATCCTCGGCCTGTACATGGCCGATGCAGTGGAGGAATACCTGGTGCAACTGGTGATGGCCACGCGCACCCCGGCCAAGTTCGACAGCGACCTGGCTGACTGGATCGCCTACGGCGCCAGCCCGCGTGGATCTATCGCGCTTGACCGTTGCGCCCGTGCGCACGCCTGGCTGGCCGGGCGCGACTTCGTCAGCCCCGAGGATATCCAGGCGGTGCTGTTCGACGTGCTGCGCCACCGGGTGATCCTGTCGTTCGAGGCGGAAGCGGCCGGGGTCGATCAGGACCGCGTGGTCCAGCGCATCCTTGATGTGGTTGCCGTTGCCTGAGGCCGATCAGACGCTTGGCTCTACCAACCGCCCCTCATCAGCCGGGCGGTTGAGATAGACCAGATCGTCTGGCAGAAACCCGCAGGCAGTGAATGCCTCCCAATTCGCCGTGGTGTGCACGTATTTGCGGTACAGCAAGTATCGCTCTGTCTCGGTCAGGCCAATCTCCGACGAGCGGCCTAGGGCGAAGTCTTCCAGTTTGCCAGCGATAACCAGCAAATCCTGAGGCAGCTCCCAACCTGGCGAGGGCGCCGACAGCGGCTGCATCGGCACCTGCGAGTCGACCGCAAGGGCATGCATGATCCTCAGAGATACGCAGCGTGGTTGGCTCATGTTCCGTTGCCATGGTTGAACCTCCGTGATCAAGGGCACCATTGAACGGCACTCGGCCTGCACGCGAGCATCAGCCAAATCTGTGAGTACTGCGTGATCAGTGGTGCAGACGAAGGCCACACGCCGCAGTTGCAGTCAGTTTTTTAGCATTCACGTTGGTCGGCGATGCTGCGGATGCTTTAAAGTATTGCGCTCTGCGCAGCTCGCCCCCTGGCCGATGCGCTCCCTACCCAGGAACCGTCAACCATGCACCATCCTGACGCACGCACAGCGCGGCAAGACCTGCGCGGCTTCGCGGTCGCCTGACGCCCATGCCCACCGCACAATTGGCCGAACCTGGTATCCGCACCAGCCTCAGCGAGCTGATCGACATGCGCCACCGCGTGCGCGAGATTCAGCTGTTCTCGCGGCCCGGCCAGCGCAGCCCGCTGGTGGGCCTGCACCTGTCGAAGTTGCGCGGGCGTGGGGTCGATTTCGACCAGGTGCGGGTCTACCAGGCCGGCGACGACGTGCGCAACATCGACTGGCGGGTGACCGCGCGCACTCAGGAGCCGCACACCAAGCTGTTCCATGAAGAGCGCGAGCGGCCGATCTTCATCATGGTCGAGCAGAGCCAGCGCTTGTTCTTCAGCTCCGGGCTGACCTTCAAATCGGTGCTGGCCGCTCAGGCGGCTGCGCTGTTCGGTTGGGCGGCACTGGGCCACAACGACCGCATCGGCGGGCTGGTGTTCGGCGATAACGAGCACTATGAAGTCAAGCCAAGGCGCAGCAAGCAAAGCCTGTTGCAGCTCCTCAACCGCCTGGCCAAGGTCAATCAGTCACTGCACCCCGAGGCCGTGCCTCAGGCCGACAGCCTGTCGCTGGCCCTGCGCCGGGCGCGCGAAGTCCTGCGCCCAGGCAGCCTGGCCATCGTCATCTGCGATGAACGCGCCCTCAGCGAAGGCATCGAGCAGCATCTGTCGATGCTCTCACGCCATTGCGATGTGCTGCTGATGCCGGTTTCCGACCCACTCGATCATGCCCTGCCTGCCGCCGGCCTGCTGCGCTTCGGCCAACGCGGCGCGCAGTTGGAGCTGGATACCCTCGACGGCAATCTGCGCCAGGCCTACCGCCAGCAAGCCGAAGCGCGGATCGAGCGCTGGGAGCTGCTGGCGCAGAAACTGCGTGTGGTGCTGATGCCGCTGAGCACCCAGAGCGAGATGGTCGAGCAACTGCGTGAATACCTCAACGCGCAGCGCCCGGGGCACCGCAAGTGAACCCGCTGGACGAGCTGCAACCGTTGCTGGCGCCGCCGGCGATCAGCCTGTGGCCGCCGGCGCCCGGCTGGTGGCTGCTGCTGGCACTGCTGCCGGTGCTCGCCTGGGGCCTGTGGCGACAACGCCACTGGCGCCCGGGCAAACGCCGCATAGTGCGCGCCGAACTGCCGCTTGACCCGGTCCGCGAAGCAGCCCTGGCCGAACTCGCGCGCCTGCCGCGCCCCTACGACGGCGCGCCGGCCGGTGCCTGGCTGCAGCAGATCAACGCGCTGCTCAAACGCCTGTGCCGCAACCATTATCCGGGCGCCAACAGCCATACCCTGAGTGGCCGGCAGTGGCTGGCGTTTCTCGACAACCGCTGCCCGGCGGCAGGCTTGACCCGCTGGATGGTGCTGGTCGAAGGCACCTACAAGCCCGAGTGCAAGCTCGACGACAAAGCCATCGTCGGCCTCAGCCAGGCGGTCGAAATCTGGATTCGCAAGCATGTTTGAACTGGCCTGGCCGTGGATCTTCGTGCTGCTGCCGCTGCCGTGGCTGGCACGGCTGGTGCTGCCGGCTGCCGACAGCGGCGAGCCGGTGCTCAAGGTCGGCTTCATGAACGAACTCGAAGGCCTGGCCGGGCGCCGTGCCCGTCTCAATCTGCCCACCTGGCGCCAGCAGGCGCCGTTCGTGCTGATCTGGCTGCTGCTGCTGTTGGCAGCGGCGCGCCCGCAGTGGCTGGGCGAACCGGTACCGGTGGAAGCCAGCGGTCGCGACCTGCTGGTGGCCGTTGATGTGTCCGGCTCGATGGACTTCCCCGACATGCAGTGGCAGAACGACGAAATCAGCCGGCTGGACTTGGTCAAGGCGCTGATGGGCGACTTTCTCCAGGATCGCCAGGGCGACCGGGTCGGCTTGATCCTGTTCGGCAGCGAGGCCTACCTGCAAGCGCCGCTGACCTTCGACCGACGTACCGTGCGCACCTTCCTCGACGAAGCGCAGATCGGCATCGCCGGCAAAAATACCGCCATCGGCGACGCCATTGGCCTGGCCGTCAAGCGCCTGCGCCAACGCCCGGCGCAGAGCCGGGTGCTGGTGCTGATTACCGACGGCGCCAACAACGGCGGGCAGATTCATCCGCTGACCGCGGCCCGCCTGGCGGCCCAGGAGAACGTGCGCATCTATACCATCGGCATTGGTGCCAACCCCGAAGCCAGCGGCACCCCCGGTTTACTCGGTCTCAACCCAAGCCTGGACCTGGACGAAGCGTCGCTGCGCGAAATCGCCGACATCACCCACGGCAAATACTTCCGCGCCCATGATGGTGCTGAACTGGATGCCATCGGCGACAGCCTCGATCAGCTTGAACCGGTCGCTCAGCAACCGACCCAGACCCGCACCGCGAAAGAACTCTACGCCTGGCCGCTGGCTCTGGTGCTGCTGCTCAGCGTGTTGTTGGTGATTACCACGCTATGGCCAGACAACCTGCTGCAGCGCGCCCTGCGCCGGCCACGTTTTCTGCAACCGCACCCGGAATGGCGCCAGCGCCTCAAGCGTCTGCGCCTGCGGAGGCGGCGATGATCGATCTGTGGCCCCAATGGCTGCGCCCGCTGTGGTTGCTGGCCGTGCCGCTGCTCGTCTGGCTGCTGTTCAAGCTGTGGCATCGGCGCAAGCGCGCGGGCCGCTGGCAGATGATTCTGCCGGCGCAGTTTCATGCGGTATTGCTCGGTGGCGGCAGTGGCAGCAACAGCAAGCTGCCATGGATCGCCCTCGGCGGCGCCTGGCTACTGATCGTACTGGCCCTGCTCGGCAGCAGCTGGCAACGCGTCGAGGAAACCCGCCAGCGCCCGGCCGACCCGCTGGTGATCATGCTTGAGCTGACCCCGCAGATGCTCGCCGAGGACAGCACGCCGAATCGCCTCGAACAGGCCCGGCGCAAGATCCTCGACCTGCTCGAGCACCGCCGCGACAGCCAGACCGCGCTGGTGGTCTACGCCGGCAGTGCGCACACGCTGGTGCCGCTGTCGGATGACCTTGGCACCACGCGTAACCTGCTGGAAGCGATCGACCCGTCGATCATGCCGCAACCCGGCCAACGCGCCGACCTCGCCGTGCAAAAGGGGCTGGCCCTGCTCGCCCAGAGCGGCCTCGGCCAAGGCCGCCTGCTATTGATCGGCTCATCCCTGAGCAACAGCGAACGCGAGGGCATTCTGCGTGCCCTGGGCCGGCAAGGACCAAACCTGTTGATGCTCGGCATCGGCAGCAGCGAAGGCGCGCCGGTCCGCCAGGCAAACGGCGAGTTCCTCAAGGATGAGCAAGGCGCAATCCTCTTGCCACGATTGGACAGCGCCAGCCTCAAGGGCTTCATCAACAGCACCGGTGGCCGCTACCGCCACGCCCGCATCGACGACCTCGACCTGCGCGGGCTGGGCCTGTACGACAATCCACGCGCCCTGCGCAGCGACGGCCAGACCGTGCAACTGGACAGCTGGGCTGATCAGGGTTACTGGTTGCTGCTGCCGCTGCTGCTGTTGGCCGCCTGCGCCGGGCGGCGTGGCTGGCTGTTCTGCCTGCCGCTGCTGTTCTCCCTGCCGCAGCCCAGCCAGGCCTTTGAATTCAACGACCTGTGGCTGCGCCCCGACCAACAAGGCCAGCGCCTGCTGGAGCAGCAGCGCCCCGCCGCTGCCGCGCGCCACTTCGAAGACCCGCAATGGCGCGGCATGGCCCTGTACCAGGCCGGCGACTATGAGGGCGCGGCCAAGGCCTTCGCCCAAGGCAGTTCCGCCGCCGCGCACTACAATCGAGGCAACGCACTGGCTCGCGCCGATCAGCTGGAAGCCGCCCTGGACGCCTACGAGCAGGCCCTGGAACGGCGCCCGGATCTGCAAGCGGCGCTGGATAACCAGGCGCTGGTCCAGCAATTGTTGCTGCAGCGCCAGGCCAAGGCCCAAGCCGAAGAGCAGCAAGCCAAGGAAGATGCACAAGGCGCCCCCGGCAAGGACACCGACGGCAACAGCAGCTCGGCCAGCGATCAGGCACCCGGCGATGCCGACCAGCCCCAGGCCAAGGCCGGCCAGGAGCAAGGCGACAGCGCCAGCAACACCCCGCCCCCCGCCGGCAATCAGGCGGGTGACGACGATAACCTTACCCAACCGCCGCAACGCCCGGTTTCCACCAGCCTCGATGGCGAACAACGCCAGGCCCTGGAACAGTGGCTGCGGGAGATCCCGGACAACCCTGCGCAGCTGCTGCGGCGCAAATTCTGGTATGAACAGCAATTGCATCAGGAAACCCCACGATGAGTCGCTGCGGCGTCTTGCTTGTCAGTCTGCTCTGGATGCTTCAGGTCCAGGCCCAACCGCCGCTGCAGGCCAGCGTCGATCGCACCCGCCTGGAAGCCGGCGAAACCTTGGAGCTGATCCTCGAAAGCGAGGACGTCACCCAGTTCGGCAAGCCCGACCTGCGTGCGCTGGAGGGCGACTTCGATGTGCGTGGCACGCGCCAGCTCAACAGCCTGCACACGCTGGATGGCGAGACCCGCGCCAGCACCCGCTGGATCATCACCCTGCTGCCAAGGCGCAGCGGCAGCTTGAGCATTCCCGCGCTGCAACTGGGCCAGTCGTTCAGCCAGCCGATCGAGGTGCAAGTGCTGCAGGCCGGCGACAACCGCCCGGAAAGCGCCTCGCAGGTGTTCGTCGAGGCAACCCTGGACAGCAACGATGTCTACGTTCAGGCCCAGGCCGTGCTGACCCTGCGCATCTATCATTCGGTGTCGCTGTATGACGACAGCAGCCTCAGCCCATTGCAACTGGACAACGCCAAGGTCGAGCCGCTGGGTGAGTCGCGTACTTATGAGAAAGAGATCAACGGCGTGCGCCATGGCGTGATCGAAACGCGCTACGCGCTGTATCCGCAGCAAAGCGGCACGCTCGATATTCCACCGATGACCTTTACCGCCACCGCTGCTGCCGCTGATACCGGCGAGCAGCCGTCTGCTGCCCCGCGCGCAGGCCGCCAGGTCCAGGTCAGCTCGTTGCCGCTGCGCCTGAACGTGCGGCCGATACCGGCCAATTACCCAGCCGGCGCCGCCTGGCTGCCGGCGCGCAGCCTGACCCTGGAAGAACACTGGAACCCGGACCCGAGCAAACAGACCGTGCAGATCGGCGACTCGCTGACGCGCAGTATTACCCTGCGCGCCGACGGCCTCTCCAGCACCCAGCTGGCGCCGCTGCCGGCCACCGAAATCATCGGCCTGCGCCGCTACCCGGACCAGCCACTGCTGCGCAACGAGGTCACCGAGCGCGGCATGACCGCCAACCGCGAAGAGCGCGAAGCGCTGGTGCCGACCCACAGCGGCGAGTTGACCCTGCCGGCGCTGGAAGTCACCTGGTGGAACACCCGCGAAGACCATCTGGAAAACACCAGCCTGCCGGCGCGCAGCCTCAGCGTGCAGGACAACCCGGCCCTGAGCGCCGAGACGCCGGTGGGTGACAGCAGTTCATCCAGTCGCCTGCTCTGGCCGTGGCAACTGGCAACCCTGCTGCTGGCCCTGAGCACTGTGCTCGGTTTCACCCTGTGGTGGCGAGCCCGCTCGCAGCCAGCGGTGCTGCGTGCGGCGCAGACCGGCCCGAGCCCGCGGACCTTGCTCGATGACCTTAAACGCGCGTGCCAGGCCAACGACCCGCAGGCGACCCGCCAGGCCCTGGATGCCTGGGCACGCCAGCATCCGGAGACGCTGGCCGAGATGGCGGCGCGCTTCGTGCCGCTGTCGGATGCGCTGGATGGCTTGAACGGCGCGCTGTACAGCGAGAGCGGCCAGCACTGGCAGGGCGACGATCTGTGGCGTGCGATCAATGCCATTCCGCCGGCCGAGCAGTTGCTCGACCCGGTCGGCGATGGCGGCAGCTTGCCGCCGCTCTATCCGAAGTAGCCCGGCGCGGCTGACCCGTTGAGTTACCATACGCCGCGACCACTGCTTCCCTCGAATTCACTTCAAACAGGTTATTCATGCGTCTGTTCCACACCTCCGACTGGCACCTTGGCCAAAGCCTGCATGGCCAGGAACGCGACTTCGAACACGCCTGCTTTCTCACCTGGCTGCTGGGCCAGTTGCACTTGCGCCAACCCGATGCGCTGCTGATCGCCGGCGATATCTTCGACACGGTCAACCCGCCGGTCAAAGCCCAGGAGCGGCTCTACCAGTTCATCGTCGAGGCCCACGAGCAACAGCCCAAGCTGGACATCGTGATGATCGCCGGCAACCACGACTCCGGCTCGCGCATCGAGCTGCCCGGCCTGCTCATGCGCCGCCTGCGCACCCATGCCCTGGGCCGGGTGCACTGGCTCGATGAGGGCCAGCTCGACGCTGAGCGCTTGCTGATCCCGCTGACCAACAGCCGTGGCAAGGTCGCCGCCTGGTGCCTGGCGCTGCCGTTCCTGCGCCCGGCCGAAGTCACCGGCCCACAACTGGGCGACGACTATGTGCAGGGCATCACCCAGGTGCACCAGCAACTGATCAAAGCCGCCATGGCCAAGCGCAAGAAAGACCAGGCGCTGGTCGCCATCAGCCATGCGCACATGGCCGGTGGCTCGATCTCGGAAGACTCCGAACGCAGCCTGATCATCGGCAACGCCGAAGCGCTGCCGGCCAAGCTGTTCGATCCCGCCATCAGCTATGTTGCCCTAGGCCATCTGCACAAGCCGCAGAAGGTCAACCGCGAGGAGCGCATCCGCTACAGCGGCTCGCCGATTCCGTTGTCGTTTGCCGAGATCGGCTATCCGCACCAGGTGCTGGAGATCGAGCTTGAAGGCAGCCAACTGGTCAGCGTCGAGCCGCGCCTGGTCCCACGGGCGGTGGCGTTGCAGCGGATCGGCCCGGCGCCGCTGGCCGAGCTGCTCGAGCAACTGGCCGAGCTGCCGGTGATCGACCTGCTGGAAGACCCCAATCGCCAACCGTGGCTGGAAGTACGTGTGCGCCTCGACGAACCGCAGCCCGACCTGCGCCAGCAGATCGAGAGCGCCCTGCAAGGCAAAGCGGTGCGGCTGGTGCGGATCAGCGCCGAGTACGCCGGCCGCAGCGCGCTGGACGAGGACCAATTGCAGTTCGTCGAACTCAGCCAGATGACTCCGCAAGACCTGTTCAGCCGCGTCTGGGAGCAGGCCTACGGCAACCCGGTCGATGAGCAGACCCTGAGCGACTTTGCCCTGCTCCTGCAGGATGTGCAGCTGGAGGAGGAACAGCCATGAAAATTCTGGCCATTCGCCTGAAAAACCTCGCCTCGCTGGCAGGCCCGATCGACATCGACTTCACCGCCGAACCGCTGGCCAGTGCCGGCCTGTTCGCGATTACCGGACCCACCGGTGCCGGCAAGAGCACCCTGCTCGACGCCCTGTGCCTGGCGCTGTTCGGCAGCGTGCCGCGGCTCAATGACATCGGCCGTGAGGCCAAGGTGCCGGACGCCGATGGCGACATCCCCACCTATGACCCGCGCAACCTGCTGCGGCGCGGCACCGGCAGCGGCTATGCCGAAGTCGACTTCGTCGGTATCGACAGCAAGCGTTACCGCGCCCGCTGGGAGGCCAACCGCGCCCGCGACAAGGCCAATGGCAAGTTGCAGATGAGTCGCCAGAGCCTCTACGACCTGGATGGCGAGCAACTGCTGGGCAGCGGCAAGAACGAATACAAGCAACTGGTCGAGGCACGCCTGGGCCTGAACTTCGAGCAGTTCACCCGCGCCGTGATGCTCGCCCAGAGCGAGTTCAGCGCGTTTCTCAAGGCCGATGACCGCGAGCGCAGCGACTTGCTGGAAAAGCTCACCAACACCGCCATCTACACCCGCCTCGGCCAACGGGCGTTTGCCAAGGCCAAGCAGGCCGGCGAGGTCTATCAGGGCCTGCAGGAGCGCGCCAGCCACCTGCTGCCGATGGTCGAAACCGAGCGTACCGAGCTTGACCAGCGCCTGGAGCAGGCGCAACAGCTGCTCAAGGCCGAGCAGGCGCGCGAACGCGAACTGGACCAGCAACGTGCCTGGCTGCGCGATCAGGTGCAGCTGCAGCAGCAACTCAGCGCGGCTCGCGAGGCCTTGCACAGTGCCGAACACGACTGGCAGCAACTGGCCGGACAGCGCCTGGACCTGCAACACCTCGAGCGCCTGGCGCCGCAGCGTCATCAGTTCCAGCGGCAACTGGCGCTGGCCGGCGAGCTTACTCCGCTGGCCGCAGCGGTCGCGGCGCAACTGGTTGAGCAGCGCAACCTGCACAACCATAGCGAGCAGTTGCAGCAGGCCCTGCAAGCTGCCCGCGAGGCGCTGGCACAAGCGCAGGCTAAACACACCGACAGCGCCGCGAACCTGCGCCAGGCGTTTGCTGCTCAGGACAACCTGGCCCGCCTCGACACAGAGCTGGCGCAGTTGGGCACTGTCGGTGCCCAAGCCGATCAGGCCGTCAGCGAAGGCCAGTCGCAGCTGCAGCAGCTTGAGCAACAGCAGCAGCACAGCCAGCAGCAGCTCGCCGCCATCGACGCCGCGCTGGCCGACAGCGCCGCACTGGCTGCTATCAGCAGCGCCTGGCAGGCCTACCGCGGCCAGTTGCAGCAACTGCTGCAGATCGGCAACCGCCTCAGCCAAGGCCGCGACGAGTTGCCCAGCCTGCAAGCCCAGGCCAGCCAGGCCAATGCCCTGCTGCAGGAGCAACGCGCCGCCATCGAGCTGCTGTTCCACGAAGCCGGCGCCGAACCGCACGCCCTGGCCGAACAGCTGGACCTGCTCGGGACCTTGCTCCAGGAGCAGCGCAAGCAGCAGCGCGCGGTCGAGCAATTGTCCCGCCTGCACGCTCGCGAGCAGGAGCTGCAGCACACCCTGCACAGCGTGCGCGAACGTCAGCAGCAAGGCTTGCAGCAGCGTCAGCAACTGATCAGCGAAGGCCAGGCGGCCAAGGCCGAACTGGACACCGCCGAGCAGGCTCTGACATTGACCCGGCAACTGCTTGAACGCCAACGCCTGGCGCGCAACACCAGTGTCGAGGAGCTGCGCGGGCAACTGCGTGATGGCGAGCCGTGCCCGGTGTGCGGCAGCGCCGAGCACCCGTTCCATCAGCCTGAAGCCCTGCTGCAAAGCCTGGGCCGGCATGACCAGGTCGAAGAGGCTGCAGCGCTGGCTCAGGTCGAGGCGCTCAATGCCCGCGTGGTCGAGTTGCGCACCCAGGTCGGCATGCTCAACAGCCAGGGCAAGGAGTACCAGCAGCAACAGCTACAGCTGAGCGAACAACTGCTACCGCTGCAGCAGGAGCTGCAAGCGCACGCCTTGTGGCCATCGCTCAGCACCCAAACCGACAGCACCCGCAGTGCCTGGCTGGACGGACAGCTGCGCCGCCTCGAAGAAGAAATCAACCGCGACGAGCAACGCCAGAGCGCCCTGCTCACCCTGCAGAAAGACGCCGCCCGACTGACCCAGCAACTGCAGGCCGCCAGCGACGCGCAGCAGCAAGCACAGCAGCGCCTGGATCAGCAGCACCAGGCCATGGCCGCCGATCAGCAACGCCTGGAGCAGACCCTGGCCGATTTTGCCGAGATCCTGCCCGGCGATATTCTCAAGGCCCTGCGCGACGAGCCAGCCCATGCGTTTCTCGCCCTCGATCAACAGGTGGCCCAGCGCCTGCAACAGCTGGAGCAGCAAAAGGACGAGCAAAACGAGCAGCAACAACGCCTGCAACAGCAGCAGCGTCTGGCCGACCAGCAGCAGAGCCGGCTGCAACGCCAGAGCGAGCTGCACAGACAACTCGCAAGCCTTGCCGAGCAGCAGCAACAGGCGCGCAGCGTGCTCGCCGAACTGCTTGGCGAACACGCCAATGCCGGTGCCTGGCAGCAGCACCTTGAGCAGCAGGTCGAGCACGCCCGCAGCGTTGAGGCCAGCACCGCGCAGGCGCTGCAGGACGCTCACAGCCAAAGCGTGCAACTGGCTGCTGAACTCAAGGCCAATCAGCAACGCCAGCAGGCCTTGGAGCAGGAACAGCAGACGCTGCAGGGCCAGATCAGCCAATGGCGAGCGGCCCATCCAGAACTCGATGATGCGGGCCTTGAGCGCTTGCTCAGTGTCGATGAAGCCACGCTGGACGCACTGCGCCAGCAACTGCATAGCGTCGACAAGGCCATCGAGCAAGGCCGGGTACTGCTGCAGGAGCGCGAGCAGCGCCTGCAACAGCACAACCAACAGGCTCGGACCGAGCTGTCCAGCGAGCAACTCGAGCAGCACCTCGCCGACCTGCAGCAACAGCTGGTCGGGCACGAGCAACAATGCGCCGAGCTGCGCGCGCAGCAGGCCGACGACCAACGCCGGCAGCACGCGCACAGCGCCCTTGCCGCTGAAATCGAGCAGGCCCAGCAACAGTGGCAACGCTGGGCGCGCCTGAACAGCTTGATCGGCTCGGCCTCGGGCGATGTGTTCCGCAAGATAGCCCAGGGCTACAACCTCGACCTGCTGCTGCACCATGCCAACAGCCAACTGCGCCAGTTGGCCAAGCGCTACCGCCTCAAGCGTGGCGGCAGCGCACTGGGCCTCTTGGTGCTGGATACCGAGATGGGCGACGAACTGCGCTCGGTGCACTCGTTGTCCGGCGGCGAGACCTTCCTGGTGTCGCTGGCCTTGGCCCTGGGCCTGGCCTCGATGGCCTCGAGCACCCTGCGCATCGAATCGCTGTTCATCGACGAAGGTTTCGGCAGCCTTGACCCCGAGTCACTGCAACTGGCGATGGATGCGCTGGACGGCCTGCAGGCGCAAGGGCGCAAGGTGGCAGTGATCTCCCACGTGCAGGAGATGCACGAGCGCATCCCGGTGCAGATCCAGGTCCGGCGCCAGGGCAATGGCCTGAGCGAAGTGGAGGTCTGCGGATGATCCTCTACTCGTTTCGCCGCTGCCCCTGGGCCATGCGCGCGCGGCTGGCGCTGGCGTATGCTGGCTGCACCGTCGAGGTGTGTGAAGTGTCGATGAAGCACAAGCCGGCCGAGCTGCTGGCGTTGTCGCCCAAAGGCACGGTGCCGGTGCTGGACACCGGCGCCGGGGTGCTGGAAGAGAGCCTGGATATCATGCGCTGGGCCTTGCTTCAGCATGACCCGCAGGACTGGCTACTACGCGATGATCCAGCGGCAGCTGTGCAGGCAAACGCCCTGATTGCTCGCAATGACAGCACCTTCAAGGCTCAGGTCAACCTGTACAAGTATGCCGAGCGTTACCCCGAGCACACTCGCGAGGAGTACCGCCTGCAGGCCGAATCATGGCTTGAGGAGCTGGAGGCGCTGCTGCAAGGCAGGCCGTACCTGCTGGCCCAGCACCCAAGCCTGGCCGACGCCGCGTTGTTGCCGTTGCTGCGTCAGTTCGCCGGGGTCGAGCCTTTATGGTTCGCCCAGGCGCCCTACCCCCAGCTGCGTGACTGGTTGCAGGGCTGGCTTGTGTCAGACCTGTTCAAGGCCGTGATGGCGCGCTGACTCAGTCGAGAAACTTCAGGTCTGACGGGGCCGGCTGGTCGAACTTCTGCAGCGTTTCACCGAGTTGGCCAGTGCGTGGGTCGCGGTGCATGACCACGATCTGATTGCTCTTCTGGTTGGCCACCAGCAAATACTTGCCGCTTGGATCGATAGCGAATTCACGTGGGTGGTCGCCCTCAACCGATCGCCGCTGCAACAGGCTCAACTGGCCATCTTGCTTGCCGATCGCAAACACCACGATCTGATTGGCCGTGCCGCGATTGCTGACATAAAGGAAACGCCCATCGGCCGATAGGTGCAAGCCGCCGCCGGCCTTGGCGGCAGGGTCTTGGCTGTCGGTCAGCGGCAGACGCTGACGCTCGATCAGGGCATCGTCACGCACATCGAACATCACCACTTCAGCGCTCATCTCGAGGGTCAGATAGGCGTGCTTGCCCAGCGCGTCAAACAACAGATGGCGCGGGCCGCTGCCCGGCGGCAGGCTCACCGAAGCCGGCGTTGCCGGGCTCAGCGGCTGCGTCGGGCTGGCGCCGTCGTAGGCGTAGACAAACACCCGGTCGGCGCCCAGATCGCTGGCGTACAGACGCAGGCCTTCGGCCGAAGGCACGACCGAATGCACATGGGCGCCGGCCTGGCGCTCCGGGTTGACCTTGCTTGGCGTGTGCGCCAACTGCTGCACCTTGTCGCCGAGCTTGCCGTCCTTGGCCACTGGTAGCACCACCAGGCTGCCACCAAGGTCGGGCGCGACCGCGTAGTTGGCGACGAACAGGTAGCGCTGATCCTGGCTGAGGCTGGCGTGGGTCGGCTCATCGCCGGCGCTGGACACCTGGTTCAGTGGCGTGATCACGCCCTTGCTGCTCACTGCAAAACTGCTGACATGGCCGCGCGGGGTTTCATTGACGGCGAACAGCAAGCGCTGGTCGGCCGACAGCACCAGCCAGGACGGGCTGACCGTCTTCACCACCTGCAGCGGGGTCGGCTCGATACGGCCCTTGGCTGTATCGAACTGATATCGATAGATACCCTCGCTGGCAGTGCCTTCGGTATAGCTGCCAACCAGCAGGGTGGCGGCCTGCGCAGTGCCGAGCACCGCGCCCAATGCGCTAGCGCTCAACAGGGTTTTCCAGCTGCGGCTGATCATCTTCCTGGTCATCATCGTCTTCGTCCGAGCCGTACACGGCACTCATGCAGACTAGCTCATGCTCGCCCTGGTCATCGTTGAGGCGCCACTCTTCGCCGGCGCCGACCGCGGCCGCGACCTGTTCGGCAGTGAATTTCCAGCGTTTTAGGTTGCGCCCGTCCATGCATTCGATAACCAGGCCGCTGGCGTCGAAGGTGAAACCGAAGGCGTGCAGGCCATCGATCAGGAGCATGTCGCTGGTGGCGAGGGCAGTGGCGAGGGTGGTCATGGGGCTACCTTGATGCGCAAAGCGTCCAGTATAACCAAACCCGGGCCAGGCCCGCTGCTCACCGCAGCGGCCTGACCGCACAAGCGTCAGTGGGCGAAGATCGAGCCGCCCTGCTTGCCTGCCAGTTTTTCCGGCTTGATCAGGAAGCGCGCCAGTGCCGGCAGCAGCCAGAGTGCACCGAACATGTTCCAGAGCAGCATGAAGGTCAGCATCAGGCCCATATCGGCCTGGAACTTGATCGCCGAGAAGATCCAGGTGCACACGCCGATGGCCAGGCACAAACCAGTGAACAGCACCGCCTTGCCGGTCGAGCGCAGGGTCTGGTAATAGGCCTCCTGCAACGGCAGACCAGCACGCAGGAAGCTCTCCAGACGGCTGTAGATATAGATCCCGTAGTCGACCCCGATACCCACGCCAAGCGCCACCACCGGCAAGGTCGCGACCTTGACGCCGATGCCCATGAACGCCATCAGCGCGTTGCCCAGCACCGAGGTCAGCACCAGCGGCAGGACGATGCACAGCATCGCGGCAAACGAGCGGAAGGTGATCAGGCACATGATCGCCACGCACAGGTAGACCAGAATCAGAATGGTCAGCTCGGCCGACTTGATCACCTCGTTGGTGGCCGCCTCGATGCCGGCATTGCCCGCCGCCAGAAGGAACTGCAAGCCGTCACGGTTGTGCGTATCGGCAAAGGCCTTGGCTGCGGCGGTGACGCGCTCAAGGGTTTCTGCCTTGTGGTCGTTGAGGAACACCAGCACCGGCGCCAGCGAACAGTCAGCGTTGTACAGGCCGTCGGCGCGGGCCACCGAGCTGTTGAGCACATCCGGGTTGCGCGAGAGGGTTTCCCATTTCAGGTTGCCCTCGTTCATGCCGCGGATCATCTGCTTGGACACACTCACCAGGGAGATTGCCGACTGCACCCCGGGGGTGTTCTGCATGGTCCACATCAGCTCGTCGATGGGGGCCAGGGTCGAGTGGATCGAGCAGCTCTCCGAGGGCGTCTTGACCATGATCACCAGCACATCGGAACTGGTCGAGTAGTTGCTGATGATGAAGTGGTTGTCCTGGTTGTAGCGCGAGTCCGGGCGCAGCTCCGGGGCACCCGGGTCGAGGTCGCCGATCTTCAGGTTCTGGCTGTACCAGAGGCCGCCGCCAAAGGCGACCAGCGCCAGCGCAACCGACACCGGTGCCACTTTAGGGCTGGCAAAGTTGGCCAGCAGGCGCCAGAACGGGTGCTCGCGGGTGGCGTCACGCTTGGAGCGCTCGACGGCCTTTTTGCTGATGCCGACATAGGAGATCGCCACCGGCAGCAGGATCAGGTTGGTGAAGACAATCACCGCCACGCCGATCGAGGCGCCGATCGCCAGCTCGCGGATCACGCCAATGTCGATGATCAGCAGAGTGATGAAGCCCACCGCGTCGGCCAGAATCGCGATCATCCCCGGCAGGAACAGCTGGCGGAAGGTCCGCCGCGCAGCGGTCAGGGCATTGTCGGCGCCACTGGACTGCAGGGCGATGCCGTTGATCTTCTGCACCCCGTGGGAAATACCGATGGCAAAGATCAGGAACGGCACCAGCATCGAGTAAGGGTCGAGGCCAAAGCCCACCGCGTGCATCAGGCCCAACTGCCAGACTACCGCCACCAGGGTGGTGATCAACACGGCAATGGTGCTGCGGATACACCAGGTGAACCAGTACAGCAGGACCCAGGTGATCGCCAGCGCCACGCCGAAGAACAGCACCACCATCACCAGGCCGTCGATCAGGTCACCGACTTTTTTCGCAAAGCCGACGATGTGGATTTTCACATTGGGGTTCTGCGCCTGGAACTTGTCGCGGATCTTCTCTTCCAGCTGGTGCGAGAACTGCTGGTAGTCGAGCTTGACCTGCTTGCCCGGGTCCTGCGGATCGGGGTAGCTCTCCAGCAGCGGCACGTCGACGATGCTCGACTTGAAGTTGTTCGCCACCAGGCGCCCGACCTGGCCGGACTTGAGCACGTTGTCGCGCAGCTGATCGAGGCTTTGTGCGCTGCCATCGTAGGTGTTGGGGATCACCTCGCCACCGGCGAAGCCTTCTTCGGTGACCTCGGTCCAGCGCACGCTGGGGCTCCACAGCGACTTCAAGCCGGCGCGGTCGACACCCGGGATATAGAACACCTCGTCATGGATCTGGCGCAGGGTCTCCATGTAATCCTTGTCGAAGATGTCGCCGTTGACCGCCTCGACCGAGATGCGCACGGTGTTGCCGAGGTTGGCCAGGTCATTGCGGTGCTCGAGCATCTGTTCGATGAACGGGTGCTGCAGCGGAATCATCTTCTCGAAACTGGTCGAGGGGCGAATCTGCGTGGCCTGCCAGAACAGCAGGATGCTCACCAGCAGGCAGAGGCCGATCACTACCGGGCGGTTGTTGAAGATCATCCGCTCGAGCAGGGTGGGTTTGTCCTGATGATGCTGGGGCATGTCGAAGCGCTCCGGGCCGGTCATGGTTGCTGCTCCTCGGCGCCTTGGCCGTTGGCCAGGTGGATGCCGCCCTGCCCGACCAGCAGCAAGCCGCCGTCGGCCAGGCTGGTGACGCCGGCCAGGGCGATGCGGTCGGCACGGTTGAATACGCTGAAGGTCAAGCCATCGTCACGGCTGCGCAGCACACTGCCGCCGTTGCCGACCAGGACGATACTGCCGTCCTCGAGCAGCGCCGCGCTGGCCAGGCCGAACTGCAGCGGGCCGCGACTGGCGGTCAGGGCGATCTGCTGCCAGCTGTCGCCGAAGTCACTGGAGCGGTAGAGGTTGCCCCGCAGTCCGTAGGCCAACAAGGTGTGCGCCTGGGCAGTGCCGAGTACGCCGAACAACGAGCCCTCGTACGGGCCCTCGACGCGCGACCAAGTGGCGCCGTTATCGCCGGAGCGGAACATGCTGCCCTGCTCGCCGACGATGAACAGGCCGGAGTCCTTGATCGCGGCGATGCCATTCAGGTGCAGTTGATCGGGGTTGTCGAGGCGCTCGGCGACGTCCTGCCAATGCTGGCCGCCGTCGGTGGTCTCGAGCAGCGCGCCGTAGGCACCGACGGCAAAGCCATGCTGGGCATCGACAAAGCTGACGTCGAGCAACGGCGCTTCGCGGGCGAGGTCTTCGAACTGCTTGCTCCAGGTGGCGCCGCCATCGCTGCTGGCGAGGATCTGCGCGTCGTGACCGACTGCCCAGCCGCGCTTGTCATCGATGAAGAACACCGCGGTGAGCAGTTGCCGGGTCGGCACGCGCGCCTGGCTCCAGGTCTTGCCCTGGTCGTCGGAGAACAGGATATGGCCACGATCACCGACCACCACCAGGCGCTTGCCGGCGTGGGCGGCGTCGATCAGCAGGTTGTCGACTGCCTTGGCCGATTCAGTCGAGTACTCCTCGGCGGCAGCAGCGACGACAGTGCCGCTCCACATACCCAGCAGCAACAGTGCGCCCGCGGCCAGTGGCCTGGCGTGCGCCATCACCCGTTCCCTCATGCCCTTCCCCTATTGTATTTTTCTTGGTGGGTCATCCAGTGCAGGCACTGCAAGAAGCCTGATTCAGAGGCCTGCAACAGCTTTGAGCCATCCTAGCGGGGAGTTCTGCGGCAACACAATTGGCGGGACGTTATGTTTTGTTAACGGCGACAGCGCCCTGTTGTTTCGACCGCGTCGCCGGGGTGCTGCGCGGTCGGCGTAGGAGCGGCCTTGTGTCGCGAAAGGGCTGCGCAGCGGCCCCAGATTTCAGCTTCGCAGCCGATATCCCCGGGCCAGCTACGCTGGCCTTTCCGACCGGTCCGGCGCCCCGGCAAGGCCGCTCCTACGCCAGATCACGGGCGCTCGCCAGGTTCATGCCAGGCTCTTGCTGACCACCTCGTACACGTCGCTGGACAAGGTGCCCGACGCCAGAATCCGCTCCAGCTCGGCCTTCATCAGCGCCTGACGCGCGCTATCGTACTTGCGCCAGCGGGTCAGCGGCGCGAGCTGGCGCGAGGCGATCTGCGGGTTGAGCGCATTCAGCTCGATGACCAGGTCCGCCAGGAAGCGATAGCCGGAACCGTCGGCCGCGTGGAAGTTGACCAGGTTCTGCCCGGCAAACGCGCCGATCAGTGCGCGCACCTTGTTCGGGTTCTTCAAGGTGAATGCCGGGTGCTGCATCAGCGCCTTGACCCGCGCCAGGCCGCCCGGCAACGAGCTGGCTGCCTGCACGCTGAACCACTGGTCCATGACCAGCGGGTTATCCTTGAAGTGCTCGGCGAAGGCTTGCAGCACTTCGGCGCGCTCTGCCTCGAACGGCGAGTTGACCAACACCGCCAGCGCGGTCAGGCGCTCGGTCATGTTGTCGCTGTCCTTGAACTGCTCAAGGGTCGCCGCCAGCACCTGCGGCTTGCAGCTGAGCATCAGGTACGACAGGGCGATGTTCTGCAGGCTGCGCCGGGCGAAGTGCTCGGCGGCCGCCACATATGGCGTGCGCCGCGACACTTCACGGTTGGCCTGATAGCGCGACCACAAGGCGTCGAACAGCTGCTCGGCGATCTGCTTGCGGGCAAATTCGCGGGCCGCGTGGATCGCGTCGACGTCGGCCACCTGGCTGATCTCGGTCAGGTAGGCCTCACCTGGCAGCGAGAGCATTTCCGCGACCATGGCCGGGTCCAGCGCGTCATTGCCGATGACCGTGGCCAGGGCAGTGATCAAACGCGGATCGAGGCTCAACGGCTGGCCGGCCTGATGCTGGCCGATCAGCTCCTGCAGCACTTGCACCGACAATTGCTGGCCGGCTTCCCAGCGATTGAAACCGTCGCTGTCGTGCTGCATGAGGAACATCAGCTGGTCGCGGTTGTACGGGAAGCTCAGCTTGACCGGCGCACTGAAGCCGCGCAGCAGCGACGGCAATGGCTTGGCGGCGATGTCGAGGAAGGTGAAGGTCTGCTCGGCCTCGGTCAGCGACAGCACGCGGCTGCTGCCCTGGGCGCTGGCTTCGCCGTCCAGGCGCAGCGGCAGGTCGTTGCCGTCGGCGTCGAGCAGGCCCAGCGCGACCGGAATCACGAACGGCAGTTTCTCGCGCTTGTCCGGCGTCTGCGGGCAGCTCTGGCGGAAGGTCAGGCTATAGCGCTGCGCTGTGCTGTCATAGGCTTCGCTGACCTCGAGGCGCGGCGTGCCGGCCTGGCTGTACCAGCGTTTGAACTGGGTCAGGTCAACGCCGTTGGCGTCTTCCATGGCCTTGATGAAGTCATCGCAGGTAACGGCCTGGCCGTCGTGACGCTCGAAGTACAGGTCACTGCCCTTGCGGAAGCCATCGGCGCCGAGCAGGGTGCGGACCATGCCGACCACTTCTGCGCCCTTCTCGTAGATGGTCAGGGTGTAGAAGTTGGAGATTTCAATGAAGCTGTCCGGGCGCACCGGGTGGGCCATAGGGCCTGCGTCTTCGGCAAACTGATGGGTGCGCAGGTACGCCACGTCCTCAATGCGCTTGACCGTGCGCGAGTTCATGTCGGCGCTGAATTCAGCGTCGCGGAACACCGTGAAGCCTTCCTTGAGCGACAGCTGGAACCAGTCGCGGCAGGTGATGCGGTTGCCGGTCCAGTTGTGGAAGTACTCGTGCGCGACCACCCCTTCAACGCGCTGGTGAGCGGCGTCGGTGGCCGTTTCGGCACGCGCCAGCACACAGCTGGAGTTGAAGATGTTGAGGCCTTTGTTTTCCATGGCGCCCATGTTGAAGTCGTTGACCGCGACGATCATGAAGATGTCCAGGTCGTACTCGCGGCCGTAGACTTCCTCGTCCCAGCGCATCGACTTCTTGAGGCTGACCATCGCGTGCTGGCACTTGTCGATGTTTTCTGGCTCGACATAGATGCGCAGCGCCACGTCACGGCCGGACTGGCGGGTGAAGGTGTCTTCGACGCACCAGAGGTCGCCCGCCACCAGGGCGAACAGATAGGCCGGCTTCTTGAACGGGTCTTCCCAGGTTGCCCAGTGGCGGCCGTCGTCAGCCGGGCCGCTGCCGATCGGGTTGCCGTTGGACAACAGGATCGGATAGCGATGCTGCTCGGCGATCACCGTGGTGGTGAACGTGCTCATCACATCCGGGCGGTCGAGGTAGTAGGTGATCTTGCGAAAGCCCTCGGCCTCGCACTGGGTGCAGTACATCGACCCCGACTTGTACAGGCCCTCCAGAGCCGTGTTGCTCTCGGGGTGGATCTTCACCGTGGTGTCGAGGGTGAACGTCTGCGCTTTCGGATGCAGGGTCAGGCTGTCGTCATCAAGCTGGTAATCGCCCGCGCTCAGGGCCTGGTCATCCAGTTGCACACTGACCAGTTGCAGCTGTTGACCGTTCAGCACCAGCGGCGGCAAGCCTTCGCCACGCGCCGGGTTGCGGCGCATCAGCAGTTGCGCATGGACCAGGCTGTGGTCCTCGAACAACTCGAAGGTCAGGTGCGTCTCGTCGATCAGGTACTCGGGCGCCTGGTAATCCTTGAGGTAGATCACTTGCGGTTGTTCGGTGCGCATGTGGCTGTCCTTTTACTGATGCACGGCCAACTGGTAGGCCGTGTATTTGCGAATATTGATCACGCCGGTATCGAAGATCAGGTACTGGCCCTTGATCCCGAGCAGAGTGCCTTCGATGACCGGGGTCTTGTCCAGGTTGAGGCTGACGATCTTTTTCGGATAGGCCTCGACCGGGTAACGGATCTCGACCACCTCGGCATCGGGCAGCGGCTGGATCGCTTGAAGGCCAAAACGTTCGTGCAGGGTGCGAATACCGTCGGCGCAGGCGTCGAAGATCTGCTCGCGAATCGCCGCCAGGTCGAGCACCTCGGCATCGCCCTTGAGCAGGTTGCGCCAGTTGGTGCGGTCTGGCACCTGGCTGCGCAATACATCCTCGACCAGGCCCGACTGCTGCCGAGTGGAAACGCGCATGATCGGCAGGGCCTGGATGGCGCCCTGATCGAGCCAGCGGGTTGGCAGTTGGGTAGCGCGGGTGATACCGACCTTGACCCCCGACGAGTTGGCCAGGTAGACCACGTGATCGGTCATGCAGAACTGCTCGCCCCAGGACGGCTCGCGGCAGGTGCCGGCGTCGTAGTGGCAACGTTCCGGGGCCATGATGCACAGGTCGCACTGGGCCAGCTTGGTCATGCACGGGTAGCAGTAGCCCTGGCTGTAGCTGGTCTTGGTGCGCTTGCCGCAGTGGCTACAGTGGATGGCACCGAGGTATTCAAGACGCAGGGTCTTGCCGATCATCGGGTTGACCGGCACCAGCGAATCACCCAGGCGAAAGCTGTATTGCACAACCGGTGCCTGCAACTGCACCGACATCTTGCTCAAAGAGCCACGAGCGAGTTCGATCAATGTACCGAGTCCGACTTGAACAGAATATTGGCGATGGGCGCCGACTTCGAGGCGCACTCTTGCGGGCCCATGTAACCGGTACGCTGGTCTTCCGGCAGGTTCTGCAGTTCCCAGGCGATGACCGCCTGCAGCGACAGCTCTTTCTGCTCGACGGTGAGCTTGCGCCCGTCGGACCATTTGCCCAGCTCGACCGCAAGCTTGAGGCTCTGGTAGATCTCGGGGGTGATGTTTTCAATCATTTGGGCGAACGTGGACATTGTCTCTCCTCAATCAAGCCGACAGTTTACGCCGCGCCAGCGCGCCACCCAAGAGCCCAGTCAGGCATCCGATGAGCAGGCCACCGACATGCGCGGCATTGGCGATCTGGCCGAAGCCGAGCTGGCCGACCACGCCGGTCAGGCACACCACCAGCCAGATCAGCATCATTACCAGTACGCCCTTGGGAAGGCGGTAATGCGGGTTGGGTGCCAGCCACTGGTACAGCCAGACGTAGCCGAGCAAGCCGTACAACACGCCGGACAGCCCGCCGAACAGGCTCGGGCCGCCGACCAGGTGCTGGGCCAGGTTGGAGATCAGGCTGAACAGCAGCGTCAGCAACAGCAGCAACCAAGGCCCCTGGCGCAGCTCGATGCGCTTGCCCAGCTCCCAGTACCACATGCCATTCATGGCCAGGTGGAGGAAGCCGAAGTGCAGCAGCATCGGTGACACCAGCCGCCACCACTGGCCATCGCTAAGGCCCTGGGCCAGCGAGCTGAAGTACAGGTACTCGCCCTGCACACGGAAATCGAGAAAGGTGAACCAGCTCAGAGTCGACAGGTTGTCGCCCAGCCCGGTGATTGCCGCCACCACCACGCACAGCAGCAGTACGCCAGCCGTGACCTTGCATGCGCGGGCCTGCTGGGCCAGGGACGGTTGCCTGGGCAGGCTGGCCTGAGCCGCGGCCGGCAGTTCGATCTGGTCGTTGCCTTCGGGGTAGCGTTCATACAGCTGGCGGACATCCTCGAGCAAGGCCTGGGGCGCCCACAACACCTGCTCTTCGCCCTCCTCGCTGACCCGGTGCGGCACCTGTAGGCGGCGCAGCAGGCTGACAAAACCACTGAGGTCTACGGTCAACGGCAGGCGCAGCACTTCGATCACATTCATTGAGTGTCCTGTGGGCGCTCGACATCGACCCAGACGAACTTGTGCGGGTCGATGCCGGTTTCGTCATCCAGGCGATAGGCCGCCAGTTTGCCGTAGAGCACGGCGCTGTAATCCAGGCAGGCCAGATTGGGCCGGATCGGCGCCGGGCGACCGCTGCGCCAGTAATGGCCGACGAACAGCATCGGTTGCGCTTCGTCATAGCGCAGCAAGGCGTTTTTCTGCGTGTGGCTGAGCGGCGCGCTGGCCACCTCGTCCGGCAAGGCATCGGGCTGGAACACGATGTCGCCGTAGGTCTGCGGGTCTTCTTCCCAGAACTTGGTGCGGAAGAACGCCCGCGTCAGGCCATCGCCACCGGTCAGGGTGAGGCCATCCGGCAGGCGCATGTCGGTGCCGCGCAGGAGGCGATTGCACACGGTCGAGGCAAAGCTGCCGGACACACCCGAGGCCTGAATGAAGTGCTCGTCGATGCAGCCGCTTGGGTACTGCGGGCGCAACTGCTCGATCAGGCTCGGGTCCCAGCAGGCATGCACCAGCCGGAAGCGCCCGGCATCGACAAACAGCGGCAGCTGGTAGAACCAGGCCAGGAAGTCGTGCCAGTCGCCCGGGTGCTGGGCGAACTGGGTCAGGGTTTCGTCGATCAGGCGCGCGTTACGCGGCGTGTGCTCACGGACAAATGCCTTGCCACTGCCGGGCAGCGCCGGCGTGACCCAGGCCAAGGCGTTGTACTCATGGTTACCCATGATGCAGAACGCCTGACCGGCCACGACCATGTCGTGGACGATATGCAGCGCCTCGCGAATTCGCGGGCCGCGATCGACGATATCGCCGAGGAACAGTGCCTGGCGCCGTGGATGCCGCCAGACCCCGCCCACGCGCTTGTAGCCGAGGGTATCGAGCAGGCGTTCGAGGGTATGTGCACAACCGTGCACGTCGCCGATGATATCGAAACTGCGCGCCGGATCGAGCATCAGTCGCCCCCACCCCCCAGGCGGCTGCCCCAGCCGAGCTTGGTGCGGCAGACTTCGTAGTAGTTGTGATCGAGCGGGTGGATCAGGCGCAGTTTCTGCGGCTTCTTGCTCACCGTGATGGTATCGCCGGGGGCGCAGGTGAAGTGGTTCTGGCCGTCACAGGACACTTGCGGATAGATCTGCAGGTCCTGCGAGACGACGATCTTCAGCTCGCTGTTGCCATCGACCACGATCGGCCGGCCCGACAGGGTGTGCGGGTACATCGGCACGATGACGATGGCGTCGAGCTTGGGGTGCATAATCGGCCCGCCGGCCGACAGCGCATACGCGGTCGAGCCGGTGGGGGTAGCGACGATCAGGCCGTCGGCCTTCTGGCTGCAGACGAACTGGCCGTCAATGTAGATTTCGAACTCGATCATCCGCGTCGACTTGCCCGGGTGCAGGACCACGTCGTTGAGCGCGTCGCCCTGGCCAATGGCTTCACCGTGACGGCGCACTTCGGCCTGCAGCAAGAAGCGGTTTTCGACCAGGTAGTGGCCGTCGAGCACTTCGGCGACCTTGACCTCGAGCTCATCCGGGCGGATGTCGGTGAGAAAGCCCAGGTTGCCGCGGTTGATACCGAGCACCGGCACATTGTGCCGGGCCAGCGCGCGGGCGGCGCCGAGCAGGCTGCCATCGCCGCCGACCACGATGACCAGGTCACAGACCTCGCCGAGCAGCTTGCGGGTCGAGGTCTGCAGGCCATGCCCTGGCAGCACTTCGGCAATCGTGTCCTCGAGGATCACGTGCATATGGCGATCGAGGAGGAACGTTTTCAGTCGGCGAATGGTGTCGAGCACCTGTGAGCTGCCCAGGCGGCCGATGATACCGATATTGCGAAATTGCTCCATGGTGCTCCTGCAAGGCCGTGCGGCGGGTAACGATAGCGGGTAACGATAGACGGATTATGGTCGAAACGACCGTCCAGCGGCAAACCGGCTATGCTCGCAGGATGACGCCCTTCACCGAGCTGCGCGACCTGCCCCGCCGTTTGCGCCGCCCTGCGGTGCGCGATCTGGCCTGGGCGCTGCTGTCGCCACCGCTGATGCGCGACTTGCCCGCACCACAGCGCCACCCGTTGACCGCCAGTGACTGGGCTGCCGACCCGCAGCAGTTGCAGGACTGGTTACTGGCGCTGGATGGCGATGATCAACCGCTGCGCGATTGGCTAGTGAAGATGACCAGCCGGCGCCTGGGCCTGTATTACGAGGCCCTCTGGCAGTTCGCCTTGAACCACGCCAGCGGGGTCGAACTGCTCGGCGCCAATCTGCCGATCCGCGAAGGCGGCCGCACTCTGGGCGAGCTGGATATCCTCCTGCGCGACCGCGACGGTGTGCATCATCTGGAATTGGCGATCAAGCTTTACCTCGGCCCGGCCAATGGCGCTGGCCCAGGCTCGATGCACTGGTTGGGGCCGGGATGCCATGATCGGCTCGATCTGAAACTGGCCCACCTTGTCGGTCATCAGCTGCCTATTTCTGCTCGCCCAGAGAGCCAGGCGCTGCTTGCGGAGCTTGGCCTGGATCAGCCCCAGGCGCATCTGTGGCTGGGCGGCTATCTGTTCTACCCAGGCATGCTTGCAGTCCATCCTCCAGCCGGCGCAGAACCTGCGCACTTACGCGGCGACTGGCTGCACCGGCACGACTGGCCCGGCTACCGCAGCGGCGCGGCAGAGGGCCGCTGGCAGGTCCTGACGCGCCAGCACTGGCTGGCGCCCGCGCGTATTGCAGACAGCGACTGCTGGACGCCAGCGCAGTTCGAGCAATGGCTGATGCAGCTGGACCCGTTCGCACCCGCGCAATTGCTGGTCAGGTTGACGCAGGCCGAAGACGGCGCCTGGGAGGAACAGCAGCGGTTGTTTCTGGTGGCGGACAGCTGGCCGCACTTACCGAGCTGAGCAGCAGGCCGCCAAGGTTTTCGACAGATTCACGCAAATATCTGCGCAGCCTTCGACCTGTAGCAAAGAAATCTGTCAGCCATCGATTAGAGTTAGCGATACGCGCCAGCAAGAGCGCCTTTTCGACCTGATAAGTGAGGAGTGACCATGGTTTCATCCAACCCGCCGGCGCATTACGCGCGGATCTCGATTGCCCTGCACTGGCTGATGCTGGTGTTGCTGGCAAGCGTCTACGCCCTGATCGAACTGCGTGGCCTGTTCCCCAAGGACAGCGCCGAACGCAACCTGATGAAAGACCTGCACTTCATGTTCGGCCTGACCGTGTTCGTACTGGTCTGGCTACGCCTGGCCATGCGCCTGATCAACCCGACGCCGCCGATCACGCCCAAGCCGCCGGCATGGCAGACTGGCCTGGCGCACCTGGTGCACCTGCTGCTGTACCTGCTGATGATCGGCATGCCGCTGGCGGGCTGGTTGATCCTCAGCGCCGCCGACAAGCCAATCCCGTTCTACGGCTTCGAGCTGCCCGCGCTGACCGGGCCTGATTCGGACTTTGCCAAATTCATCAAGGGCTGGCATGAGCGGGTTGGCGGCTGGGGCTACTGGCTGATTGGCCTGCATGCACTGGCCGGGCTTTACCATCACTACATCAAGCGCGATAACACCCTGGTGCGCATGCTGCCCTACAAGTAACCGCGTCGGCCCTGCAGCCCGCCTGTGTGCACGAACAGCAGGCGGCTGCCGGGCCTGAAGCGCCCCGCCTCGACCTCATCGCGCAGCGCCAGCAGGGCCTTGCCGGTGTACACCGCCTCCAGCGGCAGGCCACTGTGCTGTTCGCTGTCGGCGATAAACGCCAGCAACTCATCATCCATGCGCGCAAAGCCGCCACGGCAAGCGTCATGCAATTGGTAGCCCTGCTCTCCCGCCAACGCTGCCACCGTTTCCGCCACGCCGTGGTCAGCCGGCACCGCAAGGGCGCCGTGCACCGGGCGCGCACCGGCCTCAGCGAGCACCAGCCCCGCCAGGGTGGTGCCGGTACCGACGGCCAGCCACCAGCCATCGTAGTCATCCCAACCCAGCTGCGGCAGCTGCTCGCGTGCCTGCTCGACGATCAATCGGCAACCCTGTGCGCCGGCCATGCCGCCACCGCCCTCGGCGATGCACTGCCAGCCGGGGTAGCGTGCTTGCCACTCAGTCCAGAACTGCGGCTCATGTCGCGCCCGGTAGCCGCCATAGCCGAGCCAGTGCAGTTGCATGCCCAAGGCTTGCAGGTCGCGCACGGTCGGGGTGTCCTGCGCATGGCCACGCAGCAGGCCGGCGGTGGCAAAGCCAAACCGTTTGCCGGCAGCGGCCAGTGCATGCAGATGGTTGGAATGGTTGCCGCCCAGGCTGATCAAGCCGGGCGCGTTGCACCGCCAGGCTTCGACCAGATGGTCGCGCAGCTTGAACCACTTGTTGCCGCTGATCAGCGGGTCGATCAGGTCCAGACGCAACACTGCGAGCTGGACCTCAGCGCGCTGAGTCCAGGGCAAGCACAGCGGTTGTAGAGGTGCCTGAGGCAGGCAGGAGAGTTCGGCAGACATCGGCCGAGTCTACCAGCTTGGGCCGGGGCCGCGCTGCAGCCCCACCCCATGCCGTTACAGCTCGGCGGCCAAGCGCGAACCTTGGTTGATGGCGCGCTTGGCATCCAGCTCGGCGGCCACATCAGCGCCGCCGATCAGGTGCACCGACTGCCCCGCTGCGACCAGCCCGTCCTGCAGTTCGCGCAGTGGATCCTGGCCTGCACAGATCACCACGTTGTCCACTGCCAGCAACTGCGGCTCGCCATCAGCAATGCGTACATGCAAACCAGCGTCGTCGATCTGCAGGTATTCGACACTGTTGAGCATCTGTACCTGCTTGTTTTTCAGGCCAGTGCGGTGAATCCAGCCGGTAGTCTTGCCCAGACCGTCGCCGACCTTGGTCTTCTTGCGCTGCAAAAGGTACACCTGCCGCGCCGGCGCATGCGGCTCGGGCTTGATCCCGGCCACGCCACCACGCGCTTCGAGCGCAGTGTCGATGCCCCACTCTTTCCAGAACGCGTCGCGATCCAGGCTGGTAGCCACGCCCTGGTGCACCAGGTACTCGGAGACATCAAAGCCGATGCCGCCCGCGCCGATCACCGCAACCCGCTGGCCGACCGGTTTGCGCTGCAACAGTACATCCAGATAATTCAGCACCTTGGCGTGCTCGATGCCGGGGATAGCCGGGTTGCGCGGGACAATCCCGGTGGCCAGGATGATCTCGTCATAACCGCCGGCAATCAGCTGCTCGGCGCTGACTCGGCTATTCAGGCGCACGTCCACGCCCGTGAGCTGAAGCTTGTTACGGAAATAGCGCAGGGTTTCGGAGAACTCTTCCTTGCCCGGCACGCGCTTGGCCACGTTGAACTGGCCACCGATTTCGCCAGCGGCGTCAAACAGGGTGACCTGATGGCCGCGCTCGCCGGCCACAGTCGCCGCAGCCAGGCCAGCCGGGCCAGCACCCACTACCGCGATACGCTTGGCCTGGGACACCGGCAGGTAATTCAGTTCGGTTTCATGGCAGGCGCGCGGATTGACCAGGCAACTGGTCAACTTGCCGCCAAAGGTGTGATCAAGGCAGGCCTGGTTGCAGCCGATGCAGGTATTGATCTGCTCGGCCTGATCGGCTGCGGCCTTGTTGACGAACTCTGGATCGGCCAGGAATGGCCGGGCCATCGACACCATGTCGGCATCGCCGGCAGCCAGCACGGCCTCGGCAACTTCGGGTGTATTGATGCGGTTGGTGGTGATCAATGGGATGTTGACGTGCCCACGCAGCTTGGCCGTGACCTTGCTGAAGGCCGCCCGCGGTACTTTGGTGGCGATGGTCGGAATGCGCGCTTCGTGCCAGCCGATGCCGGTATTGATCAGCGTTGCCCCGGCCTGCTCGATGGCCTTGGCCAGCTGCAGGATCTCTTGCCAATCGCTGCCACCTTCGATCAGGTCGAGCATCGACAGGCGGAAGATGATGATGAAGTTCGGCCCCACCGCCGCACGCACGCGGGTGACGATTTCGACCGCCAGGCGCATGCGGTTGGCGTAGCTGCCACCCCAGCGATCGGTGCGGTGGTTGGTGTGAGCGGCGAGGAACTGGTTGATGAAGTAGCCTTCCGATCCCATGATCTCGACGCCGTCATATCCCGCGCGCTGGGCCAGTTCGGCACAGTTGACGAAGTCGGCGATCTGCTTCTCGATGCCGGCTTCGTCCAGCTCCTTGGGCTTGAACGGGTTGATCGGCGCCTGAATCGCGCTCGGCGCCACCTGGCGCGGGCTGTAGGCGTAACGGCCGGCGTGGAGGATCTGCAGGCAGATCTTGCCCCCAGCGGCGTGCACCGCCTCGGTGACGATACGGTGCTGGTCGGCTTCTTCAGCGGTGCTCAGCTTGGCAGCGCCGGAGTACACGCCACCCTCATCGTTTGGCGCAATGCCACCCGTGACCATCAGGCCGACACCACCGCGTGCTCGCTCGGCGAAGTACACTGCCATGCGCTCGAAGCCGCCTGGGCGCTCTTCCAGGCCAGTGTGCATGGAGCCCATCAGGGTACGGTTGCGCAAAGTGGTGAAGCCAAGGTCAAGCGGGGCCAGCAGGTTCGGGTAAGCCATGGAGCAACTCCACATGGGCAAAATCACGGGATGCGGGCGCCTCGCTGGGGTGCGGGGCCCGTCGGTTATCTGCCATTGACATTAAACAGCCGTTTGAACCGGCTCAATGATCGAAACTGACAACTTATTGATCCTGCTGCACAGCAGGTCTACCCTAGGGCTCCTTACATTCGATGGTGCCGCAGCGGTTCATGCGCAAACTTCTCGCAAGCGCCCTGGCGCTGGTAATGATCGCCGCGTTGTGTGGCTATGGTTTCTGGACGCAACAGCGCCCTGAAGGCCACTACCTGTCTGACCTGCGTATCGAGCTGGCGCTCAATCAGGGTAGCCCTGGCGAGCGCGGCAACCTGCTCGGCATCGAGCCGCTGCTCTACCCCAGCGACTATCAAAACCTGCAACGGCTGCGACTCAAGCTTGCCGCCTACCTTGAGCAGGCCCGGGAGCAGGGGCTGGTGAATGCGCGCACGGTGGTGGTATTGCCTGAGCACATCGGCACCTGGCTGTGGGCGCGCGGTGAAAAAAACGAGCTGTATCAAGTGACCCAGCGGCGCGAGGCCGAGCAATGGCTTGAGCTGAGTAACCCGCTGCGCTACGGCCTGGCAATGCTTTGGGCGACCGGGGACGACCGCCGCGCCGATGCGCATCTGCGCATGAAGGCGGCGCAGATGGCCGCCGACTATCAGGCCCTGTTCAGCGGCCTGGCAAAGGAATTTGGCGTGACCCTGGTGGCCGGCTCGATTGTCTTGCCCGCGCCCTATGTGGAGAACGGCGTGCTGCACGCCGGCAGCGGCCCACTGTTCAACAGCAGCTTGGTATTCGCCGGCGATGGCAGTGTGCTCGGTCAGCCGCAACGCCAGCAGTTTGCCGACAGCGAAGTACGCCGGTACATTCAGGACGGTCGCGGGCAAGACGGTCGCGAGCAGCCCCTGCACGTCGTTTCGACCCCAGCTGGACGCCTTGGCGTGTTGATCGGCAGTGACAGCTGGTACCCGGAAAATTATCAGCAGCTGGCGCAGCAGTCCGCACAGCTGATCGCCAACCCGGTATTTCTCAGTGGCAAGCACAGCTGGGACGCACCCTGGCGCGGTAATCGCCATCAGGTTGCCGCCGCCGAGCTGCCACTGCAACGTGGTCAAGTCAGCGAACAACAGGCCTGGCGGCAACTGACCCTGGCCGCCAATCCCGGCCTGACCAGCATCAGCGTGTTCATGCGTGGCCAATTCTGGGAACTTGGCGCTGACGGTCAAGGCTTTGCCAACCACGCTGGCGGCCAGTTGGCCGGCACCTCGCTGCATGGCGCCCGCCTGCTAAACGTGTGGTTGTAAGGCCATGCCCAGGCCGCGTGTGCGCCTCGGTGAATTGACTGTAGGGTTCGTCCAGCCTCTGGCCGAGGCCCTGCAACAGCTGGGGCATGACCCTACGCCGTTGCTCGAGCGTTACGGCCTGACCAGCAGCCGCCTCGCCCAGCCCGGCGCGCGCTTGTCGATACCGCGCTACATGCACCTGGGCCATGCAGCAATCCAGCTCAGCGGCGAGCCGGCATTGGGCCTGCGCATGGGCTGCCTGAGCCGGCTGGCACAGACAGGTTTGGCCGGAGTCACCGCAGCTCAAGCACCGACGCTCGGCGAAGCTGCCCGCACCTTGCTGCGCTTTGAGCCGCTCTATGCTGCCAACTACCGCGGCAGCTCGGTGTTTGTCGAAGACACGCAGGGCGCCTGGCTGCGCTTCTATTCGATCAGCCCCTACAACGACTACAACCGTTTCGTGGTCGACTCGCTGCTGTCGGGCTGGCTTGCGCAGTTAGGCCAACTGGCGGGGCAGCCGGTGCAGGCAGAGCGAATGGAGATCGAATTTGCAGCGCCAAGCTACGCAGCGGGCTATCAGGCACTTTGTGCCACGCCGATACACTTCGCGGCCGAAGGTAATCAGCTGCGCCTGAGCCGGGCCACGCTTGAGCAGGCCAACCCACAGCACTGCCCCAGCACCTGGCAGCAGCTGCTCCAGCTCTGTGAAGTGGAGCTCGCACAGCACACCCGTGTACGCAGCCTTGGCGAGCGCATCACGCATCTGCTCGGGCCGCTGCTTAACGGCGGGCGCGAGCCTGACCTGGAGGAAGTCGCCCGCCATTTGCAATTGCCGACCTGGACCCTGCGCCGCAAGCTTGCCGAAGAAGGCACGCGCTTTCGCAGCCTGCTAAACGACACCCGCCAGGATCTGGCCGAGACCTACATCCGCGACACGGAGCTAGCCTTCGGCGAGATTGCCTATCTGTTGGGGTTTGCTTCAGCAGAAGCCTTTCAACGTGCGTTCAAGCGCTGGACCGGGCTTACGCCGGGGGAGTTCCGGCGTAATCAACGGCGCACCGGTTAGAGCTCGGTGGCGTCGTCTGGTTCGGGGGCGTCCAGTTCATAGGCCTGATATTCGAGCAGCTCTTCCTGATAGTCGTCCATCGCCCTGCTTCCTCTTCACTCATGATGTTGGCTCATGTCGCCACGCTAAAGCGGGCGCATGACGCATTGATGACAAGCTTATGAGTGATAAACGTAGCAGGGGTTCGAAGGATTAGCCTGGCAAGCTGTAACAACAAACTGCAAGGCCGATCGAGGCCTTGCAGAGGCCATTTACATCGAGGCTGGAGCAGCCTCGCTGGCCGGAGCCTCCTGCTGCACCTGGATCGGCGAAGCCTCGTTGGGTGGCGCGATCGGCTGCGAGCTGCGGCTGTCGTCTACCAGCGGCGCGGCAGGTGCCTCGCTGACGGGAGCAACGGCCGCTGGGGCGACTACAGGTGCTTCGGGAGCCGCTGGGGCCGCTGCCGGCGCGACCGCTGCAGCCGGAGCCAATGCAGCCGGCGCTGGCGCTTGCTCCGGCAGGCCCAGATCTGGCGCTGGCTGTTCAGCCTTCGGCGCCTCGACCTTGGCTTCGGCTTTTTTCACCTTCTTCGGTTTGGGCTTGGGCAGGAAGCTCTCGACCAGCGCGAAATAACGCTCGTAGAACTGCGGCGCCGTGACCGTCTCGCTGGCCACCTTGACCATCGAATCATCGCTCGAACCGATTGGCATCGACACCGAGCCAAGAATGCCTACGCCAAGGCTGGCCGAGGTATTGGACTTTTTCAGCGCGTAGCGATCCTGCAGGGCGTTGGCGAACATCGTCGAACGCTGGTCATCGCTGCTGTCGGGCGCACAGGTGACGCTGAAGCTGATCTGCAGATGGTTGTCGCTGTTCTGCTGAAAGCTCTTGTTGCCGGCGATCTGGTTGTCGCCCGTGCTGGTGATGATATAGCCCTGGCTGAGCAACGCGCGCCGGGCCGCTTCGCAGGAGCCGGCGTCGCTGACCGGGAAGCTGCGCGAGTAGGTGCCCGAGTCATCGAAGTTCTCGTGCTCGTAGACCGCAGGTTTTTTCGAGGAGCAACCGGATACGCCCGCCAGCACAAGGGCCAGCCCGAGCGCACCGAAGACGGATGATCTGGACATCATGAATACCGGATTGGTCGAATAGCGCCTATTGTGCAACACATACCCGCTGACTTAAACCGTTGATCTGTGAAGAGGCTGTCAGCTTTGGCTAAAGCTGGGCTGCCTCAACACGGTGATAGGGGCGCTGTGAGCAAGATAGCAAGACGCGGTCACCCTGCCGACAGGTGTGTGTGCAACCGCTCGATGTGCTCCGGCCCGATCCCGCAGCAACCGCCAACGATACTGGCGCCAGCGGCCACCCAGCTACTTGCCCACCGCAGATATGCCTGAGGGGTCAGATCATCACGAATCTCGAGCAAGGTACTATTGGCCTTGGCCGCCGCGCTGACTGGAGGAAACGCATTGGCATACACCCCAAGCTCGATGGCCTGACCGAGGCGCTGGATGACCACGCGCGCTTCATGCAATGCCGCAGCCATCACCTCTGGCTGGCTGCAGTTGAACAACACCACGGCCGCGCCCAGCTCCGCCGCCACACGCACGGCCTCAGCCACCGCCTCACCTGAGCGCAAGCGCGGGGCCCCGGCGACCTCGTCCAGCAAGGTAAAGGACAACCACAGTGGCTTCGGCTGCGCACCCAGCGCCTCGGCCACGGCGCGAGCTTCGGCGACAGAGCTTTGTGTTTCCGCCAGCCAGACATCAACCCGCTCGCGCAAGCCAGCAATCAGTTGCCGGTGAATGGCGACACTGCGTGCATGATCGAACAAATCCGGGCGGTAAGATCCCAGCGCCGGCGGCAATGAGCCAGCCACCGTGACTGGCGCGGGAGACTCATCGGCAGCCTCGCGGGCAAGGCGCCCTGCCCTCTCGGCCAACGTCTGAGCATGCTCGGCAAAGCGCTCCTCACCGAGGTGAAACGGCACCACGGCATAGCTGTTGGTGCTGATGATCCTGGCGCCAGCGGCGATGAACGAGCGATGCGCCTGCAGCACGAACTCGGGCGCTTCAATCAATGCCAGCGCCGACCACTCCGGCTGCCTGAACGGTGCGCCGATGCGCTGCAGCTCACGGCCCATGCCGCCATCCAACAAACGAACAGTGGCTGCACTCATTGGTTGGCACTCACGGTCTGTTGAGGCTCGCCCAGCCAACGAGCAATGATGGCAGGGTTAGCCTTGACCCACGCCTTGGCTGCAATTTCAGCCGGCTGCTTTTCCTTTTCGATCTTGAGGATCAGGTCATTGAGCTGCGCAGGTTCAATAGCGACGTTTTGCAGAAACGCGGCAATTTTCGGTGCACGCTTTTGCAGGGCGACCGACGACAACACGTAAACCTTGGCATCCGGGTACGCGCAAGTGATCTGGCTTTTGTTGAGCCAGTCAGGGTCAACTGTAGGGCTGATGAACTTCCAGCAGCCGTCAGCCTTGTACAACGGATCCCCCTTCTTGTTGTCCTGGGCATACCCATCGAATGCCGGCTCCTGCAATCGGCGCAGGTCGAAGGCGGAGAATATCCAGTCCGGGGTATAGGCATAGAACACCACGCCTCGCCCTGCTTTGTAAGCTGCCGCCAGCCTGGAATAGGTGACCGCTGCCTCGGTGGAGATCGACTCGAATTTATCGGCAAACTGGTAATCCTTGGCCTTGATCTCACCGATGTAGGTTGACTCCCAGCCCGCTGGCCCGACCAGCAACTGGGCCTTGCCGCCGCCCGGTGGCTGGAAGAGCTCGGCGACTTCCGGCTTCTTCAGGTCATACACGGATTTCACCCCGTATTTGTCCTGCAGATAGCCGGGAATGTAAAAGCCTTGCTCGCCGGTGTACGGTTGTTTGTTCGGAAACAGCGAAGGGTTGGCACCGCTGACATATTTCGCCCAGGCAGCGGATTGGTTGGGCATCCAGATGTCGGTCAGCACGTCTACCGAACCATCGCCTTTCGACGCTGCACTGAGCAGCACCGGGACGTCCCCCGCCAGGTAGGAGACGTCGGCGTCGAGGCGGCTCTGCAGCACTTCACCGAGGATGTACTGGATGGCGACTGCGCCAGTCCAGTTCTGTTCGCCAATGACGATCTTGTCCTTGGCCAACGCCGTGTTCGAACCGATAACGGCGGCCAGTACAGCCAGCGCGCCGAGGCTACGCGATAAAGATGGGTTCACGGTAAGTCTCACTTTCACTGGTAGAGTTGGCCTTGCTTGCGCAGGCTCGATTGAATGATCCGATCAGGGATCAGCGCGCACACGACAATCGCGATACCCGCAAGCACGCCCTCGCCGCCTTTGATGTTGCGCAGCGCAGTCATGACGTCGTAACCCAGGCCGCCGGCGCCGATCAAGGCAGCGACCACCACCATCGACAGGCTCATGACAATGGTTTGATTTATCCCCAGCAGCAGCGAACGCCGAGCCAGCGGCAGCTCCACCTTGCACAGCGTCTGCCAGGGGCTGGCGCCATGGGCGACGGCGGCTTCGAGGGCATCCTTGGGTACTTCCTGAATGCCCAGCGAGGTCAGGCGAATCATCGGCGCCAGCGCAAAAATCACAGTAGCAATCACCGCAGGCGTCTTGCCGACCGAAAAAAACGCCACGGCAGGGATCAGATAGACAAACGTCGGCAAGGTCTGCATGACATCCAGCAACGGTGTCATCAGCCGCCGCAGCAGTGGCCGTTTAGCCAACAAGATCCCGCTGGGGACGCCGATGACCAGGGCAATCAGCACCGAGGAGCCGACCAGCGCCAGCGTGGCAATGGTGTGGTCCCAGAAGCCGAACACGCCGATATACGCCAAGGCGGCGGCGCTGGTGAACGCCAGCCCCCAGCCAGCCGAGCGCCAGGCAAGGTACACCAGCGTCAGTGCCGCAACCGGCCATGGCAACCAGCCCAACAGGTTTTCGACACCCTCGATCACCGTGCGCACGGCCACGATCACACCAACGAATGCACCCTCAAAGGTGACCTGCGACCAACCGATAAAGTCGTCGATCGCTTGTGCGGTTACCAGCAGCAACTGGCGGTTGACCGGAAACTGCAGCAACGCGTGGCTTGGCTCTGGTGCGGCCACACGCCATAGCACCAGCGCCTGGCAGACAACCACCAAGGCCAGCGGCAGTAGCCAGCCAGTACCTTCGCTTGCACCCGCATGACGGCTCAGCCTGACCGCAGTCAGGCGGCTTGCCAGCAGTGCCAGCAGCGCGAGAATGCTCAGCCACCCGGCAGCCGACTGTGCCAGCCCGACCAGCGCGGCTAGCTCGACCCCAAACGTGCCCCAGAAGGCTGCGCCTTTGCCTCGCGCCGCTAACGCGGCTGGCCCCAGCAGCGCTGCTTGCCACCAAGGCAAGGCGGTGCTGCCCGGCTGCGCCCGGCGCTCTGCTGGCAAGGCGGTCTGGGTTGACCTGCTCGCCGCAGCCGGCGGGGTAGAAGCGGGCTGGCAGTCGCGGAAGAAATCCGCCACTTCGCTGTCAGCCGGCTGCTCGAGCAACGTCTGCGGTGCGGCCAATTGCACCAGTCGCCCGCCGCGCATGACTGCTATACGGTCGGCCAGTCGCAACGCCTCAGCAGGATCATGGGTCACCAGCAAGGTGGTGATGCCACGCTCACGGACCAGGCTCATAAAGTGCAGCTGCAGGTCTCGGCGAATAGTCGGGTCCAACGCGCTGAACGGCTCGTCCATCAACAGGATGTCCGGCTCCGACACCAGCGCCCTGGCCAGACCAACCCGCTGTTGCATACCTCCGGAAAGCTCATGCGGATAATGCTCGCCCCAGCCCTCAAGCCCGACCGCTTTGAGCTGCACGGCAGCTGCCGCGTGCCGAGCGCCCTCGGCTTCACCGCTCAACTCCAGCGGCAATGCGACATTGTCGAGCACGGTGCGATGGGGCAGGAGACCAAAGTGCTGGAACACCATGCCGATGCGCCGTGACCTGAGTACCCTCAGCGCGCTGTTGCTCAAGCCACTGAGGGCCTGGCCGTCGATGAGCACTTCACCTTGGCTCGGCTTGATCAGACGGTTGATGTGACGCAGCAGGGTCGATTTACCGCTGCCAGAGGTGCCCATCAGGCACAGGACCTCACCGCGGCGCACCTTGAGACTGACGTCATTTACCGCAGGCAGCGATGGCGTGCCCTTGCCACGCAAGTAGCGCTTGGTCACCGAGCGAAGTTCAAGCACCACGTCGCCGTCGTCCTGCTCAGAAACATTGAGATCAAGCTCTGACTCATACACTGGCGCCAGCGGCGATTGGATGACTGTCACGACGACTCCCGACAGATCAGCTGGGCCAAAACCGGCTCACAGGCTGACGAAAAAAAAGCGGGCGTCAGTGGGATATTGCTTCAGCCCGACGCCTGGACAACGCCTGACTGGACAGCAAGGCGTTGGGGTTGGGTTAAAGCTAAACGATCTTAAAAAAGCAAAATAAATACTTTTTTAGAATTAGCTTAGTCGTGTGCGTCGTAGTCACGAGGAGCGTCGGCATGCTTCAGCACGCAGGCACGCCTGAGCAAGCGTCACACTTCTATCGCTGAGTGGATACCGTCGATGAAGAGGGATAACTGCTGGAAACAAAAAAAGCGACCCGAAGGTCGCTTTCTCTGTGTGCTTCAAGGCGTTCAAGGGGCCTCGAAGCGAAGATGGCGCAGCGGACGGGACTCGAACCCGCGACCCCCGGCGTGACAGGCCGGTATTCTAACCGACTGAACTACCGCTGCGTATCATTCAGGCTTGCGCCTGTTTGAAACTGGGATCTGACCTACAGCAACCTGTGCTGGCGGTTCAGGCACAAAAAAAGCGATAACGTGATCGCTTCTTTTGTGTTGCTTCGAGGCGTTCAAAGGGCCTCGAGGCGAAGATGGCGCAGCGGACGGGACTCGAACCCGCGACCCCCGGCGTGACAGGCCGGTATTCTAACCGACTGAACTACCGCTGCGTATCGTTCAGGCTTGCGCCCGATTGAAACTGGGTCTGGCACAAAGGCTTGGCCTTTGAACCTCAGACCGGTGACAAGCACCCATCTGGAGAAAAGTGGCGCAGCGGACGGGACTCGAACCCGCGACCCCCGGCGTGACAGGCCGGTATTCTAACCGACTGAACTACCGCTGCGCATAGTGGACTTGCGTCCGGTTCCTCTCTACCGATTTGCTTCTTGCGAAGCTGACCAGTCAGGAACATCTCAGAAAGTGGTGGGTGATGACGGGATCGAACCGCCGACCCTCTGCTTGTAAGGCAGATGCTCTCCCGGCTGAGCTAATCACCCATATTCGCTTCAAGTGTTGCCTAGTTCTACCTAGTCTTGCTTGTTACGTTTACTTCGCTGAGGCCGCGAAATTTACGCAGGTACCGATGCTAAGTCAATACCCCCATTGAATTTTTTTTCAAAAAGGGCAAAACGGATCAGGTATAGATCATCTTCCGGCTCATGCCGCCGTCCACTACAAATTCCTGGCCGGTAACGAACCCGGCCTGACGCGACAGTAACCACGCCACCAGCGCCGCGACGTCTTCCACTGTCCCTACCCTGCCGGTCGGATGCTGGGCGTGGTCGGCATCGGTCAACGGCTCAGCCCTGCGCTGGGACGGGTCACGTGCGTCGATCCAGCCCGGGCTCACCGCATTGACGCGAATCTCCGGGCCCAGGCTCATGGCCAGGGCGTGGGTCAGCGCCAGCAGCCCGCCCTTGCTCGCCGCATAAGCCTCGGTATCAGGCTCGGATTGGCGTGCACGGGTCGAGGTCAAGTTGACGATGGCGCCGCCATGGGCACGTAGATACGGCGCACAGTGCTTGGCCAGCAGCATCGGGCCATTCAGATTGACCGCCAGCACCCGGTTCCACTGGCTCAGGCTCAAACTCTCGAGGGTATGGTTGTGCGGGTTGGCGATGGCGGCGTTGCACACCAGCGCATCGAGGCGACCAAATTGGCCAAGCACCTCGGACACCCCGGCACTGACCTGGGCTTCATCGGCAACGTCCATGGTGATGAACCAGGCATTGTCGCCCAGGGCCTTGGCCACCTTGGCACCGCGCGGGCGGTCAAGGTCGCTGAGGACCACTTGCCAGCCCTCACAGATCAGCCAGGCGGCAATGCCCAGGCCGATGCCGCGGGCGGCACCGGTAACCAGGGCGACCCGACCGTTATGATCGGGCTCGCCGCCCTTCCAGTCGATCACAGCGCTGCCAGCCCACGCGCCAGGTCGGCTTGCAGGTCAGCAACGTCTTCCAGGCCAACCGCAATGCGGATCAGGCTGTCACGGATACCCGCCGCCTCACGCTCCTGCGGCGACAGACGGCCGTGGGAAGTGGTCGCCGGGTGGGTGATGGTGGTCTTGCTGTCACCCAGGTTGGCCGTGATCGAGAGCAAACGGGTGGCATCGATGAAGCGCCAGGCGCCGTCTTTGCCGCCTCTGACCTCAAAGCTCACCACCGCACCGAAGTCACTCATCTGCCGTTTGGCCAGTTCGTGCTGCGGGTGGCTGGCGAGGCCAGCGTAGTGGACTTTCTCTACCCCATCCTGCTGCTCAAGCCACTGCGCCAGCGCCTTGGCACTCTCGCAATGGGCGCGCATACGCAGCTTGAGCGTCTCCAGGCCTTTGAGGAAGATCCAGGCGTTGAACGGGCTGAGGGTAGGCCCTGCGGTACGCAGAAAGCCCACTACTTCCTTCATCTGCTCACTACGCCCGGCCACCGCACCGCCCATGCAACGGCCTTGGCCATCGATGAACTTGGTTGCCGAATGCACGACGATGTCGGCACCCAGCTTCAGCGGTTGCTGCAGCGCTGGGGTGCTGAAGCAGTTGTCGACCACCAGCAGCGCGCCGCGGGCATGGGCGATCTCGGCCAGCGCGGCAATATCGACAAGCTCGGCCAGCGGATTGGACGGCGACTCGACGAACAGCAGCTTGGTGTTGGCCTTGATGCCCTGCTCCCAACCGCTGAGCTCGGCCAGTGGCACGTAGTCCACCTCGACGCCAAAGCGTTTGAAGTACTTCTCGAACAGGCTGATGGTCGAGCCGAACACGCTTTGCGAGACCAGCACATGATCACCGGCGCTGCACAGCGCCATCACCGTCGACAGGATCGCCGACATGCCAGTAGAGGTGCCGACTGCCTGTTCGGCGCCTTCCAGGGCCGCCAGACGCTCTTCAAAGGCGCGCACGGTCGGGTTGGTATAGCGCGAATAGACGTTGCCCGGTGTTTCACCGGCAAACCGCGCAGCTGCATCGGCAGCCGTGCGGAACACGTAGCTGGAGGTGAAGAACAGCGCGTCGCTGTGCTCAGCCTCCGGCGTGCGGTATTGACCGGCGCGCACCGCCAGGGTGTCGAAAGCGACACCCTCAAGGTCGCTGTCCAGTCGCCCGGCATCCCATTGATCCGTCATGCCGTCACTCCCAATCAGTTGTTGTAGAGGTCGATGATCGCGCTGACAGCCTGAGTCTTGACCTTCGCCGCATCGTTGCGATTTTGCTCGATACGGTCCAGGTAGGCGTCGTCGATGTCGCCGGTGACGTATTCACCGTCGAACACTGCGCAGTCGAAATGCTCGATCTTGATCTTGCCGCCACCGACCGAATCGATCAGGTCTGGCAAGTCCTGATAGATCAGCCAGTCGGCGCCGATCAACTCGGCCACCTGATCGGTGGTACGGTTGTGGGCGATCAGTTCGTGGACACTCGGCATGTCGATGCCGTAGACGTTGGGGTAACGCACTGCCGGGGCAGCGGAACAGAAGTAGACGTTTTTCGCGCCGGCCTCGCGGGCCATCTGGATGATCTGCTTGCAGGTGGTACCGCGCACGATCGAGTCGTCGACGAGCATCACGTTCTTGCCGCGGAATTCCAGCTCGATGGCGTTGAGCTTCTGGCGCACCGACTTCTTGCGCGCGGCCTGGCCGGGCATGATGAAGGTACGGCCGATGTAGCGGTTCTTGACGAAGCCTTCGCGGAACTTCACGCCCAGACGATTGGCCAGCTCCAGCGCCGCGGTACGGCTGGTGTCCGGAATCGGGATAACCACGTCGATGTCATGCTCAGGACGCTCGCGCATGATCTTGTCGGCGAGTTTCTCGCCCATGCGCAGCCGCGCCTTGTACACCGAGACGCCATCCATGATCGAGTCAGGACGCGCCAGGTAGACGTGCTCGAAGATGCACGGCTTGAGCATTGGGTTATGCGCGCACTGCTTGGTATGCAGCTGGCCTTCCTCGGTGATGTACACCGCTTCGCCCGGTGCCAGGTCACGGATCAGGGTGAAGCCGAGCACGTCGAGAGCGACGCTTTCGGAGGCGATCATGTACTCCACGCCCTCGTCGGTGTGACGCTGGCCGAACACCACCGGGCGAATGCCGTTGGGGTCACGGAAGCCGACGATGCCGTAGCCGGTGATCATCGCTACTACCGCGTAACCACCAACACAGCGGCTGTGCACGTGGGAGACCGCCGCGAAGACGTCTTCTTCGGTAGGCTGCAGCTTGCCGCGCACGGCCAGCTCGTGGGCGAACACGTTGAGCAGCACTTCCGAATCGGAATTGGTGTTGACGTGGCGCAGATCGGACTCGTAGATCTCCTTGGCCAACTGCTCGACATTGGTCAAGTTGCCGTTGTGGGCCAAGGTGATGCCGTACGGCGAGTTGACGTAGAACGGCTGGGCCTCGGCCGAGGTCGAGCTGCCCGCAGTCGGGTAGCGCACGTGGCCAATGCCCATGTGGCCGACCAGGCGCTGCATGTGCCGCTGCTGGAATACGTCGCGCACCAGGCCATTGTCCTTGCGCAGGAATAACCGGCCGTCATGGCTGGTGACGATACCGGCAGCATCCTGGCCGCGGTGCTGGAGGACCGTAAGCGCATCATACAGCGCCTGATTGACGTTCGACTTACCGACAATACCGGTGATGCCACACATGCGACGCAACCCCTACTTTGATGAAACTTGAGTGAATAGCGCTCAAGGCCGCGATGGCCCCAGCAACTGTTCCTTGAACGGAAGATCAGCAGGTGCGCTGATCCCACTGGACATCCACTGGCTGGTGAAACCCAGGATAAGGTTTTTCGACCAGTCAGCGACCAATAGAAATTGAGGTATCAGGCGCGACTCTTGCCACCATGGGTCCTGTTGTACAGGGCCAAGGCTGAGCAGACCGACTGCCACGACAACCAAAAGGGCTCCACGGGCGGCGCCGAAGGCCATGCCCAGAAAGCGATCGGTGCCGGACAGCCCGGTCACGCGGATCAGCTCGCCTATCAGGAAATTGAGCATCGCCCCGACAATCAGCGTGGCGACAAAAAGAATGGTACAGCCGGCGATGACCCGTGCCGAAGGCGTCTGGATGTAGCTTTCCAGGTACTGCGCCAACGAGCCGCCGAACATCCAGGCAACCGCACCCGCGGTAATCCAGATGACCAGCGACAGGGCTTCCTTGACGAAGCCGCGTGTCAAACTGATCAATGTGGAGACGGCGATAACAGCGATGATCGCCCAATCAACCCAGGTAAATGCCACGGTGCCGCCTGCATACGTTTGAGGCGGCGCATTTTACCAGAGCAACGGGCTGGGAGTAAGCGGAATGTCAGGGTGTTGCTTCACCAGCGCTGGCGACGCTGGCAAAGCGACATTCCGGACTCAGTTGCGCTCGGGCTGGAAGCGGGTGACAAAGCCCTTGAGCTTCTGCTGGCGGTTGATCACATCACGCAGGCGCTCGGCCTCGGCGCGCTCGATCAACGGCCCGACGTAGACCCGGTTCATGCCATCGGCGGAGCGAATGTAGGCGTTGTAACCCTGGCTGCGCAGGGTCTTTTGCAAGTTGTCGGCACCGGCCCGGTTGGACAGACTGGCCAACTGGATCGACCAACTGACCGGCAGACCATTGCTATCGATCTTGGACGCGGCGGCAGGCTTGGTGACGGCGGCGCTGGCGGTGGCTGGCGCGGTGACCGGCGCACGGTTCTCGACCTTCGGCGCAGGCGCTGGCGCAGTTACCGGCGCTGGCGACGGTGCAGCACTGATCGGCTGGCTCGGCGTGGACGGTGGCGCGGTCGACTCATCGACCACCACCGGTGGCTGCTCGACAATCGGCTGCTGCTCGGGCACCTGGATCGTCTCGACCTGCACCTGCGGCAAGCTCGGCATAGCCGGGGCCTCGGGCGCATCGACCCGGACCTGGCGCATCTCGTCTTCGCGGGTGAACAGCATCGGCAAGAAGATCACCGCCAGTGCAACCAGCACCAACGCACCGACCATGCGCTGTTTCATTCCCTTATCCAGCACTGCCATTTACTCCGCCCTCAGGAGCCTGCTGCGCAAGCCATTGCAAGGCCTGGGCAACACAGAAAAACGAACCGAACAGCACGATCTGATCATCGCCGGTCGCGTGTGCGCACTGGCCCTGCAAAGCGGCCTCGACGCTGGGGTAAGACTTCACCGACTGACCAAGGTTCGTCAAGGCCTGCGCAAGCTCGCCAGCCGGGCGACTGCGCGGGGTGTCGAGCGGTGCCACGGCCCAGCTGTCGAACAGCCCCTGCAGCGGCGCGAGCACGCCGTCGAGGTCCTTGTCGGCGAGCAGGCCGAACACCGCCAGGCGTTTGCCCAGTGGTGGCCTGGCAGCCAGCCGTCGTGCCAGGTACTCGGCCGCATGCGGGTTGTGGCCGACATCCAGCAGGACCTCGACAGGTGTACCCTGCCAAGTCAGCGAACGCCGGTCGAGGCGACCGGTCATGCGCGTATCCAGCAGTGCCTGACGTACCTGCGCCGCGTCCCACTCCAGCCCCATCAGCAGATAGGCCTGCAACGCGAGCGCGGCGTTTTCCATAGGCAGATCGAGCAACGGCAGGTCATGCAGCTCGACCGCCGCGCCATCCAGGGTCCGCCCCCGCCAGTGCCAGCTATCGGCAGCCAGGCTCAGGTCAAAATCGCGGCTGCGCAGGAACAACGGGCAGTCCAGCTCGCGGGCTTTATCCAGCAACGGCTGCGGCGGCTCGAGATCACCACACAGGGCCGGTTTGCCCGGACGGAAGATGCCCGCCTTCTCGAACGCCACCGACTCTCGCGTGTCGCCCAGGTATTCGACGTGATCGACGCCGATACTGGTGACCAGCGCCAGATCGGCATCGACAAGATTGACGGTATCCAGCCGCCCACCGAGGCCGACTTCAAGCACCACGGCATCCAGCGCCGACCGCTCGAACAGCCAGAACGCCGCCAGGGTGCCCATCTCGAAATAGGTCAAGGAGGTGTCACCGCGTGCAGCCTCGACGGCGACAAACGCCTCGCACAGGCGCTCATCGCTGGCATCGACGCCATCGATGCGCACCCGCTCGTTGTAGCGCAGCAGGTGCGGCGAGCTGTACACGCCAACGCGCAGACCCTGGGCCTTGAGCAACGCTGCGACAAAGGCACAGGTCGAGCCCTTGCCGTTGGTGCCGGTAACCGTCACTACCCGCGGCGCCAGCTTGCCCAGCCCGAGCCGCTGCGCCACCTGCTGCGAACGCTCCAGACCCATGTCGATGGCTGAAGGGTGCAACTGCTCGAGATAGGCGAGCCATTCGCCGAGGGTGCGCTGACTCATCAGGCGACGGCCGCCACTTCCTGCACCAGGGCCTGGGCAGGCGTTGGCTGACCGGTCATCTGCGCCAGCAGACGGGCCAGACGTGGACGCAGTTCAGGACGGGAGATGATCAGGTCGATGGCACCGTGCTCCAGCAGGAACTCGCTGCGCTGGAAGCCTTCCGGCAGCTTCTCGCGCACGGTCTGCTCGATTACGCGCGGGCCGGCGAAGCCGATCAGCGCCTTGGGCTCGCCAACGATCACGTCGCCGAGCATAGCCAGCGAAGCAGAAACGCCGCCATAAACCGGGTCGGTCAGCACCGAAATGAACGGGATGCCTTCTTCACGCAGACGCGCCAGCACTGCCGAGGTCTTGGCCATCTGCATCAGCGAGATCAGCGCTTCCTGCATGCGCGCACCGCCGGAAGCGGAGAAGCAGATCATCGGGCAGCGATGTTCCAGGGCATAGTTGGCAGCACGCACGAAGCGTTCACCGACCACGGCACCCATCGAGCCACCCATGAACGAGAATTCGAAGGCGCTGACCACGACCGGCATGCCCATCAGGGTGCCGCTCATGGAGATCAGGGCGTCTTTCTCGCCGGTCTGCTTCTGCGCGCCGACCAGACGGTCCTTGTACTTCTTGCCATCGCGGAACTTGAGGCGGTCGACCGGTTCCAGATCGGCACCCAGCTCGGCACGGCCTTCGGCGTCGAGGAAGATGTCGATGCGCGCACGGGCACCGATACGCATGTGGTGGTTGCACTTGGGGCAGACGTCGAGGGTCTTTTCCAGCTCCGGGCGATACAGCACGTTCTCGCAGGCCGGGCACTTGTGCCAAAGGCCTTCAGGCACCGAGCTTTTCTTCACCTCGGAACGCATGATCGAAGGGATCAGTTTGTCGACTAACCAGTTGCTCATGCTTCGTCTCTCCAGTATTTGACGGACGGGGACCGGTCACGCCGGCCAAGCCCTGCCCTTGAGCTCAATTTTTTCAAATCATTCGCTACCAGCTCGGTTCCGTGGCCCGCGGTAGTGCGGTGCCGGCCGGACGACCGGGCCGTGTTCAATCTGTTCGGCTGCGCCACAGCGCGCGCCGGGCAGCACCAGGCTGCGAAAGCTATGGACGATGGCGCGCGGCCAGCCGTCACATCTGCACTCATGCCTGGTGCACTGCGCGCATGAACGCTTCGATCCTGGCCGCGTCCTTGATGCCCTTGGCCTGCTCGACGCCGCCGCTGACATCCACCGCATACGGCTGCACCTGGGCGATCGCCTGGGCGACGTTGTCTGCGCTCAGGCCGCCGGCAAGGATGATCGGCTTGCTTAACTGCGCCGGCACCAACGACCAGTCGAACGCCTCGCCGGTGCCACCAGGCACGCCGGCGACGAACGTATCCAGCAGAATTCCGCTGGCACCCGCGTAGTGCTGGCAAGCCGCCTCCAGATCATCCCCCGGGCGCACCCTCAGGGCCTTGATATATGGCCGGTTGAAGCCCACACAGTCGCTCGGGGTTTCGTCGCCGTGGAACTGTAGCAGGTCCAACGGCACCGCCTCGAGGATCTCGTTGAGTTCGCAGCGTGAGGCATTGACGAACAAGCCGACCGTGGTCACGAACGGCGGCAGCGCGGCGATGATCGCACGCGCCTGGTGCACGTCGACCGCACGCGGGCTCTTGGCGTAGAACACCAGACCAATGGCATCGGCGCCTGCGTCGGCGGCAGCCAGGGCATCCTCGATGCGGGTAATCCCGCAGATTTTGCTGCGCACGTTGCTCATGGACGGCGAACCCTCGGTAATCGATAGGGGGCGGATGGTAGCAAACGCTGGATGCCGCGTCAGTCCGCCAAGGTATCGAAACCGCTGAGAAAGTGTGGGCCGATGTAACGCTGAGGCAGCACGAATGGCTCGGGATATTCGACCTGGACCAGGTACAGCCCATACGGATGCGCGGTAACTCCGGCTTCGCGCCGGTCGCGGCTTTCCAGCACTTCACGAGCCCAGGCCACTGGCCGCTCACCGCTGCCGATGCTCATCAACACACCAGCGATGTTACGCACCATGTGGTGCAGAAAGGCACTGGCGCGGATGTCGAGCACGATCATCTGGCCGTGCCGGGTCACGCGCAGGTGGTACATCTCCTTGACCGGCGACTTGGCCTGACACTGGCTGGCGCGAAAGGCGCTGAAGTCGTGGGTACCGAGCAGGCATCGAGCGGCCTCGGCCATGCGCTCGACGTCGAGCGGGCGGTGGTTCCAGGTGACTTCCTCGGCCAGGTGCGCCGGGCGGATCGGATCATTGTAGATGACGTAGCGATAACGCCGGGCGTTGGCTTTGAAGCGGGCGTGAAAATCCGCCGGCATGACCGTCGCCCAGGTCACGCTGATGTCGTGGGGCAGATTGAAATTGGTACCCATGGTCCAGGCACGCTCGTCGCGCAACGCATTGGTATCGAAATGCACAACTTGACCACTGGCATGCACACCGGCATCGGTGCGCCCGGCGCAAGACACGGTAATGGGTGCATTGGCCACCTTCGACAGGGCCTGCTCAAGCGCCTGCTGAACACTCGGTACGCCACTGGTCTGGCGCTGCCAGCCACGGTAGCGGGCGCCCTTGTATTCCACGCCCAGGGCAATCCGGGAGAAGCCTTCGGCCGCCGATTCGGCCCGGTCGATGTCGATGATGTCCAAGTAACTGAAACCTGTGGATGGAACAAAAGGCGCCAGTATAACGACAACGGCAGCCGATAGGGCTGCCGTTGCCGGGCAGGCGCCATGTCGGCCCTGCCCCGTTCTGCTGAACTGGCTGACTAGACCAGACGCGAGAGCATGTCCTCAGCTTCGCTGCGCTGGGTGTCGTCGCCGTCCTTGACCACTTCATCAAGGATGTCCCGCGCGCCTTGATGGTCACCCATGTCGATGTAGGCACGCGCCAGGTCAAGCTTGGTCGCGACCTCATCGGCGCCGGAGAAGAAGTCGAAGTCCAAATCGTCCAGCGGCTCCAGCTCCTGCTCGGCATCGGCGGCCGTGAACTGCGGCTCGAGCGGCGGGGTTTCCAGGCTCTGCGACAGCTTGTCGAGTTCGGCGTTGACGTCGTCCAGCTCGGAGGCGAAGTTCTGCGCTGCCGGCGAGTCGTCGTCCAGCGACAGCGACAGATCGAAGTCGTCTGGCAGCTCCAGCTCGGAGATCGGATCGAACTCGGGGATTTCGTCGAATGCGGCCAGTTCCGCCGCGACATCTACCGGTGGCTCTGCTGCCGGCGGCTCGACTGCTACGTCGCCGACGTCAAGGTCGAAGTCAGCCAGGTCATCAACGGCCTGCGGCTCGGCCTGGGCCTGGGCTTGTGCCTGTGCCAGCAGCGCTTCGAAATCATCGTCCGCGTCGGTAGCGGCAGCGACAGGTTCAACCGGCTCGCTCAGCTCGGTTTGCGGATTATCGTCCAGCGTTACCGTGAGGTCGTCCTGGGGCTGCGCCTGCAGTGGCTCATCCAGCAACAGGTCATCGTCCAGGCTGAGGTCGAAGGCAGTGTCCAGATCGTCTTCGGCAACCGGTTCGATATCGGCCAGTGCGGCCGGCTCGGGCTCAGGCTCTGCTGCAGGTGCGGGCTCGGTGATTACCGGCTCGGGCTCGAAAGACAGATCGTCAAGCACCGGCTCCGGCTCGACAGCGGCCGGGATGTCCTGTTCGTCCTGCAGCAGCTCCTGTACGTACTGCTCGTCCAGCTCAGCGGCCAGCGCCGCAGCACCGAGGCCGGCAGCTGCCAGTGCAACCATGGCCGGGAAGCGCTCGCGCAGCGATTCGACTTCGGCTTGATTGGCTGGGTTGGCGGGCAACTGGCGTTCCTGCTCGACAAAGGCGTTTTGGTCGCCCTGGCGCGCGTAGACTTCCATCAGTTTGAGGCGCAGATCGCTGCGTTCCGGCTCGGCAGCAACCGCTGGTTCGAGCAGGTCGGCGGCGTGATTCAGGCGACCACGAGCCAGGCTCAGGTCGACTTCCGCGAGCAGTGGATCAGTCGTATCGGCTTGAGCTGCGGGCTCAGCCTCCACCACTGGCACCACCGGAGCAACCGGCACCGCCGGTTTCTCGGCCGCTGTCGCCGCTGCTGCCGACGCTGCTACTACCGCTGGTGCAAGGGTCACGCTCGGCGCCGACATGTCCAGACCGTCGAAGCTGCCAGGTGGCAGATCCAGATCAGGGTTGCGCTCGCCCTCCTCCGACAAGGCACGGGCCATGCGCAGGTGTTTTTCGGCCTCTTGGTCGGCTTTGCGCTTACGCGCCAGCAAGAGCAGGAGCAACAGCAGCACGAGCAGCGCGGAACCGGCGATCAGCGCCAGCAACAGCGGGTTGCCGAGCAACTGGTCCAGAGCGCTCTGCTCCGGCTTGACCTCGTCTGCAGGAGCGACTTGCGGCGCAGTATCCACGGCAGCTGGCGCAGGTGTAACCACCGGCTCGGCCGGGGCCAGTTGCGCATCGACAGCAGGTACAGCAGGCTGAGAAGGCGTCTCTGCACCAGGCAGCGCAGCTGCAGCGGCCGGGTCTGGCTCGGCCGCGCCTTGGGCTTCAAGGCGGGCCAGCTGGTCGTTCTTCATCTGGATCAGACGCTGCAGCTTGTCCAGCTGGCTCTGCAGGTCGGTCATGCGGCTTTTCAGTTCGTCGTTGTCACGACGGCTGGTGTCCAGGCTTTCCTGGGCCACGGCCAGCTTGTCACTGACCGCCTTGGCATCGTTCCTGGCGGTCTTGCCGCCAGGGGTCACCAGGCGCAGGTTGTCGCCTTGAGCGATTTGCGCAGGCGTGGCTTCAGCGGCACCGCGGCGAGTGGCATCGAGCTGGCGGGCGCGCGGCCCGAGCCTGCGCCCTTCACGCCAGGCGGCATATTGCTCGGCCACATCGCGATTGGCCTCACCCTGCGGGATGCTCTGGATCTGTTGCTGATCAGGCAGGCGCAGCACCTGACCGACCTTGAGCTGGTTGATGTTGTTGCCGATGAACGCGTCCGGGTTGAGCGCCTGGATCGCCAGCATGGTCTGCTGCACCGAGCCACCCTGGCTGTTGCGCGCAGCAATCTGCCAAAGCGTGTCGCGGCGCTTGGTGGTGTAGTTGGCGGCACCACTCACGGCCGGGTTTATATTGGCTGCAGCAGGCTGCGCGCCTTGGGCCTGGGCCTGGTCGAGGAGAACGCTGTAGTCACGCAGCAATCGCCCCTGCGGCCACATTACCTGCACCAGGAACTTGACCACCGGCTCCGGCAACGGCCGACTGGAAGTAACCCGCAACACGCTCTTGCCGTTGGGGCTGAGCACCGTGGTGAAGGTCAGGTCCTCGACGTAGGACGGATAGGCCACCCCGGCCTTGGCGAACTCTTCGCGCGAAGCGAGGCTAGGTGCCACCTCGGCAGCGGTGAGGTCGCGAACGTCGAGCAGTTCGATCTCAGCGTCCAGCGGTTGGTTTTGCGCCGACTTCAGTGTCAGCTCACCCAACCCCAGAGCATTGGCCATGCCAGACGACAGCGCCGAAGCTGCCGCCATGGCCAGAACCAGTTTGCGAATTCGAAGCATGACCTCTTCCCTTGTATGAATCGTCCCGAAACCTGCATGCGGTGCAGGACAAAAGTGCTCAGCAGTATCTTTTACAGCCTGTGTTTAAGCAACAATTGGCCGACCTGCACGGCGTTGAGCGCCGCACCCTTGCGCAGGTTGTCGGTGGTCAGCCAAAGGTTGAGCTGCTCTGGCTCATCAATTCCGTGCCGTACACGACCAACATAGACCACGTCTTGGCCGACTGCGTCACCCACCGGTGTCGGATAATCATCCGCTTCGACCAATTCGATGCTCGCCGCCGCCTCCAGCGCCTGGTTCACCGCACCCAGATCCACCGGGCGCCGGCTTTGCACGGCCACACTCAAGCTATCGCCGAAAAACACCGGGACTTGAACGCAGCTCACAGAAATCTTCAGCGCTGGCAAATCCAGCAGCGCCCGCAGCTCATTGACCAGGCGCCGCTCTACCGCGCTGTGGCCGTGCGCATCAACGGCGCCGACCTGGGCCAACACGTTGAACGCGATCTGCCGATCGAAGAAGCGCGGCTCCAATGGCCGCGCATTGAGCAGCTCGGCGGTCTGCCGGGCCAGCTCACCCACCGCTTCCTTGCCCTGGGCCGACACCGCCAGGCTGGCCATGACCTGCACCCGCTCGATATCGAGCAGGCCCTTGAGCGGCGCCAACGCCACCGCCAGGGCCACGGCACTGGCACTTGGGCTGGTGATCAGCGCGGGCAGGCTCAAGCCGGCCACCTGCTCGGGATTGGCTTCTGGTACCAGGGCAACGGCGTGCTCAAGCTCGCCGGACAGGTCGATCACGCTGCAACCGGCGGCATGGGCCTTGCTGGCGAAGCTGCGGCTGACCGCCGGGCCCGCAGCAAAGAAGGCCAGCTTGACCAGGCTGAAGTCGAAGCTATCGACCTCACGCACGCGCACCTTTTTGCCGGCGAACATCACACTGCTGCCAGCCGATTCCATGCTGGCCAGCAGATGCAGGGTGCCCACCGGGAATTCGAGCTCTTCGAGGATCTGCACGAGGGTTTCACCGACACTGCCGGTGGCGCCGATCACGGCGATATCTAGGGGTTGGCTCATGGGGAGTCCTCTGCTGAAACGGCGGGAGCGGCACTTTACTTGGATTCTCAGCCTGGGGGTACCTTGGCCGCGCCATCTACCGCCCATAAAAAAACCCGCGCTGGGCAACAGCGCGGGTTTTTCTTCAGTGCAAACGCAATCAGCGCTCCAGCAGAATCCGCAGCATGCGGCGCAGCGGCTCGGCAGCACCCCACAGCAGCTGGTCACCGACGGTGAACGCGCCCAGGTACTGGCTGCCCATGTTCAGCTTGCGCAGACGACCAACCGGCACGTTGAGGGTACCGGTGACGTTGGTCGGGCTCAGCTCCTGCATGCTGATTTCACGCTGGTTCGGCACCAGTTTCACCCATGGGTTGTGCTGGCTGATCATGCCTTCGATATCGGCCAGCGGCACATCCTTGTTGAGCTTGATGGTCAGCGCCTGGCTGTGGCAACGCATGGCACCGATGCGCACGCAGATGCCGTCGACCGGGATCGGGCTCTTGAAGCGGCCGAGGATCTTGTTGGTCTCGGCCTGGGCCTTCCATTCCTCACGGCTCTGGCCGTTGGGCAGCTCCTTGTCGATCCACGGGATCAGGCTACCGGCCAGCGGCACACCGAAGTTCTCGGTAGGGAAGGCTTCGCTGCGCATGGCCTCGGCAACCTTGCGGTCGATGTCGAGGATGGCGCTGGCCGGGTTGGCCAGGTCTTCGCTGACGGCGGCGTTGATGCCGCCCATCTGCTTGATCAGCTCGCGCATGTTCTGCGCGCCAGCGCCGGAAGCGGCCTGGTAGGTCATGGCGCTCATCCACTCGACCAGACCCGCTTCGAACAGGCCACCCAGGCCCATCAGCATCAGGCTGACGGTGCAGTTGCCGCCGATGTAGTTCTTGGTACCGGCATCGAGCTGCTGGTCGATCACCTTGCGGTTGACCGGATCGAGGACGATCACCGCGTCATCTTGCATACGCAGCGACGATGCAGCGTCAATCCAGTAACCCTGCCAGCCGGCTTCGCGCAGCTTGGGGAACACCTCGTTGGTGTAGTCGCCGCCCTGGCAAGTCAGAATGACGTCGAGGGTCTTCAGCTCTTCAATGCTGTAGGCGTCCTTCAGCGGAGCAATATCCTTGCCCACGTTCGGACCCTGGCCACCGACATTGGAGGTGGTGAAGAACACCGGCTCGATCAGGTCGAAGTCCTGCTCTTCCAGCATGCGCTGCATGAGCACGGAACCGACCATTCCACGCCAACCGATCAGACCTACACGTTTCATCGCAACTACACCTTTGCTAAAAAGTGGGCCGCCACCGAGAGATATTGGCAGCGGGCCAGAGAGATTACAGATTCCGCAGCGCCGCGACTACTGCATCGCCCATTTCCTTGGTGCCAACCTTGTTGCAGCCTGTCGACCAGATATCACCCGTGCGCAGGCCTTGATCGAGCACCTGGCTGACCGCCTGCTCGATTGCCTCGGCAGCAGCGTGCTGATTGAAGCTGTAACGCAGCATCATCGACACCGACAGGATGGTCGCCAACGGGTTGGCTACGCCCTGGCCGGCGATGTCTGGCGCCGAGCCGTGGCATGGCTCGTACATGCCTTTGTTGTTGGCATCCAGCGAGGCCGAAGGCAGCATGCCGATGGAACCGGTGAGCATGGACGCTTCATCCGAAAGAATGTCGCCGAACATGTTGTCGGTAACCATTACATCGAACTGCTTGGGTGCCCGCACCAGCTGCATGGCGGCGTTGTCGACGTACATGTGGCTGAGTTCGACGTCTGGGTAATCCTTGGCAACCTCTTCAACCACTTCACGCCACAGCTGGCTGGACGCAAGTACGTTGGCCTTGTCGACCGAGCACAGCTTCTTGCCGCGCACGCGGGCCATGTCGAAGCCGACCCGGGCAATCCGGCGCACTTCGCTTTCGCTGTATGGCAGGGTGTCGTAGGCCTGACGCTCGCCGCCTTCCAGCTCGCGCTGGCCACGCGGGGCGCCGAAGTAGATGCCGCCGGTGAGTTCACGGACGATGAGGATGTCCAGGCCCGAAACGATTTCCGGCTTCAGCGAAGAGGCGTCGGCCAGTTGCGGGTAGAGAATCGCAGGACGCAGGTTGGCGAACAGGCCCAGTTGCGCACGAATCTTCAGCAGGCCGCGCTCTGGACGAATGTCCCGCTCGATCTTGTCCCACTTCGGCCCGCCGACCGCGCCCAACAGCACTGCATCAGCGTTGCGCGCACGCTCAAGGGTGGCATCCGCCAATGGCACGCCATGGGCGTCGATGGCAGCGCCACCGATCAGATCGTGCTCCAGGGCGAAACCGAGCTGGAACTTGTCGTTGGCCAGCTCCAGTACCTTGACCGCTTCGGCCATGATTTCCGGGCCGATACCGTCACCTGGGAGAATCAGAATCTGCTTGCTCATGCTTTTCTCTATCCGTTCAAACGGCGCCGCCGCCATGGCCGCGCCGAACAAAAATTAATGCCCGACCTGCGCGCTGCTTCAGGCTTCGCGGAACAGCCATGGCTGGCTGGCGCGGTGCCTGGCTTCAAACGCCTGAATCGACTCGCTATCCTGCAAGGTCAAGCCAATGTCGTCGAGGCCATTGAGCAGGCAATGCTTGCGGAAGGCGTCGATCTCGAAGTGCAGCACCTTGCCGTCAGGACGGGTAACGGCCTGCGCCTGCAGGTCGACGGTCAGCTGATAGCCTGGAATGGCTTCGACCTGCTTGAACAACTCGTCGACTTCTTCGTCGCTGAGGATGATCGGCAGCAAGCCGTTCTTGAAGCTGTTGTTGAAGAAGATATCAGCAAAGCTTGGCGCGATGACGCTGCGAAAGCCATATTCGTCGAGGGCCCACGGGGCGTGCTCACGGCTCGAGCCGCAACCGAAGTTTTCCCGGGCGAGCAACACGCTGGCACCTTGGTAACGTTCGTGGTTGAGCACGAAGTCCATGTTCAATGGGCGCTTGCTGTTGTCCTGGTATGGCTGGCCAACGTCCAGGTAGCGCCATTCATCGAACAGGTTCGGGCCGAAGCCGGTGCGCTTGATCGACTTGAGAAACTGCTTGGGGATGATCTGGTCGGTATCGACGTTGGCGCGATCCAATGGCGCAACCAGGCCGGTGTGCTGGGTAAAGGCTTTCATGCTGCGCTCCCTTGAATCAACTCGCGGACATCGATGAAGTGGCCGGTCACCGCGGCAGCGGCGGCCATTGCCGGGCTGACCAGGTGGGTACGACCACCGGCGCCCTGCCGACCTTCGAAGTTACGGTTGGAGGTCGACGCGCAATGCTCGCCGCTTTCCAGCCGATCCGGGTTCATCGCCAGGCACATCGAGCAGCCCGGTTCACGCCATTCGAAGCCGGCTTCGATGAAGATCTTGTCCAGCCCTTCCTTCTCGGCCTGAGCCTTGACCAGGCCCGAGCCCGGTACCACCATCGCCTGCTTGACGGTAGCGGCGACCTTGCGGCCCTTGGCGACTTCGGCGGCAGCGCGCAGGTCTTCGATGCGCGAGTTGGTGCACGAGCCGATGAACACCCGATCGAGACGAATATCGGTGATCGCCTGGTTGGCACTCAGGCCCATGTACTTGAGCGCGCGCTCGATCGAGCCACGTTTGACCAGATCCGGCTCGGCAGCTGGATCCGGTACACGCTGATCAACGGCCAGGACCATCTCCGGCGAGGTGCCCCAGCTGACCTGTGGCTTGATCTGTGCGGCGTCGAGCTCGACCACGGTATCGAATACCGCATCGGTGTCGGACACCAGCCCTCGCCAGGCGGCAACCGCTTGCGGCCACTGGCTGACAGTCGGCGCGTAGGGGCGGCCTTCGACGTAATCGATGGTGGTCTGGTCGACAGCGACCAGGCCAACTCGGGCGCCGGCCTCGATGGACATGTTGCAGATGGTCATGCGGCCTTCCATCGACAAGTCGCGGATGGCGCTGCCAGCAAATTCCATGGCATGGCCGTTACCGCCGGCGGTGCCGATCTTGCCGATCACGGCAAGGACGATGTCCTTGGCGGTCACGCCTTCGCCCAGCTGGCCCTCGACACGGACCAGCATGTTCTTCATTTTTTTTGCGACCAGGCACTGGGTGGCGAGCACGTGCTCGACCTCGGAAGTACCGATGCCGTGGGCCAGTGCGCCGAAAGCGCCGTGAGTCGAGGTGTGCGAGTCGCCACAGACCACGGTCATGCCCGGCAAGGTGGCGCCCTGCTCTGGGCTGATGACGTGAACGATGCCCTGGCGAATGTCGTTCATCTTGAATTCGACGATGCCGTATTCGTCACAGTTTTCATCGAGGGTCTGCACTTGCAAACGCGACACCTGGTCAGCGATGGCCTCGATGCCGCCTTTGCGCTCAGGGGTAGTCGGCACGTTGTGATCGGGCGTAGCGATGTTGGCGTCGATCCGCCACGGCTGCCGCTTGGCCAGACGCAGGCCTTCGAATGCCTGGGGCGACGTCACTTCGTGAATGATGTGGCGATCGATGTAGATCAACGACGAACCATCGTCGCGTCGCTTGACCTCATGCGCATCCCAGAGCTTGTCGTAAAGCGTTTTGCCGGCCATCAGACTGTTCCTCATCAGCGTCTTTCTATGCCAATAACCCCTTGGCTTGTACGGACGATGCTATGGGTTTAGATTGAATAACTCAAATTGATAATTTTTATGCTTTGGATAACCAAAAGGAATACGAGCAGTGGACCTGGCCAACCTCAGTGCGTTTATCGCCATCGCCGAGACCGGCAGTTTTTCTGGCGCAGGAGAACGCCTGCATTTGACCCAGCCCGCCATCAGCAAACGCATCGCTGGCCTTGAGCAGCAACTTGATGTTCGCCTGTTCGATCGGCTGGGCCGCGAAGTGACCCTGACCGAGGCCGGCCGCGCCCTGCTCCCGCGTGCCTACCAGATACTCAATGTACTCGACGATACACGACGCGCCCTGAGCAATCTGACCGGTGAAGTCACGGGTAGGCTGACCCTGGCGACCAGCCACCACATCGGCCTGCACCGCCTGCCACCGTTATTGCGGGCTTTCACCCGTCAGTACCCCCTGGTTGCGCTGGATATTCAGTTCCTCGATTCAGAAGCGGCCTACGATGAAATACTCCACGGCCGGGCTGAAATCGCGGTAATTACCCTGGCCCCCGAACCGCACAACCTGGTGCGCGCGGTGCCGGTCTGGGACGATCCGCTGGATCTGGTGGCTGCCCCCGAGCACCCGCTGGCCAGCAGCGAGACAGTGAGCCTGGCTGACGTCGCCCGCCATCCGGCAGTGTTTCCCGGCGGCAATACCTTTACCCACCACATTGTCCAGCGCCTGTTCGAAAGCCAGGGCCTGACACCCAACATCGCGATGAGCACCAACTACCTGGAAACCATCAAGATGATGGTCTCGATCGGCCTTGCCTGGAGCGTGCTGCCGCGGACCATGCTCGATGATCAGGTTGCGCCTATCGCTTTGCCCGGCGTAAAGCTGACGCGGCAGCTAGGCTACATTCTGCACACCGAGCGCACCCTTTCGAATGCCGCCAAGGCATTCATGGCCCTGCTCGACAGTCACGCCAGCAGCGCCTGACGGTTCGTCGGGGCGGCACACCACTCTCAGGGACAGGTCACTCGCCAAAGGTCTGGTATCGATGCCCAAATCAGCTAACCGTTTTCCGCGCTTGCCGCGTATTCCTGCTGTCGACCCGCAGGACTCGGAGTTGGCCTGGCAGAACGCCCCGCAGTTGCTGGCGGCGCTCAATGGCGCGCAATTGGGCGCTTGGCTGTGGGATATCGACAGTGGCCGAATCAGTTGGTCGCGAGGCACTCAGGCGCTGTTCGGCTTCGATCCGCAGCAGCCTTTGCCCAGTGATATCGACTACCTTGAACTGCTCCCGGAGGAAGACCGCGCGCGCACCCGCCTGGCGTTTCAGGCGGTGGTCAATGGCGAGCCCATCGAGCAGGCCATGCGTCATCGGATTCGCTGGCCCGACGGCAGCCTGCACTGGCTGGAAGTCAGCGGCAGCCTGACCCACGACCGTAATGGCCGCCGGCAGATGATCGGCGTGATCCGCGAAATCACCCGCCAGCGCGACCGCGAAACGGCCTTGATCAACTCGGAAAAACGCTTTGCCAGCCTGTTTCACATGAGCCCCAATGCCATTCTGTTGAGTCGGCGCAAAGACGGCATGCTGTTCGAGGTCAACCAGCATTTTGAAGACATGTTCGGCTGGCCCGGGGCGCAGATCGTCGGCAAGACCAGTATCGAACTGGGCCTGTGGGTGCATCCGGAACAGCGCCAGCAGGTACTGGAGGCGACCCGCTACAGCACCGGGCCGATCACCATGGAAGTGCAGTTTCGCGGCAGCGGCGGCAAGGTCCACGACGGCATCCTGTGCACCCAGAGCATCGAACTGGAGGGCATAGCGTTTCTACTCACTACCTTTGTCGATACCAGCGAGCGCAAGCGCGCCGAGCTTGCCCTCAAGGACAGCCAGGAACGCCTCGACCTGGCGCTGGACTCTGCCCAGCTGGGCACCTGGGACTGGCATATCCCCAGCGGCATGCTCTACGGCTCGGCGCGCGCCGCGCAGCTGCATGGGCTGGAGCCGGTGCCGTTTCATGAATCCTTCGAAGCGTTTTTCGAAGGTGTGCCTGAACAGGAGCGTGAGGCCATGCGCCAGTCTTATCGCAGCTTGCGCGAAGGCCCGGCGGGCAGTTACCAGATCACCTACCGGGTGCAGCTGGAAAATGGCACAGCGCGCTATATAGAAAGCCGCGCCCGCCTCTACCGTGACGAGCAGGGCAATCCGTTGCGCATGGCTGGCACCCTGCTCGACATCACCGACCAGGTCGAGCGCGAGCAGCGCCTGAGCGCCTCTGAAGAAAAGTTCGCCAGCCTCTTCCAGGTCAGCCCCGACCCAATCTGCGTAACCCGCCAGGACAATGGCCAGTTCATCGAGATCAACCCGGCCTTCAGCCAGACCTTTGGCTGGAGCGCGCAACAGGTGCTCGGCCGCACCGCCGAGCAGATCGGCCTGTGGGCAGAAACCGCAGAGCGCGCCCAGCGTATCGAACACGTGATCCGCGAACGGGCGCTGAGCAACGTCGCAGTCGTGGTCAACCATCGTAGTGGCGCGCCCATGACCTGTGTCATTTCCAGCCGCCTGATCATGGTCGATAACCAGCCCTGCAGCGTGACCTCACTGCGTGACATCACTCAGCAGCAGCGCGCCGAAGCGGCAATCAAGGCCAGTGAAGAGAAATTCGCCAAGGCGTTTCACTCCAGCCCCGACGCCATCACCATAACCGTGCGCGCCAGCGGCCTGTACCTGGAAGTCAACGACGGCTTCTGCCGCCTGACGGGCTACAGCATTGACGAAGTGATCGGGCGTACCGTGCACGAGCTCGGCATCTGGGCCGACGACACGCAACGGGCGACCTTGCTCAGCGAGATCAAACTGCGCGGGCGGGTGCACCACCGCGAGATGCTCGGACGCAACAAACGCGGCGAGCTGCTGACGGTGGAAGTGTCGGTCGAGCCGATTACCCTGAATGCCACCGAATGCCTGCTGCTGACCGCGCGCGACGTCAGCCAGCTGAAAAACGCCCAGGCGCAGATTCGCCACCTGGCGTACCACGACCCGCTCACCAACCTGCCCAACCGAGCCCTGCTGATGGACCGCCTGAGCCAGCAGATCGCCCTGCTCAAGCGGCACAACCTGCGCGGCGCGCTGCTGTTTCTCGACCTCGATCACTTCAAGCACATCAACGACTCACTCGGTCACCCGGTCGGCGACATCGTGCTCAAGGTCATCACCGCCCGGCTCGAGGCCAGCGTGCGCCTGGAAGACACCGTGGCGCGCCTGGGCGGCGACGAGTTCGTGGTCTTGCTCAGCGGCCTGGAAGGCAGCCGCGAGGCGGTTGAAGGCAAGGTCCGCGAACTGGCCGATACCCTGCGCGAATTGCTCGCCGAGCCGATGTCTCTGGACGGCCAGCGCCTGCAAGTCACCCCCAGCATTGGCGTTGCCTTGATCCCCGATCATGGGGCTACGCCTGCCGACTTGCTCAAGCGCGCCGACATTGCCCTGTACCGGGCGAAGGACTCTGGGCGCAACACCACCCAGCTGTACCACACCACCATGCAAAAGGCCGCCAGTGAACGCCTGCGCATGGAGAATGATCTGCGCCAGGCGTTGGCCCGCGGCGAACTGGCGCTGCACTTTCAGCCGCAGGTGGATGCCCGCGACAATCGCATTGTCGGCGCTGAAGTACTGCTGCGCTGGCATCACCCGCAACTGGGGCAGCAACCGCCCTCGCAGTTCATCCAGGTGCTGGAAGAAAGCGGGCTGATTCTGGAGGTGGGCAGCTGGATTCTCGACGAGGCCTGTGATGCCTGTGCCGGCATGCTCAGCGACGGCCTGATCAAGGCGGACGAATTCAGCCTGTGCGTGAATATCAGCCCGCGGCAGTTCCGCCAGAACGACTTTGTCGGCAGAGTGCTGCGCAGCCTGGACGACTATCGCCTGCCCCGGCACATGCTCAAGCTGGAGATTACCGAGGGCATCGTGATCCAGAATCTGGAGGACACCATCGCCAAGATGCGTGAACTCAAAGGCTACGGCGTGAGTTTTGCCATGGATGACTTCGGCACCGGTTACTCGTCGCTGACCTATCTCAAGCGGCTGCCGGTGGATACCTTGAAGATCGACCAGTCATTCGTGCGCGATGCGCCGATAGATCCCAATGATGCCGAGATCGTCCGCGCCATCGTCGCCATGGCCCGCAGCCTTGAATTGACGATCATTGCCGAGGGCGTCGAGCTGAGCGAGCAGTTGGCGTTTCTCGAGCGGCTGGGTTGCCATTTGTATCAGGGGTATTTGCATAGTCGGCCGTTGCCGCTAAGCGAGTTCAGGCAAATGTTGCTTGAGGCACCGGCGGATTATTGATCAGGCGGGGGATAGAGGAATGGGGCCGCGAGGCGGCCCCAGCCAATCGTCAGTTCAACGCTGGCTTGTCAGCACTGATCGGGATCCGCTTGGCTTTGGCTTCTTCCGGCACGACGCGCAGCAGTTCGACGCTGAGCAGTCCGTTGGCCAGGCCTGCGGATTTCACTTCGATGTGGTCGGCCAGGCGGAACGACAACTTGAAGGCACGCTGAGCGATGCCCTGGTGCAGGTAGGTCACTGCGTCGTTGCTGGCGTCGCGTTTGCCGCCAGTAACCGTCAGTACGCCCTTCTCAACCTGCAGTTCAAGGTCTGATTCCTGGAAGCCTGCTGCTGCAACCACGATGCGATAGTGATCATCGCCATGTTTTTCCACGTTGTAGGGCGGGTAGCTGCTACCGGCCTCATTACGCGCCGCGGATTCGAACAGGTCGTTGAAACGGTCGAAACCAACGGAATGGCGGAACAGTGGTGCAAGGGAGAAAGCGGTAGTCATGGTCATAAACTCCTGAAAATCAGCAAGTGAGTCAATCCGCGACCCGAATTCGGCATCGCGTACTAAATAGATATGGCCCGACCAACCGCTTTCAAGAGCTCAACCAAAAAAATTTTTAAAATTTGCTCAGGCCACTGCTTCACATGGCAGCTGGCTGATGTCGGCACCCAGCAAATGGGTGATCCGCTGACAATCATCGACCCGGCGCAGTTCGGCAAATAACAGTACTGCTTCCGGATAGCTGCGAGTCAGCATTGCCACCCACTGCTTCATCCGCCCCGGCGCATAGCGCGGCGACAGCTTGGCCTGGGCCTGACGCCAAAACTCGCGCAGCAACGGCAACAGCGCCTGCCAGGCAAGCGGCTGATACTCGAGCCCCGCCCGTGCAGCAGCAATCTGCAGGCCCAGATCAGGCCGCGACACCAGGCCACGGCCGAGCATGATGTCTTCAGCGCCGCTGACCTCGCGGCACCGTCGCCAGTCGTCCACGGTCCAGATCTCGCCATTGGCGAACACCGGCACCTTGACCACATCCTGCACCCGCGCCACCCACTCCCAGTGCGCCGGCGGCTTGTAGCCCTCGACCTTGGTCCGTGCATGCACCACCAGGTGCGCCGAGCCACCTTCGGCCAACGCGGTAGCGCAATCGAGGGCGCCATCCGGGGTATCGAAGCCCAGACGCATCTTGGCCGTGACCGGGATGTGGGCAGGCACCGCCCGGCGCACTTCACGGACGATCGCGTGGAGCAACTCAGGCTCCTTGAGCAACACCGCCCCACCGCGGGACTTGTTCACCGTCTTGGCCGGGCAGCCGAAATTCAGGTCGATCACCGGCGCGCCCAGCTCGCAGGCCAATGCAGCGTTTTCAGCCAGGCACACCGGATCGGAGCCAAGCAACTGCACGCGCATGGGCACACCTGCCGCAGTACGCGCGCCGTGGCGCAGTTCAGGGGCGAGCTTGTCGAACTGGGAAGGTGGCAGCAGGCGGTCGCAGACGCGAATGAACTCGGTCACGCACCAGTCGACACCGCCGACCCGCGTGAGGACGTCGCGCAGGATGTTGTCGACCAGCCCCTCCATGGGGGCCAGGGCAATTTGCATGGATGGCTCTCGCGAAAAAGGCGGCAGTCTATCAAACAATCAGGTGGACTCAGACGCCGATCAGCGCCTGCCCATAACCTTCAATGAATTCGCCCGGCATACGCTTGGGCTTGCCGGTCGACAGCTCGATACAGACAAAGGTGGTTTGCGCGCGCAGCAGGGTCACGCCGTCGCTCGGGCGCTTGAGCTGAAACCGGCGGGTCATGCGCAGGCGCTGGTCCCAGTCGACGATCCAGGTGGCCAGTTGCAGCTCGTCATCTTCGTAGCCGGCAGCCAGGTAATCGATTTCGTGGCGAACAACGGCCATGGCCCGGTCAAGACGGCGATATTCGGCCAGGTCCAGACCCAGACGCTGCGAGTGGCGCCAGGCGCAGCGCTCCAGCCAGGTGACGTAGACCGCGTTGTTGGCGTGGCCGAGGCCGTCGATGTCGTCACCGCCAACGCGTAGGTCGATGATGAATGGCGATGCCAGATCCCAGCTCATGCGCGCTCCGAAGGTCATTGAACGCGTTGATTGTACCGGATGCTCAGGCGCTTTGGCGTGCTGGTGTGGCAGCGCGCGCCAGCAGCTCAAGCACGCCTTCGACCAGGAGCGGGTCGGCCAGCACACGCTGGTGACCGCCTTCTTCGAGCATCAGCAAGCGGCTGTCGAACCAGGCCTTGTGGATCAATTGCGCTTCGCTGGCAGCGACCAGAGGATCATCACTGGCGTGCACTATCAGGCCCGGCAGCTCGAGTTGATAGCCGTTGACGTCAAGCCGGGCGACTTGCAGGCCGACATCCTGCTCGACCTGGCGAATAAACGCCGCCCGCGCCCGCGCCGGCATGCCCAGCCGCTGGGCAAAACCGCGCAATACCCCGAGCAGTTGCGCCGGCGCGGCAATGCTGACCGCAGCCTCGGCGCGCAAACCCCATTGCAGCGCCAGCAAGACACTGGCACCGCCCATCGAATGGCCGATCACGGCGCGCAGCGGCGGCAGTTCGGCAGCAGCTTCGAGCAGCGCCCGGGCAAACAGCGCCACATGCGCCTGGCGGCCCGGAGAACGTCCATGGGCCGGCCCTTCCAGCGACACCACGGTATGCCCGGCCGCCACCAGCGCTTCAATCAACGCGGCAAACTGGGTTGGGCGCCCTTCCCAACCGTGCATCATCAGCACTGTCGGCCCCTGGCCCCAGCGCAGCGCTGACAGGCCGAAGCGCAAGGTGATGCGTTCAGCTGTCGCCAGCAAGGGCAACTCCCATTGCCGCGGCGGCAGGTTGCGCGGGGTCATGAAGGCGCGGCGCATCTTGCCCGCTATATGCTCGGGGGCCAGTCGGCCCAGGGTACCGTTGACGCCGCGAATCCAGCTCAGGGTAGTCATCATCAATACTCCAGTCAGGCCACTAGATGACCGCCGACTTGGCGGCGCGCAGGATTCGGTCGGACAGCTCACTGGTGCCCAGCGCCCGGGCCAGCGCCAGGCCACCGATCATCAGCGCCAGGTCGGCCAACGCCTTGTCGGCGTCCTCAGGGCGGTCGACCATCTGCGCGGTCATCAGCTCCAGGTGCTCGGCCAGCGCCTCGCGAAACGCCTCAGGCAGGCGCTGCATCTCGCTCAGCGAGGTGGGCAACGGGCATGCCTGCTCGAGCGCGTCGCGATGCTTGCGTGACAGGTAGAAAGCAGCAGCGAGGGCACGGCGGCCGGCGCCGTCCAGGGCTGGATCGATCTGGGTGAATAAACCGCGGCGCTCGCTCAGCAACTGGCTGAACGCCTCGAGCATGAGTTCGTCCTTGCTGTCGAAGTGCGCGTAGAAACCGCCCACGGTCAACCCGGCGGCGCCCATCACCTGACTCACACTGGGCTCGGCCGGTCCGTGCTGGATCAACGCGCTGCGGGCTGAATCGAGAATGCGTTGGCGGGTCTTGCTCTTCTTGTCGTTCATAAGCCACCCGATAAATATTATGAGTGTAATATGATGCACATAATATTTATTGGCAAGCGAAAAACTCGAGCTCAGGCCGCTTCATTGAAAAAGTAAGGAAGGCAGAAAAAACAAAAGGCCCATTCAATAATCGAATGAGCCTTATAAGCCCCGCAAAACGCGAGAAAAAATTGGCGTCCCCTAGGGGACTCGAACCCCTGTTACCGCCGTGAAAGGGCGGTGTCCTAGGCCACTAGACGAAGGGGACTTGTAACCTTCGTGCAGGCCCGCTTTCACGAACCCTGGCAAATATTGGTGGAGCTAAGCGGGATCGAACCGCTGACCTCCTGCATGCCATGCAGGCGCTCTCCCAGCTGAGCTATAGCCCCTAAAACAAAAGGCCCATCCAATATGCGAATGAGCCTTTAAAGCCCCGCAAAACGCGGGTAAAACTGGCGTCCCCTAGGGGACTCGAACCCCTGTTACCGCCGTGAAAGGGCGGTGTCCTAGGCCACTAGACGAAGGGGACATAACCTTCGTGCCGGTTCGCTTGCACAAACCGCGGCAAAACTGGTGGAGCTAAGCGGGATCGAACCGCTGACCTCCTGCATGCCATGCAGGCGCTCTCCCAGCTGAGCTATAGCCCCGGATTTCTAGCCTCGCGGCCCAGCGACATGGTTATACATCGCTTGTGTAAAACTGGCGTCCCCTAGGGGACTCGAACCCCTGTTACCGCCGTGAAAGGGCGGTGTCCTAGGCCACTAGACGAAGGGGACGAACCTTCTACCGTGAAACCTGGCGCTGGTGCCGGGCTTCATTCTCCGCCAGCAGTGCTGACCAAGAATCGGAATTTGGTGGAGCTAAGCGGGATCGAACCGCTGACCTCCTGCATGCCATGCAGGCGCTCTCCCAGCTGAGCTATAGCCCCACAATGTCGCTTTGAACTGAATTGCCGGCTGGGTTGCTGACAGTTCGTTACGTTCATCGCTGTGGACGGGGCGCATATTAAGATCGGATGGCTATGCTGTCAAACGAATTTTTGAAATTAACCAAAAGATTTTTCACAGATAACAATCACTTACCGCCCTGCCCCAGCAATTGACGATTTTGCCTACGGCAGCCGACCCGCCCAGCGTCAGCTGGGACAGGCAAGCACGCTTGGGTAGCTGGCTGTCAGGCAATGTTGGCCAGCAGTTTTTCCCATTCCTTGTTTTCTTTCTTCGACACACCACCGAGCAGATCCAGCGCCTGACGCAGGCGGTAGCGAGTCAGGTCAGGGCCAAGGATTTCCATCGCATCCAGCACCGACACCGAACTGGCCTGGCCTGAGATAGCAGCAAACATCAGCGGCATGGCGTCACGCAGCTTCAGCTCAAGCGATTCGACCACGGCCTGGATGCAACCGGTGATGCGGTCTTTTTCCCACTGGCGCAAGCTCTCCAGCTTCCACAGAATCAGCTGGATGACCTGGCGGACCTGATCGGGCGAGAGCTTCTTGTGCTCGAACAGCTTGGCATCAAGCTTCAACGCACCCTCGAAGAAGAAGCCACCCAATGGGGCGATCTGGCTGAAGGTCTCTACGCGGCCCTGCACATGCGGCGCGATCTTCATCATGTAATCGCTGTTGAACGCCCACTTCTGTACCCGTGCAGCGAACTCCTCGACCGGCAACTCACGCAGCCACTGGCCGTTGAGCCAGGACAGCTTTTCGATATCGAAGATCGGCCCACCCAGGGAAACCCGCGACAGGTCGAAGTGCTCGACCATCTCGGCCAGGGAAAACTTCTCGCGCTCGTCCGGCATCGACCAGCCCATGCGGCCGAGGTAATTGAGCATGGCTTCGGGCATGAAGCCCATGCGCTCGTAGAAGGTGACCGAAGTCGGATTCTTGCGCTTGGACAGCTTGCTCTTGTCCGGGTTACGCAGCAGCGGCATGTAGCACAGCTGCGGCTGCTCCCAGCCGAAGTACTCATACAGTTTGATCAGCTTGGGCGCCGACGGCAGCCACTCTTCGCCACGCAGGACGTGAGTGATGCCCATCAGGTGGTCATCGACCACGTTGGCCAGGAAGTAGGTCGGCAGGCCGTCGTTCTTCATCAGGACCTGCATGTCCATGCGATCCCACGGGATTTCGACATCGCCACGGAGCATGTCCGGGACCACGCAGACGCCTTCGCTTGGCACCTTCATGCGGATCACATGGGGCTCACCAGCGGCCAGGCGACGCTGCACTTCCTCAGCGCTGAGCAACAGCGCGCGGCCGTCGTAACGCGGCGTCTCGCCCCGGGCCATCTGTTCGGCGCGCATCTGGTCGAGTTCTTCTGCGGTACAGAAGCAGTAGAACGCATGCCCGGCGTCAACCAGCTGCTTGGCGTACTTCGCGTAGATCTCGCCACGCTCGCTCTGCCGGTAAGGGCCGTGCGGGCCGCCCACGTCCGGGCCTTCGTTCCACTCGATGCCCAGCCAGCGCAGGGCGTCGAAGATCTGCTGTTCCGATTCACGGGTCGAACGCAGCTGATCGGTGTCCTCGATGCGCAGGATGAATTCGCCGCCGTGCTGCTTGGCAAAGCAGTAGTTGAACAGGGCGATGTAGGCGGTGCCAACATGGGGGTCGCCGGTGGGCGATGGCGCGATACGCGTGCGAACGGTGGTCATGGAGGGTCTCGAACGAAGTTGAAACAAAGGCGCGATGTTAGCAGGGAGCGGGCATCAGGCTCCAGCGGTGGCGCAATCGCCCCACCGTCAGCCCAGGCGTGCAGATGATCGGCAGGCTATGCCGATCACCGGACCCGTCGGCAACTTAGCTGGTGATCAGCCGCTCACGCAGCTTGGTGATCTCGTCGCGCATCTGCGCGGCGGCCTCAAACTCGAGGTCGCGCGCCAGCTGGAACATCTTCTCTTCCATCTGTTTGATGCGTTTGGTGATCTCGCCTGGGGTGCGCAACTCGGCTTCGTAGCGAGCGCTCTCCTCCGCCGCCTTGGCCATGCCTTTGCGCTTCTTGCTGCGCCCGCCGGGGATGTTGGCGCCTTCCATGATGTCGGTGATGTCCTTGACCACCCCTTTGGGCACGATGCCGTTGGCCTCGTTGAAGGCGATCTGCTTTGCCCGGCGGCGCTCGGTCTCGTCGATGGCGCGTTGCATCGAGCCGGTCATGCGGTCGGCATACAGGATGGCCTTGCCGTTGAGGTTACGCGCTGCGCGGCCGATGGTCTGGATCAGCGAGCGGTCCGAGCGCAGGAAACCCTCCTTGTCGGCATCCAGAATCGCCACCAGCGACACTTCGGGCATGTCCAGGCCTTCACGCAGCAGGTTGATCCCTACCAGCACATCGAAGGTACCCAGACGCAGGTCGCGAATGATCTCTACCCGCTCGACAGTGTCGATGTCCGAGTGCAGGTAGCGCACGCGTATGTCGTGGTCGGCCAGGTAGTCACTGAGGTCTTCGGCCATGCGCTTGGTCAGCGTGGTGGCCAGCACGCGCTCGCCAACGGCCACACGTTTGCCGATCTCCGACAACAGATCGTCGACCTGGGTCAGCGCCGGGCGGATTTCTACCAACGGATCAACCAAGCCGGTCGGCCGCACCACCTGCTCGACGACACGCCCGGCATGCTCCGCCTCGTACTGACCGGGGGTGGCCGAAACGAAGATGGTCTGCGGGCTGACCGACTCCCATTCATCGAAGCGCATGGGCCGGTTGTCCAGCGCCGATGGCAGACGGAAACCGTACTCGACCAGAGTCTCCTTGCGTGAACGGTCGCCTTTGTACATGGCGCCGACCTGCGGAACGCTCACGTGCGACTCGTCGATCACCAGCAGGGCGTCGGCAGGCAGGTAGTCGTACAGGGTGGGCGGCGGCGCACCGGAAGGCCGACCAGACAGGTAGCGCGAGTAGTTTTCGATACCGTTGCAATAGCCCAGCTCGAGGATCATTTCCAGGTCGAAGCGAGTGCGCTGCTCGAGGCGCTGCGCCTCGACCAGCTTGTTGTTCTTGTGCAGGTACTCAAGGCGGTCCTTGAGCTCTTCCTTGATGCCCTCGATTGCCCCAAGCAGGGTTTCACGCGGGGTTACATAGTGGCTCTTCGGATAGAAGGTAAAACGTGGCAGCTTGCGCAGCACCTCGCCGGTCAACGGGTCGAAGGCGGCAATGTTCTCCACTTCGTCATCGAACAATTCGATGCGGATCGCCTCGAGATCTGACTCGGCCGGGTACACGTCGATGACATCACCGCGCACACGGAAGGTGGCGCGGGCGAAGTCCATCTCGTTGCGGGTGTACTGCAGATCGGCCAGGCGCCGCAGCAACGCGCGCTGGTCGAACTTGTCGCCGCGATCGATGTGCAGGACCATCTTGAGGTACGTTTCAGGGCTGCCCAGACCGTAGATGCACGACACCGTGGTGACAATGATGGCGTCGCGTCGCTCGAGCAGGGCCTTGGTAGCCGACAGGCGCATCTGCTCGATATGGTCGTTGATCGATGCATCCTTCTCGATGAAGGTGTCCGAAGACGGCACATAGGCTTCCGGCTGATAGTAGTCGTAGTAGGAAACGAAATACTCGACCGCGTTGTTCGGGAAAAACGCCTTGAACTCGCCATACAACTGGGCCGCCAGGGTCTTGTTCGGCGCCAGCACCAGGGTTGGCCGCTGCACCTGCTGAATCACGTTGGCGATACTGAAGGTCTTGCCCGAGCCGGTTACCCCGAGCAGGGTCTGGTGCGAAAGCCCGGCGTCGATACCCTCGACCAACTGGCGAATCGCCTCAGGCTGGTCGCCGGCCGGCTGAAAACGGGTGACAAGCTGAAACTCGGACATGGCAGACCTCGAGCAACTGTAAATATAGCCAGTAGTCTACACCGAAACGGGCCTTTCCATTGCCCGCTTCGCGGCTGGCGCTGTGAACGTGTGTTTCTGTGGACCGGGCAATTAGACCAATGGTCCAAAAAAATTGCGAAAAAACGCCGGAAAACCTGCGCCCGATGGTCGCAGCGGTCGGCGCGTATCTCTATACTGACTCCCCGTTTGTGCACCGCTTCAGTGCATTCGGCTGGAGCGTGCAAGCCCTATCACACTCCATTCAGAGCCAAGGTAACAATGAGCCTGTTTTCCGCTGTCGAGCTGGCACCCCGCGACCCTATCCTGGGCCTCAACGAAGCTTTCAACACCGACCCGCGCACCGACAAGGTGAACCTGGGCGTCGGCGTTTACTGCAATGAGGAAGGCCGTATCCCGCTGCTGCGCGCAGTGATCGAAGCCGAGACCCAGCGTGCCGCACAGCATGCTTCGCGCGGCTATTTGCCGATCGATGGGATTGCCACCTACGACCAGGCTGTACAGAAGCTGCTGTTCGGCGCCGAATCGCCACTGCTGGCCGCTGGCCGCGTGGTCACCGTGCAGGCCGTGGGCGGCACTGGCGCACTGAAGATCGGCGCAGACTTCCTCAAGCGCCTGTCGCCTGATGCAGTCGTCGCCATCAGCGACCCGAGCTGGGAGAACCACCGCGCGCTTTTCGAGACGGCCGGTTTCCCGGTACAGAACTACCGCTACTACGATGCTGCCAGCCACGACGTCAACCGCGCCGGCATGCTCGAAGACCTCAACCAGCTGCCGTCGGGCTCGATCATCGTCCTGCATGCCTGCTGCCATAACCCGACCGGTGTCGACCTGACCCTGGACGACTGGAAAAACGTCCTGGAAGTGGTCAAGGCCAAAGGCCATGTGCCGTTCCTCGACATGGCCTATCAGGGCTTTGGCGCCGGCATCGCCGAAGACGCCTTCGCCGTACGCCTGTTCGCCGAGTCGGGCCTGGACTTCTTTGTCTCCAGCTCGTTCTCCAAGTCGTTCTCGCTGTATGGCGAGCGCGTCGGCGCGCTGTCGATCGTCACTGCCTCCAAGGACGAAAGCACCCGCGTGCTGTCGCAGGTCAAGCGGGTTATCCGCACCACCTACTCCAACCCGCCGACCCACGGCGCAAGCATCGTCGCTGCCGTGCTGAACAGCCCTGAGCTGCGCCAGATGTGGGAAGACGAGCTGGGCGAAATGCGTAATCGCATTCACGGCATGCGCAAGCAGATGGTCGAGTTGCTGGCTACCTATGGGGCCAAGCGCGACTTCAGCTTTGTCGGTCGCCAGTGCGGGATGTTCTCCTACTCGGGCCTGACTGCCGAGCAGGTCAATCGCCTGAAGGATGAGTTCGGCATCTATGCGCTGGATACTGGCCGTATCTGTGTTGCTGCGCTGAACCAGAGCAACATCCACGTAGTGACCAAAGCTATCGTCGCGGTGCTTTGATGCAGTTGGGGGCTGCTCTGCAGCCCCCAACTGTTTTCAGCCAGCACGCCCAATCGGGTAAAACTGGCCATGGCTCCACACCCCGAGCCATTCCTCGCCGTCCAGCAAGCGCGGCACCGCCAGCTCCACCAACTGATAGAACACGTTGCGATGCAACAGCGCCTCAAGGTTGCTGCGCATCAGGATGTAGGGCGCAGGTTCCTGCGTGACCGGATCAACCTCGACCCGCAACGGATGCGCACTGCTAGCCTCAATCACATCCTCAACATTGTTGGTGAAACGCAAAACCTGCGTCTCCCCCGCGCCGATCACCTCCAGCAACACCGCCACAAACGGCGCGTCATCGACTTGGATGCCGACCTTCTCGACCGGCGTCACCAAAAAGTAATCATCACCGTCACGGCGCAGGATATTGGAAAACAGCCGCACCATCGGTTTACGGCCAATTGGCGTGCCCTGGTAAAACCAGGTGCCATCACGGGCGATGCGCATGTCGATGTCGCCGCAGAAATCCGGGTTCCACAGGTGAACCGGCGCCGGGCCCCTACCCTTGGGGATTTGCGCCAAGAGATCATTGGTCTCGACAGACTCGGTCATCACCCTCTCCTATCAGCGGCTCATACCCAACAGGCTACGAGCGTACTCGCGCATGGGCGCTGCGAGCAAATCCTGCGGGCTATTGTCGTGAAACGTCAACAAACCGCCACGGCTCTTGATCCGCGCCGTGTCGATCAGGTAGCGAGTGCTGGTTTCGATGAGCATCATCTGCACCACGCCGGTGTCCCAACCGAGCCGGTCGACTGCCTGTTCGTCGTACCACTCATCACCATTGCCGATGCGGTCGTCGGTACGAGCGAAGCGGGTATACAGCACATAATGGGCACCGACCGAGCGGGCTTCGGCGATGGCATCTTCCAGGCCCAGCGGGCCTTGCGCACGACGCACCAGCGGGAAGTACTCGACAAAAGCCTTGAACGCCTCTTCGGCGACGATGTTCTGCTGCGGCAGCGGGCCTTTGCCCGGCGGCACGAACGCACCCTGGCCAATATAGATGAACGAATCCGGTTGCAGGCGCACCGACAGGCTGCGCTGGGTATCGCTATGATCGAGCAGACCGGCATCGCTCATGTGATAGCGAACACCTTCGCCCATATCGCTGACATTCATGCAGCCACCAAGCGCCATCAGCGCCAGCAGCAAGACCAGGCTACGCATCTTTCCTCCAGAGACCGGTGACGAAAAACCGGCGAATAGCCGCCAGATGCAGCTTTTGCGCCAGAGTCAGCCGCCGATCACCTTCATTACCGTTACCCCACCGGCGAACGCCAGCTCCTGCTTGTCAGCCAGGGCTTTTACCAGTAACCGTTGCAGCGCTGGCAACGCCAGGTGCCGGGGGCGATCAAGCAAGTCGCCGATGTAGTGCCGATTGCTGCTCGACAAACAGCCATGCAGCCAGCCGGTTGAGGACAAGCGCAGCCGCGAACAGGCGCGGCAGAACGGTACGCTCTCGTTGGCGATAACGCCAAAATGGCCTTTACCGGGGATCTGGTAGCGCAATGCGGTGGCATCAACAGCAGCGCTGGCCTGCTCAAAGGCATGGTGCTGGCCAATCAGCGCCAGCAGCTCAGGCAGGCTGACCAACTGCTGGCGAAAGGCATTGCCGTCGCGCGCCAGGTGGCCCATGCGCATCAGCTCGATGAAACGCAGCTCGTAGCCACGCGCCAGGCAGTAATCAAGCAGCGGCGCGACCTGATCCAGATTCTGTCCGCGCATCGGCACCATGTTGACCTTGATGCGCATGCCAGCCGCACTGGCCTCTTGCATGCCAAGCAACACCGTGGCCAGGTCACCGCCGCGAGCAATGCTGCGAAATGCAGCGGCGTCGAGGGTATCCAGCGACACGTTCAAGCGGCGGATACCCGCGGCCTCTAGCAGCGGCAGGCGCCGCGACAGCAACTGGCCATTGGTAGTCAGGCTGATGTCGTGCAGGTCGAGGCCGGCGATGGCGGTGAGAAACCCTTCGAGCCTGGGACTGATCAGTGGCTCGCCGCCGGTGATGCGTAGACGCTCGATGCCGGCCGCCTCGATCAGGTAAGCCACCCCTCGTGCCAGGGCCTCGCCAGAGAGCTCATCCTGCGCCGCCACCAAACGCTTGCCGTCGGGTACGCAGTAGGTACAAGCGTAGTTACAGGCCGCCGTCAGGCTGACCCGCAGGTTGCGAAAACGCCTGCCTTGACGATCGACGATCATGGATGACTCCGACATGGAAGAATAAGCCGTGCAAAACCTGACTCATAAATCAGGTTTTTGCAAGCTCGCATGTCGGACAGCCCCGCAAAGGGTGACGGGGCGTTGCTGTCAGGCGTTCGGTTCGGGGTCGCGCTTGCGCTTGTTACCCATGCGCACACCGATGTCCATCAGGAACTGGAAGAAGCCTTCCTGATCTTCCAGCACATTGCTCCAGAACGGCGAGTGGTACAGCGCCACTGCGCCATGCACCAGCGCCCAGGCGGCGCAGTAGTGGAAGTACGGTGGCACGTCTTCAAGCTTGCCTTCGCTGATACGACCCTTGATCAGTTGAGTCAGGCGATCGAAATTGGAGGCACGAATGCTGTGCAGCTCCTCGACCATCTCTGGTACCTGATTACCCTTGACCACCTTCTCTTCAAGGCGATCGAACAGCCGGTAGCGCTGCGGGTCACGCATGCGGAATTCGAAGTAGGCACGCGACAGTGCTTCTTTGTCGCGGTCGACATCGGCCGAGTGCAGCAAGGTGTTCAAATCGCGCTCGTAGTCGAGCATCAGGCGCAGGTAGATCTCTGCCTTGGACTTGAAGTGCTTGTAGATCGTACCTTTGCCGATGCCAACGGCGTCGGCGATCATCTCGACGGTGACGCTGTCTTCACCCTGTTCGAGGAACAGTCTGAGGGCGGTATCAAGGATCTCTTGTTCGCGACGGCGAAACTCACGGACCTTACGCGGTTCTTTCTGCATGGGAGGCTGCATGGGGGAGGACTGGCTGACAATCGAAGCGGATTATTATGCCTATCTTGCAAGAAATTGCACGGATCATCGGCGCATGTCTGTGTTTCACGATGAGTTCGCAAACGGTGGGATTGATTGGGCAAGCTGCAGATTGGCCAATCGAAGTGACTTGCCTGCAGGGAATGCACTGTGCATCCCGCGACGTATTCCAAATCTGTTTAAAAAACGACCAGTTGTCGCTGGCACTGTGCCAAAGCTGACCAATACTTGAAGTGTTGACCCGCCACATCCCCCCAAGTGGCGTGCCGATAAAGGCGCTCAGGGACCGCGTGCCTTTGTTTACTCCTAATGGTCTTAACCCGGTTTCCTCCCCCAGAACCCGGGTTTTTTTTGCCCGCCAATCAGGCTGCCAGATCAGCGTACTCGCGCAAGCGGGAACAAGCGCTTGAAGTTGGCCGTGGTTTGCTCGGCCAATTGTGCATAACTGACGCCACGCAGCGACGCGACGTATTCGGCGACTTCGCGCACGTACTGAGGCAAGTTGGGCTTGCCTCGGTAAGGGATCGGCGCCAGGTACGGTGAATCTGTCTCGACCAGCAGACGATCGCTGGGGACCTGGCGGGCCACGTCGCGCAGGGCCTCGGCATTGCGGAAGGTGACAATGCCGGACAACGAGATGTAGTAGCCCAGGTCCAGCGCCGCCTTGGCCATCGGCCAGTCTTCAGTGAAGCAGTGCAACACCCCGGCCTGCTCCAGGCTGGCTTCGCGTAACAGCGCCAGGGTGTCAGCCCTGGCCGCACGGGTGTGCACGATCACCGGCTTGCCGGTCTGCCGCGAGGCCTCCAGGTGCAAGCGGAAAGACGCCTGCTGCAGGCTCGCCGCCTCCGGCTCGTAGTGATAGTCCAGGCCAGTCTCACCAATCGCCACGACGTGCGGATGCGCAAGCTCGTTGAGCAACCAGTCCAGCGCTGGGGTTTCTCCTGGCGCCAGATCCAGCGGGTGAATACCCACCGAGCAGTCGACATCTGCGTACTGTTCACTCAACGCCTTTACCGCGCCGGCATTGTCGGCACTCACGCCGATGCACAGAAAGTGCCCTACCCCGCGCTCACGCGCCGCCTGCAGGGCAGCGTCGAGCGAGCCATCATGGGCACTCAGGTCTAGACGGTCGAGGTGGCAGTGGGAATCTACGAGCATGGCAGCAGGACACATATTTAGAAGAAGGGAGTCAGCGTGAGCCTGGCAGCTGGACCCAGTGGGCCAACAACGCTTCCAGCAGCAACACGCGGTTGAGGTTGGCCTTGCCCAGCACCTTCTGGCGCTGTTCAAGGATCCACGCCTGGGTTTCCAGCACCTTGCCCTGGCGGCTCTTCTGCGCCAGATACTGCAGCACCTTGCGCATATCAGCCAGGCCCAAGCCTTGTTCATCCTGAGTCATCTGATAGCGCAGGATCAGGTGCGACCACTCGAAGAACCAGTCAAACAGCAGCAGTAGTGGCACGCTGTTCCACGACTCGGCCAGTTGCGTCGGTGACTGTTGCTGCTTGAGCAGTTTTTTCACGCCCTCGGTGACCTGCGCACGTTGCTCGAGGACACCTTGCGCGTGCAGCTTGGCTGCCATCAGTGGCGATCCTGCCGCCAGGGTCAGCAGCTCCTCGCGCTCTCCCGGCTCACTGTCTGGCAACGCATTGGCGAGCCAGGCCTGGCTTTGGGCAAGGTTTGGTTGCGGACATACAACTTGCTGGCAACGGCTCTTGATGGTCGGCAACAGTCGGCTCGGTTGATGGCTGACCAGCAGCAGCACCGTATTGCCGGACGGCTCTTCCAGACTCTTGAGCAAGGCGTTGGAGGCATTGATGTTCATGGCCTCGACCGGTTCGATCAGGATCACCTTGCGCCCGCCCAACTGCGCGGTCTGAACAACAAACGACACCAGATCGCGAACCTGGTCGATCTTGATCGGCTTGTCGACGTCTTCCGGCTCAAGCACGTAGTTGTCCGGATGGCTGCCAGCACGCAGCAACAGGCATGACTTGCACTGCCCGCAGGCATCAGCGCCTTGCGGCTGCTGGCACAACAAACGCGCCATCAGGCGCTCGGCCAGGGCCCGCTTGCCAATCCCCTGCGGACCGTGCAGCAGGTAGGCATGGGCATGCTGGCTGCGCCCGGCCAATTGCTGCCAGAGCGCATCCTGCCAGGCGAAGGCCTCAGCCACGGGCGCGTTCCAGCATGGCCGGCAACAAGCTGTCGATGTCGCGCTGCACCGCCTCCAGCGATTGGCCGGCGTCGAGGATGCTGTAGCGCTGCGGGTCAGCTTGGGCCCGTGCCAGATAGGCATGGCGCACGGCCTCGAAGAAGGCCGTGCCTTCTTGTTCGAAGCGGTCCAAACGGCCCCTGGCAGCCGCGCGCGACAGGCCGATCTCGATCGGCAGGTCGAACACCAGCGTCAGGTCAGGGCGCAGATCGCCCTGGACAAATGTTTCCAGCGTAGCGATGCGCTCGACCGGCAAGCCGCGGCCGCCACCTTGGTAGGCGTAGGTGGCATCGGTGAAGCGATCGCACAACACCACCGCACCGCGCGCCAGCGCCGGGCGGATGACCTTGGCCAGGTGCTGGGCACGCGCCGCAAACATCAACAGCAATTCAGTATCCGCTGCCATGCTTTCGTCGCTTGGTGCCAGTAGCAACTCACGAATCTGTTCAGCAACCGGCGTGCCGCCCGGCTCGCGGGTCAGCACTACGTCCAGGCCCTGCTCGCGCAAGCGCTGCGCCAGATATTCGCGGTTGGTGCTCTTGCCCGCGCCTTCGGGGCCTTCCAGGGTAATAAACAAGCCGCTCACGCGCAGTCCTTAGGGTTTGTCATCGGGTGTCGGCGCCGCTGCGGGGGCAGCGTCGGTCGCCGGTGCGGTTGGCGGGGTCGACGCAGGTGCGTCCGCCGGTGCATCCGCAGCAGGTGTCGGCTGGTCTTCCGCTGCCGGTTCTGGCTGCTCAATCGCACCCGGCTGCGCCTGCGGCGCGGGGCTGGAGCGGTAGTCGCTGCGGCGCTTGAGTTGATACTCGCGCACTGCCGAGTTGTGGTTGTCGAGGTCGTCGGAAAACACGTGACTGCCGTCGCCCCGCGCAACGAAGTACAGACTGGTGCCGTTGGCCGGGTTCAGCGCGGCATGAATCGCCTCGCGGCCGACGATAGCGATCGGTGTCGGCGGCAGGCCACTGATGGTATAGGTATTGTAGGGCGTGGGCTCACGCAGGTCGGCACGGGTGATCTTGCCGTTATAGCGCTCGCCCATGCCATAGATCACGGTCGGGTCGGTCTGCAGCATCATGCCCAGCCGCAGACGCCGCACGAACACCCCAGCAATCTGCGCGCGCTCTTGCGGGATACCGGTTTCCTTCTCGACCAGCGAAGCCATGATCAGCGCCTGGTACGGGTCGCGGTAAGGCAGCTCGGTGGCCCGCTCGGCCCATTCCTTGGCCAGCACTTGCTCAAGACGCATGTACGCCTGCTGCAGGAACTCGACATCGCTCATGCCACGTACGAAGCGGTAGGTATCCGGAAAGAAGCGCCCCTCAGGGAACACGCCACTATGGCCGAGTTTGTCCATAACCTCGGCATCGGACAGGCCGTCCAAGGTCTGGGTGATTTTCTCGTGCTTGGCCACTGCCGCACGCACCTGGCGGAAGGTCCAGCCTTCGACCAGAGTCAGGTTGTACTGCACAACATCGCCACGGCGCCAGGCATCGAACAGCTGGTTGACGGTCATGCCAGGTGTCAGCCGGTATTCACCGGTATGCAGTGGCGTGCCGGCCATGTTGAAGCGCCAGTAAAGGCGCAGCCAGACGGCATCGTCGAGCAAGCCGTCAGTCTGCATGCGGTAGAACATGCGATTGGGTGTGGTGCCGTTGGGAACCTCGAGCATCCGCTCCTGCTCGACGTGCAGAGGCTGCTCAAGGGCCGAATGGACTTTCCAGGCCGACCAGCCCAACGCCAGACCGGCTAGGATCAGGCCTATTTCCAGCAGCAGGAGAAATTTGCGTCTCACGAATCAGGTATCCAGTAACGTCCGGGCAACGGCCTGCAGTTTACGGGTGAGCGGCCCCGCCGGCCAGTTCAGCTTGAGCGCAGAGCACTCCAGTACCGGCCAGATTCCATACACGCTGTTGCAGAGAAAGACTTCCTCGGCCTGTTCCAGGTCAGCCAGGGCCAGATCACTGACCTGCACGCTGATACCCAGTGCCGGCGCTTGCGCCAGCAAGGCGCCGCGCATTACCCCGGCTACACCGCAGCGACTCAGCTCAGGCGTTTGCAGCACCCCGCCACGAACCATGAACAGATTGCTGTAAACGCCCTCGATGACCCGCCCGTGGCTGTCACAGACCAGCCCTTCGGCGTGCTCGGCGTCCTGCCATTCGGCGCGGGCCAGCACTTGCTCAAGGCGATTGAGGTGTTTGAGGCCGGCCAGCAGGGGTTGTTCCGCGAGGCGCGTCTGGCAGGCGAACAAACGCACGCCTTGCTCGGCATTGACTGCGGGATACTGTGGCAGCGGGCTACCCTGAAGGATGCGCCGAGCCGCGGCGCCAACGCCTGGAGCGTAGCCGCGCTGGCTGTCGCCACGGGTAACGATCAGCTTGGCGACGCCGTCGCCGAGCTGGCTGGCAAAGCGCAGCAGGTCGTCGCGCACCAACGGCAGGTCGATGCTGATAGCCAGACGCTGGCAGCCCAGTGCCAGGCGCTGCAAGTGCAGCTCCAGCAGGCTGGGCTTGCCAGCACGCACGGCGATGGTTTCGAACAGACCATCGCCGTAGGCCAGCCCGCGGTTGTGCAGGTTGACTGCAGTCGCGGGTTGGCCGTCGATCCAGCTATGCATCAGTCGGCGAACCGGCGGAACACCAGCGAGCCGTTGGTACCACCAAAGCCGAACGAGTTGGACAGCACCACGTCGATCGGCATGCTGCGGGCGTGATGGGCAACGAAGTCGAGATCGCAGCCCTCGTCCGGCTCGTCCAGGTTGATGGTCGGCGGCGCCATCTGGCTGTTGATTGCCAGCACGCTGAAGATCGCTTCCACGGCACCGGCAGCACCGAGCAGGTGACCCGTCATCGACTTGGTCGAGCTGACTGCCACCTTGTACGCATGCTCACCGAACACACGCTTGATCGCGGCCACTTCGGCGATATCGCCGGCCGGGGTCGAGGTGCCATGGGCATTGATGTAGCTGACTTCTTCCGGGGCGATGCCGGCATCGCGCAGGGCGTTGGTCATGCAGCGCGCCGCACCCTCACCGGAATCCGGTGGCGAGGTCATGTGATAGGCATCACCGCTCATACCAAAGCCAACCAGCTCGGCATAGATGGTGGCGCCGCGCGCCTTGGCGTGCTCGAGCTCTTCGAGCACCAGTGCACCGGCACCGTCGGAGAGCACGAAACCATCACGGCCCTTGTCCCACGGCCGACTGGCCCGGGTTGGCTCGTCATTGCGCGTCGACAGCGCACGCGAAGCACCGAAACCGCCCATGCCCAGGCCACACGCGGCCATTTCAGCGCCGCCGGCGATCATCACATCGGCTTCACCGTAGGCAATGTTGCGCGCGGCCATGCCGATGCAATGGGTGCCGGTGGTACAGGCAGTGGCGATGGCATAGTTCGGACCCTGCAGACCCAAATGGATCGACAGGAAGCCGGAGATCATGTTGATGATCGAACCAGGCACAAAGAACGGCGAGATGCGACGCGGGCCTTGCTCGTGCAAGGTCCGGCTGGTCTCTTCGATATTGGTCAGGCCGCCGATGCCGGAGCCCATGGCCACGCCGATCCGCTCACGGTTGCTGTCGTTGATTTCCAGCCCGGCGTTACGGAACGCCTGGAAACCTGCGGCCAGGCCGTATTGAATGAACAGGTCGAGCTTGCGGGCCTCTTTGACCGACAGGTACTGCTCGACTTCAAAGCCCTTCACCGAGCCGCCAAAACGGGTGGAGTAGGCCGTCAGATCGGAGTGTTCGATCGGACCGATGCCACTGCGGCCAGCCAGAATGCCCTGCCAGGTGCTCGGTACATCGGTACCCAGCGGCGACAGCATGCCCATACCAGTGACCACGACGCGTCTACGCGACACAGTACTCTCCTCATTGTCCAGTAACAGAGTCTCTTGCCGTTGCATTCTGCAGCAAAAGGCAATGGCAAAAGGCTCTTGGTGCCTGCTTCACACATCTCGCAAAGAAAAAACCGCACGCCAGTTACGGCAGTGCGGTTTTCCCCGACAAGAAGCGTCGACTACAGACGTCTTAAGCCTGGTGGCTGGTGACGTAGTCGATAGCAGCTTGAACGGTAGTGATTTTTTCGGCTTCTTCGTCAGGGATTTCGGTCTCGAATTCCTCTTCCAGAGCCATCACCAGCTCAACGGTGTCAAGCGAATCGGCACCCAGGTCTTCTACGAAAGAAGCACTGTTAGTTACTTCTTCTTCCTTGACGCCCAGTTGCTCGGCGACGATTTTCTTGACGCGCTCTTCGATGGTGCTCATACCTAATTTTCACTCCTAATAGACATATGTCAGGCAGCTGGCCGGTGACCGAGTTTATAGCAAGACGCCTGCTTTTCAAGCGTAACGCGCCCCGCCATCAACTGGCTATGTGGTCACTCGACCCTCTGCCCGGAATCTGGTTGCAGCTTTATAACGGATTTTAAGCTCGGAGTATGACTCTTTTTTGAAGCAATCCGTCACATTGAGTTGCGATATTACATGTACATCCCGCCGTTCACAGGCACTGTAGCACCTGTGACATAGGCTGCGCCGTCGGACGCCAGGAAAGCAACTACCTTGGCGATTTCGTCGGCTTGACCCAGACGGCCCAGCGGAATCTGGGTCTGCAACGCTTCACGTTGAGCCTCTGGCAGCTCACGGGTCATATCGGTGTCGATAAAACCTGGAGTTACCGAGTTGACAGTGATGTTGCGCGACCCGACTTCACGTGCCAGAGCGCGGCTGAAACCTTCCAGACCGGCTTTGGCGGCGGCATAGTTTACCTGACCGGCGTTGCCCATGGCACCCACAACCGAGCCAATGCTGATAATGCGGCCCCAACGCGCCTTGGTCATGCCGCGCAGCACGCCCTTGGACAGGCGGTAGAGGCTGTTAAGGTTGGTGTCGATCACGTCGAACCACTCGTCGTCTTTCATCCGCAGCATCAGGTTATCGCGGGTGATGCCGGCGTTGTTGATCAGGATCGCGGTAGTGCCGAACTGTTCCTGGATCGCGGCCAGAACGCTGTTGACCGACGCTTCATCAGTCACGTTCAGCTCCATGCCGGTGCCGGTGATGCCATGCTCCTTGAGCGTGGCAGCAATGCGCTCGGCGCCCGAGGCCGAGGTCGCGGTACCGATGACGGTAGCGCCCTGACGGCCCAGCTCGAGGGCGATGGCCTGGCCGATACCACGGCTGGCGCCGGTGACCAGTGCAACTTTACCTTGCAGGCTCATGCAAGCTTCTCCAGTTTCAGGCCAGCGCCGCACGGGTGGCGGCGATGGCATCAGGGGTATTGAGGTTGTAGGTGGTCACGCCTTCAGCGCAACGCTTGTTCAGACCGGCCAGGACCTTGCCCGGGCCGCACTCGACCAGATTGACCGCGCCATTGGCCGCCAGGGTCTGCACGCATTCAACCCAGCGCACGGGCTGGTACAACTGGGCCAGCAGGTCTTGCTTGAGCACGCCCAGGTCAGCTGGGATGGCTGCAGAAACGTTCTGCACCACTGGGATCTGCGGCGCCTGCCATTCGATGGCGTTGACCGACTCGGCAAAGCGCTCGGCAGCAGGCTGCATCAGGGCGCAGTGCGACGGCACGCTGACCGCCAGCGGCAAGGCGCGTTTGGCGCCCTTAGCCTTGCACAGCTCCATGGCGCGATCTACCGCTGCCTTGTTGCCAGCAATGACCACCTGCCCTGGCGAGTTGAAGTTGACCGCGCTGACCACCTGGTCTTCTGCTGCTTCAGCGCAGATGGCGACCACGACCTCGTCGTCCAGACCGAGAATCGCGGCCATGCCGCCATGGCCTGCCGGGACTGCTTCCTGCATCAGCTGGCCACGGCGCTCGACCAGGCGCACCGCGTCTTTCAGGCTGAGGCTACCGGCCGCTACCAACGCGCTGTACTCGCCAAGGCTATGCCCGGCGACGAACGCAGGCTTTGCGCCGCCCTGCGCCAGCCACAGGCGCCACAACGCAATGGAGGCGGTGAGGATGGCCGGCTGAGTCTTGTCGGTTTGATTGAGTTGCTCTTCCGGACCTTGCTGAACCAGTGCCCACAGGTCGTAACCCAGAGCGTCGGAAGCTTCCTTGAAGGTTTCGACGATCACCGGCTCTACTGCGCCGATTTCGGCGAGCATGCCCAGCGATTGGGAACCTTGACCCGGAAAGACAAATGCGAGGGATGCAGACATTGAACAAGCCCTTATGATCTTGTCGTCGGAGAGGATGCGCCCAGCCCACGGCTGTACGCAGAATCTGAAAACTTGGATGAATACGAAAACCCAGCGGTCACATTTAACCACCTCATGGCGATTATGCCTAAGGCAGCAGGTCTTCGAGGCGGCTGCGCAGGCGCCCGGGCAGGTTTTCCTCGATCTCGATCAGCGCACGCTGGATAGCGCTCTGCAGGCCTTCGACCCCTGCTGAACCGTGACTCTTGATGACGATGCCCTGCAGACCGAGAAAACTCGCGCCGTTGTGCCGTGCAGGCGCCAGGTCAGCCTGCAGGCGTTTGAGCAGCGGCATGGCCAGCACACCGACCGCGCGCGCCAGCACCCCCCTCTTGAACAGCGCCTCAATTCTGGCACTGATCATGGTTGCCAGACCCTCGCTGGACTTGAGCAGGATATTGCCGACAAAGCCGTCACACACCACTACATCGGCTTCACCGCGATAGAGGCCATCACCCTCGACAAAGCCGACGTAGTTGATACCGCGGGCATTCTGCAGCAGCGTTGCCGCCAGCTTGACCTGCTGATTGCCCTTGATGTCTTCGGTGCCGATGTTGAGCAGCGCAACGCGTGGGCGCGGAATGCCCAAGGCCTGCGCCGCCACCGAGCCCATCAACGCGAACTGGTAGAGATGCTCGGCACTGCAGTCAACGTTGGCGCCCAGATCGAGCAACTGGCAAAAGCCTGACTGAGTCGGGATCGCCGCGACCATGGCCGGCCGATCAATGCCTGGCACGGTCTTGAGGACAAAGCGCGACAGCGCCATCAGTGCACCGGTATTGCCGGCACTGACGCAGGCCTGGGCCTTGCCGTCCCGCACCAGTTCAAGGGCGATGCGCATCGACGAATCAGGCTTGCTGCGCAACGCTTGCGAGGGCCGCTCGTCCATCTCCACCACTTCACTGGCCGCGACAATTTGCAGGCGCGCGCGATCGGCAGCTGCAAGGCCGCTGACGAGTGGTTCAAGAAGGGAGGGTTGACCGACGAGGGTCAGGTGCAGCGAGGGCGTAGCCGAGAGGCAAGCGATACTTGCCTGAACAATGTTGCGGGGACCGAAGTCCCCGCCCATTGCGTCGATCGCGATGATCTGAGCGGACAAGATTTACTCGTCAGCGCCCTTGTCGATCACTTTGCGGCCACGGTAAACGCCTTCTGGCGAAACGTGGTGACGCAGGTGAATTTCACCGGTGGTTTTTTCTACCGACAGCGCGTTTTCCGACAGGGCATCGTGCGAACGACGCATGTCACGGGCAGAGCGGGATTTTTTGTTCTGCTGAACAGCCATAATTGATTAACTCCTAAACGTTTGGGTCACGCTTTAACTGCGCCAGGACACTGAACGGGTTGGACCGCGTTACCTCGTCCTCGCTCGATTCGGGCTCATCGAGGCCCGCCGGCTGCTGGCATTCTTCCGGATGATGAGCAGGCACGATGGGCAAGGCGAGCAAAAGCTCTTCCTCGATCAGCGCCTGCAGATCCAAAGGATCTTCGCCCAGTTCCAGCACGTCATAGCCTTTCGGCAACGACTGGGTATTCGCACCCTCCTTCACCACCGCGTACGAACACTCGCTGTGGATCGGTAGGGTGACCAGCTCAAGACAACGCTGGCAAACCATTTTGACTTCGACGTCGAGCTCACTGTGGATAACCACGGCATGCTGTTCATCTCGTTCAAAATCGAACTTCGCCTGCACCGTACCGACATTGTCGGAAAGCGGGTCGCAGAGTCTTTCCAAATCAGCGAGTTGCAACGAACCTTGAAGGGTTACGCCACGATCGGCTAATTTGCGCGGGTCAACGTGAGGTGGAATCGGGTCATTCAACATAGGCGCAGCATTCTAGGGATGGCCCCCGCCCCTGTCAAAGGAAATTCGGCGGCAAGTGGATGATAGAATCGGTTGATCTGCCAAGGAGTCTACCATGCTGCCCCTGTTACTGGCTTCCAGCTCTGCCTACCGCCGCGAATTGCTCGCCCGCCTGCGCCTGCCCTTTACCTCGGCAAGCCCCGACCTAGACGAACAGCGCCTGCCTGACGAGCCCGCCATCGCGCTGGTCAAGCGCCTGGCGCAGCAAAAGGCCGAGGCATTGGCCGCAGCCCACCCCGGCCATCTGATCATCGGCTCTGACCAGGTCGCGGTGCTGGGCGAACAGATCCTCGGCAAGCCACATACGTTCGAGCGCGCCCGCGAGCAACTGCTTGCCGCCAGCGGCCAACAGGTCACCTTTCTGACCGGCCTGGCGCTACTCAACAGCAGCAGCGGCCACTGCCAGGTCGACTGCGTGCCGTTCACGGTGGTCATGCGCGAGCTGAGCCAGGCCAGTATCGAGCGCTATCTGCGCGCAGAGCAGCCTTACGACTGCGCCGGCAGTTTCAAAGCCGAGGGATTGGGGGTAAGCCTGTTCCAGAGCACCCATGGCAGCGACGCGACCAGCCTGATCGGGCTGCCGCTTATTCGCCTGGTGGATATGCTGCTGGAAGAAGGCGTACAGCTACCCTGAAGGGAAACTGCTGGCCTGCACGCGCAGGCCAGCAGCGCTTAGCGCAGGGTCGGTCCCTGGAAGCCCATCCACATTGCCAGGTGCTCAGCTACGCTGGCGCCGATGCGTTTGGAGAAACGGTCGAACGGCGACTCCTGCACAGTGAAATCGACCAGATCCTTCTCGCCAACGATATCTCTGGCGACATAGCTGGCACTGCCCAGACCATCTACCAGGCCTAGCGCCTTGGCCTGCTCACCGGACCAGATCAGGCCACTGAACAGCTCGGGGTGCTCTTTGTCCTTGAGCCGATCACCACGCCCCTGCTTGACCATGGCAATGAACTGCTGGTGAGTGGTGTTGAGCACGCCCTGCCAGAACTCGGTTTCTTCAGGTTTTTGCGGCGAGAACGGATCGAGGAATGCCTTGTGCTCACCGGCCGTATAGGTGCGCCGCTCGATGCCCAGCTTGTCCATGGCACCGACAAAGCCATAGCCCGCAGCGGTAACGCCGATCGAGCCGACCAGGCTGGCCTTGTCGGCATAGATCTCATCGGCAGCACTGGCGATGTAATAGGCACCCGAGGCACCGAGGTCGGTGATCACTGCGTAGAGCTTGATCTGCGGGTACTCGGCGCGCAGGCGGCGAATCTCGTCATAGACGTAACCGGACTGCACCGGGCTGCCGCCTGGGCTGTTGATACGCATCACCACTGCCTTGGTATTGGCATCCTTGAATGCCTCGCGCAGGCTCTTGATCAGGTTGTCGGCACTGGCCGCCTCCTGATCAGCAATAACCCCACGCACCTCGACCAGCGCGGTATGGCTGCCACTGCGCGAAGCAGCGCCGTCCATACTCATCAGCGGCGAGAACAGGAACAGGATGCCGAACAGGTAAAGGAACGTCAGCAGCTTGAAGAAAATCCCCCAGCGTCGCGCTCGACGCTGCTCCTGCACACCAGCAAGGAGGGTTTTCTCCAGCAGCTTCCAGCTCTTGCGATCCTCACTCTCGACCACTTCGGTCTCGGGCGCTTTCCACTCGTCAGCCATGCTCACCTACCTTGGAATTGATAATTGCGCCGAACCTGCCAACCACTCGCGCAACTGGGAAAAGTGATCGATGCACACCTGCGGCCCGAACTCTGCCAGCGCCTGCAGCGACATAGCCCCGTAACCGACAGCCACCGAGTGCATGCCGGCGTTGTTGGCCATTTGCAGGTCGAACGCAGAATCTCCGACCATCAGCGCCTGGCCGGGTTCGGCGCGGCAGTGGGCAAGAATTTCTTCAAGCATCAATGGGTGCGGCTTGCCGCGGGTTTCGTCAGCCGCCCGAGTGATATCGAAAAAGTCTTCCCAGCCATTGGCCTTGAGCACCCGATCGAGCCCGCGACGGGCCTTGCCAGTAGCTACTGCCAGGCGATAGCCCTGGGCGCGAAACGCATCCAGCGACTCGACCACACCGTCAAACAACGGTGACGGCTGCTGGTCGAGCGCCATGTACACATCAGCATAGTGCTGACGGAAGCGTTCGACCTGCAGCGGCTCAAGGTGCGGATACAGGGTCCAGATCGCCTCGCCCAGGGCCAGGCCGATAATGCCTTTGATTGCATCCTCGGCACTGGGCGCCTCACCGGCGCGCTCAGCGGCCTCATTCATCGCCAGAACGATGCGCCCGACAGAGTCAGCCAGAGTGCCATCCCAGTCAAAAATCAGCAGCTCGTAGGGTTTGCTCATGTGAAGTCAGGCCGCGCCAGGCGCTCTACAGTCTTGGCCCACATTTCGTCGACCGGCGCTTCTACCTTGAGCTCGCCGCCATCGGGCAGCGGCACGGTCAGGGCATAGGCATGCAGGAACAGGCGCTTGCCGCCGAGATCACGAATCTCGCGGGAGAATTCTTCATCGCCGTATTTGTTGTCGCCGGCAATCATGTGCCCGGCATGCAGGGCGTGCACGCGGATCTGATGGGTGCGACCGGTGATCGGACGCGCTTCGATCATGGTGGCGAAGTCGCCGAAACGGCGCAGCACCTTGAACAGGGTCAGCGCTTCCTTGCCCTCTTCGTTGACCTCGACCATACGCTCGCCAGAACGCAGGTTGCTCTTCTGCAATGGGGCATTGACCTGTTTCTTCGCGGTTGGCCAGTTGCCACGCACCAGCGCCATGTAGCGCTTGTCGACGCCATCACCGCGCAGGGCAGCGTGCAGATGGCGCAACATGCTGCGCTTCTTGGCGATCATCAGCAGGCCGGAAGTGTCGCGGTCGAGCCGGTGCACCAGCTCCAGCTCCTTGGCATCCGGACGCAACTGGCGAAACGCTTCGATCACGCCAAAGCTCAGGCCGCTGCCGCCATGCACGGCAATGCCGGCCGGTTTGTTGAGCACGATGAGCGCCTTGTCTTCATAGACAATGGCCGCCTCCAAGCGCTGCAACAGCGATTGCGCCACCGGCACCGGCTCGTCACGCTCGGGCAGACGCACCGGTGGCACGCGCACGATGTCGCCGGCCTGGATCTTGTATTCAGGCTTGACCCGACCCTTGTTGACCCGCACTTCACCCTTGCGCAGGATGCGGTAGACCAGGGTGCGAGGCACGCCCTTGAGCGCCGTGATCAGGAAATTGTCGATTCGTTGGCCGGCAAGCTCCGGCGCGACTTCGATCAGCTGGACGCCGGAAGTCGGAGGGGTATTGGTAGTCATGGCGCCGATAATAACAATTTTTTAGGGAATTGAAGCACTTAATCATTGCTGCTATAGTCGCGAACGCCGCCAAAAGCGGTGGGCCAGCGGTATACGGCGCTTTGCCAGCCCCTGACCAACGCAATTCTCGAGGACGCGAGGCCGTCCTACGGGGCTTTCGCCAGTTTATCGAAATACCTGGAAGCGCCACTCGCGCCGGGTAGAGAAGACCGAAAAAAATCATAAGTGCGGTAGTTCACCTGCTTAACTGGCTTTTTTCGCCGTGTCTCTGCACCGCCATCGTCACTTCCTCCTACACCCGGCGAATGCTTCGGAAATACCTGCCTTGGACATGAATGGCGCCAGCTTCCCTTATGAAGATGGCGAAAAATGCAACCCGTTGCGGATTCAGCGCGCGGCAGCACCCGAATTATCAGGGATACGTGCAGGGTGGAGATGCACAGCCCTCGGACCGTGTAGCACCGCGTCCGGCCACCGCCCCACTGTAATGGGCGGCGAGCGGATAAGGTCCTTACAGATGCCAAGTAGGCGTCCACGGCTGACGGTTGATTCCTCCTCCTGACTGAGTGCACCAGGCCTGCCAGGTTGATCCCGATACCACAGGCCCACAGCACCGCAGCAACAGGACGCGTCGTCGCGACAACGGCAGGCTGGGCAACCGGCTGGTGCCGAACGTCGCCGACACGGGGGTGGTTCGCCACCCTTTGCGCACCTTGACACCGACCATGAGAAGTCGTGTGTGCCGAACGCCGTTTCCGGCAGCCCGGAAACCGACGGTACAACATGAAAAGAATGCTGATTAACGCAACTCAACCCGAAGAGTTGCGTGTAGCCCTGGTGGATGGCCAACGCCTCTACGACCTGGATATCGAATCCGGCGCCCGTGAGCAGAAAAAGGCCAACATCTACAAAGGCAAGATCACCCGGATCGAGCCCAGCCTCGAAGCCGCCTTCGTCGACTTCGGCTCCGACCGTCACGGCTTCCTGCCGCTGAAGGAAATCTCCCGCGAGTACTTCAAGAAGGCCCCAGAAGGCCGCGTCAACATCAAGGAAGTACTCACCGAAGGCCAGGAAGTCATCGTCCAGGTCGAGAAGGAAGAGCGCGGCAACAAAGGCGCCGCCCTGACCACCTTCATCAGCCTGGCTGGCCGTTACCTGGTGCTGATGCCAAACAACCCACGTGCTGGCGGCATCTCCCGCCGTATTGAAGGCGAAGAGCGCAACGAGCTGCGTGAAGCCCTCAACGGGCTGACCGTACCGGGCGACATGGGCCTGATCGTGCGCACTGCCGGCCTTGGCCGCAGCAGCGAAGAAATGCAGTGGGACCTCGACTACCTGCTGCAGCTGTGGACCGCCATCAAGGAAGCCTCGCTGGACCGCACCGCGCCGTTCCTGATCTACCAGGAAAGCAACGTCATCATCCGCGCCATCCGCGACTACCTGCGCCAGGACATCGGCGAAGTCCTGATCGACAGCATCGAGGCCCAGGAAGAAGCTCTGACCTTCATCCGCCAGGTGATGCCGCAGTACGCCAGCAAGGTCAAGCTGTACGAAGACAGCGTGCCACTGTTCAACCGCTTCCAGATCGAAAGCCAGATCGAGACCGCCTTCCAGCGCGTCGTCGAGCTGCCGTCTGGCGGTTCGATCGTGATCGACCCAACCGAGGCGCTGGTGTCGATCGACATCAACTCGGCGCGTGCCACCAAAGGCAGCGACATCGAAGAAACCGCCCTGCAGACCAACCTGGAAGCGGCTGAAGAAATCGCCCGCCAACTGCGTCTGCGTGATATCGGCGGCCTGATCGTCATCGACTTCATCGACATGACCCCGGCGAAAAACCAGCGCGCGGTCGAAGAGCGTGTGCGTGAATGCCTCGAGGCCGACCGTGCTCGCGTCCAGGTTGGCCGCATCTCGCGCTTCGGCCTGCTGGAAATGTCGCGCCAACGCCTGCGTCCATCGCTGGGTGAAAGCAGCGGCATCGTCTGCCCACGCTGCTCGGGCACCGGCATCATCCGTGACGTCGAGTCGCTGTCGCTGGCGATCCTGCGCCTGATCGAAGAAGAAGCCCTGAAAGACCGCACTGCCGAAGTGCGCGCTCAGGTGCCAATCCCGGTTGCCGCGTTCCTGCTCAACGAGAAACGCAACTCGATCACCAAGATCGAGATGCGCACCCGTGCTCGCATCATCATTCTGCCGAATGACCACCTGGAAACCCCGCACTTCGAAGTCCAGCGCCTGCGCGACGACAACCCGGAAGTGCTGACCAACCAGTCCAGCTACGAAATCGCCACCACCGAAACCGAGGAAGCGCCGCAGCAGGCCGCGACCCGCACCCTGGTTCGCCAGGAAGCTGCGGTCAAGACTGCTCCACCGCGTACCAACGCTCCGGTACCGGCTGCTGTAGAAGAGGCTGCTCCGGTTGCCGCTGCGCCAGCACCAAGCATGCCTGAGCCAAGCCTGTTCAAAGGCCTGGTCAAATCGCTGGTGAGCCTGTTTGCCGCCAAGGAAGAACCGGTCGCTGCACCGGCTGCCACCGAGAAGCCTGTTACCGAGCGCCCACAGCGCAACGAAGAGCGCCGCAACGGTCGTCAGCAGAGTCGCAACCGTAACGGTCGTCGCGACGAAGAGCGCAAGCCGCGCGAAGAGCGTGCACCGCGTGAAGAACGCGCTCCACGTGAAGAGCGTGCACCACGTGAAGAGCGTGCACCGCGTGAAGAGCGTGCACCGCGTGAAGAGCGTGCGCCGCGTGAAGAACGCGCTCCACGTGAGGAGCGTGCTCCACGTGAAGATCGCCCACGTCGCGGCAACCGTGACGAGCGCCCTGTGCGTGAGCTGCGTGAGCCACTTGACGCTACCCCTGCATCGACTGAAGAACGCGCACCACGCGAAGAACGTGCACCACGTGAAGAACGCGCCCCTCGCGAAGAACGTGCCCCACGTGAAGAACGCGCCCCTCGCGAAGAACGCGCTCCACGTGAAGAGCGCGCCCCTCGCGAAGAACGTGCTCCACGTGAAGAACGCGCCCCTCGCGAAGAGCGTGCTCCACGTGAAGAACGCGCCCCTCGCGAAGAACGTGCTCCACGTGAAGAACGTGTGCCGCAGGAAGAGCGTCAACTGCGCCCAGCCGCCCAGGCTGACGAGCAGGCCGCAGAGATCGCCGATGAGCAACTGCCGAACGACGAACTGCAGCAGGAAGAACAAGAAGGCACTGATGGCGAACGCCCACGTCGTCGCTCGCGCGGCCAGCGTCGTCGCAGCAACCGTCGTGAACGTCAGCGCAATGCCAATGGCGATCTGATCGATGGCGACGAAGAAAGCAGCGAAGGCAACGAAAACGGTGAAGAGCAGCAACCACGTCAGGCGACTGATCTGGGTGCCGACCTCGCCGCTGGCCTGGCCGTAACTGCCGCTGTTGCCACTAGCAACATCAGCGCTGCAGCCGAAGCACAAGCCAATCAGCAGGCTGAAATCGCTTCTACCCAAACGCCTGAAGCGGCTACCGGTGAAGTTATCGCCCTGCCAGCCGAGCCTGCACAGCAAGCTGATGACGTTGCGATCGCCCCTGTGGTCGAGCAGCCTGTCAGCGAGCCGGTTGCAGTGGTCGAGCCGAGCATCGAGCCGGTTGTCGAGGTTGCGCCGCAGCCCGTAGTCGAAGCACCTGCCGTTGAAGCAACCCCGGTTGCTGCAGCAGAAGTGGAAACTGCAGCGCCAGTTGCTGAAGCGCCACTGGTCGAGGCACCAGCCGCCGAAGCTCCTGTGGTTGAAGCTCCAGTGGTTGAAGCCGCCGTGGTCGAGTCGGGTGAAGCCGAGAAGCCAGTGCACGTTGCCGAGGCCCCAGCGGCCGCGCCAGTCGAAGCACCGGTGGTCGAGCAGGCTGCACCGGTTGAAGCCAAGCCCGAAGTTGTCGAGGCAGCGCCTGTAGCGGCTGAACCGGCGCCTGTAATGCTGGCCAACGGTCGCGCACCGAACGACCCACGTGAAGTGCGTCGCCGCAAGCGTGAAGCCGAGGCCGCTGCTGCCGCAGCTCAGGCCCAGGCATCGACCGATGAGCACAAGCCTCATCACGGTTGATAGCCACGGCTGAATGAAAAAGCCCCGCCAGTGCGAACTGGCGGGGCTTTTTTTTGCGTTGCATTCAGCGCTGCACTGGCATATCCATGTGCCACCTACTCAGTACAGATTCGGCTCCATCTCCAGCTCCACGCCAAACCTGGCGAAGATATCAGCCTGAATTTTCTGCGCCAGCGCATGCAACTGCGCCCCCGAGGCCTGGCCATAATTGACCAGTACCAACGACTGCAACCGATGCACGCCGGCATCGCCATCGCGATAGCCCTTCCACCCTGCCTGCTCGATCAACCAGCCCGCCGCCAGCTTCAGCTGGCCATCGGCCTGGGGATAAGCCACCACACCCGGATAGCGAGCGCGAAGCTGCTCGCCGAGCACGGCGCTGACCAGCGGATTCTTGAAGAAGCTGCCAGCATTACCCAGTTCGAGCGGGTCAGGCAGTTTCTCGCGACGAATGCTGCAGATCGCATCGCTGATTGCCTGCGCGGTCGGCTCGACGACGCCCTGCTCGTGCAGACGCTGACGCACTGGGCCGTAGTCCAGGTGCGCATGCAAGCTGCGACTCAGGGCAAAGCGCACGCGCAGGATCAACCAGCGGCCGGGATTGCGCTTGAACAGGCTGTCGCGGTAACCAAACCCGCACTCCTCAAGGGAAAAATCCTTGAGCTCGCCTGTTTCACGGTCGAGTGCGGTCAAGCCGGCAAACACGTCTTTGATCTCGACGCCATACGCGCCGACGTTCTGCATCGGCGCGGCACCGACGGTGCCGGGAATCAGGCTGAGGTTTTCCAACCCGCTGCAACCCTGCGCCAGGCTCCACTGCACAAACTCATGCCAGGGTTCACCGGCTTCGGCCTCGACCACCACACGATCGCCCTCCTCACTCAGCAGCCGCCGGCCACGGCTGGCCATATGCAGCACCAGCGCGTCGATGTCACCGGTCAACAGCAGGTTGCTGCCACCGCCGATGACCAGCACCGGGAGCTCAAGACGGGCCGCTTCGAGCAATGCCGCCCGCACCTCGGCGTCGCTGTGCGCCTGGGCGAAATAGCGGGCCTTGACGTCAATACCAAAGGTGTTGAAAGGCTTGAGCGATACCTGCTGTTGCCAGGTGGCAGTCATAGCCGCCCCCTGATTTCATTGACCAACTGCTCGCACGCCAGCTCGATCAGGTCCAACACCTGCTCGAAACCGGCCGCGCCGCCGTAATACGGGTCGGGGACTTCATCCAACGCGCCGTCATAGCGACGCAGGAACAGATCCAGCTCGCCCTTGGACGCCGGCGGGCGTATGGCCTTGAGGTCGGCGAGGTTGCTGGCATCCATGGCCAGCACCAGATCGTACTCGGCAAAATGGCCGGCCTTGACCTGCTGGGCACGTTGCGCCGACAGGTCATAGCCGCGCGCCAGCGCTGCCTTGCAGGTGCGCGCGTCCGGCGCCTTGCCCACGTGCCAGTCGCCCGTACCGGCCGATGCCACTTCTACCTGGTCGGCCAGCCCGGCGCGTTGCAACTGATGACGCAACACCCCTTCTGCGGTGGGCGAGCGGCAAATATTGCCCAGGCACACAAACAGGACGCGCATCAGGCCTCCAACAAGCGCCGAACGCGCTCCAGGTCTTCTGGGGTATCAACGCCCACGGCGGGAGCCTCGAGCGCATCTTCAACGTGAATACGCACGCCATGCCACAGCGCTCGCAGCTGTTCCAGCGCTTCGGTCTGCTCGAGCCAGCACGGGCCCCAGCTGACGAAGGCCTGAAGAAAACCAACTCGGTAGGCATACATGCCGATATGGCGGCGATAAGGCACTGCCGGCGGCAACTGCTCGCGGTTCACGGCAAACACATCGCGGGCCCACGGCAACGGTGCACGGCTGAAGCTCAGGGCCAGGCCATTCTTGTCGCTGACTACCTTGACCGCGTTGGGATTGAACACCGTCTGCGGCTCATGGATCGGCTCAGCCAGGGTGGCGATGCCGGCTTCCGGGTGCGCAGCAAGGTTGGCCGCGACCTGGTCGATGATTACCGGCGGGATCAATGGCTCGTCGCCCTGCACGTTGACGACGATGGCATCACTGGCCAAACCCAGCTGGGCGGCAACTTCTGCCAGGCGATCAGTGCCCGACTCATGGTCAGCGCGGGTCAGCAATACCTCGGCACCAAATGCCTGACAGGCGGCAACGATGCTGGCGTCATCGGTGGCGATCACCACCCGGCTGGCGCTGCTTTTGCGCGCCTGTTCCCAGACGTGCTGGACCATCGGCTTGCCAGCGATCAACAGCAGCGGCTTGCCCGGCAGGCGCGTGGAGCGCAGCCGGGCGGGGATGACCACAGTGAAGTCCAGGCTCATTTGTCCAGACGCTCGTCGTCGGTCAAGGTGCGTGCTTCGCTTTCCAGCATGACCGGGATGCCATCGCGCACCGGGTAGGCCAGGCCTGCGCCTTTGCTGATCAGCTCGGTCTTGTCGGCGCTGAGCTTGAGCGGGCCTTTGGTGATCGGGCAAGCCAGGATATCAAGCAGTTTGGTGTCCATGAGTGCGTCCTTGGGGCCAAGCGGCCGGAAAATTGAACAGGGTCAGGGCTGCTGCGCAGGCAGCAGACGCTCAAGCTGGGCGTCGAACCAGGTACTGAAGGCCGGCGACGGTTGCGCCTCGACTGTCAGGTACCACCAGTCGTCAGCGGCAAAGGCACGGCATTTCACCGCATCTTTTTCGGTCATCACCAGCGGCAGCGTCGGGCTGAACGTCAGCGCTTCGGCGCTGAACTGCGCATGGTCGGCAAACGGGTGCGGCACCGGCTGCCAGTTTAGCTGCAGCAGGGTGTTGAAGAAACGTTGTGGATTACCGATGCCAGCCACCGCATGCACGGCCTGGCCAGGGCTGAAATGGTCAAGCCCACGGCGTTCGTCACTGCGCAGGTTGACCAGCGCCGAAGGCTTGAGTTGAAAGGCGAAGCCGTCTTCGCGGTCGCTGCTGGCACCGTTGTAGAGCAGCGCGTCGACCTCGTCGAGGCGCTCGACCGGCTCGCGCAGTGGCCCTGCGGGCAGGCATCGGCGATTGCCCAAGCCCCGTGCGGCATCGATCAGCACCAGCTCAAGGTCACGCGCCAGGCGGTAATGCTGCATGCCGTCGTCGCAGAGGATCAGGTCGAGGGGTTCGCTGGCAAGCAGCCCGCGTACGGCCGCCGAACGGTCGGGATCGATCATCAGCGGCACACCGGTGCGCTGAACGATCAACAACGGCTCGTCGCCGGCCTGCTCGGCGCTGTGCTCCGCCGCCACCCGCCAGGGCAGCGAAGGCGGCTTGGCACCGTAACCGCGGCTGACCACACCGACGCGCAAGCCCCGCTTGCGGCAGTGTTCGATCAGCCAGAGGATCATCGGCGTCTTGCCGGTGCCGCCAACGGTAATGTTGCCGACCACAATGATCGGCACCGGCGCGCGGTAAGCGGCGCTTGCACCACTGATGAAGCGCGCACGCTTGCGCAGCACGACGCGACGGTACAACAGCTCCAGCGGCCGCAAAAAGGCCAGCGCCGGGTGGCCGTTGTACCAGGCAGCGAGCAAGCGCTCGGTGAAAGCCATCAGGGCGTCCCCGCTGCAGCCTCGACCGTGGTCATGCGCAGCTGGCTGAAACCAAGCTTGCCCGCCGCGTCCATGGCCGTCACCACCGACTGATGCGGGGTCTTGCCATCTGCGCTGATCGACAACGGCAGCTTGGTATCACCGCCAGATTCCTGCTGCAGCGCTTCGACCAGAGTGGCCAGGTCGCTTTTCGGCAGCAGGTGGTTGTTCACCGAGTACACCCCGTCGGCACTGATGGTGATATCCACCCGCTTGCCCTCGTCGGCCTCGGCCGGCGCGCCTGTAGAGGCCTCCGGCAGTTCGACCCGCAGCTGGTTTTCGCGGGTGAAGGTGGTGGTGACGACGAAGAACAGCAGCAGCACGAACACCACGTCGATCAACGACGCCAGGTTGATGTCGACGTTCTCCCGCGCACGGTTGCGCCGAAACTTCACGCCTTGACTCCCGCCACTTCCACTTCGCGATCACCTTGCACGACTTCGACCAGCTTGATCGCCTCTTGCTCCATACCGACCACCAACTCGTCGATGCGGCGCAGCAGGAAGCGGTGGAAGAACACCGCCGGGATACCGACCATCAGGCCTGCAGCCGTGGTCACCAGGGCTTTGGAGATGCCACCGGCGAGCACCGAAGCGTTGGCGGTCATCTGCGACCCCATGAACGCGCTGAAGATGTCGATCATGCCCAGCACGGTACCGAGCAGACCCAGCAGCGGTGCCATCGCAGCGATGGTGCCGAGCGTGCTGATATAGCGTTCGAGCTCGTGAATAACCCGCGAGGCGGCTTCTTCAATGCACTCTTTCATGATTTCGCGGCCATGGCGCGAATTGGCCAGGCCGGCAGCGAGGATCTCGCCCAGCGGCGAGTCAGCGCGCAGGCTCTTGAGCTTGTCACTGGTGAGCTGCTTGTCCTTGATCCACATCCACACCTGACCCAGCAGGTGCGGCGGGGTTACGCGACTGGCACGCAGGGTCCACAGGCGTTCGACGACGATAGCCATGGCGACGATGGAGCTCAGAATGATCGGCAGCATCATCCAACCACCGGACTTTACCAATTCCCACACAGTAATCATCCCCTCGAAAAAGGCCGCCACTCTACCATAGGATCGCCCTCGGCTGAGTTGCCGGAGGTCGCAACAATGCGCGTGCCGGGGTCATTCTTTGTCACGCCAGAACCTGCGCTGGGCACGCTGCCCGACAACCTGGGATTGAGCGCCCAGGCGCAAGCTCAAGGCGCCCTCTATGGCGGTGTCGTGAATTGCCAGCCCATGGCGCTGGTAGCGTTCCAGCACCTGCGCATGCGGATGGCCGAAACCGTTGTGCGCACCGCGGGAAATCAATACGCCGCGCGGCCTGGTGGCAGCAATGAACGCCTCGGTGGAGGAGCTGCGACTGCCGTGGTGCGGCGACTGCAGCCAGTCGATGCGTTTGCCTTCATGCGCCGCCAGCCAGGCGCGTTCGGCGCTGGCTTCAATGTCGCCGGCCAACAACAGACGCTCGCCCTGCGCCTCGACCAGCAATACGCAGGAGCGGTCATTGCTCGAGCGCGCCTGCGGCCAATGCCAGAGTGAAAAGTCGACCCCGTCCCACTGCCAGCCCTGCCCCGTCTCGCAGCTTTGTGCCTGGAAGGCCTGCTCCGACTCACCGGCCACAACGCGCCCGACCGACAGGCCGCGCTGCACGGCCGCTGCGCCGCCGGCATGGTCGGCATGGGCATGGCTGATCAGCAGCACATCCAGTCGATCGACGCCCAGTTTACGCAAAGTAGGCAGCACTACACTTTCGCCCAGATCGCTCTCGCCGCGCGCTGGGCCAGCATCGTAGAGCAGGCTGTGGTTGCGCGTGCGCAAAAGGATCGCCAGGCCTTGGCCGACGTCCAGCTGCAGCACCTCGACCTGCCCCTGCGGCAACGAGTTGCCAGGCACCCACAGCGCCAGCAGCATCAGCGCGCCCAGGCCACGCATGGGTACGCCACGGGGCAGCAACACGATCAACGCGCCACTGAGCACCAACAACCAGGCCAGTAGCGGCAACTGCCGGGCAATCCATGCCGGCTGCCACTGAGCCACCACCGTCAGCACGTCGAACAACCCAGCCAGCGCTGCGCCGGCCAGCCATAGCAGCAGTTCGCCAAACCCCGCCAGCGGCAGCAACAAGGTGCCCAGCAACGCCAACGGCAGCACCACGAAGCTGATCCAGGGCACCGCGAGCAGATTAGTCAACGGCGCGCTCAGACTGATCGGTAGGCCCAGCGCCAGCATCGCCGGCAACAAGCCGATGGCGATCACCCACTGCGCACGCGTCCACGCTTGCCAAGGCCGCCAACCGCCTAGGCGCTGGGCAAAGCAGCAGATCAGCACTGTCACCGCGCCGAACGACAACCAGAATCCGGGCAGCAAACTGGCCAACGGCTCAACCAGCAGCACACCACACAGCGCCATCAACAGTGGTACAAAGGCGCTCACTTGGCGAAAGCGCAGGCGCCAGAGCAGCACCACCGCCAGCATCAGACAGGCCCGCTGCACAGGCACGCCAAACCCGGCCAGCCAGCCGTAGCCCAGCGCGGCCGTCATGGCCAGCCCGCACGCCCACGGCAGCCATGGCCAGCGCCGCGGCCAGCCTCCGTAACGTAACAGCCCCGCCACCAAGCCGTAGACCAACCCTGCGACCAACCCAATGTGTTGGCCCGAGATGACCAACAAGTGCACCGTGCCGGTCGCCTGCAGCGTTTGCCAGTCTTGCCTGGCCAGCCCCGAGCCATCGCCCAGTACCAGCGCCGCCAACGTCGCTTCGCGGCCCCAGGCATCCACTGCCAGCAGGCGCTGGCGCAAATTGTCGCGCCAGCCGCCGGCCACCGGCTCTAGCAACGCTCCCGCCTTGACCGTGCCAGTGGCGCCGATGCGCCGGGCCAACAGCGTCGCCTCGCGGTCCGGCCCATGTGGATTGAGCAGGCCGCGCGGGCGTTTCAGGGTCACGGCCAGGCGCCAGCGCTCTCCGGCACGAATCTCTGGGCCGTCGAACCAGCTCAGTTGCAGGCGCCCGGGCAATTCGGCGCGGCGCGAAGCGGGTTCATCCAGCTCGAAGCGCACACCGTGGGCCGATACCGCTGGCAGGCCGACCACGCGCCCCTCAAGCCATAGCGTGCGGCCATCAAGTGAATGCGCCAGAGGATCATCCAGCGCCTGCTGCGCCGACCAGCACGCCCAGCAAAAGCCCAGCAGCAAGCAGCCCAGCGGCCAGACTCGCGTAGCCAGGCAGCCAAGCGCAGCCAGCAGCATCACCACCAGCCAGCCGACCGTCGGCAGAACGGGTAGAAAGCCCAGGCACAACAGCCCGAGCGCAAGCGCCAACATCCCTGTGCGCATAAGGTAGAGCTCCGCAAGCAAGACAGCCTGCAGAGGAATAGCGTATTTAAGGGTCAGTCTTGCTCAACAATTGTCACAAACTCTGAACAAGCCATTCCGGGAATCAAGGCATACTTGCCCGATCACTGCCCCGGGAGCCCCCATGCCGCGCCGCCTGTTCAAACGGTACATGCCGGATCCGACCAGCATTCGGGAACACAAGTCCTTACGCTTTTTCGGCAAGCTGCTGCACGACCCCAACCTCTGGCACCTGAACCGCCATTCAGTGGCACGGGCCATGGGCGTGGGCCTGTTTGCCGCATTGATCCCGATGCCGATGCAGATGCTGCTGGCCGCCAGCCTGGCGATCCCGCTGCGGGGCAACCTGCCGATCGCGGTCAGCCTGGTCTGGCTGACGAACCCGCTGACCATGCCGCCGGTGTTCTTCGTCACCTACATGACCGGCGCCTGGCTGTTGCAGACGCCACCACGCAGCCTGCCCGACGACCTCACCTTCGAGTGGATCACCGACCAGCTGGCTACCGTGTGGCAGCCATTTTTGCTCGGCTCAGTGGTGTGCGGCGTGGTGCTGGGCATCGCCGCCTACTTCATCACCATGAGCTACTGGCGCTGGTGGGTCGGCCGCCAGTGGCGCCGCCGCAAGCAACGTACGTCATGCACGCATGCCGCGGCCGCTGACCAGCAGGCGAATGCACAGGGCATACAGCACAGCCGTGGCCACCAGCATGAAGGTGATCGCAGTACCGATACTGATATCCGAAACCCCTAGGATGCCGTAGCGGAACGAGTTGACCATGTGCAGCACCGGGTTCGCCAGCGACACCACCTGCCAGAACGGCGGCAGCAGGCTGATCGAGTAGAACACCCCGCCCAGGTAGGTCAGCGGGGTCAGCACGAAGGTCGGGATGATCGAAATATCATCGAAGTTGCGCGCAAACACTGCGTTGACGAAGCCCAGCAGCGAGAAGATGGTTGCGGTCAACAGCACTACCACCACGGTCACGCCCAGGTGATGCACCTGCAGGTGGGTGAAGAACATCGACAGGATGGTCACGATCACCCCTACCGCCAACCCACGCAGCACGCCGCCGAGCACATAGCCGACGAGAATGGTGTGCGGCGACACCGGCGACACCATCAGCTCCTCGATCGAGCGTTGGAACTTGCTGCCGAAGAAGCTCGAGACCACGTTGCCATAGGAGTTGGTGATCACCGACATCATGATCAGCCCAGGCACGATGTACTCCATGTAGGTGAAGCCACCCATGTCGCCAATCTGCCGACCGATCAGGTTACCGAAGATGACGAAGTACAACACCATGGTGATGGCCGGCGGCAGCAGCGTCTGCGGCCAGATGCGCAGGAAGCGACGCACTTCGCGGTAGACGATGGTATTCAGGGCGACCCAGTTGGTGCGCAGTTCCACACTCATACGGCCACCTTCGACAGGTTTTTCTCTACCAGTGACACGAACAACTCCTCAAGCCGGTTGGTCTTGTTGCGCAGGCTCTGCACCTCGATGTTCTGCAAGGCCAGCTGGCCGAACAGCGCGGTGATGCCGATATCCTTGTCGACCTGCACTTCCAGCGTATGCGGGGTGATCAGCCGGCACGGGTAGCCGTGCAGGGCTGGCACCGTGGTCAGGTCCTGCTTCAAGTCCAGAACAAAAGTCTCGACATGCAGCGTGCCGAGCAGTTTGCGCATGCTGGTGTTTTCGACAATGGTGCCGTGGTCGATGATGCCGATGTTGCGGCACAGCTGTTCGGCCTCTTCCAGATAATGCGTGGTCAGAATGATGGTGATGCCTTTCTCGTTGAGCTCGGTGAGAAAGCTCCACATCGACCGACGCAGCTCGATATCGACGCCCGCGGTTGGCTCGTCGAGGATCAACAGGCGCGGCTCGTGAATCAGTGCACGGGCGATCATCAGCCGACGCTTCATGCCGCCAGACAATGAGCGTGATGGCACGTCGCGCTTGTCCCACAGGCCCAACTGGGTCAGGTACTGCTCGGCGCGTTCCTTGGCCAGCTTGGGCGGGATGCCGTAGTAGCCAGCCTGGGTGACGACGATATCGAACGTCTTTTCAAACTGGTTGAAGTTGAATTCCTGCGGCACCACGCCCAGGCAACGCTTCAGCGCGGCAGGCTCGCGGTCGAGGTCATGGCCAAAGACATTGACGCTGCCGCTGGTCTTGTTGACCAAGGTCGAGAGAATGCCGATGGTGGTGGATTTGCCGGCGCCGTTGGGGCCGAGCAAGGCGAAGAAGTCACCTTCGGCGACATCCAGATCAATACCCTTGAGGGCCTGGAAGCCGTTGCCGTAGGTTTTGGTCAGCTGTCGGATGGACAGAGCAGAACTCATAGCGGGTCACGTACCATTCTAGGAGGTTCAGGACACGCCAGATAAGGTCACTGGCGCAGTGAGTGCGGCCCATGGTGCAAGCCAGGGCCACACAAGTACAGTCATGTGCATTGATAGTGACTATCGAAAGCGCACAGGTGTTCGATCAGGTCAGCGCGGTCATTACCGCCGCTTGATAGGCCGGCCGCGCCTTGAGGCGCTCATACCAGGCCTGCAAATGGGGCAAATCAGGGCGCTCGATGGGCATCTCGAACCACGCGTAGGCGAAACAGCCCAGGGGAATGTCACCCATGCCGATCTGCTCGCCGGACAAGTACGGTTGCCTGGCCAAGGTCTCATCGGCAATCGTCAGCAGGTTGCCACAGGTCTTTAGCGCGGCGTTGATCGCCACCCAGTCGCGTTGCTCCTCGGGCGTGCGCAGGATGCCCCAGAACAGCGGCCGGAACGGCGTGGCCAAGGAAGAAGTGGTCCAGTCCATCCATTTGTCCGCCAGGGCGCGCTGGCGTGGATCATCCAGATACCAGCCCTGCTCGCGGCCGTACTGCGCGCAGAGGTAGCGCACGATGGTGTTGGATTCCCACAGGGTCAGATCGTTGTCTTCGACCATCGGCACCAGGCCATTGGGGTTGCGCGCACGGTAGTGCGGCTCATTGACCAGACCAAAAGCGCCGCCGGCATCGATCGCTTCGAAATCCAGGCCGAGTTCGTGGGCAGCCCACAATACCTTGCGCACGTTGCTCGAGTTCTTGCGACCCCAGATCTTCAGCATGACGACGTCCTTATGAATGCAGAACCTGGAGTCTACTCCAGCGGACACCCAGGAAACATGCCCTGACAACACCCGGCGAACTCTTGGCGCCACGACCGGTCACTGAACAGACGAGGCCGTCTATGCTGCTGGGGTCGGCTCAAGCCCAACTTCCAAGGAGGAAGGATTATGTTGCTGTTGTGGTTGCTGGTCCTGGTGATCGGCACGGCGTACCTCACCCACCGGCGTCTGCCACCGTTGCAGATTCTCGCCATCGTTGCCGCCTATACCCTGCTGATGGGCATTTTCAGCAAGGCACCCGGCTGGCTGCTGGCGCTCATCTGGCTAGTGCTGGCGGCGAAGACCGCCCTGCTGGTGCTCCACGATTGGCGCCGCAAGATCTTTACCGGGCCGGTGTTCAAGTGGTTCCAGCGCACCCTGCCGCCGATGTCGCAAACCGAGCGCGAGGCGATCGAGGCCGGCACCGTCTGGTGGGATGGCCAGCTGTTCAGCGGCCGTCCTGACTGGCATACCCTGCTCGACTACCCCGCGCCGAAACTCACCGAAGAAGAGCAAGCGTTCATCGATGGCCCCGCCGACGAGCTCTGCGCGATGGTCAGTGATTGGCAGATCGGCCAGGACCTGGACCTGCCCCCCGAAGCCTGGGCATACATCAAACAACACGGTTTCTTCGCCCTGATCATCCCCAAGGAATATGGCGGCAAGGGCTTCAGCGCCTACGCCCACTCCCAGGTCGCGATGAAACTGGCCACCCGCAGCGGTGACCTCGCCTCGACCGTGATGGTGCCCAATTCGCTCGGCCCGGCCGAACTGCTGCTGCACTACGGCACCGATGAGCAACGTAACCATTACCTGCCACGCCTGGCGCGGGGTGACGATATCCCGTGCTTCGCCCTCACCGGCCCGCTGGCCGGCTCCGATGCCGGCGCCATGCCTGACACCGGTATCATCTGCAAAGGCCAGTGGCAAGGCGAGGAAGTCCTCGGCCTGCGCCTGAACTGGGAAAAGCGCTACATCACCCTCGGCCCGGTCGCCACCCTGCTCGGCCTGGCCTTCAAGGCCTACGACCCCGAGCACCTGCTGGGCGAGGAAGAGGAACTGGGTATCAGCCTGGCGCTGATCCCCACCGACACCCCCGGCGTGGAAATCGGCCAGCGCCACCTGCCGCTGGGGGCAGCGTTCATGAACGGGCCGAACAGCGGCAAGGACGTGTTCATCCCGCTGGACTTCCTCATCGGCGGCCAATCCATGCTCGGCAAAGGCTGGATGATGCTGATGAACTGCCTGTCGGTCGGCCGCTCGATCTCCCTGCCAGCGGTCGGCACCGGCGCCGCCAAGTACACCAGCCTGGTCACCGGCCAGTACGCCAACATCCGCGAGCAGTTCAACGTACCCCTGGCCGCCTTTGAAGGCATCCAGGAATCGCTGGCGCGCATCGGCGGCAATGCCTGGCTGATGGACAGCGCGCGCCTGCTCACCGCCAAGGCGGTCGACCTGGGCGAGAAGCCCTCGGTGCTGTCGGCGATTCTCAAGTACCACCTGACCGAGCGCGGCCGCGAGTGCATTCAGCACGCCATGGACGTGCACGGCGGCAAGGGTATCATCATGGGCCCGAACAACTACCTGGGCCGTAACTGGCAAGGCGCGCCGATCTTCATCACCGTCGAAGGCGCCAACATTCTTTCGCGTAACTTGATGATCTTCGGCCAAGGCGCCATCCGCTGCCATCCGTTCGTGCTCAAGGAAATGGCTGCGGCCGGGCACGAAGACCGTGAGCAGGGGCTGAGTACGTTCGATGATCTGCTGCTCAAGCACATCTCGTTCGCCGTCAGCAACGCGGCCAGCACCTTTGTCCTGGGCATTGGCCTGGGGCGCTTCGAGCGGGCACCGGGTGACGCCTTGAGCCAGGGCTACTTCCGCGCCTTGAACCGCCAAGCAGCAGCCTTTGCGCTGCTCGCCGATCTGTCGATGATGCTGCTCGGCGGCGCGCTCAAGCGCCGCGAGCGGCTCAGTGCCCGCTTGGGTGACGTGCTCAGCTACCTCTACCTGTCCTCGGCGGCGCTCAAGCGCTACCACGACCTGGGTTCGCCCGAGCACATGCAACCGCTGCTGCGCTGGGCCATGGAAGAAAGCCTCGGCCAGGCGGAAAAAGCCCTGGATCGCCTGCTGGACAACTTCCCCAACCGCTTCATCGGCTGCGCCCTGCGGGTGCTGGTATTCCCCACCGGCCGCTGCCATACCGGACCGAGTGACGAACTGGATGCGCAGGTCGCCGAACTGATCGGTCGCGGCAAAGGCGACCCGGCGCTCGAGGAACTGCTGGCGGGCTGCTATCGGCCCAATGCCGCCGACGACCCGGTGGGTGCACTGCAGCGCGCCAGCGACCTTCTCGATGAGGTCGCCCCGCTGCAACGAACGCTGCACCAGGCCCTCAAGGACGGCACCGTGCGACCCGCGCCCGGCGAGTCGGCCATCGATGCGGCGGTGAACGCAGGCGTACTGCAGCCGCAGGACGGGCAACGCCTGCTCGAAGCGCAACAGGCCCGTCGACAGGTGATCGATGTGGACGCGTTCGAACCCGAGCAGCTGTCGCTGACCGAGGGCCAGATTCGCTGACGGCGCGCCAGCCCGGGACCGGCGTTCGGTCCCGGGCTGGCGCTACAGGCGCCTCAACCGTTGGTCAGTTCAACGAAGCGAGCGGCGTCCAGCGTCGGTACAGGCAGGACAATCGACGCCCAATAGTGGAACTGCGCCTGATCCTGAGTATCTTCTGCCAATAGCACAGTGAAGGGGGACGGGTCGCTCGGATGTGGCGTAAACACCCCCGCTGTAGACATGCTGCCATTACCACTGATGACGGTCCATCGGACCTGGGCATCAGGCACCTCGACCACACCCCCCCAAGTCTCATAAAACACCTTCAGCTTGACCTTGTTGTTGGCCAACTGCGCCTTGATGTAATGGGACTCTGTGGTGTGCAACGCAACGAAGGTGGACGTTGCACTTTGACCGCCCGCTGTTGCCTTGATGACATCCGCGCTGATCAGCGTACCTGCGTCGGATCGGCGCGCTACAGGATGCCTGGTCTTATTATTGGCCTCGAGCACGAAGGCCGGCGAGGGTGCATTGGGCGGGTAATAGAACATCTGCCCCTGTTCGTTTACCAAGCGGCCGAGAGCTCGACCCTCAAAGCTCCACTGCACGCTCGGCGCGCCAGGGGGCAAGCTCAGGGCCTGTTTTGCATCACCTGCGCCAACCAACCGAAGCCGAGGCGTAATGGACAGCGGTGGTGCAGCGAGTGCCTGACTGTGGTCTGGGCCCGCCACGCTGCTGACGTCATACATGGCCCAATACATCAACAGTTCAGGTATCAATTGCCCGGCGGTGAATCGCAGGGAAGCCGGCGGCGTGCAGAAGTTGGCAAGCCAGGCCCTATCAACAGGTGGCAGCCCGGTTAATACCTCGGGGAAAAGAATGCTGAGGAACGATAAAACGCCCGCATCCCCTGCACGTGCAGGCGCAGGCGCTGGCGTTGCATCAACCGCGGCATGTTCTCCCGATAACGAAGACAACACCAGGTCCATACTGTCGTCGCGTATCGTGTAACTGCCTTTGATGTCGTGCAGCAGCGGACTGACTGGCGGAAGTACCTCATACAAGTTGACCCGAGCCGCTGTTTTATAAAACTCGCTCAGCGCTGCCCAATTGTAATCACCGCCCGAGTTTTCGAACGTCGCCTGACCCGACCACTGCAGCCGAACGACCCGCCCCTCGAGCGTCTTGTAACGCAAGTAGCCATTGGCCAGCGGTACCTTGACGGTGAATGTCGTGTCCGCACCCGGCAAGACTTCCAGGATTTCATGAACGCGTCGCACGGCACGCCCCAATTCCGCGCGAAAGGTAAACTGCGAGTCCTTTGCAACGGGCAGGGTCAGGCTGATGGAATGATCGCCGTAGTGCACGCGTGGAACACCCACAGCGAGGGTGCCCACCCGCCACACATTACCCTCGACAATCCGGTCGTACGGTATCTGCTCACTGATGCGCTGCGCATCACGCTGAGCATAAGCCGACCAGGACGCGTTGACGACCTGCTGGTCAAAGACACCGATAAGCAGCGTTGGCGGGTCGACAGACAGCGTTTTCACGGAACTGTCGGGTGTCGTGGGTTGCGCGCGGCGTGGCGTAGTATCAGGCATGGCAAAACTCCTTGTTCTTCAGGTCGCCCATACCAACATTGCGTCACCACCCCGCCAACTGACAGCCCTTGCAGTAGACAACCCACTCATTGGCAGAACACCCTGTCTGCCGCCCACCCACATTGAGACGGGGCGATAGCCGTTGGCGCCCATTCGGGACAGGAGGTCGGCCCTGAGCGTATAATTGCGCATTTTCTACGTACTCGAGTTGTTAACATGGCCCACTCCTATCTGGCACACCACCTGCAGCTTCTGCAGCACCTGCGTACCATCCTGGTGGCGCTCGGCGAAGCCGAACAGGTTCCCGAAGAAAGCCACGCGTTGTTCCTCGAGCGTTTCGACGAACTGCTGGAGCGTCTGCCGACCGATCCACTGGAAAGCCAATACCTCGGCCAGGACCTGATCTGTCAGGTCATCCAGCGCTATCCGCAGATCGCCCACCTGGTGCCCCGTGACCTGCTGTGGTTCTTCGGTGGCGACTGCCTGCACTTCATGCCGGACGACGAGCTCGAGCTGTACCAGCAACTGGAAGAAATGCGCTACGACGCCGAACAGCAAGGCGAAGCGTTCGATTGGCATCAACACAAAGAAATGTTGATGCTGTCCAATCGAGGATCCGCGCACTGAACACTGCGGTCTGCCATATTCGGGGCGGCGCGTCAGGCTGACGTGTGCCCCGCCTCTGCGCCCCTTGCGGCGCCCCCATCTGATAATCCACAGGCGCGGGTTAATTAGCCCTACATCCTGCCTGTCGCGTCCCCTTTAATCTGCTCGTCGCTCACATCCACCTAGCGCCGCTCCATCAGCGAGCCTGCTGGGCCTGCCACACCACGAACAGATTCAAGGAACTACCCATGAAAAAGACGTTACTCATGCTTGCCCTGGGAATGGCGAGCAGCACCGTGTTCGCAGCACCCGAAACCGGCCAGATCAACTTTTACGGTACCGTTTACGGCGGTGGCACCTGCCCCATCGAGGTGGTCAACCCGGGCGGCAGCGTCATCCCCCGTGTATCGATGGGTAACTTCACCACCGGCTACTTTGGCGCGAGCGGCACTGCCACCCCAGAAGTGGCATTTGCCTTGCGCGTGACGCCGACCACCTCGTGCGTCATCCCTCCCAGTACCAAAACCAAGGTGACCTTCACGCCATTGCACGGCGTGGTCGGCACCAACCTGTACGGCATTCGCGGTGGCGGCGCCACGGGACTGGGCATCACGATCAAGGACCGGACCCGCACCAAACTCAACCCCACTGTGGCATCTCCCGATTACGACCTGTACCAGTCGCAGCCTACCGACTTGATGTTCTATGCGGCGTATGAGTCCTACGCCGCCAGGGTTGGCGAAGGCCTGGCCGAAGCGGAAGTTTCGTTCCTGGTGAGCCTGCCTTAACACGCACTCCAGGTGCTGGCACCTGGAGTCGATTTCTTTACGCTCGGTCAAACATCATGCAGCCTTTGCCCCGCTCACTGATTACCCTGAGCAGCTGCCTGCTGCTGCTCAGCGCCAGCATGCCTAGCGCGTATGCCGCACTCACCATAAGCCACACGCGAATCGTCCATGAGAGCGCCAAGCGCAGCTCTTCGGTGATTGTCGCAAACCCTTCGAAAACGTCGTACGCCGCACAGGCCTGGGTCAATACCGAGGCCGACGATGCGACCACTGCCGTCCCCCTGATTGCCTCGCCCAGCCTGTTCCGCATCGACCCTGACAATGAACAGACGGTGCAGATCAACGCCCTGCCCAACGACCTGCCGCAAGACCGTGAATCGCTGTTCTATTTCAACCTGCAGGAAATTCCGCAAGCGACGGACACTGGGCAAAACGTCCTCAACATCGCCCTGCGCACGCGCATCAAGCTGTTCTACCGGCCCAGCCACCTCAAAGGCCGCCCGGAAGATCGACTCAAGGACCTGGTCTGGTCGGTACAACGGATCGACGGTAAACCGCACCTGGTGGTCGACAATCCCTCGCCCTACCACTTCACCTTCAACCAGCTGGTCATCAGCGGCGCCGGCGTCCGTGAAACCATCACCGCCCACGACATGGCCTTGCCATTGGCCCGCCAGACCTATGCGTTGAAGCAGGTATCGGTCACCAACGGCCTGCAGGTCAGCTTCACCACGATCAATGACTACAGCGGCATCACTGCCGAACGTTCCAGCCCGGTGGGCGTGCAGTGATTCAGCGTCGTTAGCGGCTGGCCGGTAACCACCCGGCCGCAGCCCACAGCAAAAAAAAAGGCCTGTGCATGCACAGGCCTTTGTTCATTCGAGGCAATCCAAGGGCCGCTGTGCCTGCACATGCCAGGTCACACCGCGCCCGTCACTCAAAGCGTTTGTTGCATCGCCAGCCGATCCAACGGGTCGTAGCCGTAAAGGGCGATGGTTGAACGGTCCTCGTCCTTGACGCTGTGCAAGCGCCCCAAGGCATCGTACTGCAGCTCGCGCCCTTCTTCGTCCAGCACCAGGTTGCCATCCAGGTCATAGTCGAGCACGATCCGGCGCGGCGTTTCCTCAAGCCCGCGGACCTCGATACCGGTCAACTGCGCAGGATCGAGCGCATTGTCGAACTGATAGCGGGCGTCAATGGTGCCCCCCTCGAAGCGCGTGCGCACGCGGGTGATGTTGTCCAGGGCGTCCAGATCGAACCGCTGGATCTGGATTTTCTTGCCGTAGGGGTCCACCGGCACGTACGCGTCTTCACCCTCACACTCGTAATGGGTCAATCGGCCTCGCTCGTCGTAGGTGTACGCCTCCTCGCGAAGCCGTTGTCCGCCCTCGCTGAGCGTCTTGGTGACGATCGCATCGACCGCATCGTAGGTCTGCGCCAATACCTGCTGCGCATCGCCAAAATCAAAGTGGCGAGCGGTCTCACGCTCGAAGTCGTCATAGTCCAGGGTGATCTGCACGCTGCGAACAGCCTCATCGGCGTCACGCGTCTGGGTGGTGATCGACGTGTTGCGGCCCAGTGCGTCATAGCTGAAGGTGCTGGTCAGCGTGCCCAGGCTGGTCTGCTCGAGTTGGCCCAGCGGGTTGTAGCTATAGGACTGGACCTGCCCGAGCACATCGGTGTAACTCAACAGGCGACCGGCCAGGCTGTGAACATAAGCCATCTCGTAGCGGGTGCCCTCCTGCACGCGCGCCTCCGACCGCACCTGGCCGGTGCTGAAGTAGGTACGCGAGAGCTCCTCGCCCTGCTCCTTGCAATACAGCAGCCGCGCATTGTGCTTGTCGTAGTCGTATCGCGCCTCGACCCCGGAGCCAATCACCGCCCGCTGCAAGGGTTCCTCACCCAACTGCGGCAGGTACTCATAGCGGATGACCTGGCCACTGGGGGTGACCACTGACTCCGGCTGGCGCATGCCATCGGCGTACTGCAGCACCCGCCGACGGCCACCGGTGATGGTCTCGACCATGCGATCGAGGCCGTCGAACACCTGTTCACCCAGCACACTCTGGGTGGCACCGTCGGCATGCCGCACCTTGATCAGCACCGGCAGGTCTTCATCGCTGTGCTCGGCATACTCGCGCAGCACCTGCGCGCCATCGGCCAGGGTATGCGTGTGCAGGCGGTCGAACTCGTCGTAGGCGAAGGCGGTCTGCGCACCACGGCCGTCGATTTCTCGCGCCGTCCGGCCCAGGCCGTCATAGAAGTACTGATGCAGGCTCTCGCGCGCATCGTCACAGCGCAGACGTTCGACGCGTACCGGCTTGTCGAACAGATTGTTCCAGATGACGGTCTTGCCAGTGCGCACACGGCCATCCGCCGACTCACGCCACTGGGTGAGGATCGGCCCGTTCGATTCTGGCGTGCCGATCGGATCGACCTGCTCGTGGTTGCGCACGCCGTCGGGGCCGATCACACAGCTGCGCTGGCCCCAACCGTCGTATTCGAAGCGGGTGCGCAGCGGCAGGTCGTCCAACGCCAGCCACTCGTGCTCGATCTCTTCACACAGATTGCCGAGGGCATCGTAGCGGGCACTGTAGCTCAGCCGCGGCGCTTCCTGGGCCAGCCGGGTCGTCGCGTAGTCAGGGTCCTGGCGCATCTGCCGGACCACCCGGTTGAGGCCGTCGACGTAGCTCCAGGTAGTGACGCCCTTGACGTCCGTCATGACCTGCACCGCCTGGTTGCCCGTGGCCGACAGGTAGTAGCTGTAGGCGCGCGCGGCCTTGAATGCTTCCTCGTTCGGCGAGACGGTTTCGCGCACTACACGCCTGAGCGGGTCGTACTCGTAGGCAATCTGCACCTGATTGTCGTCATAGTTGAGCAGCGGCTCACCGATCAGCACCGAGTGGTGCAGGGTGGTGACTTTTTGCGTTTTATCGAACCCCGTCCGGGTAGCCACCGTCTCCACCACCGGGTGCCGGTCGACCACGCGCTGGGCGTAGCGGTAGTCGGTACGGGTGCGCTTGCCGCCCAGGGTGCGCATCTCGCTCAGGCGCCGGCCATGCAGCAGCGGATCGGCCAGCGCGGCCGCGTACTCGACCTGGGTGCGGCTGAGGACCGTGCCGTCACTCACTCGCACCAGCACTTCGCTGCCCTGCAACAGCTCGCCCTTGGCCTGAGCATCGAGGGCGGCCAGCGCGATGTAGGTGTAATCGCGGCGCAGGGCCTCGGCCTGGCCCTCACCGTCGGCGGCCGGCAGCTGGACCTGCGACTTGAGCGTGCGCACAAAGCCTTCCGGATCGCGCGGGCAGCCCTGGCTTTGCGTGGCCGGGTAATAGCTGTAGTGGGTTTGCATCCCATTGGCCTGGACCTCGCGGATGAGGTTGCCGTGGGTGTCGTAGTCGGTGGCGGTCACTTCACTGCGGCGAGCCTGGGGGTTGCCTTGCAAGCGCCACTCGGTGGTCACCGTCTGGGGCAACTGGAAATGTTCAGGCTGGTCGGCGAACGGCAGATCGCTGAGCTCGTGATAGGTGGTTGTCGCCGTTTCGATGCAGCCTTGCTGGGTGGTGACCTGGGCGGTGAGCAAGTGGAAACGGTTGAACTCGCGGGTGATCGTGCGCAGCGCGGCGCCGTCCTGGTAGTGACTGGCCGTCGAGCTGTAGACGAAGCGTGAGCCGGTAAACTTGTACAGGTTGTCCAGACCATCGTTATCCCAGCTCACCCCGGTGCCATTGCCGAGGAAGTTGTTGCTGCTGAACGCGTAGTGCGTCTCGACGTCCGGCTGCCCGGCGCCCGGGCTGATGACATGGCGCCGCACGTACGGCACTGTGCGCCCCTGGCCGCCGGGCAAGGCATGGCCGTCATCCTTGTACTCGATCACTTCGCGGGCACCGACCGGGGTCTGCATGGCGGTCAGGCAGCGCAGCTCACCCACCCGACGATAGGTGAAGGCCCAGCATGCCTGGTCGGCGGTCGGCAACACGACCTTGCCCAGCTCATCACCCGAACGTTCGAGGGTGTAGCGCGCAAAGGCTTCAGTGCCGGGATTGAGGTCGATCTTCACCTGCGCATTGCCGCTGTAATCGATCGCCAGCAGGGTGCGCGGGCGGCCGTCGAGCAGCGTGTCATCGGTGATCGTTTCGAGGCAAGGCGCGCCGTTTACCACGCGGTAGCTCAGGCTGATGCCGTGGCCGCTGGCGGCCAGTACGCGCACTGGCAGCGCCACCGAGTAATCCGGTGCCTGCGGTTCAAGCACCTCGATCAGGCCGGACTTGTGGGCGATGCGCACACGCTTGTGCGCACCCTCGCTGACATTCTCGAAGTGAAAGCTGTCGATCTTGCGTTCAGGGATCACTGCCGTCTGGCCAGGCCCATTGTCGGCCACCTTGAAGCTTTCGCCGGTGTGCAGGCCGAGCATGCCGGTGGTGACGTCGAACTGGGTCAGGTTGAGGCTCCAGCCGACGCCGAAGCCGCTGTCCTGAATGTTCAATGGGTTGTAGCGCAGGCTCAGTGGCAGGTTGGGCCCACTTAGGTGGTTGGCCGGCAGCTCGGGCAGTGCGATGGCCAGGGAATAGAACCCGGTGCGCGGGTCGACACTGCCCTGCACGAAGCTGAGGAAGTTGAAGGCGTTGGAATGAATCAGGGTTTGCGTCGTCATAGGATCGTTTTCGTTCTGATAGCGATGGAAAGTCGCCCCGCGAAGGGGCGACCCACACTTACTGAAGGTCCAGCGTCAGGGTGTTGCGACTGTCTGCTCCGGCACCGAAGGTGACCTTGAGCCGATGCGCAATGCCGAAGTTGTCGATCAGGGTGAACGACAGCGGCGTGTCCAGGACTTTGCGGTAATTGGTGCCTGCGGTGTCATACCAGTAGGCGAGGTTCGGTACCCGATCCAGAGTCAATAGCAGGCTGCCTTCAGCGACGTCTTCCTGGCCCTTGAAGCCATAGTCGAGTTCCTTGAAAGCCACTTGCCGTTCTTGCGCCAACAGCTGCAATTCGGCCTGGTATTCGATACCTGTCGATGTCGGCACTGCGCCCCGGTAGCGGCGCGGTTTGAAGGCGTAGCCGGTGTACGTGCAATACGACTCCTTGAGCAGTTCGCTTTCCCAGCGGATCATCGACGCTTTATCGAAACTGACACTGGTGAATTGCGTGTCCCTTGCGCTGATCACCCAGTAATCGGTGGTGTAGTGCCAGTAGTTGAAGGTATCCAGTGGCTGGCCGTGATCAAAGCCCATGCGACGGGCCACGCGCTTGGGCGCGATCACGTAGTTGCCAAGGTTCGGTGGCGGTACCACCACCCCTTCGAGCTGGACGACGCCCTTGGTTTCGTCCTTGAGCTCGGAGTAATGCCAGGCATTGGCATGATCCTGGAACTTGGCCTTGAACTTGCGAACCTCTGCCTCCAGGCAATGCACGTACACCGTGACGATGCGTCGGGCATCAGCCGGCGCCAGCTGCGGTGCCGGCGTGGCCTGGGCGCTGCGGTTGGCGGTTGGCAGGTAGTCGAAGCGATTGCGCACCTTGCTCACCGCCCAGTGCTTGCCGTCGCCGGGTTTATCCGGGTCAAGCCCTTCGCGCCCGGGCAGCAGGTAATCGACTTCAGTGCCGTCCTCATGCAGGATCACCAACGTCGACAGCTCCAGGTCGCTGACCGGGTCCCAGGCCGTACCGTCATCGTCCTCGAACGAGTTGGTTTCAAGCAGGATATCGATGCCCACCTGCTGCAATCCATTGGCCAGCACCCGGTTACGGTTAACGTTATTGAGCGAAACCTCGAACCTGTTCAGGGTTTTCCAGCGCGCGCGCAGGCTGGCCATTTGTTGCGGGCTGTTACGCTGGTGTTCAATCACCGCAAAGCCGGCGTGCATACCGGCGATGCCGGCGACCACGCTGACCTCGCCCGCGCCGCTCTCAGGCGCCGTGTACTCACCGGTCGCTCGGTCGATTTCGCCGGCACCGAACAGTACCCAGTCATCAGCGGGGAAATCGGCCAGGGCGAACGTCTGAACACCGCTGGCGGGCATCGTGCTCACATGGAAGGGTTCGACGTTCAACACTGGCGTGTAGTTGAGAATCGCCACGGTCGCATAACCGCTGTCCGCGCCACGGGTGACCTTGATCCGCTGCAGCACGACCTGCGCCGCACCGGTCTGATCCTTGGGCACGAACTGCGCCGTACCCAGGTTTGCCGGGTCGGGCTGCAGACTGCCGTGCGCTGCGCCCTCCAGCTCCCAGCGCAGGCCGTCACTCTGCGACGCGCGCAGGCTGACCGGGCCATCGCCCTTGCCCCACAGCACCACCCTCGGCGAGATCGCCAGGGACTCGCTGGACTCGACCAGCAACGCCGTACGCGGCTTGCTGTCCGCGGCATCGGCCACGTGTGCGGTGACCACCACCACTTGCTGATCGCTGACGAAATCTTCGCGCGCAGATGCGGTATAGCGGCCTTGACTGATCGCGCCGCACGCACGTGGATGGACGAGGTTGCGCGCCGACCATGCGCTGGCGGGTGCTCCGTTCAGCTTGTAACTGACCTGCCGTGAGGCCGCGACACTGCTCAGGGCGGGTTGCAGATCACTGCTTTGCGCAGTGGCCTCGAGGTCACCGAACAGAATCATGTCGTGCGGCAGGTGCTCTTCGCTCATGCGCACCTGATAAGCCTGGGGTAGCAGCATGCGCGTCAGGGTATTGCTGGCCTTCTGGCCCAACAGCGGCGCACGAAGTCTGTCGACCAGCAGGGCGGCATTGTAGTTGCCGCCACCGGTATCCTTCGCCGGCAGCAGGTACGGCAGCGCCGAAGGGACGTCACCTGCGGCGGCACTACCGCGCAACTGCAGGAGCAGCAGCACGGCACCATCGTCTGCCGGTGACGCGCCGCTGCCAGCGCCTTGCGGTGCTTTCTGCGCGACTACATTGAAATCGGCCACCGAGGTTGCGTCATAGCCGAGCATGTCGAGGGTCATCACCGGCAGTATCCACTCGGGGCGTTGCTCACCGAGTTGCTGCTGGATGAAGTTACCCATTGCGCGCCTGGCGATATCGCTCATCCCCAGGTTGCAGGTGGGCTCAGTGGCAGCCCCCAGGTCCAGGATCAACTGGCTCTGGCCGGACGCTTCCAGCGGGACCACCTGCAGCACCGCCTGCATTTCCAAGTGATAGCCCATGCCCTGCAGCAAGCGATGGCTGCGGCGCAGCCAGTCGGGGGCGCCTGGATGCTGGCCGATCGCGTAGCAGGTACCGGCGATCAGCTCCATGCTGACCGTGACCTGCGCCGTTTTCCCGCTGGCATGCTTGAACGACAGCTGAGGCGGGCCGAGCATGAGGTTGTCGAAGACGACCTTCTCGGTGCGGTTTTCCATGAAGTACTCGCCGCTGATCGGCAAGGTGAAATCCTGGGTCGCGAACGCATCGACGAATTGCGATTCAAGCAACTGATTGAAGCGATTACGTCCCAGCGCGAGGATCGCGCCCCAACCATGCAGGGCATCGCCCTTTTTCAGCTCATCGAGCAGGGTTTGTTTAGCGTTGCCAGTCATGATCAGCCCTTCCTTTGAGTGCTGTGCGCGTGCACATGCTCGACCAATTCGGTGTAGGCCTGGTCATATGGCATCGGCAAGATGGTGTAGCTCCAGACAAGGGCCGGAGAAGTCTTGTCAACCGCGGCAACGATGATGTAGTCACCCTCGGCACCTGGCGTGTAGATCCCTGTTTCAGCCAGGGTGCCCTCACCCTTGACCAGGAACCACAGGGTATTTTCAGGTGGCACCTCCACCGAGCCGCCGCCCCAGCTCTGCCCCCACAAGCCCAGTTTGAGCGTATTGCCCGGTTGCGCAGTGACCTTGAGTTCGGCGGTGGTGGGCATCCAGGGCAGGACGACATCCATGGTCTCTGTTTGTGCACCCGCACTCACCTTGACCGTATCCAGCTGCATCAGGGAGTCGATCGTGCCGCTAGCGCCTGGTTGTTTGGTCGGCGCGACATAGATCCGCACCTCCTGGTCCACTGGGATGTCCAGGTCCGAGTCTTCAGCGCCCGGCGTGCGCAAGGTGCCTTTGGCCCCGGGTGCCATCGACCAGGTCAACGGGGCGCCCAGGCTACCGCCGGTCACGACATAGCGGGACGGTTTCGCAGGCGGCTCGCTGGAGAATTGGCCACTGAGCAGGAAGGGGAAGACCGACACGCTGCGGGGAACGACGGTCACCAACGCGCGGCTGAGCTGGTCGCCGACCTTGGCGGTAACGATGACCCGCTTCGACGTACCGGTGATGGTTTCGCTGGCCGGCGCGCTATACACACCGTTGACGATCGTGCCTTTGTCGCCGGTCTCCCCTGGCAGGTGGTCGACAGTCCAGGTCACCGTACCCGAAGGGCGTGGCGTCAGCTGGAAGGTTTGGCTGGTACCCGCAGAGAGCGAGGCATTCAGCGGTTCGACGGCGAATGCGGTGAGCTTGGGTGCCAAGGTGCCCAGCAGTGACAGGTCACCAGGGGCCTGGAGGCTCTCCGGCTCGGCAGCCTGCTCGCTGCGAAACAGCAGGCTGTTCAAGCGCAGGACGTCCAGCGAGACCCCGGCGGCATCTACGGCAGCGGTAAAGGTATCGAACTTCTCGACGACCTGAGCCAGGAGTTTGGGGGCAGTATCACGGCGAATGTAATCCTGGAAGGGGCCGATATTCCAGTTGGTATCGTCCACCTGCTTGACGTCCACAGTGGACGTGACCGCGTCACCCTTGAAAATGACACTGCCTTTGCGCGCACCACTGGTCTGCAGTTCCGATACGAACTTTTTGGTGCAGGTAAAGGTAAACTCAGCCTTTCGGCCCTCTGCCACTACCCACGACTCGGCATATTTGAATCGGGATGAGAAGGTGCCGACCGCCACGGCGCGCCACGAGAAAACAATGTTGTTGTCTTCCACACGGAAATTCAGCGCGCTACGGCTCGGCTGCAGATCGAAGGCATCATAGGCCTGCCATGTCACCCAGTTATCGCCATCGAAGTCATCGCGGCCGGCCGGGAACGCGACATTGGCTGAGCCGAACTCAACCCCTACATTGAAACCATTCTCCACCACATAGGTCGGCACGGTTTCGGTAAAGCCAGGCACACTTCTGAGCAACTTCACCAGTACCTGCTGGGTCCAGCTGGCATTGCTCAAGAGCACGTTCATGGTGTACGGCGCATGACCACTGTTCGGCGCAGGCTCGGGCAGCAAGTACGGCATGTCCTGGTCACGGGTTGGAAAATCGCCCCCCTTCGCGCCGTTGAAGGCGACACCGATCACCACTGCGCCCTCTTCTTGCTCAGCCCGATCGGTGCTGGCTACAGATTGCCCGGCGTTGGCCAAGGAATGGGTGCGTACCGCAAACGAGGTGGGGTTGAGCTCACCCTCGACCGGCTTCAGCGTGTTCAGCTCCCACACCCGCTCCTCGATCGGTAGCGCGGCAAAGCTCCGCTGAATAGCGGCGCCGACCTTTTCGTTCAAGTCTTTCCAGCTCGACACTTCGAAGGTGTAGCCCGAACCCTCGGAGAGGTCCAGGGTCACCCGTCCCTGATCGGTGATAGTGCCGTTGTTACTTTGGTTGAGGTTGATATTCATGCGCACGGCCGGTGCACTCAGCGGGTCGAGCCGCGACAGCCCCACCAGTTCGATCTGCTCACTGCCGGTCTTTCTGCGCAACTGTTTGAGTTTGCCACCTTGCATAGACATGCTCAAACGGGCCGCCGAACTGCTGATGTTCGAATTGACGAAGGACAGGCTCGGCTTATCCATTGTCAGTTCGGAAACATCGGTCCAGCTGCCGCCTTCGGTTTCCACTCGCACGCTGATCGGTTTCAACCAACGGCTGTTGTCAAAGCGTTCGATATGTTCCTGCGCCAACAGCATGTTGGTTTTGAAACGGTCATACACCAACAGCGCACCCCAGCCTTTGGTGCGGGGTTCACGTTTCAAGTAAGTTAAATAATTTGCGAATGTAAGCTTAGCCATCAGGGTCTTTCTCCTAACCTATCGAGTCGTCATGAACAATTCTGCGAATTGCATGGAATTGCAGGCGATATGAATCGCCAGATAAACCTGGAGTCGATTTGGATTGTTTGCTATCAGTCAGTGTCCTGGAAGGCAGCTTGACAACGTGCCAACCGGGGTTATTGAATGGTATGAACTAGCGGTTCAACGTTAATGTGATACTACGAAACGGCGTGTAATAGTCCCCGCCGTCAAAACTGAGTCGTGGCGAAAGTGTGAAACGTTCGCCCATTACCAGCCCTTGCAGGAATACCCTGGGCAACTTTGCCTGTACCCCTTTCTCGGCTTGCTCGGCCGTGACCGGAACGCTGTCGAGAATGACCTCCTCGACCTCGCCCGTTGCCGTCAGGCCGCTGGCTACCAGCGTCAGCAGTTGGCCTTCTTTGCCGAACAGCCAGGTCCCCAACGTCAGGTCGGCACCCGCAGCAGGAACCCTCGACAGTGACAGCCCCCCCGCATCAGCCTGGGTACAGTTGATCTGCGGGTAGTTGGCGCTGGGCACCGGCGTGATCCGAAGGTTGTACGGCAGCGAGTCGACATGGCCGTTAGCTCCGATCAACCGGTAGAACACCGGAAAACGCCTGGACTCGTCCCGGTCACCGCGGCCAAAGTTCGCCGGTACATAGTCTTGCGGAATGAGGAAGCGCAGCGGGTTGGCCTCGCTGACCGGCGACTTGGCGACATACTGGCCCAGCGCTGACTGGCCCATCCAGTGAACCTCGGCTCGCTCGCCCGGGGCCAGGGTGTCTGGGGGCACCACCACATAGACTCCGCCTCGGGCCTCGAGAGCGGGTATCCGGCCTGAGCCAGGCGCGTTTTCCGGGATGGCACTTCGGACATCAGCGGCAAGCAAGGTGCGTATCAATGCCACATTGATCAGCAGCTCCCTGGAGCCCAGACTGGCGCCCTCGCGCCCATACTGGTAGGTCAAGCGCACGCTCGCGCCCGCGTTGTGCACCAGGTTTTCGGCAGGCACTCGGAAATACATCGAATCCGCCGTCACGCTGCTGAGGTCAACCCGCGCCGCCTGGATCAGGTCACCCGCCGGGCTACGCCAATGCAGCACGACATGGTCCGCCACGGCCATCCCCGGATAACCTGGCACGCGAAGGGTCAAACCGTTGCGAAAGCGTGCCGGGTCCAACGGCTCGCCCTCGGTGTGGCCCTCGATGGCGGGTGCATCGAGCAGGCCGGGGAGCGTTGCGCTCGAGTCGATCTTCCAGCGCTGCGCAGGCGAGTCCAGGCTGCTACCGTCAGCCAGGGCAATGCGGTAATGGCCTTCTACACATCCGTCTTCGAGGAAACTGAACCAGTTCTTGGGAACGTTGGCGGACAGCGGCTTCTTGTCGAAATGGTCTTTGTCCACCGTCAGCACAGTCGACCAGTCATCGTCCTCGACCCCATCTTCGTCGTAGCCCACCAGCTTCACGGTGATCTTGTCACCGACCTGCATGGCCTGGTAAGGCGCGACCACCAGCGTGATGACCCCATTGGAGGGCAACGCCCGTGGCTGCAGGGTCAGGTCATGCGAGGGCAAGGCATGCAGCACCGACAGGGTTTCCGCCGCGGGCTTTGGACGCAGGCCCAGGTAGCAGATCTTGCGCAGTGATTCCGGCCCTTCGTTGACGCTATAGGAATACACCGCCAGCCCCCCTGCGGCGGCGCGAATATCTTCATTCTTGATAATGACTGGATGACCGCTCACCAGATCATCCGGGCCCACCTGACGTACGGCCCCGACATCGTCGAACGGCTCGCCGCTGATACTGGCGCCTATCCAACGCGGCCGGAGCAAGTCACCATCTTGCATACCGGTATATTTGATATAGGTCAGCAGGTCCTGGTTACCCAACGCATCCAGGTCCAATTCATTCGATTCATTCAAATCAGGAACTGACGGTTCTTCGAGCCCTGCCGTCTGTTGCACACTCATGTTTAGCGACCTCAAATCAGAGACGGAACTTATTTAACCGCCGCATCGCCAGCGGTTGCCGGGCCTCAGTTATAAGCCGGGTTGAATGAGTCGAACAGCTGGCACAACTACTAGGCTGCTCACGGTGAACTCACCAGCCCTCTGGATTCGCCAGCTTGCGGCCAGCCTGCGCGCACCTGTGAATGTTACGAGGTGCGCACCCAGTCAAACTCTCCTAGCCTGCCAATCTTCAAACAGCGCTGCACGGCACCCGCCAATTGTGCTCACACAGGCCCTGCACGCACGTGTGAACCAAACTATTAATTCACGAGGTTAGTGTTTCATGACCCATAACAACGCACGCTTGCAATCTGCGGTGATCATCGTCAGCGATCCCGATCAAGATTCAAAGATTCTCAATATCCCGGCAGATGCCAACGGTCGAACCTTCACACTGGACCTCACCCGAGGCGATACCCAACTGGGCAGACCGCGCAAGATTCAAATGGACGACTTACCGTCTGCCACACGCATCACACTCGCGTCCAGACAACTGAACAGTGACGGTACACCACAGTGGTGGATGCGTTTGAAAACCACTCACCAGACTTCAAAGTTGGACAGCCACGACGTCGATTACTTCGTTAATGGTTATCTGGCGAACGACTTTATCAAGGAAGGCCTGGGCATCGTCGTCGATGCAAAGACTGAAAATAATATAACCCGCGACACCCTCGGCAAAGTCACCGTCGACACGTCCCCTGTCCCCCCCACCCACTGAGCTGAGTGGTTTCACCTGGAGCACTGTATGTCTCTGCATTCCAATGCCTTCAACTTCATGAGTTTCGTTCAGGGCAGTGTCGATCCACGCACCGGCCAATATGCACTGGGCATCGACTTGCCGGCACTCAACCCCAACGCACTGTGCGGCCCCGACCTGCCCCTGCAGTTGAGCTTCAACCCGATGAACGAACGCAACAGCGGCTTCGGCATCGGCTGGAGCCTTAAACTGACCCGCTTCAGCCTCGCCGATGGCATGCTCGAGCTGCACACCGGCGAAAGCTTCAAGGTCGCCGATAACGGCCCTGGGCAAACCGCGGTCATCGCGGAGCGCAAACTGGAAAGCTTCCAGTTCAGCAACATCAGCGAAGGCGAACACAAGCGCTTGCGCATTGCCCATAAATCGGGCCTTGTCGAAATCCTCGAACCCCAGGGCCCAGGCTTCGACGTGGCCCTGCCGGTGCGGGTACTGGCGCCCTCCGGGCATGGCGTCGACCTGACGTATCAAGTCCTCAACGGCCAACCGCGCCTGGCGTCGATCAGCGACGACAGCCAACGCACCCTGCTGAGCATCGACTACAGCGGCAACGCCCGGGTACTGCTCGACCTGCACCCCGCGACCGACGCCCATGCCCGCTTCACCCTGGGCCTGGAAGGCGACCAGCTGACCCGGATCACCCTGCCCGGCACCGACCAGGCGGGCTGGGACTTCACCTATCGAACCATTGGCGGCTTGTACTACCTGACTCGCTTGGCCAACCCCATCGGTGGCGTCGAGACGGTGGCCTACAAGGAAGACGGTCACGCGCTTCCGGGGGTCGCACGCACGCTGCCCTATGCCGCCGAACACATTCTCCAGCCTGATCCGCTGGATGAATCCACCCACATGAAGAACACCTACACCTTCAGCAGCAATAACTTTCTCGGCTATGGCGCCGGCGTCACCTGGTCCGACCAGGGCGAGGACAACCTCTACAAGTCGACCCAGGCCAACTTCAGCTACGACTCCACCGCCAGCCATTACCTCGATGGCCAGGTACTGCGCACCGTCAAACGCAGCTTCAACCGTTTCCACCTGATGACCGAACAGGTCACTACCCAACAAGGCTGCATTGAAACCGTCACCACCACCTACCATGAACTGCCCAACCTGCAGTTCGCCGACCAGCCGAACTTCTTTCAGTTGCCGCACACGGTGACCAAGACCTGGACCCTGCAGGGCAACTCGCAGGACCGGCGCGCGGAAACCCTGCAAACCCGCTATGACGCGTTTGGCAACCTGATCGAAGAGACCAACGCCAATGGCATACGCACCGTGCGCGAGTACTATCCCAGGACGCAAAGCGACGGCTGCCCGGCGGACCCGGAAGGCTTCGTGCGCAACCTCAAATGCGAGACGGTCTACCCCGCCCCGGTCGACGACGAGACGCTGCCCGCCGCGGCGATCAAACGTAATCGCTATCGCTATACGCTGCTCCCTGGCCTGAGCCGGAACACCCTTCAGACGCGGCCTGAAGGCTGGCTCGCACTCGCGCAGGAGGATACCTTCGAGGTCACCCTCGATCAGGCCAAGGAACACGAAGCGCTGTTGCACAGCAACCGTCGCAGCTACCTGAACCTGCCCGATAAGCCGCATCTGCACGGTCGCCTCGACCAGCATCAGTTCGCCATGAATGGCGTTTCCGCCAGCCGCCGCTGGCGCTACGAGCTGGTCGATGACCCTGCCGGGCAATCGACCTGGCTGCAGACACGCGAGACCTACAGCGCGCCATGCGGCACCCTGGAGACCACTACCCGTTCGGCGCAGTCGATCATCAGCGGCCATCTGGTCGAAGACCAGGACACCCTCGGTGTGGTCACCCGCTACCAGTACGATGTGCTCGATCGCCTGGTCGAGCAGACCACCGCGCCCGATGACCCGACCTACCGGGCCACCCGCCGCTTCGCTTACCCGATCCTGCAAGAAGACCGCCGCACGCGCAGCTGCGAGGAAGTCACCGACGCCAAGGGGGTGCTCACGCGCATCGTCTACGATGGCCAAAACCGCCAGATCAGGGAAGAGCGCGAAGTCGCCATGCCAGGCGACCCGCAACAGCGTCTGAAGTACACCGTGTCGACCATGCGCTACGACTCGGTCGGCCGTCTGGTCGGTGAAACCTTCCATGACTATCCGACGCAGCCGGGGGATGCCCGGGCGCTGACCCCGGACGTCACCCTGAGCTATAGCTACGGTTACGACGGCTGGGGCCGACGCAGTGAAGTGACCCGTCCAGACGGCGTCAGGGAGCTGACCCACTTCACCCCGTTCGGCGACGGTGGCGACCGTCTCACCAACTGGTCCGAGAGCCCGGATGCACCCGGGGTCAAGCAACAGCTGCGGGTCAGCCAACTCAATGCGTTCAACAAGCCGGTATTCGAGTACCGCCAGCTCGAGCAGGGAGACCAGCCAGCGCTCCAGGTGGGGCGTAAGGACTTCGTCTATGACGGGCTCGGCCGCTGCGTCCAGGACACCTTCAGCTTCACTGACAACAGCACCCAGGCAGTACGCCGCGTGACGCAATACACCTATGACGTCTGGGGCCGAATGGTCGAGACCGTGCGTCCGGATGGCAGCGCCCTGATCCGTCACTTCGCCGCGCAGAGCGCCAGTGAACTGACCACCGCCTTGCAGGTGCGCAAAAGTGCCGGCAGCGACGCCGAGACAGTCTGCGAGCGTGCCTTTGACGGCCTGGATCGGCTGGTCAAGGTCAAGGTTGGCCCGCGCCTAGAAGAATACGATTACCGCAGCACCACCCCGCTGGTGGAGAAGCGCACGAGCTACAGCCTCGAGCGCACTGGCAAGGGCCTGCGCAAGCGGGTGATCGGCTACCAGTACCTGCCGCAGTTGACCGTGCAGCCGACCCACGTCAGCGCCCGGATCGAAGTGGAGGGTCAAAGCGCGCCCAGCAGCGAATTGCAGGCCAATTATGCCTACGACGCGGTGAGCGCAGAGATTGCCAGTGCCGCCAATGCCAGCGGTAGCCGCGAATACCACTACTCCGCTCAGGGTCACCTGCGCGCAGAAACCTGGAAAGTCGCCGACCAGCAACAGCATCACAACGCCTACCGGCACTCGCTGCAAGGGCGAATCCAGGCCCGCGAGCACTCCGATGGTCACGACTGCCACTATGCCTATGACAGCCTCGGGCGCGTCACCCGCGTGGACCAGGGCAGCCTGCACTGTACCTTCGGCTACAACAGCGAAGGCTTGCTCGCCTCCACCACCACCCGCGACAGCGACAATGCCGATCGCCAGGTGCAGTGCACGCTGGCCTACGACGCGCTGGGCCGCGAGGTTACCCGCACACTGAGCGTCAATGGCAGCGAACAGCAGGTAGTCAACCTGACCTGGCTGGACAACGACCTGCTTGCGAGCCGTACCTTGCACCGCGCTGGCAAACAGGTGCGCAAAGAGACTTTCGAGTACGATGAGCTCGATCGCCTCTTCGAACATTGCTGTGACGGCGAGGCACTGCCGCGCAATGCCAAAGGGCGGCCGATCAGTCTGCAGCAGTTCCGATTCGACGAACGAGACAACCTCACCCGCTGCGTAACCCAATTCGCCGATGGCACCAGCGACCGAGCCGACTTTACCTACGCGACGGATGGCAGCTTCAAGCTGACCAAAGTGACCCATCGCCTGCTTGAGGATTACCCCGCAGAGCAAGCGTTCGACTACGACGAATTCGGCAACATGCTCAATGACGAGCAGGGGCGCAAGCTTGAATACGACACCCTCGGCCGCCTGCAACGGGTGCTGGAGGTCGACGGTGTGACTCCGTTGGTCGAGTACCAGTACGATGGCCATGATGAGCTGGTGGGCTCGCTGCACGGCGGCACTCGCCAGGTCGACCGGCGCTTCCTAGGTCAGCAATTGCACTGCACCTCGCAAGACGATGTGCTGACCCACTACCTGTATGCCGGCATCCAACCGCTGGGGGTGCAGCACTACCCCGCCGATGCCGACGCCACGCAACTGCTGCTCAGCGACCTGTCGGGCAGCGTCATCGGCGAATGCGATGCGCAGGGCACCCGCCACGCAGACTATAGTGCCTACGGCGAACGGCCCGATGACAATGGCATGCGCAGCCTGCTGGCGTTCAACGGCGAAGCCCGTGAAGAGGCGCTTGGCTGGTACCTGCTGGGCAACGGTTATCGTGCCTACAACCCAGGCTTGATGCGCTTCCACAGCCCGGATTCGCTGAGCCCCGAAGAGGCCGGCATCAACCCCTACCTGTATGCACTGGGCAACCCGGTCAACTGGCGTGACCCCACCGGGCACCGGGCCGAAGGCGTCTCGCCGGATCGCGATCCACCGTCGTATGTCGATCCGCCGGAGAAGCCGAAGACACCGTGGGGCGCATGGATCGGCGTAGGCATCGCCGCCTTGATGCTCGGCGTGGCGGCCTTCACCATGCCGTGGACCGCACCGGCGACCATTGGCCTCACGCTGAGCTATGTTGCCGGTCTGGGCGGGGTGGCAGCCAACGCAGCGGCGCTCGGCATCCAGACCTACACCGCAATTACCGGAGATGACAACGCCAACCTGACCTACATCGCCTACGGGCTCAGTTTCATGGGCGGCTTCATCGGGGCTGCGGGCATCAATGGCACTCGCGCTGCACTTGGCGCAGTCAAGGCGGCGCAGTCTGCGAAAGCCGCGGCCAGTTACCAAGCGGGGGAAAAAGCCTTGTTCGACAATGTCTCCAAGGTCGCCACGGCCACGAGCAAGGTCAAAGGTAATGCGCCAGCGGGGCTGTCGAGGTCGCCGAGTTTGAGTGGACCCACCAGAAGCTCGATCGCCAACTTGCCCGAGCCCGACGCAGCCATGGGAAGCAGAACCGGTTCACAAAGTTGGTCAGGGCTGGACCTAGAGATGTTCGAAAACGCTTCCAGTCCGTCACCAGTCGCTTCCCCGGCACTCTCGCGCGCGAGCTCAGCGTCGAGCGTCAATCCGGTAGCAAACAGTGGCCATACAACTGCCACACCAGGGGCGGCATCCCCATGGAGACCAGTGCCCGCTGACTTTACCCAAGTGGGTAAGGGGCAATACATCGCCTGGAGAGATAATCACCAGCAATGGAGAATCATAAATGGCTAAACCTAAGGGTTGTCGAGCCTGAACACCCTCTGCGCCATGCAGCGGTAGTCCATATCGCTACGTAGACTACTCCACTGCGAACCAGAGAAATTGCCTACATCCCCCCTCCCGGCGCCAGCCTAACCTAGCGCCCTCGAACCCGATGTACCTGCCGCTGAGGCGGTCGGTACATCGCGGTTCCCCCCACGCTCCAGCCACCACTCACCGATCCGCTGCGATCGGTAGTGCATGCAGTTCAGGATCCTCCCATGTCCCGACTTGACCGGCGCAGGCCTCTGCCGTCGCGCCTGCGCATCGCCCTGCTTCAACCCTTTACGGGCAGTTGCCTAACCCTGGTGCTGAGCGCACCCGCCCTTGCCGAAAGCCCCTCTTCGCAGTTCCAGGCAGGTTTCATGCGCCAACCACCCGGCCAGGCGGCCGAAGCGGGTGCGCTTGCCCTGCAAAGCCTGGCGGCGGATACCCCGCTGACCCCTGGGCGCTATCGGGTGGCACTGCTGGTCAACCTCACGCCCGTCGAAACGCGCGAGATCGAATTCCGTCAGTCTGGCAAAGGCAAAGCGTTACAGGCCTGCCTGACCCGCGACCTGTTGCGCGACCTGAACCTGCGCGAGCAGGCGCTGGAAACGCCCTTGCCCGATGACGATCGCTGTATCGACCTGGCAGCGCTGATCCCCCAGGCGCGGGTTGATTTCGATCCGTCGCAGCTACGCTTGTCGCTGTCGATCCCACAGATTGCCCTGCGCCAGGATCGCTCCAGCACCGTGACGCAAGAACGCTGGGACACCGGCATCCCGGCCGCCTTCATCAACTACCAGGCGTCTGCCCAGCACAGCAGCCGGCGCGACGGGCGCAACACCCACAGCCAGGACCTCAACCTCAACAGCGGGCTCAATCTGGGGGCCTGGCGCCTGCGCAGCCAACAGTTCCTGCGCGAGGATGAACAGGGCCGGCGCCGCTGGACCCGCACCGACACCTACGCCCAGCGCGACCTGCCGGGCCTGTATGCCAACCTCACCCTGGGTGAAACCTTTGCCAGCGGCGACATGTTTCGCTCCTTCGCCTTCTCCGGCGCGCGCCTGGCCTCCGACCAGGGGATGCTGTCCGACACCCTGCAACAGTACGCCCCGGTGATCCGCGGTGTGGCACAAACCCGGGCCAAGGTCGAAGTGCTGCGCAGCGGCTTCCCGATCTACTCGACCTACGTGGCGCCCGGCCCCTACGAAATCGACGACCTGAGTGTCGGCTCCGGCAACGGTGAGCTGGAAATCGTCGTCACCGAGAGCGATGGCCAGGTCAGCCGTTTCATCCAGCCCTATTCATCGATGGGCAGCCTCCTGCGCGAAGGCGTCTGGCGCTACAGCGCCACCGTTGGCAATTACACTGGCGCCAGGCACCTCGACGAGCCGCGCTTCTGGCAGGGCACGCTGGCGCGCGGCGGCGCCTGGGGCACCACCCTTTATGGCGGCCTGCTTGTCAGTGACCACTACCGAGCCGATGTGCTGGGCATGGCCCGCGACTTCGGCGAGCTGGGCGCGTTTTCGCTGGATGTCACCCAGGCCAATACCGACCTGGGTAGCACCCTGGGCCACGTCCAGGGGCAAAGTTACAGCCTGCGTTACGGCAAGACCTTCCAGACCCGCACCAGCCTGCGCTTCGCCGGCTACCGCTACTCCACCGAGGGCTACCGCGACTTTGACGAAGCGGTCCAGCAGCGCTTCGCCGACGCGCGCTTTGCAGGCAGCCGGCGCAGCCGGGTCGAGGCCTCGCTGTACCAGAACCTTGGGCGCAGCAGTTCGCTGAGCCTGACCCTGTCGCAGGAAGACTTCTGGCACAGCAATCAGCAACGCCGTCAGTATCAGTTGCAGTACAACACCCGCGTGGACAAGCTGGGCGTCAACCTGTTCGCCTCGCAGTCGCTCAGTTCGCGCAACACCGACAGCCGCCAGTTCGGGGTCAGCTTGAGCCTGCCGCTGGACTTTGGCCGCCGCCCGCATACCGCTTCGTTCAACCTGCAACACGTCGATGGCAAGTCCACCGAGCGGGCGAGCCTGCAGGGCGGCCTGCTGGATGATCGCCTCAGCTACCATGCTTCGCTCAACAACGATCGGAACCAGCACCAGAACGGCGCCGTATCCCTCGCTTATCAGGGCAGCCAGGCCAGCTTCGGCGCAGGTTACAACGAGTCACGCCAGCAACGCAGCCTGTCCCTGAACGCCAGCGGTGCGGTACTGGTGCATGCCGACGGTATCGCCTTCGGCAGCTATCTGGGCGAAACCCCGGCCCTGGTCCATGTACCCGACGTCGCCAACGTCGGCGTGCAGAACGCGTCCTCGGCCCGCACCGACGCCCAGGGCTATCTGCTGGTCTCGCACCTGAACCCGTATCGGATCAATTCGCTGGTGCTGGACACCGACCAGCTATCGCCCGAGGTCATCATCGACAATGCCAGCCAGCAGGTGGTGCCGCGCCGGGGCGCGGTGATCAAGGCCCGTTTCGATGCCCGCAAGGTGCTGCGGATGGTGCTGACCCTGCATCAGCCCGACGGCCGCCCGCTGCCCTTCGGTGCCCAGGTCAGCAATGCCCAGGGCGAGGTACTGGGGAGCGTCGGCCAAGCCGGGCAAACCCTGCTGGCCACCACCGAACCCGGGCTGCAGCAGCTGCAGGTGCGCTGGGGCGACAGCGCTATTCAACACTGCCAGGTGATGCTGGATGCGCAAACGATGCCGTACAGCGACGGCTATCGCCTGCAAACGCTGGCGTGCCTGCCGCACTCCCCTGACGACGCCGCCCCGGCCTCCGCTACCCTCTTACAGGAACAAACCTCATGACTTCTGCGCTGCGCAGTACCCTGCGTCCCCTCGTGCTGATCCTGGGCAACCTCGCGCTCGGGCTGGCCTCGACCAACGCCTACGGCAGATGCGCATTTGGCACCGGTGGCGCCTACATGACCTTCGTCAAAGACATGGGCAGCTTCTGGATCCCTCGCGACGCCCCGGTCGGCACCGTCATTGGCAAAGCACGATTATTCGCTCGCAATAACGAGAGCACGACGCTGGAGTGTTTTTATGATGCCGCCACCCCAGTCACCGCCAGGTTGCCCAACACTGCACCGCTGTTCAGCGGCAGCCTGCCACCGGTCGAAGGCAAGAACGTTGATGGTCACGTGCTGCAAACCAATATCCCAGGCGTCGGTGTGTATATCGATTTGGGATATCCCTACGATGGCAGCAGCACCAATAGCTTCAGCCCGGACGCTGTCAACGCAGTCCCCTACTCTGGCGCCATGAGGACCATGACCAGCTTCCCCGCGTCACTGAGCACCATCAATGGCGAGGCGGTGTTCATCAAGACCGGCGACATCGCCGCGGGGCCGCAGCGGATCGCTGGAGAGATGTTCCATGGGATTGTCCACGACCTGGGCAAAGTGCTGGACTACCGGCTCACGGCGACGGTCACTCGCGCGCAATGCTCCCTCAAAGCCGATGCGGTAAGTGCCGACCCGGTGTTGCTGGGTGATCACAAGGTTGAAGACTTCAAGGGCGTCGGCACGCACACGCCGTCTGTACCCTTCCATATCACCCTAAACGATTGCCAGGACAGCAGTGTGCCCGGCGCCACCCGTGCGGATGTCCATGTGTATCTCGACGGTGCCAAAGGCTCTCGGGCAATCGACCCTGATCAAGGCGTGTTCAGCCTGACGAGCACGTCGGACGATATCGGCCTGGGTATTCAGATATTGCGCAGCGACGGCTCGCCGATGCCGCTGCAAGCCGATCAGTTGATGAAAGCCCTGGACATCGGCCTCACCCGCCTGGATTTTCAGGCACGCTATGTTCAGATCGACCCGCGGGTGAAACCGGGCGTGGGTGAGGGCGCGTTGAACTTCACCATCACCTACCGCTGAGCCCTACACGCCCCTGATTCAGGGGCGCCGGCGCAGTCACTGGATCAGCGTGAAAAAATCCAGACGCAAAAAAGGGGACCAGAGGTCCCCTTTTTCGTACTACGTTTGGAGCGGGAAACGAGACTCGAACTCGCGACCCCGACCTTGGCAAGGTCGTGCTCTACCAACTGAGCTATTCCCGCAATGTAAAGCGTGCTTCTGTCGGCGTGACCGGCGTACTGCCCTTCACCACCGCTGTTACGTCATGAACGCCACAGTTTGAAAAACTGGAGCGGGAAACGAGACTCGAACTCGCGACCCCGACCTTGGCAAGGTCGTGCTCTACCAACTGAGCTATTCCCGCAAATGGCGTCCCCTAGGGGACTCGAACCCCTGTTACCGCCGTGAAAGGGCGGTGTCCTAGGCCACTAGACGAAGGGGACAATGCCGACGCTTTACAGCGCACCAGGTACAAGCCCTGGATTTCTTTTTTCGAGCCCTGCCGTGAGGCAAAACCCTGAAAACTGGAGCGGGAAACGAGACTCGAACTCGCGACCCCGACCTTGGCAAGGTCGTGCTCTACCAACTGAGCTATTCCCGCAATGGCGTCCCCTAGGGGACTCGAACCCCTGTTACCGCCGTGAAAGGGCGGTGTCCTAGGCCACTAGACGAAGGGGACACGCTACATCTTCACTATTTATTACTGACTTGCTGCATCTAGCGGTTAGCTTTCCGCTGCAAGTGGCGCGCATTCTAGGGATGCCTTCGAAAGCCGTCAACCCCTTTGTATAAATTTATTGAAATCAATGACTTCGGCGCTGGCTGCGCAGCTATATAGGTAGCGTCCGGGGATTGGCGTTGATTTTCTGACAGCAGCCCGGCAAGCTCGCAGCAAAGTGCCACTAGCGATCGACTGCACTGCAGTTTTTGCCGTGCGAGCCGACACAGGATACAGGCATCGTGCCTGGCGTCCGCCAAGCTGCACTGTTCGCCCTCCAGCGAACTCACTACACTCATTGCAGCAAAACTTATTCATGAGGCGTTAACGGTGACACCACTTCTGATCACTCTGCTCATCGTTGCCGGCATTGCCCTGCTGATCGTTATCGGCTACCTCAACAATGTGGTCGAGAACAGCAAGCTCGAACGCGCACGGCTGAAAATCGAGCTGGCCGAACGCGCCCGCCGCTGTGGCGAAATCAACGAGACGTTCCCCGGGCAGCTGATGAACCCGGCGCTGAAGCTGTTGATGACGCGCCTGGAACACAACGTCACGCAGCGCCAGCTGGCGGTGGACAAGAACAGCGCCCCCCTGAAAGCGCGCCTGGCCGAGCTGGAAGGTTTGATTGCACTGGGCGACAAGCTGCCGGTGAACAACCCACCGAGCCCGATCCAGACCGAAGTCAAAGCCAAGGATGTGCGTTTCCTGCTGGAAGCACTGCACAACCAGATCGTGCGTGCCACACAGGAAGGCTTCCTGGCCAGCAACGAGGGCAAGTACTGGGTCAAGGAAATCCGCCATATCCTGGTGCTGCTGCACATCGAGTTCTTCAACAACCTCGGCCAGCAGGCACTCCAGCAAAATCAGCCTGGTCAGGCGCGGTTGGCCTTCGAGCGCGGCGTGCAGTACCTGCGCAAGCAGCAGGAGCCCAAGCAGTATGAAGAGCAGTTGACCTACCTGGAGAAGCTGCTGGCCCGAGCCAACGCTATGGTGCTGGACCAGATGGAGCCTGCCGAGAGTGACAACAATGAGTTGACCGAAGGCCTCAAGACCGACGAGGAAGAGACCTGGAAGAAAAAGGTCATCTACGACTGATTGGCATGCTGCATCGTTTGCAACACAGCACAAGGGGCCTGATCAGGCCCCTTGTCGTTTTCAGCAGTCGGTCAACTCCAGAAAGATCGCCGCCAATCGCTCCAGCCCCATCTGATCGGCCTCAGTGAAACGCGCAAGCCTGGGACTGTCGAGGTCGAGCACGCCAATCAGCCTGCCCTCCTTGACCAGCGGAATCACCAGTTCGCTCTGCGATGCACTGTCACAGGCGATATGCCCGGGAAACGCATGCACGTCTTCCACCCTCTGGGTCTGCCAGCTGGCTGCGGCCGCGCCGCACACGCCCTTGCCGAAGGGAATGCGCACGCAGGCCACTTGCCCCTGGAATGGGCCAAGTACCAGCTCTTCGTCACGGTTGATATAGAAGCCGGCCCAGTTCAGGTCATCCAGCTGGCTGTACAGGAATGCCGAGAACTGCGCGGCATTGGCGATGAAGTCGCGCTCGTCGGCAAACAGCGCCTGCACTTGCGCGGCCAGCAGGTGATAGCCGTCCAGGCCTGCGCCACTGGCATTGAGGTCGATCATTTCAGTTTTGCTCCAGCAATTGCAGGCCGACCCAATAACGGGCGAACTGATAGGCACAGCGGCCGTTACGATTACCGCGCCCGGTGGCCCAGCGCACGGCGAGAATTTCCAGTGCTTCGTCGCGCTGCCATTGCAACCCGGCGGTACTGGCCAGTTGGCCGATCCAGTGCTCGACCACATCGAGGAAGTGTTCCTGGGTGAACGGGTAGAACGACAGCCACAGGCCGAAGCGGTCAGACAAGGCGATCTTGTCCTCCACCGCCTCGTTGGGGTGCAGCTCGCCGTCAACCATCTTCCAGTTTTCGTTGTCGCTCTGCTTCTCTGGCACCAGGTGGCGGCGGTTGGAGGTGGCGTACAGCAGGACGTTGTCCGGCGCCTGCTCCAGCGAGCCATCGAGCACGCTCTTGAGCACGCGGTAGTCGCCCTCGCCAGCTTCAAACGAGAGGTCATCGCAAAACAGCACGAAGCGCTGCTTGAGCTTGCTCAATTGCTCGACCACCCGGGGTAGGTCGGCCAGGTGATCGCGCTCGATCTCGATCAGGCGCAGACCGGCGCCGGCGTGCTCGGCGAGCAAGGCGCGCACCAGCGACGACTTGCCGGTGCCACGCGAGCCCCACAGCAGCGCGTGGTTGGCCGGCAGGCCGTTGATGAATTGATGGGTGTTGCGGCCGAGTTGATCGCGCTGCTTGTCCACCCCGATCAGGTCGGACAGGCGCATGTCCAGGCTGACTTCCAGCGGCATCAGGTAGCCGCTGCGGCCATCGCGCTGCCAACGGGCCGCCAGGGTTATGTCCCAGTTGATCTGCGGGCGCAGCGCGGGCAGCAGCGGTTCGAGCCGGGCGAGCACCGATTCGGCGCGCTCGAGAAAGGCGGTGAGGCGGGGGTCCATGGTGACTCCTGGTTAAAACGGATGCAGGGAAAGGCTGAATGTTTGACAGACCCACCAGTTGCCGAGGTTGATCGGCTATGCTTGCGCAGCGCAGGAGCGCGAAACCGGCTTGGGATCCATGGATATAAAGTTCACCAATCGTCTGTCTTACAAGCAAGCCCGGCTGACTGTCCTGGTCGGCTTCATACTGGGAACATTGCTCAGTCTCATCCAGATCGGTATCGATTATGCCAGCGAAGACGCGTCTATCAACCGCGAAGTGCAGGCATTATTGCAAATCAGCCACAACCCCGCCTCGCGCATCGCCTACAACATCGACACCGAGCTTGCCCAAGAGCTGACCGGCGGCCTGCTGCAATCGCCGGCGGTGATCCGTGCGCGGCTGATCGACAACAATGACACGGTGCTGGCCGATGTGCAGCGCCCGCGCCTGGAAGACCGCTATCGGCTTTTGAGCGACTTTCTGTTCGGCGAGCAACGCCAGTTTCAGGAGCGCCTGCACCTGGCGCAGATGCCCAAGGACTACCTCGGCACGCTGTACCTGGACGTCGACACCTACACCTTCGGCGGGCGCTTCCTCGAGCGCGCCTGGGTCACCCTGCTCAACGGCTTTACCCGCAGCCTGGTGCTGACCGGCATCCTCCTCGGCCTGTTCTACATGATGCTGACCAAGCCGCTGGTGACGGTGATTGCCGCGCTGAGCAACAGCGACCCGCGCCAGCCCCAGCAAACCCGGGTGGATTGCCCGCCCGGGCACGAGTCGGACGAGATCGGCGTGCTGGTCAAGGTGGCCAATCGGCAGTTCGTCAGCATGGCCACCGAGATTCAGCAGCGGCGCGCTGCGGAAAACCGCCTGACCGACTACCTCAACGAACTGGAGGACCGCGTCTCGGCCCGCACCGACGAGCTCAAGGCAAGCAACGATCGCCTCAGCCAGACCAACCAGGACCTTGAAGAAGCACGCCGCCGCGCCCTGGAAATGGCCCAGGCCCGCGCGGCGTTCCTGGCCAACATGAGCCACGAGATCCGCACCCCGCTGAACGGCATGCTGGGCATGATCTCGCTGGCCCTGGACAGCGGCCTGCCGGCCGAGCAGCGCCAACAGCTGTCGATCGCCCATGATTCCGGCAAGGTGCTGGTCGAACTGCTCAACGATATCCTCGACCTGTCCAAATTCGACGCCGGGCAGCTGGAGCTGGAGCGCATCCCGTTCGACCTCGGCGCGATGGTCGAAGACACCGCCAACCTGCTGTCGCAGAACGCCGCCGCCAACGTCGAGCTGACCTGCCTGATCGCCAGCCAGTTTCCCAGTACCGTGCTCGGCGACCCAACGCGGGTGCGCCAGATCGTCAGCAATCTGCTGTCCAATGCGCTCAAGTTCACCCGCTTTGGCCGTGTCGATGTGCGCCTGTCGCCAATTGTCGGCGGCGTACGCCTGGAAGTCTGCGACACCGGCATCGGCATCCCCGAAGAGGCCCAGGCACGAATCTTTCAGCCGTTCACCCAGGCCGGTGCCGGCATCACCCGCCAGTACGGCGGCACCGGCCTGGGCCTGGCCCTGACGCGCAACCTGTGCAAAGCCATGCAAGGCCACCTGCATATCCAGTCAGCCGCAGGCTTTGGCAGCCGTTTCAGCGCCGACCTGCCGCTGCTGACCCACACCGAAGCGATTCCCGCCGCGCCGCTGCGTGGACGCGTGGTGGTCCTGAGCAAGGCCGGCAGTGGCCTGGCCGAGCTGCTGAGCAGCAACCTGCCTGGCTGGGGCCTGGACTATCAACAGCACGAAAGCGCCAGCACGCTGCAGCCAGGCGCATTCGAGCTGTTGATCACCGATGACCTCGAGCAACTGCTCGCGCTGCGCCCGCAATTCGCTGCGCCGATTCTGCTGGTCACAGCCTACGGCAACTTCCTCCCCTCCGAGCGCGCCGGCGAGCTGGCTCCGCTGGTGCAGCTGGCTCGGCCGTTGGCGCGCAACGCGCTCTACCAGACGCTGCGGCGTATGCTCCAGGGCGAACAGGCCCACACCGCTCCCGTGCAGGCTTCGCCCAACGCCCTGCAGCACCGCGCACGAGTGCTGCTGGTCGAAGACAATCCGGTCAATCAACTAGTGGCCAAGGGCATGCTGGGCAAGCTCGGCTGCCAGGTGCTGGTCGCCAGCCAAGGCGCCGAGGCCCTGGAAATGCTCGAACGGGAAACCGTCGACATGGTCCTGATGGACTGCAACATGCCGGTCATGGACGGTTACGAAGCCAGCCGGCGGATTCGCCAGAGCGGACGTTGGCAACAATTACCCATCGTCGCCCTGACCGCCAATGCCATGCCGGAAGAGCGCGAGCGCTGCCGCGCCGCCGGCATGGATGACTACCTGGCCAAGCCGTTTCGCCGCGAAGACCTGCTCGCACTGATCGAACACTGGGTGCCGCTCAAGGGTTGAGCAGTTTCTCCACCGCAGCCTGTAACGCCTGCGGCTTGGTGGTCGGAGCAAAGCGGGTGACCTTGCCGCTGACCGGGTCGAGCAGGAACTTGGTGAAGTTCCACTTGACCTTCTCGGTGCCAAGCAGGCCCGGCGCGCGTTTTTTCAGCTCGACGAACAGCGGATGAGTGCCTGGGCCGTTGACGTCGATCTTGCGCATCAACGGGAAACTGACGCCAAAGCGTGCTTCGCAGAACGAGGCGATTTCGCGGGCATCGCCGGGCTCCTGCTTGCCGAACTGATTGCAGGGAAAGCCCAGCACCACCAGGCCCCGCCCGCGATAGTCGCGCCATAGCTGTTCCAGGCCCTGATACTGCGGGGTGAAGCCGCACTGGCTGGCGGTGTTCACCACCAGCAGTGCCTTGCCGGCGAAGTCGCCGAGCAGCTTGTGCTCGCCGCTCAAGGTCACGCAGGGGATGTTCAGCAAAGAATCGTCCATGGTCGCTCTCCGGTCAGTCACGCGGCTTGAAGTCCAGACACACCGAGTTGATGCAGTAGCGCAGCCCGGTCGGCGGCGGGCCGTCAGGGAACACATGACCCAGGTGCGCATCGCACTGGGCGCAGGTGACTTCGGTACGGATCATGCCGTGAGTCGTGTCACGGATTTCGATCATCGCGCTGTCGGCAATCGGCGCATAGAAGCTTGGCCAGCCACAGCCGGAATCGAACTTGGTGGTCGAGTCGAACAGGTCAGCGTTGCAACAGATGCAGGTGTACACACCGTCGGCCTTGTGGCTGTTGTACTTGCCGCTGAACGGGCGCTCGGTGCCTTTCAGGCGACACACCTGATACTGCTCGGGGTCGAGCATGGCGCGCCATTCATCCAGGGTTTTGTCGATCTTTTGCATGTTGTCACCTCGGCAGGCTGAATTTCACCTCGCACCGGCTTTTCCACGGCGCGGGTGGCACGTATATTAGTTGGCTTCGTGCGCAAGGCTCCAAGTCTGGCACCCGCGCCGCGCCCTTACAAACCTTTCGACGGCGACGCGTCCGCGACTTCTCAATCGGGATCACATCATGCAGTTCAGCAAATCGAATAAGCTGGCCAATGTCTGCTACGACATTCGCGGCCCTGTGCTCAAGCACGCCAAACGCCTGGAAGAGGAAGGCCACCGCATCCTCAAGCTGAACATCGGCAACCCGGCGCCGTTTGGCTTCGAGGCGCCGGATGAAATCCTCCAGGACGTGATCCGCAATCTGCCGACCGCCCAGGGCTACAGCGACTCCAAAGGCCTGTTCAGCGCGCGCAAGGCAGTCATGCAGTACTGCCAGCAAAAAGAGATCGAAGGCGTCACCATCGAGGACATCTACCTTGGCAACGGCGTCTCCGAGCTGATCGTGATGTCGATGCAGGCGTTGCTCAACAATGGCGACGAAGTGCTCATCCCGGCACCGGACTACCCGCTGTGGACCGCCGCAGTAAGCCTGGCCGGCGGCAACCCGGTGCATTACCTGTGCGACGAGCAGGCCGACTGGTTCCCGGACCTGGCCGACATCAAGGCCAAGATCACCCCCAATACCAAGGCGCTGGTGATCATCAACCCGAACAACCCTACCGGCGCGGTGTACTCCAAAGAGATGCTGCTGGGCATGCTCGAACTGGCTCGCCAGCACAACCTGGTGGTGTTCTCCGACGAGATCTACGACAAGATCCTCTACGACGAAGCCGTGCACATCAGCACCGCCGCGCTCGCCCCGGACCTGCTCTGCCTGACCTTCAACGGCCTGTCCAAGTCGTACCGGGTGGCGGGCTTCCGCTCCGGCTGGCTGATCATCTCCGGGCCCAAGCACAACGCCCAGAGCTACATCGAAGGCATCGACATGCTGGCCAACATGCGCCTGTGCGCCAACGTGCCGGCCCAGCATGCGATCCAGACCGCCCTGGGTGGTTACCAGAGCATCAATGACCTGATCCTGCCGCCAGGCCGCCTGCTCGAGCAGCGCAACCGGACCTACGAGCTGCTCAACGACATCCCGGGTGTCAGCTGCGTCAAGCCGATGGGCGCGCTGTATGCGTTCCCGCGGATCGACCCGAAGGTCTGCCCGATCCTCAACGACGAGAAGTTTGCCCTCGACCTGCTGCTCTCCGAGAAGCTGCTGATCGTCCAGGGCACTGCGTTCAACTGGCCGTGGCCGGACCACTTCCGGGTGGTTACGCTGCCGCGCGTAGATGACTTGGAGCAGGCCATCGGCCGCATCGGCAACTTCCTGCGCACCTACCAGCAGTGATCCAGCCTTGAGCATGACGGGGCCGCGCTGCGGTCCCGTCTACGGGTGCGGAATTCCCCTTACATCCTGCAACGCTCTCGCCTACAGCTGGGCGAAATTCCTCTGCCATACTCCGCGCTACACAGTTTGAAATAGTCGCCCGGTTGAATCAGCGCGACAGCCCCCTTATATACCCCGCAGTCAGCAAAATTTTCATCCGTCAGGAGAACGTAACAACCATGATGCGCATTCTGTTGTTTGTAGCCACCAACCTCGCGGTGGTGCTGGTTGCAAGCATTACCCTGAGCCTGTTCGGCTTCAATGGGTTCATGGCCGCCAATGGGGTTGACCTCGACCTCGGCCAGTTGCTGGTCTTCTGCGCCGTGTTCGGCTTCGCCGGCTCGCTGATCTCGCTGTTCATCTCCAAGTGGATGGCGAAGATGAGCACCGGCACGCAGATCATCACCCAGCCCCGCACCCGCCATGAGCAATGGCTGTTGCAGACGGTCGAAGAGCTATCCCGCGAAGCCGGCATCAAGATGCCCGAGGTGGGTATCTTCCCGGCTTACGAGGCCAATGCCTTTGCCACCGGCTGGAACCGCAACGACGCCTTGGTCGCCGTGTCGCAAGGCTTGCTCGAGCGCTTCTCGCCCGATGAAGTCCGCGCGGTGCTGGCCCACGAAATCGGCCACGTCGCCAACGGTGACATGGTCACCCTGGCGCTGGTGCAGGGCGTGGTAAACACCTTCGTCATGTTCTTTGCGCGGATCATCGGCAACTTTGTCGACAAGGTGATCTTCAAGAACGAAGAAGGCCGCGGTATCGCCTACTACGTCGCGACCATCGTTGCCGAGCTGATCCTGGGCATTCTGGCGAGCATGATCGTCATGTGGTTCTCGCGCCGCCGCGAGTACCGCGCCGACGAAGCCGGCGCTCGCCTGGCCGGCACCGGCGCCATGATCGCTGCCCTGCAGCGCCTGCGCGTCGAGCAAGGCATGCCGGTGCACATGCCCGACACGCTGAAGGCCTTCGGCATCAATGGCGGCCTCAAGCAGGGCCTGGCTGGTCTGCTGATGAGCCACCCGCCGCTGGAAGAGCGTATCGAAGCGCTGCGCCAACGCGGTTGATAACCCGCCGGGCCGCTGCCAAATGCGGCGGCCTGGCACGTTACATCTCGGACCGCTTCAGCGGTGCAAGTGATACACCCGCTCCAACAAGCTGCTCACGCCGGCCTGACTGTACTTAGGGCTTTCGGCAATGATCTGCTGAGTCCCCAGCGCATCAACCTGCCAACCTGCATAGCCTTCCCGCACTTCACGCTCAGCCACCGAAAACGGCGGACCGTCGATACGTGCCTGATCGTACTCAAGGGTCACCAGCAAGCCTTGGGCGCCAGCTGGCAAGCCGTTGCCAAGCAACTGCAGATAGCTGCTACGCATTTCCTGCGGCAAGGCAATCAGCGCCGCACGGTCATACAGCCCGGCGCACTCGGCCAGGTCAGCCGCCTGCAAGTCGAAGATATCGCCACACCAAAGCTCGATTTCCCCGCTGCGCCAGACCTCGAACTGGCCCTGACGGGAGACCTCTGGCTGCAGCCCGTTGCCGGCAAAAAACGCCTCGATTGCCTGAGCGGACAGCTCTACTCCACGCACCTGATGGCCCTGCCCGGCGAGCCAGAGCAGATCCAGGCTCTTGCCACACAGCGGCACCAGCACCCGGCTACCAGGCGCCAGTTGCAGGGACGGCCAATGCGCCTGCAAATAGGGATTTACCTGGCTCTGGTGAAAACCGATCTGGTTGTCTGCCCACTTCTTGTGCCAAAACGCAGCCTGCATGCTTCCTCCTGGTTTTTCGATCAGTCACTGCAAAAACTTATATTGGAAGTCGATCTGAATCTGCTCGAAGATGGCCTCATCTTAGCCTTCAGGACCACCGCCATGTTGCCCAGCCTGTTTATTTCCCACGGCTCTCCAATGCTGGCCTTGCAACCTGGGGCCAGCGGGCCGGCCCTGGCCAGGCTGGCCCGCGAGCTGCCTCGACCTAAAGCCATCGTACTGGTCTCGGCCCATTGGGAGAGCCGCGAGCTGCTGGTCATGAGCAACCCGCAGCCAGCGACCTGGCACGACTTCGGTGGCTTCCCGCCAGCGCTGTATGTCGTTGAATACCCGGCACCGGGTGCGCCCGAGCTGGCCAGTCAGATCAGCCAGCAACTGAGCGCTGCCGGCCTGCCAGCGCGGCTTGATGACCAGCGTCCGTTCGACCATGGTGCCTGGGTACCGCTGTCGCTGATGTACCGCGAGGCCGATATTCCCGTAGTACAGGTGTCGCTGCCCAGCCACGCCGGACCGGAGCTGCAACAGTGCGTCGGTCAGGCACTGGCCGCGTTGCGCGCAGACGGCATCCTGCTGATCGGCTCAGGCAGCATCACCCATAACCTCGGCGAGCTGGACTGGCACGCTGGGCCAGATGCTGTAGAGCCCTGGGCGCTGGCGTTTCGCGACTGGATCGTGGCCAGGCTGGAGGCGGATGACCGCCCTGCCCTGCTTGACTACCGGCGCCAGGCACCGCACGCGGTACGCAACCACCCGAGCGATGAGCACCTGCTGCCGTTGTTTTTCGCGATGGGTGCAGGGGCGCGCCTTGGCGTGGTCCATCAAGGCTTCACCCTCGGCGCGCTGGGCATGGACATCTATCGCTTCGATTGAGCCTGGGCGTTTTTCAGGCAAAAAAAATCCCCGAATCAATCGGGGATTTTTTTTAGTGCGCCAGGATCAATCCTCGCGATAGCGGCGCAGCTTGAGCTGCTTACCGGCTACGCGGGTGTCCTTGAGCTTGGTCAGCAGACGCTCCAGACCATCTTCCGGCAGCTCGACCAGGCTGAAGCTGTCGCGCACTTGGATACGGCCGATAGCATCGCGGGCCAAGCCGCCTTCGTTGAGGATCGCGCCGAGCAGGTTCTTGGCGGCGATGCCGTCACGAGCACCCAGAGCGGTACGGCAACGCACACGGCCTTCGGCCAGTGGCATTGGCGCACGGCGCTCACGGTCGCCACGGTCGCTGCTGCTGCGCTCGCCACGATCAGGGCGGTCGCTACGCTCGGTACGCTCGCCACGCGGGGCACCGGTTGGTACCAGCGGCTGCTCGCGCTCAACCGAAGCCAGGTCCAGCGGCTGACCGTTGGTGGCTTTGCTCAGCAGGGCCGAAGCCAGAGCACGCGGGGTGCATTCCAGCGAAGCGGTCAGGCGGTCGAACAGGTCGCCGTGGGTGGTTTCTGCTTCGGCTACCAGTGGCGCCAGGCTTGCGGTCAGCTTCTTGATGCGCGCATCGAGCACAGCTTGTGGGCCAGGCAGACGGGCTTCAGCAACTTTCTGACCGGTCACACGCTCGATAACCTGCAGCATGCGGCGCTCACGTGGAGTCACCAGCAGCAGTGCACGGCCTTCGCGACCGGCACGGCCAGTACGGCCGATACGGTGAACGTAGGACTCTGGGTCGTACGGCATGTCCACGTTGAACACGTGGGTGATGCGCGGTACGTCCAGACCACGGGCAGCGACGTCGGTAGCGACGACGATGTCCAGGCGGCCATCCTTGAGCGACTCGATGACGCGCTCACGCTGGTTCTGGGCGATGTCGCCGTTCAGCGCGGCAGCCTTGTAGCCTTTGGCTTCAAGGGCGGCAGCGAGATCCAGGGTGGCTTGCTTGGTACGCACGAAGGCGATCAGGGCATCGAACTCTTCGACTTCCAGCAGGCGCAGTACGGCAGCGATCTTCTGGTCAGCGTGAACCATCAGGTGAGCCTGATCAATCGCGGTGACGGTCTGAGTCTTGCTCTGGATCTTGACGTGTTTCGGCTCGCGCAGATGACGCTCGGCGATGCTGCGGATCGACGACGGCAGGGTCGCAGAGAACAGCACGGTCTGGCGAGTCGGCGGCAGGGCCTCGAAGATGACTTCGAGGTCGTCCATGAAGCCCAGCTTGAGCATCTCGTCGGCTTCGTCCAGCACCAGGTGCTGAACAGTCGACAGGACTTTCTCGTCGCGACGCAGGTGGTCGCACAGACGGCCTGGGGTCGCTACGACGATCTGAGCACCATTGCGAATGGCACGCAGCTGTGGGCCCATCGGGGCGCCACCGTACACAGCGACTACATTGATACCCGGCGTTTGTTTGGCGTAGGTTTCGAATGCGGTAGCAACTTGCAGCGCCAACTCACGGGTTGGCGCCAGGATCAGGGCTTGCGGTTCGCGCTTGCTCACATCGATGCGATTCAGGATCGGCAGAGCGAAGGCAGCGGTTTTACCGGTGCCGGTCTGCGCCTGGCCGATCATGTCATGACCGTCGAGGATGATCGGGATCGACTGATGCTGAATGGCGGACGGCTCTTCGTAGCCGGTGGCCATTACAGCAGCAACAATGTTCGGGTTAAGTCCGAGAGCGGCGAATCCGCCGGTTTCCTGGGTCATGGGTCTGCCTCTATGTGCATCCGCAAAGACCCATGCTCCAAAACTGCACATGCCTTGAAAGACCCAAAGGTCACCCAGGCAGTTTTGGCGGCGGGGATTTGCGAAAACGATTGAAAAAGAAATACTTGAGAAGGTCCGACTAGCGGACGTGCAGCCGAAGCTGGACTCGGAGGATTTGCACCACCTGATTTTGCGGCCCGCTAAAAGACCGGCGCGTACTATACCCGAAATCCTTGATTACGGTGAAATTTTTTTCTCGACCGTGGTGGGGTGGGTAGCTGGCCAGGGATTATGGCTGAATCGGTTCGGCTTTTGCGGGTGGCAGGATGAAGAATTGTAGTGTGCAGGCAATTCGGGGGGCATGCGCCCCGAAGGCCTCAGGTCGCCGGGCGAATCGTCTTGATCAGGTACTCAAGGCTATACCCCAACTGCGGCGCCAACGCCTCGGCCCGCGCGCGCAACTCGTCGATCTGCAATTCCTGATCGAATTCGGCTGGCACCAGCACCACGACATTGCCCTCCTTCACCGGCAACTCCCAATAATGCCGGTGGTAGAGTCCACGCAGCAGCGCCGCACCCAGCGGCTTGCCGTCATCGCCGGCCCACTGGTTGATCACCAGCCAACCGCCTGGGTTTAGCTGCTGCTGACACTGCTCGAGGAAATTCCAGGCCAGATGCGCCACTCCCGGCCCATGGTCGGTATACAGGTCGACAAAGATCAGGTCAGCCTTCTCGGCCGTCGGCAGCAACTCGACCGCATCACCAATGCGCACATACAGCCGCGGGTCATCGTCCAGACCGAGGTATTCCATGGCCAGCCGCGGTACATCCGGGCGCAGCTCGATGGCTTCGACGTCATCCAACGGCAGGAACTTCAGGCACGCCTGGGTCAGCGTACCCGCACCCAGGCCGAGAAACAGCGCGCTCTCGGGCAGCTCATGGCACAGCGCGCCGATCAGCATCGCCCGGGTGTAGTCGTATTCAAGCCAGCTAGGGTCAGCGGTAAACACGCAGCTTTGCTCGATGGCCTCACCGAATTCGAGAAAACGATAATCCTCGACCTCGTAAACGCTGACGATGCCATAGGCATCCTCGACCCGAGCCAGCAGCCGCTCTTCCCGCTCGTTAGTCATTACCACTCCCGCTGCACCGCGCACAAAAGCGCCATTGTCCGTCAATGCCTGCGGTGCAACAAGCACGCCGCCACCTGATACCATGAGCCATTGCCCATAACAGCCATAACGAGCCCGTGATGAACCAACCCTGGAGCCCTGAAAGCTGGCGTGCCCTGCCCATCCAGCAGCAGCCGAGCTACCCCGATGCCGCGCACCTGGCCAAGGTCGAGCAGACCCTCGCCAGCTATCCGCCGCTGGTGTTTGCCGGTGAAGCGCGCGAGCTGCGCCGGCAATTCGCCGAGGTCACCCAGGGCCGGGCGTTTCTGCTGCAGGGCGGCGATTGCGCCGAGAGCTTTGCCGAGTTTTCCGCCGCGAAGATCCGCGACACCTTCAAGGTGCTGCTGCAGATGGCCATCGTCATGACCTTTGCGGCCGGTTGCCCGGTGGTCAAGGTCGGGCGCATGGCCGGGCAGTTCGCCAAGCCGCGTTCGGCCGGTGACGAGACCATCGGCCAGGTGACCTTGCCAGCGTATCGCGGCGACATCGTCAACGGCATTGGCTTCGACGCACCCAGCCGCATCCCCGACCCCGAGCGCTTGCTGCAGGCGTATCACCAGTCCACCGCCAGCCTCAACCTGTTGCGCGCGTTCGCCCAGGGCGGCTTTGCCGACCTGCATCAGGTGCACAAGTGGAACCTCGACTTCATCGCCAACTCAGCCCTTGCCGACAAGTACCACCAGCTCGCCGACCGCATCGACGAGACCCTGGCGTTCATGCGCGCCTGTGGCCTGGACAGCGCGCCGCAGCTGCGCGAAACCAGTTTCTTCACCGCCCACGAAGCGCTGCTGCTGAACTACGAACAGGCGTTTGTACGCAGCGACAGCCTGACCGGCGATTTCTATGACTGCTCAGCGCACATGCTGTGGATCGGCGACCGCACCCGCCAGCTCGATGGCGCGCATGTCGAGTTTCTGCGCGGAGTGCACAACCCGATCGGGGTCAAGGTTGGCCCGAGCATGGACCCTGAGGAGTTGATTCGGCTGATCGATGTGCTCAACCCGAGCAACGATCCAGGCCGTCTGAACCTGATCGTGCGCATGGGCGCAGGCAAGGTCGGCACACACCTGCCGGGGCTGATCCGTACGGTAGAGCGCGAAGGCCGCCAGGTGCTGTGGAGCTGCGACCCGATGCACGCCAACACGATCAAGGCCAGCAGCGGCTACAAGACCCGCGACTTTGCGCAGATCCTCGATGAGGTGAAGCACTTCTTCCAGGTTCATCAGGCCGAAGGCTCGTACGCTGGCGGCATTCACATCGAGATGACCGGGCAGAACGTCACCGAGTGCATTGGCGGTGCGCGACCGATCACCGAAGACGGCTTGTCCGATCGCTACCACACCCACTGCGACCCGCGGCTGAATGCCGACCAGTCGCTGGAGTTGGCATTCCTCATCGCCGAAACCCTCAAACAGGTCCGTCGCTGACCTGCTCCGCGCAGTCACTGCCAGCCAGTGACTGCGCGACCGGCTTACAGCTCGTAAGCCAGCAGCACGGCGCACACCACCAAAAAGCCACAGAACATCATGCGCAGCACGCGCTCGGGCAAGGCGTGCGCGAGCTTCACGCCCCAACTGATGCTGAGCAGCCCGCCCACGGCCAGGGCAGCGCCCATCTGCCAGTCAACACTGTGGTGCAGGCCGTAGGTGAGCAAAGTCACCGAGGTGCTCGGTGCCGCCAATGCTAGCGACAGGCCCTGGGCGACTACCTGAGTGGTGCCGAACACACTGGTCAGTACCGGTGTGGCAACCACCGCGCCGCCAACCCCGAACAGCCCGCCCATGGTCCCGGCAAAACAGCCGAGCACACCCAGCCACGGCCACGGATAACGCAACTGGCTGCTGGCCGGTGCGGTGCGCATGAACATCCGCGCCAGGTTCCACACCACCAACGCCAGCAAAAAGCCGACAAAGCCCAGACGCATCGAATGGGCATCGATGCCGACCGCCCAGATCGAGCCCAGCCAGGCGAACAGCAGACTGCACAGCGACAACGGCAAGGCGTAGCGCAGTTCGATGCGGTTGCGCTGGTTGTAGCGCCACAGCGCCAGCAGCACATTCGGCACCACCATCACCAGCGCGGTGCCTTGCGCGAGTTGTTGGTCCAGACCGAATAGCACGCCCAGCGCCGGTATCGCGATCAAGCCGCCACCGATGCCGAACAACCCGCCCACCGTGCCCAATGCAGCGCCCAGTACGATATACAGCAACCACTCGATCATCAGGGCCTCATCTGCCTGTTACACAATGTGTACATGCTAACCATTGCGGGCTGGTAGGGAAACGCACAGCAGCGCACAATGGCTTTGCGTATCTCGCACAAGCAGAGCCTGAATGAACCCCGATGCCCTTACCGAACAGCTGAGCCTGTTCCTCGACGTGCTCGACACCGGCAGTTTTTCCGCCGCGTCCAGGCGCCATCCCCTGACCCCATCAGCCGTAGCTCGGCGCATCGACAGTCTCGAGGCAGCAGTGGGCAGCCGGCTGTTCGTGCGCAGCACCCATGCCGTACGCGTGACTCCCGCCGGCAAGGCCTTTGCCGAACGCGCGCGACGCATCATCGAAGAGCTGCGCCTGGCCCGCGCCGAAGCGGTCTCGCTGAGCAACGCCCCTGAGGGGCTGATCCGCATCGACGCCCCGGCCGCCTCCGGCCGCCTGCACCTGGCCCCGGCGATTGCCGACTTTCTCGCGGCGTATCCCGGGCTGGACGTGCGCCTGCGCCTGATCGACAGCTTCGTCGACCTGCACGGCAGCCACCTGGGCGAGGTAGATCTGGTGTTGCGCGCCGGCCCCTTGGCCGACACCCGCCTGGTTGCTACACCACTGGCCTATATGGTCCGCGTGGCCTGCGCCAGCCCGGCGTATCTGACCAACCGTGGCCTGCCCAACTGCCCCAGCGAACTAGCAGAGCACGACGGCCTCGACTGGGACGGCCTGGCGCCACCGTTTGCCTGGCGCTTCAACGTCGACGGCCAACTGCGCCTGTATCGGCCCAGCCGCATGCGCATGTCAGCCAACAACGCCGAGACCCTGCTGTGCGGCGCCCTGGCCGGTTTGGGAGTGGCACATCTGCCGACCTGGCTGATCAGCGAGCACCTGCTGCGCGGCGACCTGGTGCCGTTATTCTGCCAAAACGGCCTGCCTGCAGCCGAGACCAGCGGTATCTATGCATTACGCCTGGAACATGAAACGAACTCTCGCAGCCGCTTGCTGCTCGAATTCCTCAAGAGCCGGTTCAGTCCGTTGCCGCCGTGGGATCTTGCCCTGCGCAGCGAATTACGCTGGTAGTGAGCGCGCCAGCTATCAGCGTGCTAGATTTTAAATCTGAAGAATTCAAGGACCTGCATGAACGCCGACACTAAAGCCCCCTGCGACGAGCTGCTGCTGAACAACCAGGTCTGTTTTGCCCTGCACTCGACCTCGTTGCTGATGACCAAGGTTTACAAGCCCTTGCTGCAGGCGCTTGGCCTGACCTATCCGCAATACCTGGCGATGCTGGTGTTGTGGGAGCAGGACGGCCTGACCGTAGGTGAAATCAGCAATCGCCTGCTGACCGACCCTGGCTCGCTGACCCCGCTGCTCAAACGCCTGGAAAGCGAGGGCCTGCTCAAGCGCACCCGCAGCCGCGAGGATGAACGGGTGGTACTGGTGCAACTGACCGACAAGGGCCATGCCCTGCATGAGGATGCCAAGCGCGTGCCGCAGTGCATTCTGCAGGCAAGCGGGCGCAGCCTGGAGCGGCTCCAGCAGTTGCAGGCCGAACTGTTGGACCTGCGCGCCAGCCTGCAAAAAGCCGTATAGCACCTAGGCTGTGACAGCCGCTCCGACAAACGGTCAGCTATTTATCTTGCGCACTAACTAATTGCGCGCTAATTTAAATCCCACACCAACCAGCGCCACGGCGCGCAGCACATTACGCGAGGCTAGTCATGCAAAAGGTCACTCCGCTGTACATTGCCCAAGCCACTTCTACCGGTGGTCGTGATGGCAAATCCCGCTCGGACGACGGCAAGCTCGAAGTCAAACTGAGCACGCCGAAAGAGCTCGGCGGCGCCGGCGGCGAAGGCAGCAATCCCGAGCAGCTGTTCGCTGCCGGCTACTCGGCCTGCTTCATCGGTGCCCTGAAGTTTGTCGCGGGCCAGGCCAAGCAACCGTTGCCAGCAGACACCACGATCACCGCCAAGGTCGGCATTGGCCAGATTCCCGGTGGCTTTGGCCTGGACATCGACCTGGAGATCAACCTGCCCGGCCTGGAACAAGCCGCAGCGCAGGAGCTGGTCGACAAGGCACACCAGGTCTGCCCGTACTCCAATGCCACCCGCGGCAACGTCGATGTACGCTTGCATGTGAACGTCTGAGTAATCTTCAGGCATAAAAAAACCCGGCCAGCGCCGGGTTTTTTTGCGTTCGGCAGAAGTGATTACTTCTTCGAACGGCCTTTGAAGCTACCGTCACGGGTGTCGATATCGATCATTTCGTCGATTTCGATGAAGTCAGCAACCTGAACTTCAGTACCGTTGGACAGTTTGGCAGGCTTCATGACCTTGCCCGAAGTGTCGCCACGCGCCGAGTTCTCGGTGTAGACAACTTTACGGCTGATGGTGGTCGGCAGTTCAACCGAAACCAGACGGTCTTCGAAGAACACCGCTTCGCAGACGTCTTCCATGCCTTCTTCGATGTACGGCAGAACGGCCTCGATGTCTTCGGCGTTCAGCTCGTACATGGTGTAGTCGCTGGTGTCCATGAAGGTGTACGAGTCACCGCTGATGAACGACAGGGTCGCTTCTTTGCGATCGAGGATCACGTCGTCCAGCTTGTCGTCTGCACCGTATACGGTTTCAGTCTTGTAGCCGGTCAGCAGGTTTTTCAGCTTGGTCTTCATGATCGCGCTGTTACGGCCCGACTTGGTGAACTCAGCTTTCTGAACCAGCCACGGATCGTTATCGATGCGCAGAACGGTACCGGGTTTGATTTCTTTACCAGTTTTCATTGCGAAATATCCGAATCTGGATGGATTTATAAAAATCGAGGCCGCGTATCATAGCGAATTTCGGCAAAAGTGTACTAGCGCTGTGGCGAGGTCCGGCTGAGCGGCTTGCGCGACAGCCCATTCGCGGGCATGGGTTTGCAGTTCGTCCCAGTGTGGCTGCAGCGCTTGCCAGGCCTGGCCCATGTCGCCGTCGATGTTCCATGCCCGCCACAATGCGGTCAGCGCCACGCTGGCCGGGTCTGACAGACCCTGGCGGTAGAGCGCCAGGAACGCTTCGAGTTTTTCCCAGTGGGCATTCTCGTCCTGGACGTAGATATGCCACAGCATCGGCACACCGGCCCACTGCGCACGCACGAACGAATCTTCACCGCGCACGGCATTGAAGTCGCAGGCCCACAGCAGCTTGTCGTAATCACCCTGACTGACGAATGGCACCACCTGCACAGTCAGCGCGCCGCGTTGATGCAGCGCACCCGGCGCCAGCGTGGCAACCTCGAGCCAGGCCGCCAGGTCCGCCAGAATTCGCCCCTGTGGCACCAGCAGGTGAGTCGCTTGCGCCCCTGCCGCCAGCGCCTGCAGCCAACTGCCCAACTGGCGGTTCTCATAAGCGAACAGCGACAGCAGCCGGCTGCCGGATGCGACCTGCACGCCCAGCCCTGCCAAAAACTCTGCCCGTTGCTTTGGCGCTGACTGCAGGCTGTCGCGGCTCCCCAGCAAACCGGCCTCGCGCAGCAGGCCGCCGGTCCTGGCGGTGAAACCCGGGAAGAAAAACACCTTACGCAGGCCGTTGGGCTGGGGCGACGGCAAACCGTGGCAACCCTCGACCCAGTCTTCGGCGCTCAGGTACTCGAGGTTCAGCCACAACGGCGGCGTCGCTTGCGCGCTCATCGCTTCGATGTAGGCCGGGGGCAGTTGGCAGGCAAAAGCACCGATCACCACCTCGGCTGGTGTAGTGGCCGGCCATGCCGCCGGCCAATGGCGCACGTCGACCCCCTCGTGCCACTGCTGCTCGGCGCTGGCGTCAGCGGCTGGGCACAGCGGCACGAAGGCCCTCAGGTCGTCGACCCACAAGCGAACAGCCAGGCCATGTTCGGCCACCAGTTGCCGGGCCAGGCGCCAGGTCACGCCGATATCACCGTAGTTATCCACAACGGTGCAAAAGATATCCCAGCTGGCTTTCATCGCCGCTCCCATGCTGCGCGGTAAAACCCGCGATTTTGCGGATAAACGCCTGCCGACAAAAGCACCGCGCTGAATATTTGTCGGCGGCCATGCGACAATGCTCGCCACCCCGCCCTGCCAGGAGGCCGCCATGTACCGCCGCCGTGAACTGAAGATTACCCTCAAGCCCGTGCAACTGGTGCTGTGTATTGCCTTCGGCCTGTGGCTTGGCGCCGTCGCGATTGCCGTGAGCCTGTGGCTGGCGGCGCGGTTGTGGCCCGAACAGGTGCAGCCGGTCGCTCAGGTGCTGGCACCGGCAATCGTAGCGCCAGCACCGGCCGCAGCCGGCGATGCCCAGGCGCAGATGTTCGAGCGTTACAAGGACATTCTGCACAACCAGGAAGCCGAGCAGGCCGCCGCAGCCGCGCAGGGCAACCCGCGTAACCTGAACAAGCCCAAGTGCCAGTTCTGGCTGCAGCAGAATCGCACCGCGCCGACCGACAAGAGCCAGGCCAACGTACTCGAGTTCTGTTACTGATGCTGAACAAGAATGAAGTCCTCAGCGCCATCGTCACTGCCCTCGAAGCCGACGTCGAGGCACTGCGGCGGGCCGCGCAGATCGCCTATGAAGCCGCCACCGCCGAAGAGAACAAGGCCGAGAACAAGTACGACACCCTCGGCCTCGAGGCTTCTTACCTGGCAACCGGCCAGGCCCGTCGCGCTGCCGAGATCCGCCAGGCGCTGCTGACCTATCAACAGTTGGTGCTGCGTGACTATGACCCCGCACGCGGCATTCAGATCAGCAGCCTGGTCACCCTCGAAGACGAACAAGGCGATCAGCGTCGGGTGTTCATTGGCCCGGAGGGCGCCGGCCTGAAGATTGGCCACGGGCCGCAGCAGGTGACCGTGATCACCCCGCGCTCACCACTGGGGCAAGTGTTGATCGGCAAGCGGCTGGACGATGAAGTGAGCCTGGTGGTGGCAGGCGTGGCCCAGGCGTCCGCCGTGGTTGCTGTCGTCTAAAGCAGCTCCAGCGCATCAAAGGCGCTGGCCAGGCCCTGCTCGGCAAACTGCCCGACGACAAAGTCGATGAACGCGCGGGTCTTGCCCGGCAGCAGCTTGTGCCCAGCGTAGTAAACGCTGATGTTGCCATCGTCCACGTACCAGTCCGGTAGCACCCGTTGCAGCAGGCCAGCGCGCAGGTACGGCACAGCAAACGGCAGGCTGACCAAGGCAATCCCCAGGCCTTGCTGGGCCACTGCGCAGGCAGCATCGGAGTCGCTCATGGTCATGGCCTGACGCAACTGCAGCGGTCGTTGCTCACGCCCGCGACTGGTCAATGGCCAGGCCCGCACGCGGCCGGTCTGCGGCGAGCGGATAAGAATGCCGGGCAACTCGATCAGATCTTCCGGCTGATTGATCGCGGCGCGCCCTTGAATAAACCCAGGCGCCGCGACCAGCACCCGATGCGCTGGAGTCAACCGCCGCGCCACCACCCCCGGCGGCAGCTCGAAGCCGCCGCCGATGGCCGCATCGAAGCCCTGGCCGATCAGGTCGACCTGGCGGTTGTCGAAGTGCCAATCCGGCGTGATCGCCGGGAAGCGCTGCAAGAACTCACCCAGCAGCGGCAGCACGTACAGGCGGCCGAACACCGTGCCCATGCTCACCCGCAACAGCCCCGCCGGCTGCCCCTGCGCGCTGGCCAGGTTGGCCATTGCCGACTGGATAGTGCCGAAGCTGTCCTTGACCTCGCTTAAAAAGCGTTGGCCGGCTTCGGTCAGGGTCAGCTTGCGGGTGCTGCGCTGAAACAGCCGCACACCCAGGCGCGACTCCAGCTGGGCAACGTTCTTGCCCACTGCGGCCGGAGTCAGGCGCAGCCGCCGAGCCGCTTCGGCGAAGCTGCCAACCTCGGCGCTGCGGATAAAGCATTCCAGCGTACTGAATGACTCGATGGCCATGATTAGCAACCCAGGGTTTACTCTGCTGATAGTGATTAGCATCTTATCAGTAGCTAATCGGCAGCGGATACTGCGCCCATGCCAAGGCCTTTCGCCTTGCCCACTAGCAGGAGTTCGCCCATGTCCAGTTCCCTCACCCTCACCGGCAAAGTCGCTTTGGTCCAAGGCGGTTCGCGTGGCATCGGTGCAGCCATCGTGCGCCGCCTGGCGCTGCAAGGTGCACACGTCGCGTTCACCTACGTCAGCTCCGCCGGGCCTGCCCAGGCCCTGGCCGAAGAGATAAATAGCGCCGGCGGCAAGGCCTTGGCGCTGCGCGCAGACAGCGCCGATGCCAGCGCCGTCCAGCAAGCGGTACAGAACACCGTGGAGACTTTCGGCCGGCTGGATATCCTGGTCAACAACGCCGGCGTGCTCGCCGTTGCACCCGTCGCCGAGTTCGATCTGGCCGAGTTCGACCGCATGCTCGCGGTCAACGTGCGCAGCGTGTTCGTCGCCAGTCAGGCTGCAGCGCCGCACCTGGGCCAGGGCGGGCGAATCATCAATATCGGCAGCACCAATGCCGAGCGCATGCCGTTTGCCGGCGGCGCCCCGTATGCCATGAGCAAGTCAGCGCTGGTTGGCCTGACCAAAGGCCTGGCACGCGACCTCGGCCCGCAGGGCGTGACCGTCAACAACGTGCAGCCAGGGCCAGTGGATACCGACATGAACCCGGCCGATGGCGACTTTGCCGACAGCCTGATCCCGTTGATGGCCGTCGGCCGTTATGGCCACGCCGAGGAAATCGCCAGCTTTGTCGCCTATCTGGCCGGCCCCGAAGCGGGCTACATCACCGGCGCCAGCCTGACCGTGGATGGCGGCTTTTCGGCCTGAGTACCTGCCCCGTTGCGCCAGACAACGCGACGGGGTCGCCTGGTAATCGCTACCATGCAGCAATTGAATTGGGATGGGGCCAACGCAGCCCCAATACTCGATGTACTTTTTACTGCCAGCAAAGGACCTGCCATGCCCTCCCCGACCTTGAGTCGCGCCCTCATCCTGCTGATGGCGACCGCCACCGGCCTGGCCGTTGCCAGCAACTATTACGCGCAACCTTTGCTGCACAGCATCGCCGAACAGTTTGGCCTGAGTACGGCCAGCGCCGGCACCATCGTCATCGCTGCGCAGCTCAGTTACGGCGCCGGCCTGCTGCTGCTAGCGCCGCTGGGCGACATGTTCGAGCAACGGCGGCTGATCGTGTGCATGATTGCCATCGCCACGGTCGGCCTGGTCATCAGTGCCTGCGCTCCGAACCTGGCCTGGTTGCTGGTCGGCACCACGCTGACCGGATTGTTTTCGGTGGTGGCGCAGATTCTGGTGCCGATGGCCGCCAGCCTGGCCGCCCCCGAACAACGCGGCCGCGCGGTCGGCACCTTGATGAGCGGGCTGCTGCTGGGGATCCTGCTGGCGCGCACCGCTGCGGGCTTCATGGCCGAGCTGGGCGGCTGGCGCAGCATCTATGTGCTGGCGGCAGTGTTGATGGCGATCAGCGCCATCGCGCTATACCGCAGCCTGCCGCAGCACAAGAGCCACGCTGGGCTGAAATACCCGGCACTGATTGGCTCGGTGTTTCGCCTGTTCGCCGAAGAGCCGGTGCTGCGCCTGCGCTCGTTGCTGGGGCTGTTGGCGTTCAGCCTGTTTGCGTTGTTCTGGACCCCACTGGCGTTTTTGCTGGTGCGCGAGCCCTACCACTATGGCGAGGCGGCCATCGGCCTGTTTGGCCTGGCCGGGGCTGCCGGTGCCCTGGCAGCGAACTGGGCCGGGCGCCTGGCCGACCGCGGCAAGGGTGCCCTCGGCACTACCGTGGGCCTGAGTGCGCTGGTGCTGTCGTGGCTGCCACTGGGTTTTGCCGAACAGTCGCTGGTGGCCCTGCTGATCGGTGTGTTGCTGCTTGATCTGGCGGTACAACTGGTACATGTCAGCAACCAGAACGCCGTGATCAGCCTGCGTCCCGAGGCCCGCACCCGGCTCAATGCCGGCTACATCACCTGCTACTTCATCGGCGGCGCGCTGGGCTCACTGCTGGGGACGCAGTTGTTCGAGTACAGCGGCTGGAAAGCCATCGTCGTCGCCGGGATCCTGATCGGCACGCTGGCCTTGCTGGTGTGGGTTCTGGCCGAGCGCAGGCGCAAGCTGCAGCCGCCACGCCCGTCGGCTGCCGCGAGCTGAATTATCTGCCAGCTCAATCGTTTCTCTGAACGGGCGCCTCTGAAATAGGGGCGCCCGGCGCTGCTGCGCCTGCTACCATGGCGCCCCTTTTTCGCCTGCCTGGCGCAACACCAGCAGGCTGCCCGCTGCCGCTGCCACGCCCCGCCTGCCCTCGGCGCAGCGGTGCCGCGCGCGCGTTTTTCCAGGAGCCCTGCATGACCTCGCTTCGCCCTCGCCTGCCCCTGAGCCTGCTCAGCCTTGGCCTTGCTCTGCACAGCGGGCAGGCCCTCGCTGACGGCGTGACCCTGGCGCCGTTGCAGGTGACCGATGTTTCCGCCAGCGACGGTTATCAGGTGCGCCAGGCGCAGGTCGGCGGCTGGCAGCCAGCGGCGCTGCTCGACACCCCGGCCTCGATCAGCGTATTCAGCCAGCAACTGCTGGAAGACCGCCAGGTGCGCAAGCTCAGCGAAGTGCTGCAAAGCGATGCCTCGGTGGGCGAAAGCTATGCGCCGATTGGCTACTACGAAAACTTCAACGTGCGCGGCTTCGAGCTCAATGCTGCCAGCAGCTACAAGATCAACGGCCAGACCATCGCCGGCGAGCAGAACGTCGCACTGGAGAACAAGCAGCAGGTGGAACTGCTCAAGGGCTTGTCCGGTTTGCAGAGTGGCGTCTCCGAGCCGGGCGGCCTGATCAATTACGTGACCAAACGCGCCGCCGATGTGCGCAGCGTCAGCGTCTCGACCAACGAACACGGCGAGCGCTATCTGGCCACTGACGTTGGCGGCTGGTTCGGCAGCGAGCGCCAGTTCGGCCTGCGCGCCAACCTCGCCCACGAGGACATTCGCTCGTATGTCGACCACGCCGACGGCAAGCGTGATTTTGCCTCGTTGGCGTTTGACTGGCAGATCAGCAGCAACGCCACCTTGCAGCTGGACGCCGAGTATCAGCACCGCGAGCAGCGCTCAGTGCCGGGTTATCAGCTGCTTGGTGGCAGCGCAGTGCCGCATGGGGTCGATCCGAGTGATCGGCTTGCTTATCAGCAATGGGCCAAGCCCGTGCAGAACGATTCGCTGAACCTTGGCGGGCGCTTCGAGTACCGCTTCAATGATGACTGGAGCGGCACGCTGAGTGCTTCGCGCAGCAAGGTGGTGATCGACGATTACAGTGCGTTTGCCTGGGGTTCGAGCGAAGGCGCGTTCTTTGCCGGCAATGGCGATTACGACATCTATGACTACCGCAGCCCGGACGACACCCGTCGTACCGATGAGGCGCAGGCAATGCTCAATGGTCGCTTCGATGCCCTGGGCCTCGGCCACGAATTGACCGTAGGTGCCAGTGCGCAACGCCGTACCCTCGACCAACGCCCGTACTACAACGAATGGCTCGGCAGCGGCAATATCGATACCGGCGCGCCGCCACTGGAACCGTCGAGCAAGGCCGTTGGCGCCAGCGAGCGCCGCCTCGACAGCCGCCAATACGGTGTGTTCTTCAGCGATCGCATCACCTTCAACGAGCAGTGGCAAACCGTGCTCGGTGCCCGCGAAGTGCGCCTGGATGAGAAGACTTGGGACGAGACTGGCATTGCGGGCCGCCACACGCAGCAGTATCAACTGCTGCCAAATGCTGCGCTGATCTACAAGCCGCAGCCTGACACCACCGTCTACGCCAGCTACTCCAAAGGCCTTTCGGCCGGGGGCACGGCACCGTGGTTCACCAGCAACCTCGGCGAAATCCTCGCCCCGACGCTCTCAAGGCAACTGGAACTGGGCATCAAGCATGACTGGCAAGGCATGAGCTTCAGCGCTGCGCTGTTCCAGATCCGCCAGGCCTACCAGTACGCTCGCCCTGAGGTCGGTGGCTTTACCTACGTCCAGCAAGGCCAGCAAAAAAACACCGGCCTGGAGCTCGGCGCCAGCGGTTGGGCCACCTCGAAGTTGCAACTCCAAGCCAGCGTCGCAGCTATTCGCGCGCGGGTCGAAGACAGCGGCACCGACGCTTACGAAGGCCACCAGGCGATCAACGTGCCGAAGGTGCGCGCCGCGCTGCACGCCGAATACACCCTACCGGTGCCCGGCCTGGCCCTGCTCGGCGGCGCCCGTTACAGCGCCAGCAAGTACGCCAGCCAGGCCGGTAACGTCGAAGTCGGCGGCTACACCGTGTTCGATCTCGGCAGCCGCTACCGCACAGCCATCGGCGGCTATGACACGGTACTGCGCCTGACCGTCGACAACCTGTTCGACAAACGTTACTGGCGCGACACCGGTGATTATCTGGGCGACAACTATCTGTTCCAGGGCGCCCCGCGTACGGCTCGGTTGTCGGCTTCGGTGAGTTTTTAACCCAGCGTCTACCTGCACGCGGTCATCAACCGCGTGCAGGTGAAGTACAGCCCGCAAAACCGCGCCCAAAACAAAAAACCCCCGAACTTTTCAGTTCGAGGGCTTCTCGTAGAATGTGGCGGTGAAGAAGGGATTTGAACCCTTGATACGATTTCTCGTATACACACTTTCCAGGCGTGCTCCTTCGACCACTCGGACACTTCACCGTTTCTCTTCAAGCTATTCAGCCTGTCGAGGCGCGCTAATTTAGTCGAAGAGTCGGGTATTGGCAAGCGCTTTTTTCAGAATTTTCATGCGCTTAAGCAAACCCGAGGATCGCTGCAGGGGCCGATGGCAAAGCTGCCATTGTACCCGGCGCTTTTCCCGCGCAACGGCGGCCACGGCCGCAACCCGTGGCCGCGATGGCCGCAGCTGACTGGCCGGTCAGCCTTGCTGCTTTACCTGCGCAGCTGCGCTGGGTAACGTCATCGCCACGCCACTTAAAGGACTCTGCCATGAACGAGCTGATCACTTACCACGCCGAAGACGGCATCGCCACCTTGACCCTGAACAACGGCAAGGTCAACGCCATCTCGCCAGACCTGATCACCGAATTCAACGCCGCCCTTGATCGTGCGGTAGTGGAGCGCGCCGTGGTGATCATCACCGGTCAGCCCGGCATTCTCTCCGGCGGCTACGACCTCAAGGTAATGACCTCGGGCCCACAGCAGGCGGTCTCGCTGGTCACCGCAGGCTCGACCCTGGCCCGCCGCCTGCTCGCGCACCCATTCCCGGTGATCGTCGCCTGCCCCGGCCATGCCGTGGCCAAGGGGGCGTTCCTGCTGTTGTCGGCCGACTATCGCATCGGCGTCGAAGGGCCGTACAAGATCGGCCTCAACGAAGTCGCCATCGGCATGACCATGCACCACGCCGGCATCGAACTGGCCCGCGACCGCCTGCGCCGCTCGGCCTTCCACCGCTCGGTGATCAACGCCGAGATGTTCGACCCGCAGGCGGCCCGCGAAGCTGGCTTCCTCGATGCGGTGGTACCCGCCGAGCAATTGCTTGAAGCCGCCACCAGCGCAGCCCATACGCTGAAAAAACTGAACATGAATGCGCACAAGAAAACCAAGCTGAAAGTGCGCAAGGACCTGCTCGATGCGCTCGACGAAGCGATCATCCTCGACCAGGACTTTGCCCTCTGAGCCCGCGCCGAGGTTGCCTGCGCGGCGCAGACCGACCAAGCTGTCCGACATAGTCAACCGAACAAGCGGACAGCCATGGGTCGAGTCGTCGCAGCGGCGGTGTACAGCGCCGGAAGAAAGGTCACCAACATCAGCATCGACGAGGGCAGTGAGTGGGCGAAAAAGCCCGGCCACTTCGTCTGGATCGGCCTGGAAGCGCCCAGCGCCGAAGAGCTGGCCAGCCTGCAGTGCCAGTTCAACCTGCATGAGCTGGCCATCGAGGACGCGCTGGAGAAACACAGCCGGCCCAAGCTGGAAACCTTCGGCGATGCGCTGTTCATCGTCACCTATTCGCCGGTGCGGCAGGACGGCAAGCTGGAATTCATCGAAACGCACATCTTTGCCGGCAACGGCTACATCATCACCTGCCGCAACGGCCACTCCAAATCCTACGCGCTGGTGCGCCAGCGCTGCGAAGCCCGACCGTTGCTGCTCGATCACGGTGAAGACTTCGTGCTGTATGCCCTGCTCGACTTCGTCACCGAGAATTACCAGCCAGTCAGCGAAGCGATCCACGGCGAGATCGAGGAGCTGGAACAGAGCGTGCTCAGCAGTTCGCTGATGGAAGACGACATCCGCCGCCTGCACAGCCTGCGCCGCGACATCCTGCGCCTGCGCCGCTACGTGGCGCCGATGGTGGAAATCAGCGAAGAGCTGCAGCGGCTGAGCTTCCCCTTCATCGACAAAAACATGCGCCCGTATTTTCGCGACGTGCAGATCCACGTCACCCGGCAGATGGAAGACCTGGTGAGCATTCGCGATATCGCCAGCCAGACCATCGAGATCGGCATGCTGCTGGAGTCGTCACGCCAGAGCATTACCCAGCGCAAGTTCGCCGCGTGGGCAGCGATCCTGGCGTTCCCGACGGCGATTGCCGGGATCTACGGGATGAATTTCCAGAATATGCCCGAGCTAAGCTGGCACTACGGCTACTTTGCCGTGCTGAGCGTGATCGGCCTCGGCTGCACCGGGCTGTTCGCCAGTTTCAAGCGCTCGGGTTGGTTGTAGCGGGATAAGCAGGAGCCGCGCTGGCAGCTCCTGACAACTGCCTCAGGCGGCGCTTTCCTTGGCGCTCGGTGCGTGCGCAACAAAGCGCAGCATCCACTCGCCAACCAGATCGCCTTGGTGCTCCAGCTTGAGGCTGGCAATGGCGCGCTGGTAAACCTCGTCCCCCAAATGCTCCTGGCGGGCATCGAGCAGTGCCCGCGAGTAATCATGGACAAACTCAGGGTGGCCCTGGAAGCACAGCACCTGATCGCCCACATGGTAGGCAGCGTTCGGGCAGAAATCGCTTGAAGCAATCACCGTGGCGCCTTTGGGCAGCTGAGTGACCTGATCCTGGTGGCTGATCAGCAGGGTCAACTCGGTTACCTGCGGGTCCATCCATGGCGCATGCGCAGCCAGGGTGTAGCGGTGCACGCCCACGCCCCAGCCACGGTCGGCACGTTCGGCCTTGCCGCCGAGCACCAGCGCCAGCAGTTGGTGGCCAAAGCACACACCGAGCAACTTGTCGCCACGCTCGTACAGCTTGAGCAGGTACGCCTTGAGGGTCTGGATCCACGGATCATCGCCGAATGAGTCGGCCTTGCTGCCGGTCACCAGATACGCATCGAAGCGCTCGTCCTCGGGGGGATAGTCGCCGTTCATCACGTTGTACACACGAAACTCGGCCTGGTTGACCGACTGACGCAAGAACAGCTGCTCGAACATCCTGCCGTAACCCTGGTACTGCGCCGTCAGCTCTGGCCGCAGGACGTCGGTTTCAAGGATGCAGATGCGTAACGACATAGCGATAGTCCTGAACGACACAAGGAGGGTTTGGCTGTAGAGACTGCCGCGAAAGACACGTACAAGCAAGTAGGCTGTACTGACGAACGGTAAGGGGTGTCACCCTTGGTAACCCCCATCGCGCAGCGGTCTAGCCCAGACATATCGGGCTGCTGGCAAGTGGCCTTAAATGAAACTTGAATGACAAAGCCCGAACTTAGAACAAAGGGTTCTCAAACATGCATAACCTACACCCTACTGTTGGATGTATACCCAAAAGCAGGAGGCCAGCAGAACCGGCGTGTAGCCACGCCGCTGTGATCGACCCGACCCGGCAAAGGGAAGCCAACGGCTATTCAGGAATAACAACAAGAAGGCGGTCCGCCATGTTCAGACAATCAAAAGTACGCCAAGCCGGACTCATATTGTTCGCTACCACCTTGCTGCTGATCTTGCCGAACCTTTCTCGGCTGTTTGGCTGACAGCTTGTGTGGCTATTTCAGACACTGCATAGGTAATCTGCCGATCTCACCGGTTGGAGATTACCTATGCGCATCACCTTCGCCCTGCTGGCACTGCTGCTCAGCCTGCCCGTGGCTGCGGCGCAGCTGAACCTTGAGCTGGGTGAGCGCACGCGCCATTGGCAAACTGCTGAGCTGCTTGCCCATCCGCAGGCACGTGATATCGACATCCCGGCAGACGTCGCCTACAAGCGGCCCATGCATTACCGTGTAGTGCCCTTGGCTGTGTTGCTCGAGGGCGTGCAGCCAGGCGAACACCTGCAGGCCATTGCGCTGGATGGCTTTGCTGCCGAGATGCCCGCTGCGCCGCTGTTGGCCAATGGCCCCGCGCAGGCGTGGCTGGCGGTAGAGGACAGCGCCAAGCCATGGCCCGCACTGGGTAAAGACCAGCCGAGCGCCGGGCCGTTCTATCTGGTCTGGAGCAACCCTAAGGCCAGTGCCATCCGCCCGGAGCAATGGCCCTTCCAGATCGCCACCATTCGCCGCCTGGCAGCGGTCGAGCAACGCTTCCCGGCACTGCTGCCCGAAGCCGGCCTGCCCAGTGACGACCTGGTACGCCAGGGCTTTGCCCTGTATCAACAGAACTGCATGGCCTGCCACCGCCTCAATGGCGCCGGTGATGCGCAGTTCGGTCCGGACCTGAATCGCCCCTACAATCCTACCGAGTACTTCCAGCCGGCGTTTTTGCGCAAATACATTCGCGACCCACAAAGCTTGCGCCAGTGGTCGCAGGCAAAAATGCCTGGCTTTGCCGAAAGTGTATTGAGTGAACAGGAACTGGACGCGCTGCTGGCGTACCTGACGCACATGAGCAAGCGCAAAGGGTGAGCCGCAGGTAGAGCCATTCGCGAGCGCACTCGCGAATGGCCATGGCACTTAAGCGGTTTGCCGCTCGTGCTTGACGCCCCAGCCTTCGACTTCGCCACCGAGGGGTGAAACCACCCCCTCGAAGGCCTCTTCGAAGGCACCGATGCCGCGGTAGGTTGCATACATGATCTTGCTCAACTCAAGGTTCCAGCCGCCATCATCACGTTCTCGTACCTGAGCATTCAACGACTCGCCACGAAACCGCCCGGCCGCCTGGCGGGCGCCGCTTTCATCTGGAAATACCGCATAGAACTCGATGGGGTGGATCTGGGTGAAGTCAAAACCGCCAGCTTTCATCTGGCGCAGGACATTGCTGCTGATGTCGTCGTTCTGGCTGCTCATGAATCGTCCTCCTGAATAATGCAATGGATAGACTTTCCGTGCACTACGCACCTGCCGGCGCCGGTAAGGGCCGCAAACAAGCCGAGCTGATCGAGCTGATGCAAGACGCGAAGAAAACCGCGTCGGCCCGCAGAAGAGGCCGATGCGTGAGACTAGCGTAGTGCTTATCGCAGTACTACGCCAGAGGGGCTGCTCAAGGCAGTTCGCGGATGTCGCTGATGGTTACGCCGTTCTGCTCTTTGAGCCAGCGTGCCGTCGGCGCGTCGCTACGGTCCTGGAAGTCATTCAAATCCAGTTCATTCAAAAGCGGAAAAAGCTTGGTGCGTATTGCGCGTGCCGCCTCTTCATCACTGGGACGCTGATCGCCGGTAAGCAGCAGCGTCGTCGGTTCACCTTTCTGGTCGGCAAAGATGACTTCCCACTCTTTCATCGAATAACCCTCGGTGGATACGGAATTGACTGACATCCGTTCTAGCTTGACCACTGGCTGCAGAAGTTGTTCAGCGCGCTCGCCAGGCGCACATGAAAAAGGGCCCGCCGGTTACCCGGCGAGCCCTTCACGGTGCCTCAGCGCGCCCTATTTGGGCGTGCCGTGGACCACGCCTGCGGTGTTGTCGAGCAGGCTCTTGGTAGCGGTCTGGATGTAGGCTTCGAGGTTTTTCAGCAGTTCGGGCTGATCCGGGCTTTCGATCAGTTCGGCCTTGAACTCGCTGCCCAGCTGGTAGCGGTACATGCGCGGGGTCATGTCCTTGGACTCGATCAGAATGCGGTCGCCCTTCACCAGGCCAACGATCTGCTCGCTGCCCGACGGTTTGATCATGCCCACACCCTGATCGCCTTCCGGCAGGTTGAGCAGGTCACGGCCCCAGCACTGATGACGGGTCTGGCCACCCAGGCGGCCCATGATGGTCGGCACGATGTCGACCTGGGTGCCGACGGTGTGGTCGACCGCGCCGAACTTCTCCTGGATGCCCGGACCGATCAACAGCAGCGGCACGTTGAAGCGGCCCAGATCGAGCTCGGTGACCTGTTGATGGTTACCAAAGCCGTGGTCGCCAACGATGACGAACAGGGTTTCCTTGAAGTACGGCTCTTTACGCGCCTTCTCGAAGAACTGGCCCAGCGCCCAGTCGGAATAACGCATGGCGGTCAGGTGCTCGTCGAGACGGCCCTGGCCGGTCACAGGCTCTACGGGCAGGTCTTTGGGCAGCGCGTACGGCGTGTGGTTGGAAAGCGTCTGCAGCAAGGCGTAGAACGGTTTCTTGCCGTAGTTTTTTGCCAGCTCTTCGGCACCACGGTCGAACATGTCCTGGTCGGACACACCCCAGGTTGGATCGGAGAACACCGGATTGACGAAGTCATTACGGCCGATAAAGGTGGTCATGCCCTGGTTGCCGAAGAAACCGGACTGGTTGTCCCAGGCAAAGTCGCCGTTGTAGACGTACACATCGTCGTAGTCGCGGGCACTGAGCAGCGCCGGCAGGCCGGACAGTTTGTGGCCACCCTCAGGGGTCTGCATCAGGTATTCGAAGCCTGGCAGGTTGGGGAAGCACGCCATGGTGGCAAACATGCCCTGATGGGTATGGGTGCCGTTGGAGAAGAAGCGGTCGAACAGCAGACCCTCCTTGGCCAGCTTGTCGAAATACGGCGTGATGTTGTTGGGGCTGCCCAGCGCGCCCACCGAGTGACCGGCAAAGCTCTCCATCAGGATCACCACGACGTTCTTGATCGGCAGGGTGCGCTCGGCTGGCGGTACGAAATCACGGCGGATCGCAGCTTCGTCGGCATCGACCAGGGTGTCGTGCGGCGTCAGCAGCAGGTCACGCACAGTTTGCTGTGCCACTTGCTGATCGAGCACCGGCTTCCAGACATTGGCGCGATCTTCGCCGAAGCGGCTCTTGGCAGCGTCGATCAGGGTCAGGGTGCCATTGAGGCCCAGCTGGTTGATGAAGTTGGAGTCGGTGGTGAAGGCGTCGCCCCAGCGCATCGGCGGGCCTTGGCGCAGGGTGCCACGGGCGGCAATCACGGCAATCAGCAGGATCACCATGAATACGGCCAGGCGGTAATACCAGGCCACAGGCGGGCGCGGGTTGCCGTGCAGCGCGCCGCTGGCAGGCCGGGTCAGCCGATCGATGCCTTTGAACAATAGGCTCAGCAGCCAGGTGCCGATCACCCAGGCGAGCAGATAGCGCACCACCGGGAAGCCGTACCAGAGCATGCTCAGGACGGTTTTCGGGTCTTCCTTAACGTACTGGAACACCAGTCCGTTGAGGCGCTGGTGGAACTCGCGATAGAAGTCCAGCTCCATCAGGCCAAGGAACATGACCACGCTCGAGGCGATCGTCAGCCACACGCGGAATACACCACGCGCTGCCATCGCGGCCGGGCTGAGGATCGCCAGCAGCAGCGGGATGCTCAGGTACACCACCACCCGCAGGTCGAAGCGCAGGCCATTGAGGAAGCCCTCGGCAACTGTGGAATACGGCGTATCGCCGATCATGTCGCTGTTGTAGGCCAGCAGGCCAAGGCGTACCAGGCTGAGCATCAGCATGATGACCAGGCCGCAGAGCAAGGTGTAGGCCAGGTGCGATTGCAGGGTTGGCGCGGAACGAACCGGCACGGCCCGTTGTTTCAAGGCATCCGTGTTAGCCATGAATGGGGAGATCCTAGGAGTTTGCGGGAAGGCGACAGCGCCCATAAGCCCTGCCAGCGGTCGTGGCGATAGGGCAAACGCGGCATTGTGCGGCGCGGATTCTGGTTAATCCAGTGTGAAAATTGTGTCACGAAGCAGCGACTGCGCAGTCAGCCCCGTGCTGACACGGGGCTGACTGCCGCCAAGGGTCAGACGCGCACGTTGCCGCGCGGCCCGGCGATGGCCCAGATGATCAGGCCCACTACTGGCAGCACCAGAATCAGCAGGATCCAGAGCAATTTACTGCCCGTGGACCCGCCGCTTTTGACCACGTTGATGATCGCCCAGATATCCAGGGCAAGAATGATCAGGCCGATCAGGCCGTTGAATGTCGATCCCATGCAGATACTCCCCATAAAGTCATGTCCGGTGAGCATAGTCGCCTATCACGTCGATAGAAGGGAATCCTTGGCGAGCAAGCGCGGTCACTGCTTAGACTGCTTCATCCATTGCTCAGAGGTTCGCATGCCCCCCGCTCACACCGACAGCGCCGTCGACAGCCCGACCGTTTCCCGCCTGTTCAGTAGTCTGCGCCAGCATGCGCAGGCGTCGCCGTGGCTGAGCTTCGGCCTGGGGGTGGCCTTGCTGGCCATCCTCGGCTTGCTCGGCGCCAGCATGTGGAATGCGGTCAATGGCGATCACTCGGAGAACCTGCACCTGGCCGTCCTAGGTGGCCTCGCCGGCTTTGGCGCGACGGCGCTGGGCGCGGTATTGGCGGTGGTGCTGCGCGATGTCAGCTCTCGTAGCCAGGATGTGATGCTTGGCTTTGCCGCCGGCATGATGCTCGCGGCCAGTTCGTTCTCGTTGATTCTGCCGGGGCTGGAAGCAGCCCGGGAAATTACCGGCAACGGCGCAGCAGCAGCACTGACCGTGGTGGTCGGCATGGGCCTGGGCGTGTTGCTGATGCTCGGCCTGGACCGCTTCACCCCGCATGAGCACGAAACCGTCGGCCGGCAAGGGCCGGAGGCCGAGCGGATAAATCGGGTGTGGCTGTTCGTGCTGGCGATCACCCTGCACAACCTGCCCGAGGGCATGGCCATCGGCGTCAGTTTCACCAATGGCGACATGGCTGTCGGCCTGCCGCTGACCAGCGCGATTGCCATTCAGGATATTCCCGAGGGCCTGGCAGTCGCCCTGGCCCTGCGCGCGACCGGGCTGTCGAACTTCAAAGCGGCGCTGGTTGCCGTCGGCTCGGGCTTGATGGAACCGCTAGGCGCGGTGATCGGCCTGGGCATCTCTACCGGCTTTGCCCTGGCCTACCCGATCAGCATGGGCCTGGCGGCTGGCGCGATGATCTTTGTGGTGTCCCACGAAGTGATCCCCGAAACCCACCGCAATGGCCACCAGACTTCGGCAACGCTGGGCTTGATGGGCGGCTTTGCGGTGATGATGTTTCTTGATACCGCGCTGGGCTAACCCCGGCGCGCGGTCCCCGGCTCAGACGTGGACGGCGACCTTCAAGGCTTCCAGTGCCGGCTCGACCTTGATATTCAGTTGCTGGCCCAGCTCCAGCACCCGCGCCAGGTCATGCTGGCCAACCATGACCATCTGCAGCTCCTCGTCCAGTAACTGGCTGAAGTTGAGCAGTACATAGCCGCCGGCTTCCTTGTTCAAGGCAGCCATCTGCACCTGAATGCGGTTGAGCGCAGTCAGCGCCTCGGTCTTGGCCAGTTGCTTGGGCTTGAGGTTGAGGGCGACGCTGCTGTCGAACGACTCGCTGATCGCCTGGAACAACTCCTGATAGCTGTCACCGATGAACACCACCGTCTCCGGCAAGCTGCCGAGCACGATCCACTCGCCCAGCGGCATCGGGTAGCTGTCGTCGTAGTTGATGTCTGGGTTGGCAGCGAGGAATGCGGCGGGGTCGGCGTAGGCCTGAGCGGCCTCGTCGGCAATGCGCTCGATCTCGTCATCGGGCATGCAGCCGGCACCGATGAGGCTGATGAATTCGCGCAGTTGGTCTTTCATGTGGGGGCTCTGCAAGGTGAAAAATGTCACCAAGGATAGCCGCAAACGCCCCCTGAGGGTTAGCCGGCGAGCGCCTGCAAGCGTGCTGCGGTGTCGGCCGCACCCATGGTCTGCGCTGCTGCCAGGGCGTTGGCACCGCGCACATCCTGGCGTACCGGGTCTGCGCCCTTGGCCAGCAGGAACTCAAGAATTTCGCTGCGGTTGAACATTGCCGCCAGCATCAACGCCGTACGCCCGTCGGCAGCGGCGGCATCCACCGGTACCCCATGCTCGATCAGCAGCTCGATCATCGGCAGGTCACCCTTGAACGCCGCGCCAGCAATCGGCAACTGGCCGTTGTCGTTGGCAATCAGCGGATCGGCGCCGTGCTCGAGCAGCACGCGCACGGCCTGATGATGGCCGTGGTAGCTGGCAAGCATCAGCAGGGTATCGCCCTTATGGTTACGCAGGTTGACCGGCAGGCCGCTGTCGAGCAGGCGCCCTAACATGTCGGCGTCGCCACGGCGGGCGCGGTCGAACACCTCGTCGGCAAATGCGGCTGCTTCATCGTCATTCATGGTGGCGGGCTGTTGGTCGGACATCTGTAACCTCCTGGCAAAATGGATGGCCCAAGTGTTGGTGAGGCACTGCCAGTGGGTCAAAGGTTCAGATTCTATGGGGGCAAGAGGCTGCGGCTATGACCTTGCAAAATGCACTGTGCAAATTGCATGACCTTGCACACTGCACGAGGCGCAAAATCAATAATAGGTTCAAGCTGCTGATTTTAAAGGGTTTTTTCACATGGCAAAAGCTGGCACGGTCACTGCAACCATCAACTCAACGTCTGCACACACATTCAGCCAGGAGTTGATATGGACCTTATTCAGCAAAAATTCGCCTCGGTCTTTTCCGCCTACTCGGTCAACACTCAGCCACGCCCTGACGGCGGTATCCTGCTGACCCTGCGTGCTGCCGATGGCAAAGTTACCCGCCGTGTACTGACCTACGGTCAAATGCACAGTGCCGAGCAGCTGTCGTGGGCCATCAGCGCTATCCGCCGCGACCTGGCTGAACAAGCCAGCGAACTGCCGATGATCAACATGCTGCAAAGCCAGCAGCGCTTTGCACTGCCGACTTATCGCTAAGCAAAAGCACCTGCGCGAAGCTGATCCTGCACAGCCTGTTCAGGCCTTACAGGAGCAGCCTTGCAGCGCTGGCGAGGGCGCAATCCTCGCCAGCACTATCCTTCAGAGTTCGTCCATCCCCAAAAATTCCCTTGCTTCCGGATCCCCGGTGAATTGTGCTTGCACACCTTGCTGATCGCGGAACAATCGCGCCGCCAGGCAAAACGGCGAGTTACCCAGATCAATCCAGCGTCGCGTCTGTGCCGGCACGTGCAACACATCGCCCTTCTCACATACCACCGCAAAAACAAATTCGCCTAGACGCAGAGCCATTTGAGCACGTCCGCTGATTACGGCGAACAGCTCGTCGCTGCTGTGCACATGCTCGTCGCGCAGGTCGATCTGCGACTCGATGGCACCTGCCTGATTGAGCAGGCTGACCGCGCTGAAACCGTTGGCGGTCAGCAACTGATCGAGCGGCTCACGCCAGGCATCGAGCACCTGATCATCCGGCGTACCTGGACGGATACGTACATCTGCAGGTTGCCGGGCAAAATGCACGCCGTGCTCGGCCAAGGTGGCGGCGATGTCGTCGTGGTGGGTCAGAACCTTGTTCGGCTGGCCGGGGCTGGCGGGGTGGAAAACACTGAGGATGCTCATCAGGGGCTGTTCCTGCTATCGGTCATTCGAGTGGCAATGATACCGGCTGCGGCAAAGGCTGCGACGCTGGCCATACCAAAGGTGAAGTTGGGGCCCAGCAGGTTCCAGCTGTAGCCCGCATACAATGCGCCAAGCGCGCCGCCAGTGCCGGACAGCGCCGCATACAGCGCCTGGCCCTGGCCTTGCTGGCGGGCGCCGAAGCTGGCCTGGACGAAGGCGATCGAGGCGGCATGGAAGCAGCCGAAGGTGGCCGCGTGGAGCAACTGCGAAACGATCAGCACGCCAGCATGGTCGGCCAGACTACCTAACAGCAGCCAGCGCAAGCCCGCCAGAACAAAGCTGACCAGCAGCACCTGGCGCACCGAGAAGCGCGCGAACAGTCGGCTCATGGCCATGAACATCAGCACTTCCGCAACAACCCCGAGTGCCCACAGCAAACCGATGCTGCCGCGGCTGTAACCCAGATGCTCCAGGTGCAGGGTGAGGAAGGTGTAGTACGGGCCGTGGCTGAGCTGCATCAACGCCACGCACAGATAAAAGGCAATCACCCCTGGCGCCAGTAGCTGGCGACCGAATCCCCCTGCCCTGCTGCGTTCGGCGTTCTCCACCGGCTGGGCGTTAGGCACCCACAGGCTGGCGCCGAAAATCCCGGCCATGATCGCCACCAGCGCCAGCGGGTAGATATCCAGGCTCAACCATTCAAACAACTGGCCCAGTCCCACCACCGCCAGAATAAAGCCGATCGAGCCCCACAGCCGCACCTGGCTGTAGCGCGAGGTCTGGCCATGTAGGTGGGCCAGCGTAATCACCTCGAACTGCGGCAGTACCGCATGCCAGAAGAACGCATGCAGGGCCATCACCAGCGCCAGCCAGGCGTAGCTCTTGCCGAAGAAGATCAACGAGAAACTGGCCAGGGTCGCCAGCGCGCCGAGGCGCACGATCAACAGCCGCTGACCGCTGCGATCACCCAGCCAACCCCACAGGTTGGGCGCCACGCAGCGCATCAGCATGGGGATCGCGACCAACTCGCCAATCCGCGCCGGAGAAAATCCCAGATGATCGAAATACAGCGCCAGAAACGGCGCAGTAGAGCCGAGCAATGCGAAGTAACAGAGGTAGAAACTGGACAGGCGCCAGTACGGGATGGGCGGCATGGGCGGGGTCGTCATGTACTGCCGTTGGCGGCCCGCACGCAGGCCGCCCGTGGCGAGCGAAATTTACAGCTGGCGCAGGACCGGGGTCGTTACCTGCACATTGGCGTTTTGCGCGCGGTGGCGCAGCAGATGGTCCATCAGCACCAGGGCCATCATCGCCTCGGCGATCGGCGTGGCGCGGATGCCAACGCACGGGTCATGGCGACCCTTGGTGATGACCTCCACCGGATTGCCATGGATATCGATCGACTGGCCTGGGGTGGTGATGCTCGAGGTCGGCTTCAAGGCCAGGTGGGCGACAATCGGCTGGCCCGAGGAGATTCCGCCGAGAATGCCGCCGGCATTGTTGCTGAGGAAGCCTTGCGGGGTCAGCTCGTCACGGTGCTCGGTGCCGCGCTGGGCGACGCTGGCAAAGCCGGCGCCGATTTCCACGCCTTTGACCGCGTTGATGCTCATCAGCGCGTGGGCGAGTTCGGCATCGAGGCGATCGAAGATCGGCTCGCCCAGGCCAGGCATGACGCCTTCGGCAACCACGGTGATCTTGGCCCCGACCGAGTCCTGGTCGCGGCGCAGCTGGTCCATGTAGGCCTCGAGCTCCGGTACTTTGTCCGGGTCGGGGCTGAAGAAGGCGTTGTCTTCGACGCTGTCCCAGGTCTTGAACGGGATTTCGATCGGGCCGAGCTGGCTCATGTAGCCACGCACGGTGATGCCAAGGCCGGCCAGGTATTTCTTGGCGATGGCACCTGCCGCTACACGCATGGCCGTTTCGCGGGCCGAGCTGCGCCCGCCACCACGGTAATCACGCTCACCGTATTTGTGGTGATAGGTGTAGTCAGCGTGGGCCGGGCGGAACAGGTCCTTGATCGCCGAGTAGTCTTTGGACTTCTGGTCAGTGTTGCGGATCAGCAGGCCGATCGAGCAGCCGGTGGTGCGCCCTTCGAACACGCCGGAGAGGATTTCGACTTCGTCCGGCTCCTGGCGCTGGGTGGTGTGACGGCTGGTGCCAGGCTTGCGCCGGTCGAGGTCGCGCTGCAGGTCGGCCTGGGAAATTTCCAGACCTGGCGGACACCCATCGACAATGGCGACCAACGCCGGGCCATGGCTTTCGCCAGCGGTGGTAACAGTGAACAGCTTGCCGTAGGTATTGCCGGACATGGACGCTCCGCGAAATCAGCCTGAATGGGGTGCAGCGGGCAGTATACGGAAAGCAGCCGCCCTGCGACGAGTCTGCGGGCTGATTTGTTGCCTGCAGCCGCCAGAACCTTCGTCAGAGCGCTGGGTCAAACCCTCAACTCACTACGAAGCCCTGCCCATGCTGCGCCTCACCGCCCTGCTTCTGCTGCTGTGCAGCACCCTCGCCAATGCCGCCGCCCCGACCGTTCTGCAACGCCCGATCGAACTCGATACTGGCCATGGCGTGCTGTACGGCAGCCTGCTGTTGCCACAACAGGACACCCCGCCGCCGGTGGTGCTGATCATTGCCGGCTCCGGGCCGACCGACCGCGATGGCAACAACCCGGCGGGCGGGCGCATCGACAACCTCAAGCGGCTGGCCTTGCTGCTGGCCGGCGAACACATCGCCAGCGTGCGCTTCGACAAGCGTGGCGTCGCCGCCAGCCAGCCGGCGACTCCAGACGAACGCAACCTCAGCGTCGAGGCATATGTGGCCGATACCGTGGCCTGGGCGCACAAGCTCAAGGCCGACCCGCGCTTCGGCCCGCTGATTCTGCTCGGCCACAGCGAGGGCGCGCTGATTGCCACCCTGGCCGCTGAGCAAGCCGGCGCCAGCGCCGTGATCAGCCTGTCCGGCAGCGGGCGACCGGTGGCCGAGGTCATCCGTGAGCAACTGGCCCAGCGCCTGGCGCCGGCGCAACTGGCCCAGGGCACCGCATTGCTCGACAGCCTGCAGGCCGGGCAGACCAGCCTCAACGTGCCGGTGCCACTGCGCCAGGTGTTCCGCCCGACCGTGCAGCCATACCTGATCTCGCTGCTGCGTCAGGACCCGGCCGCAGCGTTCGCCCAACTCAAGGTGCCGGCGCTGATCATCCAGGGCCGCAACGACGTGCAGGTGGATGTGGCCGACGCCGAACTGCTCAAGGCGGCCAAGCCCGATGCGCAACTGGTGTTGATCGATGGCATGAACCACACCCTGCGCATCAGCCCGCGGGACATCAGTGGCCAGCGGGAAACCTACCAGAATCCAGAGCTGCCGCTGGCGCGCGAACTTGGCCAGCGGATCGTCGCTTTTATCCGGCAATTGCCACCAGCCTGAGTAGATCGCCCTCAGGTCTTGCCTGCGCCTGCCGATAAGCAGGCATTGGCCCGCGTTTGACTGGCCGACCCCGATTCGAGGACGACCGTGATGACCGATGCCCCAGCCGCCGAGGCGACCGCAGAGCCGCAAGCCCCGGAGAGCGCCCCGCTGCCTTGGGCGGATCTGGCCGCCGAGCACTTCCAGTTGCTGCGCCTGGCGCCATTGCCCACCGACCGCCACACCGGCCCGCGACCGCTGCGTTTCGTGCAGTTTGGCTATGCCGAGCGCCACAGCAAAGAGCACAGCCTGCTGCGCATGCAGATCACCCTGCCGGGACAAAAGGTGCGCAAAGAGCAGAATCAGCTCGACATCCGCGTCGATCACCAGCTGCAACGGGTCTCGATTGGCAGCGAAAACGGGCTGCAGATGGAGCCGCTCAACCGCGGCCTGGGCCGGTTTCTGTTTGCTCAGGCGGTGCAGTGGCTGCAGGCCAACTGGTCGCACTACCAGATCGAGACGGTGGCACTGCCAAACAAGGACGCACTCAACGAAGACACCCGCCTGCGCCGCGACAATGTGCTGCGCTGCGTCGGTGTTGAAGTCGAGTACGTAGAAGGGCAACTGCTCAAAGGGCGCACGCCCGCGCTTGCCGTCAGCCAGCTCAAGGGCGGCTGGAACACCGAGAAAGTCCAGCGGGTGGACATCCTCGAGTCGGCCGGCATGCTGCAACAGGCCGAGCAGACCTTGCTGGAGAAAGAAGCTCAGATCCGCGAGCGGGATGAACGCGTGGCCAAGTACCGTCGCGAAGACGGCGGGCTGCGCTTCACCATCACCTGCCTGGTGGCCTTTGCGGTGTTCCAGGCAGGCCTGCTGATCTGGATCGCTACACGCTGATCGGCTAGCCAGGCGGGGCCGCAAAGCGGCCCCAAAACAATCAACTCAGACCCGCGCCTGGAACAGCTCCTGGTGCTGACGGCACTGCTCGGCAGTCAGCATGAACACGCCATGGCCGCCCCGCTCGAACTCAAGCCAGGTGAAATCAACCTCGGGGTACAGCGCCTCGACGTGGACCTGGCTGTTGCCCACTTCGACAATCAGCAAGCCCTTGTCGGTCAGGTGCTCGGCCGCTTCGGCGAGCATGCGCCGCACCAGGTCCAGGCCATCGTTGCCGCAGGCCAGGCCCAACTCCGGCTCGTGGTGATATTCAGCCGGCATGTCGGCGAAGTCTTCGGCATCGACATACGGCGGGTTGGACAGGATCAGGTCGAAGCGCTGCCCCGGCAGACCGGCGAAACCATCGCCCTGCACGGTGAATACACGCTGATCGAGGCCATGCCGCTCGATGTTCTGGTTGGCCACTTCGAGAGCGTCGAAGGACAGGTCGGCCAGCACCACCTCGGCCTCGGGAAACACGTCAGCCGCGACGATACCAATGCAGCCAGAGCCGGTGCACAGGTCGAGAATGCGCGCAGGCTCCTGCGCCAGCCATGGCTCGAAGCGCTTTTCCAGCAGCTCGCCAATCGGCGAACGCGGCACCAGCACGCGCTCATCGACAATGAACGACATACCACAGAACCACGCTTCGCCGAGCAGGTAAGCGGTCGGCACGCGGTCTTCGATGCGGCGCTTGAGCAGGTGCAGCAGGCGCACGCGCTCATCGTCTTCCAGGCGGCAGTCGAGGTAGCTGTCGGCGATTTCCCACGGTAGATGCACCGAGCCCAGCACCAGCAGGCGGGCTTCGTCCCAGGCATTGTCGGCACCGTGGCCGAAGAACAGCTCGTTCTCGTGGAAGCGGCTGACCGCCCAGCGAATATGGTCGCGCAGAGTGCGCAGGCGTGAAGTGATCACGGGGGACTCCTTTTCAGACAGCCTGAAAGTCTAACAGGCCCACTCGCTGAAATGTTCCACCAACGCCCTGCCGGTGGGACAGATGCCAGTAATTGCATCGCTTGCGATGTCAACCATTCCCATTGGCCGCCAAGCAGGGGACAATAGCCCGACAAAAGCCCTGCTCAAGGAGCCCTTGATGTCTGTTCCAACCACGATGTTCCGCCTCAGCGGCCGCGACTATCCGCCGGCCAAGCTGGGCAACGCCAGCCTGATCATCATCGATGCGCAGAAGGAGTACCTCAGTGGTCCCCTGCAACTGTCGGGCATGGACGAGGCCGTGGCCAACATCGCCAGGTTGCTCGACGCGGCGCGCAAGGCTGGCCGGCCGATCATCCATGTGCGCCACCTGGGCACCGTTGGCGGCCTGTTCGATCCACAAGGCCCGCGCGGCGAGTTCATCGAAGGCCTGGAGCCACGCGGTGACGAGATCGTCATCGAAAAGCGCATGCCCAATGCCTTCAAGAACACCTCACTGCACGAAACCCTGCAGAACAAGGGCCATCTGGACCTGATCGTGTGCGGCTTCATGAGCCATTCCAGCGTCAGCACCACGGTGCGCCGCGCCAAGGACTATGGTTATCGTTGCACGCTGGTCGAAGATGCCTCCGCCACGCGCGATCTGGCGTTCAAGGACACGGTCATTCCAGCGGCACAGATTCACCAGGGCGAAATGGCCGTGATGGCCGACAACTTTGCCTGTGTTGCACCGACTGCCAGCCTGGTCTGAGCACGGTTAGGCGCCTGCCGGGCGGGCGGAACCGGGTGACTGCAGGTGGGTCGAATGGCCGATAGCGCAGAGGAAATCCGCAATGAAGCTTTCTGACAGTTTCGACGCCAAGCGCCTGCGCTCGCGCCCGCCGCGCAACTGGACGGCGCGGTTGGGCGCTGGCCTGTCTGTGCTGATCGCGACCTTGGGCATCCTGTTGATGATGGCCGGGTTTGCCGGTTTGCTGGGCAACTATGCAGCGCTGGCGGATTTGAATGCCAACCGGCCGCTGGCAGCGACCGTGCTGGGTGGCGGCGTGTTGTTGCTGTGGCTGGGGGTTTGGTTGTGGCGGCGCAGCCGGATTAGGTTGCGCCGTGGCCGTGAATTGAACATTGCCCCGCACTTGATGAAGAAGCACGACTGACGTTCCTCGGGGCCGCTTTGCGCCCCTTTCGCGACACAAGGCCGCTCCTACAGCGACCGCGTCAGGCTGGGTGGACGCGGCCCCTGTAGGAGCGGCCTCGTGTCGCGAAAGACCAGCAAAGCTGGCCCCTGCTGCCTCCCGCTGATCCGCAGACTCGCGTAAACTCCCCGGCCCACGTGGAGGCCTGCATGCAAGACGATGACTTTTCCCTGTTCCATGCCGAAGTGCGCGGCGTAAAGCCGATCAAGCATGACCGCGCCGAGGTCGGCAAAGCCAAGCCTGACCGCAAGCAGCTGGCCGGCCTGCGCCAGTCCGCCACGGTACGCAGTGATCAGCCGCTGGTGGTTGACGGCATGTCTGACCAGTTCGTCATTGACGTAGCCGCCGAAGACGAGCTGTCATGGCGCCGCGATGGCGTGCAGGAAAGCCAGCTGCGCAAGCTCAAGCTCGGCCAGATCGCCTTTGAAGGCAGCATCGACTTGCACGGCATGAGCGTCGAGAAAGCCCGCGAGATCCTCTGGGCGTTTCTCGCCGAAGCCACCAAGCTGGAAGTGCGCTGCGTGCGTGTGACCCACGGCAAGGCGGCGCGCCTGGACGGCAAGCGGCCGATGATCAAGAGTCACGTCAATACTTGGCTGCGCCAACACCCCCAGGTACTCGGCTTCACCTCATGCCAGGCGCGCCACGGCGGCACTGGCGCGGTATACGTGATTCTGAAACGAACCATGCTCGACGGCCGCGACGAATAACGCCGCGCTTGCAGCGCCGTCGTTGCCGCCGTACCCTTGCGTATTTGCGTTTACTCCCACAGGTAGATCCATGTCCCTGGAACAGAACTACACCGAGATCCTCAGCCAGATTGGCGAGGACGTCTCCCGCGAAGGCCTGCTCGACACGCCAAAGCGGGCCGCAAAGGCCATGCAGTACCTTTGCCGCGGTTATCAACAGACCCTGGAAGAGGTCACCAACGGCGCGCTGTTCACCTCCGACAACAGCGAGATGGTGTTGGTGCGGGACATCGAGCTGTATTCGATGTGTGAACACCACATGCTGCCGTTCATTGGCAAGGCGCATGTAGCCTACCTGCCCAAGGGTAAAGTGATCGGCCTGTCCAAGGTCGCGCGGATCGTCGACATGTACGCCCGCCGCCTGCAGATCCAGGAAAACCTCAGCCGCCAGATCGCCGAGGCGATCGAGAAGGTCACTGGCGCTGCCGGCGTGGCCGTGGTTATCGAGGCCAAGCACATGTGCATGATGATGCGCGGCGTCGAAAAGCAGAATTCGAGCATGATCACTTCGGTCATGCTCGGTGAGTTCCGCGCCAATGCCGCGACTCGCAGCGAGTTTCTCAGCCTGATCAAGTGATCGGCTGGTGATCCCGAACCGACCCTGATGGGTCGGTTTTTTATTTGTTCAGGAGTTGCCCATGATCGTCAAAGCCCTGCGGGTCGGCCTCGGCCAGCTTATCGTGTTCGGTGACTTGATCAGCCGCCCAGCCAAGCGCAAGCGCAATGCCGCTGCCCAGGCTGCGGTCGAGCAGCAGGCCAAGGGCCTGGCTTTGTACCAGTTTCATGCCTGCCCATTCTGCGTGAAGACCCGGCGTAACCTGCATCGGTTGAACGTGCCGGTGGCGCTGCGTGATGCCAAGAACGACCCGCAGCATCGCCAGGCGCTGCTCGAAGGCGGCGGCCGAGTCAAAGTACCGTGCCTGCGCATCGAAGAAGCCGGGGAAGTGACCTGGATGTATGAGTCCAAGGCGATCATTGCCTATCTGGATCAGCGCTTCGGTACAGTCTGAGGCTGCCGGGGCTGGTTCGCAGCCCCGATCTACGCTGCCCTCACTCCCCCATCGGCACATGCCGAGGATGCTCGGCCACCCGCGCCAGCCACTCGCGCACCGCAGGGTAGCCAGCCAGGTCAAAGCCGCCCTGATGCGCCACGTGGGTGTAGGCATACAGCGCCACATCGGCAATCGAATACTGCTCGCCGACCAGGTATGGGGTCATCTCCAGCTGCTTGTTCATCACCTTGAGCGCCTTGTAGCCGCCCTTGTGCAAGCCTTTGTATTCTTCCAGGCGGTCATCCGGCAGGCCCAGGTAGTACTGAATGAACCGCGCCACGGCGATGTACGGCTCATGGCTGTACTGCTCGAAGAACTGCCACTGCAACACTTGCGTTCGCAGGCGCGGCTCGGTCGGCAGGAACTCGCTGCCATCGGCGAGGAAGTTGAGAATCGCGTTCGACTCCCACAGGCAGGTGCCGTCTTCAAGCTCGAGCACCGGCACCTTGCCGTTAGGGTTCTTGGCGAGAAACTCCGGGGTTTCGGTCTCGCCTTTGAGAATGTCCACCGGGTGCCATTCAAATTCATGCCCGAGCAGGTTCAGCATCAGCTTGACCTTGTAGCAGTTGCCCGATTTGTAATCGCCGTAAACCTTGTACATCGCCCCTTCCCCTCTGCGCAGTTGTCGACCGTGGGCCAATAGTTGGCGACTGTACGGCTAAAAGCAATGGTCGCTGTATGGCAAGGATCAAGCTTGGCCGCGTTAGCCTGCAAAAAATACTTACATGTACAAGGACAGCACCATGACCGATGCCACCTCAGCGCGCCTGCGGCCCTTGGCAGACAGCTCCCCCTCCGCGGTGGTCGCCGGCTTCATCGCCATGCTTACGGGCTACACCAGCTCGCTGGTGCTGATGTTCCAGGCCGGCCAGGCGGCCGGGCTGACCACCGCGCAGATCTCATCGTGGATCTGGGCGCTGTCGATCGGCATGGCGATCTGCAGCATCGGTTTGTCGCTGCGCTACCGCACACCGATCACCGTGGCCTGGTCGACCCCGGGCGCCGCGCTGTTGATCACCAGCCTCGGCGGCGTCAGCTACGGCGAAGCCATCGGCGCCTACATCACCTGCGCGGTGCTGGTGCTGATCTGCGGCCTGACCGGCAGCTTCGAGCGCCTGGTCAAGCGCATCCCGGCATCGCTGGCCTCGGCGTTGCTGGCAGGCATCCTGTTCAAGATCGGCAGCGAGATCTTCGTCGCCGCACAACACCGTACCCTGCTGGTGCTGGGCATGTTCTTCAGCTATCTGCTGGTCAAGCGCCTGTCGCCGCGCTACTGCGTGCTGGCTGCGCTGGTGGTCGGCACGGCGTTGTCGGGGGCGTTGGGCCTGCTCGACTTCAGCCACTTCAACCTGCAGGTGGCTACACCGGTGTGGACCACTCCAAGCTTCTCGCTGGCAGCAACCATCAGCATCGGTATCCCGCTGTTTGTGGTGGCGATGACCTCGCAGAACATGCCCGGCGTGGCCGTGCTGCGCGCCGACGGATACCAAGTGCCGGCCTCGCCGCTAATCACCGCCACCGGGTTCGCCTCACTGCTGCTGGCGCCGTTCGGCTCGCATGGGGTCAATCTGGCGGCCATCAGTGCGGCAATCTGCACCGGCCCGCATGCCCATGAAGACCCGAACAAGCGCTACACCGCGGCAGTCTGGTGCGGGATTTTCTACGGCATTGCCGGGGTATTTGGCGCGACCCTGGCCGCGCTATTTGCCGCCCTGCCCAAAGAGCTGGTGCTGTCGATTGCGGCACTGGCGTTGTTTGGCTCGATCATGAACGGCCTGAGCGTGGCCATGAGCGAGCCACGTGAGCGCGAGGCGGCGTTGATCACCTTCATGGTCACCGCCTCGGGGCTGAGCCTGTTCTCGATCGGCTCGGCGTTCTGGGGGATTGTTGCCGGGGTGATTACCCTGCTGATCCTCAACCCGCGCAGGGCTTGATACGGCCTGTCTTCTTGAATGCCGGTCAGCAATGCTGGGGCTGCTGCGCAGCCCTTCGCGGGCAAGCCCGCTCCCACAAGGTTCGCGGAGCCCTGCCGCTCTCGGGCAATGCAATACTCTGTGGGAGCGGGTTTACCCGCGAAGGGTCGCAAAGCGGCCCCGACGATCTCAAGCCATTCAGGAGAACCTACAAACGGAAATGCCCAACCATCCCCTTGAGCTCATCGCCCAACTGGGCCAGCTCGACACTGGAACGGGCATTGCCCTGCATCGCCAGCGCGGCCTGATCGGCGCTGCCGCGGATCTGCGTGACGCTGCGGCTGATCTCGTCACTGACCGAGCTCTGCTGCTCGGCGGCAGCGGCAATCTGCTGGTTCATCTGCTGGATCTGTGACACCGCCACCGCGATGCTGGCCAGGGCGCTTTCAGTCTGCAAGGTGTCGGCAACCGCCAGGCGCACCAGCTCGGTACTGCCACGAATCTGCGCCACCGACTGCTCGGCATTGCCGCGCAGACTGGCGACCAAGCGCTCAATATGCTCGGTGGATTGTTGCGTACGCTTGGCCAACGCCCGCACCTCATCCGCGACTACCGCAAAACCGCGACCCTGCTCGCCCGCCCGCGCCGCCTCGATGGCGGCATTCAGCGCCAGCAGGTTGGTTTGCCCAGCAACGCTCTTGATCACTTCAAGCACATCGCCAATGGTATGAATCTCGGCACTCAAACTGTCGATGCCGGCGCTGGCCGCTTCTGCCGCCACGGCCAGCTGCTCGATGCGCTGCAGGCTCTGACGCACCACCTGCTGGCCCGAGTCGACCTTGCCGTCGGCGACTTCGGCCGCCTGCGCCGCCTGTTCGGCATTACGCGCGACATCGTGCACGGTCGCGCTCATCTGCTGCATGGCGGTGGCGACCTGCTCGGTCTCCTGCTGCTGGCTGCCAACTTCACGATTGGTCTGTTCGGTGACCGCCGACAACGACTGGGCGCTGCCGGCCAATTGCTCGATACCCTGTTGCAGGCCGCTGACAATGCCACTCAAGCCCGCCGCCATCTGCTGCATCGCCAGCAGCAGTTGACCGACCTCATCGCGGCGCGGCGGCTCAGCCTCGCCGGCCAGGTCACCGGCGGCGATCCGCTGGGCGCGACCGATGACTCGCTGCAACGGGCCGACGATCGCCCGGGTGATCAACCAGGCCGCCAGCATGCCGACCAGCAGCGCCAGCGCGGTGGCAATGGCAATCGCCACGCCGTTGCGCTTGAGCTCGCTGTGCATGGCCTGCTCCTGGCTGGCGTAGGCCTGGTCGACCGCGCTGGTGGCCTGGTTGGCGCGCGCCTGCAACTGCGCCTTGATGCCCTGCTCTTGCGCAAGCAGGTCGGTGTATTCATTGAGCTTGTCGGCAAAGCTGGCGATATGCCCGGCGACCTCAGCGAGCACACCTTGATAGCCGCTGTCGGCAACTGCGCTTCTGAGTTGCTCGACCAGGCTGGCCGCCTCGACGGTCTGGGCGATGCGGCCACTGTTGACCTCCTCGCCTTTGCGGCTTTGCTCCAGGCGCACACGGGCCTCGTCCATCGCCTGCAGCATCAGGCGCGAGACGGCTGCCACCTGCGTGGCCTGATCGAGGAACTCGCTGCCTTGCTGGCCCTGGGATTGTTTCAGGGTGTAGGCGCCGTCATCAGCCAGGCCGGCCTGGAGCACGTCGAGGTTGTTGGCCACGCTTGAGACCGACCAACTGGCCGTGTCCAGCGCCAGCTCCTTGGCCTGCACCGCCTCGACAAAGGCGTCGAACGCCTGGCCATAGGCGCTCAGATCCGCTTCGGTGGCGCTCAACTGGGGCACGCCGCGGGCTCGCTCAAGAAGATTTTGCAGGCCGCTGCGCAGTTTGTCGGCCTCCTCGCTGTCGGAACGCAAGGCAAAACCCTGCTCATGCTGGCGCAGGCGCAGCAGGTCGCTGTTGAACTGAGTCATCTGCCGCAGGCTGTCGAAGCGCTGGCTGACGCTGTACAGCGAAGCCACGCCAATCGCCGCCACCGCCAAGGTCAGCAGCAGCACCAGGGCAAAGCCCAGGCCGAGTTTGCGGGCCATGCCCAGGTTGGCCAGAACACCGTGCTTGCTCGCCGTCATTGCTCATCCCCCGGTTGCGAAGGCCAAGAGTGACAACGCCGCCAGCCCCCTCACAAGGGATTGACGCCACAATAGTGTCAAATAGCTATGTGATGTCGCCCGGAGCATGATCGAGGTCGCCTTTGGCCTCACCCGCCGCGCGCAGGAACCCCTGGGCGCGCACGTCCTGAGCATAGGCGACATTGATCCGCAGCCAGTCGCTGCTGTACCCCTGATAATTGAACGCAGCACCCGGCGTGAGCAGCACCGAATGCGCCAGCGCCAGGCGCTCGAGGCTGGCAAAATCGTGCCCGGGCGCCCGCAACCAGACGAACATGCCGCCATTGGGCTCGGCGAACACCTGCCAGCCATATGCCTCGAGCTGAGCCAACAGCCTGGCCCTGTGCTGACCCAGACGCACACGCAGACGCTGGGTGCTCTTGCGATAACTGCCGTTGGCCAGCATCTGCGCCAGCACCTGCTCGGCAAACCGCGAAGTGCCGATGCCGCTGACCATCTTCAACTCGGCCAGGCGCGCGATCAACGCTGCATCGGCGACCACATAGCCGACCCGCAGCGAACTGCTCAAGGTCTTGGAAAAGCTCGCCAGATAGATTACCCGCTGCTCACTGTCGAGGGTCGCCAGCCGTGTCGCCGGGCCTTCCTGAAAGTCGGCATAGATGTCGTCTTCGATGATCCGCAGGTCATGCTCGCGGGCCAGTTCCAACAGGCGGTAGGCGATCTTGGGCGTGAGGCTGGTGCCGGTCGGGTTGTGATACAGGCTGTTGATGAACAGGCAGCGCGGCCGGTGCTCGACCAGCAGGCGCTGCAGCGCGTCCAGATCCGGCCCATGGACGGTACGCGGCACGGCAAGCATGTTTACCTGGTGGCTGCGCAGCAGGTTGAACAGGTTGTAGTACCCTGGGTTTTCCACCAGCACCGTATCGCCCGGACGCAGCAACGCGCGCACCAGCAGGTCGAGCGCCTGACTGGCGCCGTGGGTGGTGACAATGCGCTCGGTGCCTGCGGCGATATCCAGCCGTTCCAGACGCTTGTGCAACTGCTCGCGCAGGCTGGCCAGGCCGAGCGGCGGCGCGTAGTCGAACAGGTCGGCCGGGTTGCCACGGCTGACCTGGCGAATGGCCTGGGCCAGTTCATCTGCGGCGCGCCAGGCCGACGGCAACCAGCCGCAGCCGAGCTTGAGCAGTGCCTCCTGGCCTTCATCGAACTGCCGCCACTTACCATCGACCGTCTCGCCCCACAGCGCTGCGTCCTGCTCAGGCAGCCCGGCCTTGCGCTCGGCGACGAAAAAGCCGGTGCCGTGGCGCGCCTCCAGCCAACCGCTGGCCACCAGCCGATCGTAGGCCTCGATCACACAGGCGGCGCTGACCCCGTGGGTTTTCGCCAAAGCCCGGATCGACGGCAGCCGCGCGCCCGGACGCAGGCGTTGCTGCTCGACCCACGCTTGCAGCTGGGTGGTGAGTTGCTGAACCAGCGACACGGCGCTGAGGCGATCGAGGGTGAGGTGCATAGATCAACTGTTCGCGATTTTTATGCGAACAGTTAAGCATAAATGGCTGCCCGCTGTGCCTTGTTGCGCGCCCACAGCAAGCGCAGCCTGCAGCCAGTACCCGTTCAATCAAGGACCTGCGTCAATGCGCGACCGCCACGCCCCCGCCCTGCTCGCCTTCGCCCTGTGCATCATCACCCTTGCAGTCAACCTGCAGGCGCCGCTCTACACCACCTATGCCGACCTCTCCGGGCTGGGCGCGACGGCTACCGCCGTGGCGTTTTCCGCCTATGTGCTGGGCGTGCTGCCGGTGCTGCTGGCTCTGGGCGGGCTTGCCGACCGGATTGGCCGGCGGCCGATGATCATCGCCGCGTTGAGCTTGTCGATCATTGCCACCCTACTCGCGCTCAGCCTACCCAGCCTGTACAGCATTGGTGTCGCGCGGCTGCTGCTGGGTATCGGCACCGGCCTCGCCTCGGCTACCGCTACGGTGTACATGAGCGAACTGCTGCCTGCCGAGCGCAGCAGCAGCGCCGCCAGTTGGGTCACTGCCAGCACCTCACTGGGCTTTGGCCTGGGCGCTGCGCTGACCAGCCTGTGCCTGCTACGCGGGCCCAGCCTGAGCCCGGCCAGCTTTTATCTGCACATGCTGCTGGCCGCGCTCGCGCTGATACTGGTCTGGCGCCTGCCGGAGCCACGCCAGGCAGCACGCGCGGCCATGCTGCGCCTGCCTTGCTACCCGCCCGGCAGCCTGGTCTATGGCTGCGCCATTCTGCTCGCCTGGGCCTGCGTCGGGCTGGTCACCGGGCTGCTGCCGGCAGTACTGCGTCAGCATGATTTGAGCGCCTGGTCAGGGTTTTCCACGTTCTGCGTGATCAGCTGCGGTGTGCTGTTTCAGCCCTTGGCCAAGCGCCTGCCAAGTGCCACGGCGGTGCTGCTCGGGCTGGCCATCCTGCCCTGCAGCTATGCGCTGCTGGCCTGGGGCGCAGAACGCGGCGCGCTGCTGGCAGTGCTGCTCGGCGCCGTCGCCGCCAGCAGCGCCTGTTACGGCTTTATCTACCTGGGCGGGCTGGCGGCGGTGAATGAACTGGCCAGCGAAGAAAAGACCCGCGCCACTGCTGGGTTCTTTTTGTTGGCCTATGTCGGCTTCAGTTTGCCGGTGATCGTTACCGGCTTGATCGGCGACTGGCTGGGCATGCGCATGGCGTTGATGCTGTTCGGCATGGCATTGCTGGCGGGCAGTGTCGCTATCGCCGTCGCGCTGGCTCGGCAACACAGCCATCGTCTTGGATCCAAAAAAGAGCACAGTGCCTATAGGACAAATCTGAAAGAAATGTGAAAATAGTGTGAATGTTTGTAAAACCGATCTATTCAGCAAGGATGCAGTGTGTCACCGGACCCAAGTACCTGGCCAAAAGAGTACCCCTACACTCTCAAGCATCGCCGGACCACGCTGCACTTCCAGACGCCACTGGCAGAGCACACCCGTACGGCCCTTGAACGCCTGGTCGAGCGCGCCCGCGTGCCCGGCGCCAAGCGCATCAGTGCACCGCTGGACTGTGAGCGCAGCCAGCTGTTCGCCAAGCGCGAACAGCTCGACAGCCTGAAGAAAAAGTGGCGTGTGCAGCGCGGCGCGGCGCGCAGTGATGGCACCTATGACTGGGCCGTCGAAGAAATCATCAATACCTACAAGGCCCATCAACGCGGCGCCCCGGTGCCCGAGCTGGTGGGCTTTGGCTACACCCGCTCCCGGCTTGGGCTGGTGCAGGACCTGTTCGTCATCACCCGCCTGCTGCAGGGCTACAGCGATGGCCTCAGCGTGCTGCAGCAAGACCCCAGCAGCGTCTACCGTGTGCTCGATGCCTCGACCGAACTGATGTTCAGCCTGCACAAGCAAGGCATCACCCACATGGACTTGTGGGCCGGCAACGTCATGCTCTGCGACAGCCAGGAAGGTGCACCCGTAGCCATCGACCTGGAAAACAGCTTCTTCGTGCCCAGTGCATTCGCCAGTGAAACCCTCGGCTTCCAGTTTGCTTTTCTCTACCTGCGGGAAATCTACCGTTACATCACCGAAGCCAAGTACGACGCGTGGGTGGACATTGCGCTGAACAACTTTGCCCCGGAGATTGATAAGGCCGCCTTCCGCCGGGTTTATGAATACGCCAAGCATGAGCACATCGGGCGCCTGGATCGTCGCGAGATCTTCCTTAGAGGCCAGGTGGCCGGCTGCTGAGCAGCGTTTTCAGACTTGTTTGTCGGAGCACTCCATGCGTCACCTCAAGCACCTGACTGGCGCTTTCACGCGCCAGCGTATTCAGGGCAACACCTTTCATCTCGATCCGAGTCAGAGCCAACCACTGGCCTCTGCGATCACGGCGTTTCTGGCAGCGCCCGAGCAACACCAGACGCTCGATATCCCCGAAGCCACCCGCGGCGTTTACCTGCTGCACGGCGAACGCAAATGGGTGCTCAAGCACAACCGCCTGCAGCACTGGAAAAAGCGCCTGCAGAACTATCTGGGCCTGAAAAAGAGCTACGGCCTGCACGACCTGACCAACGAGTTCATCAACCTCTCGGTGGCCGGCAGCAAGTCGCAACTGGTGCCCAGGGTAGCCGCCTTTGGTTACCAGGCGCGCTTCCCATTCCTGCGCGACGAGTACCTGCTGATCGAGTTTCTCGACGACCACAGCAACGTCGATGAGCGCCTCAGCGCCCAGCCCGAGGCGGCGACCACACTGCTGCCGCAGGTGTTCGCGCTGTTCAGCCAGATGCTTGCCGATGGCTTCGTGCACATGGACCCGCACCCGAAGAACATCCTCATCAGCCCGAGCGGCGAGCTGCGCCTGATCGATTTCGAGTGCTGTGCGCACACAGTGATCGACCCGGACTTCAGCCTGGGCTTTCTGATGGGCTACTTCTATCACTTCTGGATCAAGCGTTTTGTCGCACTGGACGACTACCGCGCGTACAGCGAGGCGTACCTCGCAGCCACTCAACCGCACTTGAACAGAGCGGTATTCGAGCCCGTCTTCGAACGCTTTCTGACTGACAAGGTCTCTCGTACCACGCGCTATTCGATCCTCACCAGCGCGCCCGCGCAACTGGCATTCAAGGCCAGCCTGCGCGGTTGAGCCACGCGCACAGGTTGCAGCGGGGCCGATACCGGCCATCACCCTGATGGATCACCGGCCATTCGCCCCGCGCACAAGCCTTGCCAGCGGCTCCCCGTACCTCTATCAAAGGTAGTGTCCTTTTTTCAGTGAGAGTCCCCATGACCCAGACCAACCGCCGCTTCCTGCTCGCCAAACGCCCTGTCGGCGCCGTCACCCGCGAAGACTTCAGCTTTGAGCAAGGGCCCGCCGCCGAGCCTGCCGAGGGTCAGATCCAGGTCCGCAACCTGTACCTCTCGCTCGACCCGGCCATGCGCGGCTGGATGAACGAAGGCAAGTCCTACATCCCGCCGGTGGGCATTGGCCAGGTCATGCGGGCCCTCGGCGTCGGCGAAGTAACTGCCTCCAAACACCCTGACTTCAAGCCCGGCGACCACGTCAGCGGCGCCCTTGGCATCCAGGACTACTTCACCGGCGAGCCGCAGGGCCTGCACAAGATCGACCCCAATCTCGCCCCCCTGCCCCGTTACCTGTCGGCACTGGGCATGACCGGCATGACCGCCTACTTCGCCCTGCTCGACGTCGGCCAACCGAAAGAAGGCGAAACCGTAGTCATCTCCGGCGCTGCCGGCGCGGTTGGCAGCATCGCCGGCCAGATCGCCAAGCTCAAAGGCTGCCGTGTAGTCGGCATCGCCGGTGGCAAGGACAAGTGCCAATACCTGCAGGATGAACTCGGTTTTGACGGTGTCATCGACTACAAGGCCGAAGACGTGCTGGCCGGTCTCAAGCGTGAATGCCCGAAAGGTGTCGACGTGTACTTCGACAACGTCGGCGGCGACATCCTCGATGCCGTGCTCAGCCGCCTGAACTTCAAGGCCCGCGTGGTCATCTGTGGCGCTATCAGCCAGTACAACAACAAGGAAGCGGTCAAAGGCCCGGCCAACTACCTGTCGTTGCTGGTCAACCGTGCGCGGATGGAAGGCTTTGTGGTGATGGACCACGCCAAGGAGTATGGCAAGGCCGCACAAGAGATCGCCGGCTGGATGGCCAGCGGCAAGCTCAAGAGCAAAGAGCATGTGGTCGAGGGGCTGGAGACCTTCCCGGAAACCCTGCTCAAGCTGTTCAACGGCGAGAACTTTGGCAAGTTGGTGTTGAAGGTCTGATCAAGTAGCCACTGGATGGCGGGCGAAGCGCCTCTGGGCGTTACCCCGCCATCAGCTGCTGCTGGGGATGCTCAGCGCTGAGCGACCTTGGCCTGGCACCACCCTTGCGGAAAACCATCAAATGCGCTTGCTCGACAGTGATCTTTGGGATCACCGAAGCCGGGATGCGTGACGCTGCAGACAGGTTGAACACGGCAAAACGCTCGTCCACCACCCTCTCGGCCATCAGCTTGAGTGACGGCAATACCCGCCCTTCATAATGCTGATCAAGCCCACAGGGCGACTTGGCAGAATCGGCTGTTTCATAGAAGCGTCCAGCGGCCTGGTTCAAGTCCACCCCGACCAGGAATACCTTGCTGAAGCCCAGATGATAAGCGAGCTGCAACGCCGCATATGCCACTGTGCGCGCATCGAAAAAGCCTTCACTGAGGTCCTTGCTGAAACCGATCGAGCGTGCACGCGCATTCCAAGCAAAACGAGGGCGCACGCACGCGGACTGGCCTTGCGACATCGACTGTTTCAAGGAAAATCCGGCGGCTTTCTGCAGCGGATACAGTTTGGCAGAGCAAGTACCGGCCACCTCGGCGATCTGCTCCGACCACAAGGCTACATGCTGGCTGCTGCTCAACGCCTGGGAGAATAACTCGGGCTGCTGCTTGGGGAAGCTGGTGTCGGTGCAGATATAGAAGAACGGCTTGATCGCCGTGTCGGCGAACATCGAGATGGCGCCGTTCATGGTGATTACCGGCACACCGGCGAAGCGCTCCAGCGGGAAGTCCTTGGCGGAGCTGCCCGAGGCCATGATGATGACCGAGCCCTTGGCGATGTTGCGCACATCAGCAAAGTCACCAATGACTGGCTTAGAAGTCTCAGTACCGCCCGATGTAGCCGTCAAAGTGTCTGCCTCAATCCGGATTTTCGGATAATTCTGACAGAAAAAACGGCACGGAGTTCAGGCGCTGGTCGTAGTTCCCCCCGGAGACTATGAAATAAAACTCATCTACCGGGGGGCTGTGCAGGGCTTTATTCAGCCGCGAATCTCGGCAACAACTGCCGCAAGTGCCTGGGCGGGATCGGCCGCTTGGCTGATCGGGCGACCAATAACCAGGTAATCAGACCCAGCATCCAGTGCTTGGCGCGGGGTGAGAATGCGGCGCTGATCGTCTTGTGCGCTGCCGGCAGGACGAATCCCCGGGGTGACCAGTTGCAGCGACGGATGGGCCGCTTTCAGTGCAGTGGCTTCCAACGCCGAGCAGACCAGCCCGTCCATACCGGCCTTCTCTGCCAATGCCGCCAGACGCAGCACTTGCTCCTGTGGCTCGATATCCAGACCAATACCGGCCAGGTCCTCACGTTCCATGCTGGTCAGCACGGTCACACCGATCAGCAACGGCTGCGGCCCACTACGCTTATCCAGCACATCGCGGCACGCCGCCATCATGCGCAGACCGCCCGAGCAGTGCACGTTGACCATCCACACGCCCATCTCGGCGGCGGCCTTGACTGCCATCGCCGTGGTATTAGGGATGTCATGGAATTTGAGATCGAGGAACACCTCGAAGCCCTTGGCGCACAACGTCTCGACGATACCCGAAGCGCTGCTGGTGAACAGTTCCTTGCCAACCTTTACCCGGCACAGTGCAGGGTCGAGCTGGTCGGCCAACTGCAGGGCAGCTTCACGGGTAGGGAAATCCAAGGCGACGATCAGGGGCGTCTGGCAAGCAGGCATTGGCAGGGTCTCATGGCGGGTCGTAAACGGCGCGCATTGTAAACCAAGTGGGGTGCGCTTTGCAGGCCGCAGGTCACGAGAATGGCAGGGTTTGCGAGGGCTATAATGGAACCAAAGGGCGTTGCGTCCGCTCGTAATTGGTACTAGCGACGCTTTTTACTGCCCGTAGGAGAATGACGATGCCTTGGTATGCCTGGTTGATATTGGTCGTTGCCATCGGCTCGATCGTGGGTGGTTTGATGATGCTGCGGGATACAGCGAAGAAGCTGCCGTTGACAGAGGAGCAGCTGCGCAAGGTGCATGAACGTAACGCGCAGATGGATGCCAAGGAATCCAAAGACCTATGAATGATTGATGGCCGGCGCAAGGCCGGCCATCGCCTGCGGGTCTACTCCAGGGTTAGCCTGTCGCGGTTACGCTCCATCAGGGCGTTACCGATTCCCTTGATCTCCAGAAGCTCATCAACTGACTGGAACGGGCCGTTTGCCTCGCGGTAGGCGACGATGGCTTGCGCCTTGGCCTGGCCGATGCCGTTGAGTTCGCGCTGGAGGGTGGAGGCGTCGGCGGTGTTTAGGTTGGTTTTGGGGTGTGCTGTGGCGGCCTGAGCGACGATTGGGATGGGTTCACCAGGCGCTCCCGGAGCCGCACTTACGGAGAATGAAAGGCCTGCGAAGAGCGGGAGTAGAAGATAGGAAAGGATGGTATTGCGCATTGTGGACACTCCTGTCGTTTGAGACGTTTTGGTGCAGCGTTCCTTGGCTGCACGTAAACGATAGACAACAGGAAGCACTTGGTAAAATTATGCTTTTTAACTATATATTACTGAGCATAACTGTCTTTGGTTACGAGCGTAATGGCCGATGCGAATAGCGCGGTCAGACTGTAGGATACTGAAAGACGGCCAGGCTCGGGAGCTATCAGTTGCTCCAGCGCGTAGTAAATTCCCACTCTAACTACGCTGAGCGCTAGAGAGACCATTGCGGTATAGCCTTTCACGAGTTTGTTGAACCGCGTGACTCTCATCGCGTTACCTTTCAAACTGCCAAAGATGCGATCGATGATGTAGCACCCTTCGGTACTCGGGTCGATCAAAGAGTATGGACAAGCCGGCACGGGGTGCGTCTCATTTAACGCAGCAGAATGATAGGTCGGATATTGATTGCAGCACCGGCGTAGCACTCCGATGTCGTAGAACTTATCGGCAAGCACACATTTGTCGATTTTGCACGCTCGGCTACGCTGACTTGAGGGCTGCTAACATGATCCAGCGATCCTCGGTCATAGCGAATGTCACGAGCTTGGCGGCGAAACCGAGGAAGCGCAGCTGTACCCCGTAGGCCGCGCGCTAGAGCGTGAACTGCAGGCTCGTCAGGCTCTGCAGTCCAAGCACCTGGAAAGGCTCAGAGTTGCCCGGACAGCAGTTCAGTCGAATCAGGATCTTTAAGTCGATCAAACCGTCATAATCCAACCTCACTCAGCTTTGAGCGTGCGTCCACCTGATCAAGCGTCCTCGACTTCGCTCATCCCGAGAACGTTGGCACATGGCTGAACGCGTTCCGATAAGGTCCGGCATATCTCTCCACGCGATTTCGATGAAAGGACCGAAGATCAAACCTCAGGACTCGCCCTAAAGTTTATAATGTTATCCTATCGCACAGCTTACCTTACGCGAATAATTGATAACTTCACGAAATATCAGAACTAGATGGGCGACGATTGGACTTCGCGGAATTTCGTGGAGACCATAGATAAAAGCACGTAGGCTGAGATAAGAATCGATCATGCGTCAGCCGCTATATATGGGCAGCACTGCTCCGAACGTAACACGCTGGAGCCGCTACCCTGTCTAAAGAATTCAGCATAAAATATCTACAACCCATCACCCACTCAAAACTATGCTCTCCTAAGTAGAGTCAGAAGTTCACCTAACGCAAAAACATGAAAAATATAAATTCCATGTTGAAAAATGCTAGGCAATTCTCGCTTTTTCCATCACTCGGCGCATAAAGCGAGCCAAACCGACACGCTTGTAAAAACTGTAAACATCTCGCCAATAAGCTTTCTTCAAGGTAGCCTTCGAAGAATCAATTAACGTGCGGGCAATAAGCTTTTTCTGCAACTTTGATTGCGCTCTGATTTGTTGGTGATTGAAGTGCATGTAAGTCGCGAGGTCAATCTGCTGTGGCCTAGCAAGTACTCTACGATAAACAACCTCGCACTCACGTGCTACGACGACCGGATCGTGGGTATCACAGCAATACCGATAGCCACGCTCTGCGATGTCCTTACGCAACTCATAAGACTCAACCAAATCCCGAAGCACTCGCTCAATGGATTCTGGATTAGCGACGGCAACGGGAGGCTGGCCTTCGAAGTGACTAAGAAGATCATCTCGCACATATGAAACAACGGTTTTACCAAGCGCCATTGCTTCAACAGCCAGTACTCCATACCATCCGATACGCAACTGATCAACAATAATGTCAGCTCTCTCGAATATAGCGCGAGCCTCGACTTGTGATAAATTTTCAACCAGCTGAAAATCAAAACTCAACCCCTGAGAGCGCATCGACTCCACGGCCTTGAGAACGTGTTCCGTGCCTTTGACGCCGCGACGACTAGGGGCATGCACGACTAGCGGTCGATCGTTCGGCTTGATGCCCACATAACGCCAGGTGTTAAAATCGATCACTCGTGGAATAACACTTGCGCCGGTTACATAAGTTGCTAATTCCGGATCTGAAACGACCAACTCGTCAGCCAGCGCACGACACATAGCTACATACGCGACCTGACTCGCCTCAGGAAATTTCGCCATTAAGCGTTCAGGGTCGTCATCTACGTAGTGATATGGATTATTGGCCGCAAACAAACTTGCCATTCGGATCTCACTTCCGCGGAAGTGCACCACAATACGTTTGCCCGCTGCTTTTAATGCAAGAAGGTCGGTCCCCATCGGAAAGTGCGCCGAACCCTTATTGAAAAAAGGTGTAATGGCGTGAATATGTATAACATCAGCCTCACCACCAAACTCCGCCAATACACGGCATTTTTCGGCTGGGCCAGCGTCCGGGAAATTAAAGTCGGCGGGATATGCGAACTTATTATACCCCATAACAACATTATAAGCGTCGACCCCAATGTCCCTTAGAGCATTAGCCATCATTGCTGGCTGACCTGCCGAAGGGCCAAATCCATGAAGCACCCTGTAGTCCTTTTCGTTCATATGACCCTCACGCTAATAAACATTGAATATGGAATAATCAGACGCCGTCCAACGCTTCATACGGCTCAACCTTGGGCGACAGAACGTCCCCTTCAAGGCATGCACGTATTGCCGGCAGAAACGCCGCAGCCTGAACAAACGATCCGAAAAATTTACCCATGATCCCGACGTACGACTGTAGCAGCACTAGTACCAAAAAAACTTCTCTGATACCAATCTCCAAAATTCCGAATTCTTGCACCACTACCAGAACCAAGCAAAACAATATAGAAAAAACGGCAGGTGTTAGCCCAAAAATAGAAGAAAGAAATATACGGTTGAAGTAGGATTTATAATAGCCCTGAACATCAACGCAATAAGGAACATCTACATCCAATTTCCAGGCCGCCATCTTCTTCGCATTCTCAGCCAGTCCCCGAGAAGAGGTTGCCATGACAATGGACAGCGACTGCATGGCCACAAAAAGCCCAATAGCACACAGCAGCAAAAAAGCAACAACTCCCAGCAAGTAAGCTAGCGGCAACATAACAATCATCGCGCCAAAACTCGCGACCAACAACAACACCATACTTACTGCCTTCATACTTGCTGAGGACATGCGACCGTAATAATTTGATGCGCGACTAACATTACCACTAGGTTGCTTTGGATCCTCTCTGAGCTTCTCAGCAAACCATTTCTCTCTAGATATAACCACTTGCGCCTCAATGAAGACCTGTGACAGCCTTGAGGCGAGCAGGATAAGCGAGACAAAAAGGGCAGAAACAATTAATAAGTTTTTATCAGAAAAGAAAGAAAAATCCCCAACTCGATCAGCAAGCCGAAAAATATCCATACCAAAATAAAAAGCTATCAAAGCACTAAAAGCTAGTGTCGCAACTATGACAACTAGACCAGCAAGCGCATGTACTGCTACCAAACACTTATTGTTGACGGCGCTACCTAAAAAAATCGACCATTCGACTTTATTCATAGCCTATAATACCTCACGATTAGCGACTGAGCGCTATCGCTGCTTGGTTAAATCCGGTTAAATCCCCGCGCGCCAAACACTTTACAAATCATCTAGCACACACTTGAAACTCAATAAATCTTGTAAATTTCAAGCAGAACATAACATATAAATTTAAACATCAGAAACAACAAATTCGCAACTATAAGAAATAGAAACGAAATAATGATTGAACCACTACGACTTATTCACCCGTCAATAACTGCAATGCACGCACCGCAACACCCTCATGTATCTGCAAAATAAATTAAACTGCCACCATCAAAATTCACTTGACATTGGCCCCTAAAAGATACACCCGCAGGTCGAAAATAACAACCTAAAACCTAAAAAAACGTCGCGATATGAGCAGATAAGCACCTGCGCAATTGTTATCCCCTGCAAAGACAGAAATTAACCTACGTAATAGCTTGAAAAAAAAGGAAATCTGAGCCGAAAGCCATCCGTCGCATTTATCATTTTGAGATGATTGCCTCACCTAGGCTTAGTACGAAAGCGACGTCGCAGACACACATGGAACGATTCAGCGATGCAAAAGCTGTATAGATCATCACGCGTTTCGTTAGCGAGTCACAATCCGGACGCTCGACTTCAGGCAGCGAGATAGATGACGACATGCTTCTATTAGGCTCGCAGTTGCGCGCCACGCTGCGCTACCCCAATCCTAGTTAGGATGCAACCATTTGGAGCGTTAACGCGGGGAGACACGTTACATCGACAGAATGCTGACCTCGTTGAAAGCGGTTTGGCATGACCACCAGCAGAGAGGAGGAAGCGCAAAAGTATGTCGCTTGGGTCACAGAAATAGTTATCCAGCGGAGCCTGGGGCCCAGGATGTAATCGACAGGTTCATCAGCCCCCCATTTTGCGGAGCCTATGGCGACTCGGATTGCTTTACAGCAGTAGTGTGAGCCATCAGGTGCAGGTAGACTCTTCGTCATTCAACCTCGGGTCCAAACAGCTGATCATTTGATCGAGCGTACGTCGGTCTAGCTATTCCCAGAATCGTTGGCACACCGTTGACCATGGGCCGAAGCAACTCTGCATATCTCGCCATGCTAAACGGGACAGAGCAGTTAGAGCGCGCCCGTGTGTGTCGATGATATCATCGGCAACCGCAGTCCATTCCTCATCCAAGAGTTCGATGACGCATTGGGACCGGCAAGTTCATTTGCGCTAATGGCGGCTGACTGCACACATTTTCAGCACAACGTGAGCGCCGATGTGCCTCCCCTGTATTACATGGAGCGCTTTCGTAAAAAGCAGCTCACTCGCACCGACAACTGAGCGTGGACCCGAATAGACTAACTAAAGTATAGCTCCCCCGATTCAACTGAAAGCGATACTATCTGGCAAGCGAGCTCGAGCTTAACTATGCTCATCCTCGTACTATGGAAGGCAGAAACTTTATGGAAAAATCCATTCGAGAACACACTCTAAGCCAACTATGTGCCTAAATCATACCAACTGCACACCAGGGATTCTTATAAACAAACAGCACGAATGACTTAATTTTATGGATAAAAAAACCGAGGGCATATGTATGCAATTTGATTCAAATTCGTCTCGATCGCAGAGATTATACAGCAGCGGAGCAAAACTGTTTATAGCCATATTATTGTTAATAATAGCAACAAGTGCTGCCACGCTCATTTACATTATAGCTGAACATTATCAATAAGGAACTAGAATGCTGACAGAACAACTAGACACCCCATAAATAGCTACTGATAAACTGCGTGCTCGGAAAAGCTGGTGGCCGAGACTTGGGCTGCCTCGTAACTGACCGTTCTTATTGATAGAAATTAACTCGAAAATCGACATTGAGCCATGGATACTAAACCCAAGGAGCGCCGAGGCACTCTGTTGCCTACAGTAAGATTCAACTCTACAGCAAAAATTTATATCAATGAACTAGTTATATAAGGGGTGGAAGAGCGACATTACAAGCGCTCTTCACATGCCAGAGTCAGAAATCCTGACGGCGCTGTTGGTATACCAAATCCACAATCTCTCCCTCAGGACTGTAGCCGCTGATAACCTCCCTGAGTAACTGTCTGACCCTATTAAAATCTTGCCGTTCCACAGCTTTAATCATAAAGTCAAGGTGATCGTTGAGTTCACTCCACGCAAGATATTCCTCATTTGCCTTCATTATCATCGGATGAGGTGTGGCAGAAACATTATCACCTATCAATAACTCCTCATAAAGCTTTTCGCCTGGCCGTAAGCCTGTGAATTCTATGGCGATATCGCCATACGGATTTAGGTCTGACTTAACGCTCAATCCTGACAGATGTACCATTTTCTCTGCGAGCGCAGCAATCCTCACTGGCTCCCCCATATCAAGAACGAAGACATCCCCCCCCAGCCCCATCGAGCCAGCCTGGATGACCAACTGCGCCGCCTCAGGAATGGTCATAAAGTAACGTGTGATTTTTGGATGAGTAACCGTGAGTGGACCACCCGCCTTTATCTGTTTATGAAACAGCGGGATAACAGAACCTGAAGAGCCAAGGACATTGCCAAATCGGACCATAGTGAACCGAGTATTGTTCTCTTGAGGTAGTGAAGCAGTATCTCCATAAAGAACCGGCGTACTTTCTTTACTCAACGCTTGCAACACCAGCTCTGCGTAACGCTTAGTGCTGCCCATAACATTAGTCGGACGAACAGCTTTATCCGTTGAAATAAGTACAAAATTCGATACATTGGCCTTCAGTGCCGCCTGGGCCGTATTAACTGTTCCGATAATATTATTTAGTACACCCTCGGCAATATTGTGCTCAACCATAGGAACATGTTTGTATGCAGCCGCATGATAGACAGTATTCACGCGCCACATAACCATGGTATCGAGGAGATGCTTCTGATTACGAATTGAGCCTAAGAACGGTAGCAAATTCACCGGAAGTGACTCACGATGGATACGTTGCTTAAGCTCGCTGTGAATGCTGTATAGATTAAATTCACTGTGCTCAAACAGCAGTAAGGCTTTGGGCTTGAGCATCAAAATCTGGCGACACAACTCAGAACCAATCGACCCGCCCGCCCCCGTGACCATCACAACCTGCCCAACGATGCAGTGAGCCAATAGATCTTGCTGTGCGGGTACAGCATCACGTCCCAGCAAGTCCGCGATATCAACCTCCTGAATATCGTCGACTTTTACGCGACCGCTAGCCAGATCCATGATCCCAGGAATGCTGCGAACGTGCAGTGGAAACTTTTCGAGAAAACCTAGAATTTCTCTACGCCGTGCGCGCGTTGCAGAGGGCACAGCTAGAAGCACCTCCTCCGCCCCAGTAGTATCAATGAGCCGCTGAATATCTTTGCCTCTGAAGACTTGAAGGCCAGAAATAACACGATCAGCTACGCCTTCGTCGTCATCTATAAATGCTACGGGCCGCATCAGCCGCCCCATTCGAAGTGCTGCAACTAATTGATTGCCAGCGGCGCCCGCGCCATAAATAACTACCTTAGGCAACCCGTTATCACGAGTTGCAAAAGGAACATGCTGTTTTGCTGCAAACCAGTCGCCTAGGAAATACTGCCGCATGATCAGCCGGAGGCCGCCAATCATTATTAGGCTGAGCCACCAATAGTTGAATATAATGGAACGTGGCACTACAAATTTGTGATTAGCATACCAGTACACGATCAGCGCTAATATCAACGCAGAGAGGCTAACCGCTTTGATAATTGTGATGAGAGCATCATTGCCGAAGTACCTCATTACCGCACGGTACATTCCAAATCGGATGAATATCGGAATCGCAACCAGCGGAGCCGCGACAAAAAGCCAAGGGTGACTTACCAGCGGATTGACCATCTCGTCTATGCCAAGCCGTACCGCGAAAGCGAGCCACAGAGCGAGCACCACCAGCAGGACATCAATAACCACCTGCAGCGCCCTTTTATATCGTCGCGGGAGTGCTAGCATGCGCGTTCTAATACTGTCCATCTGTCTCAAAAAACCCCTCACTTTCCTGTATTTCCGAGATACCCCAAACCGCTAACCTGTAGCACCGGCGGCTGACTATGAATGCAGACGCGCCCCTGATAAGTTAGCTTCAGTGCATCATTCTTCAAGCTCGCCTGCATGGTATTTCACCGCAAGACCGATCAATGGTAGATAAGCAATCATTACACCAATTACGCCGGACAGCCAGCCCATAGCTACAGCGACGGCAACTGGAAGGAGCCAAATAGCATTAATCAGAAAAACCGCACGCGTAACCGTCAGATGATTGCCGTAGAGACGGGATGCAAACTGGTAAGCATGACTGCGATGAGCCTCGTGGGCTTTCTCTCCTCGTGTCAACCGACGTATGAGGGTCAAAGTGGCATCCACTATGAAAACGCCGAGTAAAATCAACCATGACCAGAAAATCGTGGATGACGCCCACGCGCCTTGAATTGACAATCCGCCGAGCGTAATACCAAGAAAACCGCTGCCGCCGTCGCCCATGAAAATTTTCGCTGGTGGAAAGTTCCAGTATAGGAAGCCTGCCACAGCCAAACCAAGCAAAATTGGCGCCATGACTAATTGGTCAAGATCAACAAGCCAGTAGATGAAAGCAATACCAAACAAAGTTGTCAAAGCTTCAACGCTGGCTAGACCATCAATCCCATCCATGAAATTGTAGAGATTCAGAAGCCAGACAAGATAAAAGATAGCAAAAATCGCCAGCAGCCACTGCCCTTCTATTCGTACACTCAGTACTTCAAGTGCAGGGAAGCCTCCCAGCCAAGTAAGTACCCACAGAGCGCCGCAGAAATGACCAAGTAACCGCCAACGAGCAGCAATGTGACCGTGATCGTCCATGAATCCAATAACGGCTGTAATCAACCCTGCACCAGCGACTCCGACTGATGCTCCCAAGGGAGCGTACCCAAGGATCACCAGCGTTAGGAGACTTGCGGTAAAGGAGATTACTATCGCAATGCCTCCTCCACGTGGAGTAGGAACGGAATGCGAACTCCGAGCATTCGGAACATCGATAATAGATTTCGCTAGAGCGTATTGACGAAGGAGGCCGGTGACCATCAGCGCCATAGTGAATGCAATGCAATATAGTAAGATTAAACTCACGGTCTCAACCCTCTAGGTTGTCATCGTACCTGCCCACAAAGTCTCTACCTGCTGCAGCCAACGCTTTCTCAGGGGAAACCGGCGCAGTCCAACCAAGCAGCAATCTGGCTTTGGTGGAGCTTACTACCAATGACTTACATAATTGACTGTACATAGCCTTACGATTTATAACAGAAAATCCTATCCCAATTAATGATACCGGAAAAGCGAAAAGTCGATTAGGTCTTCCCATGCCGTCCGCCAGTAACTGAATTATTTGCGGAGTTGCCAGATCCTTACCGTCCGAAATTACAAAAGTTTGATTCGCAGCAAGAGGATGTCTAATACATGTATGGATGAAGTCGATCAGGTTCTCTAGCGCTATCATACTGCGACGGTTATCAACACTTAGCAGTGGAATGGGTATACCGCTTCTGACCAGGCTCATAAGACGTCGAAAGTTGCCTGGAGCCCCTCCAGCGTAGACAAGTGGAGGACGTATAATCACGAGCTCCATGTTTCCATCTTGTGCGAGTTGGATCAACTCCCTCTCGGCATTCTTCTTGCTCACCGCATAGTGCTGCGACGGTAAACAAATACTGTTTTCGGAGAACTCCTCGCCCTCACTCGTCTCAGAGCCGATGACACCGATGGAGCTGAGAAATATAAAACGTCTTACTCGTTGTTGAATCGCGGCTTGTGCCAACTTAGTGACCACATGGACGTTCGCATTATTGAAAGCTGTAAGCGGGTCATCCGACTTGTCATTGAGAATATGAGCTCTGCCCGCCAGGTGGACAATCGTATCCACTCCTGCACAGAGCGTGTCTAGGTCATCGTTACTCTCAAGGTCTAGACGAACGTGCTCCGTTACCTCTCCAGGTACTTCACCGCTGCGACTCACAGCTCGCACTGATGATTGCTGAGTCATCAACATTACGCACAATGCAGTGCCGATAAAACCTGAAGCACCAGTCACCAAAATCATGTCGCTTCCTGTGCTCATGTCAATATTCTGCAGGCAATAGTACTATACTCAAAGTTGGCAAGTAGGTATTCGCGACCACGTGCCCCCATTGAGCTCAACTCTTCACTGCGCGTCATGCTTAGTGAATATAAGGCCAGCGCCAGCTCACGAGATTGATCAGGTTGGACCGTCAACCCACACTTTGCATCGGCGATGGGATCGTTGTAGGCATGATAAGCACCAACAACAGGCAACGCCATCGCCATATAATCATATAGCTTATTTAGACTAACGCCGAATCGATAAATTGGTAAATCATGCATTACGAGAAAGCCGGCATCAACCTGCCCAAGCGCCGCCAGGATCACACTCTTATCGACCTGATCATAGAAACTCACAAAATCATATCTCGCCTCCACACAGCGACGCTTAAGCTCCTCGCCCTGCTCACCCTTGCCAACAATAACAAAACGCAGTTTCCGCTCAGGTGAACTAGGTAGATATTCCAGTGCATCGAGAAATTTGTGCATTGCATTTGGCTCACCGAGCGCACCGGCATAAAAATAGATAAATTCGCCATCTTTACGGTAACGTTCTAGCTGCACCAGCAGTGGGTGGCTACATAAGGCCACAGCTTGCGTGTTCAGTGAAAAGCCGTTAGGGGCATAGGTAAATTTCTCAGACTCTAAGCCGTTTGCCTGCATGTGTGCCAACGCACCGGGAAGCAAGGAAATCACTCTATCGGATTTACGATAAGCAAGACGCTCTATCCAGTGAAGTAAATACACGATGGGGTGGCGTTTACTTATGCCAGCTACTTCGACAAGGCTCAACGGCCACAAATCTCTTACCTCGAAGTAAATCTTGGCTCGGTAGAGCCTGGCCATCATGAAAGCACTAGGGAAAGCGAATGGGTGTGCGGACGAATAAATGATCAAATCAGGTCTGCACTTGCGTGGTAGCCGAGCAAGAAACAAGAGCACCGTCAATGCGAAACTCAGCATGGACAACAGCCTCTTCATACCGTTGCCAGCGTACCTAAATGCAGGTAGAAAATTATAGTTAACACCACCGTGGGTGGCGGGTCCGGTAGCCATCCCCTCACCGTCCATGAGATGGTGATATGCAGGCGTTACTACAGTTACATCGTGACCAGTACCTTGCCACTCTCTAGCTAAGTAAAAAGCTCTCCAATAGCGCCCTACTTCTGGCCCTCCGGCATAAGGATTGATGTACATAATCTTCATGTAAAGCTCACACGTAATTAATTTAAACCCAAGCGTTGGTGAGTACTGTATTGATGGAGTCGCACATGAAAACCTACTGTAAATTAATTAGCAGCTAAACGCTACGATGCTCGGCTGACCATTTACTGGCGGCGCATGTGCCGTAAGCGTTAGGTTTAACACATCCGAATGCAGTGACTAATACAATAGTTGATTATAAAGCCGCACCAGCTTTTCTTCTTCATTGGCCCAGTTATAATGTGATAAAATTGCCGCTCGACCGTTGCGCCCCATCCGCTCTGCTTCTTGCGGATTGTCGACCAAATAGTCGATCGCCTTCGCAATAGCCTCAGGATTCATTGGATTAACACATAGACCGCAGTCATTTTTCTCAATAATACTCTGCCAAAGAGGAAAGTCAGACGAAATGACCGGTAAACCGATAGCCATATACTCAAACATCTTAACGGGCAAAGCGTCCAGATAATTAGGGATCGGGTGAAGCGTAACTAGGCCGGCCACTGATTCCTCCAGTGTCCGCTTAACGCCGGTTCGATCCAGCCACCCCAAGTGGTTCACTTTGTACCAACCGACCTCTTGCATCACGGCTGCTTCAAATCTCGGCTCAGTGAACACCCCACCAATTGCAAGCCTAACATCCGAGGTAGTGCATGAAATTGCTTTCACTATTTCATGAATACCACGCACTTCACCCAAGCCCCCTATGTAAGCAACCTGTTTCTTTCTATTAGTCCAGCTTATTTGACTAAGAGATAGCTCATCTAAGATTGGGTAGTTATTAACATCTAGCGTACGCACCCCCATCTGCACAAATTTGTCGCGAATGTATGGAGTCGCAGCTACCACCGCATCGAGCCTCCGGCATACCCATCGTTCGAAAACGGCAAATATCCTAGATAATGCAATTTTAGCGATACGATTCAGATAAGGTTTACCTAACAGCTGCTTAGGCACATCTTCATGGGCGTCGAATATTACGATCTTACCGCTAGCCTTCAGTTTCAGAGCAATGGGCAGCAACTCTGGGTCGTGCAGATGGTAGATAGCAGCATCCAATTGAAACGCCTTACGTCCGATGTTCCTCGTGGTGCTAAAGATTCGTTTTAGACGTCCACTTAATTTACCGACATCTAGAATTTTTACATCATCTATTACTTCATCGCCACGGCCATCCGCTACAATTAAAGATACATCATAGCCAGCACGAGCAAGCGACTTACATTGCTTATGGTAAATACGGACATCAAATCGGGGATGAGCTGATGTTAAATGAACGACTTTGGTCATCACGTCGCCGCCCGCTCAAGAATAAACATTGATACGTCTTCCCAGCGCACGCTGGACCACCAATTGCATATTCTTCGCGAACTTTTGGCGAGCCCCCCAATTAGCGAATTCTTTATAATCGTGAATTGGCGCTCTCATAAACTCCTCAAACTGCTCACGCGTGACTCTCATTTTCTTGCAAAAATACTCGATATCAAGCGCCAATTCCTCAGCAGCATATAGAGGCTCTGCAAGTTTGGCCATAGCCTGTTCCCGCGTCATTTGACGAGAAAGTATCATACTGGAATAATGCAACTTTCTCTTGTCATATCCGAACTTGGTAGGCAAGTAATAATTCTGGAATAACTTAGTAAATGCGGATTCGCCATGTTTGCGTGCGTATGAACGATATCCAATGGTTTCGCGCAGGTAACTTTCAGCAACACCCTTGTCGTAGTCCATATAATTTAGCGGACGTACGGTTCGCATGCCTTTGACAAACGGGTACCAGAAGTAGTACTCAAAAAAACTGATCGTCTTATAATCACGTAGCGGCCGCGCGCCGTACTTATTATGAATAGCATGCAAATTTATAGCATCCATTGCGCTGCCATGCCACCCTTCAGGAAACACTGCCTCGGTGGCAAGATTTCCGCCACTGAGAATATAGCGAATGTCGTTTTTTACTGCAAAGTGGTACATACTAGAAAAATAGGCATGATCCTGCGGCACGTCTTGATTAGCAACAGCGGCCTTCATATAAGCTAGCTGTAGATCCCTAACCTCCTCCCAATTCATCACATGAGTATGTAAATCGTAACCGCAGTACTTGATAACTTTCTCAATATTACTAACTGCGAGTTCAGTATTCCAACCTGCGTCAACGTGAACGACCAGTGGACGCAGACCTAAGTCCTTGACTTTGAGAGCGAGAAAGGAGCTATCAACACCTCCGCTTAGACCGATGATGCAGTCATACTCTTTATCGGCCCCCTCTCGTTTAATTTGGTCTACAATTTCTGCCAATCGCTGCTGGCCATCAACACCGCTAAATAGTTGCGCCGACTGCAAACTGTCAAACTTGTGGCAGTGATTACATACGCCCGCCTCATCAAATACGATTTCAGCGTCCGAAGTATCCATAACACAACGTTTGCATACCTTGATCAAGGTCAATCTCCTAACCCTATGATTTCTACCTGAATTTCATCACCTTGAATTCAGGTTTAAGATCTTGTCCCACTTTGCTACATGCTGAGGGAATTAACGCCTTGCCTACACGGCGACTATCTTCTGCCTAGAGTGCTCACACTAGGGTAGCTTATCAGTACCGCCCTGTGTTTACCGTGAAAAACAAAAAGGCTCCCCGCCGCTGCCGCCGAGACGCCGGTCTGATCGAATAGGTCGGTAAGGTCGCTCACCGCGCCCGCACCACCACAAGCAATTACCGGCACATGTACGCCTTTGACGATGCTGTCAATGAGCCCTGCGTCAAAGCCTCTCTGAGTACCATCTTGGTCTATCGAGGTGATGAGGATCTCACCGATACCAGCGCTTTCGAGGGTTTGAGCCCATTCGACAGGGGATCGCTTGGTGTTCGAAGCCCCACTAGCAGCATAAACCGAATACCCCCCAAAAAATCCTTTCTTACAATCGATCGAGCCAACCACACTCTGCGAGCCATATTTTTTGGCTATATCAGTGATGATAGAAATATCAGCTAGCGCCGCCGAGTTGATCGAGATTTTTTCCACTCCCAGCCCAAACAGTTTATCGGCATGCGCCAGAGTCCTGATCCCGCCACCATAGCAAATAGGCATGAAACACTCGCCGGCAACTTCGGCGATGAGTTGATAATTGGGCTCCTGCTTGAGCATGGAGGCTTCAATATCCAACAAGATCAACTCGTCGACCTCTTTCTCATTGAAGATCCTGATCGCATTGATCGGATCGCCAACATATTTAGGGTCTTTGAACTTAACAGTCTTCACCAGCCCTCGGTCCTTCAGCAAAAGGCACGGAATAATGCGTTTTCTGAGCATCAGATCAGCTCCACGAAATTCTTGAACAATTGCATACCGAATTTGTGGCTTTTCTCTGGATGAAACTGGAAACCGAACACGTTGTCTTTGACAACCGCGGCAGCGAACACCTGGTCGTAGTTGGCGCTTAACAGGATGTTGCTGTTATCGCGCGGGCTCATGTAATAGCTGTGTACGAAGTAGAATCTGCTGGGGTTCTCCAGATCGGTGAGGCCATGCAGGATCGGATGCTCATGGGCCGCGACAGTCTCGTTCCAGCCCATGTGCGGAATCTTGCGATGCTCGCGTGGTTCGAAGCGGACGATGTCCATGTCGATCCAGCCCAGACCAGGCTCACTGCCCTCTTCCGAGCGCATACCCAGCATCTGGCTGCCGAGACAGATACCCATCACTGGCTTGCGCTTGTCCATGGCATGTTCGGTCAGAACGTCAACCAGGCCACTCTTGCGCAATGTTTGCATCCCCGCATCGAACGCTCCGACGCCAGGCAATATCAGCTTTTCAGCCCTCTCGATATCCGACCTTCTGTTGGAGGCCATAGCACTGGCGCCCAGGCGTTTCAACATGTTCAAAACCGACGCGATGTTTCCTACACCGTAATCAACAACGACGATCACTTGGCTTCTCCCTTAGCGCAGTGGAAGGATATCCAGAAATAGATGAAATACATAAACGCGTAACCCGCTGCGTAAAAGGTCAAGACAGATTCAACACTGCCCGGGAGCATGAAACATGCAACGGTCATCGCCAGCAGAGTAAATTGCCAGAGCAGATCAAGGTTCTGCCGCTGGGCAATGTAAATAGTGTAGCTCAGTGGGCTGACCACGAAACGCATGTAGAACAGCGGGATCAGCAGCACAGCATAGCGGCCCGACTCCATCCATTCGGCGCCAAATATCAAGGCAAATGCAGACTCTGCAAAAAAACCAATAATGATAAAGGGTGGCAACGCCAGCAGCGCCAACACCTTGAACGTGGACAAGAACAGCTTTCGGCAACTGCCTAAGTCACGATACTCACGGGCAGCCTGTTCTTTGAATACATCCAGCACCGAGGCGGCAAGTAGGGATATCGGAGCGCCCATCATCCTCAGGGTCAAGGCAAACCAGCCGGCGATTTCGCCCCCGAACTTACTGGCCAGAAGAATGACTGGTAACTGACTGGATACAGTATTGATCAAGTCTGCCGGTAGTGAGTACTTGGGGAAGTTTGAATAGCTTCGCGCCACCTCTGCCACTTCCTCGAGGGTGGCACTCAGGCTGTGCACGAGCAACGATTTGCCTACCCATAAGACAGCCAAACCGGTGGCCAGCAAAACACCAAATGTCTGACCGTAAACCAGGCCTTTTTCGCCCTCCAGCAGGTACGCAGCAGCCACCTGAGAAACCGCAATGCAAGCGGCCAAACTTATACGTGCAAGACCAAGCTTGTTAAACGCTTGCTGATATGTCAGAACGCAAAGCAGTAACTTATTAATGGCGAGTCCTGCGGCAACTACCGTGAGAGCGAACCAATAATGACTAATTTCAACGGGAAGCCGTGAAGTCGCATAAGGAGTAACCAGCAACAGTCCGGTAACAGCAACCGACAAACCTAAAACAAGAAAAATAACTAGCTTGATGACTGCGGACAACTCAGAGCTTTGCCCAGTAGAGAAGAGCGCGAGCTCGTAACGCCCTGTCAACAAGACCGAGATGATTGTCGCCGCAGACACCCAAACGCTGAAATCACCTATCTCGCCTGGGGTGTAGAGACGCACCAGCAATAACATGACGCCGATTGTAATCAATTGCGCGCCGAACGTACCCAATAGCACGCGTACAATTCGGCCAAAAAACACCTTGCTCACCTGGCTGCCCTCATACCCAATTGAAAGGGTAGCGAGATGAGTACAAGCGAAATAACCATGACGAAACCACCTGCCCCTAACAATACGGTTAAAAGCGACTGCTCTATTATCTTCGTCGCAATCAGTAGCGCTATAGGCATTGCTAAAACCGCGCCATACCGCGAATATAAAAAATTCAGCAGCATGGTAATCCCGGCGACAAATAGTGATTCGACAACCACCCCAACGTATTTGAGCTGCATAAACGCAACCGCTATGAAATTTACGTTTGCGTTCATTTTCGAATTTTCAAACATTTCTACGCCCAGCCTAAACGTTATCGGATCAGACCGCCCCTGTCCGAATATCGCACCCAGCAAAGTATCGCCATAATTATTACGGCCAAACTGCATGACAAAAGCGTCTGTAGCCCCAAGCAAGGTGGACGGGACAACATACACACGGCGTAAAAGATAGTCATTTAGATAAGAGTACCCAAGCATCTCATGCTCAATGACACCGAGCAAAATCACTAATAAAAGAGCACCTATCAACCATGACAACTTAACCACACCAAACTTACGGTAGTACAACATGATGAAGTAAATTAGAAAAATCAAAACAACGGGGTACTTTTGACCAAAAGCCCCCCACACCACGATCACATTGAAGATACCTAGGGCTAAAAAACTGTTCTTTTGTTGGTAGACGCCCCAGGCAAACAGTACCGGGAAAAGTGCTTGCGTCCCGATCGATGCTAAGTAGGCACCAAGTGTACCTGCTGCGAAAATCTCCCTCGCAAGTGCGCGCCTAACATAGTGAGTACTGAGATCAAGAGAGAAATAATCTGCACTCTTGAGTAAGATGTAAAGTAATACAGCCAGATTGAGCAGCGACAGAAGTACTAGAACCCTCTTACCCTGTTCGACAGGAACATCATCAACTCGCTGATAGAATCGTACCTTATTTGCCAAACAAATGATCGATACACCAATCACTATAGCAAGCGTCACGCCCGAGAACAGATCACCCTCTGGTGAAAAACGGTTTGCACCATTCAAAACCAGCCCATGCGGTACGACTAATAGAATAAAACAAGCAACCAGCAAATCACCAGGTCGCTCTATCCGTCCAACTGCCAGCAAAGCACATACTGTCGCAAGCAAAAACAGATACAGTATTCGCACGAAATCCAAGGGCCGTGCTGCAGCCCCCATATAACCGTACAGCTGGTGGATGTAGCTGTTGTTCACCCAGACCAGTGCCAAAAAATAAGCGAACAGCAGCACTACATTCAGCAGTACCGACTTGTCGATCCGGGTGGCTAGGTACATTCCTATGAGGCCAGCGCGGCACTGATATCAGCCACTGCCGCCTGATCCAGATACGGATGCATCGGCAAGCTCATGACCTTGGTCGCCACGTCATCGCCAATCGGCAACACAGCGCTTTGGTCCATGACCGCCGGTTGCTTGTTCAGCGGAATCGGATAATGAACTGCGGTAGGGATCCCGGCAGCTTTGAGGCGCTCTTGGACAGCGTCTCGCTCGTGCACTTGCACGGTGTACTGGGCATACGCACTGATGTTGCCCTCAGCGATGTAAGGCGTGCCCGACACACCAGCATGTTTCAAGGCAGCGTCATACCAGGCCGCCACTTGCTGACGCAGGGCAATCTCTTCCTCGAATATCTCCAGTTTCGGCAACAGGATTGCCGCCTGCAGGGTATCCAGCCGGCTGTTCACGCCTACCCGAATGTGATGATAGCGACGGTCCTGGCCATGTCGCGCCACCTGGCGAATCACTTTCGCCAGCTCTTCGTCATTGGTGAAGATCGCGCCGCCATCACCGTAGCAACCCAGCGGCTTGCTCGGGAAGAAGCTGGTGCACGAAACCGTAGTCAGGTTGCAAGAGCGTTTGCCCTTGTACGAAGCACCAAAACTCTGCGCCGCATCCTCGATCACCGGGATACCATGCTTGGCGGCAATGGCGTTGATTGCATCATAATCGGCGCACTGGCCGTACAACGAGACAGGGATGATGGCCTTGGTCCGCGGCGTAATGGCGGCTTCAAGCAAGGCGGGATCAAGGTTGTAGGTACGTGGGTTAATGTCCACATACACCGGCTTGGCACCGAGAAGCGCAACAGTTTCTGCGGTGGCGATGTAGGTGAAGCCCGGCGTGATGACTTCGTCGCCCGGGCCGATACCGAACGCCATCTGCACGATCTGCAGGGCGTCGGTGCCGTTGGCGCAGGTGATGCAGTACTTTGCGCCGACAAAGGCGGCTAGGCGCTCTTCGAGTTCGCTGACTTCAGGGCCGAGAATGTATTGGCCATGGCTCAGTACCCGCTGGATGCCAGCATCGATCTTGTCCTTGATACGCGCCTGCTGGCTCTTCAGGTCAATAAATTCAATCATGCTCACGCGTCCACCTTGCTCAGGATCTTGCCATTAAGTACGTAACGCACGCCGGAATGCGAGCAGATCGCTTCGCTGTTGTCATCCAGTTGCAGTTGTTCGCCAAACTCGCTCATCCAGCCGATCTGCCGGGCCGGCACGCCGACCATCAAAGCGTAGGCCGGGACATCCTTATTGATCACCGCGCCGGCACCGACAAAGGCGTATTCACCTACTGTTACGCCACAGACAATGGTGCAGTTGGCGCCGAGGGTGGCGCCCTTTCTGACCAGCGTGTCGCGGTACTGATCTTTGCGCTCGATCAGCGAGCGCGGGTTGTAAACGTTGGTGAAGACCATGCTCGGGCCACAGAATACGCCCTCTTCGAGGGTCACGTTGTCGTACACCGAAACGTTGTTCTGGATCTTGCAGCGGTCACCAATGACAACCTTGTTGCCGACGAAGACGTTCTGGCCCAGCGATACTCCTGCGCCAATCTGTGCACCGGCACAGACGTGGACGAAGTGCCAGACGCGGGAATCGCTACCGATCTGCGCGCCGTCGTCGACGATCGCGCTTGGGTGTTGATAATAACTCATGGCTTGAAACTCACACTGGATTTAGGTTGATCGAAAAACCGCTGTAACTGGACACCCGCAAAATGCCCGTAAAGGCGAGCACCCAGCTCGTTTAGGTGATGGTTATCTCGATAGATAATTTGACCATTCTGATATGGGGCACTGGCGAAGAAGCTACCACTAGAAAAATCTACGAACTGTACATTCGCCATACCGCCAATAACTTCTTTCAACTGCTGATTAGCGTTCTTCCATTGCCTGTTGGGAATCACGGGCGCCGACAACCCAAGCTCAGCAAAACGGCGTATACGCTGAACGTTTGATTCGAACATTGGGATCTGCGCCAGCACCAGTACCTGCTTTCCAGCATGGCTGACGTCCACGAGGAAGGCTCTCATCGCTTTAATAAAGATCGGGCTCTGCATTTGGTACTGCCACATGCCCGCCACAATGACCTTGTCGAATGCAGGCATCAACTGCGCCACTGCAGCAATCTGCGCCATGCAAGCCTTCCGCGACGACTTTGGCAAACGATCGTAATCGAAACCTGGAATCGGTACGCAACTACTGCCGCTGAGTACCCGATAGGACACACCTGTTTCGTCACCGGCAACGTCAAAGAAGTAGTTCAGCTGCGCAGCATGGCTGTCGCCGATCACCAGCACCGTCGGCTGAGCATCGATCTTGCCCCGCTTGCATTCGCCGACCTGAGTGCCGTGGCAGATCAACTCGGGGGCAGCGTAACGTGTCAGTTGCAAGGGCGCAGGGGTGACCACCCGCAGATTCAACTGCGAGCCGGCAAACAGCACCACGGCTACAATGGCAGTGGCCAGTGCCCACTTCGGCGACTGCTGACGCAGCCCTGCGGACTTCCTGATCGGCGTTTCAATATAACGATAGGATAACCAACCCAACAGCAGCGACCCGCTGACAAACAACAACAAGCCAGCGCCATCAAGTTCGTACTGGCCTGTGTAATAGCGGATAAAAGCCAAGATAGGCCAGTGCCACAGGTACAACGAGTAGGAGATGCCGCCGATCCACACCATCGGCCGGCTGGCCAGCAACTGACTGGCCGGGCCGCGGCGGGCGGCGATCAGCAAGCCGGCACCAGCGCAGGGCAGGATTGACCAGTAGCCGGGGAACTTCTGCTTGTCTATCAGCAAAAACGCGCAGACCAGCGCAAGCGCCCCGAGCAAGCCCAAGGCAGTCGACAGTTTGCCGGGCAACTCACGGTTCTGCAGTGCCAAGGCAACAACGGCGCCGACCATGAACTCCGGCACGCGCGCGCGTAACGCAAAGTACAAGTTGTCCTGCTTGCCGCTGGTAACCAGATAGCCACTCCAGGCAAACAAGGCCAGGCCCAGCAACGCGAATACCGGCAGCCGCCACTGGCGGGGCAGGCACATGAACAAAATGGGGAAGAATAGGTAGAACTGCATCTCAATCGCCAGCGACCAGGTATGCAGCAACGGCAGCTCGTCGGCACGGGGGGCGAAGTAACTGCCAAAATCGGCAAAGTAGCGATTGCTGGTGAAAAACGCCGACGACTTCAGGCTTTTTTCGAAGAATCCATAGTCCGCTGGCAGAAACAGCACAGCCGAGACTACACACACGACCGCCAACATGACGAAGTACGCCGGCAGGATGCGCTTGATCCGCCCCGTGTAGAACTCGACCAGATTGACTTTTTCAGTGCGCCCGGCCAGCAGGGCAGTGATGATGAATCCGGAGATGACGAAGAACACGTCGACGCCGACAAAGCCTGCATGCAACCAGGCGCTGTTGGCGTGGTAAGCGAGCACAGCCAGCACCGCGACGGCGCGCAGACCCTGCACATCCAGACGCATGTCTCTGAGCTGCCTTGGCACGCCGACATCACTCAGCGGATTGTAATTATTGTTCGACACGCTGAAGACCGATCCTGCGCTAACGTGTTGTAGACGGGTGGCCGCACCGGGCCACCCATGGCATTGGTGCTGCTTAGCGGGTCAGCGCCGCAACGAACGGATGGCCTTCGTTGTCAGCGGCCTTGACGATGGCGGCACTGCGGATGGTGTTGACGGTTTCGACACAATGGCGCGCATCTTCGATACCGTAACCGCGACCCGCCAGAATCTCTTCATAGCTGGTGGTGTGCAGGTCGGTGAAACCTTCAGAGAACTCCATTTCCTCGCCGTTGACGGTGATCGAACGGTAGGTAGGCTTCTTGCCCTTGACCGATTCCGGCAGGTCGTTGGCATCGACCGAAAGGAACCAGCGTACGCGGGCTTTCTCGTACTCGAGGTAACCGGCAGCTTTATGCTCGGAAGTGAAGTGCACGACGTTACGCTGCAGTTTGCCGAAGATGAAGTGCAGCATGTCGTAGAAATGCACGCCGATATTGGTGGCCACACCGAATGACTTGCGCGGGTCACCTTTCCAGCTCTTCAGGTACCAGTTACCGCGGGAGGTGATGTAAGTCAGGTCGACTTCATACTTGTGCGGGTTGTTCTCACGGGCAACCTTGTCTTTCAGGGCGATGATCGCCTGGTGGTGACGCAGTTGCAGGATGTTGAATAGACGCTTGCCGGTTTCCTGTTCCACCAGCGCCAGCTGGTCGAGCATCTCTGGGGTTGGCACCAGCGGCTTTTCGCAGATTACATCGCAGCCCAGGCGCAGGCCTGCCGCAATGTGTGGGTAGTGCAGGTAGTTTGGCGAGCACACCGCAACGTAATCCAGGGCCGTGGCTGGATCACGTTTGAGGTTGCTGGCGTGATCGAGGAAGAACTCGAACTCGGTGAAAAACTCGCTCTGCGGCGAGATGCTGTCAATGATGCCGACCGAGTCGTTGATGTCGTAGGCAGACACCAGACGGTTGCCGGTGTCCTTGATGGCGCGCATATGGCGAGGAGCGATGTAGCCGGCGGCGCCGATGAGAGCGAAATTTTTCATGGTTGATCCTGTAAAAACGTAAGTATCCGCTCGCGGCAAGCGCAAGCGGATCGACGTGACGAAGCCGGTAATCAGGCTTTGATGATATGCGCTGTCGGCGTGCGGTACTTGCCGCGGCTGTCGACGATCAGCTTGGCCTTGCTCTCGATCAGGGCATAGTCAAACTTGTCGTGATCGGTCGCCAACACAACAGCATCGAAGCTGGCCAGGTTTTCAGCGGTCAGTGCTTCGCTGCTCAATTCGAAGTGGTGCTCGCGCATCTTCGGGAACACCGGTACATGCGGATCGCTGTACGCAACCACGCCGCCCTTGGCTTCGATCAGCTCCATGATTTCTACCGACGGCGATTCGCGCATGTCGTCTACGTTTTTCTTGTAGGCAATACCCAGGACCAGCACGCGGCTGCCCTTGAGCGCTTTGCCTGCATCGTTGAGGCCGTCCATCAGTTTGCCGAGCACGTATTCCGGCATGGCCTGGTTGACTTCGCCCGAAAGTTCGATGAAACGGGTATGCAAGCCGTATTCACGCGCCTTCCAGGTCAGGTAGAAAGGGTCGATCGGAATGCAGTGGCCACCCAGACCTGGGCCAGGGTAGTACGGGGTGAAGCCAAATGGTTTGGTCGCTGCGGCGTCTACCACTTCAAAGATGTCGATACCCATGCGGTCGGCCACGATCTTCATCTCGTTGACCAGGCCAATGTTGACGGCGCGGTGGATGTTCTCCAGCAGCTTGGTCATCTCGGCAGCCTTGGTCGAACTGACCTGAACAACCTGATCGATCGCTTGCTCATACAGGGCGACGCCCACTTCAAGACACTGAGCGGTGTGACCGCCAATGACTTTTGGAATGGTGCGGGTTTCGAAGTTCGGATTGCCCGGGTCTTCGCGCTCAGGCGAGTAGACCAGATAGATGTCCTGACCGACCACCAGACCGCCTTCCTGCACTCGAGGTAGTAGCTCTTCTTCGGTGGTGCCTGGGTAGGTAGTGCTTTCCAGCGAGACCACCTGCCCAGCACGCAGGTATGGCTTGAGCGCATCAGTGGTGTTGATGACGAAGCTCATGTCCGGTTCGCGGTACTTGTTCAACGGGGTCGGTACGCAGAGGATCAGTGCGTCACATTCGCTGACACGGGTGAAGTCGGTGGTAGCTTCGAAACCGGTTTCGCGAGCCTTGGCAACATTGGCAGCGGAGATATGTTCGATATAGCTCTGGCCGGCATTTAGCTTATCCACTTTGAAGGTATCAATATCGATGCCTAGTACATTGAAGCCAATGGCATTGTATCGGAGCATCAGTGGAAGGCCGACATAACCCAGGCCTACTATACCAATCAAAGCCTTCCGGCTTTTGAACTTCTCTACCACTGCATTAATGTCTGTCATATTTTCCAACTCACCATGAATTTTTCTGCCCGTCATCGTGACAGTACAGCGGGTACTAAAATCTTGGACGACTCATTACCAGCCGAGTGAATCGATCCGCTACTAAGCTCGGTGCCGTCGCCATAGTGAAACCGCATGTCCGCCGCTAAAGACATCGAAGCGGCTCGCGGACTGCGAACATCAAGGCGCTGCAATGATATGGCTTTCATCACCGAGGTTCCATCAGATATTTCAGTGTGTGGGATCATTGCTGCAAACGCCGAGCCTTCGCTTTGGCTCAAGCGCGGCTGCGCCACACTGCTTGATACCCCGCAGCGGGCACGAAAGGCTCGCTTGCCAAGCCCCCCTCAGCATCAGTGCTGAGCCGCCACTGGCGAGCAACCATGCGTCGAGGTGGAAGCTAGCAGCAGCCTCAAACGCTATGTGCGTGAGTGATGCCAGCTGTCAACGATGCTAGCAAACCGCCCACGCACTCGCAAAAGTGTACCCGGGCGTTGCCTACACAACCTTTTCTTGCGAAGTTTATTTGCCATCCCTAGCAATAATTTTGTCAAAAATGCTGAACCGCCCTCACACAGCCCTCCCAAGCCGCTTCAAAAAGATTGATCATAGTTCATTAACAAAGTGGGTCTCCATGCTTTCACAATAACTCTTGAAGAAAACATTCCTACAGACCAGGCCAATTTAAACCCTAACACTCAAGACTCAGGCTCTAACATTCAGATCCGACCGAAATTATGTGAAGCATAGCCATGCAAACAACTATCGGACCCGGAAATATCTCTAAAAAATAAGAATAATCGAAAGACATAACAAAACCGACTAAAGCACTCACCTCCGTGACTCCACCTAGACCAGAATGCAACCAACTAACCACCAAATAAACGTGCATAATAACTAAAATTGGTCACTTAAGATCATCACTCGGAGACCTGCACGTCGATCAAACCGCTCAAAGAGACACGACATCAGCACTACCACTCTCCCTCTGCTTTCGGAATAATCAGTAATCTGTAGCGACCAATACTCAAATACTCATAGCCATCGCAAGACAGGCGAGCCAAGACAACACCGACTTAGGATCCAAGCGTAATATCTATCCATCCAACTGGCTGAAGATATGCCAGATTGAACAGCATAACTGAACTATTAACGCCCCGCGCCCAACATCGTACGTCTACGCGCCTATCTGCGATATATTCTCAAGTGGTTGCACGATGCTTAATCCACTGACTTCTACCAATTGCAGCCAAGCCCCCCAAACTTACCCCTACGATCGTTGCGATGAACAAGATCAATGCTTTTCGGGGCTTTATCGGCTTATCGGGCTGCTCGACCGCCCCGTCTTGCTGATACACAGACACGCCAGATGGGTCAACGCTAATGCTTCTATACAGACTCAGTTTCTCCTGCCTCACACGTAGCTCGGGGATGAATGGATCATCAGATATACGCGATTTTAGTGTATCGATTTCCGCTCGCAGTGCGTCGCTACCTCGCATATAAGTCAGACTACCCACCGTACCAGCAGATACTTCAGCGGGCAAATTGCTCGTAATTATCGACGGTTTTTTCAAACCTATCGACTCCGCAACGTCAAGTGCCTCCTCCAGTTGCGCGATCCGATCCTCTCGCTGCTTGCGCGCTCCGGCTTGAGCAGACATGATCTGCCGTTCTAGGTTATTAGCCATGATTAAAATATCACTATGGGTTCCTGTAAGCACTTCATGCTTGGCACGAACGGAGGCCATTTCAACATAGGTAGTGACCCACTGTGCCGCACGTTTAGGATCTTCAAGGTTTGCTGTTACCACGTAGCGAAGGGGCATATCCTTGCCCGCCTGTGTCACTTTCAGAAGTGAATTGAATTGACTATACAGGGCATCGCGAGAGCCACGGCGTTGATCATCGTCGAGCGAAGGTAAATATTCGCTACGAAAGAATTTTTTGCGTAATGCCTCGGACTGCAGAGCCTTCAGATATATCTCGTAAACTTCCTTAACGCTGTAGGTCGGCAACCCCGAGTCCCCGCCTCTCGCATTATTAAGCTGAGCAATTTCGTTCTGAGATGGTGGCTGAACATATAGCTTAGCCTCATACACCGGCGGAGCCAGTATGACATAGAGCAAGCTCACCCCGATTATTGGCAGTGCGACCAGTACGATCCATATCTTTTTGCGCCAAACGCCTTGCATCAAATCAACAAGGTCAATTTCACCCTCCCCACTACGGCGCTGATGTTCATTGGCCATTTATTTTCCTTTGAATCTGTCTGGTTACTGCCTGAAGCAGGCCTGATATGTGCCATTACCTACCCCGTTGCCCACCAAAATCAAGCGTAGCGGCAATCGGCTGAGATGCCCGCCCATTCGTACATCTTTAGCATCTATCAAACTAGTCGAGCCTGAGCATGAACCTCTAGGAAGTAAGCCGGACTCCGCCCTCAACCGAGCCGTTAAGCAGGAATTGTGACACCCACACACCAGCCGAGCTCATCATATTTTTGCGCTAACGCCTCAGCCAACGCCAGCTTCGCCCTACCCTCTCCATGCACCAGCACCACCCGTTTCGCCGCACTCCCCGCCCCCAGCGCAAACTCGACCAAGCCAGCCTGATCGGCATGAGCCGAATACCCGCTCAGCGTGGTCACCTTCACATGCAGCTCATAGCCATCCCCATCCAGCTCAACCCACTGCGCACCGGCCTGCATCAACGCCCCCGGCGTACCTTTGACCTGATAGCCAACAAACATGACTTCATGCCGCCTATCACCTAGCATAGCTTTAAGGTAATTGACGATGCGTCCGCCTGAGCACATGCCATTGCCGGCAATCACAATCGCTGGCCGGCCAGTACTCTTTAGATAATTGACCACTTGCTGGTGCTTGGCGTGGCTATCCACACACACCAACTGGGAAAAGCCAAGCGGCTTGCGCCCTTCGCTCAAGCGTAGTCGGGCTTCGTCATTCCAGTACTGATGCAGCGCCCGGTAGACCTGGGTCACGCGCTGAGCCAGCGGCGAGTCGAGGATGATCGGTAACTGCGCCCAGTCGACCTGATCATCGCTGGCTGCCGCGCCCGAGGTGTCGAGCAGGCCTTTAAGGTGAAGGACCTCTTCAATCTCATAGAGCAACTCTTGCGTACGACCGAGACTGAATGCGGGGATCAGGATCGTGCCCTGGTCAGCCAAGGCACGATCTATCGCTGCTTCCAGACGCTGGCGCCGGTCGCTGCGGTCAGGATGCAGGCGGTCGCCATAGGTGCTTTCGAGCACCAGCACATCGGCGCGCTCTGGCGGCTGGACTGGACGCAGCAAGGGGCTGTAGGGCGCGCCGATATCGCCAGAGAACACCACACGGGTGCTGCACGATTGCGCAGGGGTACTGATGTCACACTCGACGTACGCTGAACCGAGCAGATGGCCGGCACGCTGCAGGCGGATGCGACATTGCAGGTGCCCTTGCTCGATCAGACTGTGCCACTGACCAAAGGCGATCGGCTCAACCAGACTTTTCAGCAGATGCAGAAAACGCGCTACCTGCGCGGGCTCGCTACTGATGCCGAGTTTGAAGGCATCTTCAAGAACCAGCGGGAGCAGCTTCGCGGAAGGCACGCTACAGAAGATCGGACCGCGAAAGCCTGCGGCCAGCAGTGCCGGAATGCGACCGACGTGGTCGAGGTGCACATGGGTGATCACCAACGCCTGGATGCCGCTGATAGCGAAGCCCAGCGCGGAGGAATCAGGGCGGGCGTCGGCGCCTTGCTCAAGCCCGCAATCGATGAGCAGGCTGGTGGCGGAATCTAGGTGCAGCTGATGACAGGAGCCCGTGACGCCGCGGGTGCCACCATTATGCGTGATAACGGGGAAAGTCATGCTGCTGAAGCCCTGCGCAGGGTTGAAAACGAAGCGGGCTATTACTCCATTTTCTTCGCAGATTTCATATCAGCTATGTCTGCTAAAGCAGTAGGACGCTTCCTCAGCTCTCTGCCAAGGCCGCCTGACGTGCCGATGCACGAATCCTGCGTTTGCTGCGCATAACGCCGTAGGCGCCAAGCAATGGACCGAGGGCCAACCCCACCACCAAGGCGGCGAGTACCGGCAGCGCTACAGGCACTGCAGGGGCAGTCCAGCCGAACAATACCAGGGCGACGGTTTGCTGGTTCTCCAGCACGAAGAACATCACCACTGCTGCCAGCAGCAGGACGAACAGCAGCGCCAGGGCGCGCTTGAGGTTACTCATCGGTCTGATCCTTTGATTGCACTCAGGCTTCGGTTTCGTGCTCTTCTTCGTTGACCCGGTCGCGCAATTCCTTGCCCGGCTTGAAGTGCGGCACGAACTTGCCTTCAAGGCTTACCGACTGGCCGGTCTTGGGGTTGCGACCTACGCGAGGTGCGCGATAGTGCAGCGAGAAGCTGCCAAAGCCGCGGATCTCGATGCGATCGCCCGTTGCCAGGCACTGGGCCATTTGCTCGAGCATGGTCTTGATGGCCAACTCGACGTCCTTGGACGAGAGTAAACCCTGATGGGTGACAATACGTTCGATCAGCTCCGACTTCGTCATGTTTTTCCCTTCGTTATCAAGCAGCTAGATCATTGCTTAACCAGTTTGTAGCACGCTCAGGAGGATTTGAACAGGGCGGTTCTTGACTTAATAAAAAAATTCAAGATTGGTGCGCGGGGAACTTTTTCGGTGCACCGGGTTGGGCAGCGCTGGGTAGAGGGGTTTGCACCAGTTGGGCTGAGACGCCGCGGGCACCGGCGCAACCCTCTGAAAACAGGCGACAAATCGCAGGCAATAAAAAAGGGCGACCTAAGTCGCCCTTTTTCTACCGATCAAGCAGAACTTAGTTCTGTTTGGCCATTGCTTCGCGCAGCAGCGCAGCCATGGTGGTGTCGGCAGCAGCTGCCTCAGGAGCCTGCTTCAGGCTCTGGATAGCTTCACGCTCTTCAGCATCGTCTTTCGATTTGATCGACAGGCTGATAACGCGCGACTTACGGTCAACGCTGATGATCTTGGCTTCGATCTCTTCGCCTTCCTTCAGAACGTTACGCGCGTCTTCAACGCGGTCACGGCTGATTTCGGAAGCTTTCAGAGTAGCTTCGATGTCGTCGGCCAGGGTGATGATGGCGCCTTTGGCGTCAACTTCTTTGACGATACCCTTGACGATTGCACCCTTGTCGTTGACAGCAACGAAGTTGGAGAACGGATCGTCTTCCAGCTGCTTGATGCCCAGGGAGATGCGCTCGCGCTCTGGATCAACCGACAGGATGACAGTTTCCAGCTCGTCGCCCTTCTTGAAACGACGTACAGCTTCTTCGCCGGTTTCGTTCCAGGAGATGTCGGACAGGTGAACCAGACCGTCGATGCCGCCATCCAGGCCGATGAAGATACCGAAGTCGGTGATCGACTTGATGGTACCGGTGATCTTGTCACCCTTGTTGAACTGGCCGGAGAAGTCTTCCCATGGGTTGGACTTGCACTGTTTGATGCCCAGGGAGATACGACGACGCTCTTCGTCGATGTCCAGAACCATAACTTCCACTTCGTCGCCAACCTGAACGACTTTCGACGGGTGGATGTTTTTGTTGGTCCAGTCCATTTCGGAAACGTGTACCAGACCTTCAACGCCTTCTTCCAGCTCAGCGAAGCAGCCGTAGTCGGTCAGGTTGGTAACGCGAGCTTGTACGCGAGTACCTTCTGGGTAACGAGCAGTGATAGCTACCCACGGATCTTCGCCCATCTGCTTCAGACCCAGCGAAACGCGGTTGCGCTCACGGTCGAACTTCAGGACGCGAACATCAACTTCGTCACCAACGTTGACGATTTCCGACGGGTGCTTGATACGCTTCCAAGCCATGTCGGTGATGTGCAGCAGGCCGTCGATGCCGCCCAGATCCACGAATGCGCCGTAGTCGGTGAGGTTCTTGACGATACCTTTGACTTGCTGGCCTTCTTGCAGAGTTTCGAGCAGAGCTTCACGCTCGGCGCTGTTCTCGGCTTCGAGGACGCTGCGACGCGAAACAACGACGTTGTTGCGCTTCTGGTCCAGCTTGATGACCTTGAATTCCAGCTCTTTGCCTTCGAGGTGGGTGGTGTCGCGCACTGGGCGGACATCAACCAACGAACCTGGCAGGAACGCACGGATACCGTTAACGTCGACAGTGAAGCCGCCTTTAACCTTACCGTTGATAACGCCCTTGACAACTTCTTCGGCAGCGAAAGCAGCTTCCAGAACAATCCAGCACTCGGCGCGCTTGGCTTTTTCACGGGACAGCTTGGTTTCGCCAAAGCCGTCTTCGACCGCGTCCAGCGCAACGTGAACTTCGTCACCGACCTTGATGGTCAGCTCGCCAGCTTCGTTGTAGAACTGCTCGAGCGGGATGACGCCCTCGGACTTCAGGCCAGCGTGTACGGTAACCCAGTCGCCGTCGATGTCGACAACGATACCGGTGATGATCGCACCCGGCTGAAGATTGAGGGTTTTCAGGCTTTCTTCAAAGAGTTCTGCAAAGCTTTCGCTCATTTTAATTCCTGTAGATTTGGGCGAAGAAGACGCCCCTAACCACACTCCAGACAATGTGGGTTTCGTTATTTAAAGGAAAACCGGCAAGACGTTGACTGGTGCCCCTGCCTGCTTTCCTGATCATCAGGCGATACCGCGAAGTGCGATCTCGCTTTTGATGCGTTGCAACACCTGCTCGATGGACAACTCGGTAGAGTCCAGCTGAATCGCGTCGGCCGCCGGTTTAAGCGGGGCCACCGCACGCTGGGTATCGCGCTCATCGCGCGCACTAATCTCATCTAGCAGACTCGCCAGCCTAACATCGTCGCCTTTCGCTTTCAACTGCAAATAACGACGTCGCGCCCGTTCCTCGGCGCTGGCGGTCAAAAACACTTTCAACGGCGCGTCCGGGAACACCACAGTGCCCATGTCGCGGCCGTCTGCGATCAGCCCCGGAGCCTCCTGAAACGCGCGCTGGCGCTGCAGCAGGGCATCGCGCACCGCGGGCAGCGAGGCCACCATCGAGGCGCCGGCGCCGACTGCTTCGGTACGGATGTCGAGGCTGACGTCGTCACCCTCGAGCATGATGCGCTGCAGCTTACCCTCCTCGGCCGGGTAGAACTGCACATCCAGATGAGCGGCCAGCTTGGTCAGCAGCTCTTCGTTGGTCAGGTCGACGCCATGGTTGCGCGCGCTGAAAGCGAGCAAACGGTACAGCGCGCCGGAATCGAGCAGGCGCCAGCCGAGCTCACGTGCCAGCAGCCCGGCTACGGTGCCTTTGCCCGACCCGCTCGGGCCGTCGATGGTAATGACCGGGGCCTGGGCGTTCACGATTTGGCCTCTTCGGCCACACGAATGCCGACTTCGGCGCACAGCGCGAGGAAGTTCGGGAACGAGGTGGCAACGTTGGCGCAGTCATGGATACGCACCGGCGCAGTGGCCCGCAGCGAGGCGATGCTGAAAGCCATGGCGATACGGTGGTCGCCGTGGCCGTGCACTTCGCCACCGCCAATCGGGCCGCCGTCGATGATGATCCCGTCCGGGGTCGGTTCGCACTTCACGCCCAGGGTGATCAGGCCGTCGGCCATTACCTGGATGCGGTCGGATTCCTTCACTCGCAGTTCTTCGGCGCCACGCAGGATGGTCCGGCCTTCGGCGCAAGCCGCGGCGACGAACAGCACCGGGAACTCGTCGATAGCCAGTGGTACCAGCTCTTCAGGGATCTCGATGCCTTTGAGCTTGGCGCCGCGCACACGCAGGTCGGCTACCGGCTCGCCACCGACTTCACGCTGGTTCTCCAGAGTGATATCGCCGCCCATCAGGCGCAGGATGTCGATGACACCAGTGCGGGTCGGGTTGATGCCGACGTGCTCAAGCAGCAGGTCGGAGCCTTCGGCGATCGACGCGGCAACCAGGAAGAACGCAGCAGACGAGATATCTGCCGGCACTTCGATACGGGTTGCGGTGAGTTTGCCACCCGCTTGCAGCGAAGCGACCGGGCCGTTGGACTCGACCGCATAGCCAAAGCCGCGCAGCATGCGCTCGGTGTGGTCGCGGGTTGGCGCAGGCTCGGTGACGGTGGTCACGCCTTCGGCATACAGGCCGGCCAGCAGCAGGCAGGATTTGACCTGGGCACTGGCCATTGGCAGCGTGTAGTTGAGTGCCTTGAGTTTTTGCCCGCCACGAATGGTCAGTGGTGGCCGGCCATCGGCGCCGGTTTCGACCACTGCGCCCATTTCCCGCAGCGGGTTGGCGACGCGGCCCATCGGCCGCTTCGACAGCGAAGCATCGCCAGTCATGGTCACGTCGAACGGCTGGCCGGCGAGCAGGCCCGACAGCAGGCGCATCGAGGTGCCGGAGTTACCGACGTAGATCGGCCCGGGCGGGGCTTTCAGGCCGTGCAGGCCGACACCGTGAATGGTGACCTTGCCATGGTTGGGGCCTTCGATGACCACACCCATGTCGCGGAAGGCCTGCAAGGTCGCCAGAGCGTCCTCGCCTTCAAGGAAGCCTTCGACTTCAGTGGTGCCTTCGGCCAGCGAGCCGAGCATGATCGAGCGATGGGAAATCGACTTGTCGCCTGGAACGCGGATCCGTCCGGACACGCGGCCACCAGGTTGGGCCAGGAAAATCAGATCGTTGGCGTTCATAGCGTCCACATAGGCCCGGCGGGCCAGGATTTTACTGAAATGCTCGCGGGCAACCCGTGCGCGGGTAAATACCCCCAGCAGCTGGTGCCCATCCCCTGCATCGACCGCGTCGCGCAAGGCGTCGAGGTCGCTGCGAAATGTATCTAGCGTGCGCAGCACCGCCTCGCGGTTGGCGAGGAAGATGTCATGCCACATGATCGGGTCGCTGCCGGCGATTCTTGTGAAATCGCGAAAGCCCCCTGCAGCGTACCGGAAGATTTCGAGGTTTTCATTGCGCTTGGCCAGCGAATCGACCAAGCCGAAGGCCAGCAGGTGTGGCAGGTGACTGGTAGCCGCCAGCACTTCGTCGTGACGCTCGACCGTCATGTGTTCGACATCGGCGCCCAATGCGCGCCACAGGCGGTCGACCACGGCCAGTGCGGCAGGGTCGGTTTCAGCCAGTGGCGTAAGAATGACTTTATGCCGGCGGAACAGCGCGGCGTTGGAGGCCTCTACCCCGCTCTGCTCGGAGCCGGCGATTGGGTGGCCGGGAACGAAGCGCGGCAGATTGCTGCTGAACACTTCGCGGGCGGCACGCACGACGTTGCACTTGGCGCTGCCGACGTCGGTGACGATGGCATTGCCAAGGTCGAGCCTGGCCAGCACGGCGAGCAGTTTTTCCATGGCCAGGATCGGCACGGCGAGCTGAATCACGTCGGCGCCGATGCAGGCGCTGGCGAGGTCTTCTTCGCAGCGGTCGACTACACCGAGGGCAACCGCCTGCTTGCGCGACGGGGCATCGAGATCGACGCCGACCACTTCGCGGCACAGGCCGCTTTCACGCAGGCCCTTGGCGAACGAGCCGCCGATTAGGCCGAGGCCGACCACGACCAGGCGGCCGATAATCGGCGCGGATTTGTTTGCTACCACATCAACCACGAGTGCGAACCCTGTTCAGAACGGCAGCATGTGCCGGATCAAACCATGCTGATCGATTGCCGCACCGGGGCCGCTGCGCGACCCTTCGCGGGCAAGCCCGCTCCCACAGGGTTTTGCGTCGATCACCCGTGCGGGCTTGATGCAAATCCTGTGGGAGCGGGCTTGCCCGCGAAGGGCCGCGCAGCGGCCCCAGTAGCGCAGAGACCAGCTTCAACCTCAGAGTACTGCCTTCGGATACGAGCCCAGCACTTTCAGCGCAACGGCTTCCTGGCTGATCTGCTCCAGCACAGCCTTGATCAACGGATCACGGTGGTGCCCGACAAAATCAATGAAGAACACATAGGTCCACTTGCCACTGCGCGACGGCCGGGTTTCGATCCGGGTCAGGTCGATGCCGTTGTCGTGGAACGGCACCAGCAGCTCGTGCAGCGCGCCCGGCTTGTTGCTCATCGACACAATGATCGAAGTCTTGTCGTCGCCGGTCGGCGGCACTTCCTGGCTGCCGATCATGAGGAAGCGCGTGGAGTTGTCCGGGCGGTCTTCGATTTTCTCGGCAATACGCGTCAGGCCATACAGGTTGGCTGCCATATCGCCGGCAATCGCCGCCGAGTTCCATTCACCCTTGACCCGCTTGGCCGCTTCGGCGTTGCTCGACACCGCCACCCGTTCAACATTCGGGTAATGCGCATCGAGCCACTTGCGGCACTGGGCCAGCGACTGGGCGTGGGAATAGATGCGGGTGATGCTGTCTGTCTTGGTGCTCTCGCCCACCAGCAGGTGATGGTGAATGCGCAGCTCGACTTCGCCGCAGATAACCATGTCGTGCTCGAGGAAACTGTCGAGGGTGTGGCTGACCGCACCTTCGGTGGAGTTTTCCACCGGCACCACGCCAAAGTTGACCGCACCAGCGGCCACTTCACGGAACACTTCGTCGATGGCCGCCATTGGCCGACTGATCACCGCGTGGCCGAAGTGCTTCATCGCCGCAGCCTGGGTGAAGGTACCTTCAGGGCCGAGGTAGGCGACCTTCAGCGGCTGCTCCAGGGCCAGGCACGAAGACATGATTTCGCGGAACAAACGCGCCATCTCTTCGTTGCCCAGTGGGCCGCCGTTGCGCTCCATGACGCGCTTGAGCACGGCAGCTTCCCGCTCGGGACGGTAGAACACCGGCGCCTCGCCTTCGGCCAGGTTGGCCATCTTGACCCGGGCCACTTCCTGGGCGCAGCGGGCGCGCTCGCTGATCAGCTCGAGGATCTTCTCGTCGAGGCTATCGATGCGTACACGCAGGGCTTTGAGTTCGTGCTCGACCATCAGGCGTGCTCCTTCTCGAATTCAGCCATGTAGCTGACCAGAGCTTCAACGGCGTCCTGACCCAGGGCGTTGTAGATCGATGCGCGCATGCCGCCCACCGAGCGATGGCCCTTGAGGTTGAGCAGGCCGCGGGCGTCAGCACCGGCGAGGAAGGGTTTGTCCAGGCGCTCGTCGGCCAGGCGGAACGGCACGTTCATCCACGAACGGGCGTTGACGCTGATCGGGTTGCTGTAGAAATCGCTGGAGTCGATGAAGCCGTACAGGCGATCTTTTTTCGCCCGGTTGCGCGCTTCCATGGCTTCGACACCGCCCTGCTCCTTGAGCCACTCGAAGACCAGCCCCGAGAGGTACCAGGAATAGGTTGCCGGCGTGTTGTACATCGAGCCGTTATCGGCCGAAACCTTGTAGTCGAGCATGGTCGGGCAGCTGCTGCGGGCGCGACCGAGCAGGTCTTCACGCACGATCACCACAACCAGGCCGCTTGGGCCGATGTTCTTCTGCGCGCCGGCGTAAATCAAGCCGAACTGGGACACGTCGGTCGGGCGCGAAAGGATGTCCGAAGACATGTCGACCACCAGCGGTACGTCACCGGTCTGCGGCACCCAGTCGAACTGCAGGCCGCCGATGGTTTCGTTGGACGCGTAGTGGACGTAAGCGGCGTCCTTGCTCAGGGTCCAGTCGTTCTGGCCGGGGATAGCGAGGTAATCGTAGGGCTTGGCGCTGGCAGCAATGTTGACGTTGCCAAAGCGACGCGCTTCTTCGATGGCCTTTTTCGACCAGATGCCGGTCTCGATGTAGTCCGCGGTGCCGTTTTCCGGCAGCAGGTTCAGCGGGATCTCGGCAAATTGCTGGCTGGCGCCACCTTGCAGAAACAGCACTTTGTAATTGGAGGGGACGGACAGCAGGTCACGCAGGTCCTGCTCGGCCTTTTCGGCAATGGCCACGTAGTCATCGCTGCGATGGCTCATTTCCATCACCGACAGACCTTTGCCATTCCAGTCCAGCATTTCCGCCTGGGCGCGCTGCAGGACTGCTTCAGGAAGCGCAGCAGGGCCTGCGCAGAAGTTAAAGGCTCGTTTGCTCACATCCACTCTCGCTCTGCTCTGGTCAGTAAGCGGGGCGACCATGGCCGCCCCGCTCGGGTTGTTGCGCTGTTTATTCCTGCGGCGCCTCTTCGGCGGCGCCGGCGTCATCATCTGCCGCCTCTACCGCGTCGAGTTCGACGCCCTCTGCGCCCTCCTCGCCTTCGAGCAACTCCTCGAGGTCTTCGGATGGCTCCTGGATCCGCTCAAGGCCCACCAGGGTCTCGTCGCTGGCCAGTTTGATCAGGGTCACGCCCTGGGTGTTACGACCCAGGCTGGAGACTTCGCCAACGCGGGTGCGCACCAGCGTGCCCTGGTCGGAGATGAGCATGATCTCTTCACCTTCCTGCACCTGGATCGCGCCGATCAGCAGGCCGTTACGGCCCTTGGTGCCCATGGCGATCACGCCCTGACCACCACGACCGCGCCGTGGGAACTTGGACAGCGGGGTACGCTTGCCGAAGCCACGCTCGGAGGCGGTAAGGATCTGCGCACCAGACTCGGGGATCAGCATCGAGATGATGCGCTGGCCTTTGCCCAGCTTCATGCCGCGCACACCGCGAGCGGTACGGCCCATTTCACGCACGACGCTTTCAGCGAAGCGGATGACCTTGCCGGCGTCGGAGAACATCATGACTTCCTTGGCGCCATCGGTGATGGCGGCGGCAATCAGGGTGTCGCCTTCTTTCAGCTTCAGCGCAATCAGGCCGCTGGTACGTGGACGCGCAAACTGCGCCAACGGGGTCTTCTTGACGGTACCGGACGCCGTCGCCATGAAGATGTAGGCACCGGTAGGCTCTGCAGCCCACTCGGCAGTATCGCCGTCTTCTTCGTCGACTTCTTCGGCTTCGACCAGCTCACCCTCGAGCACGGTGTCGTCGCCGTCCTCCAGCTCTTCATCGACATCGGCGCTCTGCTGCAGGGCTTCGAGGTCGATCTGCAGCATGGCGGTAATGCGTTCGCCGTCTTCCAGCGGCAGCAGGTTGACCAGCGGACGGCCACGGGCAGCGCGCGAGGCTTCCGGGATGTCGTAGGTTTTCAGCCAGTAGACCTTGCCCTTGCTGGAGAACAGCAACAGCGTGGCGTGGCTGTTGGCAACCAGCAGGTGTTCGATGTAGTCCTCGTCCTTGACGCCGGACGCCGACTTGCCTTTGCCGCCACGGCGCTGGGCCTGGTACGCAGTCAACGGCTGGGTCTTGGCGTAGCCGCCGTGGGAGATGGTCACCACGCGCTCTTCTTCCGGGATCATGTCGCCGTAGCTGAGGTCGTGACGGGCATCGAGGATCTCGGTGCGGCGCACGTCGCCGTATTCGGCACGGATCGCTTCGAGTTCTTCGCGGATCACTTCCATCAGGCGCTCGGCGCTGCTGAGGATGCGGATCAGCTCGCCGATCTGCTCGAGAATCTCCTGGTACTCGGCCAGCAGCTTTTCGTGCTCGAGGCCGGTCAGGCGGTGCAGACGCAGGTCAAGAATGGCCTGGGCCTGCTCTGGCGACAGGAAGTACTTGCCATCGCGCATGCCGTACTGGGCATCGAGGTTTTCCGGGCGGCACGAGTCGGCGCCTGCGCGCTCGACCATGACCTGCACCGCGCTCGATTCCCACGGCATCGCAACCAGGGCTTCCTTGGCTTCGGACGGGGTCGGCGAGGCCTTGATCAGGGCGATGACCGGGTCGATGTTGGACAGTGCGACAGCCTGGCCTTCAAGGATGTGGCCACGTTCACGGGCCTTGCGCAGCTCGAATACGGTACGACGGGTCACCACTTCACGGCGGTGACGGACGAACGCTTCGAGCAGGTCCTTGAGGTTGAGCAGGCGCGGACGACCGTCGATCAAGGCGACGATGTTGATGCCGAACACGCTCTGCAGCTGAGTCTGCTGGTAGAGGTTGTTGAGCACGACCTCAGGCACCTCGCCGCGACGCAGCTCGATGACCACGCGCATACCGTCCTTGTCGGACTCGTCGCGCAGCTCGGTGATGCCTTCGAGCTTCTTCTCTTTGACCAGCTCGGCGATCTTCTCGATCAGGCGAGCCTTGTTCAGCTGGTACGGCAGCTCGGTGATGACGATCTGCTGACGGCCACCGACCTTGTCGATGTCTTCGATCTCGGAGCGGGCGCGCATATAGATGCGGCCACGACCGGTGCGATAGGCCTCGATGATGCCGGAGCGGCCGTTGATCAGGCCGGCAGTCGGGAAGTCCGGTCCAGGGATGAACTGCATCAGCTCATCGATAGTGACTTCAGGATTGTCGATCAGCGCCAGACAGCCGTCGATCACTTCGCCGAGGTTGTGCGGCGGGATGTTGGTCGCCATGCCCACGGCGATACCGCTGGAGCCGTTGACCAGCAGGTTGGGGATGCGCGTTGGCATTACCGCCGGGATCAGCTCGGTGCCGTCGTAGTTGGGTACCCAGTCGACGGTTTCTTTGTGCAGGTCAGCCAGCAGCTCGTGTGCCAGCTTGGACATGCGCACTTCGGTGTATCGCATTGCCGCAGCGTTGTCGCCGTCGACCGAACCGAAGTTGCCCTGGCCGTCGACCAGCAGGTAGCGCAGCGAGAATGGCTGGGCCATACGCACGATGGTGTAGTAGACCGCAGTGTCGCCGTGCGGGTGGTACTTACCGATAACGTCACCGACCACACGGGCGGACTTCTTGTACGGTTTGTTCCAGTCGTTGCCCAACTCGCTCATCGCAAACAGAACGCGGCGATGCACGGGCTTCAAGCCGTCACGCGCATCGGGCAGTGCACGCCCGACAATCACGCTCATCGCGTAGTCGAGGTAAGACTGTCTCAGTTCGTCTTCGATATTGACCGGGAGGATTTCTTTGGCCAGTTCGCCCATGAGAAGCCTGATTCCTTTTTCTGGTGAAACCTCGTCCAAGTCCCCAGAGGACGAACGAAGCTCGTCGCCGCAGCGCACAGTGGTGCGACGACTTACGACAAATCAATAGGTTGTGCCTTGGATCTGCGCAATGAAGACCGCATAAACGGGCGGCCTTGGAAACTGCCGGATGGTACCACAAAAATGCATCAGGCTTAAGCCTCAAGCTGCAACAAGAAGCGGCGCTGCCAAGCAATGGCCGCTTTGCCCCGACAGCTGCGTCCTGAGCGGCGCGGTGGCGCTCAATGCAGGCGCTTGCGGCACATTAGCTGGGCGATCTTGGCGGTGTCTGGGCGCTCTACCACGCCTTTTTCGGTCACGATCACGTCAACCAGGTCAGCCGGAGTCACGTCGAACACTGAATTGAACACCTCGACCTGTGCGGCAACCCGATTGCCGGCAACGTCCAGCAGCTCGTCTGCTTCGCGCTCTTCCAGCGGGATATCGTCACCGGTTGCCAGGTTCAGGTCGATGCTGGTGCTTGGCGCCACCACCATGAAGCGCACGCCGTGGTGCATGGCCGCTACCGCCAGTTGGTAAGTGCCGATCTTGGCCGCGACATCGCCGTTGGCCGCGATGCAGTCGGCGCCCACCACGACCCAGGTGATGCCCTTGACCTTCATCAGGTGCGCCATCGCCGAGTCAGCGCAGAGGGTGACCGGCACGCCTTCCTGCGCCAGCTCCCAGGCGGTCAGGCGCGAGCCTTGCAGCCAAGGCCGGGTCTCGCCGACGTAAATCCGCTCGACCATGCCCTCAAGGTAAGCTGCACGCAGCACACCCAGCGCGGTACCGAAGCCCCCGCTGCCCAGCGCCCCGGCATTGCCGTGGGTCAGCATGGTCTGCTCGTTGCCTTGCTGGCGGCGGATCAGCTCGATGCCGTACTGGGCCATGGTCAGGTTGGCTTCGCGGTCGCTGTCGTGGATGGCGATGGCCTCGGCCTCCATGGCCGCCAGCAGGTTTTCATTGGGGCGCAGGCGCTGCAAGCGATCACGCATGCGGTTGAGCGCCGAGAACAGGTTGGCCGCGGTGGGCCGCGCCTCGGCCAGATCCAGAAAGTCTTCTTCGATCGACTCTTCCCAGTCGCCCTTCTCGGCAAGCCGGGCACGCAGCGCCAGGACCAGCCCATAAGCGGCGCTGATGCCGATGGCCGGCGCACCGCGCACCGCCATCGAGCGGATCGCGCTCACTACCTGAGACACGTCGGTACAGGCCAGCCAGCGCTCTTGCGCCGGCAGCAGGCGCTGGTCGAGCAGATGCAGGGTGCCGTCACGCCACTGAATGCCGGTCACCTTCTCTGCCGCCAAAAGTCGCTCGCGCATCGCCTCTCCCCGTGCTTTGCTGATCAAAAGCCGGCGATTATAGCGAGCCTCAGCCGCGGGCGCTCGGGTATACTGCGCGATCCGCCCAAACCCTTCAGGTAGCTGCCGCATGCCGACCTCCGTAGCCCCCCTCGACCTGCTCCTGGTGCCGACCTGGCTGGTGCCTGTGGAGCCAGCCGGAGTGGTACTCGAAGGGCACGCGCTGGGCCTACGCGACGGTTTGATCGCCTGGCTCGGCCCGCGCGAGCGCGCGCCGGTGGCGCTGCAGGTGCGCGAGTTGCCCGACTGCCTGCTGTGCCCAGGCCTGATCAACGCCCACGGCCACGCCGCCATGAGCCTGTTCCGCGGCCTGGCCGACGACTTGCCGCTAATGACCTGGCTGCGTGAGCACATCTGGCCGGCCGAGGGCCGCTGGGTCGATCCGGGCTTTGTCCGCGACGGTACCGACCTGGCCATCGCCGAACAGCTCAAGGGCGGCATAACCTGCTTTGCCGACATGTACTTCTATCCGCGCGAAGCCTGCGAGCAAGTCGAGCAGAGCGGCATTCGCGCCCAGGTGGCGGTGCCGCTGCTGGACTTCCCGATACCCGGTGCAGCGACTGCGGACGACGCCCTGCATCAGGCCATCGAGCTGTTCGGCGAGTTGCGCCACCACCCGCGCATCACCATAGCCCTCGGCCCCCACGCGCCGTATACGGTCGGTGACGAGACGCTGGAGAAGATCCGCGTGATTGCCGATCAGCTCGATGCGCCGCTGCACATGCACATCCATGAGACCGCCAGCGAAGTCGAGCAGGCCGTTGCCGAGCACGGCGAACGGCCGTTGGCTCGGCTGGCGCGGCTTGGCCTGCTGGGGCCGAGCCTGCAGGCGGTGCACATGACCCAGATCAGCGACGACGACCTGGCCCTGCTGGTAGAAAGCAACACCAGCGTGATCCACTGCCCGGAATCCAACCTGAAACTGGCCAGCGGCTTCTGCCCGGTTGAGCGTTTGTGGCAGGCCGGGGTCAATGTCGCTATAGGCACCGATGGCGCGGCCAGCAACAACGACCTCGACCTGCTCGGCGAAACCCGCACCGCCGCCCTGCTGGCGAAAGCGGTGGCCGGCTCGGCGTCGGCACTGGACGCCCATCGGGCCTTGCGCATGGCGACCCTTAATGGCGCCCGCGGCCTGGGTCTGGACACACAGATCGGCTCGCTGGAGCTGGGCAAGGCCGCCGACCTGGTGGCGTTCGACTTGTCTGGCCTGGCCCAGCAGCCGGTACACGACCCTGTGTCACAATTGATCTATGCCACCAGCCGCGACTGCGCGCGGCATGTCTGGGTTGCCGGCGAGCAGCTGCTCGAAGAGCGCCGCCTGACCCGCATGGACGAGGCAGCACTGACCGCCATGGCCCGCGCCTGGGGCGCGCGCATCGCAGGCAAGGAATGACCACGCGCCAGCTGCGGCTGGCGCTTAGTGACACCTTTTATTCAAGTTTCAGAGGATCTGTTCAATGAGCAACGTCGACCACGCCGAAATCGCCAAGTTCGAGGCCCTCGCCCACCGTTGGTGGGACCGCGAAAGCGAGTTCAAGCCCCTGCATGACATCAACCCGCTGCGGGTCAACTGGATTGACGAGCGCGTCAGTCTGGCCGGCAAGAAAGTCCTCGATGTCGGCTGCGGCGGTGGCATCCTCAGCGAAGCGATGGCGCAACGCGGTGCCACCGTGACCGGCATCGACATGGGCGAAGCGCCGCTGGCGGTAGCCCGCTTGCACCAGCTCGAGTCGGGCGTCGAGGTCGAGTACCGGCAGATCACCGCTGAGGCCCTGGCCGAAGAAATGCCCGAGCAGTTCGACGTGGTCACCTGCCTTGAGATGCTCGAGCACGTGCCTGACCCATCGTCGGTGATCCGCGCCTGCTACCGCATGGTCAAGCCGGGTGGCCAGGTGTTCTTCTCGACCATCAACCGCAACCCCAAGGCCTACCTGCTGGCGATCATCGGCGCCGAGTACATCCTCAAGATGCTGCCGCGCGGCACTCATGACTTCAAGAAATTCATCCGCCCGTCCGAGCTGGGCGCCTGGAGCCGGGTTGCCGGGCTTGAAGTCAAAGACATCATCGGCCTGACCTACAACCCGCTGACCAAGCACTACAAGCTGAGCAGCGACGTCGACGTCAACTACATGATCCAGACCCTGCGCGAGGTGTGAGCATGCGTTTGCGAGCAGTACTTTTCGACATGGACGGCACGCTGCTGGACACCGCGCCTGACTTCATCGCCATCTGCCAGGCGATGCTCGCCGAGCGCGGCATGGCGCCGATCGCCGACAAGCTGATCCGCGACGAGATCTCCGGCGGCGCGCGGGCGATGGTTGCCGCGACCTTTGCCATGAACCCGGAAGACGAAGGCTTCGAGGCATTGCGCCTGGAGTTTCTCGAGCGCTACCAGCGTGACTGTGCAGTGCACAGCAAGCTGTTCGAGGGCATGCCCGAGCTGCTCGACGATATCGAAAAAGGCGGCCTGATCTGGGGCGTGGTGACCAACAAGCCAGTGCGCTTCGCCGAGCCGATCATGCAGCGCCTGGGCCTGGCCGAGCGCTCTGCGTTGTTGATCTGCCCGGATCATGTCAAGAACAGCAAGCCTGACCCCGAGCCACTGATTCTGGCCTGCAAAACCCTGGATCTGGACCCGGCCAGCGTGCTGTTCGTCGGTGACGACCTGCGTGATATCGAGTCTGGGCGCGACGCCGGGACCCGTACCGCAGCGGTGCGCTATGGCTATATTCATCCGCAGGACAACCCCAACAACTGGGGTGCAGACGTGGTGGTGGACCACCCGTTGGAGCTGCGCAAGGTGCTCGACAGCGCGCTGTGCGGCTGCTGATCAATCGCTGAGGGCGCGCCCGCCGCGCCCTGGCTTGCAAAGGATAGACCTATGTTCGATTACACCGCCCGCCCCGGCCTGCTCGCTGGCCGAGTGATCATGGTGACTGGCGCCGGCCGCGGCATTGGCGCTGCGGCGGCCAAGGCCTACGCCGCGCTGGGCGCGACCGTATTGCTGCTGGGCAAGACCGAAGCCAACCTCAATGAGGTCTATGACGAGATCGAAGCCGCTGGCCACCCGCAACCGGTGGTGATCCCGTTCAACCTGGAAACTGCCTTGGCGCACCAGTATGACGAGCTGGCAGTAATGATCGAGAACGACTTCGGTCGGCTTGACGGGCTGCTCAACAACGCTTCGATAATTGGCCCGCGCACGCCGGTGGAGCAACTCTCGGGCGACAATTTCATGCGCGTGATGCACATCAACGTGAATGCCACGTTCATGCTTACCAGCACCCTGTTGCCGCTGCTGAAGTTGTCCGAGGATGCGTCGGTGGTGTTCACCTCCAGTAGTGTCGGGCGCAAGGGCCGGGCTTACTGGGGTGCCTATGGGGTGTCGAAGTTTGCCACCGAGGGCTTGATGCAGACCCTGGCCGACGAGCTGGAAGGCGTGGCACCGGTGCGTTCCAACAGCATCAACCCGGGCGCGACCCGCACTGCCATGCGTGCGGCGGCGTATCCGAGCGAGAATCCGCAGGACAATCCGTTGCCTGAAGAAATCATGCCGGTTTACGTGTATTTGATGGGGCCGGACAGCAAGGCGGTGAATGGGCAAGCGTTCAACGCCCAGTAACATTGCGGCAGCTGGATTGGGGCTGCTTTGCAGCCCCAGATACCGTGATCAACCGGCTGCCAAGCCCAGCCGCGTACGCCCAGCCTGACGCTGCTCCAGCTGCATGCAGCGCTCGAGGAACAGGTACATGCAGTCGTAGCTCTTGCATACCGCCTTGCGCAACTCGGCGCGCAGCAACGGCGTCGGGCTCTCCCCCACCAGTGTGCAGATGATCTCCAGCGCCTCCCAAGGGTGCGCATCGTCATACTGGGCATGCATCTTCAGCCACTTCATGGCGCGCTTGCGGGTCTCTTCCGGGAAGCCCTCGGCATACGCGCCATCCGCACAGACCACCGCCGACCATTCGCCGGTAGCGCCTTCAATCGCATAGTTGGTGGCCGCCATGGCAATCGCCAGCGACTCGGTCGAGCACACCCGCCAGCACCAGTCATTCAAGCCATTAAGTTCGGCTGGCACGTCCTGCGCCTGCAGATCACCCAAGGTCACGCCGTGGGCATGGCACCAGTGCACCCAGTAATCAGCATGGTTGAGTTCGACGCGGATATTGCGCATCAGCCAGCGCCGGGCCATGTCCTCACCAGGGTGGCGGGCAAAGCGGGTCTTGGTCAGACTGTGCGCCATGTACAGGGAAAACTGCTCAACCACTGGCCAGCCACCAATCAGGTACTGGCGAATGGTCGCTTGACGCAGTTGACCATCGCGCAGGCGCTGGTAGAACTCGTGCTCGACTACCCGGCGCTTGCTCTCGCGGCAGTCTTCGATCATTTGTTGCGCCCACTGCGGGTAGCTGGCGGGATCCATCAGCGGCCCAATCCGAACGAATGCGTCACTCACTGTCAGCTCCTTGATTCCCTGTGATTTAGCCGTCCACTCTCAGCGAAACGTCCCTGGCGCGCGCTGCAGCAAAGGCCGTGCTGCAATTCGTTGGCGTTGCAGGCTATCGCAGGTAAACACCTGCGGCCGCTCGATCAGGTAGCCCTGGGCGTAGTCCACGCCGATTTCCTGCAGGGCCTGCTCGATCAACGGCGTTTCAACAAATTCGGCAATGGTGCGTTTGCCCATGACGTGGCCGATGTGGTTGATCACCTCAACCATAGCGCGATTAATCGGATCATCCAGCATGTCTTTTACAAAACTTCCGTCGATCTTCAGGTAGTCCACCGGCAAATGCTTCAAATAAGCGAATGACGACATTCCGGCGCAGAAGTCATCCAGCGAGAATTTGCAGCCCAGCCCTTTCAATTCATTGATGAAGCGAATGGCACTGCCCAGGTTGGCAATGGCGCTGGTTTCGGTAATTTCGAAGCAAATCATCCGTGGCGGGATTTCAAACTCGCTGAACAGACGTTGCAAATAATCGAGAAATTTATCGTCGCCGATGCTCGAACCGGACAGGTTGATCGCAACCAGTGCCAACGGCCCCGGGCGCCCCTCGTTCAGGCACTGGCGGATAACCTGGAATACGTTGCGCACTACCCAGCGATCCAGCGCGGTCATCAAGCCGTAGCGCTCGGCCGCGGGGATGAAGCTGTCGGGCAGAATGGTCCGCCCGCTTTCGTCGTGCAGGCGCAGCAGGATCTCGATATGCCCCGGCCCTCCCTGATCACTGAGGGCGGCAATCTCCTGGGCGTACAAGCAGAAGCGGTTTTCCTCGAGCGCCACATGCAGACGCTGAATCCAGGCCATTTCGCCAAAGCGCATGGATAGCTCGCTGTCGTCAGCGTGGTACACCTGGACCCGATTGCGGCCCTTCTCCTTGGCCATGTAGCAGGCCATGTCGGCAGCGCGCAAGGAGGCCTCAAGGGTGCCGGGCGCTTGCGCCATGCTCACCAGGCCAATGCTCACAGTGGTTATGAACGGCCGCCCCTTCCAGACAAAATGCAGGCTCTGCACCGCCTGGCGCAGTTGCTCGGCGATGCGCTCGGCCTGCTCCTGCGGACAGTTCTCGAGCAGTACCCCAAATTCGTCTCCCCCCAGCCGCGCCAGGGTATCGCCCTCGCGCAGGCCGGACTGCAGCACCGCACAGATATGGCGCAGCAGCTCGTCACCCGCGGCGTGGCCACAGGTGTCGTTGACCAGCTTGAACTGGTCCAGATCGAGAAACATCAACGCATGCCGGCCAGGCTGTCGCGCCAGGCCGTTGAGCGCCTGTTCAAGGCGGTACTCAAACTCGCGGCGGTTGGCCAGCCCGGTCAGGGCGTCATGGGTGGCCTGCCACGACAGGTTGGCGATGTACTGCCGCTCCTGGGTCATGTCATGCAGCACCAGGACGATGCCAGTGGCCTGGCCATCGCTGAGGATCGGTGAGCCCACCAGGTTGACCGAGACCGTGCTGCCATCCAGGCGCTGGATCAACCGTGCATGCTCGGCGCCGCCGCGCAGGCTGCCGGCCAGCACCTGCTCGATCAAGGTGCGCGCATCTTCGTCGCTGTGCTCGTCGAGCAGGCTGAACAGCGCCGACAACGGCAGCCCCTGAGCTGATGCAGCTTGCCAGTGGGTCAGCTGCTCGGCGGCGGCGTTCATGTAGAGGATATTGCCGTCGACGTCGGTGGTGATCACCGCATCGCCAATCGAGGCGAGGGTGATCTGCGCACGGTCCTTTTCGGCCTGCAGTGCACTGGCAAACGCCTGGCGTTGGGACAGCAACTTGCTCGAACGGCGCCAGGCCATGGTAATGAGGAAGATCGCCGTCAGCAGGTTGCTGATCAGCAACACCTTGAGCAGCACCCGCGAGCCTTCGCCCAGGGCGTCGCTGAAGGCCTTGGCGGCCGGCGTCACACCTTCGTTGATGGTGGCGATGCGCGCCTTCCACTCATTGACCTGCTCCGGGGTGGGCTGGCCGCTGCTGAAGCTGCTGTGGATTTCAGTCGCGAGCAGGTCGAGCTGGCGCAGGTAGTCGTCGCCGATATCCCAATAGGCGATGGCCTTCTGCATGAAGCTGATGTTACGAAAGTAGCTGTAGAACCAGATGATCCGACTGACGTCTTCAGGGTGGTTGCCGCCCTGCAGGATGCCGGTGCGAGCTGCAGCATAGTCGGGTGTGGGCTGGTCCAGCGCGATGCGCAGTTCGTGATCGCCCTGGGGCACGGCGATGGCTTGGTGAAAACGCTGCAGAAAGCGCGGCTCAGGCCGCTCGGCGTACAAATTGAGGTAATAGATGGCGTCTTTCTGCGCCTTCGACCAGAGGCTCTCGCCGGCGACATAAGCGCGCACGGCCGAAAGCGTGTACAGGCTCAGGCCGGCCAGCAAGACCTGCAGGATCACCACGGCGACAAACGGCCAGATGATACCCAACAGCCTAGGCGCTTGATGAATATGAGTTCCCTTCATGGAGTCCCTGTCACGGCGGCAGATAAAGCACTAATCAAACCAGACAAGCAGAGCGTAGGCGAGAAACCGCTACTAGCTACACGTTCGCATTGCAAAAAAGTGCAGGATTTTCCTGCTCATGCACCGCCGCCGGCGCCAGCCACTGCTCAGCTTTGCTGCAGATGGCCGTACAACTTGGCGTAAAGCCCACCGTCAGCAATCAATTGCTGATGATCACCGTCTTCGGCGACATGCCCGCCGTCAAATACCAGGACCCGGTCGGCCTGCTTCACCGCCGAAAGCCGGTGGGCGATGATCAGCGTGGTACGGCCACTGAGAAACCGCGCCAGGGCCTGATGCAGGTTGTATTCAGTGGCGGCATCGAGGGCCGAGGTGGCTTCGTCGAGGATCACCACCTTAGGCTCGGCGAGGACCATCCGGGCAATCGCCAGGCGCTGACGCTGGCCGCCGGACAGGCGCACACCAGAGCGGCCAACGACGCTATCAAGGCCCTGCGGCAAGGCACTGATGGTGCTGTCGAGCTGGGCGATGCGCAGCGCCTGCCAACAGGCTTCGTCACTGCATTCGCGACCCATGGTCAGGTTGGCGCGCACGCTGTCGTTGAACAAGGCAGGATGCTGCAGCACCACCGCAACGTTTTCGCGCAGGGTCTCCAGGCCAATCTCCTGCAGGCTGGCGCCGCCGAAACGAATGGTCCCGGCCTGAGCGGTGTAAAGACCCAGCAGCAACTGAACGAGGGTGCTCTTGCCGCCGCCGCTGGCGCCGACAATCGCGACCTTTTCGCCTGGCGCAATCGACAGATCGAGGTGCTCCAGAACCGGTTCGTCAGCGTAGGAGAAACGCAAGTCGCGCACCTCGATGCCAACCGTGTCGCGCCCGGCAAACGGATCGCTGGCAGCGGCGTACTGCGGCTCGTCCTCGCGCGCCAGCAGCTCGTTGAGGCGGCTCAGCGCACCACCGGCGGCGTAGTAGGCGTATTGCAGGTTGAGCAGCTGCTCGACCGGACCGATCATGAACCACAGGTAGCTGAACACAGCGAGCATCTGCCCGATCGACAGGTCGGAGAACAACACGGTGAGCATCGCCGCAGCGCGGAAGATGTCGATGCCGAACTGGAACAACAAGCCGCTGGCGCGCCCGCTGGCATCGCTTTTCCACTGCGAGGCCACGGCGTAGTCACGCACTTCACGGGCGCGCAGGCCAAGCCGACCGAGGAAATAACCCTGACGGTTGCCGGCGCGGATTTCCTGAATGGCATCCAGCGTCTCGGTCAGCGCCTGGGTAAAGCGGCCAGTGCTGTCGTTCTCGAGTTTCTTCAGGTGTTTGACGCGCTTGCCCAGCTGCACGGTGAAGTAGATCACCAGCGGGTTGAACAGCAAAATCAACAACGCCAACTGCCAGTGCATCCACAGCAGGATTGCCGCAGTGCCGGTCAGGGTCAGCATCGCCACCAGGAAGCGACTGAGGGTTTCGCCGACAAACTTGTCCAGGGTGTCGAGGTCAGTGACCAAGTGAGTGGCCACGGTGCCGCTGCCCAGGCTTTCGTATTCCTTGAGCGAGATACGCTTGAGGCGCTCGATCAGGCGAATCCTCAGGCGGTAGACGATGTCTTTGGCCAGGCCGGCAAACAGCTTGGCCTGAACCACGTTGAAGGCCAGCGCGCAAACCCGCAGGCAGAAGGTCACCGCGAGCATCAAGCCGATATAGCCGGTAGCCTGCTGCCAGTGGCTAGGCAGCAGATGATTCATCCACTTGAGTGCAGCGTCGCCGTGGCCCAGCAGCACCTCATCGACCAGCAGTGGCAGCAGCAACGGAATCGGCACGCTGCACAGCACCGCCAGCATCGCCACCAGGTTGGCGCCCCACAAGGCCTTGCGGTGATGCAGTGCCAGCCGGCGGATTTCTGCCCAACTCAGCCGATCAGGGGCGCCATGAGGCTTCCCCGGAACAGGGTCGGGCGACCCCGGCAGGTCAAGCACACGCGGCCTGCTGCAGCCAGCGGCCGAGCAAAGGCTGCAAGCTGGTCAGCGGCTGATAGCCGTTGGTCAGCAAGGCCAGTTGACCGTTACGTTCGGCCAGCAGGGTCGGGAAACCGGCAATACCCAGGTCTTGCACCCAGCTGAAATCAGCGGCGGTAGCACTGCGGGTTTCGCTGCGAATCAGCGCTTCAGCGAATTGCGCGCGGTCAAAGCCGGCCTGCTCGGCCAGGTCGACCAGTTGCGGCGGGCGGGTTACGTCCAGGCCTTGCTCATAGAAACCCGCCTGAATCAGCGCCAGCAACGACCAGGCGCGTGCGGCGTCGAGTTCGCGCGCAGCAACCAGCGCACGGCAGGCCGGCTCGGTGTCATAGACAAAACCATCGGGCAGCGCGTCGTCGAATCGAAACGGCTGACCGGTGGCTTCGGCGACCGCCTGCCAATGCTCGAGGATGTAGCGCCGAGTAGAGACATCCAGGGCGCTGCTGGCCGAGCGCAGGCCGCCCACCACCAGCCGCGTCGGCACGCCGGCATCGGCTGCCTGGGCGATGAGCGCCGCGGCCACCGGGGCGAACCCCCAGCACCAGGAGCACATCGGGTCCATCACATACAGCAGGCGTGCAGACATGCCTCAGGCCTCGGCTTTGTAGTTGAAACCAATCGGGTGTGGCTGGTTGCGCGCCTTGGCCAGTTCGATCTGTTTCTGCCGGTCGATGGCGCTGCGGCGAGTCTTCTCGCTCAGGCTGTCCCAGCAATGCGGGCAACTGACGCCTGGCGAATAATGCTCGGACGCACGCTCTTCGGCGTTGATCGGGTGGCGGCAGGCATGGCACTGGTCGTACTCGCCCTCGGTCAAGTCGTGACGCACCGTGACGCGGTTGTCGAAGACGAAGCAGTCACCATCCCACAGGCTCTCTTCCTGAGGCACCTCTTCGAAGTACTTCAGCACGCCTCCCTTGAGATGATAGACCTCCTCGAAGCCTTCACCGAGCATATAGCTGGAGGCTTTTTCACAGCGGATGCCGCCGGTGCAGAACATTGCCACCTTCTTGTGCTTGCTCGGGTCGAAGTTGGCCTTGATGTACTCGGGAAACTCGCGGAAGGTCTCGGTCTTGGGGTCGACCGCGCCCTTGAAGGTGCCGATCGCCACTTCGTAGTCGTTGCGGGTGTCGATCAACAGCACTTCAGGGTCGCTGATCAGGGCGTTCCAGTCCTTGGGCTCAACGTAGGTGCCCACCTTGTGGTTTGGGTCCACGCCAGGCACGCCAAGGGTCACGATCTCTTTTTTCAGCTTGACCTTGGTGCGGTAGAACGGCTGCTCGTCGCAGTACGACTCTTTATGATCGATGTCGACCATGCGCGGGTCGCTGCGCAACCACTGGAGCAGGCCGTCGATCCCTTCGCGGGTGCCCGAGACGGTACCGTTGATGCCTTCCAGCGCCAGTAGCAGAGTGCCTTTGACGCCGTTGTCGAGCATGGCCTTGAGCAGCGGCTCGCGCAGTTCGAGGTAGTCTTCCAGGGTGACGAATTTGTACAGCGCCGCGACGACGATAGCTTGTGACATGTAACGAGTTCTCCAGGTGGTCACCCTCGTAAGGGGCGGACCGGAATGACAGTTTGAGCGGGTGGCCTTGAAACACACATGGGAGCGGCGATGCGCTGACCCAGGCTGAAAACAGCTCGGGTCAACGCACCACCGCTCCCACGGGGATGTTGCGCAGTTTACCAGAATGCCTGGGAGGTTTCAGTGACCGCCGCCAGCACACACCGGCGATGCCGGTGCTGCGCCAACCTTGGCCCACTCCTCAGGGGTGTAGGTGTGAATGGCCAGAGCATGAATCTGCCCCATCAGATCGGCCATGGTCGCGTACACCCGCTGGTGGCGCTTGACGCTGTTGAGGCCAGCGAACTGCTCGCTGACCAGCACCGCCTTGTAGTGCGTCTCCAGCCCACGGCTGTGCATGTGGCTTTCGTCGAGCACTTCAAGGTGCACGTTGGCCAATGCCACCAGTTGCTGTTCGATGCGTTGCTGCATGTTCATCAGCGTTGGCTCACTTCTTCGCAGGAGCGGCTTTGCCAGCGTTCGGGTCGAGCTCTTTGGTCATGTCTTCAAGCAGCTTGTTGACCACCGGTACCGCTGGCTCCAGGCTCTGCTGGGTCAGCTGGGCCGACTGCTGAGTGACCTTGGGCATTTCGCGCAGGACTTTCTTGCCCAATGGCGACTCGTAGAACTTGACCAGGTCCTGCAGCTCGCCTTCGGTGAAGGTCGCGGTGTACAGGTTGACCATCTGCGGCTTGAGCTTTTTCCAGCCAATGGCGTTGTCCAGAGCAGCGTTGGCCTTGGCCTGGTAGCTGTCGAGCACGGCTTTCTTGGAGGCTGGCGCCTTGGTCTGCTCGAAGCGCTGGGCAAACATCTGCTGCACCTGCATGTACACCGGAGTGCCCAGCTTGTCGGCATTGGCCAGGGTCAGGAACTTCTCGGCGGCTTGGTTGTGCGCAGGGGTTGCGGCAAGGACCGAACCGCTGGCGCAGGCCAGGGCGACGGCGGCACAAAGGACACGGAGACGGGTCATTGCAAATCCTTCAGGAAAGGGAGGCGAGTACCTCAGAGACGAGCATTCTGCGCCGCGCCGGGCGCTCTACTCAAGTAGCACGATGAGCGATTGAACCGCTCGGTCGAATCGGGGCCTAAACTGCGGATTCAGACGATTATGGAGTGAACGCCGCATGAGCCGTATCGAAACAGACAGCCTGGGCCCGGTCGAAGTTCCTCAGGACGCCTACTGGGGCGCGCAAACCCAGCGCTCGCTGATCAACTTCGCCATCGGCCAGGAGCGCATGCCGCTGGCCGTTTCGCACGCCTTGGCGCTGATCAAGAAGGCCGCCGCACGGGTCAACGACCGCAACGGCGACCTGCCGGCGGATATCGCCCGGCTGATCGAACAGGCCGCCGACGAAGTGCTCGATGGCCAGCTGGACGAGCAGTTCCCGTTGGTCGTGTGGCAGACCGGCAGCGGCACCCAAAGCAACATGAACGTCAATGAAGTGATCGCCGGGCGCGCCAACGAGCTGGCCGGCCAGGGCCGCGGCGGCAAGTCGCCGGTACACCCGAATGATCACGTCAACCGCTCGCAGAGCTCGAACGATTGCTTCCCCACCGCGATGAACATTGCCGCGGCGCAGGCAGTGCACGACAAGCTGCTGCCAGCGATTGCCGAGCTGTCGTCGGGGCTGGCCGAGCTGTCTGCGCGCCATCACAAACTGGTCAAGACTGGCCGCACGCACATGATGGACGCCACGCCGATCACTTTCGGCCAGGAGATCTCGGCGTTCGTCGCCCAGCTCGACTACGCCCAGCGAGCGATTCGCGCAGCGCTGCCGGCAGTGTATGAACTGGCCCAGGGCGGCACGGCTGTAGGCACCGGCCTGAACGCACCGCATGGCTTTGCCGAAGCCGTCGCCGCCGAGCTGGCGGCATTGTCCGGGCTGCCCTTCGTCACTGCGCCGAACAAGTTTGCCGCCCTGGCCGGGCATGAGCCGCTGGTCAACCTGGCCGGCGCGCTGAAATCACTCGCCGTAGCCCTTATGAAAATCGCCAACGACTTGCGCCTGTTAGGCTCCGGCCCACGTGCAGGGCTGGCCGAGGTGCGCCTGCCGGCCAACGAACCGGGCAGCTCAATCATGCCCGGCAAGGTCAACCCAACTCAGTGCGAGGCGTTGTCGATGCTCGCCTGCCAGGTGCTGGGCAACGACGTCACCATTGGCTTTGCCGCCAGCCAGGGGCATCTGCAGCTAAACGTGTACAAGCCGGTGATCATTCACAACCTGCTGCAGTCGATCAACCTGCTCGCCGACGGCTGCAGCAACTTCCAGCAGCACTGCGTGGCCGGCATCGAGCCGGATGCCGAGCAGATGGCCGAGCACCTTGAGCGTGGTTTGATGCTGGTGACTGCGCTGAACCCGCATATTGGTTATGACAAGGCGGCAGAGATTGCCAAGAAGGCTTACAGCGAAGGAACGACCTTGCGCGAAGCTGCCCTGGCGTTGCAGTACTTGACCAATGAGCAATTCGATCAGTGGGTGCGCCCGGAAAACATGTTGGCGCCTGGCGCCAAGGGCTGAGTGAGTCGGGGGCTACAAAGCAGCCCTTCGCGGGTAAACCCGCTCCCACAGGACACTGGCCAGCAGGTCAAGCTCAGTCCTCTGTGGGAGCGGGTTTACCCGCGAAGGGGTGCGCAGCGCCCCCATCATTATTAGCGGTCAACAATCCTCAACCAACCTGCAACCGCGCACGCCGCGCTCGCCAACTGGCCAGCAGCGACGGCCCCAACGCCACCAGCGCCGAACCCAGCACTACCGTCACCGCGCCGATATAACCCAGCGCATTGATCTGTTCGGCATGCACATACTCCGGCCACAGCCACGCAGCCAGCGCTACAGCGACAAACGTCACCAAGGGCGTCAACGCCAATGTCGCACTGACCCGCGACGCCTCCCAGTGCGCCAGCGCCTCGGCGAACGCGCCGTAAGCCACCAAGGTATTCAAACAGCAGGCCAACAGCAGCCAGCCTTGCAAGGGGCTCAACTGCAGCGCCTCGAGCGGATGCACCCAGGGCGTCAGCAGCGCCGCGCACCCCAGGTAGATCACCATCATCACCTGCTGCGAATTCCATACGGTCAGCAGCTGTTTTTGGCTAAGCGCATAAAACACCCAGATGCTGGTCGCCAGCAAAATGGTCAAGACACCCGTGGTGTAGGTGCCCAACGACCCCAGCAGCTCGGCCAGGCGCTGATTGAAAAACAGCCCAAAGCCCATCAGCAGCACGACCAGACCCATGCCCTGGCCCCAACTGAAGCGCTCCCTGAATACGAATACGCTGGCCACCAACAACAGCACCGGGCCGATCTGCACCACCAGCTGGGCAGTGCCGGGGCTGAGCAGCTTGAGCCCGATCAGGTACAGCACGTAGTTGCCGAGCAGGCCGAAGATGGCCAGCGCCACCAGGCCGGTACGCTTGCGGCCCAGGCCGGCAAATGGCGGCAGGCGGCGCTTGGCCGACAGCCAGATGAACAACAGACCACCGGATACCAGCAGGCGATACCAGGTCACCGTGACCGGATCCATCACCTGCAGGACCTGCTTCAACTTGATCGGCAGGATGCCCCAGAGCAGCGCGGTCAACAGTGCCAATAGCAGGCCATGGACCCAGCGTCCGGAAGTGGTGTGCATAACGTCCTCGATCAAAGCCCGTGGTGGGGGTGATTGCAGTCTAAGGGCTTGGCGGGTGTGACAGGTCCAAAATGACTGGAAAAAAATGCATCAGGTCATTCCCTGGCGGCATGCCTACCTGCTGCGCGCTGGGCGCGACGCCGCAGGCAGGCCGTTTGCGGTTACTTCTTGTGCTTGGCGAACGCTGCTTCCAACGCCTCGTTGATGGTGCGCAGGACCTTGACCCGCGCCCAGCGCTTGTCATTGGCCTCGACCAGCGTCCAGGGTGCAATCTCGGTGCTGGTGCGGTCGACCATATCGCTGACAGCTTCGGTATAGACGTCCCATTTTTCGCGGTTTCGCCAGTCATCTTCGGTGATCTTGTAGCGTTTGAAGGGTATTTGCTCGCGCTCTTCAAAGCGCTCCAATTGGGTCTGCTGATCGATCGCCAACCAGAACTTGACCACTACCACGCCGGCGTTGCTCAGTTGCTCTTCGAAGTCATTGATTTCACCGTAGGCACGCATCCAGTCGGCAGGCGTGCAAAAACCCTCCACCCGCTCCACCAGCACCCGCCCATACCACGAACGGTCGAAGATGGTGAACTTGCCGCGCGCCGGCACATGCCGCCAGAACCGCCACAGATAAGGCTGGGCGCGCTCGTCTTCAGTGGGTGCGGCAATCGGCACGATGCGGTACTGGCGTGGGTCGAGCGCAGCGGCCACACGGCGGATCGCGCCGCCCTTGCCGGCCGCATCGTTGCCTTCGAACACCGCGACCAGAGCATGCTTGCGCATGTGTTTGTGACGCAGCAAACCGGCCAGGCGCGCTTGTTCGCTGACCAGCTGCTGCTCGTAGTCCTTCTTGTCCAGGCGCTGGCTCAAATCCAGCGCGTTGATCAGGTTGAGGTCGTCGATGCTGCGGCCCAGCGGGGCGACGTTGCCCTTGTGCTTGGCCTTGGGGTCCACGGCCAGCGCGGCCTGCATGCTCTCCAGCAGGATCTGGCCGACGGCCAGGCTGCGGTAATGCGGGTCGGCGCCTTCGATCACGTGCCAGGGCGCATAGTCGCGGCTGGTGCGGCGCAGCACGCGCTCGCCGAAGCGCACGAAGCGGTCGTAGGTCTGCGACTGCTGCCAGTCCAACGGGCTGATCCGCCAGCTGTGCAGCGGGTCGTCGCGCAGGGTCTTGAGGCGCACCTTCATCTGCTTCTTGGACAAGTGAAACCAGAACTTGATGATCAACGCGCCTTCATCGCAGAGCATCTGTTCCAGCCGCTCGGCGCCGGCAATCGCTTGATCGAGCACGGCGTCCTTGAATTGACCATGCACCCGGCCTTGCAGCATCTGGCTGTACCAGTTGCCGAAAAATACGCCCATCCGGCCCTTCGGTGGCAGCGCCCGCCAATAGCGCCAGGCGGGCGGCCGGGCCAGTTCTTCGTCGGTCTGCTGGTCGAAGGTCAGCACGTCGATCAGGCGCGGGTCCATCCATTCGTTGAGCAACTTGACCGTCTCACCCTTGCCGGCGCCTTCGATACCATTGATGAGGATGATCACCGGTAGGCGAGACTGCTGCTTGAGCTCGTACTGAGCGTCGAGCAGCGCCTCGCGCAGCGCCGGCACTGCAGCATCAAAGGTGTCCTTGTCGATGTGGTGACCGATTTGCGCAGATTCGAACATGCTGGCGTGGCTCCTTCATTGGAATGACAAGACTAGCGGATCGGCAGCGATTTATGCGCTTGCGTGCAGCCTAAGACCTGCGCAATGGCTTAAAATCCCGCTTCCGCTGCCGCCGAGCCGACCATGCCAGACCCTACCCTCCCCCAGCACGCCCAGATTGACTGGGACGATCAGGGCCGCCCGCACTCGCGGCAATACGACGACGTGTACTTCTCCACCACTGAAGGCAGCCTCGAAACCCAATACGTGTTCATCGAAGGCAACCGCCTGCGCCAGCGCTTTGCCGAGCTGCCAGCCGATGGCTGCCTGGTGATCGGCGAGACCGGGTTTGGCACCGGGATGAACTTCTACTGCGCCTGGCAGCTGTTTGCCGAGCAGGCCACGGGCGGCGCCCGCCTGCATTTCGTCAGCGTCGAAAAGTACCCGTTGAGCCTTGCCGACCTGAGCCGCGCCGTTAAGCTGTGGCCGGAGCTGGCGGCTTACTGGCAGCCGCTGCTGGACCAGTACGTGGCAGTGCATCCAGGCTTTCAGCAGTTCAGTTTCGACGGCGGCCGGGTGACCCTGACCTTGCTGATCGGTGATGTACTCGAGCAACTGCCGCTGCTCGATGCGCGCATCGACGCATGGTTCCTCGACGGTTTCGCGCCCGCGAAAAACCCTGACATGTGGACCCCCGAGCTGTTCGCGCAACTAGCGCGGCTGTCGCATGCAGGCACCAGCATCGGCACCTTCACCACCACCGGCTGGGTCCGCCGGAGCCTGATCGAGGCTGGCTTCAGCATGAAAAAGGTGCCTGGGCTGGGCACCAAGTGGGAGGTGATGCACGGCCACTACAGCGGCCAGCCGGCGGTGACCGCCACGGCACCGTGGTACGCCCGCCCAACAGCCACCAGCGGCCCGCGCCAGGTGCTGGTGATCGGCGCCGGGCTGGCTGGCAGCGCCAGCGCCGCCAGCCTGGCCGCGCGAGGTTGGCAGGTGACGGTGCTGGAGCGCCATGCTGCGCCTGCACAGGAAGCCTCGGGCAACCCGCAAGGCGTGCTGTATTTGAAGCTGTCTGCCCATGGCACAGCGCTTTCGCAGATGATCGTCGCCGGCTTCGGCTACACCCGCCGTTATCTGGAGCGCATGCAGCGCGGACGCGACTGGGATGCTTGCGGCGTGCTGCAACTGGCCTTCGATGACAAGGAAGCCGCGCGTCAGGCCAAGCTCGCTGGCGCCTTCGACAGCAGCCTGTTGCGCCCGCTGAGCCAGCTCGAAGCCGAGCAGGTGGCAGGGGTCAGCCTGGCCAGTGGCGGCCTGTTTTATCCACAGGGTGGCTGGGTGCACCCGCCGGCGCTGTGCGCTGCGCAATTGCAGCACCCGCGCATTGAAGTAAAGGTGCATCAGGAAGTGCTCGAGCTGCGCCAGGTCGATGGCCTCTGGCAAGCCTGGGCCGGCGCGCGTCTGCTGGCCACTGCGCCGGTGGTGGTGCTGGCCGGCGCGGCCGACGTGCGCGCTTTTGCGCGGTGTGCCGAGCTGCCGCTCAAACGCATCCGTGGGCAGATCACCCGCTTGCCGGCCACTGCCGAGAGCCGTGCATTGAGCACGGTGGTCTGTGCTGAAGGCTATGTGGCGCCGGTGCGTGACGACGAACACACGCTTGGCGCCAGCTTTGACTTCCACAGCGACGACCTGACCCCGACCGTGGCCGAGCACCAAGGCAACCTCGAGCTGCTTGAAGAAATCTCTACCGACCTCGGTCAACGTCTGCAGCTGGCCACACTGGACCCGGCACTGCTGCAAGGGCGCGCGGCGTTTCGCTGCACCAGCCCGGACTATCTGCCGATCGTCGGGCCGATTGCTGACGCTCAAGGCTTCAACGAAGCCTATGCCATGTTGCGCAAGGATGCTCGGCAATTGCCTGCAGTCGACTGCCCGTGGCTGGATGGCCTGTATGTAAACACCGGGCATGGCTCGCGAGGCCTGATCACCGCCCCGCTCAGCGGTGAGTTGCTGGCGGCCTGGATCTGTGGCGAACCCTTGCCGGTGCCGCGGTCGGTAGCTGAAGCGTGCCACCCGAATCGCTTTGCATTACGCGCCCTGATTCGCGGCAAGGCCTGAGCAATGGGCTGCTTGCAGCCCAGCGACCATTCATCCCTTATAACCGATTGATATAAAACTCTCAGAAACCGCTCCGGTCACTACCTAAGTGCCCGTCATCCGGCGAGGCACCTTCCCCAACGGCAAAACCGGTAAGGACTTATGTGCGGATTAGCTGGAGAGTTACGTTTTACCCCGATCAATCAGGCCCCGCGCCCCGCGGATCTGGCTGCGGTTGAGCGCATCACCCACCATCTGGCCCCACGCGGCCCGGATGCCTGGGGCTTCCATAGCCAAGGGCCGATTGCCCTCGGCCATCGGCGCTTGAAGATCATGGACTTGTCCGACGGCTCGGCGCAGCCGATGGTCGACAACAACCTCGGCCTGTCACTGGCGTTCAACGGCGCCATCTACAACTTCCCGGAACTGCGCCAGGAGCTGCTCGACCTGGGTTATACGTTCTGGTCCGACGGCGACACCGAAGTGCTACTCAAGGGCTATCACGCCTGGGGCGCCGCGCTGCTGCCCAAGCTCAACGGCATGTTCGCGCTGGCCATTTGGGAGCGCGACACCCAGCGCCTGTTCCTGGCCCGTGACCGCCTCGGCGTGAAGCCGCTGTACCTGTCGCGCAACGGTGAGCGCCTGCGCTTTGCCTCGACCCTGCCGGCACTACTCAAAGGCGGCGATATCGACCCGGTGATCGACCCGGTCGCACTCAATCACTACCTCAACTTCCACGCTGTGGTGCCGGCGCCGCGCACCTTGCTGGCCAATGTGCAAAAGCTCGAACCTGGCACCTGGATGCGTGTCGACCGCCACGGCGAAGTCGAACGTCAGACCTGGTGGCAGCTCAAGTACGGGCCGAATGCCGACGAGCAGAAGCTCGACCTGGAGGATTGGACCACCCGCGTCCTCGATGCCACCCGCGATGCTGTGGCGATTCGCCAACGCGCTGCGGTGGATGTCGGTGTACTGCTGTCAGGTGGTGTCGATTCGAGCCTGTTGGTCGGTCTGCTGCGCGACGTTGGCGTGGACGACCTGTCGACCTTCTCGATCGGCTTCCAGGATGCTGGCGGCGAGCGCGGCGACGAGTTCGAATTTTCCGACCTGATCGCCCGTCACTACGGCACTCGTCACCACCAGCTTCGCATCGATGAACACGAAATCATCGACCAGTTGCCGGCGGCGTTCCGCGCCATGAGCGAGCCGATGGTCAGCCACGACTGCATCGCTTTCTATCTGCTATCGCGTGAAGTCGCCAAGCACTGCAAGGGCGTACAGAGCGGCCAGGGTGCGGATGAGCTGTTTGCCGGTTACCACTGGTACCCGCAGGTCGATGGCGCAGCGGACCCGTACTCGGCCTACCGCGATGCGTTCTTTGACCGCAGCCATGCCGAATACCGCGAGACGGTGCAGGCACCGTGGCTGCTGGACAACGACGCAGCCGGTGATTTTGTTCGCGAGCATTTCGCCCGCCCTGGCGCGGCCGATGCGGTAGACAAAGCGTTGCGTCTGGACAGCACGGTGATGCTGGTCGATGACCCGGTCAAACGCGTCGACAACATGACCATGGCCTGGGGCCTGGAGGCGCGCACGCCGTTCCTCGATTATCGCCTGGCGGAACTCTCGGCGCGGATCCCGGCACGCTTCAAGCTGCCCGATGGCGGCAAGCAGGTGCTCAAATCGGCCGCACGTCGGGTCATCCCGCACGAGGTGATCGACCGCAAGAAGGGTTACTTCCCGGTCCCTGGCCTCAAGCATCTGGAAGGCGCCACCCTGGGTTGGGTGCGCGACCTGCTGACCGACCCAAGCCAGGACCGTGGCCTGTTCAACCCGGCCATGATCGACAAGCTGCTGAGCAATCCGCATGGCCAGTTGACCCCACTGCGCGGCTCCAAGCTGTGGCAGTTGGCGGCACTGAACCTGTGGCTCAGTGAACAAGGAATCTGATCGATGAAAGCCCACGAAACAGCCTACGGCCAGCGCTTGCTGCGCGGCCAGGCCCCCTCCTACGCGCGGCTGCAGGCGCGCCTGGCCGAAGACGGCAGCGAGCCGCACGACCAGCCGCGAGCAGTCCACTGCGGCTGGGGCCGGCTGCTGATCGGCCATACCTACCCGGACCCCAGCTGCCTGGCACAGGCGCTGCTGGAAGAAGCCGCCGGTGAACGCGACATTGCCCTCTACGTGGCGGCGCCGCATCAGGTACTGGCGCACGCTCCGCAACAGCTGTTTCTCGACCCCTCGGACACCCTGCGCCTGTGGTTCAGCGACTACCGCCCGGCGCAGCGGGTGTTCCGCGGTTTTCGTATTCGCCGGGCACAGAGCGAAAGCGACTGGCAGGCGATCAATGCACTGTACCAGGCGCGCGGCATGCTCCCGGTCAACGCCGAGCTGCTCACCCCGCGCCATCAAGGCGGGCCGGTGTACTGGCTGGCCGAGGATGAAGACACCCATGCTGTGATCGGCAGCGTGATGGGCCTCAATCACAGCAAGTCGTTCGATGACCCCGAGCATGGCAGCAGCCTCTGGTGCCTGGCCGTCGACCCGCGCTGCAGCCGGCCTGGAGTTGGCGAGGTGCTGGTACGGCATTTGATCGAGCACTTCATGAGCCGCGAGCTGGCCTATCTGGATTTGTCGGTGATGCATGACAACCGCCAGGCCAAGCGCCTTTATGAAAAGCTCGGCTTTCGCAACTTGCCGACCTTTGCCGTCAAGCGCAAGAACGGCATCAACCAGACCTTGTTCCTCGGGCCTGGGCCTGAGGCCGAGCTCAACCCGTACGCGCGCATCATTGTTGACGAAGCCCACCGCCGCGGCATCGAAGTGCAGGTCGACGACGCCAAGGCCGGCTTGTTCACCCTCAGCCTGGGCGGGCGCCGGGTACGCTGCCGCGAGTCGCTCAGCGACCTCACCAGCGCCGTCAGCATGACCCTCTGCCAGGACAAGCGCCTGACCCAGCACGCGCTGGAAAAGGCCGGGCTGAAGGTGCCGGTGCAACAGCTGGCGGGCAATGCCGACGACAACCTGGCGTTTCTGGAAGAGCACGGCGCGGTAGTGGTCAAGCCGGTCGATGGCGAGCAAGGCCAGGGGGTAGCGGTCAATCTGACCACGCTTGAGGAGGTTTCCCAGGCCGTCGCACACGCCCAGCGTTTTGATAGCCGGGTACTGCTCGAGAGCTTCCATCCGGGGTATGACCTGCGCATCGTGGTCATCGGCCACGAAGTGGTGGCCGCAGCCATTCGCCACCCGGCACAGGTTATCGGTGACGGCACGCACAGCGTCAAGGCGCTGATCGAAGCCCAGAGCCGCCGCCGCGAGGCTGCCACGGCCGGCGAAAGCCGCATCCCGATGGACGAAGAAACCGAGCGCACCGTGCGTGCGGCAGGTCATGAGTACGGCGATATTCTGCCGGCAGGCGAGCGCCTGGCGGTACGCCGTGCGGCTAATCTGCACACCGGCGGCATTCTCGAAGATGTCACCGAACGTTTGCATCCGGCCCTGGCCGATGCCGCCGTGCGCGCGGCGCGGGCGCTGGATATTCCCGTGGTCGGCCTGGACTTCATGGTGGGCGATGCCAGCCAGCCCGACTACGTGATCATCGAAGCCAACGAGCGCGTTGGCCTGGCCAACCATGAACCGCAACCCACGGCCGAGCGCTTTGTCGATCTGCTGTTTCCGCACAGCCGGGCGCCAGCCTGAATCACCCAGGGGGCCTGCGCGGTAACCGCGTCAGGCCACCCTGCCCCACCGCCGAGGAGTGACTATGTCTGTACCCCACCCCGAACCGGATCTGGACTACCTGAAACGTGTCCTGCTGGAAATGCTCGCCATCCCCAGCCCGACCGGCTTTACCGATACCATCGTGCGCTATGTCGCCGAACGCCTGGATGAACTGGCCATTCCTTTCGAGCTGACCCGCCGCGGGACTATCCGCGCCACCCTCAAAGGTCGGCAAAGTTCGCCTGACCGCGCTGTATCAGCCCACCTCGACACCATCGGCGCCAGCGTGCGCCAGTTGCAGGACAACGGCCGCCTGGCCCTGGCGCCGGTCGGCTGCTGGTCGAGCCGGTTTGCCGAGGGCAGCCGGGTCAGCGTCTTTACCGACACCGGTGTGTTCCGCGGCAGCGTGTTGCCGCTAATGGCCAGCGGGCATGCATTCAACACCGCCATCGACCAGATGCCGATCAGCTGGGACCACGTTGAAGTGCGCCTGGACGCCTACTGCGCGACCCGCGCCGACTGCGAGGCGTTGGGGATCTCGATTGGTGACTTCGTCGCCTTCGATCCCCTGCCCGAGTTCACCGAAAGCGGCCATATCAGCGCCCGCCATCTGGACGACAAGGCCGGTGTGGCCGCGCTGCTTGCTGCGCTCAAGGCGGTGGTGGAAAGCGGCCAGCAGCCGCTGATCGACTGTCACCCGCTGTTCACCATCACCGAAGAGACTGGCTCTGGTGCTGCAGGTGCATTGCCGTGGGACGTCAGTGAATTTGTCGGCATCGACATTGCGCCGGTTGCACCTGGGCAGGCCTCCAGCGAGCATGCGGTGAGCGTGGCTATGCAGGATTCGTCGGGGCCGTACGATTACCACCTGTCGAGGCACCTGCTCAAGCTTGCCAACGACCAGCAACTGCCGGTACGCCGCGATCTGTTCCGCTACTACTTCAGCGATGCGCACTCGGCGGTTACGGCGGGCCATGACATCCGCACGGCGCTGGTGGCGTTTGGTTGCGATGCCACCCACGGGTATGAGCGGACCCATATCGACAGCCTGGCAACCCTCAGCCGGCTGCTCTCGGGTTACCTGCTCAGCCCACCGGTGTTTGCCAGCGATTCGAACCCGACCAATGCTTCGCTGGAGCGCTTCAGTCACCAGATAGAGCATGACGCGCAGATGGAGAGCGATACCCGTGTGCCGCCGGTCGACAGCCTTTTGGGTAACAAGCTGTGACGCCTGTGGTGCGCGAATCGCGTAGCATGGCGGGATTGTCGATCAATCTACGAAGTTGCCCATGCTGATCCCTTACGACCAACTCGAAGCTGAAACCCTGACCCGCCTGATCGAGGACTTCGTGACTCGCGAAGGCACCGATAACGGCGATGACACGCCGCTGGAAACCCGTGTGCTGCGGGTGCGCCAGGCGTTGGCCAAGGGTCAGGCGTTTATCCTGTTTGATCTGGAAAGCCAGCAGTGCCAGCTGCTGGCCAAGCATGATGTGCCCAAGGAGCTGTTCGAGTAATGCTGTGGGGGCTGCGAGCCGGTCCCCCTTTTTACTGCTCCCGCACTTCGCGGGCTTTGATTCGCTTGTAGATTTCACAGCGGTGTACGGGTAGGTCGCGTGGGGCGTCGATGCCCAGGCGGACGATGCCGTGGTCGATCGCTACTACCACGATCTGGATGTCATCGTTGATGGCGATGACCTGGCCAACTTCGCGAGTCAGTACCAGCATGCTTTGATCCTCCTCGTTCCAGGGAAGATTGGAGACTGCACCGGGTACATTCGCCTACACAACGTTGCTTCTGCTAAATAGATCGGTCCTACGCTTGAGGGTAAAAATCCCTACAAGTTTGGGGTGGTTTTGGGGTGGTTGGGGGGCGGGTGTTTCAGGGTTATTGTGGGCTTATCCGGTTTATCGATGGGTGGGACTGGCCCCTTTCGCCCTTACTGCGAGTTACTTTTTGGCAAACGCCCCAAAAAGTAACCAAAAAGGCCTGGCTCCCACTTACGGCCCCTGCGCTGCGGGGTTCCCTCACTCCGGCATTGCTCCCGTGAGGACCTGCGTTCGGCCTTCTGAGGTCGCGGGTAGATCAAGAGCACGCCTCGCTGCGCTGGCGCAGATCAAAAGCGACAGTCAAAAGCTGGGGCCGCTTTGCGGCCCTTCGCGGGTGAACCCGCTCCCACAGGGCTCTGAGGGGTCTCAGGTCAGCATTGATCCCTTTGGTCCAGCGCTGCAGCAGCCTCGCCTCCACGATGACCACACACCCCCGGCCAACGCGAACCCTGTGGGAGCGGGTTCACCCGCGAAGGGCCGCAAAGCGGCCCCCGCTCTTGATCTGCGCCAGCGCAGCGAGGCGTGCTCTTGATCTTGCTCTTGATCTACCGGCGACTCAGGAGGCCGAGCGCAGGTCTTGCGGAGGGAGGTGACGGCCATGGATGGCCGGCAAGCGCTGCGGCCCAGGATGGGCCGTACAGCGCGGTCCTCCCGGGAGCAAGACCGAAGCGAAGGGGCCGGATGTGGAGCCAAGCATTTTTTTGGTTACTTTTTTGGGGCGTCTGCCAAAAAAGTGACTCGCCGTAAGGGCGAAAGGGGCCAGAACTGCATACAAATCAAATGGATAAGCCCACAACCGGATAAGCCCCATTCACCCCTGCTGCAACCGCGGCCCAAACACTATGATCGTGGCCCCAACCACACACAACAGCGCCCCAAGCCAATCGCTGCCCAACGGCCGAACCCGCTCAACCAGTGCCAGCCAAAGCAGCGAAGAAACAATATAGATCCCGCCATAAGCCGCATAAGCCCGTCCCGCGTAGGCGGCCTCGACCCGGGTCAATATCAACCCAAAAACACTCAGGCTGACCAGCGCCGGCACCACCCACCAGGCACTCTTGCCCAACCGCAGCCACAGGTAAAACGCATAGCACCCGCCAATCTCGAACAACGCCGCAAGAAAGAACCAGAAGTAATTGACCACAGCCCACGCCCGTGCAGATTCAAAGCTGCCGAGCATACCTCACTCGCCGACTACTGCCGCGCCTTGGCCCGCATCTTCACCGCCATCCCCGCCATCTCGGCATACAACAATTCCGGCGTCTGGCACTTGAGTTTCCAGGCAGCACGACCCGCCTCATGCGGCAGGATCAAAAACTCATCAGCAGCAATCCGCTCATGCATGTAGTCGGCAATTTCGGCAGCACTGATTGGCGAGCCTTCGAGCAACTTGCCCACCTGAGCTTTCATCGCTGGGTCCGGCCCGCGGAAAGAATCCAGCAGGTTGGTCTGGAAGAACGACGGGCACACCACATGCACCGCTACCTGCACCTGACGCAGCTCGACCAGCAGGCTCTCCGACAACGCCAACACCCCAGCCTTGGCCACGTTGTAGTTGCTCATGCCCGGCCCCTGCATCAATGCTGCCATCGAGGCGATGTTGACGATTCGTCCCTGGCTGCGCTCGAGCAATGGCAAAAACGCCTTGCAGCCTTTGACCACGCCCATCAGGTTGACCGCCAGTTGCCAGTCCCAGTCCTCCAGCGACAACTCGGCAAAAAACCCGCCCGAAGCAACCCCGGCATTGTTGACGATCATGTCGATGCCGGCAAAGCGTTCCTCGCAGGCCTGGGCCAGCGCCGTCAGCTGGCTGTAGTCGCGCACGTCACAACGTTGCACAAAACCTTCGCCACCAGCCGCCTGCACCAGCTCAAGAGTCTCGCGCAGACCGGCCTCGTTGACATCGGCCAGCGCCAGGCGCCAATCCTCGCGCGCCCAACGCAGGGCAATTTCACGGCCGAGGCCAGACCCGGCGCCGGTAATCATCATTCGCTTGTGCATGCTGCAGGCCTTGTTTGGTGGGCAATAGCGCGAGTCTAGCCAAGGCCGGCCAGGGCCTGGTGCGCTATCGAAATGCTGAATGAGCGAACATGCCGCCAAGGCAGATAATCAATTGAATTTTCTTGTAACAGCCGAGGTCGGAAATATAAGCGGCCAGGATTGCCCGGCCCCTTCCCCCACGAAAACACGCAAGGATTCTGCCCATGACCACGATCCTCATCATCATCCTGATTCTGCTGCTGGTTGGCGGCTTGCCAGTCTTCCCTCACTCGCGCAGCTGGGGCTATGGCCCGTCCGGCATCATTGGTGCGGTCCTGGTGGTTCTGTTGGTGCTGTTGCTGCTTGGCATGATATGACCCGGCGCTGGCAGCTTGACCTGCCAGCCGCACAATAAAAAAACGCCCCGCAATGCGGGGCGTTTTTTATTGGGTCAAGCGGTTAGTGAGAAACCGCACCACTGGCGCCCAGGCCGGTTTGCGAACGGACGAACTGTGGGAAGAACAGCGCACGCTCGTTGACCGCTTCCTTGGACTTGTCGGTGACCGAGAAGAACCAGATACCGACGAAGGCAATCAGCATCGAGAACAGTGCTGGGTATTCGTACGGGTAGATGGCCTTTTCATGACCGAGGATCTGCACCCAGATGGTCGGGCCAAGGATCATCAGGCCAACGGCACTGATCAGGCCCAGCCAGCCGCCAATCATTGCACCGCGGGTGGTCAGCTTCTTCCAGTACATCGAGAGCAGCAGTACCGGGAAGTTACAGCTGGCGGCAATGGAGAACGCCAGACCAACCATGAAGGCAATGTTCTGCTTCTCGAACAGAATGCCCAGCCCGATCGCCAGCACGCCGAGGAAGATCGTGGTGATCTTCGACACCCGGATCTCATCCTTGTCGTTGGCCTTGCCTTTGCGCCAGACGCTGGCATACAGGTCATGCGACACCGCCGAGGCACCGGCCAGGGTCAGGCCGGCAACCACTGCAAGGATGGTGGCGAAAGCGACTGCCGAGATGAAGCCGAGGAAGATACTGCCACCCACAGCGTCAGCCAGGTGCACCGCAGCCATGTTGTTGCCACCCAGCAGTGCGCCGGCGGCGTCCTTGAAGTCCGGGTTGGTGCTGACCAACAGGATCGCGCCGAAGCCGATGATGAAGGTCAGGATGTAGAAGTATCCAATGAAGCCGGTGGCGTACAGCACGCTCTTGCGCGCTTCCTTGGCATCGCTGACGGTGAAGAAGCGCATCAGGATGTGCGGCAGGCCGGCGGTACCGAACATCAGTGCCAGGCCCAGCGAGAACGCCGAAATCGGGTCTTTGACCAGGCCACCCGGGCTCATGATCGCTTCACCCTTGGCGTGTACCTTGATCGCTTCGGAGAACAGCGTGTTGAAGTCGAAGTTGACGTGTTTCATCACCATCAGCGCCATGAAGCTGGCACCGGACAGCAGCAGCACTGCCTTGATGATCTGCACCCAGGTGGTCGCCAACATGCCGCCGAACAGCACGTACATGCACATCAGGATGCCGACCAGAATCACCGCAACGTGATAGTCCAGGCCGAACAGCAGCTCGATCAGCTTGCCGGCACCGACCATCTGCGCGATCAGGTAGAACGCTACCACCACCAGCGAACCGGAGGCCGACAGGGTGCGGATCTGTTTTTGCCCGAGGCGATAGGACGCCACGTCGGCAAAGGTGTACTTGCCCAGGTTACGCAGGCGCTCGGCGATCAGGAACAGAATGATCGGCCAGCCGACCAGGAAGCCGATCGAGTAGATCAGGCCGTCGTAACCGGAGGTGAACACCAGCGCGGAAATACCCAGAAAGGACGCCGCAGACATGTAGTCACCGGCAATCGCCAGGCCGTTCTGGAAACCGGTGATCTTGCCGCCGGCTGCGTAGTAGTCCGAGGCTGACTTGTTGCGCTTCGAAGCCCAGTAGGTAATCCCCAGGGTGAACAACACAAAGGCCAGGAACATCAGAATGGCAGCCATGTTCAGGGGCTGTTTCTGCACCTCGCCAGTGAGCGCGTCAGCCGCCCACACAGCGGGTGCGAAGACACCGCAGGCCAATACGGCCAAAGTTTTGGTAGGTCGCATCATTGCTTGGCCTCCGCCAGAATTGCCTTGTTCAGTTCGTCGAACTCGCCGTTGGCGCGACGCACATAGATGGCGGTCAGCACAAAGGCTGAAAGGATCAGGCCGACGCCCAGGGGGATGCCCCAGGTGATGGACGAGTCTGGGCTGATCTTGGCGCCGAGCAGGTGCGGGCCATAGGCGATGAGCAAGATGAATCCGCAATAGAGGCCGAGCATGATTGCCGAAAGAATCCAGGCGAATCGCTCGCGTTTGCTGACCAGTTCCTTGAAGCGCGGACTGTTCTGTATCGAGAGGTAAATGCTGTCGTTCATTGTTTTTGTCCTAGCAGCACAGATTATGGATAACCCACCTGTAACTTTATGCTGCTGTTGGACGCCAACCAGACGACCTTAGTCTTAGATGCAAGAGTGTTTTGCGGTTTTGGTAACAAACCTCAGGCAGCGCAGCGCTTTTTCAGCTGAAAACAGCGCGCCCAAGGTGACGACTCAACCTTGGGCGGCGATGCTGCTATGGCTCGTTCAACGCGTTACTTGGCAGTCCACTCCGCCACGCGCTCAGGGTGTTTGGCGACCCAATCCTTGGCCGCTTGTTCTGGCTTGGCGCCATCCTGAATGGCCAGCATGACTTCGCCGATCTCATCCTTGGACTGCCACTGGAACTTCTTCAGGAAAGCTGCAACTTCCGGGGCCTTTTTCTCCAGGTCCTTGCTGCCGATGCTGTTGACGGTTTCAGCCGCGCCAAACACGCCTTTCGGGTCTTCGAGGAACTTCAGTTTCCACTTGGCGAACATCCAGTGCGGCACCCAACCAGTAACAGCAATCGACTCCTGCTTTTTCTCGGCGCGGCCCAGTTCGGCGGTCATGCCGGCGCCGGAACTGGCCTGCAGCTTGTAACCGGTCAGGTCGTAATCCTTGATCGCCTGCTCGGTCTTGATCATCACGCCCGAGCCTGCGTCGATGCCGACGATCTTCTGTTTGAAGCTGGTGTCGGTCTTGAGGTCTGCGATGCTGTTGGCCTTGACGTACTCAGGCACGATCAAGCCAATCTTGGCGTCTTTGAAGTTAGGCCCGAAGTCGACCACCTTGTCCTTGTTCTTGGCCCAGTATTCACCATGGGTCACCGGCAGCCAGGCCGAGAGGATCGCATCGAGTTTGCCGGTGGCAACCCCTTGCCACATGATCCCGGCTGCTACCGCCTGCAGCTTGACGTCATAGCCGAGCTTTTCCTTGATAACCTCGGCGGCGACGTTGGTGGTCGCAACACTGTCGGCCCAGCCATCGACATAACCGATGCTTACTTCTTTAGCCATGGCCTGCCCAGCGCTCATGGCCAACAACAGGGCGGACCCCACCCCCAGCATACGTCGCATGTTCATCAATGCATCCCCTCGTCAGGTCTCGGAGATAGCATCATCAACCTGCAACAAAGCGCGACCTGCTCCAGCCGCGACCTCTACCTTAACCAGATGCGACAGCACTTGGCCATTAGCGCCATCGGCCGACATTGGCCTGCGCGATCCTTGCATGCCAATGCGTTGGCGCCGGCGATTTGCGGCTATCATCTAGCCCTTTGCGCCTGACGATGGACCGCCCGATGCCCCGCTCCGCCCGCAATCTGCTGCCACTCTTTGTATTCGCCTGCCTGCTCGCCCTCGCCGGGCTGGGCGCGCTCTGGTACGGGCTGGGCAAGCCGGTGCTGCTGCCCGACGCCGCCAGCCCGACGCATAAACTGCAGTGCGCCTCGTACACCCCGTTCGACAAGGACCAATCGCCGTTCGACCAGCCGTTTCGCCTGCGCCCGGCGCGGATGGACGCCGATCTGGCCCTGCTGGCCGAACGTTTTCAGTGCATCCGCACCTATTCGATGACCGGTCTTGAGGCGATCCCGGCGCTGGCGCGCAAGCATGGCCTGAAAGTCATGCTCGGCGCGTGGGTGAATGCCAATCCGGTCGACAGTGACAAGGAAGTCGCATTGCTTATTGCCGCCGCCAATGCCAACCCCGATGTGGTCAGTGCGGTTATCGTCGGCAACGAGACCCTGCTGCGCAAGGAAGTCACCGGCGAGCGCCTGGCCGAGCTGATCAAGCGGGTCAAGGCCCAGGTCACGGTGCCAGTGACCTACGCCGATGTCTGGGAATTCTGGCTGCAGCATCCACAGATCGCGCCGGCAGTAGACTTCCTGACCATTCACCTGCTGCCGTACTGGGAAGATGACCCACGTAGCATCGACCAGGCATTGGCCCATGTCGCCGAGGTGCGCCAGGTATTCGGCGCCCGTTTTGCGCCCAAGCAGATCATGATCGGCGAGACCGGCTGGCCCAGCGAAGGCCGCCAGCGTGAAACCGCGCTGCCCAGCCGGGTCAACGAGGCACGCTTCATTCGCGGTTTTGTAGCGATGGCAGAGCAGAACGACTGGAGCTATAACCTGATCGAAGCCTTCGACCAGCCCTGGAAGCGTGCCAGCGAAGGTGCGGTGGGCGGTTACTGGGGGTTGTACGACGCCGACCGGCAGGATAAAGGCATTCTCGAAGGGCCGGTCAGCAACCTGGCTCTGTGGCCACAGTGGTTGGCGGCGAGTGCGCTGTTGCTGCTGGCGGCACTGCTGTTTGCCGGGCGCCCGGTCAATGCCCGGGCCGCACTGCTGCTGCCGTTGCTTGCAGCGATTGGTGCTGCCAGCCTTGGCTTATGGGGCGAATTGATGCGGACCAACGCACGCTTTGCCGGCGAATGGCTGTGGGCAGTGTTGCTGGCAGGCCTGAACCTGCTGGTGCTGGCCCACGCCCTGCTGGCCTTGGCGCAGCGCCAGGGTTGGCGTGAGCGGCTGTTTGCCTGGTTTGAAGCGCGCGCCGGCTGGCTGCTGCTGGCGGCGGGTTTCGCCGCTGCAGTGAGCATGCTGGCGATGGTCTTCGAGCCGCGCTATCGCAGCTTCCCGACTGCCTCGTTGTTGTTGCCGGCGCTGGTGTACTTGCTGCGACCAGTCGTGGCGCGTCGGGCCGAGGTGGCCTTGCTGGCATTCATCATCGGCGCCGGGGTGCTGCCACAGCTGTACCGTGAAGGGCTGGCCAACCAGCAAGCCTGGGCCTGGGCAGTGGTCAGCGTACTGATGGTCGGCGCGTTGTGGCGCAGTTTGCGTAAGCGCTGACCTTCATGCCAGCCTGGCGCCTTGTGCCTGACGCACCAGGCGCAAGCCGGCCAGGACCACCGCGAACACGGCGATACTGGCGGTATACAGCACCAGCGCGCTGAGCCCGAACAGCAAGCCGACTGCGGCCAGATACCAGCCGGCGCGGCCCTTGAGCAGTTGCGCGAGCACGCTCAGGGCCACAGCCAGCCAGGCAATCAGCTGAAAATGAATCGCCAGGCCCAGCAGCGAGCGCACCTGGCATTGCCAATACTGCGCAGGTACGCCGCACAGGCCAACCCACTGGCCGTCCTCCATCAGCCCGTAGCGCACGCCATAGCTGGCCGCCAGCCACAACGGCAGGCACAGCAGCAGGACAATGACGGGCAATGAACGAGGCATGAAGATCTCCGGGCAAATGTAAACAAACGCCAGCATAATCACTGGCGACATCTGTGCAAGGCAAGATTTCCCGGCAGCCGCTATGTTGCACAGAGCGATTGTTACCGCACTATTCACTGGCGCGGTAAAAACTGGCATAACAAATGGCCATACACCCGGCAACTTTGCCTGCTGGGCCGTGGTCAGAGCCTGCGTACCGTCATGCCTTGCCGAATATTCTGGGGGATTCAATGCTTCGATCACTGCGCCTCGCTGCCCTTCTGGGTGGCTTGCTTATGGCTGCGGCCGCCTCGGCGCGGGATATCGACGCCGCCAGCTATGGCTTTCCCTTAACCAACCCGTTCGAGGCGACGATTGCCACCACCCCGCCTGAACTGCGGCCGACGCTGCCCAGTGATGATGACATCACCCAGGCCGACTACAGCCTCACCCTGCGTCCGGAGCGTGAGTTCACCCTGCCGGACAACTTCTGGCCGGTAAAAAAGCTCAAGTACCGCATGGCCCGCCAGGACCACGAAGCGCCGCTGATCTTCATCATTGCCGGCACCGGCGCGCCCTACAGCAGCTCGACCAACGAATACCTGAAAAAGCTCTACTACCAGGCTGGCTTCCATGTCGTGCAGCTGTCGTCGCCGACCAGCTGGGACTTTATGAGCGCCGCCTCGCGCTTCGCCACCCCAGGCGTGACCAAAGAAGATGCCGAGGACCTGTACCGGGTCATGCAGGCGGTGCGCGCGCAGCACCCGCGCCTGCCGATCAAGGACTTTTACCTCACTGGCTACAGCCTCGGCGCCCTCGATGCGGCGTTTGTCAGCCATCTGGACGAAACCCGGCGCAGCTTCAACTTCAAGCGCGTGCTGCTGCTCAACCCGCCGGTCAACCTCTACACCTCGGTGAGCAACCTCGACAAGCTGGTGCAGACCCAGGTCAAGGGCATCGACCGCAGCACCACGTTCTACGAACTGATGCTGGAAAAGCTCACCCGTTACTTCCAGGACAAGGGCTACATCGACCTCAACGACGCGCTGCTGTATGACTTCCAGCGCTCGCGCGAGCACCTGTCCAACGAGCAAATGGCGATGCTGATCGGCACTTCGTTCCGCTTCTCGGCGGCCGACATTGCCTTTACCTCCGACCTGATCAACCGCCGCGGCCTGATTACCCCGCCAAAGCAGCCGATCACCGAAGGCACCAGCTTGACCCCGGCGTTCAAGCGCGCCCTGCAGTGCGACTTCGAGTGCTACCTGACCGAGCAGGTGATCCCGATGTGGCGCGTGCGCACCGACGGTGGCAGCGTGCTGCAACTGGTCGATCAAGCCAGCCTGTACGCCCTTGAAGGCTACCTGAGCAAAAGCCCGAAGATTGCCGTCATGCACAATGCCGACGACCTGATCCTCGGCCCTGGCGATATCGGTTTTCTGCGTAAAGTATTTGGCGATCGGCTGACCCTGTACCCGCACGGCGGCCATTGCGGCAACCTCAATTACCGCGTCAACAGCGACGCCATGCTGGAGTTCTTCCGTGGTTAAACGACTGCTGCTCGTCACCGCTTTGCTCGCCGCCGGGTATGCCCAGGCCGAGGAGATCGCGCCGCGTACCAGCGTGATCGATGCCAACGTGGCCGATGCGCCGGTCGAGCAAAGCGATGGCTTTCTCGACCCGTTGCGCTCGCTCAAATTCAACCCTGGGCTGGACCAGCGTGAGTTCGAACGCTCGACCCTGACCGCGCTGAATGTCTACGATCCGCTGGAGTCGGTGAACCGGCGCATCTACCACTTCAACTATCGCTTCGATCAGTGGGTGCTGCTGCCTGCCGTCGACGGTTATACCGCGATCACGCCGCGCTTCGTGCGTACCGGGGTGAGCAACTTCTTCAGCAACCTTGGCGATGTGCCCAACCTGTTCAACAGCGTGTTGCAGCTCAAGGCCGAGCGGTCGGCGAAGATCACTGCAAGGCTGATGTTCAACACCATCATCGGTGTCGGCGGCCTGTGGGACCCGGCGACCAAGATGGGCCTGCCGCGCCAGAGTGAAGACTTCGGCCAGACCCTGGGCTTCTATGGTGTACCCGACGGGCCGTACATCATGCTGCCGATCCTCGGCCCATCGAACCTGCGCGACACCACCGGGGTGGTGGTGGACTACGCCGGCGAACAGTCGATCAACTACCTGGACATGGCCAATTTCACCAGCGATCACCCGGAGATTCTGTTCCTACGGGCTGTGGACAAGCGCTACACCACTGCCTTCCGTTATGGCCAGCTGAATTCGCCGTTCGAATACGAGAAGGTGCGCTACGTCTACACCCAGGCGCGCAAACTGCAGATCGCCGAGTAATCAGCATATTTGGGGCCGCTTTGCGGCCCCAAAACTCACAAGCCGAGAAAACGACTCAGCGCCCCACGCTTGGCCAGGGCATCGCGCCGGCCAAGCTCGATCAGCTCGCTGCAATAACTCGCCTCGAACAGCAAATAGCTCAACACCCCTGCCCCACTGGTACGAGTCGCCCCCGGCCCACGCAGGAACATGCGCAAGGCCGCCGGCAGCTGGCGTCGATGGCGAGCGGCGATTTCATCCAGCGGCTGGCTCGGCGCAACCACCAGTACCTCGATCGGTGCCAGGCCCAGCGCCCGCGCATTCAAATGCGCCGGCAGCAGGTGGCTGAGGTGATTGAGCCGTTGCAACAGCTCGATGTCGTCTTCCAGGCTGTCGATGAAGGTGCTGTTGAGCATGTGCCCGCCGATCTGCGCCAGACTTGGCTGGCGACCGCTGAACAGACGCTGGCTGGGCAACGGCGGCGCCGGCCGTTGCGGGTTGCCGCTGACGCCGACCACCAGCACCCGGCTTGCGCCCAGGTGCAAGGCAGGGCTGATCGGCGCCGACTGGCGCACCGCACCATCGCCAAAGTATTCGTCGCCAAGCTTGACCGGGGCAAACAGCAAAGGGATCGCCGAGCTGGCCAGCAAGTGCTCGATGCTGAGCGCGGTTGGCACGCCAATCCGGCGGTGGCGCAGCCATGGCTGAATGGTCTCGCCGCCTTGATAGAAGGTCACTGCCTGGCCCGAGTCGTAGCCAAAGGCGGTGACGGCCACGGCCCGCAATTGCTCGCTGGCCAGCGCCTCGCCAATGCCGTCAAGATGCAGGTGCGCTTGCAACAAGCCACGCAGCGGGCTGCTATCGAGCAACGCCACCGGCACGTCGCCGCCAACACCCAGCAAGCTGTGGCTGACGAAGCGACTGGCCTGGCGAATCACCCCGGGCCAGTCGCTGCGCAGCACCAAGTGGCTGCTGAAGTTCTGCCAGAAGGCGGTCAGGCGCTGCACCGATTCGGCAAAACGAGTTGCACCGCTGGCCAGCGTCACCGCATTGATGGCCCCGGCCGAGGTGCCGACGATCACCGGGAACGGGTTGGCCGCGCCAGGCGGCAGCAACTCGGCAATACCTGCCAGCACCCCCACCTGATAAGCCGCGCGGGCACCGCCGCCAGAGAGAATCAGGCCCGTGGTTGCAGTCATTTGATCCTCCCTGGATGTGCTGGCGTCAGCGCTGCTTCTTGTCGTACAGCCGTGGCGCGCCTTCAGGGCGGGACTTGAAGCGGCGATGCGCCCACAGGTACTGCTCCGGGCATTCACGCAGCACGCTCTCGACCCACTGGTTGATGCGCAGGCAGTCGGCCTCCTCGGTCTCGCCCGGGAAGTCCTGCAGCGGTGGATGCACAACCAAACGGTAACCGCTGCCATCCTCAAGCCGGCGCTGAGTGAACGGAATCACCCGCGCCTTGCCCAGACGGGCAAACTTGGTGGTGGCGGTAACCGTTGCCGCCGGGATACCGAACAGCGGCACGAACACACTCTGCTTGGCGCCGTAGTCCTGATCCGGTGCGTACCAGATCGCGCGGCCGCTGCGCAGCAGCTTGAGCATGCCGCGCACGTCCTCGCGCTCGATCGCCAGCGAATCGAGGTTATGCCGCTCGCGGCCACTGCGCTGGATGAAGTCGAACAGCGGATTGCCATGCTCGCGGTACATGCCGTCGATGGTGTGCACCTGGCCGAGCAGTGCGGCGCCGATTTCCAGGGTGGTGAAGTGCACCGCCATCAGAATCGCGCCCTGGCCATCGCGCTGGGCGGCCTGCAGGTGCTCGATGCCTTCGATATGCGCAAGCTGCGCCAGCCGGGCCTTTGGCCACCACCAGCTCATGGCCATTTCGAAGAAGGCGATGCCGGTGGAGGCGAAGTTTTCTTTGAGCAACCGCAGCCGTTGGTCGGCGGAAAGCTCAGGGAAGCACAGCTCGAGGTTGCGCGCAGCGATGCGCCGACGCTCGCCGGCAAAGCGATACATCACCGCGCCCAGCGCACGGCCGAGCGCCAGCAGTGCCCGATACGGTAGTTGCACAGTCAGCCACAGCAGCCCCAGGCCCAACCACAGGCACCAGAATCGCGGGTGGAGAAAATAACGACGAAAACGCGGGCGTTCCATTCAAGCTTCCGGAAAGACAAAGGCCGCGCATTCTACAACGGATCGCCGCCGGTTGCGGGCAACCCGCGTTCTCGTTATAAGTCAGGGCACTTTTTCCGTTACAAGCCGTCTATGCAGACCATGAGCCCAAACCACACCCCCGAACACGCACCCGCGTTCCAGCTCAAGGGCAGCATGCTTGCCATTACCGTTCTGGAACTGGCGCGCAACGACCTTGAATCGCTGGACCGCCAGCTGGCGGCAAAAGTCGCCCTGGCACCGAATTTCTTCAGCAATACACCATTGGTGCTGGCGCTGGACAAACTGCCGGCCGGCGAAGGCGCCATCGATTTGCCCGGGCTGATGCGCATCTGCCGCCACCATGGCCTGCGCACTTTGGCGATCCGCGCCAACCGTATCGAAGACATCGCTGCGGCGATTGCCATCGACCTGCCCGTGCTGCCGCCGTCCGGTGCCCGCGAGCGGCCATTGGAGCCTGAGCCGGAAGTCAAGAAGCCCGAGCCAGAACCGGCGCCCGTGGTACCCGCCGAGCCGGAAGTGCGGCCGACCCGGATCATCACCACGCCGGTGCGCGGTGGCCAGCAGATCTACGCCCAGGGCGGTGACCTGGTGGTGACCACATCGGTCAGCCCGGGTGCGGAACTTCTTGCCGATGGCAACATCCATGTCTACGGCGCAATGCGTGGTCGGGCCCTGGCGGGGATCAAGGGCAACACCAAGGCGCGCATCTTCTGCCAGCAGATGACCGCAGAGCTGGTCTCGATTGCCGGTCAGTACCGGGTCTGCGAAGACCTGCGCCGCGACCCACTGTGGGGTTCGGGGGTACAGGTCAGCCTGTCTGGCGATGTGTTGAACATCACCCGGCTTTAACGGATACTTGCGGCATTTTTAGAGCAACTTTTTCATCGTTGCCGTTTTGTGCTTTTTCAGGGACTGCTGTCCCGACTATTTTATTTAGGGGTGAAACACCTTGGCCAAGATTCTCGTGGTTACTTCCGGCAAAGGGGGTGTGGGCAAGACCACCACCAGCGCCGCCATCGGTACCGGCCTGGCCCTGCGCGGGCACAAGACTGTCATCGTCGACTTCGACGTCGGCCTGCGTAACCTCGACCTGATCATGGGCTGCGAGCGTCGCGTGGTGTATGACTTCGTCAACGTGGTCAATGGCGAAGCCAACCTGCAGCAAGCACTGATCAAGGACAAGCGCCTTGAGAACCTGTTCGTGCTGGCTGCCAGCCAGACCCGCGACAAGGACGCGCTGACTCAGGAAGGCGTCGAGAAGGTCCTGATGGACTTGAAGAAAGACTTCGAATACGTGGTCTGCGACTCCCCTGCCGGTATTGAAAAGGGCGCCCACCTGGCCATGTACTTCGCTGACGAAGCGATCATTGTGACCAACCCGGAAGTGTCTTCGGTACGTGACTCGGATCGTATGCTCGGTCTGCTGGCGAGCAAGTCGCGCCGCGCCGAGCGTAATGAAGACCCGATCAAGGAACACTTGCTGATCACCCGCTACCACCCAGAGCGCGTAAGCAAAGGCGAGATGCTCGGGGTCGACGACGTCAAGGACATCCTTTCGGTAGATCTGATCGGCGTGATTCCGGAGTCCGAAGCCGTACTCAAAGCCTCGAACCAAGGCGTGCCGGTCATCCTCGACGATCAGAGCGATGCAGGCCAGGCCTATAGCGACACCATCGACCGCCTGCTCGGGAAAAACCTTCCGTTGCGGTTCATCGAAATGCCGAAGCAAGGATTCTTCGCGCGCCTGTTTGGAGGCAAGTAAACCATGAACCTTTTTGACTTCTTTCGTGGCAGACAGAAACAGAGCAGTGCGTCGGTAGCGAAAGAGCGTCTACAGATCATCGTGGCGCACGAGCGCGGTCAGCGCACCACTCCGGACTACCTGCCGGCGCTGCAGAAAGAGCTGGTCGAGGTGATCCGCAAGTACGTCAATATCGGCAACGATGACGTGGTGGTTGCCCTGGAGAACCAAGGCAGCTGCTCGATCCTCGAGCTGAACATCACCCTGCCCGAGCGTTAATCAACGCTGCAGGCACACCTGCAGGAGCGGCCCTGAACCGCGAAGCAGCCACTGACGCAACCAGAACATCTGGTGCCGCCCGTGGCTGTTTTGCGGTTCAGGGCCGCTTTTGTCAGTTTTTCCAGAGAAGACGCAACAATGCCCCTGTCGAACGTGCACATCCTTCATCAGGACGACGCTGTCCTGGTCATCAACAAGCCGACCCTGCTGCTTTCGGTGCCGGGCCGCGCCGACGACAACAAGGACTGCCTGATCACCCGCCTGCAGGAAAACGGCTACCCGGAAGCGCTGATCGTGCATCGCCTCGATTGGGAAACCTCGGGGATCATCCTGCTCGCTCGGGATGCCGACAGTCATCGAGAACTGTCGCGCCAGTTTCATGATCGCGAAACCGAAAAGGCCTACACCGCACTGTGCTGGGGCCAGCCGGCGTTGGACAGCGGCAGCATCGACCTGCCACTGCGCTATGACCCGCCGACCAAACCGCGGCATGTGGTCGACCACGAGCAAGGCAAGCATGCACTGACCTTCTGGCGCATCGTCGAGCGCTGTGGCGACTATTGCCGGGTCGAGCTGACGCCGATCACCGGCCGCTCGCATCAACTGCGCGTGCACATGCTGTCGATCGGCCATCCGCTGCTCGGCGACCGGCTGTACGCCAACCCGGAGGCGCTGGCCGCCCATGAGCGGCTATGCCTGCACGCGAGCATGCTCAGCTTTACCCATCCGGTCAGCGGTGAGCGCTTGAAGTTCGAGTGCCCGGCTCCGTTCTGAAGTCGCTGTGCGCCGACACAAAACGTCGCAGAACTGCGTTAAACTCGCGCCATTGCTGTCTGGAGTGAACTATGCGCGATGTTTTGAACCAGGGCCTGATCGAATTCCTCAAGGCCTCCCCGACGCCCTTCCACGCCACGGCAAGCCTGGTCCAGCGCCTCGAAGCCGCTGGATTTCAGCGCCTCGACGAGCGTGACAGCTGGGCCACCGTGCCTGGCGGGCGTTACTACCTGACCCGCAACGACTCGTCGCTGATCGCGATCAAGCTCGGTTCGCTATCACCGCTGCTGAGCGGTATCCGCATGGTTGGCGCGCACACCGACAGCCCGTGCCTGCGAGTCAAGCCGCAGCCTGAACTGCAGCGCCACGGCTTTTTGCAGCTGGGCGTCGAAGTCTACGGCGGCGCGCTGCTGGCGCCGTGGTTCGACCGCGACCTGTCGCTGGCCGGGCGGGTGACCTTCCGCCGTGATGGCAAGGTCGAAAGCCAGTTGGTCGACTTCAAGCTGCCGATCGCGGTGATCCCCAACCTGGCGATCCATCTCAATCGCACCGCCAACGAAGGCTGGCCGATCAATGCCCAGCTCGAACTGCCGCCAATCATCGCCCAGGTGGCCGGTGACGAGCGGGTCGATTTCCGCGCTGTGCTCACCGAGCAGTTGGCCCGCGAACACGAACTGAATGCCGACGTGGTGCTCGACTACGAGCTGAGCTTCTACGACACCCAGGACGCGGCCCTGATCGGCCTCAATGGTGACTTCATCGCCGGCGCCCGCCTCGACAACCTGCTGTCGTGCTATGCCGGCCTGCAGGCGATGCTGGCAACCGACAGCGACGAGACCTGCGTGCTGGTCTGCACCGACCATGAAGAAGTCGGGTCCAGCTCGGCCTGCGGCGCCGACGGCCCAATGCTCGAACAAACCCTGCAGCGCCTGCTGCCGGATGGCGACGAGTACGTTCGCGTGATCCAGCGTTCGCTGATGATCTCGGCCGACAACGCCCACGGCGTGCACCCCAACTACGCCGACAAGCACGACGGTAATCATGGGCCCAAGCTCAATGCCGGGCCGGTGATCAAGGTCAACAACAATCAGCGCTACGCCACCAACAGCGAAACCGCCGGGTTCTTCCGCCACCTGTGCATGGCTGAAGAAGTACCAGTGCAGAGCTTTGTGGTGCGCAGCGACATGGGTTGTGGTTCGACCATTGGCCCGATCACCGCCAGCCACCTGGGTGTGCGCACGGTCGACATCGGCTTGCCGACCTTTGCCATGCACTCGATCCGCGAGCTGTGCGGCAGCCATGACCTGGCTCACCTGGTCAAGGTTCTGAGCGCGTTCTACCGCACCCGCGAACTGCCTTGAAGGCAACCTGCCGAGGGTCAATGGCCACCCTCGGCGCAGCCGCTATGCTGGATGCATAGTGGCTATCCAGTTACCCCGCAGAAGGATTCTGTCGCATGTCGCCCTTTCTCTCGTTGTTCGTTCCGGTATTTCTGTTCCTGATGCTGCTGACCATCGGCTTCAGCCTGCGCGAGCGCAACGCCGGGGTGCTGATGATGTGGATCGGCACCTTGGGCATTTTCGGCATCATGTGCTGGAAGATCCTCGAGAAACTGCCCACATAAACCTCTACACTCGGTCGATCGATTGTCCTGAGGTAGTTTTTCCGGTGCCTGTCTTCCTGCGTTGCCTGACCCTGCTGCTGTTGCTGTTCATCACGCCGAGCTATGCCGCCGGCATTCCCGGCCTGCTCGGCTCGAGCGCGCCGGCACAACCGCAAGCCAGCGAGCCGCTGGCCAAGTCGCTGGACGAGGTGATCAAGAACCTCGAAAACGACCAGCAACGCAGCAAGCTGCTGGCCGACCTGAAAAAACTCCGTGATGCCAGCAAACAGACCCAGGCCAACCCGGAACAAGGCGTGCTCGGGCTCATCAGCGGCGCCCTGCATGACATTGAAAAGCAGTTCAGCGGCGATGAAAGCCCGTTTCGGCGCTGGTCGCTGGAAATCAATCAGGCCCAGGATGAGCTCAGCGCGCTGATCGTGCCGGTGCAGCAGTGGCCGGCGATTCTGTTCGGCTTCGCGGCTGTGATTGCGGTGTGGAGCTTGCTGGCCATGCTGTTCAACTGGATCGGCCAGCGCGTGCGCCTGCGCTTCGGTCTCAAGGCTGAGCTGCCGCAACACCCGCGCACCGGTGACCTGGTGTTGTTTGCCTTGCGCAAACTGGGGCCGTGGCTGGTGGCACTGATCATCACCGTCTACCTGAGCTTCGCCCTGCCCCCCTCGCTGGGCAAATCGATGGCGATGGTGCTGGCTTACGCGTTGGTAGTGGGCACCTGCTTCTCGGCGATCTGCGTGATTGCCTTCTCCCTGCTCGATGGCCCGCACCGCCACCGCGCCCTGCATATTCTGCGGCATCAGGCGTTTCGCCCACTGTGGCTGATCGGCAGTTTCGCGGCGTTTGGCGAAGCGATGAACGACCCGCGCCTGACCGCAGCGCTGGGCACCCATCTGGCCCACGCTCTGGCGACCCTGGCCAACGTGCTGGCGGCGCTGTGCACCGGATTGTTCGTGCTGCGCTTCCGCCGCCCGATTGCCCACCTGATTCGCAACCAGCCACTGTCGCGTCGGCTGAACCGGCGCACCCTGAGTGACACCATCGAGATTCTCGGCAGCTTCTGGTTCATTCCGGCAATGATTCTGGTGGCGATCTCGCTGGTGGCCACCTTCGTTTCCGCTGGCGATACCAGCACTGCCCTGCGCCAGTCGCTGATGTGTACCGTACTGGTAGTGGTGTGCATGGTGGTCAATGGCCTGGTGCGCCGCCACGCGGCCAACCCGAAGCGGATCAATCGCCGTCAGGCGGTGTATGCCGAGCGCTTGCGCAACTTTGGCTACGCCCTGCTGCATGTGCTGATCTGGCTGGTGTTCATCGAGCTTGGCCTGCGCGTCTGGGGCCTGTCGATGATCGGCTTTGCCGAGGGCGAAGGGCATGACGTCAGCCTGCGTCTGCTCGGCCTGGCCGGTACCCTGATCGCCGCCTGGCTGGTGTGGATCCTCGCCGACACGGCGGTGCATCATGCGCTGGTGCGCTCGCGCCGTGGCCTGGCCAACGCCCGCGCGCAGACCATGATGCCGCTGATCCGCAACGTCATGTTCGTGGCTATCTTCATCATTGCGGTGATTGTCGCCCTGGCCAACATGGGCATGAACGTCACGCCGCTGCTGGCCGGTGCCGGTGTCATCGGCCTGGCCATCGGCTTTGGTGCGCAGTCGCTGGTCGCCGACCTGATCACCGGGCTGTTCATCATCATCGAAGACTCACTGGCCATCGACGATTATGTCGAAGTCGGCGGCCACCTGGGCACCGTCGAGGGCCTGACCATCCGCACCGTGCGCCTGCGCGATATCGATGGCATCGTGCATACCATCCCGTTCAGCGAAATCAAGAGCATCAAGAACTACTCGCGTGAGTTCGGCTACGCGATCTTCCGCGTGGCCGTGCCTCACGGCATGAGTATCGACAAGGCCATCACCCTGATCCGTGAGGTCGGCCAGACCCTGCGCAGCGACCCGCTGATGCGCCGCAACATCTGGTCGCCACTGGAGTTGCAAGGGGTGGAAAGCTTCGAGGCCGGCCAGGCGATCCTGCGGGCGCGCTTCAAGACTGCGCCGATCAAGCAGTGGGAAGTGTCGCGGGCGTTCAACCTGGCGCTCAAACGCCAACTTGACGCAGCCGGCCTCGACCTGGCGATGCCGCGGCTGTCGGTGCAGGTGGTCACGGCCGGTGGCGGCGGGCTGAGCGAAGCGGTTGCCCAGGATGCACCAACAGCGCCGCCGACCCGTTGACTGTTCAAGCTAGCCCGCCTCGGCCCTGATCCGCACTGCATCATGGCGCCAGTACTCCAGGTCACAGTCGATCAGATGATCATGCTGATCGCAGTTGACCCGGGTCACCTGCAAGCCCGGGCTGCCCGCTGAGATCTTCAGCGCACTGGCGGCGGCCAGAGGCAACGCGGTGGGCAGGATCTCGAAGCAGACCCGGCCATATTCAATCTGATACTCGCGAGCGTAGATCTCGGTCAGCGACTGACTGAGGTCCTGCTCGAGAATCTGCGGGAAGTACGCTGGCGCCAGGTAGTGCTCGGTATACAGCACCGCGCGCCCGTCAATCCGCCGCACCCGGCAGATCTGCACCACGCTGGACAACCCCGGCAGGCGCAAGCGCGCGCAGATCGCCGCCGAGGCCGGCTGCAGGCGCGCCGACAACAGCTCGGTGGTCGGTACCCGCCCCTGCTCGCGAACCATCGCGTGGAAGTGGCTACGGGCAATCAGGTCATAGCTTAACCGCTGCGGCGCAACGAACCAGCCACGGCGCTCTTCGCGATAGATCAAGCCCTGTGCCTCCAGCTGCAGCAGTGCCTCGCGCAGGGTGATGCGCGTGGTGGCGAAGACTTCACTGAGCTTGCGCTCGGCCGGCAGTTTGCCGCCCGGCGCCAGCAGGCCGTGTTCGATCTGCTCCTGCAGGGCATGACAGATGACTGTTACCGCGCGCGCTGGCGTCGCTTGCATCAAAGGTTACCTATCTGGACTAGTCCAGCCCCACAACAGGGCAACTGGAGAATAGTGCAAGCCTAGGCACAGGCCATGAACATCCGGTTACAGAAGCCCCCTCAAGGGTGACATTGAAAATGCATCAGGCCAGGCGAATCAAGGCACGGGATCTGGTCTACGCTGTATTTTCAGGCATCCCGGTAGGCCGGCCAAGGCGCTGACCTACATCAAACTGTCACGCTGGCGGCCTACCTTGGCGCAAGGTTTGCTGACCTAGACCACTTACGTCACGCGCACGGTTTGCATCCTCATATCGCCTGCAAGGCATTCCCACCCAAGGAGCTTCGGATGAAACAGTTTTTCATGGCGTCATTGCTCGGTTCGGCCATCGCCCTGTGCACCTCGGCAATGGCCGCCGACGACCTCAAGACACTGGAAGATGCAGCCCGCAAGGAAGGCGCGGTGAATAGCGTGGGTATGCCCGATGCGTGGGCCAACTGGAAAGCTACCTGGGATGACCTGGCCAGCAAGTACGGCCTCAAGCACATGGACACCGACATGAGCTCGGCGCAGGAAATCGCCAAGTTCGAGTCGGAAAAGGACAACGCCAGCGCCGACATCGGTGACGTCGGTGCCGCCTTTGGCCCGATCGCCGTGGCCAAGGGCGTGAGCCAGCCGTACAAGCCAAGCACCTGGGATCAGGTACCGACCTGGGCCAAGGACCAGGACGGCCACTGGGCGCTGGCCTACACCGGCACCATTGCTTTCATCATCAACAAGCAGCTGGTCAAGGAAGGCGAGCGGCCGAAAACCTGGCACGACCTCGAGAAGGGCAAGTACAAGGTCGCCATCGGTGACGTCGGCACCGCAGCCCAAGCGGCCAACGGCGTGCTCGCCGCGGCCATCGCCTACAAGGGTGATGAACGCAACATCGAGCCAGGCCTGCAGCTGTTCACCAAACTGGCTCAGCAGAAACGCCTGTCGCTGGCCAACCCGACCATCCAGACCCTGGAGAAAGGCGAAGTGGAAGTCGGCGTGGTCTGGGACTTCAATGGCCTGAGCTACCGCCAGCAGATCGACCCTGAGCGCTTCGAGGTGTTGATTCCGGCTGACGGCTCGATTACCTCGGGCTACACCACCATCATCAACAAGTACGCCAAAAACCCCAACGCGGCCAAGCTGGCTCGCGAATACATCTTCAGCGACGCCGGCCAGATCAACCTGGCCAACGGCCACGCGCGGCCGATCCGTGCCGAGCACCTGAAGCTGCCGGCTGATGTACAGGCCAAGCTGCTGCCCAATGAGCAGTACGCGCCGGCCCAGCCAATCAAGGACGCCACAGCCTGGGAGACCACCTCCAAGGCGCTGCCGCAAAAATGGCAGGAGCAGGTCATCATCGAGATGGAATGACGCTTGCTTGGGTAATGCTCTGAACAGCTCTCTGCACCGTAACAGCGGGGCAGAGGGCAACCCCACCGTGTGATCCACCTGCCGTGGAGTCTCCATGCAACACAACGTCATTCTGGTCCTGCTCGACGGCCTCAACCACGAGGTCGCCCACCATGCGATGGGCCACCTGCACGCTTACGTCGAGGCTGACCGCGCTGCGCTGTACCGGGTCCAGTGCGAGCTGCCGTCGCTGTCGCGGCCGCTTTACGAGTGTATTCTCACCGGCGTACCACCGCTGGAAAGCGGCATCGTCCACAACAACGTCAACCGCCTGTCCAACCAGCGCAGCGTGTTTCACTACGCCCGCGAGGCAGGCCTGGGCACTGCGGCTGCGGCCTATCACTGGATGAGCGAGCTGTACAATCGCTCGCCGTTCGACCCGCTGCGCGACCGCCATACCCATGCGCCAAAGCTGCCGATCCAGCACGGGCTGTTCTACTACGCCGATCACTACCCCGACTCGCACCTGCTGGCCGACGCCGAGTACCTGCGCCGCCGCCACGCCCCGAATTTCCTGCTGGTACACCCGATGAACATCGACGATGCCGGCCATCGTCATGGCCTCGACAGCAGCCAGTACCGCAATGCCGCGCGCGGTGCCGACATCCTCTTGGCCGACTACCTGCCGCGCTGGCTCGAAGAGGGTTACCAGGTGCTGGTGACCGCCGACCATGGCATGAACAACGACCGCTCGCACAATGGCCTGCTGGCCGAGGAGCGCGAGGTGCCGCTGTTCGTCTTCGGCAGCGCCTTCAGCCTCGACCAGAATGCCAAGCCGCTACAGACCGAGCTGTGCGGAACAATCTGCGAGCTGCTCGGCGCCGCCCATGACAAAAGCGTTTGCCGCGAGCTGCTGTCGTGAAGGCCGGCACCCGCGGGCGCTACCTGGCCATGCTCTGCCTGCTGCCGTTCGCGCTGTTCTTTCTGGTGTTCCAGATCGCGCCGCTGGGCTGGGTGGCGATTCACAGCGTGCAGGCCGAGGGCGGCTGGAGCCTGGACAACTTCAGCAAGGTGTTCGCCTCCAAGTTTTATCTGCAGGCGCTGCAGCGCAGCCTGGAGATCAGCTTCTGGTCGAGCCTGTTCGGCATCATCATCGCCACCCTTGGCGCCTATTCGCTGCGCCAGGTCGACTCGAAGCTGCGCGACTTCGTCAGTGCCTTCGCCAACATGACCAGCAACTTCGCCGGAGTGCCGCTGGCCTTCGCCTTCATCATTCTGCTCGGCTTCAACGGCGCACTGACCTTGCTGCTGAAGCAGATCGGCCTGCTCGAAGACTTCAGCATCTATTCCAAGACCGGCTTGATCCTGGTGTACACCTACTTCCAGATCCCGCTCGGCGTGTTGCTGCTGTACCCGGCGTTCGACGCCCTGCGTGAAGACTGGCGCGAATCCGCGGCGCTGCTCGGCGCCAGCCACTGGCAATTCTGGCGGCACATCGGCCTGCCGGTGCTGACCCCGGCGCTGCTCGGCACCTTCGTGATTCTGCTGGCCAATGCCCTCGGTGCCTACGCCACGGTCTATGCACTGACTACGGGCAACTTCAACGTGCTGCCGATCCGCATCGCGGCGCTGGTGGCGGGCGACATCAGCCTCGACCCGAACCTGGCCAGCGCCCTGGCGATGGTGCTGGTGGGGCTGATGACGCTGGTCACGGTGGTTCATCAATGGCTGTTGAAGAGGAGCTACCATGCGCGCTGAATCCCGCCCTGGCGGCTGGTACCACCGCGCCGTGGTCTACCTGCTGTTTCTGATCCTGCTGCTGCCGCTGGCCGGCACCCTGCTCTACTCGCTGTCGACCAGCTGGTCGGCGAGCCTGTTGCCCAGCGGCCTGACTTTCAAATGGTACGTGGCGCTGTGGAGCGAGCCGCGCTTTCTGGCCGCCTTCGGCCAGTCGCTGCTGGTGTGCGTCGGCGCGCTGCTGTTGTCGGTGGTGCTGATCCTGCCATTGCTGTTTGTGGTGCATTACCACTTCCCGCGGCTGGATGCGCTGATGAACATCCTCATCCTGCTGCCGTTTGCAGTACCGCCGGTGGTGTCGTCGGTGGGCTTGCTGCAGCTGTATGGCAGCGGGCCGATGGCGATGGTCGGTACGCCGTGGATTCTGATCGGCTGCTACTTCACCGTAGCGCTGCCGTTCATGTACCGGGCCATCACCAACAACCTGCAGGCGATCAACCTGCGCGACCTGATGGACGCTGCCCAACTGCTCGGTGCCAGCACCTGGCAGGCGGCGTTTCTGGTGGTGCTGCCAAACCTGCGCAAGGGCCTGATGGTGGCGCTGTTGCTGTCGTTCTCGTTTTTGTTCGGCGAATTCGTGTTCGCCAACCTGCTGGTCGGTACCCGCTACGAAACGCTGCAGGTGTACCTGAACAACATGCGCAACAGCAGCGGCCACTTCAACAGCGCGCTGGTGATTTCCTATTTCGCCTTCGTCCTGGTGTTGACCTGGGTGGCCAATCGCTTGAACAAGGACAAACCCTGAGATGAGCTTCGTCAGCGTAGAGAAACTGCAAAAGAGTTACGCCGGCAGCCCGGTGTTTGACGATATCGACTGCCAGATCCAGCGCGGCGAATTCGTCACCCTGCTCGGCCCGTCCGGTTGCGGCAAGTCGACCTTGCTGCGCTGCATTGCCGGGCTGACCCCGGTCGACAGCGGCCGGATCCTCCTCGACGGCCACGACCTGGTGCCGCTGAGCCCGCAAAAACGCGGCATCGGCATGGTCTTTCAGAGCTATGCACTGTTCCCCAACATGACCGTCGAGCAAAACGTCGCCTTCGGTTTGCGCATGCAGAAAACCCCTGCTGCAGAAAGCCGCACGCGGGTGCGCGAAGTGCTCGAGCTGGTCGAGCTGGGCAGCTTTGCCGGGCGCTATCCGCATCAGTTGTCGGGCGGCCAGTGCCAGCGGGTGGCGCTGGCCCGATCGCTGGTGACCAGGCCGCGCCTGTTGCTGCTGGATGAGCCACTGTCGGCACTGGATGCACGTATTCGCAAGCACCTGCGCGAGCAGATTCGGGCAATTCAGCGCGAGCTGGGGCTGACCACGATCTTCGTCACCCACGACCAGGAAGAGGCGCTGACCATGTCCGACCGCATCTTCCTGATGAACCAGGGCCGGATCGTCCAGAGTGGCGACGCCGAAACCCTCTACACCGCGCCGGTGGACCTGTTTGCCGCAGGCTTTATCGGCAACTACAACCTGCTCGATGCCGACAGCGCCAGCCGCCTGTTGCAACGCCCGGTCAGCAGCCGCCTGGCAATCCGCCCCGAGTCGATCAGCCTGAGCCTCACCGGCGAACTGGACGGCCTGGTGCGCAGCCATAGCCTGCTCGGCAACGTCATCCGCTATCGGGTCGAGGTGCGCGGTGTCGAACTGGTGGTTGACGTGCTCAATCGCTCGTCAGAGGATCTGCATGCGGACGGTCAACGGGTATCCTTGGCTATCGACCCAACGGCGCTACGCGAAGTGGCATAGAAGTAGCTCAGGAGAAGTACCGATGGCTTTGGCAATTTTCGATCTCGATGAAACCTTGATCCATGGCGACTGCGCGTCGCTGTGGAGTGAGCACATGGTGCGGCTGGGCTGGGTCGATGGCGAGTCGTTTCTGCGCCGTGACCGCGAGCTGATGGAGGCGTACAGCAAGGGTGAGATGGCCATGGAAGACTACATGGCCTTCAGCCTCGAGCCGGTTGCCGGGCGCACACTGGAGGAGTTGGCGCACCTGGTCGAGCCATGGGTGGAAGATGTGATCGAGCCGATCATCTACGGCGACGCCTGCCGCTGCATTGCCGAGCACCGCAAGCAAGGTGATCGGGTGCTGATCATCTCGGCTTCTGGCACCCACCTGGTCGGGCCGATTGCAGCCCGCTTGGGTGTAGACGAGTACCTGGCGATCGAACTGGAAGCGGTCAATGGCGTGTACACCGGCAACACTCATGGCGTGCTGACCTACCGCGAGGGCAAGATCACCCGGCTGCTGGAGTGGCTGGATCAGGAACAGGAAAACCTCGAGGGCGTGAGTTTCTATTCGGACTCGCGCAATGACCTGCCGCTGCTGCTCAAGGTCGATCATCCCAAGGCAGTCAACCCTGACCCGGTCCTGCGCGCCCATGCCGAGCAGCATGGCTGGCCGATCCTCGCCTGGAAGTGAAACAGCCGGGGCCGTAGCCCCGGCATGGCTGACTCAGGCCAGCGTCTGGTCGATCACCAGCACCAGCTTGCCGGAGACCTGATTGGTCGCAAGCTCGGCGTAGGCGGCCTCGGCGAACGCGACCGGATAGGTGTCCACCAGTTGCGCCTTGAGCCGGCCATCGGTGAACAACGGCCAGACCTGCTGGCCGAGCTCCTTGAGCAGTTCGGCCTTGAAGTCATCATCGCGATTGCGCAAGGTCGAGCCGGTCAGCTGCAGGCGCTTGCCGAGAATCTGCGCCAGGTCCAGTTCGACCTTGCGCCCGCCCATCAAGCCGATCATCACCCAGCGCCCGTCGCGGGCCAGCAGCTCGACATTGAGCGGGCCGTAGCTGGCGCCAACCGGGTCAAGGATCACGTCGAACGGGCCCAGTTGCTTGAGGTCATCGAGGTTGGCATTGCGCACCACCCCACCGGCAGCGCCCAGCGCCTCGCAGTAGGCCAGCCGCTCTGGCGAGCCGACGCTGACCCAGACCGGATTACCCAGCGCCTTGCACAGTTGAATCGCCGCCGAGCCGACGCCACTGGCGCCGGCATGTACCAGCAGCTTTTCCCCAGGCTTGAGCCCGCCGAGCTGGAAGATATTCAGCCAGGCCGTGGCATACACCTCGGGGATCGCCGCCGCTTCGTGCAGGCTCAGGCCCTCGGGCACCGGCAGCACGTGGCGAGCATCGACCACCACTTCCTCGGCCATGCCACCGCCCGCCAGCAGCGCACAGACGCGCTCGCCGACGCGCCAGTCGGTGCCGGGGCCGACTTCACTGATGATCCCGGAACATTCCAGCCCCAGGTACGGGCTGGCGCCCGGCGGCGGTGGGTAATTGCCCGCGATCTGGAGCATATCCGCCCGATTCAGGCCTGCCGCGGCTACGCGAATGCGTACCTGGCCGGCATCACAGGTCGGGCGCTCGGCCTCGACCCACTCCACATGTCCGTCAACGCCTTGCAATGCCTTCACAGTGCCTCCATAGTTGAGTCATGACTGAGCCCGGGATCGCCTTGTCCCGGGCTTTTTGCAGTATTTGCCCGGCTCCATGGAACCGGCGAACGGAATAGACGGCCTACTATGCGTGATCAATTGCCTTTACGTCGAATCAGCATGAAGCATTTTCTGCCCAGCACCGCCCTCGCCCTGCTCATTGGCGTTGGCAGCCTGACGCTTGGCGGCAATGCGGCCGCCGCCAACAAGTGGGAAAGCCTGCAGCCAGACCGGGATGAGGTGGTTGCCAGTCTCAATGTGGTCGAGCTGCTCAAGCGCCACCACTACAGCAAGCCGCCACTGGATGACGCCCGTTCGGTGATCATCTACGACAGCTACATCAAGCTGCTCGATCCATCGCGCAGTTACTTCACGGCCTCGGACATCGCCGAGTTCGACAAGTGGAAGACCCAGTTCGACGATTTCCTCAAGAGCGGCAATCTCGATCCGGGCTTCACCATCTACAAGCGTTACCTGAACCGCGTCAAAGCCCGCCTGGACTTTGCCCTGGCCGAACTGAACAAGGGTGTCGACAAGATCGACTTCACCGTTGACGAGTCGCTGCTGGTCGATCGCAAAGACGCGCCATGGTTGAAAAACGACGCCGAGCTGGACGACCTCTGGCGCAAACGGGTCAAGGATGAAGTGCTGCGCCAGAAGATCGCCGGCAAGGACTTCAAGCAGATCCAGGAAACCCTGATCAAGCGCTACAAGAACCAACTTGCGCGGCTTGACCAGACCCGTGCCGAAGACATCTTCCAGGCCTACATCAACACCTTCGCCCAGTCCTACGACCCGCACACCAATTACCTGTCGCCGGACAACGCCGAAAACTTCGACATCAACATGAGCCTGTCGCTCGAAGGCATCGGTGCGGTGCTGCAGAATGACAACGATCAGGTCAAGATCGTCCGTTTGGTACCGGCCGGCCCTGCCGCCAAGACCAAACAGGTCGCCCCGGCCGACAAGATCATCGGTGTGGCCCAGGGCAACAAGGAAATGGTCGACGTGGTCGGCTGGCGTCTGGACGAAGTGGTCAAGCTGATCCGCGGCCCGAAAGGTTCGGTGGTGCGTCTTGAAGTCATCCCGGCCAGCAATGCGCCGAGCGACCAGACCAGCAAAATCGTTTCGATCACCCGCGAAGCAGTCAAGCTTGAAGAGCAGGCGGCAAAAAAGTCGGTGCTCAAGCTCAAGCAGGATGGCCGTGACTACAAGCTGGGGATCATCGAGATCCCGGCCTTCTACCTCGATTTCAAGGCCTACCGTGCCGGCGATCCTGAGTACAAGAGCACCACGCGCGACGTCAAGAAACTGCTCACCGAACTGCAGAACGAGAAAGTCGACGGCGTGGTCATCGACCTGCGCAACAACGGCGGCGGCTCGTTGCAGGAAGCCACCGAGCTGACCAGCCTGTTCATCGACAAAGGCCCGACCGTGCTGGTACGCAACAGCGACGGCCGCGTCGATGTGCTTGAAGATGAAAACCGCGGCGCCTTCTACAAAGGCCCGCTGACGCTACTGGTCAACCGTCTCTCGGCCTCGGCTTCGGAGATTTTCGCCGGCGCCATGCAGGACTACCATCGCGCCTTGATCATCGGTGGCCAGACCTTCGGCAAAGGCACCGTGCAGACCATCCAGCCGCTCAACCATGGTGAGCTGAAACTGACCCTGGCCAAGTTCTACCGGGTTTCCGGGCAGAGCACCCAGCATCAGGGCGTGCTGCCGGATATCGACTACCCGTCGATCATCGACACCAAGGAAATCGGCGAGAGCGCCCTGCCCGAGGCCATGCCATGGGACACCATCAAGCCGGCGATCAAGCCTGCCGTGGACCCGTTCAAGCCGTTCCTCACCGAGCTGAAGGCGCGCCACGACGCCCGTAGCGCCAAGGATGCCGAGTTCACCTACATCCGTGACCGCCTGGCCCTGAGCCAGAAGCTGATGAGCGAGAAGAGCGTCAGCCTCAACGAGCAGACCCGTCGCGCCCGCCACGATGAGATCGAGGGCAAGCAACTGGCCCTGGAAAACATCCGCCGCAAGGCCAAGGGTGAAGAGCCGCTCAAGGAACTGAAGAAAGAAGACGAAGACGCGCTACCGGTGGAAGATGAAAACACCAAACCGGAAGACGACGCCTACCTGGCCGAAACCGGGCGTATCCTGCTTGACTACCTGAGCCTGAGCTCGTCGGTAGCCAAGAAGTGATCGCCGGCTGACGCCAGTCGCAAAAAAAGGGGGTGGACGCCTAGGTGTCCACCCCTTTTCTTTGTCTGCAGTTTGCTCAGGCAAACGCCCTGCGGCGCTCAGGCTTCTTCTGAATAGGGGTGCTCGAATACCCTGGCCACTTCCGAGGCGTGCCAGGAGGCTGCTTCCATGCCATCGACCGGCCCGGTAAACCTGCCCAGGCGCTCGGCACATTCGAAAAAGCCGGTACGCGGCAGGCGGCTAGCGCCCTGGCTGATCACCAGCGAGCTGCGCAGCGGCTGTTCTGCGCGTGCGTCGATAGCGGCCAGATGCTCCAGCGCGGCGGTCAGCGTCTGCATGGCCGGGGTTGGCAGCTGCAGACGCTCGAGCAGGGCACGGTAGGTCAGCAGGTGGCGCTGGCGGCGGGCCATGTCCAGCTCGCCGAGCAGCCCATCCCAATGCTGGCGACTGATCCTGACGCCGCTCATGATGGCTCGCTCCAGCCAGCAATACCCAGGTGCCAGGCCAGGCTGCGCAGGATCGGCGCACCCGCTTCACGCTCGCCCGCTTCGATCATGGCCAGGTAGGCCGGACTGATGCCGACGCTGCGTGCCAGCGCTTCAGGGGCCAGGCCCTTGGCTTCACGCAGGCGGGCCAGCTCGCTGATTGCCGGCAGGCTGGCAGGCGCCGCAGCAGGCTCTGCTAGCGTCTGCTCTGCCTTGGCAAGGCTGGACGCAGGCGCCTGGCCGGCAGCGACCAGCAGGGCCTGATACTGCTCCCAGGGAATGACGGCGTATTCGGGCTTATCGTCCCGGCTGATGACCTGAATTTCCATTGCAAACCCCTCACGTAGGACTACTGCATGTAGCCCTTAGGCATAACCTTTATGCCAATTATATGACCAAGCGCGAGGGTCTGCGCGGATCAGGCTGAATTCAAGGCGTACCGCGCTCCAGGCGCAGGGCCTCGGGGGTGTCTGGCAGGCGCTCTACCACGCGCAAACGCTCTGGCGTCTGAGCGTCGCGCCAGGCCTTGAAACGGCGCAATTCGTCAGCCACGGTCTTCAATACCCAGCCGAGCACGGCGATGTCATCGAGAAAGCCGACGCCCAGCAGCCAGTCGGGGATCGCATCCAGCGGGCTGACGAAGTACAGCAGGCCGGCCACGATGGTCACCAGCGCCTTCGGGCTGATGGCGCGGTACTCGCCGCGCCACCAGGCCAGGCACAGGCTCTGCATCAAGCGCAGGTCTTCACGCAGTTGGCCAAGCTTGGGACCTTTGCGCGCGACCGCAAACAACAGCGCCGGCAACCGGCCACGGCTGAGCAGGCGCTCGGCGAGGGGCAGAAATCGGCTGAAATTCCAGGGTGCACTCATGGGGCCTCCAGGCGATGAGGTTATCCACATTTATTGTGGATAACCTTGTGAACAGGGCACAGTTTCCGCCGCCCCGTGCCGACAGGGCAAGGGTCGCGCTTAGATCGGGCGTTTTTTACCCAATCGTGACAGCTGCGCAAACGTTTTGCGTCGTTGGGCAGACATGTACCGGCCACCCAATCTCGGACAAGCAACGCCGGCCGAGGTTCGTCTGGGTGCCCGCAAAAACGACAACGCCCCGTCGAAACGGGGCGTTGTAGATACGCTAAGACTTACTGAGCCGGAGCTTCGGCTGGCGGCTCGGTGCCTTCGAGCTTGCTCGGATCTTTGATCGCCAGCAGTTCCAGGTCGAACACCAGTACCGAGTTGGCCGGGATCAGCGGGCTCGGGCTCTGTGCGCCGTAAGCCAGCTCAGCCGGGATGTACAGCTTGTACTTCTCACCGACATGCATCAATTGCAGGCCTTCGACCCAACCTGGGATCACACCGCTGACCGGCAGATCGATCGGGCTGCCGCGCTCGACCGAGCTGTCGAACACCTTGCCATCGATCAGCTTGCCTTCGTAGTGAACGGTCACAACGTCAGAGGCTTTTGGCTGTGGGCCATCGGCTTTCTTCACGACTTCGTACTGCAGGCCGGAAGCGGTGGTCACAACGCCCTGCTTCTTGGCGTTTTCTTCGAGGAACTTCTTGCCAGCCGATGCGGCTTCTTCGCTGGCTTTGGTCAGGCGCTCTTCGGCACGCTTTTGCAGCGCGGTGAAGGCCTCGACCAGTTCGTCATCCTTGATGCGCTGCTCTTTCTTGCTGACAGCGTCATCGATACCCATGGCGACTGCTTTCGAATCAAGGTCTTCCATGCCTTCCTGAGCCAGGCTCTTGCCCATGTTCAGGCCGATACCGTAGGAGGCTTTCTGTGCCGGGGTTTTCAGCTCGACGTCGCTGGTCTGAGCGTCGCAGCCCGCCAGAACCAAACTTACCAGGGCAACCGCAGCCGCCAAACGATGTTGTTTCATGCTAGTTCCTTGTTCATGCGCCATAAGGGCAATCAGGGTAAAGCCGCGAGCTTAGCAGGCGGTCGTTACCAATGGCTACCGGCATAGGAGCCGCTTGCGGGCAGTAAGTTCAGTAGGTGAAAGGTTGTTCATGGCAACGCTGCAGCCACTGGCCAGTATTGAGCCCAGATGCTACCTGCGGCGGGTATTGTGGCTATTTATGTCTGCCCTGCGAAACATGACAGATCCGTCAGGGATAAAGCCCTTCGCGGTACTCCCCGGCCAACTCGCGCAGCACCTCGCACACCCACTGCGCCGGAAGGCTCTGCGGCAGCGCGGCATTGCGGCAGATGCCCACCGAGCCACCCGGTTCGTAGATGCCAAGGTCCAGCTCGACCAGCTCGCCGCGGCCCAGGTCGATCAGCACCGCGTCACGCGGGGCGACCCAGACTGCATCGCTGCCCAGCAGGTAGCGCCGGCTCAGCGCCAGCGACAAGGTCTCCAGACGTTGCGCCGGCATGTGGATGCCGCACTGCACAAACAGGCTGTCGGCGTGTTGGCGGATGGTGGTGCCAAGCGGAGGCAACACCAGCGGATAGTCGCCAACCCGGCTGCGTTCGAGCGGCTGTAGCGCCAGCAGCGGATGGCCCGGACGCACCACCAGACTCATCGATTCGCTGTACAGGTGCTCGAATGACAAGCCCTGAATCTGCGGGCTGTCGGTCATGCGCCCGACTACCAACTCCAGCTCACCCAGGCGCAATTGGCCGAGCAACTGCGCACTGACCCCGGTGCTCACGCTGATCAGCAACGCCTGATGGCGCTGATGCAGGCGGCACAGCGCCTCCGGCATGAGCAGGCCTTCGACGGTCGAGAGCACGCCAATGCGCACCTGCGACGGCGCCCGCGCCTCGCCGCGCACACTGCTCACGCCATCGCGCAGGGCCTGCACGCTGGGGCCAGCGTAGCGCATGAAGCGCGTGCCAGCGGTGGTCAGCTCGACGCCCAACCGAGTGCGCTCGAACAGCCGCGTCTCGAGCAACTGCTCAAGCTCCTTGAGGGTCTTGGAAATCGCTGGCTGGCTGATCGCCAGAACGTCGGCCGCACGCGCCAGGCTGCCCTGGCGGGCGATTTCCAGAAAGCACAGCAAGTGGCGGTACTTGATTCGAGTGTCGAGATTCATGCGTAAGAGCAGCTCTGCCCGCGATCAGCGTCGGTCAGCCATCTTAGCGCATCGCCACCTCGACAGCCTCCCCTGCCAGGCGCACCGGCCAGGTCCGCAGCGCCTGCTGCGGGTCTTCCAGGCAGCGCCCGCTGCGCAGGCTGAAGTGCTGCTTGTACAACGGCGCCGCCACCGTCAGCTCGCCACCGATGCTACCGATCAGGCCGCGGCCGATGATATTGGCGCCCGAGCGCGGGTCGCGATTGGCCACGGCATAAAGCGGCTGAGCCTGGCCAGGCAGGTAGAACAGCGCCACCTGCTCGCCGTCCAGCCACACCACTACACCGGAATCGGCGACCAGATCGCCGCGCTGGCAAACTGTTTGCCAGTTGGGTTGTTGCGCTACTGCGACATTGCATGAGTTCATCAGACAGCCTCCTCGACAGTTGGGATCAGGTGCAGCGCGGCCACCGGCCGGCGTTGTTCGCGTTCACGCACAAAGTGCACGTCCGGGTCAGCGCGCTGGTCATTGACGAAGGTGCGGAACCGTTTGAGTTTTTCTGGATCGTTGAGGGCGTTGGCCCACTCGCATTCATACTGATCGACCACGTGCTGCATCTGCGCTTCGAGCTCGGCGCCAAGCAGCAGGCTGTCATCAAGGATCACCGCCTTGAGGTAATCCAGGCCACCTTCCAGGCCCTCGCGCCAGACCGAGGTGCGCTGCAGCTTGTCGGCAGTGCGGATGTAGAACATCAGCACGCGGTCGATCATGCGGATCAGGCTGTCGTCATCGAGGTCGGTGGCAAACAACTCGGCATGCCGCGGGCGCATGCCGCCGTTGCCGCAGACGTAGAGGTTCCAGCCCTTGTCGGTGGCGATCACGCCGATGTCCTTGCTCTGCGCCTCGGCGCACTCGCGGGTGCAGCCGGATACGGCAAACTTGAGTTTGTGCGGCGAGCGCAGGCCCTTGTAGCGGTCTTCCAGGCGCAGGGCCATGGCCACGCTGTCCTGCACGCCGTAGCGGCACCAGGTGCTGCCGACGCAGGATTTGACCGTACGCGTCGACTTGCCATAGGCATGACCGGTCTCGAAGCCCGCAGCGATCAGCTCGCCCCAGATCAGCGGCAGTTCGTGCAACTGCGCGCCGAACAGGTCGATGCGCTGACCGCCGGTGATCTTGGTATAGAGGTCGTATTTTTTCGCCACCTGGCCGATCACGATCAGCTTGTCCGGGGTTATCTCGCCACCGGGAATGCGCGGCACCACCGAGTAGGTGCCGTTTTTCTGCATGTTGGCCATGAAGGTGTCGTTGGTGTCCTGCAGCGGCACCAGCGCGGCGTCCATGATCGGCTGGTTCCAGCACGAGGCCAGGATCGAACCCACCGCCGGTTTGCAGATGTCACAGCCGACATGGCCTTTGCCGTGACGCTCGAGCAGCTCATTGAAAGTGCGGATGCCCTCGACCCGGACTAGCCCATAAAGCTCCTGGCGGGTATAGCCGAAGTGCTCGCACAGGCTCTTGTCGACGGTGACCCCACGGGCAGTCAACTCGTGCTCGAAGACCTGCTTGAGCAGCGCCGCGCAACCGCCGCAACCGCTGGCCGCCTTGGTGCAACTCTTGACCGCGGCGAGGTCGCTGCAGCCGCTGTCGATGGCCGCACAGACCGCGCCCTTGCTGACGTTGTGGCAGGAGCAGATGGTCGCCGTATCGGGCAAGGCATCGGCACCCAGCGCCGGCGCGCCGCCGCCCTGCGGCAGGATCAGCGTGGCCGGATCAGCTGGCAGGGCAATGCCGTTCTGGCAGTACTGCAGCAGGGTGTCGTAGTAGCTGTTGTCACCGACCAGCACCGCGCCGAGCACGTGCTTGCCGCTGGCATCGACCACCAGCCGGCGATAGGCCGCGTTGGCCTCGTCGATGAAGCGGTAACTGCGCGCGCCAGGAGTCGCGCCGTGGGCGTCGCCGATCGAGCCGACATCGACTCCAAGCAGCTTGAGTTTGGTTGACATGTCGGCGCCGGTGAACGGGGTGGACGTTTCACCAAGCAACAGCGCAGCAAGGTTGCGCGCCATGCTGTAACCGGGCGCGACCAGGCCGAACACGCTGCCATTCCACGAGGCGCACTCGCCGATGGCGAAGATCTGCGGGTCGCTGCTGCGGCAATCGTGGTCGATCGCCACCCCGCCACGCGCACCAATCTCCAGGCCGCAGGCGCGGCCGAGGGCGTCTTGTGCGCGGATACCGGCAGAGAACACGATCAGGTCGGTTTCAAGATACTCGCCACCGTCGAAATTCATTCGATAGCGGTACTCACTGCCGGTGCTGATCGACTGGGTGGCGCGTGACACATGCACCCCCACGCCCAGCGCCTCGATCTGCGCCTTCAATGCCGCGCCGCCTTCGCTGTCGAGCTGCACCGGCATCAAGCGCGGCGCGAACTCCACCACGTGTGCTTCCAGGCCCAGCGACTTCAAGGCGTTGGCCGCCTCGAGGCCCAGCAAGCCGCCACCGACCACCACACCCCGGCGGCTGCCGCTGGCGGCGGCGCGAATGGCGTCAAGGTCATCCAGAGTGCGGTAGACCAGCCGCGACGTGCCGCTGGAGCCTTCGACTGGCGGCACGAACGGATAAGAGCCGGTGGCCAGGACCAACTGGTCGTAGCCATAACGGCCCTCTGCGGTGACCACTTCACAGCGCTCGCGATCGATCTCGAGCACGCCCTCGCCGAGGTGCAGGTGCACGCCGTGGCGATCGTAGAAATCCGCCTCGCACATGGCCAGCGTTTCGCTGTCGCTGCCGGCGAAGTACTCTGAGAGATGTACGCGATCGTAGGCGCGCTGACGCTCCTCGCCGAATACGCGCACCTCGAAGCGCGCCAGTGCGCCGCGCTCGACCAGTTGCTCGACGCAGTGATGGCCGACCATGCCGTTGCCGACGATGACCAGTCGCTGAAGTTGTCCGCCGTTCGCTGTTGCCTGCATAGCCGATCCTCGATCACGGGTTGGCGGGGTTGGCCGCCGCAAAGACAAAAAAAAACGCCTGGAGCCGAAGCTCCAGGCGCCTTTGCCTGTTCTCATCTGGGTGAGGCCCCTGATTGATCGCCGTTGATCAGTGGGGCGTGTTGTAGCTGGGTCAAAGCAGGGACTGTGCCAGTTCTGGGGTATTGAGGTGAACCATGGGTCCGCTTTGCGGCCCTTTCCGACCGGTCCGGCGCCCCGGCAAGGCCGCTACAGGGGATCGGCGCGGGTGCAGACGGTAGTGGCGAGAAAGTCGATGCGCCGCCTATCGGGGATTTTCGACTCGTCTTGGTGCACGTGTCCCCATCCTGGGGCACGGCGCTGCGGTGGCAAGGCTGGGTGCCATGGGGATATGCTGCAGCCTGATTCAAGCGAGGTCTTTGAAGCGCCAATGTCCCAAGTCATCCTCAAGACAGCCGAACAACTCGAGCTGATGCGCCGCGCCGGCCAGTTGCTGGCGCAAGTGTTTGCCGAACTCGACGGCTTCATCCGCCCCGGCGTGACCACGATGCAGATCAACGACCATGCCGAGGCGTTCATCGTCCAGACCCTGCGCGCCAGGCCGGCCAGCAAGGGCCAGTACGGTTTCCCCTATTCGCTGAACACTTCGGTCGATCACGTCGTCTGTCACGGCATGCCCGAGGCTGACGAAGTGCTCGCTGAAGGCTCGATCGTCAACGTCGACATCACCCTGGAACAAGGCGGTTATATCGCCGACTCGTCGAAGATGTACCGCATCGGCGCGATCAGCGCTGAAGCCGAGCGGTTGGTAGAAACCACTTATGACGCGCTCTGGCGCGGCATCGAGCAAGTTCGCCCGGGGGCCACTCTTGGCGACATCGGCCACGCCATTCAGAGCACCGCCGAAGCGGCCGGCTACAGCGTAGTACGTGAATACTGTGGCCACGGCATCGGCCAGCAGATGCACGAAAAACCGGAAATCCTCCACTTCGGCCAACGCGGCATGGGCATGAAGCTCAAGCCGGGCATGGTCTTCACCATCGAGCCGATGATCAACCAGGGCGCGCGCGGCACCCGCGAACTGAAAGATGGCTGGACGGTCATCACCCGCGACGGCGCGCTGTCGGCGCAGTGGGAACACACCGTTGCGGTCACTGCTGACGGTTATGAAGTGCTGACCCTGCGCGAGGAAGAACGTCTGGCCGGAAAAACGGTCAGCTGAAGCGCCATCCCGAGCAGGTCATTTGCCGCCGTGCTGGCCGCTATTTACAATCGCCACCCGCAAGGCCGGCCGTCATCCCTGTTCTGCGCCGGCCCAGGAGTCCGTGTCATGGAAGAAACCGCGCAGCATTGGCTGCATGCCTTGTCCGCGCCGATGGCTGCCCTCAACGGTGCCAGCTACACCGCGCCGGACTATCACGAGGGCGACGACCAGAGCGACCTCGAACGCTGGTGGGGCATCAGCAACCGTGCGCAGTTGCTGGACATGCTCGGCATGGCTGACAACGGCCACGCCACCGAGCTGTCCGAAGCCTACTGGCAGTTCCAGCGCTGCTTGCCCAGCCAATGGCAAGCGCTGCTCGAGCGCCTGCCCGAACGGGACCGGATCAAGTACCAGTACGCCGCCCGCACCTACCCGGACTGCGGCCCCGGCGGCACCCGCGCCTGGGACCTGGGGCGGATGAGCTTTCTGCTGCGCGCCGGGCTGAAAAAGTCCTATATCACTGCCGAAGAAAGCCTCTACCTGCATTACCGCCTGGCCTTGCGTGCCCGCCATTACTACAACAGCTGGGACGGCTACCTGGCCGGCTACCTGTTCGGCAAGGCGCTGTGGAACGTCTCTGACAGCAGCGACCAGGCACTCGCCACCGAACTCGAACGCCAGGGCAATGAGCACTGGAACCGCTGCATCCTGCTCAACCTGCGTCTGGGTGCCAGCGAGCTGCTGGCCAGCCTCAGCTGGGATCTGCCATTACCTGAACCGGAACGCCCGGCATCGCTGGAAGAGGACTGCTGGTCATGAGTTGCTGGATACGCCTTGGCCTGGAACCGACCCAGGACCTCAATCTGATCCGCCAGGCCTACCGCGGACTGCTGCCGGCACATCATCCGGAAACTGACCCGCAAGGTTTCCAGGCGCTGCGCGAGGCCTACGAACAAGCGCTGCGCCTGGCCCGTGAAAGCGAGGCCGACGCCGCGCCAGTGGTCGAAGCCGAAGCCAGAGCTGACGAGATGTCAGGCGCATTGCGCGGTTTTCACCGGTTGCTGGAAGACCCCACCCTGCGTTTCGATCCCGCCGCCTGGCAGGGCTACATCGCCGAGCTCGACGAACTGCCGTTGGACGAACTGGAACAACTGAGCTGGCAGCTGCTGCATGAACTGCGCAGCTGCGGGCCGATTTCGCACCGCTGCGCCGGCCTGCTGGCACAGCGCCTGGGTTGGGCTGAACAGTTGCTGCGCCTGCAAGACCCGCAGGAGGTCGAAGCATTCCTCCAGCGCCTGAGCGAACCCGATCCGTTCGATACCAGCCTGATGCGCGACTGGCCACCCGCTGCGCAATTGGAGACGCTGTGGTACTTCCGCAGCCTGGAATACTGCTTCAATCAGCGCCCGCTGTTCGAGTACGAGCAGTTCGTACAGGCACACACCTGCCTCGCCTTCCCCAACGACGAGGCTCTGCTGCAACGCCTGCTGGTGCAGTTCTGCCAGGCCGGGATCGGCAGCCAGACCCTGCACGCGCAGGTGCAGCAGCAACTGCAACAGGCGCCCGACGATGTCGACCTGCTGTACCTGCTGGCGCGCCAGGCCGAGGCGCTTGGCGCTGAACAGCAGGCACTGGAATGCTGGCTGCGGCTGTGGCGCGAACATCGCCACCCGCAGGCCGAGCGCTGGCTGCTCAACCTGTGCGCACGGCACCAGCCGCAGCGCTTGCCGCTGCTGATCCAGGCGTTCGACTTGCAGACCCCGTGCGACAGCTGGCCGGCCGACCTCGCCGACCCGGCGCAGGCCTGGGGTAGCCCGTCGCAGAGCCCGCAGACCTTGTCGCGCTGGCTCGAAGCGGCGCGGCTTGAACTGGGCGACATTGCCGCGACATTCATCGATTGGCGCCTGGACGGTGACGACGAATTGCCGCTGCTGGCCTGGTTGCTGCAGGAGCAGCCGGACGCAGACTTGCAGCGCTTGTACTGGCTGGCCTGGGCCCTGCAACGCGGTGAAGCCGAGCTGCTGCGTCTGGTAGTCGCTGAACCAGCGCGGGAAGACACTCTCGATAACCTGATCCTCGAAGGCTTGCAGGCGCAAGCGGCACAGCAACTGCGCTGGCTCGCACAGTCGCCGGTGGTGCAGGCATTGGTAGACCTCTGCGCAGCCAATGATCCACGCGCACAGTTGCCTGAAGCGCTCGGTGAAGACGCCATCCGCCCGGTCTGCCGCGAGTGGCTGCGGCGTATGCGGGTGTATCCCGAGCACGCCCTGCATGAACTCAACAGCCAGTTCGACATGCGCCGCATGTTCACCCGGCCGTTCGCCCTGCAGACGCAGGAAGCCCTGGCCGCCCATGGCGCGCCACTGCCAGCGCCGGCAGCAGGCGAATCACTGTGGGCCTGGCACCGTCAGCAGCTGTTCATGCTGGCGCTGTTCGACCAGCCAAGCCGCTGGCTGGCGTTGATCGACCCGCAACTGCCCGGGCAACTGCACTACCCTGCCGAGCACCCGTTTGCCTCGCTGCACAGCGCGCTGCTGCAGGCCATCGCCGGGCCGCATGGCAGCAGCGATGTGCTGGCCGCGCTGGACTACAACGAGCCGCTGCAAGGCCTGCTCGCCAGCCGCGTGCTGAGCCTGCGCACGGCCCTCGACAGCAGCCGCCTGCCCACCGCTGCGCAGTTGCTGACCTGCCTGGAAAACGAACCGGCGGTGCTCGACGATTACCCGCTGGGCAAAATGCTGTTCTGCGCCGTGCTCTATCACGATCGCAGCCTCGACGAAGCCCAGCGCACCCGCCTGCGCGATCGCCTCGAGGCGCTGTACATCGAGGACTACTGGTACGAGCCGTTACGCCGTAGCCTGGTGGCCGGCAAGTGCACACATCCAAGCGGGCAGCTACTGCGCAAACAAGGGATGGCCAGCGCCCCGTTCAACGACGCTCTGGATGCGCTCGATAGCCTGCTCAATGACTGCGCACCGCCGAAAACGCGGTTGTTGCGTAGATTGCAGAAAGCCAAGGACAACGTCGACCTCGACCCCGGCCTGCGCTGCGCGATCATGGCGTTGCTGGGCTGGACCGAGCGCATGCTGCGCAACAACAGCAAGCAGGTGGCGCAGCCAATGTGGGCGGTGTGGAAGCTCAACAGCCGCCTCGACCGCAAGGGCTTCGGCCTGCATCTGTTAGCGGTGATCGCCTGCGGCAGCCTGATGACCTTGCTGCCGGCGATGGCAGCGCCGATGGTGCTACTGATGGTCAGCGCCATGCTGCGGCGCCTGCGCGATCTTGGCCAGGGCGTGCCGGTGCTGATCCTGCTTGTGGTGCTCAGCCGGGTGCTGCCGGTGGTGCCGCTGATACTGGTGAGCCTACCGGGCGACAAACTGCCCAACCGCTATGGGCCAGTGCCGGGCAAGGCGGCCGATCTGGAGGGTGGTTTGCAGGCGGCCTTGCGCCGGATGAACGGCTAGCCATCACCCTGAGCAAGGCAACGGGCCGCAGTGCGGCCCGAGCCAAGGTCAGTAACGCAGCTCGTCCAGCGCCTGGCTCAATTGCTGGCGCTGGCGGCTGATCTCGCCGGCCTGCTGCCCGGCCAACACTCCGTTGAACGTATCCAGCCAGCTGCCGATCAGCTCGCGCTCATCGCCCAGGCTCTGCATCCAGGCCCGCTCCAGCCGCGCCAGCAAGGTCCGGTTGGGCAAGGCATCGCGTGGGTGAATCTTCAGCCGCGACAAGCGCTCATGGCTGGCCTGGCGCGCGTCCTGATCCAGCCCGGTCGGGCTGCGGTCAATGCTGTGGCTGTGTTTGAGGCCGGTTTCGATGAATGTCACATCGACTTCAAGCAAGCCGTTGATGTCGTAGCTGAAACGCACGTCCAGTGACTGAATCTGCCCGGTCGACTGCAGCGGGACCTCGAAACTGTCGACCAGAATATTGTCGCGCACCCAGGGACGCTCGCCTTGGTATACCGCGATACGCACGGTTTTTTGCTCCGGGTGAGTGCTGTAGAAGCGCTCGACCCGTGAGGTGGGGATCACCGTATTACGTTCGATGATCGGCGAAAACGCGCCGGCGCTCTGCTCGCCACGCTGCGAGGCAATGCCCAGGGTATAAGGGCACACGTCGGTCAGGATCAATTCGTCGATGGCCGCATCGCGGGCCTTGCAAGCCGCCTGGCTGGCGGCGCCAAGGGCGACGATGGTGTCTGGGTCCAGGTGCCGGTACGGCAGCCGGCCAAACAGCTTGGCCACCAACTGCTGCACCTGCGGCATGCGCGTGGCGCCGCCGACCAGCACCAGGCTGTCGAGCTCCTTGGGGCTCAAGCGCGCATCGCGCAGGGCCTGTTCGATCGGTGCGCGCACCCGAGCCAGCAACGGCGCCCAGATGCCCTGCAGCTTGAGCTCGTCGAGCTGCCACTCACGGGCCTGGCCGTCGCCTTGCCAGGTCAAGGTCGATTGACCCTCACCCAGCGCATGTTTGAACTGGTCGATGGCGTCGTGCAGGCTGGCCAGCGCCTGTGGCTCGAGCTGCTCGAGTTTGAGCCCCCAGTCGCGCAGGCACGCCAGCAACAATGCATCGGTAAAGTCTTCACCGCCCAGATAGTTGTCACCGGTGGAGGCATGCACTTCGATCAGCGGCAGCGCGTATTCCAGCACGGTCACATCGAAGGTGCCGCCGCCCAGGTCGAACACCAGTGTGCGCTCGAACTTTTGTTCGTGCAGGCCGTAGGCCATGGCTGCTGCGGTTGGTTCGTTGATCAGCCGCTGCACCTTGAGCCCGGCCAACTCTGCGGCAAACACCGTGCGCTTGCGCTGCTCGTCACTGAAGTAGGCTGGAACCGAGATAACCGCTTCGCTGACCGGGCAGCCCAGATACGCTTCGGCATCCTGCTTCAAGGCACCCAGCACCAGCGCCGACAGTTCTTCAGGGGTGAAGCGATGTTCCCCCAGCTCGAAGCGCTTGTCGCTGCCCATGAACCGTTTGAACGCAGCTGCGCTGCGCAGCGGATGGGTGGTCAGGCGGGCTTTGGCGGCTTTGCCGACCAGAATACTGCCATCGTCATCGACGCTGACCACCGATGGCGTCAGTACGTCGCCGAGGGCATTGGCGATCAGTTGGGCTTGGCCATCCTGCCATACGGCGATCAGGCTGTTGGTGGTGCCCAAGTCGATACCGAGCAAGGGCGCCGCAGCGGCGGGCGTTGGAGAGGTACTGGCATCCTGCATGGTCGGTCTCTTGCGTGCAATGAAGAGCCGGAGCACAGCCTGCTGGCCGCGACCGGCGGACAAGGCATTCTGACGCAATGCCAGAAACAAAAAAAGCGACCCTAAGGTCGCTTTCTCTGTCGCTTCAAGGTGTTCAGTGGGCCTTGAAGCTCAATATGGCGCAGCGGACGGGACTCGAACCCGCGACCCCCGGCGTGACAGGCCGGTATTCTAACCGACTGAACTACCGCTGCGCTATACATCGAGTGGTGGGTGATGACGGGATCGAACCGCCGACCCTCTGCTTGTAAGGCAGATGCTCTCCCGGCTGAGCTAATCACCCTTCGTCTCGGTGTGGCGCGCATTCTACGGAGGACGTACCACCCTGGCAAGCACTTTTTTCAAATAATTTTGCAGGCCTTTCAAGGACCTAGCGCTATCAGGCTTTTATTGACCATTAACCGCCTGATGGCCCTCTGACAGGGTTGGCCGCATGGCCCCAGTCGGAGAATAATGCCCGCCTTATGCATTAAGGAGAGATCTACCCCCATGTGGTTCAAGAACCTGCTGACCTACCGCCTGACCCAGGAAGTCCCATTCGAGCCTGAGGCACTGGAAACTGCCCTGGCCAGCAAGCCGGCCCGTCCGTGCGCCAGCCAGGAGCTGACCACCTATGGTTTCGTCGCGCCGTTCGGCAAGGGTGAAGACGCCCCGCTGGTGCACGTCAGCGGCGAGTACCTGCTGATTGCCGCGCGCAAGGAAGAGCGCATCCTGCCCAGCAGCGTGGTCAACGACGCGGTCAAAGAAAAGATCGAAGAGATCGAGACCGAGCAGATGCGCAAGGTCTATAAGAAAGAACGCGACCAGATCAAGGACGAGATCATCCAGGCCTTCCTGCCACGCGCCTTCATTCGTCGCTCGATGATCTTTGCCGCCATCGCTCCGCGCCAGGGCCTGATCCTGGTCAACTCGGCCAGCGCCAAGCGCGCCGAAGACCTGCTGTCGACCCTGCGTGAAGTGATGGGCTCGCTGCCGGTACGCCCGGTCACCGTGAAGGCTGCGCCTAGCGCAACCATGACCGAGTGGGTCACTTCGCAGGCGGCTGAGGACTTCCATGTCTTGGACGAGTGCGAGCTGCGTGACACCCACGAAGACGGTGGCATCGTCCGCTGCAAGCGCCAGGACCTGAAAAGCGACGAGATCCAGCTGCACCTGGGCAATGGCAAGGTCGTCACCCAGCTGGCCTTGGCCTGGCAGGACAAGCTGTCGTTCGTACTCGACGACAAGACCGTGATCAAGCGCCTGAAATTCGAAGAACTGCTGCAAGAGCAGGCCGAGCAGGACGGCGGTGAAGAAGCCCAACAGCAGTTCGATGCGAGCTTCCTGCTGATGATGATGACCTTCAAGGAATTCCTGCCGGCGCTGTTCGACGCGCTGGGTGGTGAAGACATTCCGCAGGGCGTCTGATTGCGGCGTGGGGTTGCCCGCGCAGCCCCACCTGCATCGATTGGCTACTTAATAGAAGAACAAGGATTGCCCCATGCGTGCCCTCGCCGCCCTCAGCCGCTTCGTCGGCAACACCTTCGCCCTCTGGGTATTACTGTTTGCCTGCCTGGCGTTCCTGCAGCCGCAATGGTTCATCGGCCTGAAGGTAGCCATCGTGCCGCTGCTCGGGCTGGTGATGTTCGGCATGGGCCTGACCCTCAAGCTCGACGACTTCGCCGCCCTCGCCCGCCAGCCCTGGCGGGTTGCGCTTGGGGTGGTCGCGCACTTTGTGATCATGCCGGGCATGGCCTGGCTGCTGTGTCAGCTGTTCCATCTTCCGGCAGAGATTGCCGTCGGTGTCATTCTGGTCGGTTGCTGCCCGAGTGGCACGGCCTCGAACGTGATGGTCTGGCTGTCCAAGGGTGACCTGGCGCTGGCGGTGGCGATCGCGGCGGTGACTACCCTGCTGGCGCCGTTGCTGACACCTGCGCTGATCTGGTTCCTGGCCTCGGCCTGGTTGCCGGTTTCGTTCATGGACATGTTCTGGTCGATCCTGCAGTTGGTGATGCTGCCGATCATTCTCGGTGTCCTCGCCCAGCGCTTGCTGGGCGCACGGGTGCAGACTGCGGTGCAGGTGCTGCCGCTGGTATCGGTGGTGAGCATCGTAATGATCGTCTGCGCGGTAGTTGCGGCCAGCCAGGCGAAGATCGCCGAGTCGGGGTTGCTGATCATGGCGGTGGTGATACTGCATAACAGCTTTGGCTATTTGCTTGGCTACCTCACCGGTAAGCTGTGCAAGTTGCCGCTGGCTCAGCGCAAGTCGCTGGCGCTGGAAGTTGGCATGCAGAACTCGGGGCTAGGCGCGGCGTTGGCGGCGGCGCATTTTTCGCCGTTGGCGGCGGTGCCGAGCGCGTTGTTCAGTGTGTGGCACAACATTTCTGGTGCGTTGCTTTCGACCTGGTTCCGGCGCATGCGGGAGCCGGGGCATACCCGGGTTGAAACCAGGCCCGAGGCTCATTGACTTGCCTTGGTAAACGCACTTGTGCAATATAGTGCACACGTGAGGACGACCTCACCACGCACTGCGTGACCAGCCTGGGGACGGCCCCATCCTTAATAAGATGGAGACTCACAGATGTCCTGGATCATTCTGTTTTTCGCCGGCCTGTTCGAAGTGGGCTGGGCGGTGGGTTTGAAATATACCGACGGGTTTACCCGGCCGTTGCCTACTGTGCTTACGGTGGGGGCGATGGTGATCAGCCTTGGCTTGCTGGGGTTGGCCATGAAGGAGTTGCCGCTAGGGACTGCTTACGCCATCTGGACCGGGGTGGGGGCGGTCGGTACGGTGATTGCCGGGATTATCCTGTTTGGGGAGTCGATGGCTTTGATTCGGCTGCTTAGTGTGGCTTTGATCATTACTGGGTTGGTGGGGTTGAAGGTTAGTGCTAGCTGATGGAGTGACTGGCGGTTTTGGGCACTATCCATTTGATTTGGCGGCTGTTCGGCCCCCTTTCGCCCTTACGGCGAGTCCCTTTTGGTCGTACTGCGTCCGCGGCAAAACGAACCAAAAGCCGTCGCTCCCACATACAGCCCCTGCACTGCGGGGTTCCCTCTCTCCAGTATTGCTCCCGGGAGGACCGCGCTGAACGGGCCCTCCTGGCCCGCAGCGCTTGCCGGGGTCGCTTCGCGACACAAGGCCGCTCCTACAGGCAACGCGTAATTGCATCATGCGCGGTCAAAATGTAGGAGCGGCCTTGTGTCGCGAAAGGGCCGCAGAGCGGCCCCAGCTCTCGATCTGCGCCAGCGCAGCGCAGGGGCCGGATGTGGAGCCAAACGTTTTTTGTGGTTACTTTTCTGGCGCGTTTGCCAAACAAGTCACTCGCCGTAGGGGCGAAAGGAGCCCTAACAGCCACCACAAAAAACGGATAAGCCCCCAGTCCAGAAAACCCTCAACGCCGCCCCCCACGCAACCCCAAAACCCGCTCCCGCAATACCTCAGGCCCCGCCAAATCCCCAACAACAGCCTCCCCAGCCACAATGGTCACCCGCGACCACAGCCGCTTGAACAGGCCCTTGGCCGGATCGCGGCTGAAGAAACTCCCCCACAACCCTTGCAAGGCCAGCGGAATCACCCGTACCGGGGTTTCCTGCAGAATCCGCGTGACGCCACTCTTGAACTCATCGATCTCACCATCGGCCGTCAGTTTGCCCTCAGGGAAGATACACACCACCTCACCCGCCGTCAGAGCCGCAGCGATGCGCGCGAAGGCCCGCTCATAGGTGGCTTCATCCTCACCTCGCCCAGCAATCGGGATCGCCCCAGCGGTGCGGAAGATGAAGTTGAGCACCGGCAAGTTATAGATCTTGTAGTACATGACAAACCGAATCGGCCGGCGAATCGCCCCAGCGATCAACAGCGCATCGACGAACGACACATGGTTGCACACCAGCAGCGCCGCCCCCTCATCAGGAATACGCTGCAGGTCCCGATGCTCGACCCGATACATCGAGTGACTCAGCAGCCAGATCAAGAAGCGCATGGTGAATTCAGGCACGATGCTGAAGATATAAGCGTTAACGGCAATATTAAGCAGCGACACCACCAGAAACAGCTGTGGAATGGTCAGCTCGACCACGCTCAACAGCACAATGGTGACCAACGCCGACACCACCATGAACAACGCATTGAGAATGTTGTTGGCAGCAATCACCCGCGCCCGCTCACCCTCGGCAGTCCGCGCCTGGATCAGCGCATAAAGCGGCACGATATAGAACCCGCCAAACACCCCAAGACCAACGATCGACAGCATGATCCACCAAGCCTGGTGCATGCCCAACAACGCCAGCCAGTCGTGCGCCACGTCGGTGCTCGGCACATCGCCCGAATGCCACCACCAGAGCAGGCCGAACAAGGTCAGGCCGAACGAGCCGAACGGCACCAGGCCGATCTCCACCTTGCGCCCACTGAGCCGCTCGCACAGTAGCGAACCCACCGCGATGCCTACTGAGAACAACGTCAGTACCAGCGTCACCACCGTCTCGTCGCCGTGCAGCCAGTCCTTGGCGTAGGCCGGGATCTGGGTCAGATAGATAGCCCCGACAAACCAGAACCACGAGTTGCCGACAATCGAGCGCGACACCGCCGGCGTCTGCCCAAGCCCCAAGCGCAAGGTTGCCCAGGACTGCTTGAAGATGTTCCAGTCGAGCTTCATCTGCGGCGCCACCGCAGCAGCGCGCGGGATCCAGCGGCTGGCCAGATAGCCGAGCACGGCGGTGCCGACGATGCCGCCGGCGACCACCGTTGCATAGCTGCTGGACGACATCATCACCCCAGCGCCAATGGTGCCCGCCAGAATAGCCAGGAACGTGCCCATCTCGACCAGGCCATTACCACCGACCAACTCGTCCTCGCGCAGCGCCTGCGGCAGGATCGAATACTTGACCGGCCCAAACAGCGCCGAGTGGGTGCCCATGGCGAACAGCGCCAGCAGCATCAGCACCAGGTGATTGCTGACAAAACCCACCGCGCCGATCGCCATGATGATGATCTCGGCCAGCTTGATCGCCCGTATCAGCGCATCCTTGGCGAACTTCTCGCCAAACTGGCCGGCCAGTGCCGAGAACAGGAAGAACGGCAGAATGAACAGCAGCGCGCACAGGTTGACCCAGATCGAGCGGTCGCCCTCAAGGCTGAGCTTGTACAGGATCGCCAGGATCAACGACTGCTTGAACAGGTTGTCATTGAACGCGCCCAGTGACTGGGTGATGAAAAACGGCAAGAAGCGCCGCTTGCCGAGCAAGGTAAATTGCGAGGGGTGACTCATCAATCGATTCCCTGAGTGATGCCGGTGGCTGTTTGTTGATTAGAATGCACCTGAGCGTCATTGCGCCACATCCAGATGCAGGTCGCCTGCACTCAGGCCGCACTGCGACGACACGCCACTGCGACCATGGTCGACGCTGACGACGCGCAAGGCACATGCCAGACTTGTTCACCGGGCCCACGCTCTACCCTATTGCTGCGGAGTTTTCATGTCGTTGTCCAGCGGGCTGATCGCCGTGGTCGCCCTGGTCTATATGGCCATCATGTTCGCCATCGCCTTTTACGGCGACCGCCGCAGCACGCCTCTGCCGCCGCGCCTGCGCGCCTGGGTATATAGCCTGTCGCTGGCCGTGTACTGCACCAGCTGGACATTCTTTGGCGCGGTCGGCCAGGCCGCCGAACAGCTCTGGGCGTTCTTGCCGATCTATCTGGGGCCGGTGCTGCTGTTGGTGTTCGCGCCGCAGGTCGTGCAGAAGATGGTGCTGATCAGCAAGCAGCAGAACATCACCTCGATTGCCGACTTCATCGCCGCACGCTATGGCAAGTCGCAGAGCCTGGCGGTGGTGGTGGCGCTGATCTGCCTGGTCGGCGTACTGCCCTACATTGCCTTGCAACTGAAGGGCATCGTGCTCGGCGTCAACCTGTTGATCGGCGCCAATGCCGATGCCACCGGCACCCGTGTGCAAGACACCGCACTGGTGGTGTCATTGGTGCTGGCGCTGTTCTCGATCGTGTTCGGCACGCGCAGCCTGGACGTCACCGAGCACCACCGCGGCATGGTCCTGGCGATTGCCTTCGAGGCGCTGGTCAAGCTGCTGGCGTTTCTTGCCGTGGGCGTGTTCGTGGTGTTCAACCTGTATGACGGCTTCGACGACCTGTTCACCCAGGCGCGCCAGTCGGTGCAGTTGGAGAATTACTGGCAGGAGACCATCAACTGGCCGTCGATGGTGGTCCAGACCGGGGTGGCAATGATGGCGATCATCTGTCTGCCGCGGCAATTCCATGTCACCGTGGTCGAGAACATCGAAGCGCAGGACCTGCGCACGGCGCGCTGGGTGTTCCCGATGTACCTGGTACTGGCAGCGCTGTTCGTGGTGCCGATTGCCCTGGCTGGGCAGATGCTGCTGCCGGGCACGGTGATCTCCGACTCGTTCGTGATCAGCCTGCCACTGGCCGAAGCGCATCCAAGCCTGGCCTTGCTGGCCTTTATCGGCGGCGCCTCGGCGGCTACCGGCATGGTCATCGTCGAGGCGGTGGCGCTGTCGACCATGGTCTCCAACGACATGCTGCTGCCGTGGCTGCTGCGGCGCAAAAACGCCGAGCGCCCGTTCGAAGCGTTCCGCCACTGGATGCTCTCGGTGCGCCGGGTGACCATCGTGGTAATCCTGTTGCTGGCGTATGTCAGTTACCGCCTGCTGGGCTCCACCGCGAGCCTGGCGACCATTGGCCAGATCGCCTTCGCTGCGGTCACCCAGCTGACCCCGGCGATGCTCGGCGCGCTGTACTGGAAGCAGGCCAACCGCCGTGGCGTATTCGCCGGACTGGCGGCGGGGATCTTCCTCTGGTTCTACACCCTGGTGCTGCCGATTACCGCGCACAGCCTGGGCTGGTCGCTGCAACTGTTCCCAGGCCTGACCTGGCTCGACAGCAACCCACTGAACCTGCCGATCACGCCACTGACCCAAGGTGTGGTGCTGTCGCTGGCGGGCAACTTCATCCTGTTTGCCTGGGTCTCGATCCTGTCGCGCACGCGCGTGTCCGAGCACTGGCAGGCGGGCCGGTTCATCGGCCAGCAAACCAGTGAGCGGCCCAACAGCCGTTCGCTGCTGGCGGTGCAGATCGACGACCTGCTCAACCTCGCCGCCCGCTTTGTCGGCGAAGAACGCGCCCGGCAGAGCTTCATTCGCTTCGCCTACCGCCAGGGCAAGGGCTTCAACCCCAACCAGAACGCCGATGGCGACTGGATCGAACACACCGAACGGCTACTCGCCGGCGTACTCGGCACCTCCTCGACCCGCGCCGTGGTCAAGGCTGCCATCGAAGGCCGCGACATGCAGCTGGAAGACGTGGTGCGCATCGCCGACGAGGCCAGCGAGGTGCTGCAGTTCAACCGTGCGTTGCTTCAGGGTGCCATCGAGAACATCAACCAGGGCATCAGCGTGGTTGACCAGAACCTGCACCTGGTGGCCTGGAACCGGCGTTATCTGGAGCTGTTCAACTACCCTGAGGGGCTGATCAGCGTTGGCCGGCCAATCGCCGATATCATCCGCTACAACGCCGACCGCGGCCTGTGCGGCCCGGGCGAGGCGCAGGTGCATGTGGCGCGCCGGCTGCACTGGATGCGCCAGGGTCGGGCGCACACCTCCGAGCGGCTGTTCCCCAATGGTCGGGTGATCGAGCTGATCGGCAACCCGATGCCGGGTGGTGGTTTTGTCATGAGCTTTACCGACATCACCCCGTTCCGCGAGGCCGAGCAGGCCCTCAAAGAGGCCAACGAAGGCCTCGAACAACGGGTCGCCGAACGCACCCATGAGTTGTCCCAGCTCAACCAGGCGCTGACCGAGGCGAAGAGCCGGGCCGAGGCCGTAAGCCAGTCGAAAACCCGATTCCTCGCCGCGGTCAGTCATGACTTGATGCAGCCGCTCAACGCTGCACGCTTGTTCTCGGCAGCGCTGTCGCAGCAAGCCGAGGGCATGAGCAGCGAGTCCCAGCAACTGGTGCAGCACATGGACAGCTCACTGCGTTCGGCTGAAGAGCTGATCAGCGACCTGCTGGACATCTCGCGCCTGGAAAACGGCAAGATCACTCCCGACGTGAAAGCCTTTGCCCTGAGCGATCTGTTCGACGCGCTGGGCGCCGAGTTCAAAGTGCTGGCGGCAGAAAAGGGCCTGGAGTTCCGTGTCCGTGGCAGCCGCCTGCGGGTGAACAGCGACATCAAGCTGCTGCGCCGGGTGCTGCAGAACTTCCTGACCAATGCCCTGCGTTACGGCAAAAGCCCGATCCTGTTTGGCGTGCGCCGCCAGGGCGGCCGGCTATGGCTGGAAGTGTGGGACCGCGGCCCGGGCATCACCGACGACAAACTGCAGGTGATCTTCCAGGAGTTCAAGCGCCTGGACAGCCACCAGACCCGCGCCGAAAAAGGTCTGGGCCTGGGCCTGGCGATCGCCGATGGTCTGTGCCGGGTACTCGGCCATGCCCTGGAGGTGCGCTCGTGGCCGGGCAAGGGCAGCGTGTTCCGCGTCAGTGTGCCGATTGCCAGCGGCAGCGTCGCGCCGGCTGCAGCCGTTGAACAGCAGCCGGGGCAACCGCTGGCGGGCCTGCAGGTGCTGTGTGTCGACAACGAAGACAGCATCCTGCTCGGCATGAACAGCCTGCTCAGCCGCTGGGGCTGTCAGGTCTGGACTGCGCGCAATCGTCAGGAATGCGAAGCGCTGCTGGCCAATGGCATGCGCCCGCACCTGGCGCTGGTCGACTTTCACCTGGATGAAGGCGACACCGGCACCGAGCTGATGGCCTGGCTACGCACGCGCCTCGGTGAGCCGGTGCCGGGTGTGGTGATCAGCGCCGATGGCCGCAGCGAAACCATTGCCATGGTCCACGCCGCCGGCCTCGATTACCTGGCCAAGCCGGTCAAGCCAGCCGCCTTGCGCGCTCTGCTCAACCGCCATCTGAGCCTGGTTCAGTAAGCGCTTCGTCACTCAAGGCGCGCTCCAGCAAGTCCGCCGGCAGGCTCTTGCTGGCCCGCGCCCCGAGCAACTTGAGCTGCTCACTGCGGCTGATCAGGTTGCCACGCCCTTCACAGAGCTTGTTGCGCGCAGCGGAGTAAGCCTTGTCGACCTGCTGCAAGCGACTGCCGAGCTCGTCCAGATCCTGGATGAACAAGACGAACTTGTCGTACAACCAGCCGGCCCGCTCGGCGATTTCCCGCGCGTTCTGGCCCTGGCGCTCCTGCTTCCAGAGGCTGTCGATCACGCGCAGGGTGGCCAGCAAGGTGGTAGGGCTGACAATCACGATCTGCCGATCGAAGGCCTCCTGGAACAGGTTCGGCTCGGCCTGCAATGCCGCGGAGAAAGCCGCTTCGATCGGCACGAACAGCAGCACGAAATCGAGGCTATGCAGCCCCTCGAGGCGGCTGTAGTCCTTGCCGGACAAGCCTTTGACGTGGCTGCGCAGCGATTGCACATGCTGCTTGAGCGCCGCTTCGTCATTGCCGCTGACCCACTGCTGATAGGCCGTCAGGCTGACTTTGGCGTCGACCACCACCTGCTTGTCGCCGGGCAGCATGATCAGCACGTCTGGCTGAAAGCGCTCGCCGTCGGCGCTTTTCAGGCTGACCTGGGTTTGATACTCGCGGCCCTTCTCCAGCCCTGCGTGTTCGAGGACCCGCTCAAGAATCAGCTCGCCCCAGTTGCCTTGGGTCTTTTGCCCTTTGAGCGCCTGGGTGAGGTTGGTGGCTTCATCCGACAGGCGCAGGTTGAGCTGCTGCAGACGCTCCAGCTCCTTGCTCAGCGAGAAGCGCTCACGGGCCTCCTGCTGGTAGGTTTCGTCGACGCGCTTCTCGAAGGCATGGATACGTTCCTTGAGCGGATCAAGTAACTGTCCGAGTTGCTGCTGGCTGGTCTGGGTGAAGCGCTGCTCGCGCTCGTCGAAGATCTTTGTAGCCATTTCGGCGAACTGCGCGCGCAGCGTGTCGCGGGCCTCTTGCAGGTCTTCCAGGCGCTGCTGATGGCTCTCCTGCTGCTCGCGCAGCTCGGCTTGCAAGCCGGCGGCATGGGCTTCCAGGCGGCGCAGCTCGGACTCGCGGTTGCTGCGTTCGAGTTGCCAGGCATGGGCGGCGTCGCGGGCATTGTCACGCTCGACCTGCAGCAGTTCGACTTCGCGGCCCTGGGCGGCCAGGCTGGCCTGCTTGGCGCTATTGGCCTCGGCCAGGTCGCTGATTTCGTCACGGCTGGCGTCAAGCTGGGCCTGCAGCCCTTGCTGCGCGAGCAATGCCGTGCTCAGGCGCTCTTCGAGCAAGGCCCATTGGCGCTGCTGGGCAGCATGGCGCTGCTGTAGGTGCCAGACCCAGCCTAGGCAAGGAATTGCCGCTGCTACAAGGCCCAGCACGATGCTGAGCAGATCGACCGCCATAGCTACCTCAATTGCGTCTATCCAGAGGCAGGCAGCTTAACAGGCCGGCGCAGCGGCTTCAGGAAGGATTGTGCTCGCTGGCCGGATTCAACCGGGCGTACTCAGCCTGAGCCTGCGGATCGCCGGCACGTGCGGCCTGGCGCAGCAGCTCGTGGCCGATACGCCGGTCGCGGGCATTGCCGCAATCGCGACAGAGCATCTGCCCCAGACGGCTCTGGGCGACCACCACCCCTTGCCGCGCAGGCTGCTTGAGCAGGCGTCCAGCCAGGTGTTTGACGCTGTGCTTCTCGCCCAGGCGCGGACTATCGAGCAGCCACAAGGCGACCTTCAAGGAAAAACGCTTGGGTGCTGGCGCAGATACAGACGATGGAGCGAGGTTTTTACCGCGAAAATTCATAACCGACAGCGATGGCAATTCGTGAGGCGCGCCACTCTACCGGATTTTTCAACGAAAGGGCTGCGCCTCGGTTGATGAAATTTTCACAAAATCTGCCGTTCCTTTATTGACCTTTTCAAACGGGCCACACCGCCCCGACTATTTCGACAGGATTGTCCGACAGCAATCGAAAGTGCTGGCACGCCCGTGCTAGAGCGAACGCGCGGGACAATCCACAGAACCTGTGGATAACTCGGTGGACAACCACTTCATGATGTCTTCAAACCCTTGTGAAATGGGGGCTGCAGTCAAGTTGACGATTTTTTCACCAGCTCAAATAAGTGTTTTTTTTCATTGACTTAAGGACGCGGCCCAGGCATTGCCCGAGCTATCCGAACGAATGGCGCAGGCTGACAATGGCTGCGCTGAATGTGTACAAGTGCACCGCAATGCTGCAACCAAATGAACCAAAGTGGCCCATCTCGGCTAATAAAGGCTACACAATTGCCCCTTCACAGGCGTGTGCATAAGCGCCATAATGATCGGCTTCGCGGGTCATTCTCTAAATAAATTTGCCAGCCTTGGATTAATCCTGTAGGGTGGCCCTCGTTAGTACCCAGCTGAAAGTCAATTCTGGCCAGTAAGGTCCCTGCAGTGCCCGGCTCCCCCCAAGAGCACGAACTGCTGAAACAGGACCGGCCCTTTCGATGATTCACTCGGCAGCCAAAGCTGCTCAAGCGCGAATCACCCTTGCAGATTGATCGGGATCTTCACCCAGAGGCCATGAACCTTTGCCTCGGTGTGCCTGCCCGCCTTTTGACGTACCTACCAGTCAGCCAAGCGCCTACCTAATTTGATGCGCCACCTCTGGCTGCCCTGTTCCAGTCAGGTTCAGCGCCACTTTAATAAAGGCGTCACTGGAACGTTTATAAGATGCACGGATCGAATCCCGTGTCCAAAGCAGGAACCTCCACATAATGACAAATCATCATCAGTTTCACAGTGCCGTTGGCACGCTTTCCCAGGCCTTCGCTCCATTGAAGTGCCTCATCGTTGCCCCGCGTAAGGGCAGCTTCAGCTTCACCCTGGTTGACGAGCATGGCATTGCTTGCCACAGCGAACGTCTGTATCCAGAGCAGTACAACCGCGCCGGCCCACTGCAAGCAGTGATCGAACGCACGCGTCAGTCGCTGGTCGCGTAAGGGCTGAATATCAGCCCATTCGCGCGCTGAATTTGCCATCGAAACTACTGCCGGTTGGCTCTTGGCTTAATTGCTGCAAAGCATATGGCCCCCAACCTCTGGCAGTAATCGATTTAAAAACAGGCCTTTACACCGTGATTATCACACTACACTTCAACTCGAGCGGTGCGATCCGCTTCCGACGGGCCTGACCCTCCACCAGCTGCCAAGCTCCAGCGCCCGTCGGCCCTTAATTGAATGAGGGCATCATGGGTATCGCTGCCAGTGAATTGTGTCGTTATGTAATCAAACCCACCCTGGTTTACCTCGGCCGGCATTGCGCCAGCGCCGAAGCTTTGCTGCTGGGCGTTGCAGCCAGCCAGTCGGCTTTGGGCTCTGCCCTGCACGACCGCCGCGGGCACGGCCTCTACCGAATCGGCGAAAGCCGCCACCAGGCGCTCTGGGACGAGTTTCTTGCCCACGACCCGGAACTAGCCAGCCTGATCCGCGGCCTGGCCAGCCAGCATGCCTTCCTGCGCGGGCCGCACCTGGAGCTGGCCGTCAACCTGCGCTACTCCACCGCCATCGCCTGGATGCTGATCGAACAGCGTGCGTTGCCCTTACCGGCGGCAGACGACCTGCTCGGGCAAGCGCGAATATGGCGGCAGATTTTCCATCCGCAGGGGCGTCTACGTGACTTCACCCATGCTTGGCATACCTGCATCGAGCCAGTGATGGCGCCGGAGTCGTAGGACTGCTCCTACAGAAATCGAGAAAAAGTACGATTTTGGTCGGATTGTCCTACAAAACCGCTCTATCTCCTGCGTTTGAGCCTATAGCGCGACGCGCGATTTGTTGGTAGCTTTTCGCCCCGGAGATCCCAAGGAGTTTCACAATAATGAAAAAATCAATGCTCAAAACCTCCCTCGGCGTTGCTGTTGCCCTCGCTTCCAGCCAATTGCTGGCCAGCGGCTTTGCGCTCAACGAGCAGAGCATCAGCGGTATGGGGACAGGTTTCGCGGGTCGTTCTTCTTCTGCCGAAGACGCCAGCACCGTGTTCGGCAACCCTGCCGGCATGTCGCGGCTCAAGCGCGAACAAGTCACCGTCGGTGGTGCAGCCGTGATTGCCAAGTCCAAGATCAGCGGTCAGGGCAGCTATGGCGGTGAAACCGATGGCGATATGGTGCCGGTCGTCGGCGTACCCATGGGTTACTACGTCAAGCCGATCGATGATCACTGGAGCGTCGGTTTTGGTGTCTATGTGCCGTTTGGTCTGGTTACCGACTACGGTAGCGACGACGCTGCGCGCTACTGGGGCAAGAAAAGCCACGTAGAAGTGGTCACCTTCCAGCCGACTGTCAGCTATGCCTTCAACGACAAGGTATCGATTGGTTTCGGCCCGACCATCAACCGTATCGAGGGTGAGCTGGGTTCCAACCTCAACCAGCGGTTCATCGGTCAGGGCGATGGCGAAGTGAAAATCAAGGGCGACGACGTTGCCATCGGTTACAACGTCGGCGTCATGGTCCAGGCAACTGATCGCACCCGCCTCGGCCTGACCTATCACTCGATGGTCGACTACAAGCTGGAAGGCAAAACCCGCGTCAGCACAGCACTGATCGGCCCGTACAACGGTGACAAATTCGACGCCAAGTTGAATATCAAGACGCCGGAATCGGTGGACTTCTCGGTCACTCACGAACTCGACGACCAGTGGACACTGTACGCCGGCAGCACCTGGACCCGCTGGAGCCGCCTGAAGGACATCACTGTCGAGAACGACGTTCCGGCAGCGCTGCGCGGTTCAGCGTTCCAGACCATCAGCGAAGAGCAGAACTGGCATGACACCTGGGCGCATGCCATTGGCGCATCGTACAAGGTCAACAAACAATGGACGCTGCGTACTGGCTTCTCGGTTGATCAGTCGCCGACCAACAACGAAAACCGCTCGCCACGGATCCCGACTGGTGACCGCAAGATCTTCAGCCTTGGCGCAGGCTGGAGCCCGAACGAAGACATGACCATCGACGTGGCTTACTCCTACCTGTGGGAAGAAGACACCAAGGTCAACAACCAGCCGGGCACGGCGCAGGAAGGCCTGTTGAAAGGCTCGTACCAGGCCAAGTACGAAAACAGCGCTCATGGCGTAGGTGCATCGCTGACCTATCGCTTCTGAGGTTGAGGTACGGGGGCCGCTCTGCGGCCCCCAATTCACCCTGGCACAGGCCAGACATCACCTAGACACTCCTGCAGATAATCCATGAACGCACGCACCTTGGCGGTCATGGCAGAGCGGTCCGCCACGCATACAAACACATCCATCGGCTCGGTCTGCGCGTAGGCCTGACCTGCATCGCGGTTTTCAAACAACGCCACCAGCGCTCCCGACTGCAAATGCGGCCTGACGATAAACTCGGCCAGACGAGTGATACCCCCGTCGTTCAAGGCCATTTGCGCCAATGCATCGACGTCATCGCTGACCAGCACCTGGCCAAACTCGGCGTCAAAGCGCAAGCCGTCACGGACGAACCCCCAGCGCAGGTAACGGCCATCCACCGGATACCGGAACACCAGGCAACGGTGCGTGCGTAGCGACTCGGGCGCAGGCGGCATGCCCATCTTGGCCAGATAACCGGGCGATGCGCAGCAGACGAAAGGAATCTGCGCCAGATGGCGGGCGACCAGATTGTCTTCCAGCTGGGCGTTGATACGTAGGCTTACATCGACCCCTTCCTTGGCGTGATCGACGCGTCGATCATTCGTTACCAACTCTATTGAAAGCTGCGGGTATCGCGCGCTGAACGCCGGGATCAGCGGCGCCAGCACATGCCGGCCAAATGCTGACGTCGAGGCAACGCACAGCCGCCCCTGGGGCTCGCTGTCAGGCGTGGTCACCGCCAGTTCGGCCAACGCCAGATCATGCTCGATTTGCCTGACTCGCTCGTAATAAAGGCTGCCCGCCGGCGTCAGGCTCATACTGCGCGTGGTTCGTGCCAACAGGCGCACCTGCAGGTGCGCTTCAAGCCGGGCCAGATTCTGGCTGACCGCGGCAGGCGACAGGCCCAGCGTGCGGGCGCCAGCGGCAATGCTGCCGGTCTCGACCACCTTGATGAAGCTGCGAATGGTATTGAGCAGATCCACAGGACAGATCCCGATATTCGTAAGATTCTCTTTATAAAGAACTCAACGAATCCGGTCTACAAGGCCAACCGAGCACTTGCTAACCTGCAAGCCTGAATCGGCTAACCAGGGAGAGCTCTCTCATGCAAGAACTGCCTCAAACCCGCTCTAACCGTAAGTTGCGCCCCGCCGCCACGCCTTATGTATTCGCTCTGTATATGTCGGCGATCATGGCGTGCCTGATGTGCTTCGTAATCACCGCTGCCAACTCCGGCATCAATGACGATTACCTGCGCAACGTGTTCAAAGCCTACCAGCTGGCCATGCCGGTAGCCTTCTTATGTGTGTTGATGGTACGGCCAGTGGTAGTGCGCCTGGTTGCACTTACCGTGCACCCGCACTGACATCACGGCTTGGACGCGATGGCCTTGGCGATCGCGGCCTTGAATTCCGGATCGTCCGGTTTGGTCAGGCTGGAGAAGTTACCAATCACCTTGCCCTGGCGATCAACCACGTACTTATAGAAGTTCCACTTTGGCGCGCTGCTTTGCTTGGCCAGCTCGGCGAACAGGGGCGTGGCATCGTTGCCGCGCACGTGCTGCGCCTGGGTCATGGTGAAGGTGACGCCGTAGTTGGCGTAGCAGACCTTGGCGGTCTTCTCGCTGTCTTTGTCTTCCTGCTTGAAGTCGTTGGAGGGCACGCCGAGGATTTCCAGGCCTTGTTCTTTATTGGCCTTGTAGACGGCTTCCAACCCTTCGAACTGCGGAGCGAAACCGCAGTAGCTGGCAGTATTGACCACCACCAGCGGTTTGCCGGCGAAGCGCTGGCACAGGTCGATCTGCTCTTTGCCGCCCAGCTTGGGCAGGCTGCCCTGGAGGAGTTCAGGGCAGTCCGCCGCCCAGCTCGCGGCCAGCGGAGCCAGGCACAGCAACGGTATCGATAGCCAGCGTGCATGCATCATTCTCAGTCACTCCTGCAAGTCCTTGAACCTGCAGGGTAGCCCTTAACAGACGCCCATGCCCAGCTGCATCAATGCCAGACCGCCCTGCTGCCATCCCCACCAGGCCACCGCCAGCAGCAGCAAGCCTGCCCCGGCCAGCAAGCCCTGCAGCACATAGCGCCTCATGCCGGCTGCGCCTGCAGGCGCGCGACAGGCCGTTCGCGCACTGGCCAGTTGAGCCCAGCCGCAACCAGGCTGAGCACAATCGCGATCTGCCAGACCAGGTCATAGCTGCCCGTCTGATCGTAGACCACCCCGCCCAACCAACCGCCAAGGAACGCCCCGATCTGGTGGAACAGGAAGACGATCCCGCCCAGCATCGACAGATTGCGCACGCCAAACAGGGTTGCCACCGTGCCGTTGGTCAGCGGCACCGTCGACAGCCACAGCAGGCCCATGGCGATACCAAACAGGTAGGCACTGAACTGGGTCACCGGCGCCCACAGGAACAGAACAATGACCACCGCGCGCAGCAGGTACAGCGCGGTCAACAGTCGTGGCTTGGACATCCGTCCACCGAGCCAGCCGGCGGTGTAGGTGCCGACAATATTGAACAAGCCGACCAGCGCCAGCACCGTTGTCCCGGTTGCGGCGGGCAGATGTTGGTCAACCAGATACGCCGGCAGGTGCACACCGATGAACACTACCTGGAAACCGCAGACGAAAAAGCCCAGCGCCAGCAGCCAGAAGCCCGAATGCGAACAGGCCTCGCGCAGCGCCTGGCCGAGCGTCTGATCGACGCCCTGGCTGGGCATGGGGCGATCCTTGAGCATGGCCACGAACGGCACGATCAGCGCCACCATCAGGCCCAGCACCAGCAGCGCCGCCGACCAGCCCAGCCACTGAATCAGACCCTGGGTGCCGGGCAGCATGGCGAACTGGCCGAACGAGCCGGCGGCGCTGGCGATACCCATGGCCATGCTGCGCTTTTCCGCTGGCACCGCGCGGCCGACCACGCCGAGGATGACCGAGAACGAGGTGCCGGAAAGGCCGATACCGATCAGCAGGCCGGCGCTCAGCGACAGCGACCAGAGCGAGTCAGCCATGCTCATGGTCAGCAGGCCAGCGGTATAAAGGATGCCGCCAATGATCACCACCTTCGCCGCGCCGAGGCGGTCCGCCAGGGCGCCGGCGAAAGGCTGGGCGAGGCCCCAGATCAGGTTCTGCAGGGCAATGGCAAAGGCAAATACCCCACGCCCCCAGCCAAATTCCGTGCTCATGGGATTTAGAAACAGGCCAAAGCCATGGCGCACGCCAAGCGACAAGGCCAGGATCAATGCTGCGCCGAGAAGCACCCAGCCGCTGGTTCGCCACACCGATGTCATTATTGTTTTCTCCAGCAAGCCGCAAGGTTAATTACAGGTATATACCCGTTTATAGTCGAACCACGTCAGGCCAAAACGCCCAGCAAGCGCACCAGTTCGTCACGTTGTCCGGCGCCGAGCTTGTCCACCAATGTCAGTTGTGCCTGCTCCCAGGCCGGGCCGGCGTCATGCAGGCAGGTCGCGCCCGCCTCGCTCAACAGCACCACCCGATTGCGCTGGTCGGCACCTTCGGCCAACGTCACTAGGCCTTCGGCCTCAAGCACCTTGAGGTTGCGTCCCAGGGTACTCCGGTCCAGGCCCATGACTTGCGCCAAAGTGGTTATGCTCGGGCGGTCCAGCCGCTGCAGCTGACGCAACAGGGAAAACTGGGCAACGTTGATGCCGAAGTCAGCCAAGGCCTCGTCATAGTGTCGGCTAACCCCGCGGGCGGCACGACGTAGGTGGGTGCAGATGCATTCACTGGTCAACATGATTACGTGTATATACCCGCACTCCATTTGTTGCAACAGGTTTCATCTGCGCCCTAAGCACCGGGGGCACCTGCCTGCGGCTGCAAGCGTCGTCGAATCGGCTCGAATGCGGGGGTAGCCTTGCGCGCTATTGGATCTGCCGCGCCCTCATCGATGGCTTGCCAGTAACGCCATGGCACCTTGCCGGTGCCTAGCTCATAGTCCATGCCATCCCAGCTGTCTTCACGGAAGCTGTAGAAGGCCCAGTGCAGCGCGTTGCTGTCGGTAACTGCGAGCACGTCTTCAAGATATTGCTGGCAGCCGGGCAGACGGCGCATGCAGCCGAACTCGCCGACCACCAGGCGCGAACGCGGCAACTGCACGGCATCGGCCCAGTCCAGCGACTGCTGCAGGTATGCCGCCACACGCTGGCCGTCCCAATGCTCTTCGCGCCCGGCGAACGGCACCGTACCCGGATAGGCCAATGGCACCTTGCGGGTCATGTTGGGCGCGCTGGTGGCTGCGTACGGTTCGTACATATGCACGCTGTAGAGCAAGCGCTGATCAGCCAACGGCTCTGGCCAGTAACTGAACGCATCAGCCGCAGCAAACCAGCCGGCATCGAGCATGATCGGGGTGACGCTATCAACTTCTCGGACGGCTGCAATGATCTGCTTGTACAGCGCTGGCAGGTCGCGCCCGCCGCCCTGTTGCGCGGCGTACCACTGGCGCATCTGCTGGCGGCCGGCATGCTCGGCCAGCCCGCCCTGCTTTTCTGGTGCTGGTTCGTTGATCAAGTTGTAACCAGCGACTGCCGGATGGTCCTTGAGCACATCCGCCAGGTCACGCCAGAACGCAGCGGCCTGGTCCCAGTAGCGTTTGTCTTGCCACAGGCGGTCATCGAACCGGCCTTGATTGTTCTGCGACCAGCGCATGCCCGGCAATGAGAGCGGCGCGATGACCACCTTGAGCCCGGCGGCATGGGCGTGGTCGAGCACCTGACGTAACTGACTCACGTCAGCAGCCGTCAGGCCTTGGTAGGCGTCGGCATCGCCGAGCAGGAAGTCGCGTTGCTCCGGGCGCCATTTGTCGTAGGACAACCGCACCCAGGTGGCGCCGTAGCCATGCAAGGCTTCGAAGTAGGCTTGGGTCGGTGGCAGCCGATTGAAACTGTTGCCGCCATGGCGCGGTGTATCCCAGAAACTCATGAGATCGGCCGCAGTAACTTGCGCGCTGGTCAGGAGCAACAGGCTGGCGAGAATCCACTGACGCATGAGCAGTGCCTCCAAGGTAGAGGTTAACGGGCGGCCGAGGATACGCCCGCCCCTGCTCAGCGGCATCTAACGAACGATTGCCGCAAATTGCACGATATTTCCAAACATGTACCGACCGCATATGACTCAGGCGAGTGGCATCAAGGCCAGGCTCAGCACCACTGTCAGCTCCAGCAATTCCAGTACGGCACCGGCGGTATCGCCGGTAGTACCACCCAGCCGACGGCACATCGCCCGGCGCAGGCCGATAAACACCAGCAACGCCAGCAGCCCTGTGCACAGCGCAGTCCAGCCGCCGAGCAAGACGCAACCCAGCACGGTGGCGAGCAGGACTCCGTTGCCGGCGCGACGCGGCAAGTGCTCTGCCAGGGCTTGCCCCAGGCCACCTGCGCGCACATACGGAGTACTCAGGAACAACCCAAGCATCGCCGCCCGTCCAACTACAGGCGCCAGCAGCAGCCAAGCCCCCGCATCGCGCTCGAGCAACACCCACAGCGCGCAGAATTTGAGCAGCAGCACCAGCATCAGGGTGACCACTGCAATTGGCCCGCTGCGCGGGTCTTTCATGATCAGCAGCGTGCGTTCACGATCACCGAAGCCGCCCAGCCAGGCATCGGCGCTGTCGGCCAGTCCATCCAGGTGCAGCGCCCCGCTGAGCAGTACCCACAGTGTCAGCAGCAGGGCCGCCTGCAACGGCGCGGCGGTGCCTTGCAAGAGGTAGCTGGCCAGCCACAGGAGCACGCCAAACAGCAAGCCCACCAGTGGATAGAACAGCAACGAGCGGCCCATCTGACGCGGCTCGGGCATGCCTGCCAAGGTCACGGGCAGGCTGCTGAGAAACTGCAGGGCGATCCACCAGGGCAGCATCTCAGAGCACCTCGTGAAGGATGCCGGCCTGCCACTGCAGGCGCGCCCGCGCACCGTGGCCGACCTCGACCTGCAGCAACTGCTCACGCGGCAAGCCTCGCGCCCGCGCCAGCAGCAGGCGCATCACACCGCCGTGGGTCACCAGCAATACGTGCCGCCCGGCATATTCGAGCGCAAGGCGGTCGATGGCCGTCAGCACCCGTTCAGCGAAGGCGGCCACCGGCTCGCCGCCGGGCGGCGTGTAGGCGTAAGGATCGGCCCAGAACTGGCCGAGCTGATCGGCCTGGTCCTGCATGATCTGCAGCGCTGTGCGCCCTTCCCAATCACCGAAGTGCAGTTCACGGATACCCGCTTCGCGCTGCACCGGCAGCGCCAGTTGCTGCCCCAGCTCGTCGGCAAATAGTGCACAGCGCTGCAATGGCGAGGTGATCAGCGCCTGCCACGGAGCGGTCTGCTCCACTGCCGTGCGCATCTGCGCCCACCCCTTGGCCGTCAGGGCGTCATCCAGGCTGCCACGCAGGCCGCCGCCCAGTTCGGTTTCGCCATGGCGCAGCAGGTCGATGATCATGCCGGGCGATCCGCGACTGCCGCTTCGGCAAAGGTCGCCATTTGCCCGTGCAGCGCGCAGGCCAGCCGCAGCAGCGGCACCGCCAGAGCTGCGCCACTGCCCTCGCCCAGACGCAGGCCGAGGGCCAGCAACGGCTCGGCCTGCAGCGCCTCGAGCAGCACCTGATGGCCCGGCTCGGCGCCCTGATGGGCAAACAACAGCCAAGGCCGGCACTGCGGATTGAGGCGCACGGCGACCAGCGCCGCGACGCTGCAGATAAAGCCGTCGACCAGAACTGCAACACCCTGCTGGGCACAGCCCAGATAAGCCCCCACCAGCGCGGCAATTTCAAAGCCGCCGACACAGGCCAGCGCCCGCAGCGGGTCATCTGCCTGCAGGCCATGCAGCTTCAGCGCGCGCTCGATCACGGCGGCCTTGTGTTGCACACCGACACTGTCCAGGCCAGTGCCCGGGCCACTCAGTTCACGCGCTGGGCAAGCCAGCAGCACGCTGGCCAGGGCCGCCGCAGCGGTGGTGTTGCCGATGCCCATCTCACCGCCAATAAACAGTTGAGTACCCTGCTCGGCAGCACGCTGGGCGCTGTCGCGGCCGGCCTGCAGGGCAGCCTGCAATTGCGCGTCGGTCATCGCTGGCTGCTGAGCGAAGTTGGCGGTACCGGTCCCCAGTTGCAGGTGGCGTACACCTGGCAGTTGCAGGCTCGGCTCAATGGTACCGAGGTCGACCACCTCAAGGCTCGCACCCAATTGCCGCGCCAGCACGCTGATCGCCGCACCACCGCCGACAAAGTTACGCAGCATCTGCCCGGTCACGGCCTGCGGGTAGGCCGAGATGCCCTCCGCGACCACGCCATGGTCACCGGCAAAAATGCTGATGGCGACCTGCTCCAGGCTTGGTCGCTCGCGGCCCTGCAGGCCGGCCAGGGTCAGCGTAAGGGTTTCCAGCTGACCGAGTGAGCCGGCCGGTTTGGTCAATTGCTGCTGACGCGCACGGGCCTGTTCGATGGCGGCGTGATCAACAGCTTGGCAGGCATCACGCCACCAGAAAGGGTTCATAGAGCAGGTCCTTTAAGCATGAGAGGGAGGCCGGCGACCGTCAGCACCACGCGCTGGCAGCGCTCGGCCACCGCCTGGTGCAACAGGCCGGCCAGGTCGACGTAGCGGCGGGTCAGTTCGCCCATGGGCACCACGCCCAGGCCGCTTTCGTTGCTGACCAGAATCAGCGTGCCCGGCAATCCCGGCAGGCACTCGAGCAGCGCATCGCGTTCAGCAGCGAGGCGCTCGGGGTCGTCGAGCATGAGCAGGTTGGTCAGCCACAGGGTCAGGCAGTCGACCAGCAGGCAGCGGCCTTCAGCGGCTTCGGCGCGCAGCACAGCGGCGAGCTGCACGGGCTCTTCGATCAGGCCCCAATGTGCCGGACGGCGCTGGCGATGCAACTGCACGCGCTCGTTCATTTCGCCATCGAGAGGCTGGCTGGTGGCGATGTAAGTCACCGGCAGTCCGCAGCTGTCTGCCAGTTGCTCGGCCAGGCGGCTCTTGCCCGAGCGGGCACCACCCAGAATCAGACTATGCATGGCCGGCGACTCCACACAGTTGGCGCAATTGTTCAGTGTCCAGGTGCTTTTCGATCAGGTCAGCCAGGCGCTCGATATCGCGCTCGCGCAGTGCTTCATAGTCGATGCTCTGCACGGCTTCCAGGCCCGCCCAGCGCAGCAGCGCCGCGCAGGACTGGCTGCCTTCGAACAGGCCGTGCAGATAGGTCGCGAGGATCTGCCCGTCAGCGCTGATCGCGCCGTCGCAGCGGCCGTCGGCCAAGACCACCGCAGGCCGCTCCAGCGCCGCGCCCTGGGTGACGCCAGCGTGGATCTCGTAGCCGGCCACCGGTGACTGCTCCAGCAGCAGGCTGCCGGCAACATTGCGCAGTTGTTTGTCGGCTGCAAGTTCGGTGACGTAGTCGAGCAGGCCCAGACCCGGGCTGGTGCCTGCGGGGCCCTCCAGCCCGAGCGGATCGCGCACTTCATGGCCGAGCATCTGCAAACCGCCACAAATGCCGATCAGCTTGCCGCCGTAGCGCAGGTGACGCTCGATGGCCGTGGCCCAGCCACGCTCGCGCAATTGCGCGAGGTCGGCGCGCACGCTCTTGGAGCCGGGCAGGATGATCAGGTCGGCCGGCGGGATCGGCTGGCCGGGCCCGATGAACTGCAGATCGACCTGCGGATGCAGGCGCAGCGGGTCGAAATCGGTGTGGTTGCTGATCCGCGGCAGCACCGGCACGATCACCTTGAGCACCCGCTCGGCCTTGGCCGGCTGGCGCGCATCGATGGCGTCCTCGGCCTCCAGGTGCAGATCGGTAACGTACGGCAGCACGCCCAGCACCGGTTTGCCGGTGCGCTGCTCGAGCCAGTCGAGGCCCGGCTGGAGCAAAGCGATGTCGCCACGAAAACGATTGATGACAAAACCTTTGACCCGCGCCTGCTCGCTGGCCGAGAGCAGCTCGAGGGTGCCGACCAGATGGGCGAACACGCCACCACGATTGATATCAGCCACCAGAATCACCGGGCAGTCGACCGCCTCGGCAAAGCCCATGTTGGCAATGTCGCCAGCACGCAGGTTGATCTCGGCCGGCGAGCCGGCACCTTCGACCATCACCACCGGATATGCCGCTTGCAGGCGTTGGTGCGAGGCCAGCACGGCCTGCATGGCGATGGCCTTATAGTCGTGATAGGCGACCGCATTCATGCTGGTCACGGCGCGGCCATGGATGATCACCTGGGCACCGGTGTCACTGTTGGGCTTGAGCAGCACCGGGTTCATGTCGGTGTGCGGTGCCAGCCGGCATGCTTGCGCCTGCACAGCCTGGGCGCGACCGATTTCGCCGCCGTCGGCGGTGACGGCACTGTTGAGCGCCATGTTCTGCGGTTTGAACGGCACCACGGCAACTCCCTGGCGCAGCAGCCAACGGCACAAGGCAGTCACCAGGGTGCTCTTGCCGGCGTCGGAGGTGGTGCCTTGCACCATGAGCGTAGTCATGCCGATTCCTTTTCATAGTCAGCCAGCGCCTGGGCCAGGCGCTGCTCTTCTGCCGCGCAGGCGGGCAGGCCGAAGCGCAGCGCTGCGGGGTGTTCGAACAGGCGCACGAGGATGCCGCGGCGGGCGAGAAATGCATGCAGATGACGGGCTTGTTCAAAACGCAGGTACTGGAACAGCTCGCAGCCGCCGGTCGGCGCCAGGCCTGCGTCGTCCAGCAAAGCCGCCAGGCGCTGGCTGGCCTGCGCGCAGCGGACGGTCTGGGCCAATTGCGCAGCGCTGTCGTTGAGGCAGGCCTGACCCAGCACGCGGGTCGGCCCCGGCACGGTCCACGGCCCGAGCAGTTCGGCCAGGCGGGCCAACAGGCTTGGTTCGGCCATGGCAAACCCCAGCCGCACACCGGCCAGGCCAAAGAATTTGCCGAACGAACGCAGCACGATCAGCCCCGCTCGCTCGGCGCAGTCGACCACGCTTTGGGCTGGGCTGGTATCGATGAACGCCTCATCGATCACCAGCCAAGCACCACGCCGAGCCAGCCGTGCATGCCAGGCAAGCAACTGCTCGCGCGTGAACAGCCGGCCGCTGGGGTTGTTGGGGTTGACCACAACAAGCACGTCGAGGCTATCCAGCACCTGCTCGACATCATCCTCGGCCAGCTCGATCAGTTGATGCCCGGCACGCTGCCAGGCGTAGGGATGTTCGGCATAGCACGGCGTCAGCACCCCTACCCGGCCCGCCGCGCGCAGGTGTGGCAAGGCTTGAATGGCGGCCTGCGAGCCTGCCACGGGCAGCAGCTGCGTGGCGCCGTAGTAGTGACGCGCAGCTTGCTCCAGACCATCATCGCTCTCCGGCAAGCGCGCCCAGGCAGCCTGCGCAATCGCCGGGATTGCAAAGGGCCATGGGGCAATACCGCTGGACAGGTCCAGCCACTGCTCGCGGGCAATCCCGTACTCACGCACTGCGCGTTGCAGGCGGCCGCCATGTTCAAGCATTCAGATACGCTCCCAGACAGATCAGCAGCAGCCACAACCAGACGCCGCGTTGCACCAGGCTCCAGCCGCGCTCGATGGCGTCGGCATCGGCCGGTGGCCCCTCGCCCAACTGCGGCCGCTCGTGCAGCTCGCCGTGATAAACCGCAGGCCCACCCAGCTCGACGCCGAGCGCACCGGCACCGCTGGCCATCACCGGGCCTGCGTTGGGGCTGTCCCACAGTGGCGCCTGACGCCGCCAGCAGGTCAGCGCCAGGCGGGTCTTGCCGAGCAGCGCGTAAGTCAGGGCGACCAGCCTTGCAGGAATGTAGTTGAGGACGTCGTCGATACGCGCCGCCGCCCAGCCGAAGCGCTCGAAGCGTTCGTTGCGATAGCCCCACATGGCATCGAGCGTATTGCTCAGCCGGTACAGCACCACCCCGGGCGCACCGGCGATGATGAACCAGAACAAAGCAGCAAACACTGCATCGCTGCCGTTCTCCAGGACTGATTCGCTGGCAGCGCGGGCGACGGCAGTTTCGTCCAGTTCAGCGGTCTCGCGGCTGACCAGGTAGCCGACCCGACGCCGGGCTTCGGCCAGATCACCGCGGCGCAGTGCGTCAGCCACCGGCATTACGTGCTCACCGAGGCTACGCAGCCCCAACGCACAGTACAGCGCCAGCACATCGACCAGCCAGCCGATCAGCGGCAGCCAGGACAGCAACAGTGCCAGCAAGGTCAACGGCACCACGGCCAGAAACCAGGCGCTGACGCCATGGCTGCGCCAGCCGCGACCACCCGCATTCAGGCGCTGCTCCAGGCGTGCGGCAAAATTGCCGAAAGCAACCAGCGGGTGGCGCCGTTTCGGCTCACCCAGCAGCGCGTCGAGGGCAACACCGGCGACGGTCAGCAAGGCCACGCTCATGCGCGTTCTCCCCATTGGTTTTCGTAGAGCATGGCGCTCAGTGGCTGTTGTTCGGCCCAGTTTTCCAGGGCCAGCATCGGTGCTGGGTAAAACGCCTCGACCGGGCCCAGGCAGAGCACCGCCACCGGCTTGGCATCGGCTGGCATGGCCAGCAGCTCGGCCAGTGCCTGCGGGTCGAACAACGATACCCAGCCCATGCCCAGGCCTTCGGCGCGCGCGGCCAGCCAGAGGTTCTGGATTGCGCAGGCGAGCGAGGCCAGGTCCATTTCCGGCAAGGTGCGGCGGCCGAAAATGTGCGCTTCGCGCTTGTCCATCAGCGCTGCCACCCAGAGCTCGGCGCAGTCGTTGATGCCTTCGACCTTGAGCTGCATGAATTCGTCGGAGCGTTCGCCAAGGGCTTCGGCGGTGCGCACCCGCTCCTGCTCGACCAGTGTCTGGATGCGTCCGCGCAAGTCGCGCTGGCTGATGCGGATAAACCGCCACGGTTGCATCAGGCCAACACTGGGGGCCTGATGCGCGGCCGTCAGCAGGCGTGTAAGCACCTGCGGCGCTACTTCGCCACCGGCAAAGTGGCGCATGTCGCGGCGCTCGCCGATCGCTCGGTACACCGCAGCGCGTTCGGCATCGGAGAAGGCATGCTCGCTCATGGTCGCAACAGCGCCGCCGCCGCGTGGGGGTCAGAGGGGAAATAGAAGTGCACGTATGAGGCCGTCAGCCGGCCCAGGCGGTACACCGCCTCGTTGCCGCGGCCGCCGTTGGGGCTGAGGCCACGGGCGATTGGCTCCAGCTCGCTGGTGGTCAACGAGTGGTGATAGGTGTGCCCGCGCAGAGTGCCTTCGGGCAGTTCCACCGCTTGCAGGGCCAGTGCTGCCAGGCGCTTCTGCATCACCGCCTCGCCAGTCAACAAACCAACCAGCGCGGCGCGCTCACCGGTAACATCGGTCAGGTTTTCAAGCAGGTAGAGCATGCCGCCGCACTCGGCCAAAAGCGGCTTGCCTGCACCGTGATGAGCGCGAATCGCGTCCAGCATCGGCGTATTGGCCGCCAGCGCATGATGGTGCAATTCGGGGTAGCCGCCTGGCAGATAGAGGCTGTCGACCTGCGGCAGCTCGCTGTCGTGCAGCGGCGAGAAAAATTCCAGCTGCGCGCCCATTGCCCGCAGCAGGTCGAGGTTGGCGCCATAGATGAAGGCAAACGCTTCGTCCTGCGCTACGCCAATGCGCACCCCGGCCAGCGAGGGCAACGGTGCTGGCAAAGCGGGGCCATCGAAGCTCACCGCTGGCGGCAACGCGGCATCGCAGCTGCCAGCCAGGGCCTCGGCGGCGGCGTCGAGGCGCTGGTCAAGGTCGTTCAGTTCGCTGGCTTGCACCAAGCCCAGGTGGCGACTGGGCAGCTCGATGCCGCGCTCGCGCGACAGCCCGCCGTACCAGCGCAGGCCTTCGGTCAGGCTGCCTTCAAGTAGTTGCGCGTGGCGCAGGCTGCCAACCCGGTTGGCCAGCACCCCGGCGAACGGCAGATCGGCCTGGTAGCGTGCCAGGCCCAGGGCCAGCGCACCAAAGGTCTGGGCCATGGCGGTACCGTCGATCACCGCCAGCACCGGCACGCCGAAATGGCGCGCCAGATCAGCGCTGGACGGAGTGCCATCGAACAAGCCCATGACCCCTTCGATGAGGATCAGGTCGGCCTCGGCGGCAGCTTCCCAGAGCAGTCGCCGGCTCTCTTGCGCGCCGATCATCCACAGATCGAGCTGGTACACCGGCGCGCCGCTGGCCCGCTCCAGAATCATTGGGTCGAGAAAGTCCGGACCGCACTTGAACACCCGCACCTTGCGCCCGAGGTTGCGGTGCAGGCGCGCCAGGGCTGCGGTCACGGTGGTCTTGCCCTGCCCGGAAGCGGGCGCTGCGATCAGCACCGCCGGGCACTGGCGCGGGTCACTCATAGTTCCACGCCCTTCTGCGCGCGGATACCGGCCTGGAAGGCGTGCTTGAGCATGCCCATTTCGGTGACGGTGTCGGCCAGTTCGACCATTTCCGGTTTGGCGCCGCGGCCGGTGACGATCACGTGCTGCATTGGCGGACGAGCCTGAATGTCACTGAGCACCTGGTCCAGGTCGAGATAACCATGCTTGAGGGCGATGTTCAGCTCATCCAGCACAACGAAATGAATCGACGGGTCCTGCAGCATTTGCCGCGATACCGCCCAGGCGGCTTCTGCCGCGGCGATGTCGCGCTGGCGGTCCTGGGTTTCCCAGGTAAAGCCCTCGCCCATCACGTGGTAGCGCACCTGCTCGGGGAAACGGCGGAAGAACAGCTCCTCGCCGGTGCTGTTGCGACCCTTGATGAACTGCACCACACCGCACTGCATGTCATGGCCCAGCGCGCGGGCGAGCATGCCGAAAGCCGAGCTGCTTTTGCCCTTGCCATTACCGGTCAGCACCAGCAGCAGGCCGCATTGATTGGGAGAGTTGGCGATGCGCTCGTCGATGATCGCCTTTTTGCGCTGCATGCGCGCCAGGTGGCGTTCGTCGCGTTCGGGGTTGTCGCTCATAAGGTTCTCCGCAAGTGCCTGCGCGCGCACCGGGCGGCGACAGATCGAAAGGCAGGCAAACGGAGAACGCGCAGGCGCCGTGGCGCAAACCACAGTGAACTGTGCATCACCCTCCGTGATGCCGTTGGCAGTAACAGGCCGGTCTCCGGGCTCGTGAGCGCTACGTACGCGGCTCACCTACCGTTGCGGGGGCAGCGCCGGACTGGTACCGGCTTCCCAGTTTCACCCCGCCAGACCGCAGTCCGCAGGGCACCTGAAACACGCCGCGAAGGTTAGAGGGTTGCACCGGGAGCGTCAATGAAACAAGGCCGGTTTGGCCTGGATCAATGGCCGATTCGACAGTACAGCGCAGACTGCTAGCATTGATATCATATCGCCATCACTGTAGCTGACCGCGATAATCACAATAAGGAGTGCGCAGCATGCAAGGTCTGATCATCAACAATCCGCGCCTGGAGTTTTTGCGTCCTGCCCTGGAGCGCTGGGTCGACTGCATCGATCGCTTCGCCGAACTCAACCATGCCAGCGACGCGCCTTACTGGCATGGCGCAGCGGCCAACGTCGGCCTGCTGGCTGCGGCTGCCTGGCAAGCCGAGCTGGTCGCCCTGACCCAGTTTGCCAGCAGCAAGCAACGCGAAGAAGGCGAGCGCGAAGGCCGTTGTGACCTGGCCATCAGCACCGCCGAGGAGTCGATCCACCTGCACGCCAGCCAGCGCTGGCCGCGCATCGCCCGGCTCGACCTGACCGCCGCCCTGCAAGAAACCACCAGCGCCGCCAAGCCGATTGCCTATGCCAGCCAGCTCAAAGCCGGGGCGCTGTTCGTCAGCCCGTGGAAAGCCGGCCAGCACGCCAGCCCGGAAGAACTCCAGGACCTGGTCGATGACCTGCAAAAGCACACCACCTGCGCCGTGGCCTGGTACTTCCCGTACGCCTATCGCAAGCTGCACAACGAGCTCGGCCAGTATTTCCCTGGTGTTGCATTGCTGTTCAAGCAAGCGTGAAGCAGCCCTGAGCCGCGCCCGGTTGAACCTCGCCCAGCGGCTATGGTTCTGTATGCCATAGCCCTTGTCGAGAGCCCGCCCATGGACAGAATGCGCAGTGCCGTTGTGCTCGCCTTGCTCGCAGGCCTCGGCGGCTGCGGCGAGACCGCCAGCCTCAGAGTCGACGATGGCATCGGCCCCACACCGCAGTTACCGGCGCCAAACAAAACCCTGTTGCCAACCGTCAACGTCGCGCCGGCGGTCGGCTGGCGGCAGGGTAGCAAACCAGTTGCAGCGGCCGGCACTCAGGTTGCGCTATTTGCCGACCATCTCGACCATCCGCGCTGGCTGTATGTGCTGCCCAATGGCGATGTGCTGGTCGCCGAAACCAACGCACCGGCCAAGCCGGACGACGGCAAAGGCCTGCGCGGCTGGTTCATGAAACGAGCCATGTCCAAGGCCGGTGCCGGCGTCCCCACCGCCAACCGCATCACCCTGCTGCGCGACCGCGACCATGACGGCGTCGCCGAAACCCGCAGCCGCTTTATCGAAGGGCTCAACTCGCCCTTCGGCATGGTGCTGGTAGGCAAGGACCTGTACATCGCCGACACCGACAAGCTGCTGCGCTTCGATTACGTGACCGATGCGTTGCAGATCGACGGCCGCGGGCAGAAGGTCACCGACCTGCCGGGTGGCACCCTCAATCACCACTGGACCAAGAACGTGATCGCCAGCCCCGACGGGCGCAAGCTGTACGTCACGGTAGGCTCCAACAGCAACGTGGCAGAGAACGGCATGCAGCAAGAGCAAGGCCGCGCGGCGATCTGGGAAGTGGACCGCGCAACCGGCAGCCACCGCATCTTCGCCTCCGGGCTGCGCAACCCGAATGGGTTGGCCTGGCAGCCGCAATCGGGGGCGCTATGGACGGCGGTCAATGAGCGCGACGAGATCGGTAGCGACCTGGTCCCGGACTACATCACCTCGGTCAAGGATGGCGGTTTCTACGGCTGGCCGTACAGCTACTACGGGCAGCACGTGGACGTGCGGGTGCAACCACAAGACCCAGCCAAAGTCGCCCAGGCGCTGGTACCGGATTACGCCGTGGGGCCACATACCGCTTCGCTTGGCCTAGCGTTTATCGAGCCAGGTTTGTTGCCCACACCGTTTGGCCGTGGCGCGCTGATTGGTCAACACGGCTCGTGGAACCGCAAGCCACACAGTGGTTACAAAGTGATCTTTGTGCCGTTCGATGCGGACGGCAAGCCAGCAGGCCAGGCGCTGGACCTACTGAGCGGTTTCTTGAGTGAACAAGGTGAGGCAATGGGCCGACCGGTTGGCGTGGTCAGCGATCAGCGCGAGGGCGTGCTGGTAGCGGATGATGTGGGCAATGTGATTTGGCGTGTGAGCGCAGCAAAGCCATGAGAGCGCTGAGCAGGCCCGGCTTTTGACTTTCGCTCTTGATCTGCGCCAGCGAAGCGAGGCGTGCTCTTGATTTGCTTTTGATCTTGATCCACCGGCGACTCAGGAGGCCGAGCGCAGGTCTTGCGAAGGGAGGTGCCGGCCATGGATGGCCGGCAAGCGCTGTGAAGCGCAGGGGCCGCTACGCAGCCCTTCGCGGCTAACGGCCGCTCCCACAGGGACCGCGTAGGTCGCTAATTCAGGGATTCTGCGCCAAATGCCCAGCCGGCAATACTCGCTTGGCCTGCAAATACGCCTTGGCCCAATAGCTATTACTCAGGTAATCCAACCGCACAGTCCCGCCAGTCCGCGGCGCATGCACAAAGCGCCCTTCCCCGACATAGATCCCGGCATGGCTAACCTGCGAGCCGCCCCCGGTAGCAAAGAACACCAAATCCCCCGACTGCAGCGAATTGACATCAATGCTAGGCGCCCGCATCACAATCATCTCGCGAGTCGACCGCGGCAAGCTGATACCAGCAGCATCCCGGTACACATAGCCAATCAGCCCACTGCAATCAAACCCCGAATCCGGCGTATTGCCGCCCCAGCGATAAGGCGTGCCAACCAACCCGATAGCCCGGAACAACACATCCGCCGCAACCGGCGAAGAGCTGGGTTGTTGATTGAAGATGATTTGTGGCTGAACCACAGGTGCCGGTGCCGGAGCACGGCTGGAGCAGGCAGCGAGCATCGCCACCAGCGAAAGAAATGCGAAGCGCGCCACTGTCACCATGGCTGAAACTTCCTGTAAGAGGCCGATCGACCGCAGTCGAAAAGAGTTGAGAAATTAGATTAGACGCTTTCTGTAAATGCGCACGGCGGCGAGCTTTTTAAGCATCGCCGCCGTGCGAATATAGCAACTGGCTATCAGTTACGCGAGATCATCGTTGGCGCCATGGCCAGGGCGCGCTTGGCCTCGATAAAGGTCTTGCTCCAGTAACGATCCTGGAGATTATCGATACGCACACCACCGCTGCGACGGCTGCTCGAGTGGATGAACTGATTGTCACCCAGGTAGATGCCGGCATGGCTTACGCGACCGCGGCCGTTAGTGCTGAAGAACAGCAGGTCGCCTGGCTTGAGCTTGTTGCGGGCTACTTTCGGTGCATCGACGTTGATCATCTCGCGGGTCGAGCGTGGCAGGTTCATGCCAGCCTCTTCGCGGAACAGATAACCGATGAAACCGCTGCAATCGAAACCGGACTTCTCCGAAGTGCCGCCAAAGCGATAGCGGGTGCCGATCAAGGCCATGCCGCGCTCCAGGATGCTGTCGGCAAGGACTGGCAACTGGTAAGGCTTGCTGCTGGAGAACGCCTCGAGATCTTCGTCGGTAGCCATTGGCTCTTCGCCGAAGACCGAAGAAGCGGAAGGTTTGATCAGGTCCGCAGAATGTGCGGCAACCTGTGGGTGATCCTGGGGCTGGGAAACCGGGCTATGCGCCGCGCAGCCAAAAAGCAGGGTCACAAGTGCGAGTGGCACGAGGGGTGCGAAGTGCTTGAGCATGTGCACGACCGTGTCTTTAGTTCTAAAGGAGGCTGCGACTATGCCTTCTATCAGGGTCATTTGCAAATTTTATCGAAAAAAATGTGACTTTTCCGTTTTTACGCTGTAGCCCGCTGGTTTCAGGGCTTTACCAGCCCAGCGTTTCTTTCAGAAAAGGGATGGTCAGCTTGCGCTGAGCCTGCAGCGAGGCCTGATCAAGCCGCTCGAGCAGATCGAACAACGCACTCATGCTGCGCGCGCCGCGGGTGAGGATGAAATGGCCGACCTCGTCGGTCAGGTGCAAACCGCGGCGCGAGGCACGCAGTTGCAGGGCGCGCAGCTTGTCTTCATCGGACAGCCCGCGCATCTGGAAGATAAGCGCCAGGGTCAGGCGCGACTTGAGGTCGGCAAGCTTGATCGGCAATTCGCGCGGCGAACTGGATGCGGCCAGCAGCAAGCGTCGGCCGCTGTCGCGCAGGCGGTTGAACAGATGGAACATGGCCTCTTCCCAGTCGGCTTTACCAGCGATCACATGCAGATCGTCGATGCACACCAGCTCGTACTGTTCGAGGTGATCGAGCAGCTCGATACCGCGATCGAGCAACTGCGCCAGGGGCAGGTAGACCGCCAGCTCTCCGCGCTGCTGGAAACGCTGGGTGGCAGCCTGCAACAGGTGGGTGCGACCCACACCCTGCTTGCCCCATAGGTAGATGAGGCTCTCGGTCCAGCCGGCGTCGGCTTCGCACAAGCGCTCGACATAGCCCAGTGCTGCGGCATTGGCGCCCGGATAGTAGTTGATGAAGGTGGCGTCATCTCGCAGACGCACACCCAGGGGCAACTGGATCGGTTTCATGCTGGGCTGACGGTCACGAGGACCACGGGGCCTTGGAGGAAAGTCTGCAAAGTCTATACCTGCAGCGCGGGCGGCACAATCAGGGCCGGCGAGAGGGCAAGTAAAATCAAGGGCTTGCACCGAAGCGGGGCTGTACTCGCAGCCCCTCCCCCGCGTTAAAGCTGAGGGTCTTCTTCGCCGCCGTACAGGTCCGACTCCTTGTACATCTCGTGGGCATGGCGCAGCAGCACCATGATCACCGCGGCTACCGGCAAGGCCAGCAGGACACCGGTGAAGCCAAACAGCTCACCGCCGGCGAGGATGGCAAAGATCACCGCCACCGGGTGCAGGCCAATCCGGTCGCCTACCAGCAGCGGAGTCAGGACCATGCCCTCAAGCGCTTGGCCGATCATGAACACCGCAACGATACCCAGCATCGGATAGAGATCACCGCCGAACTGGAACAGCCCGGCAATCAACGCCGCGCCAATGCCGATGATGAAGCCCATATAAGGCACGATCGCAGCAAGGCCGGCCAGCAGGCCGATCAACAAGCCAAGCTCCAGGCCGACCAGCATCAGGCCACTGGCATAGATCACCCCCAGCGCCAGCATCACCAGCAACTGCCCACGAACAAATGCACCAAGCACTTCGTGGCATTCACCTGCCAGCTCGACGATCTGTTCCTCGCGCTGACGCGGCAGCAGGCTGCGCACTTTGGCCATCATCAGGTCCCAGTCACGCAGCAGGTAAAAGCCCACTACCGGGATCAGCACCAGGTTCGCCAGCCATGCAAGAAGGGCCAGGCTCGACGCCGTGGCCTGACTCAATACCGCACTGACAATGTCGGTGGTCTGGCCCATATGCTCGCTGATGGCGGCCTTGATCTTGTCGAACTTCCAGAAACCATCGGCCAGGCCCAGGCGGCTTTGCACCCACGGCAGTGCCACATGCTGCAGCCAGTCGAGCATCTGCGGCGTCAGCTCGTACAGGCGTACCAGCTGCTTGGCCAGCATCGGGATCAGCACTAGCAGCAAAGCCATGAAGATCAGCGTGAACAAGGCGAACACCACCACTACGCCCCAGGTGCGAGACAGACCCGCCCGCTCCAGGCGGTCGACCAACGGGTCAGCCAGATACGCCAGAAGGATGCCGACCAGAAACGGCGACAAGATGTTGTGCAGGCTATACAGCAGTACCGCCACTACCAGGGCCACGCCCAGCCATACCCAGCGACGCTGATCAGTCATCATGTTCATGTTTTCTCTTACCAGGCAAAGCGCAAGCCATCGAAAGGTTTCGCTGCCGGAGCTTGCGCAGCCCCGGCTGGTTCATTTGTAACAGGGGCTGCAGGTGCGGCGGCGGCCGGTTCGGCTGGCAGTTCACGGAGTTTGGCCAGGCCCAGCTGGGCGCGCAGTTGCTCGCGGTTGCCGCTGACCTGATAGGTCAGCTTGTCGCCATCGGCCAGTTGCAGGCGCGGACCGTAGGGTTCGAGCACGCGGCTGAGCTCTGCATAACGTTTGAGGTTCATGCCTTGTACCTGCACCAGCAGCTCGCTGCTGGCACCCGGTCGAGTGACATAGCGCGGCGCCAGACGAGTACTCACCGCCAGCATCACCGCGTCGGCCAAGGCCGCCTGATCAGCGCCTTCGGCATCGCCTTGCTCACGTTGGTCACCCAGCCACAGCTGCCATTTGCCCTGCCACTTGCCGTCGGCTTCACGAGCGTGCACGGCCAACAGCGCATCGGCAGCATAACGCTCGGAAGCTTCGCGCAGCGCGCTCGGATCCTTGCCTTCCAGCTGCTTGGCATTGGCGACCAGTTGCTCCTGCAGGTCGGCCAACGGCAAGCGCAGCGGCAGGCCGCGATGTTGCGCAGCGCGGCGTAGCGGCTCAGCGGCGCTCTGGCCATCGCCGACCAGGCTGGTGCCGTCGACGCTGTCGTTCAACCACCAGCTGAGGATCGACGGCCGATTGCTGCCCCACAAGGCCAGGCCAGCCTGACGCAAGGCACGCTCGGTACTGCCTGCGTCAAACTCGACCAGCACACTCTCGGGCGGGCCGGCCTCGTTGCCAACTTGATTGATGATCTGTTGCGGGTCCTTGCGCAGCGCGGCCAGGGCTGGCGACTGCGGCGCCTTCGGATCGCCGGTCAGACGCAGGATCAACGTGTCGAGCGCACGTGCTGTGGCCTGGGAGCGTGCCTCGCTGCCTTGGCCGTCGACCGTTTCACGTACTTGATAAAGCCCGGCAACACTTTCGGCCTGGGCCGCACTGGCCAGCAAAGCGAGGCAACCGGCAGCCAGGTAATTGAGAAGACGCATGGAGGATTCCTGTCCAGATGAACGAGGGCGCGGAGCCTGTACCTGCTGGCTGTGACCGCAGCGCCTGTTGATCGCTCCGTCCGCCGGCAATTTTGTCCCCGCGCCATACCTATACCTTATACAGCGACCGGTCAGGCAACCAGTCGCGGCCCATGAAAGGATGTTTTTAAACATTTACCGCCCTGCCCGTCGGCCTGAGGATGGCCGCTGCCCGGCAACCCTGATAAAATCGCGCGCCTTCGCAGACCAGTGACGAACAGGCAGCCGCCGCTGCAACAGCCGGCCTTGGCCGTCGCGGTCGTTTTTCCGTATCCCTACCTCTAAAGGCCTGGATCAATGAGCAAGCAACCCTCCCTGAGCTACAAAGACGCCGGTGTAGACATCGACGCCGGCGAAGCACTGGTCGAACGCATCAAGGGCGTGGCCAAGCGCACCGCACGCCCTGAGGTCATGGGTGGCCTGGGCGGCTTTGGCGCCCTCTGCGAGATCCCGGCCGGCTACAAACAGCCGGTGCTGGTCTCCGGCACCGACGGCGTCGGCACCAAGCTGCGCCTGGCACTGAACCTGAACCGCCACGACAGCATCGGCCAGGACCTGGTCGCCATGTGCGTCAACGACCTGATCGTCTGCGGCGCCGAGCCGCTGTTCTTCCTCGACTACTACGCCACCGGCAAGCTCAACGTTGACGTTGCAGCGACCGTGGTAACCGGTATTGGTGCAGGTTGCGAGCTGGCTGGCTGCTCGCTGGTCGGTGGTGAAACCGCCGAGATGCCTGGCATGTACGAAGGTGAAGACTACGATCTGGCCGGCTTCTGCGTCGGTGTGGTCGAAAAAGCCGAGATCATCGATGGCTCGAAAGTCGCCAGCGGTGACGCCTTGATCGCCCTGCCTTCGTCCGGCCCGCACTCCAACGGCTACTCGCTGATCCGCAAGATCCTCGAAGTCTCCGCGACCGACATCGAGAGCACCCAGCTCGACGGCAAGCCGCTGGCCGACCTGCTGATGGCGCCAACGCGCATCTACGTCAAGCCGCTGCTCAAGCTGATCAAGGACACTGGCGCCGTCAAGGCCATGGCCCACATCACCGGTGGTGGCCTGCTCGACAACATCCCGCGCGTCCTGCCGAAAAACGCCCAGGCGATCATCGACGTGGCCAGCTGGCAGCGTCCGGTAGTGTTCGATTTCCTCCAGGAAAAAGGCAACGTCGACGAGCACGAAATGCACCGCGTCCTGAACTGCGGCGTGGGCATGGTCATCTGCGTTGGTCAGGACCAGGTCGAAAACGCCCTCAACGTGTTGCGTGCAGCCGGTGAGCAGCCATGGGTGATCGGTCAGATCGCCGATGCCGCCGAAGGCGCACCTCAGGTCGACCTGCAGAACCTCAAGGCGCACTGATGCCGGGCAAGACCTGTAATGTTGTGGTGTTGCTGTCGGGTTCCGGCAGCAACCTGCAGGCGCTGCTCGACAGCTGTAAGCCAGACGGTCCGGTGCGCATCTGCGCAGTGATCTCCAATCGCGCCGATGCCTACGGCCTGGAACGGGCCAAAGCGGCCGGCATCGCGACTGCGGTGCTGGAGCATCAGGGTTTCACCGGTCGTGAGGCATTCGATACAGCGCTGATGGCGCTGATCGACGGCTTCACCCCGGACCTGGTGGTGCTCGCCGGTTTCATGCGCATCCTCAGCGGCGGCTTCGTGCGTCACTATCAAGGCCGCCTGCTGAATATCCACCCTTCGTTGCTGCCCAAGTACAAAGGCCTGCATACCCACCAGCGCGCCCTGGAAGCGGGTGATGGCGAGCACGGTTGCAGCGTGCACTTTGTCACCGAGGAACTCGATGGCGGGCCTCTGGTCGTACAGGCAGTGGTTGCGGTGGCAGCAGATGACACCGTGCAAAGCCTGGCAGCCCGGGTTCACCACCAGGAACACCAGATCTACCCGCTGGCGGTGCGCTGGTTCGCCGAAGGACGCTTGCGTCTGGGCGAGCACGGTGCGTTACTGGATGGCCAGCCGCTGGCGGCCAGCGGTCACTTGATTCGTCCCTAGGAGATTTTATGCGTCGCGCCCTGCTGATGGCTCTCGCCGTGCTTGCCCTGCCTCTTCAGGCAGCTGATCTGAAGCCCTTCTCGGCCAGCTACACCGCCGACTGGAAGCAGCTGCCCATGAGCGGCACCGCCGAGCGTAGCCTGGTGAAAAATGCCAACGGGACCTGGAGCCTGAACTTCAAGGCTTCGATGATGATTGCCAGCTTGACCGAGCAAAGCACCGTACGGGTGGACAAGGATGCGTTGTTGCCGCAGACCTACCACTTCGAACGCGGTGGCCTGGGTAAGGCGAAGAAAGTCGACCTCGACTTTGACTGGGCGAGCAAGAAGGTCACCGGTAGCGACCGTGGTGATGCGGTGAGTCTGCCGTTGAATCGTGGCGTGCTGGACAAGTCTTCGTATCAGCTGGCGCTGCAGCACGACGTAGCGGCGGGCAAGAAGAGCGTGTCGTATCAGGTGGTCGATGGCGATGAGATCGATACCTATGACTTCCGGGTTTTGGGCACTGAGAAGGTGACTACCAAGACTGGGCAGGTCGATGCGATCAAGGTCGAGCGCGTGCGTGATCCTAGCCAGAGCAAGCGGATTACCGAGCTTTGGTTCGCCAAGGATTGGGATTATCTGCTGGTGCAGTTGCGTCAGGTTGAGACTGATGGCAAGGAATACGTGATCGTGCTGCAGGATGGTACGGTTGATGGGCGGTCGGTGAAGGGCAATTGATTCTGTCTTGAGCTGAATCCGCTGTGAAAGGACCCCACTTTGATGTGGGGTTTTTTATGGCTTCAATATGAGTGCTTTTGCGCTGGACGTGGGGGCTTACCGAGACTGTCCATCAGAACGATGGAGTTCATCGGTGAAAGACTCCTCAGCTGTGATGCATCGGTTGTCGGCTTTCGCTGGCCTACGGGCAGCGCGTGGTTTTTTCGCCGGCCGCTGGCCCGGGCGGATGGCCCAAAGATGGGCGTTCTCACGCAGGCGTTCCTGGATATGAGGCGGTCTGTCGGCCAAAGTGGTCAGCGGCGGGATGGGTTTTCCGGGTAGCCCTGCTTCGCGGATGATTTTTGGCCAGCGCGGTTTCCAGCACAACAGCAGGCTTAGCCAGTGGCTTAGGCCGAGGATGAGGAAGGCGGGCGAGATAAGAACAAGGCCTAACTTGATGATCCGCGAAGAATGACGAAAGTAGTGGGTGAGCCCCTCGAATTGCGGGGTGAATGCCTGCCATGGCCAAGGGAAGTGTGAGGTAATTCGTGTGCGCGGGAGGCCGTCAGGGCCTGACTCCATAAAACGGCGGATGAATTCCCACTCGTCGTGCATTTCAGATGAGTTGTTGCACATCTTGCCGACGAAAGCGAACTCTGGGTGCAAAGTACCGGTTACGCTGACCGGCCAGTGGAGGCTTAATGGAGTACCCATCCCTGCAGCATTGGATTTCATGTTGATCCCGGAATAAATAACACCCTCCCAAGGTAAAGTGACAATACCTCCGCAATAACTTGGCCTATGAAGATGGACCTGCTGAGTCGTGCGATTGAATCTGATTAGCATGTGCCGGGAGGTGAATATTTCGAGGCGGGTAAAGCGCAGGCCGTACTTCAAGTAAAGATACCCTCCTGCTAGCGTAAGAAAGCCTAACGCCATTATTAAAAGTACAGTACTCCAGTGCTGCTCTCCGGTGTTTTCCAATACGGCGTTAATGTGTTGAATGGAAAGTGTGATAAGGATGTAGAAGAAGCCTGAAAGCACCCGTACGACGATAGCCGTCAGAATGGTGAGCAGTCCTCTTTTGGCTTCCCATAGACCGCAGCGAAGCTCCAATACATGATTGCCAAAGGCGAAGACAGGACCTCTTGTCCTAGGTGTAGTGCTTACACTTAATCGGGAAGCGATATGTTCTTCCGTGATATCGCTCTCGTAAGGAGCGTTTCGCGGTTTTTTATTTGGTTGATCACTGGCGCTGTCATTTCTTCTAGTGGCTGGAGTTTCCAGCATGCCCTGCCACGACAACCATTCAAGAAAATACATTACAGCACGCCTTGAATGGCGCTGAATAATTCCGAAAGCTCTTCGCCATTATTGCCGAATCTCTTCCCGTCGGTTCGACTGAAGCAACTCTTGACGCACCACTTTTCTAATGCATCATCATCTAAAATCAAAATCAGGACGCTTGCAGCTATCACAACAACCCCACCTATCCAGATCATTCTACCAAATAGGAGAATGGCACCTTGATGAGAGGCTATGCGTGTAGATAGTCCGGTAAGATAATTAAAGAGGTCTGCAACTGATGACGCCTGCCGAGACATCGCCAGCCATCTAAAGTAGGCGCTGGCTTGAGCAAACGCCAACCCACCCTGCCCTGCTAGCATTGTGGAAGTCGCAACCACTCGGGCTATGTATGCGCTGGACAGCAGGTTTCTTCTCGAGTGGGGTAGAAACAGTTTGTTAGTTACCTGTAAAGCATCATCGATATCCCACCAAATACTCACGAGCCCGCCAGCGCTTGCCATAACCGCTCCCCAAAACCGGTAACGTCCCAAGCTGATCCTTGATCCACGCCCAATCGCGGAGCCGTTGCCAAACTCGCCAAACACCTGCTCTGTCCCCACCGCCAACAGCTCCATCCCCGCCGCCGCGCTCGTCAACGCCCCCGCAGCCACCTCGCTCCAGAACCGTCGATCCTTATCTTCTCGCCTGCCTTGCAGCAGCAACAGACTCGCTTCCAGCAACAGCAGCGCGCTGCTGACCCGCAGGCGGTAGAAGCTGTTGCTGTGCGCACCGTTCAGGCTGTCGGCATAGGCCTGATCAAGCCGACGCACGATCGGTGCGGCAACGCGCCCCGGTGAGGGGGTATGGCCGGCTTGGGCGTGTTCGGCCATGCGCAGGTTGAGTGCTTGCTCACCCAGCGAAGCAGTAAGGAGAGTTACCAGACGCCGATGCAGTGCTCGGTCGACAGTGTTGGGTGCGCCGGCGCTCAGGGCTTCACGCCCTAGATGACCAATCCAGGCCAGTGCGCCGGCAGTATTGATGTGGCCATGTTGGGCTAACTGCTCCAAATGGCCGTCGATTGCGCTGAACTGGGCCGCCAGTGCCTTGGCTTGTTGCAGTGCGGTTTCCAGTTTTTGCCAGTCGTCCGCTGGCCCGTGGAGAATGCGCATATCGCTTTGGGTCTTTGCCAGTACCTCGGCAACCGATTTCTGATTGAACACATAAGCGCGCATGGCCAAGTTGCTCACTTCAACTTCGCCGCTCTGCCACCAGCGGCTGAGCAACTGCGCGCCTTTGACGGTGCCTTCCATACCCAGCACGCAGAGGCCGGTCTGGTGTGCAAAGCACAGACCGCTGGTGAGGTCTTCCTGGTCATAGAGATCCAGCGCTGCAAGCAGTCGCGGATGCTGCAGCCACATCAGGTGGTCGCCTGCCCGGGCATCAGCCTGGCGTTGCGCTTCGCGGCTGACGGTCTCGAACCAGCCCAGCTGAACGTGCATGACGGGCAGATCGACCCTTGGCAAGTAGCGCTCTTCGAAAGCCTTGGCAAACTCGCCAGTGGCAGCACGCGCCTCGAGGTCCTTGCGCTTGAACTGTGCATCAACTTCAAGAATGCCTTCGCGTGTCTGCGCCCACCATTCGCGGGTTGGACCGGGCGGCAGGCTTTGTTCGCCGTCTGTCAGGTGCTCACGCAGGCTCTGCGTGTGGCGGCTCAGCAGAGCGCCGACCTTGTGCTCACTGAACTCGGCGTGCAGTTGAGTGAACGCTTGTGCCACCAGCACCTTGCGCTCGTTGCTGATCCCCGGCTGGTCTGGTTCAGCGCCGGGGGTAGTGGTTTCCAGCCAGCCTTTGAGGTGTTCCAGGCCCGCGTTGCGCCAGGCATTGAGATCCTGGGTAATGCCGATCGCGTCTTCCACCACGATGGCGATACCTCGCGGCGTATCGCTGTTTGGCTTTGGCTTGAGCATCTGCCGAGAGGCCACCAGCGACATGATCTTCGGCGTCGAGGACAGCTGTGCGTCAAGCATCTTGCGCAGGTCTGGATCGTTCTCTGCGGCGAAATCGGCCACCAGGTCGAGTTGACCGTAAGTCAGTACATGGGACTCAGGGACCGAGCAGGAGGGTGCGGCATACTTGGCCACGTTCACAGCCGGCAAGCTGGAAGCCTGGTGGAACAGCCGCATCAGCGTAGCTCTGCTCAGCGGGTCAGGGCTGTAGAACAGCCGCAGCCCGATCAGGTCATCGACATCGTGGATAGTCAGAGCCCATGCCAGGTTGCGCATCACGTCCTGCGCCGTCAGCGAGGCCGGCGGGGCTTGCCAGGGGTCATCGAAGCTGGAGATGGCCAGTGAGCCATCTGCCGAAATGCGGAACGGGTCAAGAAATAACAACCTGTTGCCGATTCGGCGAGCTTCCATGACGTAAAGGAATCCTTCACGCAGTGGTCGTATCGCGTAGGCAGCCTGAGTCAGGGCGCCAGCCTGATGCGCGTGATGCAGGTTGTCTGGCAATTGCGGCAGGCGCTCGCGCAAGCCGGAGTTGCCGCCGACGGCGGCGTAGCGCAGTGGCAGAATGGTGAAACTGCGGGTGCAGCTGACTGCAGGGCCTGCGGCTAACGGTACGCTGAGGGCCTCGCAGGCAGCCCGATTAATAGCGAAGAGCTTGTCCATGCTGATCATGGTGGCGTCCTTTTCAGCGTCTGCAAGCGTCGCCGATAGGGTCGATGAGTTGCCGACGGGGCGGGGGGCGGGCCGCGTTTTTTCACGGCTTTTGTTGCCTGCCAACCATACCGAGCTGACGCTTTTCAGGGACCTGGACGGTTTCTGATAAGGGTGTAGGAAAGTTCGCTACCTAAGACAAAGGGCTGCCCAGCCGGACGCCTGATCCCACCGCACAGGAACCAAAGCCAGCGCTGCCCACAGCAACAGTGAGCAGTTCAGAGATAGCCAAGGGCGCTGCGTAGCCGCTTCCGTCCGGCCCTGCGCCCGGCAAGGCTGCTCAGAAAGCGCACGATCCTAGGTCGATGAAAAATCCTTCATGCCGAGTTTATTTACTTAGCCTGCTAATAAACCCTATAACTAAGTCCTGCGACACTCTGCCGCAGCCAACTCAAAGTGGAGTTTTCAACGATGACAGTCCAAGTAACCGAACGCGACGAATCGAAAATGTCCCATGAAGGCCTGGCCGCCGGTGTGCGGATCTGGGACGTCCACCAGCAAGGCGAACTGGTGGGCATGTTCCACCAGGAACACGAAGCCCAGCAATACCGCGCCGAACTCGAAACCCTCGAGAACCAGCGCCAGCAATAACCCCTGTATCGATCAACGCGCCTGGCAGTTTCCCCACCAGGCGCCGCATGAAAAAGGGCTGCCAAGCAGCCCTTTGTAACTAAATACACCACCCGTGACGGGCGTTACCACATCAAATCATCAGGAATCTTGTAAGCCGCATACGGATCATCCTCATCGGCCTCCTCGACATGCGTGTTGAGCAACAGAATCCGCCCAGGATCACGCTCCTGAATCTTCACCGCCGCCTCCCGCGGAATCACCTCGTAACCCCCACCCAACGCCACTACAGCCAACGAGCCATTGCTCAGTTTGCTGCGCATCAGCGCGTTCACCGCAATCCGCTTGACCTTCTTGTCGTCAACGAAGTTGTAGTAATCCTCGGTGGTCAACTTGGGCAGGCGGGTCGCCTCGATCAACTGCTTGACCTGCGCCGCCCGGGCCTTCTGCTCGGCCTTCTCCTGCTGCTGGCGATTCAGTTCCTGGTCACGCTTGGCTTTTTCCGCCATGGCCTCTTTGGCCAGACGCTGCTGGGTGTCGTCCACCTCGACCTGGCCTTTTTGTTCCAGGCGCTTCTGTTTCTTTTCTGCTTTGTTGGTCTGCTGGACCTGCTTCTGGTTAACCAGACCGGCCTTGAGCAATTGGTCGCGAAGGGAAAGGCTCATGGATGTTCACTCACTTATGCAACAGCTCAGCCGCAGCTGGGCAGGTTCTTTTCTTGGCGTTTGGCTTCACCCCAAAGGGCGTCCAATTCATCAAGGTTACAGGATTCGATAGGCTTGCCGCTGTCGCGCAAGGCCTGTTCGATGAAGCGAAAACGCCGCTCGAACTTGCGATTGGCGCGACGCAGGGCGTTTTCCGGGTCTTGCTTGAGATGGCGGGCGAGGTTGACCGTGGCAAACAGCAGGTCACCGATCTCGTCTTCCAATGCATCGGCATCATTATCCGCCATGGCCTGCAGCACTTCATCCAGCTCTTCACGGACCTTGTCCAGCACCGGCAGCGGGTCGGGCCAGTCGAAGCCGACCGTGGCCGTGCGCTTTTGCAGCTTGGCGGCGCGTGACAAGGCCGGCAAGGCTGCGGGAACGTCGTCAAGCAATGACAACTGCTCGGGCACGCTGTGTTCGGCGCGCTCCTGGGCCTTGATCTCTTCCCAGCGCGACTTGACCTGGGCTTCGCTCAGGCTCGGCGTGTCCAGCGGCGCGTACAGCTCGCCGGTGGGGAACACATGCGGGTGGCGGCGGATCAGCTTGCGGGTGATGCCGTCGACCACGCCGGCAAACTCGAAACGGCCTTCTTCGCGGGCCAGCTGGCTGTAGTAAACCACCTGGAACAGCAGGTCGCCGAGTTCACCTTGCAGGTGGGCGAAATCGCCCCGCTCGATGGTGTCGGCCACCTCGTAGGCTTCTTCGATGGTGTGTTGGACGATGCTTGCGTAGTCCTGCTTCAAGTCCCATGGGCAGCCATGCTGCGGGTCACGCAGACGGGCCATGAGGTGCAGCAGGTCTTCAAGGGTGTAAGTCATGGCAGGTCCTTCGGTTGCGCTCTTTTCGCGGCGGTCCGGCGTCCCGGTAAACCCACTCCCAGGGGCCCTGATCGACCTGTGGGAGCGGGATCACCGGGACGCCGGACCGCCGCGAAAGAGTCCCCGCGGTTCTAAGGAGTACGGTTACGCCGCGTCTCGATGATGTTGGGCAACTGCGAAATCCGCCCGAGCAGACGCCCGAGGGCATCCAGACCGGGGATTTCGATGGTCAGCGACATCAAGGCGGTGTTGTCTTCCTTGTTCGAGCGGGTGTTGACCGCCAGCACGTTGATCTTCTCGTTGAGCAGCACCTGCGACACATCACGCAGCAGGCCTGGGCGGTCGTAGGCGCGGATGATGATGTCGACCGGGTAGGTCAGCACCGGCACCGGGCCCCAACTGACCTGGATGATCCGCTCCGGCTCACGCCCGCTCAGTTGCAGCACCGAGGCGCAGTCCTGGCGGTGAATGGTCACGCCGCGGCCCTGGGTGATATAGCCCACGATCGCCTCGCCGGGCAGCGGCTGGCAGCAGCCGGCCATCTGCGTCAACAGGTTGCCGACACCCTGGATCTGGATATCGGCACGCTTGCCGTTACGCACACCAGACGGCTTGCGCGGGGTCAGCTCGATCTGCTCGATCCGCTCCGGCTCAAGCAACTGCTGGGCTGCGTTGACCAGATGCGCCAGGCGCAAGTCGCCGGCACCGAGCGCAGCAAACAGGTCTTCGGCGGTTTTCACGTTGGCTTTTTCGGCCAACCGATCGAAATCGACCTGAGGCAGACCAAGCCTGCTCAGTTCGCGCTCGATCAAGGTTTTGCCGGCGGCGACGTTCTGATCGCGCGCCTGCAGCTTGAACCAATGGACAATCTTCGCCCGTGCACGCGAGGTGGTGACGTAGCCAAGGTTCGAGTTCAGCCAGTCGCGGCTTGGGCTGCCGTGCTTGCTGGTGATGATCTCGACCTGCTCACCGGTCTGCAGGCTGTAGTTGAGCGGCACGATGCGGCCGTTGATCTTGGCGCCACGGCAGTTGTGGCCGATCTCGGTGTGCACGCGGTAGGCGAAGTCAAGCGGTGTCGAGCCCTTGGGCAGGTCGATAGCGTGGCCGTCGGGGGTAAAGATATACACCCGGTCAGGCTCGATATCGACACGCAGCTGCTCGGCCAGGCCGCCGATGTCGCCCAGCTCTTCGTGCCACTCCAGCACCTGGCGCAGCCAAGAGATCTTTTCTTCGTAGTGGTTGGAACTGGCCTTGACGTCGGTGCCCTTGTAACGCCAATGCGCGCAGACGCCGAGCTCGGCTTCTTCGTGCATGCCGTGGGTGCGGATCTGCACCTCGAGCACCTTGCCCTCCGGGCCGATCACTGCGGTGTGCAGGGAGCGGTAGCCGTTTTCCTTGGGGTTGGCGATGTAGTCGTCGAATTCCTTGGGAATGTGCCGCCAGAGGGTGTGGACGATGCCCAGGGCGGTGTAGCAGTCGCGGATCTCCGGGACCAGCACGCGCACGGCGCGCACGTCGTAGATCTGGCTGAACTCCAGGCCTTTGCGCTGCATCTTGCGCCAGATCGAATAGATATGTTTCGCCCGGCCACTGATATCGGCGTTGACGCCGGTGGCCAGCAACTCGTTCTGCAGCTGGTTCATCACATCGTTGATGAAGCGCTCGCGGTCCAGCCGGCGTTCGTGCAGGAGCTTGGCGATCTGTTTGTACTGGTCGGGCTCAAGATAGCGGAAGGACAGGTCCTCCAGCTCCCACTTGATATGCCCGATACCCAGCCGGTGCGCCAGTGGCGCATAGATGTCGAACACCTCGCGGGCCACGCGCAGGCGTTTTTCTTCATCGGCGGCTTTCACCGCACGAATCGCGCAAGTGCGCTCGGCCAGTTTGATCAGGGCGACGCGCACGTCGTCGACCATGGCCACGAGCATCTTGCGCAGGTTTTCGACCTGCGCCTGCGAGCCGAGCACCAGCGACTGGCGCGGGCTCAGGCTGGCGCTGATGGCGGCCATGCGCAGCACGCCGTCGATCAGCTTCGACACTACCGGGCCAAAGCGTTGACCGACCTCGGCCAAGGTGACCTTGCCTTCACGTACCGCGCGATAGATCACCGCCGCGACCAGCGAATCCTGGTCGAGTTTGAGATCGGCGAGGATCTCGGCGATCTCCAGGCCGGCCTGGAAACTGGACGTACCGTCCGCCCACGAATGCTTGGCCGGGTTGCCCTTCTTCTCGACTTCCTGGGCGAACTCGCAGGCTTCTTTCAGGTTCACCCGGTCCAGCGCCGAATCGACGCTCACCACATGATCCAGCCACGCTTCGAGATTGATACTGCCGTCGCTGTTGACCGGCTGGTGCACTCTCACCTGTACCATCTTTGCTTTACCTTTCCATACAGCGCAGCCCACGGCCGCACTGACAATCACCGTGCGCCTACCATTCCCTGGAAGCCGCACCAAGAGGGCCAGCGTTGGCTAGCCCACTTCGAATAACGCCATGGCTTCGACATGCGCCGTCTGAGGAAACATGTCGAGAATCCCGGCCCTTGTTAACCGGTACCCTTGGGCGACCAGCACCTGCGCGTCACGCGCCAGCGTCGCCGGGTTACACGAGACATACACCAGCCGCTTGGCCTTGAGGCGGGCGATGCCTTGCACCACCTCGTAAGCACCGTCGCGCGGTGGGTCCAAGAGTACCGCAGAAAAACCCTCGGCGGCCCATTCGGCATCTGCCAGAGGTTGAGATAAATCGGCCTGAAAAAACGCCGCATTATGCACATTGTTGTCACGGGCATTGGCTGCCGCCCGCTCGACCATCGCCTGCACGCCTTCCACTGCCACCACTTCGCGGGCCTGCCTGGCCAACGGCAGGGCAAAGTTGCCCAGGCCGCAGAACAGGTCCAGCACACGCTCGTCAGGCTGCGGTGCGAGCCAGGCCAGGGCCTGCTCGATCATGGCCGTATTGACCTGGGCGTTGACCTGAACAAAATCGCCCGGGCGCCACGCTAGCTGCATCTGCCACGGCTGCAAAGTGAAACCGAGGGTCTGCCCGGCCTCGACCGGCGCAGGCTCGCCCTCCCCTTGCAACCATAGCTGGGCGCCCGCCTCTTTGCAGAAGGCCTGCAGCCGTGCCAGGTCGTCCTCTGGCAACGGCGCCACGTGGCGCAGCAGGACGGCCTCGGCGCTGCCGCTGAACAACTCAACATGGCCCAGCGCCTGCGGTTTGTTCAGGCTGCGCAACACCGTCGGCAAATGCCGCAGGATCGTTTGCAAGGGCTGTACCAGCACCGGGCATTCGTCGATGGCGATGATCGCCTGGCTGGCCTCGGCACGGAAACCGACTTCCAGCTGACGGTTCTTGACGTCCCAGCGCACGGCAATCCGCGCGCGTCGGCGGTAGCCGAATTCAGGCCCGGACAACGGCGCTGCCCATTGCTCTGGCTGGATCCCGGCCACCCGCTGCAATTGCTCGGCGAGCATGCGCTGCTTGAGCGCCAGCTGCTCGGCGTGCGGCAGGTGCTGCAGGTTGCAACCGCCACACCGATCATAGTGCCGGCACGGCGCCGGGCGCCGCTCGGGGCTGGCCTGCAGGACCCGCTCAAGGCGCGCATCGACGATCTTGCCACGGGCACCAAGCACCCGCGCTTCCACCGCTTCGCCGGCCAGGGCGCCGCTGACGAACCAGGTTCGCCCTTCATGAAAACTGATGCCGCGGCCATCACCGGCCAGGCGCTCGATGTCCAGGCGCTGCTTCTTGCCTACGGGAACTTGCGCAGCACGATCGCCGCCGGCCGGCTGGAAACGCAGGCCGCCTTTACTTTTCTTGGTCATCAGGTCGCGTCGAACAGGCCAGTGGAAAGATAGCGATCACCGCGGTCGCAGACGATCGCGACCATCACGGCGTTTTCCACCTGCTGCGACAGGCGCAACATGCCGGCCACCGCACCACCAGAGGACACACCGCAGAAAATGCCCTCTTCACGGGCAAGGCGGCGGGTGACGTGTTCAGCTTCGGCCTGGGACATGTCGATCACCTGATCAACTCGAGTGGCGTCGAATATCTTTGGCAGATATTCCTCAGGCCAGCGCCGGATGCCGGGAATCGACGAGCCGTCCATGGGCTGCAGACCAACGATCTGCACCGCCGGGTTCTGCTCCTTGAGGTACTGCGAGCAGCCCATGATGGTGCCGGTAGTGCCCATCGAACTGATGAAATGGGTGACGCTGCCCTGGGTCTGCTGCCAGATCTCCGGGCCGGTGCTGGTGTAGTGGGCCAACGGGTTGTCGCCGTTGGCGAACTGATCGAGGATCAACCCGCGGCCTTCGGCCTGAAGCTTTTCGGCCAGATCGCGGGCGCCCTCCATGCCCTCTTCCTTGCTCACCAGGATCAACTCGGCGCCATAGGCGGTCATCGCTGCCTTGCGTTCGGCAGTGGAGTTGTCGGGCATGATCAGGATCATCTTGTAGCCCTTGATCGCCGCAGCCATGGCCAGGGCGATGCCGGTGTTACCGGAGGTCGCTTCGATCAGGGTGTCGCCGGGCTTGATCTGGTTGCGCAGTTCGGCGCGGGTGATCATCGACAGTGCCGGGCGGTCCTTGACCGAGCCGGCCGGGTTGTTGCCTTCGAGCTTGAGCAACAAGGTATTGCTGGTCGCACCTGCGAGGCGCTGCAGGCGAACCAGAGGCGTATTGCCGACGCAATCGGCGATGGTTGGGTACTGCAGGGTCATGGTGTCTTTCGCAATCAAAACGACAGGGGTGCCTATCATACCGGCATTCCCTTGCCGGCCATATCACGCAATCTGTGGTCGATATAGCTGTCAGCTATATAGCAGCTGTGCCGGCGCCGATTCGCTCGCTTCAACGTGCGCTGGCAGGCGCATGCACAGGCGCAGGCCGCGTTTGCCGTTCTCGGCCCAAAGCGTCCCGCCCTGGCGTTGAATGGCGCCGCGGGCGATGCTCAGGCCGAGGCCAAAGCCGCCGTCGCCGGGGCGCGAACCGTCCAGCCGCGAAAACGGCGCGAAGATACGCTCCAGATCGTCCTCAGCCACACCGCCGCCCTGGTCTTCCAGCCAGATCCGCCAGTAACTGCCCTCACGCCGACCGCCGAGGGTGATCACGCCGTCGCCAGGCGAATGACGAATGGCATTACGCAACAGGTTTTCCACGGCCTGGGCCAAATGGTTGAGGTTGCCCTGCACCCAGCAGGTGGCCGGCAATTCACAGCGCAGACGTGCAGGCTGCCAGGCGCTTTCGTAGCAGGCGTCCTCGGCGAGCATGTCCCACAGCGCCTGCAGCTGGATCGGTTCGAGGTTCATCGGCGCCCGTTCGGCGTCCTGCCAGGCCAGTTGCAGGGTGTCTTCGACCAATTGCTGCATGCAATCGACCTCCCGCGTGACGCGCTCGCGCAGGCGCCCAAGGTCAGCCTCGCCATCGCCGGCCACCCGCAAGCGGCTCAGCGGCGTGCGCATTTCGTGGGACAGGTCGCGCAGCAGTTGTTGCTGCAAGGCCACTGTGCCTTGAAGGCGCTCGGCCATCTGGTCGAAGGCACGCGCCAGCTCACCCAGCTCGTCATGTCGGCCCATGGTGGTCGCGTCCAGCCGCGCCGAGAGCTGATCGGCGCGCCAGGCATTGGCCTGCTCGCGCAACTGGTTCAACGGCACAATCAGCATGCGGTACAGACCCACGCACAGCAGCAAGGTGAACAGGCCGGGAATCACCCCGTTGATCAGGATCCGCCACAGCCACAGGTACTGGCCCGGATTGAGCCGCGTGGGCAATTCGATGACCAGCATGGCCTGCGCGGCGGGGTCGGCGAACGGCAAGCGCAGCCACGGTTGATCGACACTGCGTCGGCTCATCGGCCAGTCGACCTGGCGCAGGCGGGTCAGGCGTTGGGTCTGCTCGGCCGTCAGCGGGGTACTGCTCAAGCTGTGCAGGTGGCTGTTGATGACGCCGACAAAGCCCTGCTCACGTGCGCGCATGCCTTGCAACCATTGATCGATGCCGGCCTGGCCGCCCTCGTGCCAGGCCTGCTCAGCCTCGACCGCGTAGGCCTGCAGCAGTTGCCGGGCGGGCTTGGAGAGAAATGCATTCTGGGTTTCCATGTAGCGACCCCAGCTGTAGCTCAGGCCGATCATCAACAGGCAAAAGCCCACCAGCAAAATCGCCAGGCGCCAGAACAACGAGTGTCGATCGAGCATGGTTCAGCCCTCGCCGGCGCTGAGCACATAACCTTTGCCCCAAACGGTGACGATCTGCCGCTCGTGGTAACCGACCGCCTTGAGCTTGCGGCGGATCTGGCTGACGTGCATGTCCAGGCTGCGATCGTGGCGGGAGTAACCCCGCTGCAACACTTGCTGATACAGCAGGGGCTTGCTCAGCACCTCGTCCGGACTGCGGTAGAGGGTGTCCAGCAGGCGATATTCGCTGGGGGTCAGGCCGGCCCAGTTGGAGCCGAGGCAAACATCGCTGATAGCGTCATCAAAGCGCAGCTCGCCTGGCTCGACAGGTTGCGGTGCCTGGCGCCGGCGCTCCAGCTCAACCCGGCGCAGGATCGCCTCGATGCGCACCTGCAACTCGGCCATGCTGAAGGGCTTGGGCAGATAGTCATCGGCGCCGCGCTGAAAGCCGGTGATACGGTCCGCTTCAGCGCCCAGGGCCGACATCAGGATCACTGGCGTGGCGCTTTTGCGCCGCAGCTGCGCAAGTGCATCGAGGCCGTTCAGCCCCGGCAGGAGGATATCCATCAGGACCACATCGAACACCTGCCGGCCTGCTGTTTCCAGACCGTCAAGGCCGTTGCGGCACCAGGTCACCTGAAACCCACCGCGCTGCAATTCTTCGTGCAGGTAAGCGCCGAGGACCGGGTCGTCTTCGATGGCGAGAATGTTCGAGTGGTGAATGGCTACGGGATTCATTGGCTTCTGGCATTGATTCTCAATTGCGCGATTATTGGCCAGTAACTCAAGGCTAGGCAACTGGATTACGACCAAACCATTAGCGCCTCCGGCTGCAAGCGCAGCCTGCCAGCCCGCCTGGGGCGCTGAAATGATCGCTTTACGCCCGCAGCCGGAGTAACGTTCGGCAACTATTCCGTCCCGCTCGGCGACGGCCATCAGGCACATCACAGGAGGCGAGTGTGCTCGATCGTTTGGGAATCAGAAGCCGGGTCATGCTGCTGGCGCTGCTGCCGGCTACCTTGATGGCACTGGTGCTGGGCATCTATTTCACCTGGCTGCAACAAAACGAGCTGCGTACCCAGTTGCTCCAGCGCGGCAAGATGATTGCCGAACAACTGGCGCCGCTGGCGGCGCCCGCCCTCGCCCGCCATGCCACTGACCAGCTGGAAAGGATTGCCGGCCAGGCGCTGGAGCAAAGCGACGTGCGCGCGGTGGTGTTCCTGACCCCACAGCGCACCCAGCTGGCCCATGCCGGGCCGAGCATGCTCAACCAGCCGCCCAGCGGCGGCAGCGGCACGCAATTGCTGCAACGCACTGGCAATGACGCCACCCGCTACCTGATGCCGGTGTTCGGCCATCACCGCGACCTGGCCGCTGACGCAGTGCCGGCCGAAGCCGAGCGCCTGCTCGGCTGGGTGGAAATCGAGCTGTCGCATGATGGCACCCTGCTGCGCGGTTACCGCAACCTGTTCACCAGCGTGCTGCTGATTCTCGCCTGCCTGAGCGTGACCGCACTGGTCGCCCTGCGCATGAGCCGCACGATCAACGACCCGATCAGGCGGATCAAGGAGGCGGTCACTCAGCTCAAGGACGGCAACCTCGAAGCGCGCCTGCCGGCCATGGGCAGCCATGAGCTGGACGAGCTGGCGGCCGGCATCAACCGCATGGCCGAGACCCTGCACAGCGCCCATGAAGAACTGCAGCACAGCATCGACCAGGCCACCGAAGACGTGCGCCAGAATCTGGAAACCATCGAAATCCAGAACATCGAGCTGGACATGGCACGCAAGGAAGCCCTCGAGGCCAGCCGGATCAAGTCCGAGTTCCTCGCCAACATGAGCCACGAGATCCGCACCCCGCTCAACGGCATACTCGGCTTTACCCATCTGCTGCAGAAGAGCGAACTGGCGCCGCGTCAGCTGGATTATCTCGGCACCATCGAACAGTCTGCCGACAACCTGCTGGGGATCATCAACGAGATCCTCGATTTCTCCAAGATCGAGGCCGGCAAGCTGGTGCTAGACAGCATCCCGTTCAACCTGCGCGACCTGATCCAGGACACCTTGACCATTCTCGCCCCGGCCGCCCACGCCAAACAGCTCGAGCTGCTCAGCCTGGTCTACCGGGATACGCCGCTGTCGCTGGTCGGTGACCCGCTGCGCTTGAAGCAGATCCTCACCAACCTGGTCAGCAACGCGATCAAGTTCACCCGCGAAGGCACTATCGTCGTGCGGGCGATGCTCGAAGACGAACAGGGTGACCATGTGCAGCTGCGCATCAGCGTGCAGGACAGCGGTATCGGCCTTACCCCGCAGGACGTGCGCACGCTGTTCCAGGCTTTCAGCCAGGCCGACAACTCCTTGTCGCGCCAGCCCGGCGGTACCGGCCTTGGGCTAGTCATCTCCAAGCGCCTGATCGAGCAGATGGGCGGCGAAATCGGCGTCGACAGCGCGCCCGGCGAGGGCTCGCAGTTCTGGATCAGTCTAAATCTGCCCAGGGCCCACGACGATGGCTCGGAACTGCCGCTACAAGCGCTGCTGGGTCGCCGTGCGGCCATCGTCGACGGCCATGAGCTGGCCCGCCAGGCGCTGGAGCACCAGCTGCAGGACTGCGGCTTGAGCGTCAGCGTGTTCGCCTCGTTCGAGCAACTGGTGCAAGGCGTGCAAGCCGCCCATCAGGCCGGGCAACCGTTCGAATTTGCTGTATTCGGCGCCAACCTGAACAACCTCTCACCCGATCTGCTCGGCCAGTACAACCAGCAGCTGGAACGCCTGCAGTGCCTGTGCGTGGTGCTCTGCCCGACCACCGAGCAGGGCTTGTATCATCCCAGCTTGCCCAACCCGCACGGCCAGTTGCTGTCCAAGCCCACCTGCACGCGCAAGCTGCGCCGGCTGCTGCTTGAGCTGATCCAGCCGCGCCGGCAACTGAGCGAAGTGCGTATGCCGGGCAGCCAGCGCATGCCGAAGATCCTCTGCGTCGACGACAACCCAGCCAACCTGCTGCTGGTACAGACCCTGCTCGAGGGCCTCGGCGCCGAAGTGCTGGCGGTCGACAACGGCTATGCGGCGGTCGAGGCGGTGCAGGATGAAGCGTTCGATCTGGTGCTGATGGACGTGCAGATGCCGGGCATGGACGGCCGCGCTTGCACCGAGCAGATCCGCCAGTGGGAAAGCGGCCAGACCTGCAACCCGCTGCCCATCGTCGCCCTTACCGCGCATGCCATGGCCAACGAAAAACGTGCCCTGCTGCACAGCGGCATGGATGACTACCTGACCAAGCCGATCAGCGAGCGCCAGCTGGCCCAGGTGGTGATGAAATGGACCGGCCTCAACCTGGCCCCACCGCAGCAGGAGCAGCCGCTGGAGCGGTTGCCGGAAAGCAGCGAGCTGAAGGTGCTCGACCCCGAAGAAGGCTTGCGCCTGGCAGCCGGCAAGGCTGATCTGGCAGCAGACATGCTGCGCATGTTGCTCGATTCGCTGGAGGCAGATCGCGTAGCCATTCAGGTGGCGCGGGTGGCGGGTGATCGCGAGGCGATGATCGAGCGGGTGCACCGCCTCAATGGCGCCTCGCGCTACTGCGGCGTGCCGCAGTTGCGTGCGGCCTGCCAGCGCAGTGAAACCCTGCTCAAGCAGGACAGCCCGCAGGCCATGCAGGCGCTGGATGAACTCGACCAGGCTATCGAACGGTTAGCCGAGCAGGCTCAGCTGAGCGTGTGACCCGCGCCAGCTACGCTGGCCTGGGTCAATACGCCCCACGCCAGGCTGGCTACACTGCCCTGCTCAGCCGCAAAGGACCTCTGCCATGCGCATTCTCTTGTTCAGCAGCCAGCACTACGACCAGGAAAGCTTCAGCCAGGTATGCCGCGACAGCGACCTGGACCTGGACCTGGACCTGGACCTGCACTATCAGTCTGCCCGGCTGACCGTCGACACCGCGCCGCTGGCCGATGGCTACGAGGTGGTCTGCGCGTTCATCAACGACGAGCTGCACAGCGACGTGCTGGAGCGCCTGGCAGCCGGCGGCACGCGCCTGATCGCGCTGCGTTCGGCCGGCTACAACCATGTCGACCTGGCCGCAGCCGCGCGCCTGGGCCTGGCTGTGGTGCGGGTCCCGGCTTACTCACCGCACGCGGTGGCCGAGCACGCCGTAGCGCTGATCATGGCCCTCAACCGGCGCCTGCACCGGGCCTACAACCGCACCCGCGAAGGCGACTTCACCCTGCATGGCCTGACCGGCTTCGACCTGCACGGCAAGACCGTCGGGGTGATCGGTACCGGCCAGATCGGCCTGGCCTTCGCCCGGATCATGGCCGGCTTCGGCTGCCAGTTGCTGGCGTATGACCCCTACCCCAACCCGGACATGCTCGCCCTTGGCGCGCGTTATCTGGATCTGCCCGAGCTGCTGGCCCAGGCGCGCATCGTCAGCCTGCACTGCCCGCTGACCGAGCAGACCCGGCATCTGATCAATGCCCAGAGCCTGGCGGCGCTGCACCCAGGCGCCATGCTGATCAATACCGGCCGCGGCGCGCTGGTCGACACTCCGGCCCTGATCGATGCGCTCAAGAGTGGCCAGCTGGGTTATCTGGGCCTGGACGTCTACGAAGAAGAAGCCCAGCTGTTTTTCGAGGACCGCTCCGACCAGCCGCTGCAGGATGACGTACTGGCGCGGCTGCTGACCTTCCCCAATGTGATCATCACCGCCCACCAGGCTTTCCTCACCCATGAGGCGCTGCAGGCGATCGCTAGCACCACCCTGGACAACATCATCTGCTGGGCGGCAGGCAAGCCGCAGAATCTGCTCGCAAGTTGATGCTAGGATACGCGGCATTTCTGGAGGACCCATGGTCGAGCACGATTTCCGCTACACCCTATTCAACCCGCAACACACCCTGATCGAATGCCGCGCGCTGGTGCCGGGGCGCTACCAGGTGACCGGTAACGGTGGTTCGATCCAGAAGGACGATGTCCTGCTGGTGACGCTCAAGGGCAGCAAAGACCTGAGCATGCGCCTGACCGTCGAAAGCGTGCGCCACCTGATCAACCCGAGCGGCCAGTGGGTTGCCGTGGCCAGCGGCCCGGCGTTCAAGGAGCTGGCGATTCTCAACTGGCAGATCAAGTGCGACAGCTGTGAAGCCGTGCTCGACTTCGAATTCGCCGTGGACGCCAAGCTCGGCAGCAAAGGCCACAAGCCAGCCGCCAGCGAGCGCGTAGCGGCATTGGGCTGGGCCAGCAAGGGCGACAAGCATGTGTGCCCACGCTGCCAGGAGAGCGCCCAGTGAAAAACCTGCTGAGCGCGCTGTTGATCGCCGGCAGCTTGCTGGGCTGCGCCTCGCAGCCGTCAGCGCTGCGCCAGGACCAAGGCTATGTGCTGGAGTGGATCGGTGAGCGCCCGCTGATGGATTACAGCAACCTGACCCTGACCTTGGGTGAAGACGGCCGCGCCTATGGCAATGCCGGCTGCAACCACTGGTTTGCGCCGTACACCCTCAAGGGTGACGAGCTCAGCTTCGGCAAGGTCGGCAAGACCCGCAAGCTCTGCGCGCCCGCGCTGATGGAACAGGAGCAGCGCTTCCTGCAGGCGCTGGAGACGGTGCAGCGCTGGGATGTGTCGGCAATCGAGCAGATCCGTTTCTGGCCGGCTGAAGGCAAGCCGCTGCGCTTCTGGCCTGAAGAAAGCTGAGTGTGCTGGCTTGGGCGGGACCGCGCTGGCGGTCCCGCCTGATCGTCAGGCGCCGCCTTTGAGTGCCTTGATCTTGGCCTGCAGCCCATCCAGGGTCTGCTCGCCGAGCAGCTGTTCACGCACCTTGCCCTTGTCGTCGATGATGTAGGTCACCGGCAAGGCTTCGCTGCGCGGCAGTTCGTAGCGCTCGGCCGGGTCCTGGGCGAGCACGGTGAAGTCGATGCCCAGGGTTTGCGAGGCTTGCTTGAGATCGTCGCCCTGCAACCCATCGTAATTGACCCCGATCACTTTGATGCCATCAGCCTGCCACTGCTTGGCGGCGGCATTCAGTTCGGGGATTTCGGTACGGCATGGGCCACACCACTCTGCCCAGTAATTGAGCACCAGCCACTGCCCCTCGATCTGCTCGGCCTTTACCGTATTGCCGTGCTGGTCCACGCCATAATCGGCACCGCAACCGCCGAGCAACAGGCTTGCAGTGATGGCCAGTGCCGCCGCCAAACGCTTTGCCATGGGTCAATCCTTCTCGAAGTATTTCAAACCTGTAATTCAGCCGCAGCGGTTAGAATAGCCGCCACACCCAGCTGGATGCGACCCGTCATGACTGATCTGACTCTCTATCATAACCCGCGCTGCTCGAAATCCCGCGGCGCCCTTGAGCTGCTCGAAGCACGCGGCCTTGCTCCACACATCGTGCGCTACCTGGAGACGCCACCGGATGCCGCTACCCTGACGGCGCTGCTGGGCAAGCTCGGCATCAGCGCGCGGCAACTGCTGCGCAGCGGTGAAGACGAATACAAAGCCCTTGAGCTGGCCAATCCGGCATTGACCGAAGCACAGCTGATCGCGGCAATGGTTGCCCATCCCAAACTGATCGAACGGCCGATTCTTGTGGCCGGTGACAAGGCTGTGATTGGCCGCCCACCGGAAAAAGTGCTGGAGATCCTGCCGTGAGCGAGCCCTATATCCTGGTGCTGTATTACAGCCGGCACGGCTCCACCAGCGAGATGGCCCGGCACATTGCCCGCGGCGTCGAGATGGCTGGCCTGGAAGCGCGCCTGCGGACCGTGCCGGCGATTTCCACCGAGTGCGAAGCAGTCGCCCCCGATATCCCTGCCAGCGGTGCGCTGTACGCCAGCCTGGATGACCTGCGCCACTGCGCCGGGATTGCCCTCGGCAGCCCGACCCGCTTCGGCAACATGGCGGCGCCGCTGAAGTACTTCCTCGACGGCACCAGCAGCCTGTGGCTGGGTGGTGAACTGGTCGGCAAGCCGGCTGGAGTGTTCACTTCCACCGCCAGCCTGCACGGCGGTCAGGAAACTACCCTGCTGTCGATGATGCTGCCGCTGCTGCACCACGGCATGCTCATCACCGGCCTGCCCTACAGTGAGTCGGCGCTGCTGGAAACCCGCGGTGGTGGTACCCCGTACGGCGCCAGTCATCATGCCGGCGCCGACGGCAAGCGCGAGCTGGACAGCCACGAAATAGCCCTGTGCCGAGCACTCGGGCAACGCCTGGCGAGCACGGCCAAGGCTTTGGGTGGCGCGCGTGGCTAAGCGTGCCAAGCCACTACCAGCGCTGGCCTGGCTGGCACCGCGGCTGCGCCTTACCCGCGCGCTGAGCCTGGCTTGCCTGGTCGGCCTGATCGCCCTGCTGCTGGTCAATAACCTGTGGTTTGCCAACCTGCATGGGGCGCGGGTCGAGGTGATCCTTGCGGTCGAATTGATCCCGCTGCTGCTGGTGCTACCAGGCATGCTGATGGGCAGCGCACGGGCCCATGCGTGGACCTGCTTCGTGGTCAATATCTACTTCATCAAAGGCGTGCTGGCGGCGTTCGACCCAGCGCGGGCGCTGTTTGGCTGGATGGAAACCCTGGTGAGCCTGGGCCTGTTCGTCAGCGCACTGCTATACGTGCGCTGGAAGTTTCAGCATGAAAGGCGCCTTGTCGGCGAATGCTGATCTGCTTTTTGTAGGAGCGGCCTTGCCGGGGCGCCGGACCGGTCGCGAAAGGCGTGCGCAGCGCGCCCGGCGATTTTGCGGTGCAGCACAAATCCTGGGGCCGCTACGCAGCCCTTTCGCGACCGGTCCGGCGCCCCGGCAAGGCCGCTCCTACAGGGACCGTGTAACGACTGGCTCAATGGTTGACGGTGTGCGCCAGCATCACCGAGAGCTGACAAAGTGGCCGGCCGCTTTCGGCATGCCACTGATTGAACACCTCCTGCACCAGCGCACGATCACGCTGGCTGGTCGGCGCCTTGTCGATCACGCCCTGGGCGATCAGCGCGGCTGACATGTCGTCGGTGGGGATAAAGGTATCCTTGCCGACCATGCGCAGAAAGCGCGGTGCCGACAGCCCGCCGAGCTGATTGCCATGCTTGGCCAGGTACTTCCACAGGCCGACGATATCGGTCACCGGCCAGTCGGCGATAAAGCTGGCAAAGCTGCCGTGCTGTTTTTCGATGTCGAGGATCATCTGCGCGTTGCGTGGCACGCTTTTGAGCTTGCCCAAGTGGCGGATGATGCGCGTGTCCTGCATCAGCCGCTCAAGGTGCTCGGCGCCCATCAGCACCACCTTTTCCGGCTCGAAGCCAAAGAACACCTGCTCGAAGGCCGGCCACTTGGCATCTACCAGGCTGTGCTTGAGGCCTGCGCGAAATACTCGCAGCGCCAGCGTCGACAGGTAGCGGTCGTCGCTGATGTCACGCAACTGCGCCGGTGTGCGCGGTTGCGGCAGGAACGCCTCGAGGGCCTTGGCCGAGCCGAAGCGATTCAGGCAGAACTCATGCAGCCACTGATAATCGCGCATGGGTCAGATGTTCACCACATCGAGGAAGCGCGGCGCCGCGGTTTCATCGATTTTCAGGCTGGTGAAATCGAACAGGTTGCGGTCGGCCAGTTGTGACGGCGCCACGTTCTGCATCGCGCGGAAGATGCTCTCGGTGCGGCCTGGGTGCTTGCGCTCCCAGTCGATGAGCATTTCCTTGACCACCTGACGTTGCAGGTTTTCCTGCGAGCCACACAGGTTGCACGGGATGATCGGGAATTCGCGCATGTCCGAGTAGGCCTGGATGTCCTTCTCGCTGCAGTAGGCCAGCGGCCGGATCACTACGTTGCGGCCATCATCGGCACGCAACTTGGGCGGCATGCCCTTGAGCGAGCCGTTGAAGAACATGTTCAGGAAGAAGGTTTCGACCATGTCGTCGCGGTGGTGACCAAGAGCCATCTTGGTCGCGCCGATTTCATCGGCAAAGGTGTACAGCGTGCCGCGGCGCAGGCGCGAGCACAGCGAGCAGGTGGTCTTGCCTTCCGGGATCAGTTCCTTGACCACCGAATAGGTGTCTTTCTCGACGATGTGGTACTCGACGCCCAGGGTCTTCAGGTAGGCCGGCAGAACATGCTCGGGGAAGCCTGGCTGCTTCTGGTCCATGTTCACCGCGACGATCTCGAACTGGATCGGCGCCACCTTCTGCAGGTGCAGCAGAACATCGAGCATGGTGTAGCTGTCCTTGCCGCCGGACAGGCAGACCATGACCTTGTCGCCATCTTCGATCATGTTGTAGTCGGTGATGGCTTCGCCGGCGAGACGACGCAGGCGTTTTTGCAGTTTGTTCTGGTTGACCGAGAGGGTGCCCATAGCGCTTGGAATCCGCGAGGTGTGACAAAAGCCGAACATTTTACGCATAAAGCCGGCGCGGGCGAAGGCTTTCGCGACAATTAACCGCGCCAGGCCGACCAAAGACTGCAACGGAATCAACAACTGCGGCGACAGCGCGATTTGCTCTAAAAAGCGCCTATTGCGCAGGGATGTGCTTCCTATACTGCGACTTAAGGCCATATTACCGCTTGCTTCGGTGCCTGGCCGCGGGCCGCATGTGCTCCATCTGGGGTGCGTCAGGCAACGACCATAGGAGTGACCGGTATGATCCATCACGTTCTTGGGCTGTTTACCCATCCCGACCAAGAGTGGCAGGAGATTCGTGGCGAGGAAGAATCGATCAGCCACATGTACTTGACCCATACCCTGATTCTGGCGGCCATCCCCGTCGTTTCAGCGTTTATCGGCACCACCCAGGTCGGCTGGGTGATCGGTGACCGACCGGCGGTCATGCTGACCGTTGAAAGCGCGTTCTGGATGAGCGTGATGTCGTACCTGGCGATGCTCATCGGGGTCGCGGTAATGGGCGCTTTCATCCACTGGATGGCGCGTACCTATGACGCCACGCCATCGATGGCACGCTGCATCGCGTTTGCCACCTACACCGCTACGCCATTGTTCGTCGCCGGGCTGGCGGCGCTTTACCCACACCTGTGGCTGGGCATGGTGATCGGCACGGCGGCCATCAGTTACACGGTGTTCCTGCTGTATGTGGGCTTGCCGACGTTCATGAACATCCCGGCGGATGAAGGCTTTCTGTTCTCAAGCTCCGTGCTGGCGGTAGGCCTGGTGGTGCTGGTGGCGATCATGGCGGCCACGGTGGTCATCTGGGGCTTGGGCGTGGGGCCTGTGTATACCAACTAGATCCAAACCAACACTGGGGCATCAAGTCACCGGCCGCCGCAAGGCGGCCTTTGACTGTGTGCTGACCGATGGCTCGGCAGCCTCTGGGGGGTTGCGGCATAATGCGCGGCTGAGGAGAACCTAGATCGCCATGCCCGAGTTGCTCGAATCCCGCGTTGAAGCCTGCTATCAGCAAGCCGAAGCGTTCTTCAAACGGAGCTTCATCCGCCCACAGGTGAGCTTCAAGCTGCGCGGCCAGAAGGCCGGCGTTGCCCATCTGCATGAAAATCTGCTGCGCTTCAATCTGCAGTTGTACCGGGAAAACCACGAGGATTTTCTGCGCCAGACTGTGGCCCATGAAGTGGCGCATCTGGTCGCGCATCAGTTGTTCGGCGACAGTATCCAGGCCCATGGCGAAGAGTGGCAGTTGATCATGCGCGGGGTCTACGAGCTGCCGCCCAATCGCTGCCACAACTATGCGGTGCAACGGCGTACGGCGACGCGCTATATCTATCAGTGCCCGTGCCCGGAGAGTGACTTTGCCTTTACGGCGGTGCGGCACAAGCTGGTGCGCCAAGGGCGGCGGTATCTGTGCAAGCGCTGTCGGCAGGTGCTGGCGTATAGCGGGCAGACGCGGGTGGAGTGAAGCCGGAAGGGTTTTGCGGAGATTGGACGAACTTGGGGCCGCTTCGCAGCCCTTTCGCGACACAAGGCCGCTCCTACAGTTGACCACGCAAGCCAGTCATGCGCAGTCGTCTGTAGGAGCGGCCTTGTGTCGCGAAAGGGCCGCAGAGCGGCCCCAGGTTATTGCCTGATGACTTAAGAGCGCGCTGGGCCTTCAGCTACACCGAGGTCGTCGGTTGGACGAGTGTCGGTCAGCGGCGAGCCGCCCGAAGCCAGTTCAGCGTGCAGCTTGTCTTCGTCCAGCTCCTTGACCCACTTGGCAACCACGATGGTCGCTACGCCGTTACCAATCAGGTTGGTCAGGGCGCGGGCTTCGGACATGAAGCGGTCGATACCAAGGATCAGCGCCAGACCGGCAACCGGCAGGTGGCCGACAGCAGACAAGGTCGCGGCGAGGACGATGAAGCCCGAACCGGTGACGCCAGCAGCGCCTTTGGAGGCAACCAGCAGCACCAGCAGCAAGGTGATCTGGTGGCTGATGTCCATCTGCGTGTCAGTCGCCTGGGCGATGAACACGGCAGCCATGGTCAGGTAGATCGAAGTACCGTCAAGGTTGAATGAGTAGCCAGTCGGGATTACCAGACCTACTACCGACTTCTTCGCGCCCAGACGCTCCATCTTGGCCAGCATGCGTGGCAGGGCCGATTCCGAGGACGAGGTGCCAAGTACGATCATCAGCTCTTCACGGATGTAGCGGATCAGCTTGAGTACGCTGAAGCCATGCGCGCGGCAGATACCACCGAGGACGATCAGGATGAACGCCAGGCAGGTGATGTAGAAGCAGGCCATCAGGTAGCCCAGCTGCACCAGCGAGCCGACGCCGTACTGGCCGATGGTGAAGGCCATGGCACCGAAGGCACCGATCGGAGCCAGCTTCATGATCATGTTGATGATGTTGAACATGACGTGAGCGAAGCGATCGATCATGTCCAGCAATGGCCGGCCGTAGCTACCCAGACGGTGCAAGGCGAAGCCGAAGATCACCGAGAACATCAGCACCTGGAGGATATCGCCGTTGGCGAAGGCACCGACCACGGTGTTCGGGATGATATTGAGCAGGAAGCCGATAGTGGTCTGCTGCGCGCCGGCGGCGGCATAGGCAGCGACACTGCTGGCGTTCAAGGTGTTGACGTCAATGTGCATGCCAGCGCCTGGCTTGACCACGTTGACGACAACCAGGCCGATGATCAGCGCGATGGTCGAAACAATTTCAAAGTACAACAGCGCGTAGCCGCCGGTCTTGCCGACCGATTTCATGCTCTGCATGCCAGCGATACCGCTGACGACTGTACAGAAGATGATCGGGGCGATGACCATTTTGATCAGTTTGACGAAGCCGTCACCCAGGGGTTTGAGCGCAACGCCGGTTTCAGGGTAGAAGTGACCGAGCAGAATACCGATGGTGATGGCAACCAACACCTGGATATACAGCGATTTGTACAGCGGCTGACGAGTCGTCATGGCTTATTTCCTCGAGTGTGCCGGTTTCCACCCTTCCCAGGGCGGGGGCACCTAAAGCGCTAACCCTCCTGCACCCGGAGGGATTTGTCGTTGTGTTCGAGCTGCCTTTGCAGGCCTCTGCCAAGTGAATAGCAAGGGCGATGCCAAAGTGCTCGAATGAGGTGCAAAGCCTGATCTAGAGGGGGTGGCATGCCCAAGGACAGGGCAACCAGGTGGGCCTGAGCTGGCGGATTTCCGCCCGTTGGCGGGAAATGAACGGGCGGGTTGGCGGGAATCCGCCCGGGCGCGGGGTCAGCCGCGCGTGAACACAATCCTGAAGGCAGCACCGCCCAGCGGCGAATCGTCCAAGCTCAGGTGGGCGTCGTAGCTGTCGATGATGTCCTTGACCACGGCCAGGCCGATGCCCTGCCCCGGGTGCTGGCGGTCCAGCCGCTCGCCGCGCTGGAGGATGCGCTCGCGCTGATCGGTCGGCACGCCCGGGCCATCGTCTTCGATGCACAGGAGCAGGCTGTCCGGGGTTTCGCTCAAGCTCACCCGCACCTGACCCAAACATAGCCGGTAGGCGTTCTCCAGCAGGTTGCCCAGTAGCTCCAGCGCGGCGCCCTGCTCCATGGGTATTTCCGCCTGCGCAGGGACGACAAGGGTGATCGCCACGTGCTTGTCGCGGTAGACCTTGGCCAAGGTATTGCACAAGCTGTCGAGCAGCGGCGCGAGCTGGACACGGTCGCGAACCAGTCCGCTCTTGCGCAGGCTGGCGCGCTGCAACTGGTAGTCGATCTGCTGGCTCATGCGCTCGATCTGGCTCTGCAGCACTCGCGCCTGCTCGCGCTCGCCACTGCCGTGGCCCATGCTTTCGCCCACGCCCTGGAGCACCGCCAGCGGCGTTTTCAGGCTGTGCGCAAGGTCGTCCAGCGAGTCACGATAGCGCTGACGCTGTTCGCGCTCACTGTGCAGCAGGCGGTTGAGCGAGCCGGTCAGGCGCAACAACTCGCGGGGATGTTCGCCGCTCAAGCCCTGGCGAGCACCGCTCTCGACCTGGTCCAGCTCCACACTCAGCCGACGCAGCGAGCGCAGCCCCCAGGTCAAGCCGGCCCAAAGCAGCACCAGCAAGGCCAGCAAGGCAGCGCCGAAGCCCAGGTAGAGTTTTTCCTGCAGGCCCTCGAGGGTGTCCTGATACTCGCGTACCGGTTGCAGGGCAACGATGCTGTAGGCGGCGCTCTTGCCGCCGAGCAGTTTTACTTCCACGTCGTAGACGAAGAACTCTTCACCGTTGTCCTGGCGAATGCGGGCAAACTCGTTGCCGCGGCCGTCATAACGCGGCTGGTAGTTGATGTCGCGGTCGGCGGTAGCCCGCGAACGCCAGACCAGCTTGCCGTCGCGGTCGAAGATGTAGCCGATCAACCCGGTGTAAGGCAGGTTGTAGCGCTCATCCGGGAGCTGATCAGGCATCTGCAGGCGGCCCTGCTCGATACGCGCGGCGGAGATCAGCGTGGTCGCATCGGACGCCAGACGCTGTTCGATCGACTCCTGCAGGGCCAGGCTGAAAGCCTTCTGCAGGGCCGGTAGCAGCGCCAGCATGAACAACAGCGCCAGCAGCGCCGCCGCCAGCATCAGGCGCACGCGCAGCGAACGGATCATCGGCAGCGCTCGGTGAACAGGTAGCCCAGGCCGCGCACGGTATCGATCGGTTTGAAGCCGTGCTCGCCCTCGAGCTTGCGGCGCAGCCGGCCGACCAGCACTTCGATGACATTCGGGTCGCGCTCTTCATCGCCTGGGTACAGCTGTTCCATCAGGCGGTCCTTCGCCACCACCTGCTGGTGATGACGCATGAGATATTCAAGGATGCGGTATTCATACGCGGTCAGCGCCAGCGGCTGATCGTCGAGGCTGGCTTGCTTGCGATTGAGGTCGAGCACCAGTGGCCCGGCGGCAATGGTCGACTGGGTGAAGCCGCTGGAACGGCGCAGCAAGGCATTCAGGCGCGCTTCAAGCTCCTCGAACTGGAACGGCTTGACCACATAATCGTCGGCGCCGGCCGCCAGGCCTTCGACCTTGTCCTGCCAGTTGCCCCGTGCGGTGAGAATCAGGATCGGGAAGCTCTTGCCCTGGCTGCGCAGCTGGCGGATCAAGTCCAGGCCGCTCATGCCCGGCAGGCCGAGGTCAATGATGGCCAGGTCAAAGGCGAACTCCTCTGCCTGGTACAGGGCTTCTTCGCCGTTGCCGACCGCCTGGACCACATGGCCGGTTTCGCTCAGGCGTGTGTGCAGATGATGGCGCAGCAGCGCCTCGTCCTCGACCACCAGCAGTTTCATGCCTTTCTCCTTATAACCGTCACGACGCTGTCTTGCCTCTCTGGCGCAGGCACGGCGCAAGGCCGCTGGCGAGCCAGCAGCCTTGTGCGTTGCAAACGCCGATACAGAGTACCAGCACGCCTTAGAACTTGTAGTTTGCCGAGAGGTAGGTCTGGGCGCTGCTGGTCAGGCTCATGCTGCCGATTTTCGGCCCGCCGTGTTCGACCAGTTCGGTGCTGGCGTTGGTGCGCAGGTAGCGGTAGCCCAGTTCGACCGAGGCGTTGTCGGTGACTTCCTGGATAACGCCGGCTTGCAGGCCTGCAGCGTAGCCGTAATTTGTATCGCGGCTGTAACCGGAGGATTCCTGGGTCAGCTTGGTCACGCCCAGGCTGGCGCCGCCAAATAGTTTGGTGGTGTCTCCCACGGGCAGGAACAGGTCGTAGCTGCCAAGCAGGTTTTCCTGGCGCAGCTTGAGCCCGCTGTGGTCACCGGAGACGTTGTCGTAGGTCATGTAGTAGCGACCTTCGTTGTTCATCTTGCCCAGACGCACACCCCAGGTGCCATCCTTGGCGATCACGCCGTCGGTGTTGAGGTTGTCGGTGCTGCGCGAGAGCAGCCCGGACTTGCGCACTTTGTCGCTGGTCTGGCCGTAGGTCAGGCTGGCGAAGGTGTCGTCGGCGTTGGCCTGAACGCTGAAGCCGGCGGCACATACGGCCATTGCTGCAAGCAGGGTATTGACTGTTTTCATGGGTTCTTACTCCAGTTGGATGCGCTGTTTCGGTCTGGAAGCTAGAGTAAGCAAGGCGCCCTGAACCGCGGCTGAACCCTGCCTGAACCGCCGCTGAACAGCCTGCGCTTCCCTCGCCTAAAGGAGTTGCGACCATGCGTTATCTGTTTGCCCTGGCTTTGTTGAGCTGCGCCAGCCTTACTCAAGCGGCGGTACAGACCCGCCAGATCGATTATCAGGATGACGACGGCAAGCGCCTGGTTGGCTATTACGCCTATGACGATGCTATCGACGGCAAACGGCCGGGCGTCGTGGTAGTGCACGAGTGGTGGGGGCTCAATGACTATGCCAAGCGCCGCGCCCGCGACCTGGCGGGGCTGGGTTACAGCGCGCTGGCGATCGACATGTATGGCGATGGCAAGCACACCGAGCATCCGGCCGATGCGATGGCGTTCATGAAGGCGGCGCTGGAGAACCCGGAAGCAGCTGCCAAGCGCTTCGATGCGGGCCTTGAGATGCTAAAGATTCAACCAAAAACCGATCCCGACAAGCTCGCTGCGATTGGCTACTGCTTTGGCGGCAAGGTCGTGCTCGACGCGGCCCGGCGTGGCGAGGAGCTGGCCGGTGTGGTGAGTTTCCACGGCGCCTTGGTCACGCAGACTCCGGCCAGCCCCGGCAGCGTCAAGGCCAAGGTGCTGGTCGAGCACGGCGCGGCAGACAGCATGGTCACCCCGGAGCAGGTCGCGGCCTTCAAGGAAGAGATGGACAAGGCCAAGGCCGACTATCAGTTTGTCAGCATCGCCGGCGCCAAGCATGGTTTCAGCAACCCCGATGCCGACCGTCTCAGTCATGGCGAGCATGGCGGGCCTGATATCGGCTATGACCAAGCGGCCGACAAAAGCTCATGGGCAGACATGCAGGCGTTTCTGGACAAGCTGTTCAAGTGACCGCTGCGCTGGCAATGGCCAGCTCTGGCACAATAGCGCCATGAACCGACTGCCGACCTGCTGCGCCCCCTTGCAACACCACTGGCCACTACCGCGCCCGATCCCTGGCGCGGTGCTGGTCAGTTGTGCGTTCGACCCGTCCAGGCTTGCTGCCGACGACTTCCAGCGCGCGGGCATCGAGCCCAGCGCCAGCCTCCAGCGCTCCGTAGCCAAGCGCCAGGCCGAGTACCTGGCCGGCCGAGTCTGCGCGCGCGCCGCTCTGCAGCAACTGGACGGTCGTGACTATGTGCCCGCGACCCATGCCGACCGCTCACCGATCTGGCCGGCAGGTATCCGCGGCTCGATCACCCACGGCAAAGGCTGGGCCGCCGCCGTGGTGGCCGATGCTGCCAGCTGCCGAGGCATCGGCCTGGATCAGGAAACACTGCTGGATGAAGCCCGCGCCGAACGCCTCGCCGGAGAGATCCTCACCCCGGCCGAGCTGCAACGGCTCGACCGCAGCCAGCTGGCACTTAGCGTGACGCTGACCTTTTCGCTCAAGGAAAGCCTGTTCAAGACGCTCTATCCACTGACCCTGCAGCGCTTTTACTTCGAGCATGCAGAGCTGCTGGGGTGGTCTGCAGACGGCCTGGCGCGGCTGCGCTTGCTGACTGACCTGTCGTCTGAATGGCGCCACGGCGCCGAGCTGAATGGCCAATTCTGCGTCAACCAAGGGCAGCTGTTGAGCCTGGTCAGCGTCTAGTCTTCAGCTTCCTGCTGGCGCGGCCAGCTCAGGCTGAAGCACGCCCCACCCAAGCCTTCACTGCGCGCAACCACCGCCCGCCCGCCGTGCCAATAGATGATTCGACGCACGATCGACAAGCCCAGGCCGTGCCCACCCGAGGCCCGGGTGCGGCTGTCGTCCAGCCGGGTGAATGGGGTAAAGATGCGCTCCCAGACGCTTTCCGGCACGCCCGGGCCGTCATCCTCGACATCGATGCGGCAGCGCTGCTGACCAAGGTGATAGCTAACGCGCACTTCGCCCTCGGCGTGGCGCATGGCGTTGGCGACCAGGTTCTGCAGCGCACGGTGCAGATAGCGCGGCTCGGCTTCGACCCAGGCGCCGTCCTCATCGGCGCCCTGGCACAGGCCACGCAGCACATTTATCTGCGGGCGCAGCGGCGCCAGCTCGGTGATGACCCGCGCCAGCAAGGCATCCAGGTCGACGGCCTGAAACTGCAAGGCCGGCGCGCCTTGCTCGAGACGCGCGTAGGTGAGCATTTCGTCGACCAGCTTGTCGAGGTCCTGGATATCGCCGTCCATCCCCGCCAGGTGCTTGGCCCGCGCCTGATCGGTGCTGGCGGTTTCGAGCATCTCCAGGCCAAAGCGCAGCCGTGCCACTGGCGTGCGCAGCTCGTGCGACACCGCCCGGACCAGCTCGCGCTGCATGTTCAGCGAGCGCTGCAGGTGCTCGGCCATACCATTGAATGCCGCCGCCAGACGCCCCACCGAATCAGCGCCGCCGGCCGGCACGCGGGTATCGAGGCTGCCCTGGGCAATCTGCGTGGCGGCCGCTTCCAGGCCGGACACGCGCCGCTCCAGCTGACGTACCAGCAGGTACACCACCAGGCCGATCAGGCACAAACCGAGAAACGCGATCAGAATCAGCAATTGCGGCGGGTAGGGATTGAGCTGGTACAGCGGGCCGATTTCCAGTACCCAGGGTGAGCCGGGCACGCCGGAGAACACCCGCACCGAATCACCGTCCTTGCCCAGCGCCATCACCGTATCGCCCTCCTCGACCCGGTGGCGCTGGTCGTCATCCAGTGCCGCCCGCTCCAACCGTTGCAGGCCGATATCGAAACCGAAGCCTTTGCTCTGGCGCAGTTGCGCCAGGCGCTGCGGTTGTTCGCTGACCGGATAACGCACCAGCTCATCAGCCAGCAGGTACACCGTGGCCCGCGCCAGCTGTTCGCTGATCTGCTTGACCTCGGCCACCAGCAGCTGGTCTTCGCGGCCGATCCGGCGCAATACCCGTGCGGCATGCGGGCCGGTCTTGTCGACCACCACCAGGTCGCGGTACAGCCGCGCGCGCTGGCCGCCGTCGAGGGTCAGCGCGGCCATTGGCCGGACATCCAGCGGCACGCCGAGCAGGCGCTCCCACATCAACAGCGAGCGCTGGCGCTCGACCGGGTTCTGCGGCGCGAGGTTGTCGGCCATCAGGCTGAACGTGCCTTGCGCCAGGCGCTCGCGGTGCTGCTCGGCGCGCACCAGGTTGACCAGGTGCAGGCTGACCACGCCGAGCACCGCCACCAGCACCAATACCGCCAGCATGCCGCCATAAATACGCAGGAAAATCGACTTCATCAGGCCGGCGCCGCCTCAGCCACGAACAGATAGCCCTTGCTGCGCAAGGTCTTGATCAGCCGCGGATGAATGGGATCGTCACCGATCTTGGGGCGAATCCTGGAGATACGCACATCAATCGAACGGTCCTGGCCGTCGTAGCCGACGCCGCGCAGGGCGGTAAATATCTGCTCGCGCGACAGCACCCGGCCGGCATGGCTGGCCAGCAGCCAGAGCAGGTCGAATTCGGCGCCGGTGAGGTCGATCGGCTGCTCATCGAGCCAGGCCTCGCGCAAGCTGTTGTTGATCTGCAGCGGGCCAAAGCGCAGCGCCTGCACTTTGCTGTCGGGGCTGTCGCTGCGCCGCAGCAAGGCATTGATACGCGCCAGCAGCAGCCGCGGCCGCACCGGCTTGCAGACATAGTCGTCGGCGCCCAGGTCAAGGCCCTGAACCTGATCGAGCTCATCGCTGCGCGCAGTCAGCATGAGAATCACGCCTTGGTACTGGCCACGTACCCGCCGACAGATGCTCAGGCCGTCTTCACCGGGCAGCATCAGGTCCAGCACCACCAGGTCCGGCTGGCTGTCGAGAATGCGCCGCACCGCGCGCGCGCCGTCTGCCTCGACCGCAACCTCGAAGCCATTGGCCTGCAGGTACTCGGCGGTCAGTTCGGCGAGACGCTGATCGTCCTCGACGATGAGGATGCGGTTGCTGGGTTGGTCCATGCCTGGCCTCTGTTGTTATGGATGGGCTGCCGCTGGTCACCTGAATGTAGCCTTGTTCGCGGATACTACGTCGCACATCTGCGCCTGCCAATCGGCTCTGTCGGCACCGCTGGTCCGAGACAGGCCAGGACGAATTAGCGTGATGCGCCGCACAGCAGTAACATTCTGCAACGGGTCATTACGGTGCGGAAAAAAAGTGAAAAGCCGTGAGGACAAGGCCTACAGCCGATACCCACGAATCACACACAATCTGTACACACGTTATCCACAGGCGGTCGCCTTGCAAACACCCTCAGACCGCATTATCTTGTATCCCCATCGCGGCGAACCACTAGATGTTGGGGTTGGGCCGAAATCGAGAACACAAGTCAGCGGCGAAATTCAAGCGTTTTTTCGACCTGAACTTATGGCAATACAAGCAGCCAAAGCGCTCCTGCGCAGGCAGACCGAGGCAAGCCTTGCACAGGGCTTGTTCGGGTACGGGTGTTGCAGGCACAGCCTGGCGACCCCGACAGCAACAGATTTTGCGTTGTAACGCAGAACCTTTGACTTCGGCCAGGGAGCGGCAAGCTATTGCCCCTTATTCCTGAGTCTGTCCCGAAGTCGGCACGCCCGAGCTGGCGGATCCACGTGCGCGTGGGCTCCCCGCTCGGGCAAGCCAACTGGCGGATGGAACGGTGGGCGTGGATGACACGCCCGAACACTATTGAAACTGTGGAGACACCCACCGATGCAAACCGACACAACTCGCGAGAACCCGCAGGCCCAAGCGCCGCAGGCCGCTGATTCGAACCAGGATCTGGCTGCCACTGCGCCTGGCCAACTGCGTGTGATCAAGCGTAACGGCACTGTCGTCGCCTACACCGACGACAAGATCACCGTGGCCATCACCAAGGCGTTCCTTGCAGTTGAGGGCGGCACTGCCGCCGCTTCGTCGCGCATCCACGACACCGTTGCGCGCCTGACCGAGCAGGTCACCGCAACCTTCAAGCGTCGCATGCCGTCGGGTGGCACCATCCACATCGAAGAAATCCAGGACCAGGTCGAACTGGCCCTGATGCGCGCCGGCGAGCAAAAAGTGGCTCGTGACTACGTGATCTACCGCGACCAGCGCGCCAAAGAGCGTGCTACCCGCGCCAACAACGATGCCGTGGTCGAGCCGCACCCGTCGATCCGCATCAGCCTGGCCGACGGCAGCAAGGCGCCGCTGGACATGGCCCGCCTCAACACCATCATCAGCGAAGCCTGCGAAGGCCTGGCTGAAGTCGACGGCGAGCTGATCCAGCGCGAAACCCTGAAGAACCTGTACGACGGCGTTGCCCTGAAGGACGTCAACACAGCCCTGGTGATGACCGCCCGTACTCTGGTCGAGCGTGAGCCGAACTACTCGTTCGTCACCGCCCGCCTGCTGATGGACACCCTGCGTGCCGAAGGCCTGAGCTTCCTCAACGTAGCCGACAGCGCCACCCACCACGAGATGGCCGAGCTGTACGCCAAGGCCCTGCCTGCCTACGTTGCCAAAGGCATCGAGTTCGAGCTGCTGAACCCGGCCCTGGCCGACTTCGACCTCGAGCGTCTGGGCCAGGCGATCAACCACGAGCGCGACCAGCAGTTCACCTACCTCGGCCTGCAGACCCTGTACGACCGCTACTTCATTCACAAGGATGGCGTGCGCTTCGAGCTGCCGCAGGTGTTCTTCATGCGCGTGGCCATGGGCCTGGCGCTGGAAGAGAAAGACAAGGAAGCCCGTGCGATCGAGTTCTACAACCTGTTGTCGTCGTTCGACTACATGGCCTCGACCCCGACTCTGTTCAACGCCGGTACCCTGCGTCCACAGCTGTCGAGCTGCTACCTGACCACCGTGCCGGATGACCTCTCGGGCATCTACCACGCGATCCACGACAACGCCATGCTGTCGAAATTTGCCGGCGGCCTGGGCAACGACTGGACGCCAGTGCGCGCGCTGGGCTCGTACATCAAGGGCACCAACGGCAAATCCCAGGGCGTCGTGCCGTTCCTCAAAGTGGTCAACGACACCGCCGTTGCGGTCAACCAGGGCGGCAAGCGCAAGGGCGCGGTCTGCGCCTACCTGGAAACCTGGCACCTGGACATCGAAGAATTCATCGAACTGCGCAAGAACACCGGTGATGATCGTCGTCGTACCCACGACATGAACACCGCCAACTGGATCCCTGACCTGTTCATGAAGCGTGTCTTCGATGACGGCCAGTGGACTCTGTTCTCGCCGAACGAAGTACCTGATCTGCACGATTTGACCGGCAAGGCCTTCGAAGAGCGTTACGAGTACTACGAAGCCATGACCGAGTACAACAAGATCAAGGTATTCAAGACCATTCAGGCCAAAGACCTGTGGCGCAAGATGCTGTCGATGCTGTTCGAGACCGGCCACCCATGGTTGACCTTCAAGGACCCATGCAACCTGCGCTCGCCGCAGCAACACGTCGGCGTGGTGCACAGCTCGAACCTGTGCACCGAGATCACCTTGAACACCAACAAGGACGAGATCGCAGTCTGCAACCTGGGCTCGATCAACCTGCCGAACCACATCGTTGACGGCAAGCTCGATACCGCCAAGCTGCAACGCACCGTCAACACTGCCGTGCGCATGCTCGATAACGTGATCGACATCAACTACTACTCGGTACCGCAGGCACGTAACTCGAACCTCAAGCACCGTCCAGTCGGCCTGGGCATCATGGGCTTCCAGGACGCACTGTACCTGCAGCACATCGCCTACGGCTCCGACGCTGCCGTCGAGTTCGCCGACAAGTCGATGGAGGCGGTCAGCTACTTCGCCATCCAGGCCTCGTGTGACCTGGCTGACGAGCGCGGCGCCTACGAGACCTTCCAGGGTTCGCTGTGGTCCAAAGGCATCCTGCCACTGGACTCGCAACAGATCCTGATCGAAGCCCGTGGCCAGAAGTACATCGACGTCGACCTCAACGAGAGCCTCGACTGGGCACCGGTACGTGCTCGGGTACAGAAAGGTATTCGTAACTCGAACATCATGGCCATCGCGCCAACCGCGACCATCGCCAACATCACTGGCGTATCGCAGTCGATCGAGCCGACCTACCAGAACCTGTACGTGAAATCGAACCTGTCCGGCGAGTTCACCGTGATCAACCCGTACCTGGTGCGCGACCTCAAGGCCCGCGGCCTGTGGGACTCGGTCATGATCAACGACCTGAAGTACTACGATGGTTCGGTGCAGCAGATCGAGCGTATCCCGCAAGAGCTGAAAGACCTCTACGCCACCGCGTTCGAAGTCGACACCAAGTGGATCGTCGATGCCGCCAGCCGTCGCCAGAAGTGGATCGACCAGGCGCAGTCGCTGAACCTGTACATCGCCGGCGCTTCGGGCAAAAAGCTCGACGTGACTTACCGCATGGCTTGGTACCGTGGCCTGAAAACCACCTACTACCTCCGTGCCCTGGCCGCGACCAGCACCGAGAAGTCGACCATCAACACCGGCAAGCTCAACGCCGTTTCCAGCGGCGGCGACAGCGCCCCGGTCCAAGCCGCAGGTCCAGCACCTGTGCCGAAGGCCTGCGCGATCGACGAGCCGGATTGCGAAGCTTGCCAATAAGGCCGGCGCAGCGCTGAGCTGACACCACCGCAGCCATTACCCCCCCGGTAATGGCTGCGGTTTTTTTTGCCTGCGCGGCAGCGCTTGAGTCAGGCTTGGCGAGGCCCTTGCGACACCCGCTCGCGCCCTGTCGTCAGGCGCTTACAGGCAATCCTTCTGTTTGACCCTGATCAAGATAAAACACCATATGCAGTGTGCGGCAAAATAAAGCAGCACAAGATGTAGGAACAAATCGTATTTAGCGCTAGACTCACATCCCGTAACAAGCAGCTGGAATCGAGTGAACACAGGCGTGCTCTGCGGGTCAAAAAATTACCATCCGTAGCGGCCGAGGGGCCCCCGATCCAGCCTCGTTTCCGGTATACTTCGCGCCCCCCGAAAGGGCGAGCTGACGACAAGATTTCCAGCGCCCTGGCCCCTCGTTCGAGGACAGGCCAGGCGCTGAGCCAGACACCTTTAAATGTGACGAGAGCACGCTCTCAGCGCCCGCCGTAACGCCTTGTGGGCATTGCGCTGTACAGGCATCACTTGAAAATCCAACCGGTTGCCGCGCGCAACCCTCTAGCAGGAGCCATGACATGCTGAGCTGGGACGAATTCGACAAAGAAGACGACGAACTTGCCGTAAAAAACAGCACCCCGGCGCAGGCCAAAGCCGCCGCCACCCTCGACAAGCTCGACAGCGCCGGTGGCGCCGCCGCCCTTGAAGCGCGTGCTGCCACGGCTGCCGACTCGGACGCGGTCAAGCGTGCCAAGGCTGCCCTGGACGACCTCGACATCGCCGAAGGCCTGGCTGAACTGGAAGGCTCCGCGGCCCGCGTTGCGGTCGACGAGAAGCGCATGATCAACTGCCGTGCCGACCTCAACCAGCTGGTACCGTTCAAGTACGACTGGGCCTGGCAGAAGTACCTCGACGGCTGCGCCAACCACTGGATGCCGCAAGAGGTCAACATGACCGCCGACATCGCCCTGTGGAAAGACCAGGACGGCCTGACCGAAGACGAACGCCGTATCGTCATGCGCAACCTCGGCTTCTTCTCCACTGCCGACTCGCTGGTTGCCAACAACCTGGCCCTGGCCGTGTACCGCCTGATCACCAACCCCGAGTGCCGCCAGTACATCCTGCGCCAGGCCTTCGAAGAGGCGATCCACACCCACGCCTACCAGTACTGCATCGAGTCGCTGGGCATGGATGAAGGCGAGATCTTCAACATGTACCACGAGATCCCGTCGGTCGCGAAGAAGGCTGCCTGGGGCTTGAAGTACACTCGCGCCATCTCCGACCCGGAATTCAACACCGGCACCCCAGAAACCGACAAAGAACTGCTGCGCAACCTGATCGCCTACTACTGCGTTCTGGAAGGCATCTTCTTCTACTGCGGCTTCACCCAGATCCTGTCGATGGGCCGTCGCAACAAGATGACCGGCGTTGCCGAGCAGTTCCAGTACATCCTGCGTGACGAGTCGATGCACCTGAACTTCGGTATCGACGTGATCAACCAGATCAAGATCGAGAACCCGCACCTGTGGGATGCGGCGATGAAGGAAGAAGCCACCCAGATGATCCTGCAAGGGACCCAGCTGGAGATCGAATACGCTCGCGACACCATGCCGCGCGGCGTGCTGGGCATGAACGCAGCGATGATGGAGGACTACCTCAAGTTCATCGCCAACCGTCGTTTGACTCAGATCGGCTTGAAGGAAGAGTACCCAGGCACCACCAACCCGTTCCCGTGGATGAGCGAGATCATGGACTTGAAGAAAGAGAAGAACTTCTTTGAGACGCGGGTGATCGAGTATCAGACTGGTGGGGCGTTGAGCTGGGATTGATCTTGGTGAAGCCCTGAAACGGGCTGTCAGCTGGATTATTGGGGCCGCTTTGCGGCCCCTCTGCTTAATCTGTCATACGATGTCTTTAGCAACCCCAAACACCCCGCACCAGAGCCCTCGGGCGCGTATCATCCCCTACCCCGCCGCTGAATCCCGCCTAACACCCCATTGACAAGCTTTTTCCCCGCCGTTAATAATCCGCAAAGTCGTACGACAACACACAACAAAAACAACAATTCAGTGAAGCCCCTATGACGATCTCAGCCCTCCTCCACGCTGTTCGCCTTCGCCGTCCTCTTCAGCCCAGCACTGCCCGCGGCAGCTAGCCTTCGCGCGCAGGCTCGAAACCGTTTGGCCTGACCGGCCTCGCCTACCCCCGCCACTGCCGCTGGCCGCTTACACGCGCCTGGCATACGGAAAGCTTTACCCTCAGGGAGCACAACAATAATGAAAATCCGCCAACACCTTCCCCTCGCACTGTTCAGCGCAACCGCCTTCGGCGCATTGCCGCAGGTGAGCTATGCCGCAGGTTTCATGGAGGACGCCAAGGCCACGCTGGGCCTGCGCAACTTCTACATCAACCGCAACTTCGTCGACCCGGCCAACCCGCAGAGCAAGGCCGAGGAATGGACCCAGAGCTTTATCCTCGATGCGCGCTCGGGCTTCACCGAGGGGCCGATTGGCTTTGGTGTGGATGTGCTGGGGATGTGGTCGGTCAAGCTCGATGGCGGTGGCGGTACCTACGGCACCGGGCTGCTGCCGCGGCATGATGATGGCCGGCCGGCAGATGACTATGGCCGCCTTGCAGTGGCGGGCAAGGCGCGGATCTCCAAGACTGAGTTGAAGATCGGCGAGTGGATGCCGGTGCTGCCGATCCTGCGCTCGGACGACGGTCGTTCGCTGCCGCAGACGTTCCGCGGCGGTCAGGTGACGTCCAACGAGATCGCCGGGCTGACCCTGTACGGCGGTCAGTTCCGGGGCAACAGCCCGCGTAACGACGCGAGCATGGACGACATGATCTACGGCGGCGCTGCCTCGGACCGCTTCAACTTCGTTGGTGGTGAGTACAAGTTCAACCAGGACCGCACCTTGTTCGGGCTGTGGAACGCGGTACTCAAGGACGTCTATCAGCAGCAATACCTGCAGGTCAGCCACAGCCAGCCGGTCGGCAGCTGGACTCTGGGCGCCAACCTCGGTTACTTCCAGGGTGAAGACGACGGCGCCAAGCGCGCGGGCGAGCTGGACAACAAGACCTACTCAGGGATGTTCTCGGCCAAGGTCGGCGGCAACACCTTCTATGTCGGCCTGCAGAAGGTCAGCGGCGATACCTGGATGCGGGTCAACGGCACCAGTGGCGGCACCCTGGCCAACGATAGCTACAACGCCAGCTTCGATAACGCCAACGAGCGTTCGTGGCAGGCGCGGCATGACTTCAACTTCACCACTGTCGGCGTCCCTGGGCTGACCCTGATGAACCGCTACATCAGTGGCCGCGAGGTGCACAGTGGAGCGGTTACCGATGGCAAGGAGTGGGTGCGTGAGTCGGAGCTGGCCTATGTGATCCAGAGCGGTACGTTCAAGGATTTGAGCATCAAGTGGCGCAACTCGACCATTCGCCGCGACTTCAGCAGCAACGAGTTCGACGAGAACCGTTTGATCTTCAACTATCCGTTGCCTCTGCTGTAACAGCGGTTTATGGGGTGTCAGCGCTGGCCTCTTCGCGGGTGAACCCGCTCCCACAGGGGTCGCTGGGAGCCTGTGGCAGTGACAAAAACAGACACGGCAAGCATTGACAACCTTGCGAATCACTACCGATAATCCAGCACAGTCATACGACAACCTACAACAACTCAAAACAAACGAGCTTGCCATGACTATCACACCGTTCAAGCGCCTGCTGCTCACCGGAGCCGCAGGCGGCCTCGGCCAAGTGCTTCGCGAGCGCCTCAAGGGTTACGCCGAAGTACTGCGCCTCTCCGACATTGCACCCATGGCACCTGCCACCAGTGCACAGGAAGAAATCGTCGAATGCGACCTGGCCGACAAGGCCGCTGTGCACCAGTTGGTCGAAGGCGTCGACGCCATCTGCCATTTCGGCGGTGTTTCGGTCGAGCGGCCTTTCGAAGAAATCCTCGGCCCTAATATCTGCGGCGTGTTCCACCTCTACGAGGCGGCGCGCAAGCATGGGGTCAAGCGGATCATCTTCGCCAGCTCCAACCACACCATCGGCTTCTACAAACAGGACCAGCAGATCGACGCTCGTGCGCTGCGGCGCCCGGACGGCTACTACGGGTTGTCCAAGTGCTACGGCGAGGACGTTGCCAGCTTCTACTTCGATCGCTACGGCATCGAGACCGTCAGCATCCGCATCGGCTCGTCGTTCCCCGAGCCGCAGAACCGGCGGATGCTCAGCACCTGGCTGAGCTATGACGACCTGACCCAACTGATCGAGCGCGGCCTGTTCACCGAGAAAGTCGGCCACACCGTGGTCTACGGCGCCTCGGCCAACCGTGACGTGTGGTGGGACAACCGCCATGCCGCGCACCTGGGCTACCAGCCGAAGGACTCCTCCGAGGTGTTCCGCGCCAAGGTCGAAGCGCAACCAGCGCCAGCCGCCGATGACCCGGCGATGGTGTATCAAGGTGGCGCGTTTGTCGCTGCCGGGCCATTCGACTGATTCACCACGCGCAAGGAGGCTGTCTACCGTGAACTACGAACTGATCGTGGATGCACGCAATGCCACCGGCGAAAGCCCGGTGTGGGATGTTGCCGAGCAGGCGCTGTACTGGGTCGATATCCCTGCCGGCCAGCTGCACCGCTGGACGGCCGCAGATGGCGCTCATCAAAGCTGGCAAGCGCCGCAGATGCTCGCCTGCATCGCCCGCTCGGCCAACGGCAGCTGGATTGCCGGCATGGAGGATGGCGTTTATGCGCTGACTGCCAATGCCCAGGGCAAGCTCGACAGCCGCCTGCTGAGCGCGGTTGAACATGGCGCCGAAGGCATGCGCTTCAATGATGGCCGCTGCGACCGCCAAGGCCGTTTCTGGGCCGGCAGCATGCTGATGAACATGCAGCAGGCGGCGCCGCTGGGTGCCCTGTATCGGTACGACGGCGAGGGCCGGCCGCTGCACCTGCAGCTGGACCAGATGATTGTGCCCAACGGCCTGGCGTTCAGCCCGGACGGTACGCGCATGTACCTGTCCGACTCCCACCCCGACGTGCAGCGCATCTGGCAGTTCGACTACGACATCGACACCGGCACCCCGCACAACCAGCGCCTGTTCGTTGATATGCGCGGCTTCCCGGGCCGGCCTGACGGCGCTGCCGTGGATGCCGACGGCTGCTACTGGATCTGCGGCAACGATGCAGGCCAGGTGCACCGCTTCACTCCCGATGGACGACTGGACCGCTCACTCAATGTGCCGGTGAAAAAGCCGGCGATGTGCGCCTTTGGCGGGCGCAACCTGGACACCTTGTTCGTGACCTCGATCCGCCCCGGCGGCGACCTGCACGATCAGCCGCTAGCCGGTGGCGTGTTCGCCCTGGACGCGGGCGTGCAGGGCCTGCCAGAAACAGCCTGGCGCGGCTGAACCGAATCCCGCTGCACCCGTGCGATACCCAAATAATAACAACACTGGAGCGTCACCATGGTCTTCAAACGCAAGCTGCTTCTGGCCGTACTCCCGTTGGCGATCAGCCTCTCCGGCACCGCCTCGGCGCTGGATATCAAGTTCGCCGAGATCCATCCGGCCGGCTACCCGACCGTAGTTGCCGAGCAGAACATGGGTAAAAAACTCGAAGCCGCCAGCAATGGCGAGATCACCTTCAAGATGTTCGCCGGTGGCGTGCTCGGCTCGGAGAAGGAAGTCATCGAACAGGCGCAGATCGGCGCGGTGCAGATGACCCGGGTCAGCCTCGGTATCGTCGGCCCGGTGGTGCCGGATGTAAACGTGTTCAACATGCCGTTCGTGTTCCGCGATCACGAGCACATGCGCAAGATCATCGATGGCGAGATCGGCCAGGAGATCCTCGACAAGATCACCAATTCCGAATTCAACCTGGTCGCCCTGGCCTGGATGGATGGCGGCACGCGCAGCATCTACACGAAAAAACCAGTGCGCAAGATCGAAGACCTCAAGGGCATGAAGATCCGTGTGCAGGGTAACCCGCTGTTCATCGACATGATGAACGCGATGGGCGGCAACGGCATTGCCATGGACACCGGCGAGATCTTCAGCGCCTTGCAGACCGGGGTGATCGACGGCGCGGAAAACAACCCGCCGACCCTGCTCGAGCACAACCACTACCAGAGCGCCAAGTACTTCACCCTGACCGGCCACCTGATCCTGCCTGAGCCGGTGGTGATGTCCAAGACCACCTGGGAAAAGCTTACGCCTGAGCAGCAGACCCTGGTGAAGAAAGTCGCCCGTGAAGCGCAGATGGAAGAGCGTGCGTTGTGGGACGCCAAGTCGGCCGCCAGTGAAGAGAAGCTCAAGGCTGCCGGGGTGGAGTTCATCGTGGTCGACAAGAAGCCGTTCTTCGACGCCACTGCGCCAGTGCGGGAAAAGTACGGCGCGCAATACGCCGATCTGATGAAGCGTATCGCCGAAGTCCAGTGACCTGCGGCTCCCTCCCCAGCTAGATGCGGCTGCACGGCTACGTGCAGCCTCGGTGGTGCTTTATGAAAACACTTGTGTTGCGTGTCAACGATACCTTGTACAGCGGTTGCATCTGGGTGGCGGGGCTGTCGATCCTGACCATGACGCTGATCATTCCTTGGGGCATTTTCGCCCGTTACGTGCTCGGCAGCGGCTCGAGCTGGCCGGAGCCGGTGGCGATCCTGCTGATGGTGGTGTTCGCCTTCATCGGCGCGGCCGCCAGCTATCGGGCCGGTGCGCACATGGCGGTGACCACGGTTACCGACCGCCTCCCACCGGCACGCCGCAAGGCTGTAGCACTGCTGGTGCAAGTGTTGATGCTGCTGGTCTGCGCGTTCATGACCTTCTATGGCATCAAGCTGTGCGTGACTACCTGGAACCAGTTTCTCGCCACCCTGCCGTCGATTCGTGTGGGCATGACCTACGCGCCGATCCCGGTCGGCGGGGCGATCACCCTGCTGTTCGTGCTGGAAAAACTCTTCTATGGCGATCAGAGCCATCGCCAGGTGATGCGCTTCGATGTCGTCGAAGAAAGCGAAGGAGCTGCATAAATGGATGCGTTCATTTTGTTGGGCAGCTTCATCGCCCTGATCCTGCTGGGCATGCCGGTGGCGTATGCGTTGGGCCTGGCCGCTCTGGTCGGGGCCTGGTGGATAGATATTCCACTGCAGGCAATGATGATTCAGGTTGCCAGCGGGGTTAACAAGTTCTCGCTGCTGGCGATTCCGTTCTTCGTGCTGGCCGGCGCAATCATGGCCGAGGGTGGCATGTCGCGGCGGCTGGTGGCGTTTGCCGGGGTGCTGGTGGGGTTTGTCCGTGGCGGCCTGTCGCTGGTCAATATCACCGCCTCGACCTTCTTTGGCGCGATCTCCGGTTCGTCGGTGGCCGACACCGCATCGGTCGGTTCGGTGCTGATCCCGGAGATGGAGCGCAAGGGCTATCCGCGTGAGTTTTCCACGGCGGTGACCATCAGTGGCTCGGTGCAGGCACTGCTGACTCCGCCCAGCCACAACTCGGTGCTGTACTCGCTGGCGGCCGGCGGCACGGTATCGATTGCCTCGCTGTTCATGGCCGGGGTCATGCCAGGGCTGTTGATGAGCGCGGTGTTGATGGGCCTGTGCCTGATCTTCGCCAAGCGCCGCAACTACCCCAAGGGTGAGGTGATCCCGCTGCGCCAGGCGCTGAAAATCGCCGGTGAAGCGCTGTGGGGCCTGATGGCGATGGTGATCATCCTCGGCGGCATTCTGTCCGGGGTGTTCACCGCGACCGAGTCGGCGGCGATTGCCGTGGTCTGGTCGTTCTTCGTGACCATGTTCATCTACCGCGATTACAAGTGGCGCGACCTGCCGAAGTTGATGCACCGCACGGTGCGGACCATCTCGATCGTGATGATCCTGATCGGCTTTGCCGCAAGCTTTGGCTACGTGATGACGCTGATGCAGATCCCGTCGAAGATCACCACGCTGTTCCTGACCCTGTCGGACAACCGTTACGTGATCCTCATGTGCATCAACTTCATGCTGCTGCTGTTGGGCACGGTGATGGACATGGCGCCGTTGATTCTGATCCTGACGCCGATCTTGCTGCCGGTGATCACTGGCATCGGCGTCGACCCGGTGCATTTCGGCATGATCATGCTGGTCAATCTGGGCATTGGTTTGATCACGCCGCCGGTGGGCGCGGTGCTGTTCGTTGGCTCGGCCATCGGCAAGGTCAGCATCGAGGCGACGGTCAAGGCACTGCTGCCGTTCTATGTGGCACTGTTCCTGGTGTTGATGGCAGTGACCTACATCCCGGCTATCTCGCTGTGGCTGCCGAGCGTGGTGCTGTAACTGTGACAGGCGGGCCTGCGGGCCCGCCCTCCCCCTGCAAATGGATTTGTGCACATGGCTGTCGCCTCCTCTTCGAATACCTCACTCTTCCCGCGCAAGCTGGCGGTCGCGCTGTTAGCGCTGCTGGCTTGTGCCTTTGCCGGCAACCACATCGCCGCGCGGATCGCCTTTGATAACGACACCGGCGTGTTGCTGGCTATTCTGTGTCGCTCGGGCATCACCCTGCTGGCGTTGGCGGCGCTGGTGCTGTGGCAGCGCCAGTCGCTAGGCCTGCCCGCAGGTTCGCGACGCTGGCAACTGCTGCTGGGCCTGCTGATTGCCACCCAGAGCCTGTGCCTGTACTCGGCGGTGGCGCGGATCCCGGTGGCGCTGGCGCTGCTGGTCGGCAACACCTTCCCGATTCTGTTGGCGCTGCTCAGCTGGGCCCTCGGCGGGCCGCGACCGACGCGGCGCACCGTGCTGCTGATGGGGCTGATTCTGCTCGGTCTGGTGCTGGCGCTGGATGTACCGTCACGCCTGGCCGACAGCGCTGAGGCCAACCCGGACTGGACCCTCGGCGTGAGCCTCGCCTTCTGCGCTGCCTGTGTGTTTGCCTGCGCGTTGTGGATCACCGATCACAAGCTGGCCGGCGTACGCGGACCGGTGCGTAGCTTGCTGACCCTGATGATCGTGTTCGCCAGCATGCTGGTAGCCGGGGTCGGCGGCTGGGTGCCGGCGGGCTTGTCGCTGCCCAGCAGCAGCGCGGGCTGGATCGCTCTGGCCAGCCTGGTGGTGCTGTATGGCGTGGCGTTTACTCTGCTGTTCGTCTGCGTGCCGCGGTTGAACATGGCGCAGAACGCGCCGGTAATGAATATCGAGCCGATTGCCACGCTGTTGCTGGCCTGGGCCTTGCTCGATCAACGCCTGAGCGGCATGCAGTTGATCGGTGGCGCGGTGGTGGTCTGCGGGATTGTGCTGCTGACCTATCGGCGCTCGGCCTGATCACCGTGCTTGCACCTGGAGCTTGCCGAATGGCTTTATTCGAACTGCATCTTGAAGACCGTTTGACACGCCTGAGCCTGGCCCCGGAGCTGGGCGCCAGCCTGGTCAACTGGCAGGTCAAGGACAGTGGCCAGGCGTTGCTGCGCCATAGCGATCAAGCGGCGCTGGACAGCGCTACGCCAAGGCGCTTGGGTTGTTATCCGCTGGTGCCGTGGTCCAATCGCATCGACAGCGGTGGCTTTGCCCGCCCTGATGGCTGGCTGGCATTGGCCGCGAACACCGAGCACTCGCCCTACGCGATCCATGGCAGTGCCTGGCAGCAACCTTGGGTGGTGACTCATCAAGGCACTGATCATGCTTGCCTGACGCTGGACAGCGAGCTGCCTTTTGCCTATCGGGCGGTAATGCATGTCAGCCTCGACGAGGGCTGCCTGAGCCTGGATCTGCAGGTTACGCATCTGGATGAATTGCCCTGCTGGCATGGGCTTGGGCTACACCCGTACTTGCCTCGCCATGCTGATACCTTGCTGCTGGCACCGGCCCGTCAGGTATGGGTAGGCGATGAGGGTTGCTTGCCATCGCGTCAGGTTGAAATCCCGCCCGAATGGCGCTTCGGGCAGTTGAGTGAGCTGCCAACGACAGTTGTCGATCACGCCTTCAGCGGCTGGCAGGGCGAGTGCACGGTTGTCCAGCCGGCAGCCGGCTATGAATTACGCTGCAGCGCCAGCGGAGCCGACCATTACCTGTTGTTCTGTCCGCAGGACCAGCCGTTCTTCTGCTTCGAGCCGGTCAGCCATCCGATCAATGCGCACCATTTGCCTGGGCGCCCAGGCTTGCGCCTGCTGCACAAAGGCGAGCACGTCAGCCTGGGTTTCAGAATGCAGTATCAAGCGCTCAATTGAGGTAGTGGTGCGCGCGAAGGTTACTCGCCAGCCGGTCGATGAACGCCCGCACCTTGGTCGAGCCGTATTTGCTTTCGCGGTGCAACACATGGATCGGCCACGGCACTTGCTCGTAATCCTCGAGCACCACCTGCAAGCGCCCCGCCGCCAGCTCCGCTGCCACTTGATACGACAGCAGCCGCGCGATGCCCAGACCTGCCGTGGCGGCGACGATTGCCGCGTCGTTGCTGGTCACCGTCAGCCGGGGCTTGATCCGCACCTGCACAGGCGCCTGCTCAGGGCCAAACGTCCAGTCCAATCGCGGTGACACGCCGCTGGCTGCGATCATCGTATGCTCGACCAGCTCGGCGGGATGCTGCGGTGTGCCGTGGCGCCGTAGATACTCAGGCGAAGCGCACAACAACCGGCGCACCTGGCCGACGCGCACAGCCTTCAGCCCCGAATCGGGTAACGGCCCGATGCGCACGGCAACGTCCATGCCCTCCTCCACCAGATTGACTACCCGATCGAGAAAGTAGGCGGACACGTCCACCTCAGGGTAAGCCTGCAAGTAGTCAACGATGCACGGCATGACAAAGGCTTTACCGAACAGCAGTGGCGCGGTCACCGACAGATTGCCTTTGGGTGCGGCGTTGATCCCGGCCGCCGCCTCGTTGGCCTCGTGGATACTGGCGAGGATATTGCGACTGTCTTCCAGGTAGCGGCTGCCGGCCTCGGTCAGGCGCACATTGCGCGTGGTGCGCTGCAGCAGCTTGACCCCGAGCGCCTCTTCCAGGGCACTGACCGCCCGCGTCACTGCCGCCGGCGACAGGCCGAGCTTGCGCGCCGCTGCGGCAAAGCTTTCCAGCTCACCCACCGCAATCAGCACCTTCATCAGATGGATCTGATCCATGCCCCGCCCCCGTATCAATCCTGCTGCGATTATTCCCGGGGCGGGCGGCTGATCACAAGGGCGCATCGTTTAAAGATCCAGCACCAGCGGCTGGCCGCCGTCCTCTGCCGGTACAGCGCAGCAGATCAGCACGCTGCCGCTCTCGGGTAGCTCGGCGGGCGGCTGCGGGTAATGCACCTGGCCGCTGACAATGCGCGTCTTGCAGGTGCCGCAGGAACCGCCACGGCAGCTGAACTCAGGCGTCAGCCCGCGGCGCTCGGCCAGTTCCAACAGGCTGCCGGAGCCAGGCGTCCAGCGCGCCTCCTTGGCCGAGCCGGCAAAATGCACCGGTACCGGCTGACTGGCTGCAGGTGGCTGCTGCAGCGCAGGCTGAGCACCGTCGCCGTGACGAGTCAGCGTCGACGGGCCAAAGGCCTCGGCATGGATGCGCGCGTCCGTCACGCTCAACCGGCGCAGGCCGTCATAGATATCCTGGGTGAAGCTGGCCGGGCCGCAAACGTAGAAGTCGTAGTCATCCAGCGCCAGGCGCGCTTTGATCTGCTCGATGCCCAGCCGACCGGCCATCTCGAAGTCCTGGCCAAGTACCGCTTGAGCTTCGGGCTGGCTGAGCGCTCGGTACAGGTGCAGGCGATCGCCGGCCTGCTGTTGCAATGCACTCAGTTCCTGGCCAAATGGCAGCTCGGCCAGGCTACGGGCGCCCTGGAACAGATAGATCGACCGCCTTGCACTGAGCGCCAGCTGCTCGCGCAGCATCGCCAGCAGCGGTGTAATGCCGACCCCTGCTGCGATCAGCACCAATGGTCGCTCGCTACTGCTGTCGAGCTTGAAGCTGCCCATCGGCTGGCGCACGTGCAGCACATCGCCGACGCCCACCTGCTCATGTAGGTAGCGCGACGCTGCGCCCTGCTGCTTGACGCTGATGCGCAGGTAGCCGTCCGAGGGCGCGCTGGACAGGCTGTAGGTGCGGATTACGGTGGATTGCGCATCAAGCGGCAAGCGCAGTGGAATGTGCTGCCCAGGCGCGAAGGTTATTGCTGAGCCGTCTGCGGGTTGCAAATAGAACGAGCGGATATCACGACTCTCCTGCTCGACCCTGCTCACCCGCCAGCCGAGCCAGTCCTGCTGGCGCTGAGCCTGTTGCAGGCGTTGCTGCGCTTCAGCCCAGGTGCCAGTGGCCAGGCTGGTTGGCGCATAGGCCTCGAAGTCCCAGCGCAGCGACACTGCCGCGAGGCGTCGTACTACCTGCTCGACCTCCAGTACCCACAGCCGCTCGGCGCCTTCGAATGCCTCGGTCAGCGGGCTGTCCAGCAGCAACTCGGTGCGCCCTGACAGCTGCAGTACGTCGCCACTGACATAATCCACGAACAGCAAGCCGGCGCGTGGATTGACCAGTAGATTGCCCAGGGTATTGAAGTGCAGGTTGCCAGCGTAGTCCGGGATGGTCAGGCGATTGCCCTCGACCTTGACGAAGCCGGCCCGCCCGCCACGGTGGGAAACATCCACCGAACGCTGACCGTCGGCATGCTCGACATAGCTGGCGACGAACAAGGTGTCGGCGGCTTCGATCAGCGCTGTGGCCCATGCGTCCAGCGAGGTCGCGTCCTCGCGGGGCTGCGCGGCCCCTTCGATACGCCGATAGTTGCGCAGCTGGATATATTGTGGGCAATTGCCGAAGGCGTGCTCGACCTGCACGTCAATTTGACCAGCTAGCGCCGTTTGAATCACGCCATTGATACGGTTGCGCCGACGCGTGTGCAGCTCGATGCCGAGCATGCCAATCGCCTGCCCGGCGGCCAGCCCAGCGGCGGCTGGATCATCCTTGGCAAGCTTGGCGGCCAGGCGCAGCTGACGCGGATCAGGCGAACTGACAAAGCCGTCCGCTCCTTCGATCAAGGTCGCCCAGGGCCGGCCCTGAGGGTCAACGCTGGCGGCAATCATGAACGGCAGTTGCTGGTAGAACTGGCGGTGCTGGTCGGGCATGTAGTCACGAATGACCTTCTGCCCGAACACTGCCATCCGCTCGGCGACGCCGGCCTTTTCTTGCAGGGCTCTCTCGCCGGCGTGCCAGGGCGAGCTCGGCTCATTGGATTGCGTATGCATGACGGCGTCCCTCGGAGGGCGTGGGCCAGATCAGTCGGCGCTGTGCAGGCCGGCGGCAGTGCGCGGCATGGCGACAAAGCCGGGCAGCGCTTCGATGCGGGCCAGCCAGGCGCGGACGTTGCCGTACGGCTCCAGCGACACATTGCCCTCGGGGGCATGGGCGATGTAGGAGTAGTTGGCGACGTCGGCGATGGTCGGGCTGGTGCCGGTCAGGAAGGGTTGGGTGGCCAACTCCTGGTCGATCACGGCGAGCAGGTTGTGCGCGCGGCCGATCACTTCCTCCGCATTGAAGGAAGCGCCGAAGACGGTAATCAACCGCGCCGCAGCGGGGCCAAAGGCCAAGGGGCCGGCGGCAACCGACAGCCAGCGCTGCACCTTCGCCGCGGCCAGAGGTTGCTCAGGCAGCCAGTTACCCTGATCGTAGGTCTTGGCCAGGTACACGAGGATGGCGTTGGAGTCGGCGATGACCGTACCGTTATCGTCGATCACCGGGACCTGGCCGAACGGGTTGATGGCGAGAAACGCGGGCTGCTTGTGCTCGCCCTTGGCCAGGTCGACGAAGATCAGTTCAGTCGGCAGGCCGAGCAACGACAGCATCAGCTCGATGCGGTGGGCATGGCCGGACTTGGGGAAGTTGTAGAGCTTGATAGGGGCTGGCATTGTCCTGACTCCGTGGTGGGTGGATGACGCAGACAATCCTGCGCCCATCCTCCAGCCAATAGAATCAGTGCCCGTGACAATCCATAATTTCGCCAGACGAAATAATCGTTCAGTTGATCACGGGCCTGCCGCACACCTTGGGCATTAGTGGCGATGTTGCTTCTGGTAGCGATACAAGCCACGCGCGGCGTCGATCACCAGTGGCACGCAGGCCTGAAGTTCATCGAAACTCATCGAGTCGAGCAGTTCGAAGTTGTCTTCCAGGCCATGCAAGGAAATGGCCTTGAGCAAGGCGTCCTGCTCTGGGGGCAGCTCGCCCCACTGCGCGACTTGCGTGCCGCGCATGTAGCCGAAGCACCACTCTTCCAGAATGATCGCTACGCCCTCTTCGCCTTCACTCTCTTCGAACAACGGCTCGAAATCATCCAGCTGTTCGGCCAACTCCGCGGCCACGTCGTTGCAATAGCGCAACATCAGCGCGGTGTAGGCTTCTTCATGGGCTGGACGCTTGAACTTCGGCACCTTGCCGCCGCTGACTGCCGGCAACCACTGCTCAGGGTTGACCTTGACCGGGGAACTGGCCAGTGCGGTGAAAAAGCCATTGAGCTCGGCCAAGTTCAGCACCGAGAAATCGTTGCCGTAGGTGATCAGCAAATCTTCGAGGCGGGCGAGTTCTTTTTCTTCAAGACGGGGCAGCATGGTTCGGTGGATTCCTGCACTACGGGATATGCAGGCACCCTAGCATAGCTAGCCGGCTTTGGTGGCAGGTTGCAGTGTGTGCCGCCACAGCCGGCGTCGCTCAGTACTGACCCAGATGCTCCTCGAGGGCTTGTTCAAGACCACAGCCGAGGAGCAGCCAGAGCAGAATCCGGCATTTGCGCGGGCACAAGCGCCCGGCCATCAGCATCCGTTTGCTGCGCAGGTCAATCTCGCCGCCGACAAAGCCATAGGTGGCAGTGGCCGTCGGCCCGCTGCCGGTGCGCGTGGCGATCACCACCGGTATCTGTTCGGCGATCCTTTGCAGTGCCTCGGCCCAGCTTGCCGATACGTGGCCGGCACCGAAGCCGGCTACCACCAACCCTGCATAGCCGAGCTTGGGCAGCGCCTCCAACAGACCGGTGTCGGCATCCAGGCTCGCTTCCAACAGCGCGACGGTATGGCCACGATTGGTGGGTAATGGCAAGACACTACGGGCAGCACCAGGCTGGCGATATACCGGCTTGCCCTCCAGCAGATAACCGTCACAACCATCACCCGGCGAGGCAAAGGCCGCCATCGCCAGGCTAGCGACCTTGCGCACTTTGGCAGCGCTGTGGATTTCATCATTGATGACCACCAGCACACCGCGCCCGCGACTGCTTGCTGCCAACCCGACCTGAGCTGCGGCGAGCAGATTGGCTGGCCCATCGGCGCCCGGCTGGCTGGCCGAGCGCATCGCGCCGGTCAGCACCAGCGGGGTTGGCGATGACCACAGCAAGTGGAGGAAATAAGCCGTCTCCTCAAGCGTATCGGTGCCCTGGGTAATGACCACGGCCTGGGCGCCCTGCTCTACCTCAGCTTGCGCCCAGGCGAGTACTTCGAACAGTTGCGCAAAGCCCAGTGACGCGCTTGGCAGCAAGCACAGGGTGGCCGTTCGCAGCTCGGCCAGCTCCGCCAATTGCGGGACTACCGCCAACAGGCCCAGACAGTCGAGCGTAGGGGTGACGCCTTGCCCTGGTGCCGCCGCCTGCATGCTTACGGTGCCCCCCAGGCTGCCAACCGAGAGTACTGCTCGCTTGCTGATGTGAGTCATCCTGCTTCTCCTGCAATCAAACTGAGCAACGGCACTATCGCCAATGTGCAGATCGCCATCGACAGCACGTTACCGATATAGCCGTGCATATAGCTCGGCAGCCGGGAACTGATCGCGACCGCCAGCGGCGGCGCGAAAAGGGCGCCGAGGCTGGCGCTGAGGAGCATGACCTGCCAGCTACCGCCCAGAGTCAGCAGCGCGGCTGGCACCACCGAAACGATAGGAATGTAAGTTGGATACCAGCCGCGTGCAATCCACTGTCGCCGCCACAGCAATACGCCCAGCAACGAAGCCAGCGCCTGGGCTGCGACCATTTCCAATACCAGCATTGAGCCATACGCCGCGGCTGCAGGCGCCAGTACATGAGCCAGCAGAACCCCAAGCAGGAGGCCAAGGCTGGCCCACTCATTGCCGAAGAACGGTGCTTCGCTGAAATCAGCCAGCACCCGGCGCAGCGTCCAGAGCACGCCATGGTCAGGTTTGGCGTTGATGGCCGGAGTATCGTTCAGAGCAGAATTGCGGCGCTCTCCCAACAGCCCCGGGAAGCGTTTGTACAGAATAAACGCCACTGCGCTGGCCAGCGCCATGCCCAGCACATTGCCAACCACTACCGGCAGCTGCAGCGGGTAACACACATAGTTGACCAGCAGCAGGCTGGCAGGCGTGACCAATACCGCGCCCAGCAGTGCGCCACTGAGCGCTACCCGCCAACCACCTCCAAACAGCAGCACCATCGCCGCCGGCAACGAGACGAAAGCGACGAAGGTGGGTTGCCAGTCGCCGCTGGCCAGCGTCCACCCCCACAGCACATGGCTTAGCAGCAACCCCAGCAGCGAGCTGAGCAACAGCCATGGCCATAAACCGGTGCCGTAGCAGATCGCGAAACCCTGCCAGCGGCGCCCGTTTCGATGTGCCCAGTGGCCAATCCCGGCGCCCAGTAACAGGCCAAGCGCTGGCAACTCGTGCTTGTAGAAAGCGACTTCACTGATGTCGCCGACAATCCAGCGCAGGTAACTGATGGGCTGCTCTAGCGTCGACGCAACCTGCGCGTAAGCGGGCCAGTCGGCGATCAGCACCAGCGCCACCAGCACGCCGGCCAGCCCGATCAGGAGCAGTTCCAAGGCACCGCTGGGCGATGCCGATCGAGTACGGTTCATCACCCCTCCTCAGCGCGGCAGCGCTGGATGCAGGCGATAACCGAGGGTCTCATCGTAGAGATCGGTGCGGCGGTCGCGAGGCAAGTCATTGAGGCTGTTCCAGATCGGCGCACTACGCGCAGCACTCAGGTCGACGTCGGCATAGACGATGCACTCAGCCTCGGCCTCGGCAACCTGGCCGATGGGCCAGCCGTTGGTACCGGCAATCAACGAACAACCGAGAAAGCGTCCGCCACGCTCTTTGCCGATGCGGTTGGCCGCGGCGATATAGACATTGTTGACGTGGGCTGCGGTCATGGTCAGGTAAGACGCCATGCAGCGCCCGGCATCATCGAACAGCGGCGGCGGCGTCCACACCCAGTTGTTCAGGCTGCAGATGATATCCGCTCCCTGCTGCGCCATCAGCCTGGGTACTTCGGGGAACCAGATATCCCAGCAGATCAACAGGCCGATACGCCCGATGGGGGTCTCAAACACCGGAAAGCCGAGGTCCCCCGGTGTGAACCAGAGCTTCTCCTGATTCCACAGGTGCGCCTTGCGATAGTGCCCGAGCAGGCCATCGGGGCCGAACAGCACGGCACTGTCATATAGCTTGAGGCCATCACGCTCGGCGAAGCCAGAAGCCAGATAGACCTGATGCTTGCGGGCGAAGTTGCTCCACGCCTCAAGGCTGCGACCGCCGTGCAGAGGCTCGGCATGGGCATAGGCCTCGGCGCGGGTATGGAAGGTGTAGCCGGTATTGGCCAGCTCGGGCAGCACAATCAGCGTGGCACCTTCGCGCACGGCCCGGCGAGCCAAGGCCAGGCCTTTGCTCAGGTTGCCGTCACAGTGTTCGAGACCCACTTGCGGGTCGTACTGGATGACAGCAATGCGTACCGGGCTAACGGCATTGGGGGTATGGGGCATGGTGGCTTCCTTGTTGTGGTTATGGGAAGGAGGCCAGTAAAGCGGGGATGGCAAAGTTTCCGACAGCCAGGCGGCTCCGGCAAAATCGTAGGAAAAATCTACGGCGTAGGCAGGAAGCAGACAGGGTCCCTGCCCCGCTCCGGCTCAGCTTTGCAGTTGGTAATGCGGATAATCAGCCAGGGTGAAGCCGCCGTTGAATACTGCACCGCTGCGCTCGCAGATATTGATCACCGCGTCGATGGCAGTGCGCAGGCATGGTTCGGTCCAGCCGGCATCGACTGAAAACGATTCCCCGACGAGATACAGCCCGGAACCAGCTCCGAGATCGCGATTGTATTTCATCAAGCTGACGGCGTCGTAATAGGTCCCGGCTCGGTATAGTTTGGCGCAGCCCAGCGCATTACTATCTGTTACCCAGTGTTGAATCTGGATGTTGCTGGCATCGACGTAGGGCGATATCGGCTGCTGGATATTGGTGCAGCGCATTAGGATCCTGTCGAGCTCGGCCAGGCACTTGTGCCCAAGCTCAACATCTGTGAAAGCCGCCAGTTTGGTCGCATCGTCCTCCCAGGTGTAGCTCAGCAGAATGCAGTCTTGGGCATAGTGAGCGTTGTAGCGATATGCGTAGACATCGTGGACGAAACTGTCGGTGACCAGGATCTGCGGGATCTTGCAGCCCTCGTCGAAGAAGCGCTTGCTCAGTGGCGCGTAGACCTTGCAACTGGTCTCCCAGTGAGCAGTCTTCCAGGCCTTGATGATGCGCTGGGGTAACTCTGCAGAGCTGAACCCCTGGAGTTTGATATTGGTCTCGATCAACCATGACGGAAGGGTAACGATCACGGCGTCATAGTCACCGCTTCGTAATTGCTCGTTGTGGGGGCTACTGTGGTGCCAGCGGTAATCGACCCTGATACGGCCATCGGCCAACTTGCGTAGCCCACAGACGGCGCTGTCGGTAAGCAGACCATCTTCACGCGCAGCGAGATGGGCATACAAGGATTTATCGGACTGCTCGATGGGCATGAACAACAGACACTCATCCAGCGCCGCCAACCCGAGATAGCGCGGCCCCTGAAACATCAGCTCGCTGCTGTCAGGCAGCGCGGGCCGGCCCAACCAAGGCGCAGCAAGAGGTACACCCCGTTCATCTACCCGACCGTGAACCAATTGCAGGTGACTACTAAAGCCAAAGATGGCTGTACGTAGCGGGTACAGGCAGCAGACGTCATAAAACGCGCCCCAGCTGCCGTCGCCGATGCCGATGGAATAGAAGATGGCCGACTCATCGGCATCCATGCCCAGCCCGCCGAAGTCCCCTGGATTATCTTCACGCCATAGCTCTAGAGCTGGCAGGCGAACCAGATCCCTGAAGGACAGTTGATAGTAGCGAGCGACAATTGCAGCCCAGAATTTTTCCCAGGCGACGGTCCCGTAGACCCCGGCAACGCGCTCGGCGAGTTGCTCGGCAAAACGCTTCCACTTGCCCTGAACAGTTTGCAGGCGAGCTGTAGGGGGCGGCGATTCGCCGGTTGGGTTTCGCCAGACCAACAGCGTTGGCTCAGCGCTGTCGTCAAATTGCCCTTCTTCCAGGTAAATACCTGTACTCGTTACCCAGGGAGTGCCCGGATTTGGAAAGTCCGAGAGATGCAGATCGAACAGGCTGGTGTAGTACGCAATTAGCGAACGGCCGTCTCTGGGCGACTCACCGGTGCGGTTGAAAAATGGCATGCGCATGGCACCCATTTCGAATGGGGTCGAGGGTTGCGGGTGTGGCTGAGTCGCACTAGGTATGGTCAGGTGTCTGCCACCGACGCGCTGGGCCTGTTCGATCAGGGTGATATTGCTGAAGCCGCAGCGCAGCAGCTCTCTGGCCGCGGTAAGCCCGGTGACGCCTGCACCGACAATACAAATGCGCTGATCCTTCTGAGTTGCCTGAGCGACACCGCCTTGCTGTTCAACCAATCGGCGATAGTCAAAACACAGGTCTGGTGGATTGGGAAAGCGTGCAGCCCAAGGTTGAGCCGGAAGCGCTGGCTCTACGGCGAGATCTGCGGGATGGTTGTGGGTAGATCCAATGGTCATTGCCTCAGTCCTTCGAAGTAATCGAAGGGCAAGCTTGAGGCTACAGCAGCTTTACTTGGCGGGATGTAATTACCACGCGGTCAGCATTTTAATAGGGCCTGGCGTGCGATATCAGCTGCAAGGCCATTTCAGCACAAAGCCGCTCCTGCACGGAAATACAGCTGTTGAGGCTGCACTTATCCAGCAGAAGCGGCTTTGTACATATAGGCCCTGATTGACCTAAGCGTTACACCGCCAGCGCGCGCTCACGCAGCTCGCTGTTGAGGATGCGGTCGTTCTCGCTGTAGTCGACCGGGCAGTCGATCACGTGCACGCCTGGGGTCTTGATGCAGTGCTCGAGCAGCGGCAGGAAGCCTTCGGCGCTTTCTACGCGGTGGCCATTGGCACCATAGGCTTCGGCGTATTTGACGAAGTCGGGGTTGCCGTAGTCCAGGCCGTAGTCGGTGAAGCCCATGTTGGCCTGCTTCCAGCGGATCATGCCGTAGCCGTCGTCACGCAGGATCACCACGGTGATGTGCATGCCCAGGCGTACCGCGGTTTCCAGTTCCTGGCTGTTCATCATGAAGCCGCCGTCGCCGCACACGGAAATCACCGGGCGGTCCGGGTAGACCAGGTGCGAGGCCATCGCCGATGGCAGGCCGGCACCCATGGTTGCCAGGGCGTTGTCGAGCAAGACGGTGTTGGGCTTATGCGCCTTGTAGTTGCGGGCAAACCAGATCTTGTAGATGCCGTTGTCGAGGGCAACGATGCCTTCGGACGGCAGCGCGCGGCGGATGTCGGCGACCAGGCGCTGCGGGTATACCGGGAAGCGGTCGTCGTCGGCGCCTTCGGCGATCTGGGCTTCGTTGGCCTCGCGAATGGTCAGCAGACGGGTGAAGTCCCAGTGGCTGGTATCGGTCAAGGCTTCGCCGATCTGCCAGACGGCGTTGGCGATGTCACCGATCACTTCGATCTGCGGGAAGTACACCGCATCGACTTCGGCAGAGCGGAAGTTGATGTGGATGACCTCGGTGCCGCCACGGACCATGAAGAACGGTGGCTTCTCAATGACGTCGTGGCCGATGTTGATGATCAGGTCGGCGGCTTCGACGGCGCGATGGACAAAGTCTCCCGACGACAGCGCGGCGTTGCCGAGGAAGCGTGGGTGGCGCTCGTCGACCACGCCTTTGCCCATCTGCGTGGTGATGAAAGGAATGCCGGTCTTGTCGATCAGTTGCTTGAGGACCTTGGCGGTCATCTTGCGGTTGGCACCGGCGCCGATCACCAGGATCGGGCTGCGCGCGTTCTGCAGCTTCTCGACAGCGGCTTCAACGGCCTTGTGCTCGGCCAGCGGACGGCGGCTCAGGCTTGGCGGGATCGGCATGCTGTCGGTTTGCTCGGCAGCGATGTCTTCAGGCAGCTCGAGGTGCACAGCGCCGGGCTTTTCTTCTTCCGCCAGACGGAAGGCTTCGCGCATGCGTGCTGGGATGTTGTCGGCCGAGGCGAACTGATGGGTGTACTTGGTGATGGGTGCCATCATGCCGCACACATCGATGATCTGGAAGCGACCCTGCTTGGACTTCTTGATCGGCTTTTGGCCGGTGATCATCATCATCGGCATACCGCCCAGGTAGGCGTAGGCACTGGCGGTCACCAGGTTGGTCGCGCCAGGGCCGAGGGTCGACAGGCTGACGCCGGTCTTGCCGGTCAGACGGCCATAGGTGGCGGCCATGAAGCCTGCGGATTGCTCGTGGCGAGTCAGTACCAGCTTGATCTTCGACTTGCGCAGGGATTCGAGCAGGTCGAGGTTTTCCTCACCAGGGATGCCGAATACATACTCGACACCTTCATTTTCCAGGCATTGCACAACGACATCGGCGGCCTTAGCCATCTTGCTTGTTACCTCAAGTAATTGGACGCCGGGGACGTCCAGGACGGTCAGCACAGGGGTGCTGAAAGAGTCTTTGCACAGGCGCAAGGTGCCCGTGGGTTAAGTCTTGACGTTGAGGGTGCAGGAGAAAGTCACGTCATCAAAGTGCAATATTGTCGCACCTTCGAGGTGGGGTATGTCGAGGCGTTTGGCAGGGAGGTAGATTTGGGTGCCAGATGCAGCCGCAGTTTTCCGAATCGCAGAAAAGACAAAACCCCTACCTGCTCGCGCAGATAGGGGTTTTGCGAAATGAATCTTGACGATGACCTACTCTCACATGGGGAGACCCCACACTAC